>NZ_LGEA01000094.1 GCF_001280065.1 Streptomyces sp. NRRL B-1140
CCGTGTGCGGTGCAGCTTAGACACCTCCACCACACCGGAGGTCTTCGCCGTGATCAAGACCCCGGCCCTGTCAACAACGCTCGTGATCAATACACCTAGCCGGCTCAGTCCTTGACCTGGCCCGCCTTCAGCCACAGCTTGTCCAGCAGGACGTTGCACTTGTCGCCGTCCTCGCAGGAGACCGTGATCGTGTTGGTGCCCTTGGTGAGGGTCGGATAGGCGTAGGTCTTGGTCCAGCCCTTGGTGAAGTCGCCGTCCGAGGTGTGCGTGAAGTTGCCCAGGTTGAGCTTGTTGCCGAACGGCTTGCCGTTGACGGTCAGCGTCATCTTCTGGTCCTCGTCCACCGTGCTGTAGCGGGCGAAGAGGGTGTAGGGGCCGTCCTTGGGGACACCGTTGACGGTCCACGTCACCGAGGAACCGACCTGGTTGAGGTTCCCGACGTAGATGCCGCCCTCGGACTCGGCGCCCTTGACGTCCTGGGCGAGGGTCGCGGCGCCGCCGAGCCGCAGCGCCTTCGCGTCGGTCTGCGGCAGTTCCACCTTGCTCTCGCCGCCCTTGCTCGCCGAAGGGCTCGGCTTCGACTCCTGGGACTGGGTCGGCTTCGTGCCCACCTCGTCGGACGCGTCGTCCTTGTCCTTGTCGCCGCCCAGCATGGCCACACCGATGCCGACGACGACCGCGGCGACCACCGCTATCGCGCCGATCAGCAGGCCCTTGTGGTTCGGGCCGCGGCCACCCCGGCCGCCGCCGCCACCGGCCGGCGTGTGGTGCTGCACGGTCTGCGCACCGCCCGGAAGCGTCTCCGGCGCCGCGTAGTGCGCGTTGGGCCGGCCGGGGCTCTGGGCAGCCTGCTGAGGGACCTGGCCGTAGGGCGCGGTCTGAGCGGCCTGCGGCTGCTGCTGGCCGTACGGGCGGGTGCCGACAGCCCGCACCCGGTTGACCGAGTTCGGGTAGCCGTAGCCCCCGGACGGCGGCTGGGCTCCGTTGGCCTGCCCGTCGGCGTAGAGATAGCCGAACGGGTCGTCGTCCTCGGGCGTGCTCGCGCCGTTGTTGCCGGGCGTCATCCCTTGGTCTCCTCAGTCAGGTGCGGTGCATGCGGTACACGGGTGAGTTAGCGAGCCTACCCGCTCCCAGAGACCCAAACGGGTGACCCAGACCGCATCAACTCGCTGACCAGGGCTTCACCCGGCGCGTCTGTGTTGTTTGGGACGAGATCGTTTCTCGACGTACATCCGCTCGTCAGCGGATTTCAACACTTCGTCCGCCGTCATTCCACAGTGTGCCCATCCGATGCCGAAGCTGGCACCGACCCGGACGGCCCGCCCTTCGGCGCGGATGGGCTGGATGATCTCGTTGCGCAGCCGGACCGCGAGGTCCTGCGCGTCGGCGCGCCCCAGCCCGTCGGCCAGGATGACGAATTCGTCACCCCCGAGCCGGGCGACGGTGTCCCCGTCACGGACGCCGTTGCTCAGCCGCCGGGCGACCTCGATGAGAACCGCGTCACCCGCGTTGTGCCCGAACCGGTCGTTGATCGACTTGAAGCCGTCGAGGTCGCAGAAGAGCACGGCGAGGCCCTTGGTGCCGTCGTCGTGGCCCCCGTCCGGGGCGACGGTGTGCACATGGTGGTCGTAGGCGTCGTACGGCTCGGCGCCCTGCCGGAAGTCGAAGCCGGGCCCGGCCACGTCGAAGTCGGGATGGCCGTAGGCCGCGTCGACGGATTCCACGACGGTGTGCGGGGACGACGCGCGTTGACAGAGCCGGGCGGACAGGCGCGAGCGCAACTCCGCGGAGTTCGGCAGGCCGGTGAGCGAGTCGTGCGAGGCGCGGTGGGCGAGCTGGAGTTCGCGGCGCTTGCGCTCCTCGATGTCCTCGACGTGGGTGAGGAGGAAGCGCGGGCCGTCGGCGGCGTCGGCGACCACACTGTTGCGCAGGCTGACCCAGACGTACGTGCCGTCCCGGCGGCCGAGGCGCAGCTCCGCGCGTCCGCCCTCCGCCGAGGTGCGCAGCAGGGTGCCTATGTCCTCGGGGTGGACCAGGTCGGAGAAGGAGTAGCGGCGCATCGCGGAGGCGGGCCGGCCCAGCAGCCGGCACAGCGCGTCGTTGGTGCGCAGGATCCGGCCGTGCTGGTCGCCGCCCATCTCGGCGATGGCCATGCCGGACGGTGCGTACTCGAAGGCCTGCCGGAAGCTTTCCTCGCTCGCCCGCAGCGCCTGCTGCTCGCGCTCCAGGCGGACCAGCGCGCGCTGCATGTTGGCGCGCAGCCGGGCGTTGCTGATGGCGATGGCGGCCTGGAAGGCGTACATCTGGAGCGCCTCGCGGCCCCAGGCTCCGGGCCGGCGGCCGTTGCGCGGCCGGTCCACGGAGAGCACGCCGATCAGTTCGCCGCCCGCCGCGCTGCCCTGCGGGCCCGGCGCGTACATGGGGGCGAAGAGCCGGTCGGCCGGGTGCCACTCGTCCTCGAAGCGGGGGGCGGGGCCGTCGGTGTACCACTGCGGGACGTCGTCGTCGTCGAGGACCCAGCCCTCGGTGTGCGGTATGAAGACCAGGTCGCCCCAGTGCTCGCCCATGCCGAGGCGGCGTTCCCAGGACTCGCGCGAGCCGACGCGGCCGGTGATGAGGGCCTCGGCGGCGGGGTTGCCGGCGAAGGCGGCGACCACGAGGTCGCCGTCCGGCCGTACGAGGTTCACGCACGCCAGCTCGTACCCGAGGGCGGTGACGACACCCTCCGCGACGGTCTGCAGTGTGTCCGCCAGGCTGCGGGCCGTGTTCATGTCGGCCATGACCTGGTGCAGTTGTCGCAGGGACGCAAGACGGACGTAGGGCTCCGACTCGGTCTCCATGCTCGCCCTCCCCCCGATTACTCGCAGCGATTCAAGGGTTCTCGTCGGCGTATCGCCCTGGCAGCTTCCCCGCCACTGAATCACAGCGCGCTGCTCACTCGGTACACAGGGTCAACAATTCCTGCCCCTTGTGACTCAAGTCACAGGCAAACCTGAACAATTGAGTGGAGTTTCTGCGTTTTCACGTCCGTCTACCGAACGCAAACTTTGTCGGGTTGCGCACATGTTTTTCCCGTACCCGTCCCACGGCCGCGGATGTCCGTCGGTGGTCCTAGGACCGTGATCGGGCGGGAGCCCGATGCGGGGCCCGCGGAGCGGAGATTAGCGTTCCCGGTGTGCCGAACACTCCCGCAGCCACGTCCCCGATCATTCCGTCGCCCGCCGCCGGGCATGCTGAGGGGGTGAGCAACGACGAGTTCCGCGCCGCCATGTCCCGGCTGGCCTCGGGCGTGGTCCTGGTGACCGCGCAGGAGCCGCCGCTCGACCCGGACGATCCCACGGCGCCGGGCGGCGAGGACGTCGGCATGACGGCCACGGCCTTCATGTCGGTGTCCCTGGACCCGCCTCTGGTGCTGGTGAGCCTGCGGGAGGGCTCCCGCATGGACGAGCTGCTGGAGGAGCAGGACCAGTGGGCGGTCTCGGTCCTCTCCGAGAGCCAGCGGCACATCGCGGGCCGCTTCGCCATGAAGGGCCGCCTCAGCGACCGGCTGCTGTTCGCCGACATCCCCTTCACGCGCGGCGAGTACACCGACGCCCCGCTGGTCGGCGGCGCCCTGGCCGTCCTGGAGTGCCGCACCGAGCAACGCGTGCCCGCCGGCGACCACACACTGGTGATCGGCCGCGTGCTGACGGCAGGGGTGCCGAGCGCGGAGGGGGGCCCGCTGACGTATTTCCGGGGCCGGTACCGGCAGTTGGGCTGAGGAGATACCGGCAGTCGGGCCGAGGGGAAATCCGCTGGCCGGGGTTCCTGCGGGCTGCCTAGGGTGCGCGCATGACCACGACCGGCCCGCGCCTCGAAGAGATCACCCCCGCGAACCTCGATGCCGCCCTGGGCATCGGCGTCCGCCCCGACCAGGAACACGCGGTCGCCCCCGTCGTGAAGTCCCTCGCGGAGGCCTACGTCCATCCTGGCGCGGCCTGGCCCCGCCTGATCGTCGACGGCGACCGCCCGGTCGCCTTCCTCGACATCGACTGGTACGAGGACGGCAGCGTCCGCCGCTCGGGCCTGTGGCGGCTGAACATCGCGGCCGGGGAGCAGGGCAAGGGGTACGGCCGGTTCGCCGTCGAGTCGGTGGCGGCCGAACTGCGCCGGCGCGGCAGCGCACAGCTCTACGTCACCTGGCACCCGGGCCCCGACGGCCCGGGGGACTTCTACCTCGGACTCGGCTTCCGTACGAACGGAGAGGTCAGCGGAGGCCAGACGGTAGGCGTCCTGGAGCTGTCCTAGTTCCAGTGCCGCGCGGAGCGCCCCTGCTTGGTCTCCGAGCGCTGCTTCTTCTCCCGAAGCCGGCGCTCGTTGATGCCCCGGGGGATCCGGGTCGGCTTGCGGGGCTTGGGCGGGGGCGCCGTGGCCTCGGCGAGGAGCGCGGCGAGGCGTACGGCGGCGGCCTCGCGGTTGCGCCACTGGGAGCGGTGCTCGGAGGACCGCACGGTGACGACCCCGTCGACCAGCCGCCCGGCCAGCCGCTCCAGGGCCCGCTGCTTCCACACCGGGGGCAGCGCCTCGGTCTTCGCCAGGTCGAAGCTCAGCTCGACCTTCGAGTCGCTGGTGTTGACGTGCTGCCCGCCCGGCCCCGACGACCGCGAGAAACGCCACATGAGCTCGGCCTCGGGCAGGGAGACGGAGCCGCGGATGACGTGGTGACCGGACATGCCGTCCATGTTCCCGCTTCTGTCCCGTCCACGTCATCCCAATAACGGCGGGTAAAGAAAGTAAAGGACCTGGAACCTCGCGTACCCCTCTCCACGTTCATGGGGGTAGCTGTAGCTTCGGTGCCGCAGCTTCTTCGCCGCATGTAAACGAGGGAAGGGACTCCCAACAATGGCTGTAAGCCTGTCCAAGGGTGGCAACGTCTCGCTCACCAAGGAGGCTCCGGGCCTGACCGCCGTCACCGTGGGCCTCGGCTGGGACGTCCGCACCACCACCGGCACGGACTTCGACCTCGACGCCTCGGCGATCGCGGTCAACACGCAGGGCAAGGTCTACTCGGACGCCCACTTCGTCTTCTTCAACAACAAGCAGACGCCGGACAACTCCATCGTGCACACCGGCGACAACCGCACGGGCGAGGGCGCCGGCGACGACGAGGCGATCAACGTCAACCTCGCCGCCCTCCCGGCCGACATCGACAAGATCGTCTTCCCGGTCTCGATCTACGACGCCGAGAACCGCAGCCAGAACTTCGGCCAGGTCCGCAACGCCTACATCCGCATCGTCAACCAGGCCGGCGGCGCCGAGATCGCCCGCTACGACCTGTCGGAGGACGCGGCGACGGAGACGGCCATGGTCTTCGGCGAGCTCTACCGCAACGGCGCCGAGTGGAAGTTCCGCGCGGTCGGCCAGGGCTACGCCTCGGGCCTGGTCGGCATCGCCCAGGACTTCGGCGTGAACGTCTGATCGACGCCCGCGCATGGTGGAGGCCCCGGGCCGGACGACCGGCCCGGGGTGCTCCTCCCCAGGGGCGCGGGGAACTGCGCGACAGGCCACGACCGGCCGGCACCGAACCGGGCACCCACGCCCCTACGGCGCGTCGAAACCCTCCCCGCCCGGGTACGTTCCCCACGTGATCCTCGACCCCCTGCCCGCGCTCCCCCTCGGCGATCCCCTCCTCGCCGAGCTGACCGCCCTCTACGCCTCCAACACCGCGTTCCACACGCTCACCGGCGACTTCCCCGACCCGCACGACATCAGCCCCGCGCAGGTCGCCGCCGCCCTGGCACAGGAGCGGGAACACCCCGGCACCGAGATCCTGCTCGCCCGCAGCTTCGGCCGGCTCATCGGCATCGCCGTCACCCTCGCCCACCACCCCGACCCCGCCGACCCCGACCCCTGGATCGGCCTGCTGATGGTGGACGCGAGCCTGCACGGCCAGGGCCACGGCCGCCGCATGGCCGCACTCGTGGAGGACCGCTTCCGCGCCGCAGGCCGCAGCGCCGTCCGTCTGGCCGTCCTGGCGGACAATCCGAAGGCCCTGTCCTTCTGGACCGCCCTCGGCTACCAGGTCGTCGACCACCGTGAGGATCTGCAACACGGGCGCCCCTGCGCGGTGTTGCGCAAGGAACTCTGACCACCCCGTGAGGCCTCAGGGCCGCTCCGGCCTCCCCTCCCCGTACAGCCAGTCCTCCCAGATCCCCGCCAGGTCCGCGCCGGGCGCCCGCTTCTCGGCGTAGGCCGTGAAGCCGGCGGTGTCGGCGTTGCCGTACCGGTGGGTCGCCGCCCACCCCTTGAGGATCGAGAAGAACCGGTCGTCCCCCACGGCCTGCCGCAGCTTCTGCAGCACCATCGCCCCCCGCCAGTACACCGGGGGGTCGGAGATCCGCGCGGCGCTCGGCGGGTCCGCCGGCGGGAACTCCCAGATCTCCTCCGCGGCCTCCTCCGTGTCGAAGTACGCACCGGAGTACACCGCGTCGAACGTCTCCCGCGCGCTCCGTCCGCCGTGGTCCTCCTCCCACAGCCACTCCGCGTACGTCGCGAATCCCTCGTTGAGCCACATGTCCCGCCAGCTCTCGGGCGTGACGGAGTCGCCGTACCACTGGTGGGCGAGCTCATGGACGAGGAACCTGATGTCGGGGGCGCCGGGGAACACCGGCCGGCTCTGGGTCTCCAGGGCGTAGCCGACGAAGCCCGCGCGGTCGACGATCGCGCCGGTGGTGGCGAAGGGGTACGGCCCGAACCGGCGCTCCGACCACCGCAGCACCTCGGGAAGCCGCCCGAGCACGGGCCGGCTCGCCGCCGCCTCGGCCGGGTCGACGGCCGTGTACACGGGCAGGTCACCGGCCCGGGAGCGGCTGACGTCGAAGCGGCCGATCGCGAGGGTGGCGAGATAGCTCGCCATCGGCTCACCGCTGTGCCACACGAACGTCGTACGCCCCCGCGCGGTCGTCTCCCCGCGCAACTCCCCGTTGGATACGGCCCGCAGCCCCTCGGGCACGGTCACGGTGAGGTCGTACGCCGCCTTGTCCGAGGGGTGGTGGTTGCCGGGGAACCAGGCCATCGACCCCGTCGGCTCGCCCAGCGCGAGCGCCCCGTCCGGCGTGCGCAGCCAGCCCTCCTGGGAGCCGTCCGGGTCGGTGACGGTCTCGGGCGCTCCGGAGTAGCGGACGGTCACGCGGAAGGTGTCGTCCCGGTCGATGTCGCCGTGCGGCCGGACGGTCAGTTCCTGCCCGGCGCGGTTCCAGCGGGCGACGTCCCGTCCGACGGTGATCCGCTCGACCTCCATGCCGAGCAGGTCGAGGTTGAAGGCGGAGAGGTCCTTGGTCGCGCGGGCGGTGAGGGTGGCCGTGCCGGTGAGGTGGTGGGCTTCGGGATCGTAGGCGAGGCGCAGACCGTAGTGGGTGACGTCGTAGCCGCCGTTGCCGGCCTTCGGGAAGTAGGGGTCGCGGACGCCGGAGCCCCCGGGGGTGCCGTGCACCCCGCCGCCGCACCCGGTGAGGGCGAGGGCACAGACGAGCAGGGTGGCTGCGGGCAGCGTGGGGACAAGACGTACAGATCGGGCCACGTTCGCGATCCTACGGGCGCGTGACACCATCACCTCCGTGCTCGACATCGGCTACGCCCTCTCCAACCGCTTCCCCGACCCGCCGCAGACCGACTACCGCCGCGCGGACGTCCGGGCACTGCGGCACGACCTGTTCTGCGGGGACGTCTACCTGGCGGACACCACAACGGATCACGAGGTGTCCACAGCCTGGGGATGGGTGCCGGTGCTCGACTTCGCGTGGGCGCTGTGCGACATCGTGGAGCGGATCGACCGGGACCCGGCGGGCTCCAGGGCGTCCCGGCCGCAGCGGGCGGAGCTGGACTTCACCGAGTCGACGGACCGGATGCTGTTCGAGCGCCGCTTCGGCTGGGTGGACATCGAGGCCGACTGGATGCGCGCGGAGGAGCCCGCGCTCACCGTCTCCCACAGCGCACTGCGCCGCGAGGCCCGGGACTTCCTGCACGACCTGATCGCCGACCTCACCGACCTGCACGACGACCTGGCGGAGAACCCGGCGATCTGGACCCTGCAGGCCCGCTTCCCCCGCCTGCCGTAGCCACAGCCGGCCCGGCTCAGAAGCCTCAGCCCTCGACGCGGATCCCCCACTGCGCCGCGAGCACCGGCGCCAGGTCCAGCAATTGTGCCGTGCTGATCACCGCCCCCGACAGCCGGTCCAGGCCCCGGCTGATCTCCAGGGACGCGGCGCCGCGCAGGTCGACGTCCGTGAGGGTCGCCGCGTGCAGGTCGGCACCCTTCACGGCGCAGTCGACGAACTCCACCCGCTCCAGGCGGGCCCCGCCGAAGTCCGGCTCGACCAGGACGCAGCCCTCGAAGACGACGTCCCTGAGCCGGGCCGTGCGCAGGTTCAGATAGTCGATCTTGCCGCCGCGGATCACCACCCGCTCCAGCACCGCCCCGTGCAACTGCGGCCCGCCGAGCCGGGCATCGGTCAGCTCCACGTCGCGCAGGGTCACCTCGGCGAGGTCGGTGCCGACGCCCCGGACACCGGTGAGGGTGGAGTCCAGGACGCGGGCGTGCCGCAGCCGCGTCTCGTCCAGCGCGCAGCCGGTCAGGGCGCAGTCCATGAAACGGGCGCCCGACCCGTCCTGCCCCGAGAGACCGGCGTCCCGGAAATCCAGCCCGTCGTAGTCCCCGTCCGGCTCCAGCTCACCGCCGCCGTACGGCTCCAGCACCGGCAGCCGCACCTCCGGCCGCCGCGCGCCCTTCACACCCCTGCCGCCCGCCGCTCTCCTCGCCATGCCCCCATGCTGCACCCCGCCTCTGACAACCGGCCCTGACCTGCGCGGACACCGGTGATGTCACATTCCGGGGCCCTCGATCGGTCCTACTCCCAGAAGGCGGCCCCGACCCGAGGGAGATCCACAGTCATGCACCGCATCACCGTCATCGGCGGCGGCTTCGCCGGGCTGACCGCGGCCATCACCGCCGCCGAGGCCGGCGCCAAGGTCACCCTCCACGAGGCGCACCACACCCTGGGTGGCCGGGCGCGCACCGCCGAGGGCCCGTACCGCACCAACGAGGGCCCGCACGCCCTCTACAACGGCGGCCCGCACTGGGCCTGGCTGAAACAACGCGACCTCATCGGCCCGCTCGCCCCGATCCCGCCCCTGGAGGCGGCCCGGCTCCGGCTGCGGCACCAGGGCGTGCTGCGCCGCACCCCGCCCTTCGCCCTGCTGAAACTGCTGCGCCGGACGGGCCGTCAGGCGCCCGTGGACGCCGACTTCCTCACCTGGGCGACGGAGATCGCGGGCGAGGAGGGCGCCCGGGCCGCCGCAAACTACTCGGCGGTCGCCCTGTTCCACCACGCCCCCGGGTCGCTGTCCGCCGCGTTCGTGCAGGAGCGGCTGCGCCGGGCCACCAAGCTGCCGCCCGAGGCGCACTACCCGCGCGGCGGCTGGGCGAGCCTCATCGACCGGATGGCGGCCCGCGCCTGGAACCTGGGCGTCCGGATGGAGACCCTGTCCCGCGTCGACACGCTCCCCACCGGCACGCCCGTCGTCGTCGCCACCTCCCTCGACGCCGCCCGCCGCCTGCTCGGCGACGACTCCCTGACCTGGCCGAGCGGCCGGACCACCCTCGTCGACCTGGCCGTGCGCACCCGGCGCGGGGACGCCTTCGTGGTCTCCGACCTGGACGCACCGGGCTGGCTGGAGCGGTTCACCGCCCAGGACGCAAGCCTCGCCCCGGCCGGGGAGCAGCTGATCCAGGGGCAGATCCCCCTCGCGCCGCACGAGTCCAAGGCCGACGGCACCGCCCGCGCCGAGCAGTTGCTCGACCTCGGGTTCCCGGGCTGGCGCGAGCGGCTCACCTGGCGGCGCGAGTCGGTGGCGAACGGCCGTACCGGCGCGGTCGATCCACCCGGCACCAGCTGGCGCGACCGGCCGGCCGTGGACCGGGGCGAGGGGGTCTACCTCGCCGGCGACCAGGTCGCGGCCCCCGGAGTGTTGTCGGAGGTGTCCTTCAACAGCGCCCTGACGGCGGTCTCCCTGGCCCTCGGCCGACGCGAGCTTGACCTCAAGCAAGCTTGAGGTTGAATGCTGGTCGCAGCGAACGTCCCACCAGAGAGCGAACGTTCACCAGAGGAGTCGTCATGCACGCCATCCGCCTGCACGCCTTCGGCCCGGCCGAGAACCTCACCTACGAGCAGGTCGAGGACCCCAGGCCGGGCCCCGGCCAGGTGCGTATCACCGTACGCGCGGCGGGCGTCCACCTCCTGGACGCCGCCCTGCGCGAGGGCATGCCGGGCGGCCCGGCGAACGAGCCGGCGGCCCTGCCCACCGTCCCCGGCCGCGAGGTCGCCGGTGTCGTCGAGTCCCTGGGCGAGGGCGTCGCCGGGTCGTGGCTGGGCAAGCGGGTCGTCGCCCACCTCGGCTTCGTCCCGGGCGGTTACGCCGAACTGGCCGTCACCGAGGCCGAGCGCCTGCACGAGATCCCCGGGAACCTGGACTTCGCCGAGGCCGTGGCCATGATCGGCACGGGCCGTACGGCGGTCGGGATCCTGCAGTTCGCCGACCTCGGCCCCGACTCCGTGGTCGTCGTCCCGGCCGCCGCCGGAGGCATCGGCACCCTCCTCGTGCAGTACGCCAAGAACGCCGGGGCGACCGTCGTGGGCCTCGCGGGCGGACCGGAGAAGACCGCCCGTGTGCAGGCGGGCGGCGCCGATCTCGCCGTCGACTACAAGGACCCGGCCTGGCCCGCGAAGGTCCGCGCCCATCTCGGCGGGCGGACCGCGACCGTCGTCTTCGACGGCGTCGGCGGCGACATCGCCCGCGAGGCCGTCGCCCTCCTCGGCCCGGGGGGCAAGCACATCGTCTTCGGCTGGTCCGGCGAGGGCATCCGGGACGGCGGCCCCTACCTCGTCGACGGCGTCTCCGAGCAGGTCCTCGGCCCGGCGATGCTGGGGAAGGCCGGCGGACCCGACCCCCTGCGCACCCTCGAACTGCGCGCCCTCACCGAGGCCGCCGCCGGCCGCCTCACCCCTGCCGTGCAGCGCTTCCCGCTCCGCGAGGCGGCGGCGGCACACCGGGCGCTGGAGGGCCGGAGCACGGTCGGGAAGGTGGTTCTGGAGCCGTGACCGCCACCCCGGCAGCGGCGCGGGTTCCGCGGATGCGGGACGCCCCGATCCATGGTCTTCTGGCGGGATGAGTGTCACCCGGACAGGCGATGAGGGCCGCTCCGTGGACACCGACCCGCGCCGCTGGTGGGGCCTGGTCGTCATCGCCCTGGCACAACTGATGGTCGTGCTGGACGCGACCATCGTGAACATCGCCCTCCCCTCCGCACAGCGCGACCTCGGCATGTCCGACGGGAACCGCCAGTGGGTCATCACCGCCTACACCCTGGCCTTCGGCGGGCTGCTCCTGCTGGGCGGGCGGATCGCCGACCTCGTGGGCCGCAAGCGGACCTTCGTCATCGGCTTGGCCGGCTTCGCCGCCGCCTCCGCGCTCGGCGGCGCCGCCGGCGGAGCGGGCATGCTCTTCGGAGCCCGCGCCCTCCAGGGTGTCTTCGCCGCCCTTCTGGCACCCTCCGCGCTGTCCCTGCTGACGACGACCTTCACCGACCCCAGGGAACGGGGCAAGGCCTTCGGCATCTACGGCGCCCTCGCCGGCAGCGGCGCC
Source organism: Streptomyces sp. NRRL B-1140 (assembly GCF_001280065.1). GTDB lineage: Bacteria > Actinomycetota > Actinomycetes > Streptomycetales > Streptomycetaceae > Streptomyces. Next base: position 11,680 of record NZ_LGEA01000094.1, read on the forward strand.
GCGCTCGGCTTCATCGTCGGCGGTCTGCTCACCGAGTACCTGGGCTGGCGCTGGTGCCTCTACGTCAACGTGCCCATCGCGATCGCCGCCGTGCTCGGCGCCCTCGCCCTGCTGCACGACCGCCCAGGCCACGCCGGCGCCCGCCTCGACGTCCCCGGCGTCCTGCTCGGCTGCGGCGGCCTCGTCGCGATCGTCTACGGCTTCAGCGAGGCCGAGTCCCGCGGCTGGATGGACCCGATGGTGCTGTCGCTGTTCGCCGCGGGCGCCGTCCTGCTCGCGGTGTTCGTGTGGTGGCAGTCCCGGGCGCCCATGCCGCTGCTGCCGCTGCACATCATCCGTGACCGCAACCGCGCCGGCTGCTTCCTGACCATGGCACTGGCCGTGATCGGCATGTTCGGCCTGTTCCTGTTCCTGACGTACTACCTCCAGGCCGTGCTCCTGTACTCCCCCGTCAAGACGGGCCTGGCCTTCCTGCCGCTCACGGTCGCGATCATCATCGGCTCGACCCAGATCTCCGCCCGGCTGCTCCAGCGCGTGCCGCCGCGCATGCTGATGGTGCCCGGCATGGTCCTGGCCGCGACCGGAATGGTGCTCCTGACCCAGATCACGACGCACTCCTCCTACGCCACCGAGATCCTGCCCGCGCTGCTGCTGCTCGGCCTCGGCATGGGCCTGACGTTCATGCCGGTCTTCGCCACCGCCACCGCGGGCGTCGCCCCGCACGACTCGGGCGTGACGTCCGCGACGGTCAACACCTCGCAGCAGGTCGGCGGCTCCATCGGCACGGCCCTCCTCAACACCATCGCGACGACCAGCACCGCCACCTACGTCACGGCCCACCTCACCAACCCCTCGGACCGCACCCGGGTCGTCCGCGAGGGCGTCGTCCACGGCTACACCGTCGCCATCTGGTGGGCCGCCGGCATCATGCTGCTGGCCGGACTCGTCGCGGGCCTGATGGTGACGACGAAGGCCCCGAAACACGGCGCACCGGCCGACGCACCCGTCCCGGAAACGGCGACCTGAGGGACACGGAACCCGTGGCCCGTCCTCGGTGCGAGAAGGTCCGGCGAAATTCGCGTGCCCGGGCCCCGAGCACCCCACTACCGTGCCCGGAGTGATCGACATTCCCCGGGAACTGGCGGCATCACAGGAGAAGTTCAACGGCGAGGCGGGCCGCGCCTTCATCGTCGGTCTGCCGGAGCAGACGGCCCACTTCCTCGACCACTGGGACCTGAGACCCGACGGCACGCCCATGCACGGCGTCTCCGCGCTGGTCGTCCCGGTCGTCCGGACCGCCGACGGCACCCCTGCGGTCCTCAAGCTCCAGATCCTCGACGAGGAGAGCGAAGGCGAACCGGTCGCGCTGCGCGCCTGGGACGGCGACGGAGCCGTCCGCCTCCTCGGCCACGACGAACCCACCGGCACCATGCTGCTGGAACGCCTCGACGAGAACCGCATGCTGTCCCACGTGCCGGACGCGCACCAGGCCGTGGTGACCATCGCCGGGCTCCTGGCCCACCTGACGTCCTTCCCGGCCCCGCCCGGCCTGCGCCGCCTCGGCGACATCGCCCGGCGCATGCTCGACCGGACCCCCCGGGCCCTCGGCCGCATCCCCGACCCCGCGGCCCGCCGCCTCGTCGCCGACTGCGCGGCCGCCGTACGCGAGGTCGTGGACGAGCCGGGCGACCGCCTCCTGCACTGGGACCTCCACGACGAGAACGTCCTCGCCTCCGGCCGCGCCGACTGGCTGGCGATCGACCCCAAGCCCCTCGCCGGCGACCCCGGCTTCGAACTGTGGCCCGCCCTCGACAACCGCTACGACCCCGGCGACATCCTCTGGCGCTTCGACGCCATGACCGACATCCTCGCCCTGGACCGCGACCGCGCCCGCGCCTGGACCTTGGCCCGCCTCCTGCAGAACGCCCTCTGGGACATCGAGGACGGCCGCCCCGTCGACGACGGCCAACTGGAGATCGCCCGACGGCTCCGCGGTCGCGGCCTCTGACGTGCGGGGACGGGAACAGCCGTGCCGCGGTACCCCTTCGCCGTACCGCGGCACGAGGCCGGTCCGTCAGAAGCAGGGCCTGGAGACGTTGCCCACCTCGTTGCCCTTGAGCAGGCCGCCCCAGATGTAGTTGCCGTCCGACAGCAGCACCCACTTGTCGTGGCTGATGCCGTTGGCCGTCACGGGACCGCCCACGAGCCAGCACTCGGCGCTCAGGCTCTGGTTCGCCGCGACGGTGTAGGCGATCCGGTAGCCCACCGCCGGCCCGATCCGCACGTTGCCGTTGATCCAGGTGGTGACCGTCTGGCTGGCACTCACGGTCGCGGCGGCCCGCTCGGTCTGCCCGCCCGACGCGGCGACCGCCGGAGCGGCCGTACCGGCCCCGACGAGGATCGCCGCTGCCGCCGCGGTCATGAGCCTGGTCCTCGAACGTGACGTGAAACGCTGCATGGTCGTCCGTCTCCTTTGTCGTTGCGAGGCGCCGTCCCGAAGCGACACCGTCCTCGCCGTGCGCCCTGTGCTTCCATGTACGCCACGTGTACGCACGGCACGGCGGTCGGGTTGCAGCGGATACGAACTCTTTTCCCGGACTTCCGGGCGATGACCACACGGGGGCACAACGGGGCATGACCGAGGAGGAGTTCGACGTCTTCTACGCCTCGGCCTTCCCGCGGCTGGTCGGGCGGGTCTACGCCGTCACGGGGGATCTGGCAGAGGCGCAGGACGTGGTGCAGGAGGCGTTCGTACGCGCCTGGGACCGGCGGCGCGAGATGCTGGCCGACGAGGCACCGGAGGCGTGGGTACGCACGGTCGCGGTACGGCTCGCGGTCAGCCGCTGGCGCCGTGCCCGGCGCTGGCTGGAACTGGTGCGCCACCACGCGGCCCCCGAGCACGTCCCGGGGCCGGGTCCGGAGCACACCGCACTGGTCCAGGCCCTGCGCAAGCTGCCGCAGGCACAGCGCACCGCGATCGTTCTGCACCATTTGTGCGACCTGAGTGTGGAGCAGGTAGCCTCCGAGACCGGCGCGGCCGTGGGAACGGTGAAAGCCCGCCTGTCACGCGGCAGGGCGGCGCTCGCCGAGCATCTCGGCCCCGAGAGGCACGACAGCGGTGAGAAGGAGGGCGACCGTGTCCGATGACCTCACCGACCTGCTGCACGAGGTCGCCGACCGGCACCGGGCCGCCCCGCCGGTGCCGGGGCGGGAGATCAGACGGCTGGCCGAACGCCGTGGCCGCCGGCGCCGTGCGGCCTACGCGAGCGGGGCCGCCGCGGTCGCACTGGCCCTCGCCGGCGGACTGGCGGTGGCGTTCACCGGTCACGACGGCGCCCGCCCGGCGCCACCCGCCGCCGCGAGCGCCACCGCGCCGCCGCGACCGTCACCGGAACAGCCGCAGCGGGCGACGGCGACGGTCGACCTCAGCCGGCACGAACTCGCCCTCTCCGGGCGCCGGTTGCCCGTATCCGGCGGCACGGCACAGCATCCGACGCCGACCGGCCGGATGACCGTCGTCGCCAAATACCCCGAACGGCGCCTGCCGGGCGCGACCGTCGGGCTGGGGAAGGAGTACGACGTCGCCATGGACTGGGTGGTCGAACTGCGGGCCGCCGACGGCACGACCAACTACCTCGTCGCCCTGACCTTCAACGAGCAGGCCCCCGGCGAACGCGACGTCACACACGGTTGGATCGGGCTGCGCCCGGCGGACGCGAAGTGGTGCTACCAGCTGTTGCAGCCCGGCGACGAGGTCCGCATCAGCCGCACAGGCCCGGCCCCGGACTGAGCCCGAGCACCTCGCGATCGACCCCCCTTACGACGAAACCCCAGGTCAGCGATTGTCTGACCTGGGGTTCCAGCAGAGCCCCCTGTCGGATTCGAACCGACGACCTACGCATTACAAGTGCGTTGCTCTGGCCAGCTGAGCTAAGGAGGCGGGTGCCGTGCGGCGCGTTGTCGCGCGTGAGAGCGGCACCACTGTACACAGAGCCCGTTACGCCGAGCCACGAAGTTCCGTTCGGCCGGCCCCCGGCTCCACCTCGTAGGCGAACCGATACGCCACCGTCGTCTCACCCTGCCGTGCGGTGAAGTCGCCCTTCCCCGTGAGGCCGCTCAGCTCTCCGCTCCCCGACCCGGGCACCACCTCGAAGGTGCAGTGCACGGTCCCGTCCTCGCCGAACCACCCCCGCTCCTCCACCGCGAAGCTCCCCTCACGGCCGTCGACGCGGCCGGTGAGGAGCTCCATGCCGCTGAAGGACCCCGTCTTCGCGGTGACGTAGACGATCGCGTACTCGCAGGCCGTCCCGGCCGCCTCGATGCCGCCGGTGAAGGTGTTCCGGACCGAGGCGTGGGCGAGGCGGGGGTTCGCGTCCTCGCCGGGAGCGATCACGCGTTCCTGCCAGTCGGCGAAGGTGAAGTGGCCGTCGATGGTGCGGGTGCCGGGCATGGGGGGTCCTCTCGGTGGGCTCCTGATGTCCTCGACCAGCCTGGACGCCGTACCTGACATCTTCTGTCAGGTACCGCGGCGCACGCCGCACAATGGCCTCCATGCGCGCCGACCGGCTCCTCTCCCTGCTCCTGCTGCTCCAGAACCGCGGCCGGATGACCGCGCCCGAGCTCGCCGCCGAGCTGGAGGTGTCGGTGCGGACGGTCTACCGGGACGTCGAGGCGCTCGGGGCCGCCGGTGTGCCGGTGTGCGCTGACCGGGGGCCCGAGGGCGGCTACCGGCTGGTCGACGGGTACCGCACACGGCTGACCGGCCTGACCGACGCCGAGGCCGGTTCGCTGTTCCTCGCCGGGATGCCCGGGCCCGCGCGGGACCTCGGGCTGGGCGCGGTCCTGGCCAGCGCCCAGCTGAAGGTGCAGGCGGCGCTGCCCGCGGGGCTCGCCGGGCAGGCGCGGCGGGTGCAGGAGCGGTTCCATCTGGACGCTCCCGCCTGGTTCCGCGAGGCAGACCCGGTGCCGTGCCTGGAGGCGGTGGCGGCGGCCGTGTGGGAGCGGCGGGTGCTGCGGCTGCACTACCGGCGCTGGCGCGGCGAGGTCCACCGGGAGGTGCGGCCGCTGGGGCTCGTCCTGAAGGGCGGCATCTGGTACCTGGTGGCGCTGGCGGAGGAGACGGTGCGGACCTACCGGGTCTCGCGCGTGCTGGCCGTGGAGGACACGGGCGAGGTCTTCGAGCGTCCCGCGGGGTTCGACCTCGCCGCCTGCTGGGCCGAGTCCTCCCGGCGTCTGGAGGCCGCCCTGCGCCAGGACACCGCCCGGCTGCGGATCTCGCCCCGCGCGCGGCGGCTGCTGCCGATGCAGTTCGGCGCGGCGGGCGTCGCCGCCCTGGAGAGCGCGGGCCCGGCCGACGGGGACGGCTGGGTGGAGGTGGAGCTGACCGTCGAGTCGGAGGCGGTGGCCGTGGGCGATCTGCTCCGTCTCGGCCAGGAGGCGGAGGTGCTCGGCCCTCCCGGACTCCGGCAGGCGGTGGCCCGGGCGGTCGCGGCGCTCGCGGACCGTTACGGGAAACCGGAAACGAACAGGTCGGGTCAGCCGTAATCTGCCGCTTCGAAAATTTCCGCGAAGTTCACAGGCCCGGAACTACTGACAGACGTGTGAACGCCGGGTACCGTCCTGAGCCAGTTCACACGCGTGGACTACACCACAACGGCGATCACCGTCGTGGCACCGCCTTCCTACTCGGATCGTCCGGCACGTTCCTGCCGGTAGAAGGGGTTCATTCACCATGGCCACTGTGCAGTTCGACAAGGCGACCCGGATCTACCCGGGTTCCACCAAGCCCGCCGTCGACGCTCTCGACATCGACATCGAGGACGGCGAGTTCCTCGTCCTCGTCGGCCCCTCCGGCTGCGGCAAGTCCACCTCGCTCCGCATGCTCGCGGGGCTCGAGGACGTCAACGGCGGAGCCATCCGCATCGGCGACCGCGACGTCACCCACCTGCCGCCGAAGGACCGGGACATCGCCATGGTGTTCCAGAACTACGCGCTCTACCCGCACATGACCGTCGCCGACAACATGGGCTTCGCGCTCAAGATCGCCGGCGTCAACAAGGCGGAGATCCGGCAGAAGGTCGAAGAGGCCGCGAAGATCCTCGACCTCACCGAGTACCTGGACCGCAAGCCGAAGGCCCTGTCCGGCGGTCAGCGCCAGCGTGTCGCCATGGGCCGCGCCATCGTGCGTGAGCCCCAGGTCTTCCTCATGGACGAGCCGCTGTCCAACCTGGACGCCAAGCTCCGTGTCTCCACGCGTACGCAGATCGCCTCGCTCCAGCGCCGCCTGGGCATCACCACCGTCTACGTCACCCACGACCAGGTCGAGGCCATGACGATGGGCGACCGTGTGGCGGTCCTCAAGGACGGTCTCCTCCAGCAGATCGACACCCCGCGCAACATGTACGACAAGCCCGCCAACCTCTTCGTGGCCGGCTTCATCGGCTCCCCGGCCATGAACCTCGTCGAGGTGCCGATCACCGACGGCGGCGTGAAGTTCGGCAAGTCCGTCGTGCCGGTGCAGCGCGACGCGATCGCCGCCGCCACCGACAAGACGGTCACCGTCGGCGTCCGCCCCGAGCACTTCGACGTGGCCGGCCCGGACGTCGAGCAGGGCCTCGCGGTCACCGTCAACGTCGTCGAGGAGCTCGGCGCCGACGCGTACGTCTACGGCACCGCCAAGGTCGGCGACGACTCCAAGGACCTCGTCGTCCGCGTCAGCGGCCGTGACGTCCCGGAGAAGGGCAGCCAGCTGCACGTCGTGCCCCGCTCCGGCGAGACCCACGTGTTCTCGACGTCGACCGGTGCGCGCCTGTCCGACTGATCAACCAGCAGACGCACAACCCCGGGTGAATCACCCAGGTTGACGAAGAGGGCCCCGCGGCGAGCCGCGGGGCCCTTCTCGTTGTCGACAAATACCCCGGCAGACCGGACGTTTCGAGCGTTGTGCGTCAACGCCTTACCCAGAAAGCCTCCCTTTCTCATCCCCCGAACCGGTGACTAAATGTCTACAAACCATTACGGGGCGCTACCCTCACACGCGTGAAGCACTCCATGAACCAACAGACGCGACGCGGCCGGGGCCCCGCCCGCCGGATCGGCCGCACCCTCGCTCTCGTCCTGCCCGTCGTCCTGGTGCTCTCCGGGACCCTCGCGGTCACCCGAGTCAACTGGTCGGGCAACAACACCGACCCGGTGCTCACCGCCGCGGACACCTCCGTGGGCACCCCGCGGGCCGCCAAGCGCGCGCCTCATGAGGTCCTGCGCGACAAGCTGCTCACCGAACTGCAGCAGGAGGACCCGGGCGTCGCCCTCGGCCACCTCCAGCAGGCCGTCAACGGCCGCCCGTCGCTGGCGAAGCACTGCGTCTCCATCGCCCGGGCCCTCGGCCAGGCCGCCGTCGCGGTCTACGGACCCACCCGCGCCCAGTCCTACGCGCGCCCGGTCTGCGACACCGCCTTCGCCACCGGCGTCGCCGCCGCGCACAGCTGAGCACCCGCCCTGCCACCGGGTGGGAGATCCCTAACGGCCGACGCGGATTCGATCGCCGGCCGCCGTCCCGGGCGGGACGCCACGTACAGTTCGTCTCCATGAGCGATCCGAGCGCCGCGTCCCGCCCCGTTCAAGCCGTCGTTCTGGCCGGTGGCCAGGGCTCCCGGCTGCGTCCCTACACCGACGACCGGCCCAAGCCGATGGTCGAGATCCCCGGCACCGGGACGCCGATCATCGGCCATCAGCTGTCCTGGCTCGCCGACGAGGGAGTGACGGACGTCGTGGTCTCCTGCGGCCACCTCGCCGAGGTGCTGCAGAAGTGGCTTCAGACCGCCGAGCTGCCCGTCTCCGTCACGACGGTCGTCGAGCCGGAGCCGCTCGGGCGCGGCGGCGGCCTCAAGTACGCCGCGGCGCACCTCCCTCACCCCGACCAGCCCTGGTACGCGACGAACGGCGACATCTGGACGCGGTTCTCGCTGCGGGACATGGCCGATTTCCACACCGAGCGGGACGCCGTCGCGACCCTGGCGCTGGCGCGGCCCCGGCTGCCGTGGGGTGCGGTGCAGACCGACGGCTTCGGGCGCATCACCGACTTCATCGAGGCACCGCCGTCGACGTTCGAGATCAACGCCGGTGTGTACGTCTTCTCCCCCGAGTTCGCCGGGCTGTTGCCGCACCGGGGGGACCACGAGCGGACGACGTTCCCTCATCTGGCCCGTGAGCGGCGCCTGGCCGGGTTCACGATCCCCCAGGGGTCGTACTGGCGGGCCATCGACACGGCGAAGGACCTGACCGAGGCGGCGAAGGAACTGGCGGCGCTGGGGCGTTAGCCGTGGCGTGCGGTGCGCTTCGGCTGCAGGCCCGTCGTGGCTCGTCGCGCAGTTCCCCGCGCCCCTTGTCGGCTCCGCCTCCCCGGGCTGCCTCATCGCACCCGTGGATGCGGGAAGGCCGCCCGTGTGGTCCAGACGACGCCGAAGGCCGGTACCACGGGGATCAGTGCCATCCACGGGAGCGTCCCCACCGGGAAGGTGCTCAGCAGTCCCCCGGCCAGGGCTCCTCCCCCGATGCCCACATTGAACGCGGAGACGTACCAGGAGGACGCGGCGTCGGGCGCGGCGGCTCCCAGACGGAGAACGCCCGATTGCAACGTCACCGGGAGCGCGGCGAAGGCGACGCCCCACAGAGCGACGGCCGCCACAGCGAGCGGCTGCAGTCGGATGCCTGCACCGAGCAGGACCAGTGAGCCGGCCATCAGGGCGATGGTGCCGAGCAGAACGGTGTGCGGGCGGCGGTCCACCAGGACACCGACGAGCCACGTCCCCGGCAAGCCTGCCAGCCCGTACACCGCCAGGAGCATGCCGACGGCGGCCTCGCTGAAGGCGGCGCCGTCGTGCAGGAGGGGGGACACGTAGGTGTACACGGTGAAGTGCCCGAGGACGAGCAGCGCGGTCGCTGTCACCATGCCTGGCAGGCCGGGCAGGCGCAGCGCGCCGCCGAGCCCTGTCGACCGCGGCGGGGCGGGGCGGTGGGGGATTGCGGGCAAGAGCCGCTGGGCGGCGGCGAGTGCCCCGAGACCGAGGGCCGCCGCGGCACAGAAGGCACCGCGCCATCCGACGACGCCGCCGAGGACGGTGCCCAGGGGGACGCCCAGTACAAGGGCCGCTGAGTTCCCGGCGAAGACGGCGGCCGTTGTGCGGCCCGAGCGGCCGGGCGGGGCGAGCGCGGCCGCGTATCCGGCGACGATCGACCAGAAGACGCCGTGCGCCGTTCCGCACAGGAACCGGCCGATCGCCAGGACCGGATAGCTCTCCGAAGCCGCGGAGAGCACGGTGCCGAGGGAGAAGACCGCACTCACGGCCAGGTAGAGGCGCTTGCGCGGCCGGCCGGCGGTCCAGTGGGTGAGCGGGGCCGCCGTCAGGCCGACCGTGAGGGCGTACACGGTGACCAGCAGCCCCACCCGTGATCGCGCGACTCCCAGATCGTCGCTGATCGGCGTCAGCAACCCGACCGGCAGCAGCTCCGTGGTGACGACGACGAAGGTCGTGGCGGCGAGAACGAGCAGGCCGGCCCGGCGCCCACGCGACGTCAGGTGCGGACCGGCCTGATCCGCGAGGGGCGGTGCGCTCACGCCGACGGAGCGGGGAGCGCGGCGAGGAACCCGCGTACGTGGCGGAGCCAGGCCGCCCGGTCCGCCGGGTTCAGGATGTGGGCGGCGCCGGGCAGTTCGACCAGCCGGGCGCCCGGGATACCGGCCGCCAGCCGGTACGAGCTCTCGGGCAGCACCAGCCGGTCGCCGGTCGGCACCGCCACCAGGGTCGGGGCGGACACCTTCGCCAGGTCGGCCCGGACGTCCACACGGGAGACCAGGTCGAAGTGGTCCGGCATGCCCGGCGGCATCGCGGCCAGAGCCCGGGCGACCGGTTCGTCGAGGGCGGCCGGTTCGAGGTCCACCAGGTCCGCCGGGGACATGCAGGACAGCAGGGCGAGCCGAGCCACGTCCTCCCACTGACCCGCGGCCGCGAGGGACGTGATCAGCCGGGCGGCGAGCGCCAGGACGGGGTCGGCGGCAGCGAAGCCGGCGGTGAGGACGAGGGCTCGCACCCGGTCGGGGTGCCGGGTGGCGATCCGGACGGCCACGGCGCTGCCGAGGGACTCCCCGAGCACGGCGAACGTGTCCTGTCCGGCCGCGACGGCGGCCTCGACCAGGCGATCGGCGAGGTCGTCCAGCCTCAGGGGTGCCACGGCTGTTGCGGAGCCACCGGACCCGGGGTAGTGCGGACCGACCAGCGTGTGGTCCTGGGCTAGATCGTCGAGGACGAGGCCGAAGTTGCCTTCGATGCTGCCGCCCGCACCATGGGCCAGCAGCAGCGCGGGGCCGCGCCCCTGCACGAGAACGTCGAGGTGAGAGGCGGGAAGTGCGTGATCAGTGGTCATGCCGCCGACGCTAAACTCCGACATCAGTGTCAGAGTCAAATCCCGGCGCGGGCAAAAGGAGTGGGAATGGGGCGAGCGGCATGCGCATGAAGGAGATGGTGCGGCGCACCGGCGTCCACGAGCGGCTGCTGCGCTACTACGAACAGCAAGGCCTCCTGACGCCCGAAAGGCTGCCCAGCGGCTACCGCGTCTACGGCGAGTCGGACGTCGAGACCGTGCGCCGCATCCGCTGTCTGCTGGCCGCAGGCCTTCCGACCGCTCTGATCTCTCAGGTCCTGCCGTGCATCCGGGCGGACGACGAGCGCCTCCTCCCCACCTGCCCGGACCTTCTCGCCCGGCTGCGCCGGGAGGGCGAGCGCATCACCCGCGCCATCGAGGACCTCCAGGCGTCCCACGCGATCCTCGACTCCATCATCGCCGCCGCGCCCCCTGAGGGCGCCGCGGCGCCGGCGTCGCCCGCCTAGCGTGCGAAGGCCCCGCATCTGCGTGATGCGGGGCCCTCTGGTGTTCTGGCCTTCCGGCGTTCCGGCGTTCCGGCCGGGTGCTAGCCCAGCAAGCCGCCCACCAGGCCCGGGCGGCCCGTGGAGGAGGATCCTCCGCTGCCCGAGCCGCCCGTCGAGCTCGAACCGCCCGTCGCCGCGCCGCCGGAGGTGGGGCCGGTCGTGGTGCTCGGGGCCTCGTCGGCCGGGGAGGTCTGCCGGGGTGGTGCCTGGCCCGCGGTGCCCTGGGTCTGGCTGGGGGAACCACCCGTGACGGTGCCGGTGTCGCGGGTGGCGTCGGGCCTGGTCGTGGTACCCGCGCTGGGGCTTGCCGAGCCGGCCGTGGCGCCCTGAGTGGGCGAGGAGGAAGCCGACGGGGTCTGCTTCTGCTTGCGCTTGCCGGGCTCGCCGGGGAGCGGGGAACCGGGCAGCTCGTTGCGCGGGGCCTCGCCGGGGCCCGGGACGACGACCCGGTCGGCGTCACGGACGGCGCCGCCGAGCAGCGAGCCGACGAGCAGGGTGACGCCGGTGGCGATGGCGGTGACGAGGGCGCCGCGCCGCAGCACGTAGCGGCGCAGGTCCCAGATATCGGCGCGCGGGCCGAGACGACGCCAGGCGCTGCCGGCCAGGCGGCCGTCCACGGAGTAGACGGGGGCACCGGCGATGATCAGCGGGGACCAGGCGGCGAGGTAGATGATGTCGGGGGTCTCGTAGGCGGGGACGCTCTTCCAGCTGACCGTGACGAGCAGCGCCGCCGACAGCAGGGCGCCCAGGCAGGCGGCGACGCGCTGCCAGCAGCCCAGCACCGTCAGGACGCCGACGATGACCTGCGCGAAGGCGATGACCAGGCCGGCGCCGACCGGGTGCTCCAGGGCGAACTGGCGCAGCGGCTCGGCGACTTCCCACGGGTGCAGGGTGTTGAGCCACTTGACCATGGAGCCGCGCTTGCCGCCTTCGAAGTAGACGGGGTCGCACAGCTTGCCCATGCCGGCATAGATGGAGATGAAGCCGAGGAAGACGCGCAGCGGGAGCAGGACGACGCCGAGGTTCATCCGGCGCCCAGGGTAGTACGCGTGCCGGGCCGGGTCGTCGCCGTGCCGCTTGGCCCGGTGCCCGAGGCCGTCGGCTTCGGCGTCGGACTCCTCGAACTCGTCGTCTTCGTAGGCGGGTTCGTCGTAGGCACTGCCGACCGTGCGCATGGGCGGCAGCAGCCGGGCGCCGTCGGCGGGGTCGTGGGTGCGCTGCGGGCCGACGACCGGGGTCTCGACGGTCTGGGCGAGGTCGCCCTCGTAGCCGTCGCCGCCGTAGCCCGCGCCCTGGTAGCCGGGGCCGGCGTAGCCCGGGCCCACGCGGGAGATCACCTGGGTGGCTCCCGCGTCGGGCTCGTCGGCGTGGCGGACGCTCTCGTGCCGCACGGCCTGCAGGAGCCGGTGCGCGCCGGTGTCGTCGGGTGCGGATCTGCCGCTCCAGACGACGGGCCGGCGGCGGGCGGTGGCCCCGTCCGCCCCGCCCCTCACCTGGGGGATGCGGGCGGTGTCCTCGGTGGCGGTCAGATGCCGTGCGACCCGGGCGGACTGGACGCGACGCGTCGAGACGCCCAACTGCACGCGGAAACTCGCGTGATTGACGATGACCTGCGCCGGGTCGCTCGGCACCTTCACCATGCTCAGCGCGGGAGCGTCGTCGAGTCCCGACGAGCGGTCCCCCGTGGGTGTGCGGGGTGTTCTGGTGTCCACACTCATCTAACCGAGTGATGTCGCGTTAGGACACTGCTTTGACCCGCCGGATCTGTCCGGACCCCGTCAAGCTTGCCCTTGTCGCCCCGATGACACCGGAATTACCCCGTACGGGTGAAGTTCCGGACGCCTGTTCAGCGACGTCGGCGCGCCGCCTCGTACAGCACGATCCCCGCCGCCACACCGGCGTTGAGCGACTCGGCGCCACCCGGCATCGGGATCCGCACCCGGAAGTCGCAGGTCTCCCCGACCAGCCGGGACAGCCCCTTGCCCTCGCTGCCGACGACGATGACGACGGGGCCGTCCAGCGCCTCCAGCTCACCGAGCTCCGACTCACCGTCGGCGGCCAGGCCGACGACCGCGATACCGGCCTTCTTGTACGCCTCCAGCGCCCGGGTCAGGTTGGTGGCGCGGGCGACCGGGGTGCGGGCCGCCGTACCGGCGGACGTCTTCCAGGCACCGGCCGTCATGCCGGCCGCGCGGCGCTCCGGGACGACGACGCCATGACCGCCGAAGGCGGAGACGGAGCGGACGACCGCGCCGAGGTTGCGCGGGTCGGTGACACCGTCCAGGGCGACGATCAGCGGGTCCTCGCCGTCGTCGTGGGCGGCGGCCACCAGGTCCTCGGGGTGCGCGTACTCGTACGGCGGGACCTGCAGGACCAGGCCCTGGTGGTTGAGGCCGTTGGTCATCCGGTCCAGCTCGGGACGCGGGGCCTCCATGAGGTTGATGCCGCCGCGCTCGGCGGCGACCTGGAGGGCCTCGCGCACCCGCTCGTCGTTGTCGATGAACTGCTGGACGTAGAGGGTCGAGGCCGGGACGCCCTCGCGCAGCGCCTCCAGGACCGGGTTGCGTCCGACGACCAGTTCCGACGTGCCCTTGCCGCCGCGGCCGCGCACGGTGGGCCGGCGTACGGCCTGCTTCGCCTTGGCGTTGGCGACGCGGTTCTTCTTGTGTCCCTTGCGCATCTCGGCGGGCGGCGTGGGGCCCTTGCCTTCCAGGCCCCGGCGCCGCTGGCCGCCACTGCCGACCTGCGCGCCCTTCTTGCCGGACATGCGGCGGTTGTTGGCTGCCATGACCTACCTGTCTCTGCTGTCGCCCTGAGGCGGTGAAGTGCGTACGTCTGTGAAGTGTGCCGCCCGGAGGCCCGGACGGCACAATCGATCTTCCGGCCGCGGCCGTGCGGCTAGCGCGGGCCGAGGCTCCAGCGCGGGCCCTGCGGGCTGTCCTCGATGACCAGACCGGACTGCCCGAGCTGGTCGCGGATGGCGTCGGCGGTGGGCCAGTCCTTGCGGGCCCGGGCGGCCTCGCGCTGGTCGAGGACCATGCGCACGAGCGTGTCCACCACGCCGTGCAGGTCCTCGCCGCGGTCGCCCTCCCCGGCCCACTGGGCATCCAGCGGGTCCAGGCCGAGCACGCCGAGCATCGCGCGGACCTCGGCGAGCCGGGCCACGGCGGCTTCCTTGTCGTCGGCGGCCAGCGCGCTGTTGCCCTGCCGGACGGTGGTGTGCACCACGGCGAGCGCCTGCGGCACGCCCAGGTCGTCGTCCATGGCCTCGGCGAAGGCGAGCGGCACCTCGGGGGCGGGCTCGACCACGCCGGCCTTCTCCACCACGCGCTGCACGAAGCCCTCGATGCGCGCGAACGCCGACTCGGCCTCGCGCAGCGCCTCCTCGCTGTACTCGATCATCGAGCGGTAGTGCGGGGTGCCGAGGTAGTAGCGCAGCACGATGGGCCGCCAGCGCTTGACCATCTCGCTGACCAGGACCGAGTTGCCGAGCGACTTGGACATCTTCTCGCCGCTCATGGTGACCCAGGCGTTGTGCACCCAGTACCGGGCGAACTCGTCACCGTAGGCCTTGGCCTGGGCGATCTCGTTCTCGTGGTGCGGGAAGACCAGGTCCAGGCCTCCGCCGTGGATGTCGAAGGCGGCCCCGAGGTACTTGTGCGCCATCGCCGAGCACTCCAGGTGCCAGCCGGGCCGGCCGCGTCCCCACGGCGTCTCCCAGTCGGGCTCGCCGGGCTTGGTGGCCTTCCACATGGCGAAGTCGCGCGGGTCGCGCTTGCCGGTGATGCCCTCCTCGGCGGGCTGCCGCATCTCGTCGAGATCCTGCCGGGACAGCTCCAGGTAGGAGGGCCAGGAGCGGACGTCGAAGTAGACGCTGCCGTCGGCCTCGTAGGCGTGCCCGCGCTCGATGAGGCCGCGCATCATCTCGACCATCTCGGTGATGTGGCCGGTGGCACGCGGCTCGTAGGTGGGCGGCAGGCAACCGAGCGCGGTGTAACCGTCGTTGAAGGCCCGCTCGTTCTCGTAGCCGATGGCCCACCAGGGCCGGTTCTGGTCGGCCGACTTGGCGATGATCTTGTCGTCGATGTCCGTCACGTTCCGCACGAACGTGACGTCGTAGCCGCGGTGGGCGAACCAGCGGCGCATGATGTCGAAGTTCAGCCCGGAGCGGATGTGGCCGATGTGCGGGGCGGCCTGCACGGTGGCACCACACAGGTAGATCGAGACGCAACCCGGCTGGAGCGGGGAGAAATCACGGATCTGCCGGGCGCTGGTGTCGTACAGGCGAATAGTCACCCCTCCAGGGTAGTGGGCCCCGGGGTGTGCCTCGGGTACTTCACCTCGGGGCGTCCGGATTCGTGACCTGGCCAACGCGAACGCCCCGGGCGCCCGCCCTCAGCCGGCGCGCACGACCAGGGCCGTGGCCACGGCCATCAGCCCTTCCTCCCGGCCGGGGAAGCCCAGCCCGTCCGTCGTCGCACCCGAGACCGACACCGGGGCTCCGGCCGCATCCGACAGGAGCTTCTGGGCCTCGTCCCTGCGTTTGCCGATCTTCGGGCGGGGGCCCACGACCTGCACGGCGATGTTGCCGATCCGGAATCCGGCCTCGCGCACGATGCGCGCGGCCTCCGTCAGGAGGGTGACGCCGGAGGCGCCCGACCACTCGGGGCGGCCCGTGCCGAAGTGCTGCCCGAGGTCGCCGAGGCCGGCGGCGGAGAAGAGGGCGTTGCAGGCGGCGTGGGCCACGACGTCCGCGTCGGAGTGGCCGGCCAGGCCCGGACCCGCGTCCTCCCACTTCAGGCCGGCGCACCACAGCTCACGGCCCTCCTCGAAGGCGTGGATGTCGGTGCCGATGCCTACCTGGGGCAGAACAGGCTGGTCAGAAGCCATCGTTGAGCCTCCTGCGGGCGAGGACCGCCTCCGCGAGGACCAGGTCCAGGGGACGGGTGACCTTGAAGGCCTCCTCGTGGCCGGGTACGGCCACGACCGTGAGGCCGAGCTGCTCGACCATGCCGGCGTCGTCGGTGACCTCGCCGGTCACCGTCTCGTGCGCCCTGACCAGGGTGGTCCGGTCGAAGCCCTGCGGGGTCTGCACCGCGCGCAGCAGGGCGCGCTCCGGCGTGGCGACGACCGGCTCCGGCTCGCCGGGGGTACCGGCGGGCTCGACCTGCTTGACGGTGTCGGCGAGCGGCAGCGCCGGGACCACGGCCGGGGCGCCGTCCCGTACGGCCTCGATCACGCCGTCGACCGTGTCCACCGGCACCAGCGGCCGGGCCGCGTCGTGGACCAGCACGATGTCGTGGCCTGGCGGCAGCGCGTCCAGGCCGAGCTTCACGGACTCCTGGCGGGTCTGCCCGCCCGGGACGACGAGGAAGTCCGTCCGCTCGGGCAGGGCGTGCGCGTCGAGCAGCGACCTGACCTCGGCGGCGTCGTCAGGCGGGGCCACGACGACGACCAGGCCGACGGCACGGGATGCGGCCATCGCGCGGACCGCGTGGATCAGCATGGGGGTACCGCCGAGCGCACGGAGCGCCTTGGGGGCACCCGGGCCCAGCCGGACACCGCGGCCGGCGGCCGGGATCACGGCCGCCGTTCGGGCCGTGGAGGGGCCGGCGGACGGCGAGGGACGCGAATCGTCAGACATCGGTTCCTGTCAGGTTTGTGTGCTGGCCCGGCGTGGGTATGGCCTGGAGGAGTGCCGGGCGCGACGCGCTCGACCGGACCCTTCCGTGACGCTGGTCGAGCCGGCTGCCCGGGCCCGGCACCCCTGAACACCGGGGCGTGAGTGATAACACATTCCGGGGTCACGGCGCATCGGCGCCGAAGTACGAACATGCCGCAGCGCCCGGCGACAGGAATTCCGTCATCGGGCACCGCGGCATTTCGATGTGCAGCGCGCGCTTGATCAGCTTCGACCAGCAGCCTTGATCAGCAGCTTCGACCGGCGCAGAGCGCTGAGCGACGGGCTTCGCCTCAGGAGGCGAGAACCTCGTCGAGCAGAGCCTCGGCCTTGTCCTCGTTGGTGTTCTCCGCGAGGGCGAGCTCGCTCACCAGAATCTGGCGGGCCTTGGCGAGCATGCGCTTCTCACCGGCGGAGAGTCCGCGCTCACGCTCACGACGCCACAGGTCACGCACGACTTCCGCGACCTTGATGACATCGCCCGAGGCGAGCTTCTCCAGGTTTGCCTTGTACCGACGGGACCAGTTCGTGGGCTCCTCGGCGTACGGTGCGCGCAGCACCTCGAAGACCCGGTCCAGCCCGTCCTGACCGACCACATCACGCACGCCGACGAACTCCGCATTGTCCGCTGGCACACGTACCGTCAGGTCGCCCTGGGCGACCTTCAGCACCAAGTAGGTCTTGTCCACGCCTTTGATCTGGCGAGTTTCGATGGCCTCGATCAGCGCGGCCCCGTGATGGGGATAGACCACGGTGTCGCCAACCTTGAACGTCATGTGACAGGTACCCCTTCCGTGGCTATCCAGGGTAACACGGAAACTGCGGGTTCTGAATGGCGTTTTCGCAGGTCAGGGCATATCTCGGGGCTTGACAACTCCGACAGGAACGTGCTTCGGACAGGGATCGGAAGAAGGTATTCGCAGGTCGGAGCGGCTCTTCGGGGCGAGGGAAACGCGTACGCTACACACATCCGGAGCATCCTCCGGAGGGCCGAACATCCCCATATGTCCGGTTCCGTATGATCGACTTCCGCTACTCCGTTCGGAGGCCCGGGCCGGGTTCCGGTCGAATCCGAAATTGATCACCTGGCACCCCGCCGGACCGCCGGTGATCAATTCCGGGGCGGCCCGCGCATTCCTTCACGGAACATTTGCGGTGCCGCCCGGGTCTCTTATGTGAATGCCGGACGGACAGCACACCAATGTGACCTGGGAGCCACGTGAGACTCCGGTGGGATCACACGAGTCACGTGAGACACAGGTGGGATCGACGGTGCCGGGGGGTCGGGTGCGGCCGGACGAGGGCGGCTCGGTAACCTAAGGCCCGCTGACAGACACTTAGGGCGGCTTTATCGGCCGCCCCGCTCGAGTCAAGGAGTTGCCGCCGCCGTGAGCAGCAGCCTTCGACGCGGCACCCTCGCCGCGGTCGCCCTCGCGTTCTCGATCGCCTCGCTCGCCGCGTGCGGCGCCGGCAACGACGCCCAGACGCTGGAGATCAAGCCGGACAACGCGGCGACGAGCGTCGGCGACATCAAGGTCCAGAACGCGATCGTCATCACGCAGCCCGACCTCGAGTCCACCGGCCCCGCCGCGATCTCCGCGACCCTCTTCAACTCCGGCAGGACCGCCGAGACGCTGGAGTCCATCACCCTCCCCGGCACCGGCAAAACCGCCGAGCTCAAGCCCGCCAAGGGCGGCAGCCTCAGCATCCCGCCCGGCGGTTCGCTGGTCCTGGGCGGCAAGGACAACGCCACGGCGATGCTGCCGAGCAGCCGTGAGGCCGTGCAGGACGGCAACGCCCAGAAGGTCACCTTCACCTTCAGCAAGACGGGTGGCGTGAGCCTGCAGGCGTTCGTCGTCCCCGCCGAGCACTACTTCAAGGAGTGGGGCCCGACCGAGGTGCCGGCCGCGCCGGGCGCCTCCTCGTCCCCCTCCGGTTCGCCGTCGGGCTCGCCGTCCGGTTCTCCCGCCCACGGTGAGTCGGGCGCGCCCGCGGGCGGTGAGACGCCGGGTGGCCACGAGGCGTCCGGCACGCCGACCGACGAGGCCTCCGCGAGCGCCGAAGCCGGGCACTGAGCAGACGCGACACGAAGGGCGGGGCCTCTCCCGGGAGAGGCCCCGCCCTTCGTGTCGTTCGGGTCGCCGTCGTACGCGGCCGGCCTACGGCTCGAACTTGTAGCCGAGGCCGCGGACCGTCACCAGGTAGCGCGGGGCGCCCGGGTCCGGCTCGATCTTGGCGCGCAGCCGCTTGACGTGGACGTCGAGGGTCTTGGTGTCCCCGACGTAGTCGGCGCCCCAGACCCGGTCGATGAGCTGCATGCGGGTCAGGACGCGGCCGGCGTTGCGCAGCAGCATCTCCAGCAGGTCGAACTCCTTGAGCGGCAGGTCGATCTTGGTGCCGCCGACGGTGACCACGTGCCGGTCGACGTCCATGCGGACCGGACCGGCCTCCAGGGCCGCCGGGGTGACCTCCTCGGGCTCGCCGCGGCGGCGCAGCACGGCACGGATCCGCGCGACCAGCTCGCGCGAGGAGAACGGCTTGGTGACGTAGTCGTCGGCTCCTATCTCCAGTCCGACGACCTTGTCGATCTCACTGTCCTTGGCGGTCACCATGATGACGGGGACGTTGGAGCGGCCGCGCAGCTGGCGGCACACCTCGGTGCCCGGCAGGCCGGGCAGCATCAGGTCGAGGAGGACGAGGTCGGCGCCGTTGCGCTCGAACTCGTCGAGTCCGTCGGGCCCGGTGGTCGCGACGGCGACCTCGAAGCCCTCCTTGCGGAGCATGTACGACAGGGCGTCGGAGAAGGACTCCTCGTCCTCGACGACGAGCACTCGGGTCACGGAAGGACCTCCGGGGCGGGAAGCGTTTCGTACGCGGTTGATTCGGGGGACGTGGGGGTGGGCCGCCCGGCCTCCTCGTCGAGGCCCGCGCCTCCTGCGCGTGTCTCTCGGGCGGGCTGCTGATGTGCGCCGCGGGCCGCACCGGCCTCCGGCAGCCGCAGGGTGAAGGTGGAGCCCTGGCCTTCGGCGCTCCACACCGTGACCTCCCCGCCGTGCGAGGCGGCCACGTGCTTCACGATCGCCAGCCCGAGTCCGGTGCCGCCGGTGGCACGGGAGCGGGCCGGGTCGACGCGGTAGAAGCGCTCGAAGATGCGCTCCTTGTCCTTGTCGGAGATGCCGATGCCCTGGTCGGTGACGGCGATCTCGATGTGGTCCCCGCCGGGGGCGTTCACACTGCGGGCCGCTATGCCGACGCGGGTGCGGGCGGGTGAGTAGTTGACGGCGTTCTCGACGAGGTTGCCGAGCGCGGCGGCGAGCTGGCCGCGGTTGCCCCAGACCCGCAGGTCGGCGGTGCCTCCCGCGGCCATGGTGATCTGTTTGGCGCCGGCCTGGTGCCGGCAGCGGTCGATGGCCTCGGTGACCAGCTCGTCGACGCGGACCGGCTCGGCGTCCTCCAGCGGGTCGTCGTTCTGCACGCGCGAGAGGTCGATGAGCTCCTGCACCAGACTGGTCAGCCGGGTGGCCTCGATCTGCATGCGCCCGGCGAACCGCTGGACGGCCTCGGGGTCGTCGGAGGCGTCCATCACGGCCTCGGAGAGCAGCGAGAGGGCTCCGACCGGTGTCTTCAGCTCATGGCTCACGTTGGCGACGAAGTCGCGGCGGACCGCTTCGATGCGGCGGGCCTCGGTCAGGTCCTCCACCAGCAGCAGCACCAGCCGGGAGCCGAGCGGCGCGACCCGCGCGGAGACGGCCAGGGCCTCTCCGCGGCCGGTGCCGCGCCGGGGCAGGTCCAGCTCGACCTGGCGTATCTCGCCGTCCCGCCGGGTGTCCCGGGCCATCTGCAGCATCGGCTCGACGGCGAGCTTGCCGCCGCGGACCAGGCCGAGGGCGTACGCCGCCGAGCTGGCCTTGACCACGGCGTCGGCCTCGTCGAGGACGACGGCGGACGACCGGAGGACCGACAGGACCGTGTCCACGCCGGGCGGGAGGACCGCGTCGGTGTGCAGGGAGCTGCGGGTGGGGCGCTTCTGCTCGCGCTCGCTGAAGCGGAACGCCAGCATGGCGATGACACCGGTGAGCACCCCGGCGATCGCAGCCGCTGCGGCGACCGCCGCGTTCACGTCCATGCACCCAGGTTAGGCATGGCTCGGGCGCCCTCCACAGCCGTCCGGGTGCGAGCTCGAACACTCGTCGCCCAGAGTTCACCTTGGAGCCAGTATTGGTTCATTTGCGATGCCGGAAACGGACGCGTACGAGGCGGATCGTGGGAGCGTGGGGTTCGGACCGCCGGTCATACGACGGTCGTACCGCCGGTCGTCCGGTGGGCCCCGGCCCTTGGACCCCCGACTGAGACGCACGAGAGGGAAAGCCTGATGCGGGACGCGTACCACGAGGAACTGGACTCGATCGGCGACAGCCTGGTGGAGATGGCCCGGCTGGTCGGGTCGGCGATCGGGCGCGCCACGACCGCCATGCTCGACTCCGACCTGAAGCTCGCCGAGAACGTCATCGAGGCCGACCAGCGGGTCGACGAGCTCCAGCACGAGCTGGAGGCCCGGGCCATAGCCCTGCTGGCGCGGCAGCAGCCGGTGGCGACGGACCTGCGCATCGTCGTGACGTCGCTGCGGATGTCGGCCGATCTGGAGCGCTCGGGCGACCTCGCCCAGCACGTGGCGAAGCTCGCGCGCCTGCGCTACCCGGACCGCGCGGTCCCGAGCGATCTGCACGCCACCATCCTGGAGATGGGCCAGCTCGCGCAGCGCCTGATGGCGAAGGCCGCCGAGGTGATCATCACCAAGGACGTCGACCTGGCGCTCCAGCTGGAGCAGGACGACGACGAGATGGACCTGCTGCACCGCACGCTCTTCCAGCACCTGATGGACGACCGCTGGAAGCACGGCATCGAGACGGCCGTGGACGTCACGCTGCTCGGCCGCTACTACGAGCGGTTCGCCGACCACGCGGTGTCGGTCGCCAAGCGCGTGGTGTACCTGGTGACGGGTGAGCACGCGGACGACATCCAGGCTGATGTGCAGCCGGAGATCCAGGCGGCGCCGGGGGCGGAGAGCGCCTGACGGTTCGGGCGTTCCCGGCTGGAGCCGCCTGGAAGCGGGGCCGGGGATGAGGCCGAAGCGCCGGGCCGGGGCTGAGGCCGGGGCGCGGGGGCGCCTCAGTGCGCCGTTGATGCGCCCGGCCGGGCGGGCATCCAATGGGCACAGGCACCAGCCTCGAGGAGGGACCCATGGCCGAATCCCCCAGCACCGCGCCCGACCCCGCCCGGCAGCGTGAGACCGACCAGCCCGCCGAGATCAGGAGCCTGCCCCTGATCGCCGCGTGCGGCTGCGGCTCGGGCTGCGGCTGCGGGTGTCAGTCGGGCAGCCCCTGCCAGTGCGGCTGACGCCGGCGCTTCGTTCGTCCGTACGACCTGTGGGGCCCCGGCCGTGTGCCGGGGCCCCTCGGCGTGGGGTCGCCCGGGTGGCCGTACGGGCGGAGCATGAGAGGGAGGCAAGGAAGGAGGCGCGAGGCATGCCCAAATTCATGGATGTCCATCGCGGCATGGAGGGCATCACGGAGGAGCAACTGCGTGAAGCCCACAACGCGGACCTCGCGATAGAGAAGGACGAGCAGGTCCACTTCGAGATGGCCTGGGCGGATCCGGAGTCCGGCCATGTCTACTGCCTCTCCGAGGCCCCCTCGGCCGAAGCGGTCCAGCGCATTCACGAGCGCGCCGGGCACAAGGCGGACGAGGTGCACCCCGTGCCGTTGACGGTGCGGTGACCTGCCCGGCCCGCGGTTCCCGGCGTCGCTTCCCCGCCCGCCGGGTGCCGCGGGACACCGCCCGTCAGCGGCGCCGCCCGGCATTGAGGCGGGCCGCCTGGCGGGTCAGGTGGTCGCGTTCGGCGAGGTCGGTGGCCTTGTGGGCGGCCTCGGCGTACAGCCGGGCCGCCGTTTCCGGGTCGCCGTCGCGTTCGTGGAGGTAGGCCGCCACCGCGTCGTAGCGGGGCAGCGAGTCGTCCAGCGCGGCGAGCGCCGCGAGACCGGCGCGCGGTCCGTCGGCCTCACCCAGGGCCACCGCCCGGTTGAGCCGGACGACCGGGCTGTCGGTGAGGCGCGCGAGTTCGTCGTACCACTCCACGATCTGCACCCAGTCGGTCTCCTCGGCGGTGGGCGCGTCGGCGTGCAGGGCCGCGATGGCGGCCTGGGCCTGGAACTCGCCGAGCCGGTCGCGGGCGAGTGCCGCCTGGAGGATCCGGACGCCCTCGGCGATCAGGCGCGTGTCCCACCGGCCGCGGTCCTGCTCGCCGAGCGGTACCAGGCCGCCGTCGGGCGCGGTACGGCCGGCCCGCCGGGCGTGGTGGAGCAGCATGAGCGCGAGCAGCCCCGACACCTCGGGGTGGTCGATCGCGGCGGCGAGCTGCCGGGTGAGCCGGATGGCCTCGGCGGCCAGGTCGACGTCGCCGGAGTAGCCCTCGTTGAAGACGAGGTAGAGGACGCGCAGCACGGTCGCGACGTCGCCGGGCTGGTCGAACCGCACGTCGGAGACGGTGCGCTTGGCGCGGCTGATGCGCTGCGCCATGGTCGCCTCCGGCACCAGGTAGGCCTGGGCGATCTGCCGGGTGGTGAGTCCGCCGACGGCGCGCAGGGTGAGCGCGACGGCCGACGACGGGGTCAGCGAGGGGTGGGCGCACAGGAAGTACAGCCGGAGCGTGTCGTCCACGTCGGACGCGGGTCCGGGCGCCGGCTCCTCCTCGACGAGGTCCTCACGCCGGCGGCGGGCGCTGTCGGCCCGTGCCTGGTCGAGGAACTTGCGCCAGGCCACGGTGACCAGCCAGCCCTTCGCGTCGCGGGGAGGGTCGGCCGGCCACACGCGGAGCGCCTCGATCAGCGCGTCCTGCACGGCGTCCTCGGCCGCCGCGAAGTCGGCTCCGCGACGGACGAGGATCGTGAGCACGCCGGGCGTGAGGCTGCGGAGCAGCACCTCATCCATGGACGGAGCACTCCGGGATGGTGGGCGGGGCGGTCAGGAACGGGCGCACCTCCAGCCACTCGTGGATCGGCTTCCCGCCCGCCCCGGGGGCCGCCGACAGTTCCCCGGCCAGCTCGACGGCACGGTCGTAGCCGTCGACGTCGATGATCATCCAGCCGGCGATGAGGTCCTTGGTCTCGGCGAACGGCCCGTCGGTGACCGGCGGACGCCCCTCACCGTCGTAGCGGACCCACGCCCCCTCGGGGGCGAGCGCCTGGCCGTCGACGAACTCGCCGGTCTTCTCCAGCCGCGCCGCGAAGTCGTTCATGTACTGGATGTGGGCCGAGATCTCCTCCGGCGTCCACTGGTCCATCGGCACGTCGTTGACGGGTGACGGGGCGCCTCGGTAGTGCTTCAGCAGCAGGTACTTCGCCATGGTGGTCCTCCTCGGTGCCGGTGCGGCCATCTTGGCCGCTTTCACCCCGGGGACGGAGCCGGACGCGGGTTCTCGACATCGCGGCGGAAGTTTTTCCGGCAGCGTCTCCGAGGGGCCCGGCCGAGGGTGCTCACTGCCCGACGCGGCCGTCGACCCGTTCGCGCAGGAGGTCGGCGTGGCCGCAGTGCCGGGCGTACTCCGCGATCTGCGCGACCAGGATGTCGCGCAGCTGGATCTGCCCGCCGGGCTCGGGACCGTAATCGGAGTGGCCCGCGTTGCGGGTGGCGAGGTCGGTGACGCCGGCCAGGAAGCGGTCGGTGCGCTCGGTCTCGGCACGCCACTGTCGCCAGGCCTCGTCCACGACCGCCTGGTCGGCGACGGCACCGTTGAAGTCACCGTCCCGGTCGTCCTCCGTGCGGTACAGCTTCGGCGCGTCCTCGCCTGCCATCACCCGGCGGAGGTGCCGCTCGTCCTCGGTCAGGTGCCGCACCAGCCCGAGCAGGGACATCGTGGACGGCGGGACGGATCGCCGGGCCATCTGCTCGGCGTCCAGGCCCGCGCACTTCATCTCGAAGGTGAGGCGGTAGTTGCGCAGGTAGTCGAGGAGGATGCCGCGTTCGTCGGCGGGCTGTTCACCGGTCTCGCGGGGGTCGTCGTCGGGGTCGACCCACATGTCGGGGTAGACGGTCGCCCGCGTCCACCGAGTCGTGTCCGCTGCCGCCACTGCTTCGCCGGTGTGCTCGCCTGAGACCATGCGGGCATGGTGGCCGGGGCGGGGCGGGGCCGCCACCGAATATCGGGAGGTCAGCCGATCTTTGCGTCGTGAGGGTGCTGTGCGCACGGATGCTCCGTTGCCCATATCAGGTGACAATGAACGCAGGCGCACGCTTCTCCAGTGAAACGAGGGAAGACAGTGGCTCTCCACACGCATGTGACCGATGCGCAGGAGCAGGCGTTCAAAGAGAACGCAGACGACCTCGCACAGCTGCACCCTCAGGTCGCCGAGGTGCGCAGCAGGGCCAGGTCCCGTCTGGAGAGCGTGGGACTGGCGGGCGCACTCAATTGCCTGGCCTGCATCGGCTGCCCGGGGTACACCCCGGGCAGGGGCGACGTTTGCGCCAAGTGCTCCCACGACCTGCTCTCCCACAACGTGAAATAGCGGTGGCCATGACCCGGTCCGACCGCAGGTGCCTCACAGGTGCCGCTCGGCTGCCCTGACCGGTCGGCTGCTGAGGTTCCAGGAAGGTCGCCGAGCACGAAAAGGCCTCCCGCCCGCACCGTGGGTACAGGTGGGAGGCACGTTCACGGACCCTACTTCTTCTTGCCCTGGTTCTTGACCGCCTCGATCGCCGCTGCCGCCGCCTCGGGGTCGAGGTACGTGCCGCCCGGGTTCAGGGGCTTGAAGTCGGCGTCGAGCTCGTAGGAGAGCGGGATGCCCGTGGGGATGTTCAGGCCCGCGATGTCCGCGTCGGAGATGCCGTCGAGGTGCTTGACCAGGGCGCGGAGCGAGTTGCCGTGGGCCGCGACCAGGACCGTGCGGCCGGTCAGCAGGTCGGGGACGATCGCGTCGAACCAGTACGGCAGCATGCGGACGACGACGTCCTTCAGGCACTCCGTGCGCGGGCGCAGCTCCGGCGGGAGGGTCGCGTAGCGCGGGTCGGAGAACTGGGAGTATTCGGCGTCGACGTCCAGCGGCGGGGGCGGGGTGTCGTACGACCGGCGCCACAGCATGAACTGCTCCTCGCCGAACTCGGCGAGCGTCTGGGCCTTGTCCTTGCCCTGCAGGGCGCCGTAGTGGCGCTCGTTCAGGCGCCACGAGCGGTGGACCGGGATCCAGTGGCGGTCCGCGGCCTCCAGGGCCAGCTGGGCCGTGCGGATCGCGCGCTTCTGGAGGGACGTGTGGACCACGTCGGGGAGAAGATCGGCGTCCTTCAGGAGCTCGCCACCGCGGACTGCCTCCTTCTCGCCCTTCTCGTTGAGGTTCACGTCCACCCAGCCGGTGAACAGGTTCTTCGCGTTCCACTCGCTCTCGCCGTGGCGGAGGAGGATCAGCTTGTACGGTGCGTCGGCCATGCCCCAGAGCGTAATCCACGCTTTCGCCCGTTCGCGTGGCCGCCCGGCAGGCGGACGTTTGACGGGATCTGTTAATTGAGTGGCCCCCGTCAACCGCCCGCTTGTAACTTCCCTTGTAACTTGCGCATGCCGCCAGCGCTACTTACACGCGCCATCCACGCCTGTTGCCTCCGGGGGACTCATGCCGTACGCCCTGCGTGCCCGACGCGCCGTCCGGGAGACGGTCTCCGGCCTCCCCAGCGCGTTCTGGTGGCTGTGGGCCAGCACGCTCGTCAACCGCCTCGGTGGCTTCGTCGCCACGTTCATGGCGCTGTACCTGACCCTCGACCGCGGCTATTCCGCCACGTACGCCGGTCTGGTCGCCGCCCTGCACGGGCTCGGCGGAGTGGTCTCCTCGCTGGGCGGCGGGGTGATGACCGACCGGCTGGGCCGGCGGCCCACCCTGCTGATCGCGCAGTCCTCGACCGCCGCGTCCGTCGCACTGCTGGGCTTCGTCAGCGACCCGGTCGCGATCGCCGGTGTCGCCTTCCTCGTCGGCATGGCGAGCAACGCCTCGCGGCCCGCCGTGCAGGCGATGATGGCCGACATCGTCCGGCCCGAGGACCGCATCCGCGCCTTCTCCCTCAACTACTGGGCCATCAACCTCGGCTTCGCCGTCTCCTCCATGGCCGCCGGGTTCATCGCCGAGGTCAGCTACCGTGCCGGGTTCCTGATCGAGGCGGGGATGACGCTGGTCTGCGCGATCCTCGTCTTCCTGCGGCTGCCGGAGTCCAAGCCGGCCGAAGGGGTGGTGACGGCGGGTGTCCGGGACGACTCCGTGAGCCTGCGCACCGTGCTGCGCGACGGGCGGTTCATGAGCGTCGTCGGGCTGTCCTTCCTCGTCGCGCTGGTCTTCCAGCAGGGGTCGGTGGGGCTGCCGGTGGCCATGGGCGAGGCCGGTTTCTCCCCGGCCGAGTACGGCCTGGCCATCGCCGTCAACGGCGTGATGATCGTCGTCCTCCAGATCCCGGTCACCCGCTTCATCGAACACCGCGACCCCCGCCGGCTGCTGATCGTCTCGTCCGTCCTCGCGGGGTACGGCTTCGCGCTCACCGCCTTCGCGGGGTCCCTCGGCGTCATCGCGCTCACGGTGTGCGTGTGGACCCTGGCGGAGATCGTCAACGCGCCGACGCAGACCGGTCTCGTCGTACGGCTGTCCCCGGTGCACGGGCGCGGGCGCTACCAGGGCATGTACACGATGTCCTGGTCGGTGGCCGCCCTCGTCGCCCCGCTGCTGTCCGGGTTCGTCATCGACCGGTTCGGGGCGGCGTGGCTGTGGGGACTGTGCGCCGTGGTGGGGACGGTGGCCGGAGCGGGGTACGCCGTGCTGATGCGGAGCCTGCCGGACGAGGAGAAGGTGGCCGAGCCGCCGGTGGGCGTACGGCCGCAGCCCGAGGTCGGCGCGGGGTGAGGCGGGGCCTGCGTCCGGGTGCGATGGCCGCCCCGGCAGGAGACCGTGTCCTGGCGTGACCGTGCCGGCGAGACGCGCGACGTCGTACCCCCTCGGCCCGTCACATCGGCAGGGAGTGCAGTCGCACCCGCCCCGGGGGCCAGTGCGCGTCGTCGTGCAGGGGCGTCACCATCGTGCGCAGCGGCATGGTGACCACGCGGGAGCCGGGTTGCTCGACGAGTACGTCCGTGTCGAGCGGGTGCCATCCGAGGCGCTGGTACAGCGGCACGAGGGGAGGCCGGCAGAACAGGAGCGCGTGCCGGGGGCCCTGCGTGCGAGCGTGGTCGAGGGCCGCCGCGAGCACGAGCCGGGCCAGGCCCCGTCCCCGTACGCCGGGCGCCACGGCCACTCCGCCCACGCCCATCACCTCGGTCTTCTCCCCCTCGACCGCGACCGACAGTCGCAGCAGACCCGCGTGGGCCACGAGCCGGCCGTCGAGCCGGACACCGAAGTGTTCCTCCTTGGGGAGCCAGGTCAGACCGGCCTCGGCAACACCGAAGGGGTCCTCGCCGCTGCCGAGGATCTCGTCCTGATCGGTCGTCGTGTAGCGGGAGAGCCGGGTGACGGCCGGTGCCCCCGGGGGCTCGTTCGCGGACGGGGTCGCGGGCTGGTTCGCAGACATACCTGCATCATGCTCGAGGGGTGCGCGGCCGGCGCTGGCAGGTCTCCTCCTGGCCATCGACGAAGCCCGACCGTCGGTTGGGTCCCGGACGACTTCTCCGGGCCGCCCCCGGACAGATCGGGGATAGCAACCATTCCCTGCAGAGCTGGAACCCCCGGAAGCCGGCCGCGCGTCGACGACGCTAGCGCGAGGTACTGACAACGGCCCCGGGCGTCGGCGCCCCGGCCTCCCACCCTTCCGAGAGGCCGCCCACCACGCCCCGCCACAACCGGCCGCCCTACCCGTCCACGAACCCGAGCTCCGTGTCCGGCCGGCACTGCGGGCAGGCCTTGACCCCCTCGGCGAGGGCTTGCCGGGCGTGGTCGCGGTCGACGCCCTTGCTGCGCCGGCCCGCGTTCCAGCAGCCGCCGGCATGGACGTACACGGCTTCCCGTCCGGACAGGCCGTGCTCGATCAGCCAGTCCGGGGCGGGGGGCCGGGCCAGGAGGCCGCGCCGGTGTTCGGTCTGGCGGCGTTCCTCGTCCGCGATCCACCGGCGGGTGCGTGCCAGGTCGCGTTCCTGCACGCGCTCCAGGAAGCGGAGCAGCGCGAGCCGCGACTCTGGGTCGTTCATGCGTTCGATTCTAGGAGCAGGGTGCTCTCCCGGCCCACCCCACCCCCGACGGCCTTCGGGTACCGCGCCTCACCCCGGCGCCAGGCGGCGTGCGGAGGCTACCTCCGAGGTAATCGACGCGACCGGCGTCCCCCGGCACGCTGGCGTCCATGACACCTGCCGACACCGCCGAAGCCACCCGCTCCACCGTCCGGAAGTTCCTCGAACTCCGGCTCGCCGGTGACACCGAGGGGCTGACGGCTCTCTTCGCCGACACCGTCGACTGGATGCTCGCAGAGAACCCCGCCGTGCCCTGGATCCGGCCTCGGTCCACCGCCGCCGAATGTGCGGCGCAGGCCGATGAGCTGGCCCGGTACACCGTTCCCGAGGACGCCCGCGCCTCCGTCGACACATTTCTCGTCGACGGGACGGACGCCGTGCTGATGGGGCATCTGTCCGGGACCGTCCGGGCCACCGGCAAGCCCTTCGCGGGGCCTTTCGCGCTGCGGCTCACGGTCGAGAACGGGCGGATCACCCGGCACCACCTGTACGAGAACAGCGTGTCGATCGCCGCGGCCTGCACGCCTTGAGCCCGGATGCCCGGTGCGTGGCCGAGCAGGACGCGGCGATGTCACCCCCTGCCCTCACCCCGCACGACCCGGACGTACTGGCGCCGGTCCTCGTCCCGCACGACCACCCCCAGCCGCAGCAGCTCCCCGCGCAGCTCCCGGGCTTCCTCGGCGCCGCCCTCCCCCGTGCGGGCCTGCGCGCGGGCCCGCAGCAGCGCGTCCGCGCCCGTGGGCAGGCCGGGGGTGCCGGGGACCCAGCGGCGGAACTCGGCGCGGTGCGGGTCCTCCTGCTCCCACGGGTAGCCGTGTGCGGTGAGGGCGTCCGCGAGGCGCCGCCAGTTCAGGCCACAGGGTTCCCGTGCCAGTTCCAGGCTGTCCGGGCCGAGCAGGACGAGCTGCTTGCCGTCCCGGAAGCACGCGGAGATCTCGTCGCGGGTGAAGTCCTGGACTCCGCCCCGGACGGCCAGGGTCACGTGGGTGTGGTGGACGCGGACGGACAGCGACTCGTGCGCCGCCGTGAAGCCGAGCAGCAGTCCCCCGAGCGCACCCACCGCGGTCGTACCGAGGGTGAGGGCGGGTTCCGGGACGGAGGTCAGCAGTTCGGCCGGGCCCTCGAGCGGCGCCCACGGCAGGGCGAGCAGCAGACGGGCGAGGAGCGGGAGCAGCGCCCCGGGCACGGCACCGCAGACCACGCAGAACAGCACGATGGCCCACGCCGGTTCGGCGAGTTCCGCCGGCCGGCCCGTCTGCGCCCGGGGGCCCTTCCGCATGGGAACGTTCCTGGCTTCCTCCATACGGCCAGTCTCCTGATCAGCCGTCCGCCCTGTCGTCAGCCGTTGGTCTACGCCCCCGCGACTTTGGTCGTCCGCCGACCCGGCTCCCCGGCTCAGGGGTGCATCCGCGCCCCCTTCACCACCTTGTCCACCGCGTTCCTCGGGCCGTACACGGCGAGCCCCACGAGGTCCAGGTCCGCGGTCGGCACGGCCCGCACGGCGGCGCGGTTGTCGCGGTCGTTGCCCGTGGCGAAGAGGTCGGAGGTGAAGACCGCGCGGGGCAGGGCGCGGGAGAGGGCACGGGTGTGGGCGGTGGTCAGGGTCTCCTTCGTGGCCTCGAAGACCATGACCGGCTGGCGGAACATGGGGAGGTAGGGCACGCCGTCCGCGTCCTCGTACGGTTCGCCGATCACCTCGGGAGTCTGCGTTCCGAGGCCGCTGACCAGGAACGACGTCACGTTGAGGCGTTGCCAGGGCTCCAGGTCCGCGCGCAGCAGCACGGCGATCTTCGTGTCGAAGCGGATCGGCTCCGGGGCGGGTTCGTTGTCCATGCTCCGAGCGTGCCCGCCGGTCCCCGCCGGGGTCTTGTACGTTCTTTGCATGGCCTTCGAGCCCTCCCGGACCGTCTCCGAGTCCTCCCGGACCGTCTCCGGACCCTCCCGGATCGTCTCCGAGTCCTCCCGGACCGTCTCCGGACCCTCCCGGATCGTCTCCGCCTGGCGGCCCGCCGTCGAGGGTGTCGTCGAGGTCTTCCACGCGCGGTTCACCGAGTACGCGTATCCGATGCACGTCCACGACTCCTGGACGCTGCTCATCGTCGACACCGGCGCCGTGCGGTACGACCTCGACCGGCACGAGCACGGCACCCCGCACGACACCGTGACGCTGCTGCCGCCGCACGTGCCGCACAACGGCTCGCCCGTCACCGCCGAGGGCTTTTGCAAGCGGGTGCTGTACCTCGACGGGACGTACCTCGGGGACGAGTTCATCGGGGCCGCCGTCGACCGGCCCGATCTGCGCGATCCGCTGCTGCGGCGGCGGGTGGGCCAGGTGCACGGCGCGCTGGGGCGGCCCGGTGAGGAACT
This sequence comes from Streptomyces sp. NRRL B-1140, assembly GCF_001280065.1. GTDB lineage: Bacteria > Actinomycetota > Actinomycetes > Streptomycetales > Streptomycetaceae > Streptomyces. Next base: position 42,890 of record NZ_LGEA01000094.1, read on the forward strand.
GGAGGCCGAGAGCAGGCTGTTGTTCGTCGGGGAGCGGTTGCGCGGGCATCTGCGGAACGAGTCCGCCGCCGCCCGGCCGGCCGATCCCGTACTCGCCCGGCGGCTGCGCGAGTTGCTCGACGAGCGGATCACCGAGGGCGTCGTCCTGCGGGAGGCCGCGGGGCTGCTCGGCGCGCATCCCGCCCACCTGGTCCGGGCGTTCAGCACGGCCTACGGCATCGCCCCGCACCAGTACCTGACGTCCCTGCGCGTGGGCCGCGCCCGGCGGCTCCTCCTGGAGGGACACGCGCCGGGCGAGGTGGCGGCGGCGGCCGGGTTCTACGACCAGTCGCACCTCACCCGGCACTTCCGCAAGCTCGTGGGGGTGCCGCCCGGGCGGTACAGGTCGGGTTAGCGCTCGGGCCGCTGGGTGAGGTGGGCGAACGCGTCGAGGTTGCGGGTCGGCTCACCCCGCGAGACCCGCCACGCGTACTCCCTGCGGATCGCCGAGGCGAAGCCCAGCTCCAGCAGGGTGTTGAAGGCGCCGTCGGAGGCCTCCAGGACCTGGCCGAGCAGGCGGTCGAGCTCGTCGGGGGTGACGGCGGACAGGGAGAGGCGGCCGGTGACGTAGACGTCGCCGTGCTGGTCGACGGCGTAACTCACGCCGTAGAGCTTGAGGTTGCGCTCCAGGAGCCAGCGGTGGACGCCCTGCTCGTTCTCGTCGGGGTGGCGGATGACGAAGGCGTTCAGCGACAGGGAGTGGCGGCCGACGCGCAGGGAGAGCGTCGTCTTCAGCTTGCGGGTGCCCGGGAGCTGGGCGACGTAGGTGCCGCGCTCGGGGCTCTCCCACTCCAGGTCGGCGTCCTTCAGCACTCCCTCGATGACCTGTGCCGCACGCTGTTCCTGATCGGTTTCACCCATGCAGCGAGCGTACGCGACGGCGGTGTGCCTGCATCGCGGCCGTGTAGACGTCCGCCGTGGCGGCGGCCGCCGTGTCCCAGCCGAAGGACTGGGCGTGGCGGGCCGCCTGGTCGCCCAGCCGGGGCGTCAGCCGCGGGTCGTCGGCGAAGTCGCGCAGCACGCGCGCGTAGTCGGCCGGGTCGTGCCCGCGGACGAGGAAGCCGGTGTGCCCGTCGCGCACGGCGATCGGCAGGCCGCCGACCGACGCCGCGAGCACCGGGGTGCCGGCCGCCTGCGCCTCTATGGCGACCAGGCCGAAGGACTCGCTGTAGGAGGGCATGACCAGCACGGATGCGGCGCGGAACCAGTCCGCGAGCTGCTCCTGGCCGACCGGCGGGCGGAACCGTACGACGTCCGCGATGCCCAGGCGCGCGGCCAGCTTCTGCAGGCCCTCGGGCTTGGCGAGGCCGCTGCCGGAGGGACCGCCGACGACGGGCACGAGGATGCGTGAGCGGAGTTCGGGGCGTTCGTCGAGGAGGACGGCGACGGCACGCAGCAGCACGTCGGGGGCCTTCAGGGGCTGGATGCGGCCGGCGAAGAGCGGGATCAGCGCGTCCTGGGGCAGGCCGAGACGGGCCCGGGCGGCGGCACGGCCGTCGGCGGGCGAGAAGCGGCCGAGGTTCACACCGGGGTGGACGACGGCGACCTTGTCGGGCTCGGCCGTGTAGTGCCGCACCAGTTCGTCGGCCTCTTCGGTGGTGTTGGCGATGAGGCGGTCGGCGGCGGCGACGATCTGGGTCTCGCCGATGACGCGGGCGGCCGGTTCGGGGGTGTCGCCGTCGGCCAGGTTGGCGTTCTTGACCTTGGCCATGGTGTGCATGGCGTGCACCAGGGGGACGCCCCAGCGCTGGGCGGCGAGCCAGCCGACGTGGCCGGAGAGCCAGTAGTGGGAGTGGACCAGGTCGTAGTGGCCGGGGCGGTGGTGGGCCCAGGCCTGCATCACGCCGTGGGTGAAGGCGCACAGCTGGGCGGGGAGGTCCTCCTTGTTGAGGCCCTCGTACGGGCCGGCGTCGACGTGCCGGACGAGGACGCCGGGGGCCAGCTCGACGGTCGGCGGAAGGGCGGCGGCGGTCGCGCGCGTGAAGATCTCGACCTCGATGCCGTGTGCGGCGAGGCGCTGGGCGAGCTCGACGATGTAGACGTTCATGCCGCCGGCGTCGCCGGTCCCGGGCTGGTGGAGGGGCGAGGTGTGCACGGAGAGCATGGCGACGCGGCGGGGCCTGCGGTGCAGCCGCAGCCGGGCCGGCGACGACGCGGAGCGCCTGCCGAGCCTGCCGATGTACTGGCTCACGTGGCGTTCCTCCTCGCTCCGGACATGCCTTCGCAGGGCGCACGGTGCCCTCCGACGGGGTGCAACACCGGAGTGTGGCGCTCCATTTCCCGATTCGGCAGTTTTACCGAATCATTACCGCTTGTCGCTCAACCGTTCGACGATGGGGACGGGTCGGGTTCGGGGCGTACGGGGCCGGGTCACAGCGGTCGCGGCCCCGGAAATGACCGGCACCGAACCCCCGGGTCCCCTACCCTCACGGGCATGACAGGCGCACGACACCGCCCCGCCTCTCCGCCTCCGCCCGAGGAACTCCTCCCCTGCCCCTGCTGCGGCCACCGCACCCTCGGCGAGCTGTGGGCCTACGAGATCTGCCCGGTCTGCTACTGGGAGGAGGACCCCTTCCAGCTCCGCCACCCCACGGCCGGCTTCGGCCCCAACCACGGGCTGAGCCTGATCGAGGCGCAGGGCAACTACCGGCGGTTCGGCGCGGTCACCGAGGAGATGCGGCGCCGCGTACGGCCGCCGCTGGACGACGAGCCGCTGGACCCGGGCTTCCGGCCCGCCGACCCGGACCGGGACCCGTTCGAGCAGGGACCTGCCCACGACCCGATGCCCGACGACCTCACCGTCCTGTACTACTGGCGCCCCACCTACTGGCGGCGGCACCTCGCCCCCTGACAGGGACGGCGGGCGCTTAACCTCGTACGCATGACACCCCGCGCCGCCACCCGCCCCCTCGGCACGGTGACACGTGGGACGACCAACCCCAACCGGCTGCGCCGCATGGACCGCTGGATCGCGGCCACGCACGGCGCCGAGCTGCGCCGCGCGGCCGACCCGGTGGCGGTCGACCTCGGGTACGGTGCCGCCCCCTGGACGGCCGTCGAGCTGCTGCAGCGACTGCGTACGGCCGCGCCCCGCGCGCGTGTGGTCGGCGTCGAGATCGACCCGGCCCGGGTCGCGGCGGCACTGCCCTACGAGCGGGCGGGACTCGCCTTCCGGCACGGCGGCTTCGAGATCCCGATCCCGCAGCGGCCCCTTCTCGTCCGCGCGGCGAACGTGCTGCGGCAGTACGAGGAGGGCGAGGTCGCCGCCGTGTGGCGGCGGCTGTGCGCGCGGCTGGCTCCGGCCGACCCGGCGACCGGCTCGCGCGGCGGGCTGCTGGTCGAGGGGACCTGTGACGAGATCGGGCGCCGGCACGTATGGGTCGCACTCGGCCCGGAGGGGCCGCGCACGGTCACCTTCGCGACCCGGCTGGGCTCGCTGGAGCGCCCCTCCGACCTGGCGGAGCGCCTGCCGAAGGCGCTCATCCACCGCAACGTCCCGGGCGAGCCCGTGCACGCCTTCCTGCGCGACTTCGACCGCGCCTGGGCCGCCGCCGCGCCCTACGCCTCCTACGGCGCCCGGCAGCGCTGGATCCGCGCGGTACGGGACCTGACCGCCGACTGGCCGGTGGCGGACGGGCCGGCGCGATGGCGGCAGGGCGAAGTGACGGTGCGCTGGGACGCTTTGACCCCGGGCGCCTGATTGCTCCCGTCCCGGCAGGGCCCGTTGGAACGATCTCCGTGAGTCGTTCGTCACACTGACGGGGAGATCGTCATGCCGGGGCATACCGCCGCCGGAGTGGCGGGAAGTACTGCCTCTGTCGCTTTCCGAGCCGACGTGGCAGCATCCCAGGCAAACCACAAGTTACTGATGGTTAATCAGTTTGGGGGCTGAGGTATGGGAACGGGCAGGCGTGGCCTGATGGCGACCGCGGTGGCCGTGGTCTGCGCGGTCACGGTGCTGGCGGCACCGGGCACGGCGTTCGCGAACCCCACCCCCTCCCCCACCCCCAGCGCGGGCCCGGCACTCGCACCCGCCAAGGACCTCGAGGCCGTCCGCAAGAAGCTCGACCGGCTCTACCGCGCCGCGGGCCGCGCCACCGACGAGTACAACGCCGCCGACGAGAAGGCGGACAAGCAGTCCGCCGAAGTCGTCGCCCTGGCCAAGAAGATCGTCAAGGGCCGGGAGAAGCTCAGGAAGCTCAAGGACCGCGCGGGCGCCGCGGCCGCCGCCCAGTACCGCGGCGGCGGCCTGCCTCCCGAGGCCCATCTGGTGCTGAGCGACGACCCGCAGGACTTCCTCGACGGCGCGGGCCGGGTCCGCGAGGGCCACCACGCGACCAAGGGCCTCCTGGGCGAACTGACCCGCACACAGGCGGACTTGGAGCAGTACGCCAAGGACGCCGCCGCGCAGCTGAAGAAGCTGGAGGCGGGCCGCAAGGCCAAGGCCGCCGCGCAGAAGAAGATCGAGAAGCAGATCGCGCAGGCGGAGAAGCTCGAGTCCGAGCTGCAGAAGGAGGAGCAGGAGCGCCTCGCCGAGCTGGAGAAGGAGGCAGCGAACCGGGCGCAGACCGCCTGGCTCGGCTCCGGCATCCTCGAAGAGATCGACGGCAAGGCCTCCGAGCAGGGCAAGAAGGCCGTGAAGTACGCCACGGCCCAGATCGGCAAGCCGTACCAGTGGGGCGCCGAGGGCCCCAGGACCTACGACTGCTCGGGGCTGACGTCACAGGCCTGGATCTCCGCCGGGCGCGGCATCCCGCGCACCTCCCAGGAGCAATGGAAGCGGCTGCGGCACATCGACATCCAGGACATGCGCCCCGGCGACCTGATCATCTACTTCGACGACGCCAGCCATGTCGGCATGTACATCGGCGACGGGGCGATCGTGCACGCGCCCCGCCCCGGGCGGACCGTGACCATCGCGGGTGCCGGGACCATGCCCATCCTCGGGGTGGTGCGACCGGACGCCGACACCGACGCCGACTGAGCGCGGGCAGCGCCTGAGGGCCGCACGAAGGACCACGAGGGCCGCACACCGGCCAACCGGGGCCCGCGCACCGGACCCAACCGGGCGCCTTCACACCGGACCGGCCGGGCGCCGCCCACCGGCCAATCAGGCGCCGCGCACCGGTTATCGGACATCCATGGTGACCCGCCCCACGTGACCCACCGCACGCCTCGCCCCGAACAAACGGTGCGCTGACGTGACGTTCGTCATCCCCGCAGCATCTCCGAGCTGTCCAACTGCTGCGCATTTCGCGGCATATGACACCGGCCGATGGCACAGCGGCGTGGCTCACACCATTCCAATGCGGCGCCGACACCCGCTATGGTCCCGCTCGGTGGGTCGAGGTCCCTCGCCCCACCGTGCCCTCGGGGGGAGGGAAGGAACCCAAGACGATGCCCGTACCCATACCGCGGCAGAGAGCGATCCCGGCCGCGGAGAGTGGTCAGGCGCAGGCCGCGTCCCCGCGCGGCGGCTCGGCCGAGGAGTCCGCGAAGGACGCCTCGCCCGCCGGCCGCACGCCGGACACCGCCGGGAACAGCACGGACAAGGTGGAGAACAACACCGCCCACACCAACCTGACGCTGCTGCTGATCGAGGACGACCCGGCCGGTTCGCCGATCGTGCCGGACATGCTCGACCAGGCCGGCAAGCCGATCCGCGTCCGCACGGCCCGCAACCTGACGGAGGCCGGCCGGCTGCTGACCGACGACGTCCACTGCATCCTGCTGGATCTGGCGCTGCCCGCGCCGGGCCACAGCGACTCCGCGGACGAGCTCGCCGTGCTCCGGCACGTGCTGGAGCTCGCGCCCCGGCACGCCGTCCTGGCGCTGACCGCCTCCGGTGACGCCGAGCGCGGCGCCGAGGCGGTGCGCGTGGGTGCGCAGGACTACCTCTTCCGCGACGAACTGGACGGCAGGCTGCTGAGCCGGGCGATCCGCTACGCGGTGGAGCGCAAGCGCTCCGAGTCGGCCGAGCGCCGGCTCGCCGAGGGCCGGCTGCGCGCACAGGAGAACCGCCGCCTGGAGCGCGGCCTGCTGCCGACGCCGCTGCTGGAGGGCTCCTCGCTGCGGTTCGCCGCCCGCTACCGCCCCGGCCGCTCGCGCGCGCTGCTCGGCGGCGACTTCTACGACGTGGTCCGCACACCGGACGGCACGGTGCACGCCATGATCGGCGACGTCTGCGGGCACGGCCCGGACGAGGCCGCCCTCGGTGTGGAGCTGCGGATCGCGTGGCGGGCGCTGACGCTGGCGGGCCTGTGCGGCGACCAGCTGCTGGGCACGCTGCAGCAGGTGCTGGAGCACGAGCGGGCCGACGACGAGATCTTCGCGACCCTGTGCACGGTGGACATCGCGCCGGACGGCCGGCGCGCCGGGCTGTGCCTGGCGGGTCACCCGTCGCCGCTGCTGGCCCGCCCGGGCAAGCCGGCCCGTCTGCTGCCGTACGACAACAACGGACCGGCCCTCGGCCTGCTCCCCGGCGCCCGCTGGCCGCGCATGCAGGTGGAGCTGGGCGCCGAGTGGAGCCTGATGCTCTACACCGACGGCCTGATCGAGGGACACATCGGCCGGGGCCGGGAGCGGCTCGGCCAGGACGGCATGACGGAGATGATCCGCCGCCAGTTCGCCGAGGGCCTGCGGGGCGAGAAGCTGCTGCGGGCGGCGGTGAACGAGGTGCGCGACCTCAACGGCGGCGAGCTGACGGACGACGTGGCGGTCCTGCTGCTGGACCGGGTGCCGTAGATCCGGGCAGGGACCGGGGCCGACGTCCTACCGGCCGCCGTTCCACGGGCCGTAGGGGCCGTCGCTGCTGGAGCCGCGCCGACTGCGGCCGCCGCCCGGGAGGGCCCGGATCGCGGGCCGTACGTCGACCATGTACACGATCGTCGCGATGAGGCCGATGATCGGCAGGAACGACAGGATCGAGAAGAGCAGGTTCACCACGAGGGCAAGCCCCAGGACGATCAGCCAGAAGGGCTTGGTCTTCTTGTCGGCCGCGCGGTAGGCGTCCTCCCGGCGCACAGCCGCGTCAAGCAGCGCGAAGGCGCAGAAAACGGTCAGGGCCATGTTCAGAAGCCACATAAACCCTTGGAAGCCCTGCATCAGCACAACGTCCACCACCTGACTCGGCTCGTCCTACGCGGTCACCGTACCCGTACAACGGGCCGGGCACCCCCGGGGTGCCCGGCCCGTGTGGCCATTCCGCCGTACTACTTCGCGGGCGGGGTGGCCTTCTTGGCGGTGGGGGCCTTGCGCGCCGGGGCCTTCTTGGCGGCGGGAACCTTCTTGGCCTGGGCGGCGGCGGCCGGCTTCGCCGGCTCCTCCTTGACCTCGACCGGCTGCGGCTTCGGCTTCGGCTCGACGGCCACGGCCAGCTCCTCGACGCCCTCGGCGACGTCCTCGATGCTGTCGGCGGCCTCGCCGCGCCAGGTCCGCACGGCCTGCTCGCCGTGCTCGGCGACCTTCTCGTAGGTCTCGCGGGCCTTGACGGCGTACTCGGCGGCCACGCCGACGCCGCGCAGCGCGAAGTCCTGGGCGCTCTCGCCGAACTTCTTCAGGTCCGAGTCGATGGTGCTGCCGAGCTTCTTGATGTCGACGTCGATGGAGCCGATGAACTGCGTGACCTTGGTCTGCAGGGTCTCCTGCGTCTCCTTGACGCGAGCGGAGGCCTCCTTGGCCCGGGCGGACGCCTTCTCCTGGACGGCCTTGGTGTCGGTGTTGCGTACGGCGTCGAACCGCGCGGGAGCCTCGGAGCGCAGCTGCTCCACCAGGGCCGGCACCTTCTTGGCCTGCTGAAGGGCGAGGTCGGCGGTACCTGCGGCGAAGTAGAGCGGGGTCGGGTTGCTGAGGGTCTTGCGCAGGTCGTCGGTGATGGCCATGGTGATGGTCCTCCCGGATTCTGTATCGCTTGAGGGTTCGGCTGAGGGTTGTGTGATCCGCGGCGGGCGGCCCATGCCCTGGTCCGGCTCAGCCGGCCGTCTGCTGCGGATCGGTGTCGCTGCCGCCGGTGCTCTCGCGAGTGCGGCGGGTGGCGGTCGTACCGCCGTCGTTCGTGCTGTCGCTGCGTGCGGCGCTCTTGCGGCTGCGGCGCCGGGCGGGCTGACCGCCGTCGGCCGCGCCGGCCGCGGGTATCCCGGTGCCGGGAGCGTCCCCGTCGACACTCACCGCCCCGTCGGCGGTGACGACACCGACGACGCCGGCACCGTCCGCACCGTCGCCGGCGCCGAACCCGTTCTCCTTGCGGAAGGACTCGTAGATCTGCAGCAGCACCTGCTTCTGCCGCTCGTGCAGCGTCGGGTCGGCGAGGATGACGGCGCGCGTCTCCACGTCGTCCCGATCACGCTCGGCGTCGAGGATGCCGGCCCGGACGTACAGCGTCTCGGCGGAGATCCGCAGCGCCTTGGCGACCTGCTGCAGCACCTCCGCGCTCGGCTTGCGCAGCCCGCGCTCGATCTGGCTGAGATACGGATTGGACACCCCGGCGGCGTCGGCGAGCTGCCGCAACGACAGCTGCGCAGTGCGCCGCTGCTCGCGCAGGTAGTCACCGAGGTTGCCGACGTTGAGCGATGCCATGCCTCCACAGTGCAGCACCGCGCTAACTATTGCAAGCACCTGCTTGCAAGAGTGCGCCACAGCACTCGGCTACCAAATGTGCGTCGTGGAGGAATGAGTGTGCAGGCCGCCGCGCGGGAGCGGGCCGAAGAGCGGCATCGGTCGTCAGTCGAGGCCTTCGACGATGCGGAAGTCCCGCTCGAAACCGTCGGGGAGTGCGGCCAGCGCCTTCTGGTAGGCCGCACTCTCGTATGCGGCGACCGCCTGTTCGAAGCTGTCGAACTCGATCAGGACAACGCGCTCGGCGATTCCCACCTCGTGTGCGACGACCCGGCGGCCGACGCCGGCGAGCACCCGCCCGCCTGCGGCCTTGACGGCCAGACCGGCCAGTTCGTTGTAGACATCGAGCCCCTCAGGGTCTGTGATCGTGGGGTAGACGCTGACCCAGTAGCCCTTGGCCACGGTTCCTCCTGTATTCGGAATCTCCTTGAGCGCGCAGACCTCAGCGCATGACCGTACGCACAATCGCTGCCTGGCCGCCGACTCGGATCCGGTGTCCCGTGCGGCCGCGGTGGAAGGTCGCCGTGATGGTGGACGGGCTGCCGAGGTGGTCACCCATGGCGACAGCGAAGCGGTGTGTGCCGAACCCGGCAGCATGCGCTGCCAGGCAGGCCGTGCTGTTGGCGTTGGCGATGTCCTCGGGGACGCCGATCGACGGGGCGAACATCCGGGCTGCTGCCCGGCCGTGTCGGTCCGGGGGCGAGTAGGCGTAGCAGCCCAGCAGACCGTAGCGGTCACAGGCTGCGCGCAACTGGGTTGATTCCGGCGTGAGTTCGGCCAGTGCGGCGCGGGATCGGATGGGCAGCAGAAGCCTCGGCCGCCCGTTCGACGCCACGCAGGCGTCGCCGGCGACCGCGTCCTGCGCCAGTCCGAGGCCGCCTGCGACTGCCCTCAGTTCGGGTCCACCGGCGCTGCGCAGGCTGACCGGGCCCGGGTCGAACGACGCCATGAAGCCGTCACCGTTTCGGCTTGCCCGACCGTCGAAGCTGCGGTGGGCCGTGCGCAGGACGGCGCGGTAGTCGTGGTCGCCGCCTTCCCGTTCGGCGAGCACGGCGAGGGCGGCGACGGTGCCGTGGCCGCAGGCGGGCAGTTCGCACTGGGCGGTGAAGAACCGCAGTGTGTACACGGGCCGACGACGCTCGATTCCGGTCGCGCGGAGGAAGACGGCGTGCGATGTTCCCCACTCCATGGGAATGCGGCGTCGCTCCTCGTCGGTGAACGGCGCATCATCCAGAACGGCGGTCGGGCTGCCACCCGCGCCGTCTCGCTGACACGCGTCGACGACCGCTACCTCGGACATGGCGCCGGGTCGGTGGTCAGCAGCATGGTCAGGCCCGCCTCCGATTCGGTTTCCGAAGCGGTCACAGATGCTAGCGTGTCGGAATTCGAAGCATCAACCCTGGAGAGCCGGACATCCCGACATGGCAGCACCCAGACCTGGAAGTCCTGTTCGCGGCTCGACCACAGGCCGCCCCCTCATGGCCGCACTCGATCTGTTCGGGCGGCGGTGGAGTCTGCGCATCCTGTGGGAGCTTCGCGAGGGTCCGCTCGGATTCCGCCCCTTGCAGAAGCGGTGCGACGACATGTCCTCCAGCGTGATGCGGCAGCGCCTGACCGAGCTGCTGGACGCCCAGGTGATTCAGCAACTACCGGACAGCCGCTACGAGCTCACCCCGCTGGGAGAGGGAGCGCGAGACGCCCTGAACCCCCTCGCCCGCTGGGCGGAACGCTGGGCGGCCACGATCGACCCACAAGGGCCGGACCACACCGACGACCAGTCCGCCGGCCGCGTCCCACATCCGGACACCGTGGGCGACGGGGCACCGGAGAGGGGTTCCGCGTACTGACACCCCGCCTCGGATCGGAGGCGGGGATGGACCGCCGGGTCACGAGGTTGCCGTGGCTCGGTTGCCGCATCAGCGGAAGACGGCGCCATGGTCCGACGCCCACTGCTGGAACGACCTGGCCGCCGTCCCGGTGACCCGAAGAACGGTGTCGTGCACCGTCAGCAGTTCGTCATTGAGGTCCCCGCCCATCAGGTCGAGGACCGCGTCCGCGGTCTCCTCCCCCAGGAACGAAGCCATCTGCCGGTGGGCTTCCTCCCTGCCGATCTCGACGCAGGCCACTTCCCGCCCCGACGCCGCAGCGATGGCCGCGACCTGCTGTCGAACCGTGACGCGTTCCGGCCCGGTCAACGCATATGTCCGCCCTCCATGGCCCGGCTCCGTCAGCGCCACACGGGCCACCGCCGCGATGTCCGCAGGGTGGATGGCGGGCAGCCCGATATCCGCATACGGCGCTCGCACCACGCCCTGATCGCGGATCGACTGCGCCCACCACAGGGTGTTCGAGGCGAACTGCGTCGGCCGCAGGATGGTCCAGGCCATGCCGCTGTCCTTCACCGACTTTTCGACAGCCTGGTTCTCGCGGGCCGCGGGCAGGTGCGGATGAGTCTGTACCGTGATCGACGACACGAGCACCACGTGCTCCACGCCTGTCCGCCGGGCAGCCGCCAGGACCTCCGCTTCAGCCCCGAAGCCGGACAAGAGGAACAGCGAACGCGCTCCCTCCAGTGCGGCCTTCAGGGAGTCCGCCTGGGCGAGATCGCCCTCGACGACCGCGATCCCTTCGGGGAACGAGGCCCGTCGCACATCGCGGGTCAGACCTCGCACCGGTGCGGCACCGGCCAGGTGCAGCTCCCGCAGCAGAGCACTTCCGATGTTCCCGGTCGCGCCGGTCACGAGGATCATCGTCATCTCTTCCTGTCGCCTGCCGGTGATCACGTACACGGCACGCTAAGACCTCGATCTCACTTGAGGTCAAGGATCAGCAGGTCGTCGACCGAGACAGAACGCCTCCGGCCCGCCGCTCAGGCCAGGAACGAGTGAAGGCCGGCCACCGCGAGGGTCTGTTCGGCCTCGTAGGCCTCGAAGGTGCTCACGTGTCGGAAGCCGAGGCGGGCGGCCAGGTCGAGGGAGCGGGTGTTGGCCGTCTGGGTCACGATCAGAACCGGCTGGTCGGGCAGTTCGCAGGCGGCGGCACGCAACGCGGCCGTGGCTGCTTCGAAGGCCAGTCCCCTGCCCCAGGCGGCGCGGCGCAGGACGTAGGTCAGTTCCAGCTCCCCGCCCTCCTCGGTGACGTGTCCGGGGAGGGCGAGGGGGCGTCGGTGGATCAGGAGTACCCCGGCGAGGTCGTCGGTCGTCCGGTCGGCGACCACGAACGTGCCGGGTTCGTCGGTGAGGTGCGCGACGCCCATCGCGTCGAAGTACTGCTCGACCGCGCTCCGCGGCTTCGGGCCACCGAGGTGTAACCGGACCCGGGGATCGGTCTGCAACTCGATGAGCCCGGCCCGGTCGGCGTCGTGCGCCTTGCGCAACCGGAGCCGGGGCGTGGTGATCTCCGTGGCGGACAGGGTGGGTGAGGTGGCCGCCCGGGCCAGGGGATCCGGTGTGTTCGGTTCGTTCCGTGTGTTCGGCGAGGTCATGGGTCCCATCCTGACCGGGCCGACCGCCTCATTCGGGCTCGGCGAGCCCCCCGACGATGCAGAAGGGATGCCCGGCCGGGTCGATGAGCACCCGCCATCGGTCCGCGTTGGGCTGATGCTCCGGCTTGCCGGCGCCCAGCTTCAGCAGCCGCGTCTCCGTCTCGTCCAGATCCACGACCCGGAAACAGCAGTGCAGCTGCTGGGGAACGGCAGGGTCGGGCCAGCCGGGCGGCCGGTGGTCGTCGACTCGCTGGAAGCCGAGGGAGAGGCCGTTCTCCCCCTCCAGCGCGGCGAAGTCGGCGTCCGACTTCGGGTGCAGTTCCAGTCCGGTGGCCTGCTGGTAGAACGCCGCCAGGGCGAGCGGGTCGGCGCAGTCCAGGGTGATCGCGATCAGCTTCATCCGGCAAGCACCTCCTGGCAGTCCGTCCAGGCGGGTTCGCTCAGCAGGGGACGGATACGGGTGAAGAGGCTGAGGAGTTCGGGGCCCCACCGGTCGCGGAAGGCGGAGTCGAGGCGGGCGAGGTCTAGCTCGTTGGCGGCGGACAACTCGGCGAAGTCCCGCCGCGCCTGCGGCTCCGGGGTGTGGCTCCGGCCGGTGAACCGGTCGTGGAACGGACCATCGGCCTCCGCCAACGTCGGATACGTGGCCCCGCGGTCGCACGACGCGTACAGATACACCAGAGCCTCGGCCTCGGATCCGACAGCCGCTGCGAGATCGTCACGGCGATCCAGGGGCAGCAGAGCGTCCGGAAAGCCGTCGGTGCCGTAGAACGCGTGGCACAGACCTGCCAGTTGGAGGGCCGGGCGGGCGCCCCACTCGGCGAGTTGTCTCTGTACCCGCGTGAGGTGGGCGAGGAGGGTGCCGCCCGGGTGGGCGATGTCCGCCGCGCCGAGCTCGCTCAGGAGCGTGACGGCCGGACCGGGGTCAGCGAGGGAGACTGGCACGGAGGAAGTCCTTCCCGCGGTGGTCGATGGCGGCAACCATCAAATCGGTGGACGGGCCGGGCCGGCCATCGGTTTGATCCACGCCATGACGACTTCACGGCAAGCCCTGGTCCGGGCCGCCGCCCGGAACAACGCCGAGTGGTGTGCGGCGATGTGCCGGGCGCACGGGGTGAAGGACGAGTTCGGGGCCGACGCCTGGGCCGCCCCGGTGCGGACGCCGCTCTTCTACCCCGATGCCGTGACGCTGGGGTCGGACGCCGACCCCGGCGCGCTCACCGCCCGGATCGACACGGCCTCGCCGGGCGCCTCGGTCAAGGACAGCTTCGCCGACCTCGACCTGGCGGAGGCCGGGTTCCGGGTGCTTTTCGAGGGACAGTGGATCCACCGGCCCGCCGGGGCGGCGACGGCCGCACCGGATCTCGAATGGGACGTGGCGGGCGACCCGGACACGCTGCGCGCCTGGGCACTGGCCTGGGACGACGGGGCGGGGAACGCGGACCTGTTCCGGCCTGGACTGCTCGCCGAGCCGGAGACCTTCGTGATCCTGGGACGCGCCGCCGGTGACACCGAGGGCGCAGTGGTCGCCGGAGCGGTCGCGAGCCGCAGCGAGCAAGTGGTCGGCGTCTCCAACGTCTTCGCCCGGGACGGTGGGCCCGACGCCGCCTGGCCGCTCGTCCTACACGCGCTCGCCGGTCTCTTCCCCACCCTGCCCGTCGTCGGCTACGAGCAGGGTGACGACCTGACGGTCGCCCTCCGGCACGGTTTCGAGCCGGTGGGGACGTTGCGGGTGTGGACGCACTCCGGTCAGCACGGACCGCGCGACTGACCTCAGGTCACCGCCAGAAGACCTCCCCGACCACGATCTGAGGATCCTCGACGCGGCGGATGAAGGTGTAGGTCATCCAGCCGTGCCCGCTGTCGAAGAGGAGGAGGATGCGGGGCCCCTTCGGCCTGCTGGACTCAAGCGGCCGGACCTGCATGCCGTCGGGAAGATCAGCGTCAGCCTCGATGCCTCGGAAGTAGGGGGTCCTTTGCCGTGACCAGCTCGGCCCGTGCGGCGTCAACAGTCTTCCGCACGTTCTCCGGCAGGGTGTCGCGGGCGGCCTGGGCCTTGAGCGTCCAGTCCATCTGCCACGGCGGACCCATGAATCCGTCGTCGGTCACTGGCCGGGCTCCAGCCGCCGCACCTGGTGTCGGATATTGGATGCCTCTTCGAGGAGCGCCTTGGCCTCGGCGATGTCGGTGGCCTCCGCCGCGCGGTGTTCGAGATCGGTCACGTGGCCGTCGAGCTTCGGGTCGCGGGCGATCGCGTACTGACCCCACCAGCGGGCCATGAATGCGGGCACCGTGCTGATGTCGTACGCGTCGGCGACAGCCCACTTCCAGTGCTCGTCGAAGTCGGCAAGGAGCTGGGGGGCGTGCTCCACGATCGCCTCGCGCAGGGCCTTCGGGGTCCGTTCGGGCATGGGCGGGACACTCGGTGTCGGTTCGGCGGCGTGGGCAGTCATGGCCGGTGAACTCCTTCAGGCACTCGGCGAGACGGAGGCCTGCGAAACGGACCTCCGTGTATGGCGAGGCCGGGTCGTCCAGCACCTTGCGGGCGAGGCCGAGCACGTCGGTGCCGGTGACGAGCTGGACGGCTTCCAAGTCGTCGGCGAGACGGGAGAGATAGCTGCCGTCGTCGTCGGTCACCAGGTAGCAGGGTTTGCCTTCTGGGGACAGCCAGGGCAGAAGCCTGGGTGGTGCCTGACCGGCGGGGCGTTCCATCAGGCGGCCGCCTTCGCCCGCCAGCATCAGCCGGCCTCCGGGCGCGAGGGTGCGGTGGAACTCCGCGAACACGGTCGGCAGCCACTGCGGCGGGGTGTGGTGGGTGGAGTAGTACGCCAGGATGCCGCCGAGTTCGCCGCTGCCGATCTCCAGTGCGGTCATCGAGCCGACGGTGAAGCGGAGTTCCGGGTACGCCGCCCGGGCCAGTTCGATCATTCTCGGCGACACGTCCACGCCGAACACCGGCACTCCGAGGGCGGCCAGGTGTGCCGTCACCTTGCCGGGGCCGCAGCCCAGATCGGCGACCGGCCCGAGGGAAGCCGTGAGTTCGGCGAAGGCGGCCAGCAGGCAGCGGGAGACCGGGTCCAGCTCGGCCGGTTCCGGCACGAGTCGGGCGTAGGCGGCGGCGACGGTGTCGTAGGACTCGCGGACGGCGGTGACGTGGGAGGGCTCGGTCATCCCGCGAAGGTAGGCGACGGCACTGACACGCCACGGCAGAGAGGTTCATGGCACTTGCCTAAAGGCTTTAGGCAGATGCACACTATCTTCAGGCAGAAGGGAGCGACCTCATGGCACGCGTGGGACTGACGCCGGAGCGGCTGACCGAGGCAGGCGCGGAACTCGCCGACGAGGTCGGCTTCGACCAGGTCACCGTCTCGGCACTCGCGCGGCGGTTCGACGTCAAGGTCGCGAGCCTGTACTCGCATGTGCGCAACTCCCAGGACCTGAAGACCAGGATCGCCCTGCTCGCTCTCACCGAACTCGCCGACCGGGCCGCCGACGCCCTGGCCGGACGGGCCGGCAAGGACGCCCTGTCCGCTCTGGCGAACGTGTACCGCGACTACGCCCGGGAACACCCCGGCCGCTACGCCGCCGCCCAACTGCGGCTCGACCCGCAGAGGGCAGCCGCGAGCGCCGGCGTCCGGCACGCGCAGATGACCCGGGCACTGCTGCGCGGCTACGACCTCACGGAACCGGACCAGACCCACGCCGTCCGGCTGCTCGGCAGCGTCTTCCACGGCTACGTCAGCCTGGAGCTCGGCGGCGGTTTCAGCCACAGCGCCCCGGACACCGAGGAGACCTGGGCCCGGATCCTCGACGCCCTCGACACGCTGCTGCGGAACTGGCCCGCGGCCCCCACCGACCCCCGAGGCTGACACCCATGCACACCGAGCACGACTGGATCACCACGCCCGTCACCGCGGACCTGCTGCGCGGCGCCCTCGACGTGGAGCGCACCGAGCACGGCCTGCTCCCCCACCGCCTGCCGGCCCGGGCCCGCGCGCAGAACACCAACGCGCAGCTGGCGATGGCCGAGGCCCAGCCCTCCGGCGTACGGCTGGTGTTCCGTACCGCCGCGACGGCCGTCGAACTGGACACCCTGCGCACCAAGCGCGACTACACCGGCTTCCCGTCGCGCCCGGACGGCCTGTACGACCTGCTCGTCGACGGCAGCCCCGCCGGGCAGGCCGCCGGGACCGACGGCAACGTCCTGACCGTCGACCTGGCCACCTGGGAGGGTGAGTTCACGTCCGGCCCGGTCGGCACGGTCCGCTTCACGGGCCTGCCCGCGCGGGACAAGGACGTCGAGATCTGGCTGCCGCACAACGAGACCACCGAGCTGGTCGCCCTGCGCACGGACGCCCCCGTGACGCCCGTGCCGGAGCGGGGGCGCCGGGTGTGGCTGCACCACGGCAGCTCGATCAGCCACGGCTCCGACGCCGCGAGCCCCACGGCCATCTGGCCCGCGATCGCCGCGCTGCGGGGCGGTGTGGAGCTGGTCAACCTCGGCTTCGGCGGCAGCGCGATGCTCGACCCGTTCACCGCGCGCGCGATGCGGGACACCCCGGCCGACCTGATCAGCGTCAAGATGGGCATCAACATCGTCAACCAGGACGCGATGCGGCTGCGCGCGTTCGGTCCCGCCGTGCACGGTTTCCTCGACACGATCCGCGACGGCCACCCGGACACCCCGCTGCTGCTGGTCTCCCCCATCCACTGCGCCATCCACGAGGACACACCCGGCCCGACCGCCCCGGACCGCGACGAGATCGGCAAGGGCCGTCTGGTCTTCGCCGCCATGGGCGACCCGGCGGAGACGCCCCTGGGCAAACTCACCCTCACCGTCATCCGCGAGGAACTGGCGCGCATCGTCGAACAGCGCGCCGCCGACGACCCGAACCTGCACTACCTGGACGGCCTCGACCTCTACGGCGCGAAGGACGCCGCCGCCCACCCCCTGCCCGACCACGTCCACCCGGACGCTGCCACCCACCGTCACATCGGCGACCGCTTCCACGAGCTGGCCTTCGGGGACGAAGGGCCCTTCGCCGCGGCATAGCGACCGGCCGACGGGGCCGACCGGCCGCGGGGAGGCCGGTCAGTCCTCGAAGCCCTGGTCCGCCAGGATCGCGACGATGCGGGCGCGGTGGGCCGACTCCCAGTCGTCCAGGGACTGGGCGGCCTCCTTGGCGAGCTTGTCCCTGGCCGCGGCCAGGACCTCCTCGCGCCGGGCTCCGGGGACGACCACGACTCCCTCCTCGTCGGCGACGACCGTGTCGCCCGCCTCGACCCCGACCCCGCCGCAGCGCACCCGCTCGTTCAGCGGCCGTGCGGCCGACTTGGTGCCGGGGATGGGGACGACCCCGCGGGCGAACACCGGGAAGCGCATGTCCCGGACCTCGGCGAGGTCGCGGATCAGCCCGTCGGCGACGAACGCGGTGATGCCCCGGCGCCGGGCGACGGCGCACACGTTGCCGCCGGCCAGGGCGTAGTCGAGGTCGCCCGACTCCACGACGACGACGGAACCGGGCCCGGCCCGGTGGATCGCGGCGTGCAGCATCAGGTTGTCGCCGGGAGGGCACCGTACGGTGAAGGCCGGTCCGGCCACCCGCGGCACCGGCCCCCACAGCGGCCGGATCCCGATGTCCATGACCTGCCCGCGGCCCAGCAGATCGGCCAGCGTGGTCGTGGGTATCTCCGTGAACGCGTCGACGTCGGTCATGACAGGGGACCCTAGCGGTCGGGCACTCCCCTAGAACGGCAGTGGCCTTCCCCGCACCACCTCCAGCCGTGACACCGCCCGGGTCAGCACCACGTACAGCCGGTGCAGCCCCCGTTCCTCCGCCTCGGCGATCGCCGCGGGCTCGACGGCCACGACCTGGTCGTACTCCAGGCCCTTGACCACGCTCGCCGGCACCAGTGCGACCCGCGCGCCCAGTTCGTCCGGGCCCGCCGTCTCGACACCGGCCGCGTCCAGAGCCGCCCGCACCCGGGGAACGTCCGCGTCCGCCGCGACGACCCCGACCGAGCCCTCCCGCCCCAGCGCCTCCCGTACGGCCGCCACGACCGCCCCGGGCACGCCGTCCACGGTCGTCTCCCGCATCCGCAACTCCCCGTCCCCGCGCAGCGAACGGGCGGCCGGCACGTCCACCTCCAGCCGCTCCAGCAGCCGGTTGGCCAGCCCCACGACCGCACGCGGCACCCGGAACCCGGTGGTCAGGGCGATCACGTCCGCGTCCGGTTTCCCCAGGTGCGCGAGGACCGTACGCCACGACCGCGCCGCCCACGGTGTCGTCCCCTGCGCCAGATCGCCGAGCACGGTCAGCGAACCGAAGCGGGCCCGGCGTGCCACGGCCCGGCACTCCATCGGGGACAGGTCCTGCGCCTCGTCGACGACGACGTGCCCGTACCCCTCGGGATGCGCGATCAGCCCGGCGACCTCGTCGAGCAGCACCAGATCGGCGGCCGAGAAGCGCGCCGACTTCCAGGACCGGGGCGGACGCTGCCACAGCAGCGCCCGCTGCTCACCGGGGTCGAGAATCCCCTCCGCGGCCGCCGCCAGCACGCCCTCGTCGCCGAGCAGTTCCGCCACGACCTCCTCGGGCCGCACCCGCGGCCACACGGCATCGAGGTACGCCGACACCGGCCGCGCCCGCTCGATCCGCCGCACCCAGGCGGCGGTGGGCGGCCCGGCCCGCCGCTCGGCCTGCTCGCGCAGACACCGCACGATCCGCGCCCGCACCCGCTCCCGCCCGACCTCGTACGGCGGTTCCTCCTGCCGCACCCGGTCCACGATCTCCGCGAGCACCCCCGCCGGGACCCGCCACCGGTACGACCCGTCCGGCACGGCCAGCGACGCCCCGCCCCCGTCGGGGCGCACCCGCGCGTACAGCGCCCGGCGCAGCACCTCGGCCATCCGGGCGTCGTGCTTCACGACCGCGGCCGGCTCCTCGTCCACGCCACGGACCGGGCACCGGGCGATCTCCTCCCCCAGGGTCGACTGCCGCACCCCGGTCTCCCCGAGCGCCGGCAGCACCTCGGCGATGTACGAGAGGAAGGTGCGGTTGGGTCCGAGGATCAGCAGGCCGCCTCGCCGGATGCGCTGCGGGTGCGTGTAGAGCAGGTACGCGGCCCGGTGCAGCCCGACAGCGGTCTTGCCGGTGCCCGGCGCGCCCTGCACGCACACCGACACCGCCAGGTCGGCCCGCACGAGGTCGTCCTGCTCGGGCTGGATCGTCGCGGCGATGTCCCGCATGGGGCCGACCCGGGGCCGTTCGATCTCCCGGGCGACGATCTCGCTGTCGCGTGTCTCCCCCCGCTCCAGGTGCTCGTCCTCCAGGCCGGTCAGGTCCGCGGAGTCGCCCCGGCTGCCGGGCGCCCAGCCGAACCGCCGCCGCACGGCGACGCCCTGCGGGTCGCGCGCCGAGGCCTGGTAGAAGGCGCGCGAGACGGGCGCACGCCAGTCGACGACGAGGGGCGGTTCGGCCGGGTGCTCGGAGATCCGCAGCCGGCCGATGTGCAACGGCCCGTCCCCGCTCTCCAGAGCCCCGAAGAACAACGGCCCCTCGGGCAGTTCCCGCAGCGCCTTCGCCCGGCTGCGCAGCCGGTACCCGAGGACTTCGGCATCGGCCCCGGACGCGGACACGTCCTCGCCGATGACGACCTGTTCACCGGCGCCCTCGACCATCGCGGCGAGGGCGGTCCGGCAGCGCTCGTGGTGGGCGCGTTCGGTGGCGAGGGCGTGCTGGAGGGCGGGCTCGGTCGAGGTCATTCCACCGAGCGTACGCGAAAATGTGACTGAGTTAAATAAGTTACCGAATCTCACTACGGAGGTGCGGCGGCAGCCCGGCCGCGAGCCGTCCGAACGCCCGCTCCGCGTCCGCCACCGCGTCCGGCCGCACGTCCGCCACCCGCTCCCCCGCCGCGATCCGCCGCCAGTTCTCCAGTGCGAGCACCCGCAGCACGGCCATGATCTGCCCGGCCGCCAGCCGCGCGTCCAGATCACCCCCGAGCACCTCGGCGAGCGCGGCCTCCGACCGCTCCTGGTGCGCGTACGCCCGGGCGACCAGGGAGGGCGTCCCGTACAGCAGGGCGTGGAAGGCGAGCACCTCGGGATGGTCGTTGAGCCCGGTCACCGGATCCCCCCGCTCCAGCCCGGCCACGAAGTGCCGCCGCAACGCCTCGACGGGCGCGGTCCCGGCCTCCGCCACCACCCGGGCGGCCTCCCCCTCGTGATCGGCGATCCGGTACAGCACCAGATCCTCCTTGGCCGGGAAGTACCGGAACAGCGTCGGCTTGGAGATCTCGGCCGCCGCCGCCACCTCCGCGACGGACACCGCGTCGAACCCCTTCTCCAGGAAGAGCCGCACGGCGATGTCCGACACGGTCTCGTACATCCGCTGCTTCTTGCGCTCACGCAGGCCGGGAGTGCTCATGCCCGGGAGCCTACGCAGAGGCAGGCTCAGGCAAGGGCGCGGGCGAGGTACGGGTTCGCCGTGGAGCGCACCGGGAGGCCGAGCGAGCCCGTGGCGACGGCCAGCGTCACCGCGTAGGAGGCCACCGCCCGCCGGACGTTCGGGGCGTCCAGGCCGGCACCCGTCACGATGCGGTCCAGGTCGACGTACGCGGAGCGCACGATCTCCAGGCGGCGGTACACCCGCCAGTCCTTGCGCCAGTCGCGGGTGTACTCGGCGGGCAGCAGGCGTTCCCAGCGCCGGAACATGCGGTCCCTGATCTCCGGCCGGGTGGGCGTGAGGTGCATGTGCCGCACCAGGTCGTAGAGGGGGTCGCCGACGACGGCCATCTCCCAGTCGATGATGGTCAGCGCCAGCCGGTCGTCGCGGCGTACGAGGTTCCAGGGGTTCAGGTCGCCGTGCAGGAGCGCGGGCTTGCGGTCGCTCACCTCGTGCCGGGAGAGCATCAGCTGCAGCCGGTCCGGGTCGGGCAGCCCGAGGTGCCGCGCCAGCTGCTGCGAGGCCTTCGGCAGGTCCCGCACCAGGGAGATCAGCTGGTCCCGCAGCCAGCGGTGGAACGCGCCCTCGCCGGCGGTCGGGTCGACCTGCTCGTACCTGACCCGCGTCAGCGCGCACAGCTGGTCCACCAGACCGTCCGCCTCGTGCGGCAGCAGGCCGTGCACGGGGTGGCTGGGGGGCCGGTCGACGTCCCGCGACCCCACGTAGGTGTGCAGGGCGATGGTGTCGCTCTGGCAGGTCTCGCCCAGGGCGAGCATCCGCGGCGCCGCCACCCCCACCGACGACTCCTCGATCGCGCGCAGCACGGCGTGCTCGCTGAGGAAACCGCGCTCCCGGCGGCACACGTCGGGCAGCTTCCGCCGTACGACCACCGGCGAGTCGAAGCCCGGCACCGCCACCACGGTGTTCAGGTGCGCGGTGCCCTTGAACACCCGGCCCGCGGGCGCGGCCCCCTCCGCCAGCAGAGCCTCCCGGACCGCCGCCGACGGGAAGTCGGGGCGCTCGGGCACTCGCCGGTCGGGGCGCCACTCGAACGCCTCCGCGATCCACGCCCGGCCGCCGATGTCCCCGTTCATCCGCGACACCAGCCACCGGAACAGGGCCTGCCGGATCTCGCCCTCTCGCGGCACACCGACGAGCCGCAGCGGTTCCGCCGCCGCTTCCAGGGCCCGGCGCACCTCGGCCGTCGCCTCGTCCAGGCTCGCCTGGGTGAACGATTCCTCCAGCGAGCGGGCGGCCCTCATCACGTCCGGGAAGACGGACTGCGCCCGCTCGAACGCCAGATAGTGCCGCAGATCCCGCGCCAGGCCGCTGACCGCGGCCGGGCGGACCTGCTGCATGGCCTCACCCCAGGCGTCGACCACTTCGGCCCACTGGTGCGCCGGGTAGCGCATCCGGACCAGGTGCGTCGCGAGGTCGTGCAGCGGGTCACCGTAGGTGGCGAGCTCCCAGTCGACGCAGATCAGGGGCGGGTCGCTCGCGTACGACACGATCACGTTGTCGCGGTGCAGGTCGGCGTGGAGCAGGCTGTACGGCCGACGGGACATCGCGGGCACCCGCTCGGCCAGGCCGGTGAGCGCGTCCTCGGGGACGCCGAGCGCCGCGAACAGTCCACCGAACGCGGCCGCGTTGGGCCGTCTGATCTGCCGGTCGGCCAGATGGGCCAGTGTCCGGAGGAAGCCCCGGCTGTCCGTGTCGTTGCGGGGCCAGACGGACGGCAGGGCGGGCAGCGCGCCCCGCCGTACGTGTGCCAACCGGGCGAGCAGACCGGCCAGGGCCCGCACCAGCAGGGTGTCGACGGGCTTGCCGTCGGCGCAGACGCTGGAGAGCGGAACGCCCTCCACGAAGCTGTGGACGGCGAACCCCTCGCCCTTGACCAGGCATTCCGGAGCGTGCGGCAGGACCCCCCGGACGGCGCCGAGGATCTCCGCCTCGTCCTGCCACGTCCGGATGACGACGGGCAGCGCGTCGGGACGCCGGATCCGGACCGTCACCGACGTCCCCGCCTCACGACCGACCAGGCGGGCCATGCCCTCCGTGA
This sequence comes from Streptomyces sp. NRRL B-1140, assembly GCF_001280065.1. Lineage (GTDB taxonomy): Bacteria > Actinomycetota > Actinomycetes > Streptomycetales > Streptomycetaceae > Streptomyces. Next base: position 65,532 of record NZ_LGEA01000094.1, read on the forward strand.
GCGGAAGGACGTAGTTCCGGTTGTGGTGGCCGCTGGTCGCCACACCCAGCTCGGCGGCCTGTTGCACGAAGGTCCGGCAGGTGGCGTCGTGCGAGGCGCGCTCCCCGAGAAGAAGGCGGGAAGGTGAGGGTGCGCCCACGGGCCGCTCCGGAAGTACGAGAAGGGGGGACGGTAAGGCAAACGGTAGGTTCGCGGTCGGTACCGCGCGCGGCGGAGTGCGCCATCACGGGTTGTTTGCCACTCATCCGGATGAGCGTGCGCGAGCTTGTTCGATGGCGGCCGGTCGGCCCTTTCCCATACGAACGAGGACGAGCGTTTGACTCAATCGCCGCACGGTGCGCGAATGCTACACCCAGCGGCCCCTCCCCCCTTCGGTCTCCGGAGCGCCTTTCGTGGCGGGTCACCACCCATTGAATAGACGCGACGACTCGTCTAGTCTCCAGGTTAGACGCAACGGTAAGTCTCGGCATGTGCCGCGCCTTTCCGCACTCCATCGCTCACGAGAGGCCACTTCAGTGGGGAACTCGACCGTCCGCGCCGTCGACCGGACCGGCGCTGAAGTAAGGGCACGCGGCGGCGGCCTCGCCGTGTTCAGCGTGGCTTTCGCCTTCTGGATCACCATGGCGGGCACCACAGCGCCCACCCCGCTCTACCCGCTGTACGGCGAGGAGTTCGGCTTCACACCGTTCACCGTGACCGTCGTCTTCGCCGTCTACGCCCTCGGCGTCGTCCTCGGGCTGCTGGTCTTCGGCCGGCTCTCGGACCAGGTGGGACGCCGCCCCGTCCTGGTCGCGGCCACCCTGCTGTCCGTGGTCGCCGCGGTGGTATTCCTGCTGGCCCACAGCGTCGCCGCGATGCTCGTCGCCCGGGTCGTGTCCGGCTTCTCCGCGGCCCTGGTGACCGGCGCCGCCACCGCCTCCCTCGCCGAGCGGCTCGGGCAGCACAGCCGCATCAAGCCCGCCACCCTCGCGTTGTTCGCGAACATGGGCGGCCTCGCCTGCGGCACGCTGATCGCGGGGATCCTGGCGGACCTCGCGCCCTCCCCGCTGCGCACCCCCTGGGTCGTCATGCTCGCCCTCGCCGCCATCGGCATGCTCGGTGTCCTCGTGAACCAGGAGAGCTCCGCCCACCGTTCCGGTTTCTCGCTGCAGGTCCAGCCGCTGCACGTCCCCGCCGAGATCCGCTCGGACTTCCTGCGCTCCGCGATGGCGGCGGGCGCCGGCTTCGCCGTGCTCGGCGTCCTGACCGCCGTGACGGGCCTGTTCCTGGGGACGGTGCTGCACGAGTCCAGCCACGCCCTCACCGGACTCGTGGTCTTCATCGCCTTCGCCTGTACCGCCCTCGGCCAGCTCCTCGTCCGCACCCTCAAGCCCGCCACCGCCCTGCCCGCCTCGTGCCTGGGCCTGATCGTCGCGGCCGGCCTGATCGCCGCCGCGATGGCCACCAGCACCCTGGCTCCTCTGCTGGTCGGTGCCGCGGTCAACGGACTGGCGACGGGTATCGCCGTCGGTCACGGCATCGGCGGCATCACCACGCGCAGCGCCCCCCAGCACCGGGGCGCCTCGGTCTCCACCTTCTTCGCCATCCTCTACTCGATGCTGGCGGTGCCCGCGATCGGCGTGGGCGTCCTGATCCGCGAGACCAGCCTGCGCCCGGCCGGCGAGACGTTCAGCGCGGTGGTCGCCGCGCTCTCCCTCGGCGTCCTGCTCAGCCTGGTGCGGACCGGCCGGAAGGCGGCCTGAGCGGGCCTGCCGTGAACCGTTGCACGGCGGACCCGCTGTGCCAGAATCACAACGACGGACACGATGCGAAGGGTTGACGGAACCATCAGCGCCACGCGGAAACCACCACCGGCCTGCGAGAAGACCACGGTCGTCAGCCGAACCGGCCCACGCCGCAGCGAGAGCGTCCGGCTCGCGGTGCTGCACGCCGCGGACGACCTCCTGGTCGAGAGGGGCTTCGCCGCCCTGACCATCGAGGGCATCGCCCAGCGCGCGGGGGTGGCCAAGCAGACGATCTACCGCTGGTGGAAGTCGAAGGTCGACATCCTCCTCGACACCCTCACCGACGACGCCCGCGAGGCCCTGGAGTGGCGCGCGGACGAAGGTCGCGGCGTCGAGGAGACCCTGACCTCCCATCTGCAGCGGGTGGCCGACTTCTTCGAGGAGCCCGCCGGCCAGGTGCTGCTGGCCCTCCTGGGCCACGCCCAGTTGGACAGCGAGACGGCCGCGTCGCTGCGGGCCGGGTTCCTGAAGGAGCAGCGGGAGCGCGACATGGCCGGCCTGCGCGATCTCCTCGCCCGCGACCAGGACCTGGCCTTCGACGACCGCACCCTCGACCACCTCGTGGATCTGCTGCTCGGTCCGCTGTACTACCGGGTGCTGGTCTCGGGTTCCCCCATCGACAAGGATCTGGTGGAGACGACGTCCCGTCTCGTCCTCGCGCTCGCCCGCGAGCCGTCGACCCGGAACCCCTGACCTCGGACCCCGGACCGACCCGTGCGAGTGGCCCCCGGCGTGGTCGTCGGGGGCCACCGGCACGCGACGATCAGTGCAGGCTGATGCAGCCGCTCCTGATCCCCTCGATAACCGCTTCGGTTCGTGATGCCGCGCCCAGCTTGATGAAAATCGAGTGCAGATGGACCTTGACGGTGCGCTCGGAAATCCCGAGCAACCGGGCGACCATCCTGTTGGAGTTCCCCTCCTTGATCCCGTTCAGGACCTGACGTTCCCGCGGCGTGAGTGTCGATACCGTTCTGGCCGCCACGCGATCTGACGCCACCTGCTCGGGCTCCAGAGTGGACACTAATCCCTCGGACGTCTGACGGGATGCGCGAGACATGTACTTCCCCCTGCCATGCATGGTCATCACCCATCAAGACACGCACGCGAGCACCATTGCCCACGCAGCCGCATCTTCAACGATTACTCGTCGCGAAAACAGTATATGGGCGTCACCGAAAACCGTGGATTAAACGTGGGTTACTTCACACGCAAAGGTTGCATTCTAAACTTCCCTCAAACCGAACCGCGCGGGCGGTCGGAAGCAATGATTCCCCCCAAAGAAAATGCGTGTTGCATACATCGCACTGGATAAAGTGTCGAACGATCAATAAAATGCACCTCATCATTCGTTTTCCTGCGGGGAGGTGAGCCGTGGTCTGCCTGGTCGCTGCGCGGTGCCGCTTCGAGCAGTGCTCGACACGATCGCAGCCGACCAGCAGCGAGTGGACGCCGTCGAACAGCCGAAGCTTTTCGAGAACATCAGGAATCGGCGGTTCGGGAAATCCGTACACCGTGAAAGCCCCGGCTGCGCCCGGTGACGGTGGACAGTTCCAGCCCCCGCCCGTCGGCGACGGAGACGGAGTTCGATCTCGGAGCTTCAGTCGAACGCCGTCAACACCTTATAGACATCGCCCCCCGCCGTGCTGCTGAATTTTGCCGCGAGGGCGCTGTTTCTCGCGCTTTTTCGCCGGTACGGACCGCGAGGAAAGCCGTTTCCGACTCCCCGGCATTCCGCCACTCCGGAATGCGCGCCGGGACCCTCGGTCCGTCCTGGCGGGCCTGGGCACAGCCCTGCGCGGACCGCGGCACAGATGCGGGAGGCTTTCCCCACGGGAATGGCCGAGTCGTTGCGGTTGATCGGTCCCTTGTTGCTGCCGGCGGCGCTCCCGGTCATAGCGTGGCTGCGTCCCCACGCCGGAGAGCCGACCACGTCCCAGGAGAAGCCTTGAGCACAACCGGTGTCGACGATCCCGGCCAGGACGGCGACTGGGCGGGCACGCTGCCCGGTGCCCTGGCGTCTCATGTGGACCTGCGGCTGCTGCCCGCCCTGGACGCCCTGTTGCAGGAGGGGAGCGTCACCGGGGCGGCCGAGCGGCTGGCGCTGTCCCCGCCCGCCATGAGCCGTGCGCTGTCCAAGATCCGGCGCGCGCTCGGCGACCCCGTGCTGGTGCGGGCCGGGCGCGGTCTGGTCCCCACGCCGAGGGCGCTGGAACTCCAGCCCAGGGTGCGGGCCCTGATGCGGGAGGCCGAAGCCCTCCTCGCCCCGAGCCGGCAGGAGGACCTCTCGCAGGTCAGCAGGACCCTGACCATCGTCGCGGACGAGGCCTACGCCGCGGTGCTGGCCCCGGCGCTGCTGAACCGGGCGAGCGCCGAGGTGCCGCTCGCCCGGTTCACGTTCACGGTGGAGAGCAGCCACGGCAGCGCGCCGCTGCGGGAGGGCGCCGTGGACATCGAGGTGGGGATCATCGACGAGTGCAGCCCGGAACTGCGCGTCGAACCGCTCTTCGAGGACCGGTTCGTCGGAGTGGCGCGATCCGGACATCCTCTGCTGGGCGCGGCGGTGAGCGCGCAGGCGTTCGCCTCGGTCCGGCACGTCAGCGTCTCCCGCAAGGGCCGTATGACGGGCCCGATCGACGGTGCGCTGCACGCGCGCGGTCTGCGACGGGACGTCATCGCCTCCGTGCCGAACTACGGTGAGGCGCTGCTGATGATCGCGTCGAGCGACCTGGTGACCGCGATGCCCCACTCCCTCGCCGCCAGCGCACGGCAGTCCGTGGGCATCGAGCTGTTCGACCTTCCGGTGGTGACCGACCCCATCAGCATCTGCCTGGCCTGGCACCCCCGCCACGAGACCGAGCCCGTGCACGTGTGGCTGCGGCACGCCGTCCGCGCCGCGCTCACCCGGTCGGCGCCCCCGGCCCGGCCCGGCGGACGGTGCTCAGGCCCGCCCGCCGGTCAGGAAGCGGACCGGGCCGTCGAGCAGGACGTCGACGGCCGACGGTGACGGCCGCGGCCCCGCCCCGTCGCCGGGACCGCCCCGCTCCACGGCGGCGCCGACGACCGCGCCCACCAGGAGCCGGGCGGCGAGCCGGGGAGCGATGTCGCCGCGCACGTCGCCCTGCGCCACGGCCCGCTCGTACAGATCGGCCAGCCGCCGGACCACCTCCTCACGGCACACGGCGTCGGGGGCCGGCGGGGGCTCACCGTCCGGTCCCCAGAACAGGGCGTACCGGCCCGGGCCGGCCGCCGCCGCACCGGCCAGCCCGCGCAACAGCCCGGTGAGTTCGTCGACGGGCCGGCCCGTCCCGGCCGCGCTCGCGGCCAGCAGGGCCCGCACGTCCGCGCGGACCGGCCCGGTGATCGCTCGCAGCAGCTCGGCCTTGCCCGTCACATGGCGGTACAGCGCCGCCTTGGTGAAGCCGAGACGGGCGGCGATGTCGCTCATGCTCGTCGCGTCGTAGCCCCGCTCGTGGAACAAGGCCGTCGCGGCCGTGAGGACGTCCTCACGGCCGCGACGGAGTCGGGGCGGCGGTGTCGCCGCCCCGGCCGGTGGCGGGTTCACCGCGGTGACCGCCCCCGGCACATCTCCAGCAGCGCCTCGGCGACGCCCGCTCCGCCCTCTCCCAGCTCCTCGGCGTACCGGCCCCGGATGGAGACCTCGCGCCCGGAGTCGACGTGGGAGCCGCCGCTCCCGGTACGGATCCGCTGGATCTCCCGGGAGGTCTCCAGCCGCTGCTTGAGGGTGCCGATGAGGAAGCGGTCCAGGGCGTCGATCTGTTCGCGCAGCCGGGCGATGTCCCCGGACGCGGGCTCCGTCGAGCCGCCTGCCTCGGAGGTGATCTCGGTGTGCATCGTCTCGCTCCGTTCGTACGACGGGACATGGGCCGCCGTGGGGTACGACCCGAGGGACCTCAGCCCGGGCACGCGCAGCCGCAGCAGGCCGACGGCGCGTGCGGTCGCGGGCCGGTCGGTGCCGCCCGGGCAGTCGGCGAACAGGACCGATCCGCCGCGCCCGTCGGACACGGTCCGCAGGGACACGGCCCGCAGGAAGGGGTGGCGCCGCAGGCCGTCCACCAGCCCGTCGACGTCCTCCGGCGGGCCCGGGAGACGCCCGACGAGCGAGGTGCGACCGTGACGGGCCGGGTGCCGGGCGCCCGGTCCGCCGGGGCGCGCGCACAGCAGGAACCGGGTGGCCGCGCCGGCGGTGTCCTGTATCCCGGTGAACAGGACCTGGAGACCGTAGTGGGCGGCGGTGAAGTCACCGGCCACGGCGGCGTCGCACTCCCCGTCCCTGACCCGGCGCGCGGCCTCGGCGTTCGACGGCGCCGGGATCCACCGCGCCCGCGGCAGGCGCCTGTCGAGCCATCCCGCGACCTGCGTCCCGGCGTGCGGATGACCGCTCACCGTGCCCACCCGCGCGAGGGGGGTGCCGGGGCGGACCAGCAGGGCGAATGCGACGGGGAGCACGACCTCTCTGAGCACGGTCAGCGCGGGTGACTCCGCGAGCGCGCGCACCGTGTCCGCGACGACGCCGGCCACCGTGTTGTGCACGGGCAGCATCGCCGCGTCCACGGCGCCCCGGCGCACCAGGGCCAGGGCGTCCGCGGCGGTGGCGGCCGGTGCCAGCGGGGAGCCCGCGGCCTCCGGGAGCGAGCGCAGGGCCAGCTCGGTGAAGGTGCCCTCCGGGCCCAGATAGGCGAACCGCCGCCCCGGGTACGGGAGTCGACCCGGCGCGGGCCGCGCCCGGTGGTCCGGTGCCGGCGTCCTCATGTCACGCGCTGGCCAGAGCGGCGTCCATGGTGCTCGCCACCGCGCTCTTGGCCCGCCGCAGTTCCTTGTCCTCCAGCAGCCCCGGGGCGAACGCGGCCGCGTCGATGGTGACGGTGGCCGCGACCCGTCCGGCCTGCTCCACCTCCACCGTCGTGCGGAAGGTGAGCCGGCTGGGTTCGGACACCTCGGACTCGTCCACCGTCAGCCGCAGGGTGGCGCCGACGGGGAAGAGGAAGTTGGAGAAGGTGGTGTTCATGGAGTTGAGGACGATGTAGTAGCGCTGCTGCGGCCAGCGGGCCGTGAAGTAGTGCTCCACCACCGCGACGAGCATCTGGCGGGCCGCCTCCACGGCCACCATGCCCTGGACGTGCACGCGGTCCTGGACGTCCACGAGCAGTTCGTTGTGGTCGTGGAGGCGGAGAGCGGCCTCGTAGGTGGTGTCGTCGGCCTGGGTGAGTCCGGCGACCAGCACGTTGTCCTCGCGCGCCTTGTGCAGGTCCTGGCGCCGGGCGGGCTGCCCGGCGGAGTGCACCAGCACGATCCGGTCGTCCAGCTGCCGCCGGGTGACGGCGTCCTGGAGGTAGGAGATCTCGAACTCCCCGATGCCCTGGCCGGCGACCACGCGCACCGGCCCCTCGACGGTGTCCAGGTCGCCCGCGTCGAGCGAACGGGCCAGGCGCGAGAACGTCTCGGCGCCGACGGCCTCGGCGAAGTCGCGGAACCGGTCGCCGACGACGAGTCGGGAGGTGGCTGAGCTGCTCATGAACATGCCTCCTGGCGGGGGAAGGCCGCGGTCATGCGGAGCCGCGGAAGTGCATTCAGCGTGAAGTCCCCGAAAGGGGCCCGCCAGTCGCCTGTTGGGAGTAGGTACGAGGTACTAGCCGTATCGGCCGACTGCCGTCGCCACGGCGCGGCGCGAATGCTGGTGCGGGGTCACAGGCTCCCGGCCGCCGGTGTGCGCACGGGAGCCACGGCCCCCTGTCCCCGCGGCCGAAGGAGCCTCATCCCCATGTCAGTTCTTGATCCGCCGGGCGTCGCCGAGGACGACGTGACGGCCATGCTGGTCCAAGGGTGACGCCCCTTCGGCCGTCCTGCCGCCGCACGACTCCAATGGCAGGACGGCGTTCACAGGAGGACGCATGGCCACGACAACGGGCACCCGGGAGTTCACCCTGCCCGACCTGGGCGAGGGCCTCACGGAGGCGGAGATCGTACGGTGGCTCGGCGCCGAGGGCGACGGAGGGCGAGAGCCCCGACTGGGGCGGCCGCTCCTGTCGATCGGCGCGCCGCCGGCACCGTCGACACTCCGGCCCGGCCGCACGGGACCGGGGCGGGACCGGTGCCGGTGATCTCCCCGCTGGTGCGCAGGCCGGCCAGGGAGCGCGGCCTGGACCTGCGTACGGTCCGGGGCAGCGGACCGGGCGGACTCGTCCTGCGCCGGGACGTCGAGGCGCCCCGGGATCCGTCCCCGGTGCACACCGGCCGGGCCGAGGACGTGCCCGCGTCGCCGTCGTCGCCTCAGGAACACCGCGTACCGGAAGCCGTGCGCGTCCCCTTGCGGGGTGCGCGCCGCACGATCGCGGACAAGCTGGCGCGCAGCCGCCGCGAGATCCCCGACGCCACCACCTGGGTGGACGTGGACGCCACTCGGCTGCTGGACGTCAAGCGGCACCTCGCGGCACCCGACGAGGAGCGGATCTCCCTCCTCGCCCTCCTGGCGCGGGTCTGCGTCGCGGCCTCGCCCGGTACCCGGAGCTCAACGCCACCGTGGACGCCGACCGCCAGGAGATCGTCCGCCTCACCGCCCGCGCCCGGGAGGGGACACTGACTCCCGCCGATCTGGTCGAACAGCCCGCGGGACTCCTCCGGTTGCTGTGAGGGGGGAGCGGGCGCAACCTGCTCAACGGCGCTCCGTCAGCGGGACCGGTACGCGTGCAGGGTGACGTGCTCGGGCTCGCCGGGCCGGGCGGGGGCCGGGGCGGCGGCGCGTTCGGTGGCGGCCTCCGCCGGACGCAGCCCGGTGAGACAGCGCTGGGCCAGCTTCTGGTACTGGGCCGTGCCGTTGCCCTTCCAGGCGATCTCGTCGGCCGTGAGCTCGCGCACCACCTTGGCCGGGCTGCCCGCCACCAGGTGCCGCTCCGGCACCCGGAAGCGGGACTTGACGAAGCTGCCGGCCCCGACGAAGGCCTGCTCTCCCACGACGACGCCGTCCATCAGGACGGACTTCATGCCGATGAGGCTGTCCCGGCCCACCCGGCAGCCGTGCAGCACACTCCCGTGGCCGACGTGCCCGTCCTCCTCCACGACCGTCTCAGCGCCGGGGAAGCAGTGCAGGACACAGCCGTCCTGGACGTTGGAGCCCGCCCGGAGTGCGATGTGCCCGAAGTCGCCCCGCAGGCTGGCGAGGGGGCCGACATAGCACCCGGGTCCGATGTCGACCGACCCGATCAGTACGGCGTCGGGGTGCACGAACGCCGTGGGATGCACGACGGGGACGTGCCCTTCGAAGGAGTAGATCCTTGCCATGTGTCGCTCACCGTTCGTCGATGGGGGGTCGGGCCGGTCAGGTCGTCGCGGGCGCGGCCGGGGTTCCGGCCGGTGCCGTGTCAGGGCGCAGGGAGCCGAGGGGGTCGTGCCCGTGGATCCAGGCGAGGTCGTCGGGCAGGCCGGCCAGGCGGACGTTGCGGGCCTCGGCCTCGGGTCCGTCGGGCAGCTGGAAGCAGCCTGCGTTCTTGCGGGAGCCCGCCTGCAGGAGCCGGGTGCGCGGTCGGCGCAGGCGCTCGTAGGCGCGCAGGGCCGAGGGCACACCGCCGGCGTCCGTGCCCGCCAGGAGGTGGGCGAGGACCACCGCGTCCTCCAGGGCCTGGTTGGCTCCCTGACCGTGGTGCGGCAGCATCGCGTGCGCGGCGTCGCCCAGCAGGGTCACGGGGCCGGAGCTCCAGGCACGCTGCGGTTCCCGGTCGTACAGCGCCCAGCGGCCCGGGCGTTCGCAGGCTTGGAGGATCCCGGTGACGAACGGGTGCCAGCCGTCGAAGGCGGCCAGCAGTTCCGCGGCGTCGCCCTCCGTGGACCAGGACTCGACGGTCCACGTGCGGTCGGGCACGACGGCCAGGAAGTTCAGCGCGCTGCCGTCCGCCACCGGGTAGGCGATGAAGTGCCGGCCCGGTCCGAGCCACAGCCACAGGACCGGCTCGGCGAGTTCGGGAAGGTGCCGCAGCCGGTCCATGGGGACCAGGGCGCGGTATCCGCTGGTCCCCGAGAACACGGCCTCGTCGGGACCGAAGAGGCTGTGGCGGACCGCGGAGTGGATGCCGTCCGCCCCGACGACCGCGTCGGCCTCCGCCTCGCTGCCGTCCTCGAAGCGGATCACCGCGCCGCCGGCCGTCTCCTCCACATGGGTGCAGCGCGCGCCGAGGCGGACGTGCTCCGTGCCCAGTTCGGCGAGCAGGGCCTGCTGGACGGCCGCCCGTTCCACGGTCCAGAAGGGGGCGCCGAAACGTTCCTCGTACATGCCGGTGAGGCGGTGCGACACCATCGACCGGCCGGTGCGCCAGTGCCGGAAGTCGGCCCGTACGGGCTGGGCGGCCGCCGCGGTCAGCCGCTCGGCGACGCCCAGTTCCCGCAGGGCCCGGTGTCCGTTCGCGCCGATCGCGATCCCCGCTCCCAGGTGGGTCAGCTTCCGCGCCTGTTCGTGGACGACCACCTCGACGCCCTGCCGCCGCAGTCCGAGCGCGACGGCCAGACCGCCGATGCCGCCGCCCACCACCGCCACATACGGGCGTTTCCCGGCCATGGCGTCTCCTCTCCCGTTCGTTGCTGGGGGTCTCCGGTGTGGGCTCACCTCGCCGGTGCGACCTCGGTGAAGGTGCCGCGGTGGAAGACCAGGGGCTCGTGGTCGCGGCCGACGGCGCCCAGGACCCGTCCGACGACGAGGACGTGGTCGCCGAGCGTCTGGGTGAGGTGCAGGGCGCATTCGAGCGTTCCGGGCCCGTCCGGCAGGACCAGGCAGCCGGTGTGCGGTCCGACGGCCCAGTCGGCGGCCTGCTCCACCGGCGGGCGCTGCGCCGCGGGTGTGGTGAGGACGCCGACCAGGGAACGCGCCCGGTGGCCGAGGAACGACACGGCCCACTGGCCGGACGTCCGCACACGCCGCAGGAAGGTCGAGTCGTCGCGCAGGTACATCGACACGAGCGGCGGGTCGAGGGAGACCGAGGTGAACGAGTTCACCGCGATGGCGTCGTGGCGTACTCCGGACCGGGTCTCGAAGCGGGTGGACACCGCGCACACACCGGTCACGAACTGTCCGAGGACGTGCCTGAGATGGGCCGTGTCCGGCAGGACGGAGACTCCGGGCGGTGCGGCGGGGCCGCCCGGAGCGGGGGTACGGCTGCTCACCGCGCGGCCTCGACGGGGGCGGCCGTCCCGGTGTTGGGGGTGCCGGTGCCGATGACGGTGGTGTCCTTGACGTTGACGAGGTCCGGCACCTTCCAGCCGTTCTCGTCGTACTCCGACAGGCACTGGTCGACGAGCTGCTTGTAGTCGTCGAACTTCCCGGAGGCCTGCTGGGCGTGGAGGGCCTCGAAGCGGATCTGCTCGTGGTTGCCGGCGTAGTTCATCTCGTACAGCTCCCAGCGGGCCCCGAACTCGGTGCCGACCGCGTCCCACGCCAGCTTCATCAGCTTCACCCGGTCGATCGCTTCCACGCCCAGGCCCCGGACGTACCTGTCCAGATAGGGCCGGACCTCGGGGTTCGACCAGTCGACGGCGTGGGAGTTGTTGTAGATCAGCGCGCTGCCGAGGTCCCGCAGGAAGATCTCGCGCACCTTCGGGAAGATCGACGAGGACAGGACGCGGAAGGCCAGCGCGGTCTCGCCGTTGGGGGTGACGGTGCCGTCGGGCCACTTGGTGGGGTTCTCGGCCATGGAGTCGACCAGGGCCCAGAACATGTTGCGATAGGCGAGCACCTCACCGAGCCGGCTCTGCACGCCGCGGAACTCCGAGGTGCCCGTGGTCTCCAGGCACTTGGCGAGCAGACCGGTCAGGAAGTCCATCTTCACGGCGAAGCGGACACAGGCGTGGAACATGGCGCGGTAGAAGAAACCGGACCCGTAGAAGAAGTTGTTCGCCTTGTCCACGTCGTAGCAGAAGACGTTCTCCCAGGGGATCAGCACCTCGTCGAAGACGAGGATGCCGTCGTTCTCGTCCAGGCGGCTGCTGAGCGGCTGGTCGAAGGGGCTGCTGACGGTGGCCGAGGCGAACTCGTACGACGGCCGGGAGATGATCTTCAGGCCGGGGCTGGCGGTCGGCACGATGAAGTACGCGGAGAACTCCTTGGCGCCCTTGGGGATGACCCCGTAGCTGCCGATGAAGATGTGCTGCGTGAGCGCCGCGCCGGTGCCGACCACCTTGGCACCGGACACCACGAGGCCGGCGTCGGTCTCCCGGTCCACCGTCAGCATCACGTCCTTGAGTTCGGTCAGCCCCCGGTTGCGGTCGATCGGCGGGTTGACGATGCCGTGGCCGATGAACAGCACGTTCTCCTGCGCCTTGCGGTACCACGCGGACGCGTTGTCCTCGAACGGCGCGTAGTGCTCCTTGTTCGACCCCAGGGTGGACAGGAACGCGGCCTTGAAGTCCGGCGTGCGGCCCAGCCAGCCGTACGTCATGCGCGCCCACTCCTCCATGGCCCGGGCGGAGGCGCGCAGGTCGCCGGAGGTGTACGGGGCCTTGAAGTAGGGGTGCGTGAAACCGCCGTTGCCGGTGTCGGTGGGGACGACCAGTTTGCTGTTGCGCGCAGGGTCGTGGAGCGCGTCGAAGAGCCGGGCGACCATGCGTGAGTTGTTGCGGAAGGCCGCGTGGCTCGTGACGTCCCGCACCTTCTCGCCGTAGATCCTCACGTCCCGGCCGTCCCGGAGGCTCTCGAGGTACTCGTCCCCGGTCTGCGGACGGGACACGGACCCGGACGGGCTGGCGGTGCTGCTCATGCGGAATCACCTTTCGAGCCGGTGGCGTGGAGGAATGCGGCGCCGGACCGCGCCCGCCGCCGAGTGCCGACGACGGTGTGCGCCTGCCGAAATGCTCCAGGAGTGCGACCGGCCCCGACAGTCGGCCGCTGGGGCTAGTACGCGGGTAGTAGATCCGCCCTTCTAGCCACAACGACCCACTGCCGGGGCCCGGCGGCCGCGTGACAGGCTGCGCCCACCGCAAACCCGTGCCGTGCCCTCGGAACAACCCGTGCCGTGCCCTCGGAACAGAAGGCGTTGAGGTTTCAGCGTGAAATCCCTGGAGATGGACGAGAACTCACTGTCCGAGCCCGCTGCCGAAGCGTGGCGGGCGCTGCCCGCGGCGCAGCAGCCCGACTGGCCCGATCCCGTGGCGCTGCGGACCACCCTGTCGGCCCTGTCCACCGCGCCTCCCCTGGTGTTCGGCAGGGAGTGCGACACCCTGCTCGACCGTCTCGGAGAGGTGGCCCTCGGCCAGGCCTTCCTGCTCCAGGGCGGCGACTGCGCGGAGACCCTGGACTCGGTGAGCGCGGAGTCGGTCCGCACCAAGCTGGAGGTCCTTCTCCAGATGGCCGCCGTGCTGACGTACGCGGCCGGTGTCCCGGTGGTCAAGGTCGGCCGGATCGCCGGCCAGTACGCCAAGCCCCGTTCGCAGCCCACCGAGACCCGCGGCGGGGTGACGCTGCCCTCGTACCGGGGCGACGCCGTCAACGGGCTGGAGTTCACCGCCGAGGCCCGCACCCCCGACCCGGCCCGGCTGGAGCGCGTCTACCACGCGTCCGCCGCGACGCTCAACCTGCTGCGCGCCTTCACCGCCGGCGGGCACGCGGACCTGCACCGGGTGCACGAGTGGAACCGTGACTTCGTCGCCCTGTCCGCAGCGGAACGCCGCTACGCGCGGCTGGCGGACGAGATCGACGCGGCGCTCGCGTTCATCCGGGCCTGCGGCATGAGCACCTCGACCCTGCGCACCACGGAAGTGTTCGCCAGTCACGAGGCGCTGCTCCTCGACTACGAGTCGGCCCTGGTGCGCACGGACCCCGACACGGGGCGGCGGTACGCGCTGTCCGGGCACCTGCTGTGGATCGGCGAGCGCACCCGCCAACTCGACGGCGCGCACGTCGCGTTCGCCGCCGGCGTCAGCAACCCCCTCGGCGTCAAGCTGGGGCCCGGAGCCGCAGTCGACGACGTGCTGACCCTGGTGGACCGGCTGGACCCGCACCGCACCCCGGGCCGGCTGACGTTCATCGCGCGGATGGGGCGGGGCCGGGTGCGCGACCGGCTGGCCGCCCTGGTGGAGGCGGTGCGTGCGGAGGGCGCCCGGGTGGTGTGGGTGTGCGACCCGATGCACGGCAACACCTTCACCGCGACGAGCGGCCACAAGAGCCGGCGTTTCGAGGACGTCCTGGACGAGATCACGGGCTTCTTCGAGGTGCACCGGGCGCTGGGCACGCATCCCGGCGGGGTGCACGTGGAGCTCACCGGCGAGGACGTCACCGAGTGCGTGGGAGGGAGCAACGAGGTCCTCTCCGAGGATCTGCACCTGCGGTACGAGACCGCGTGCGACCCCCGCCTCAACCGGGGGCAGTCGATGGACCTGGCGTTCCGGGTCGCCGAGTGGTTCAGCGCCGAGAAACGCCGCCTCGGCCGCCCCCGCCCCGAGCCCGCCTCCGTCCGTCCCGCGAGCGTGCCGGTGTACGCGGCGTCCCTCCGCTGACTCCCGGTCCCGGCCGCTGCCGGACCCCCGAGGCGCCCGCCCCTCCGAAGCATCCGAGACATCCGAGACGAAGGAGCACTCACCGTGCGGCACTTCGAGCACTTCCGCGTCGGCGGCACCTACGAGCTGGGGGCCACGCGGCTCACCAGCGAGGACATCATGGGCTACGCGCGTGTGTGGGACCCGATGCCCTTCCACCTGGATCCCGAGGCGGCGGCCCGCTCCCCCTTCGGCGGCCTCGTGGCCAGCGGCTGGCACACCGGTGCCGTGGTCATGGGGCAGTTCGTCCGAGCGCTGCTCGCGGACTCCGCCTGCCAGGGTTCCTACGGCATGGACGAGGTCCGGTTCCTGCGCCCGGTGCGCCCCGGCGACGAGCTGCACGGACGGGCCACGGTGGAGGAGGCCGCGCCGCATCCCCGGCGCCCGGACACGGGGACGGTCCGTTTCGTCGTCGAGGCGGACAACCAGGAGGGGGAACCGGTGTACCGGATGCGGACGCGGCTGCTGTTCGGCCGCGCGGAGACCAGCGGCACCCGGCACGAGGACGCGGTCACACGCCGCTGACGCACAGCGCACAGATCGCCGGGCGCAGAGCGCCGACGGCTTCCTCCCCGCCCCACGACTCCCGTTTCCCTTCGGACCTCCCCCCGATCCGGGGGGAAACGGGATCAAGCCACCACCCTCACGGAACCCAGCCCCCACCGCACCTGGCGGATTCCCGGACTTTGACCATACGCACCGTTGCGTCTAGTCTCGATGCGTCGATCTTCCCGGCCGGTCCTCGCGACCGTCCCGGGGCAGGCGCCGCGACGCGACGAGGAGGGCACGCCATCAACGCCCCACACGACACCCGGCAGCCGGCCGACGCTCCCGCGGCGCGCACCAGGAGCGGCCCGCGGCGCAGCGAGGCCGCCCGGGTCGCGGTCCTGCGGGCCGCCGACGACCTGCTGATGGACGTCGGCTTCCACGCGATGACGGTGAGCGCCATCGCCGAACGAGCGGGAGTGGCCAAGCAGACCATCTACCGGTGGTGGCCGTCGAAGGTGGCGATCCTCCTCGACGTCCTGGAGGAGGACCTGCACGACAAGGCGTCCTGGCCGGAGCTCCCGGACTCCGCACAGGCCGCTCTGGAGCAGCATGTGACACACCTGAGCCGGGTCTTCACCCAGTCCCCCACCGGTCACGTCCTGTTCGTGCTCATCGGCCACGCCCTGCACGACCCGACGACCGCCGCGGTCCTGCGCGACCAGGTGCTGGACCGGCAGCGGCAGTACGACCGCGCACACGTCCGGCGGGCCCTGGCCTCCCTCCCCCGCGCCACGGTGAGCCGGACAGAGGCGGACCGGCTTCTCGACCTGCTCGTCGGTCCCGCCTTCCACCGGGCCTTCACGACGGGACAGCCGCTGGACCCGCGGTTCGTCGAGCGCCTGACCGCAACCGTGCTGACCCGCCGACGTGAGGTTCCGTCGACCGCCCCCTCCCTCTGAAGGGCTGTTCCCATGTTCCGCAACCGTCGCACCCGCTACACCGCCACGGTGGAGGCGGTCTCCCTGATCGCCCCGCGCATGGCCCGCATCACCCTGGGAGGGCCCGGCATGTCCGCCTTCCACTGCGACGAACCGACGCAGTGGGTGAAGCTGTTCGTGACCGATCCCCTCGACGGCCGGCCGGCCGGCCGTGCCTACACCGTGCGCCGCCAGTCTCCCGCCGGACCCCGCATCGACATCGACGTGGTGCTGCACGGCAACGGTCCGGCCGCGCGCTGGGCCGAGAGCGCCCGCCCGGGCGAGGAGGTCTCCTTCGGCGGTCCCAAGGGGTCCTTCCGGCCCGCTCCCGACACCGACTTCTACCTCCTGGCGGGCGACGAGAGCGCCCAGCCCGCGGCCCTCACCATCGCCGAGAGCCTGCCGCCCGGCATGCGGGGCGCCGTCTACCTGGAGGTGGAGGGCCCCGAGGCGGAGATCCCGGTGAGCCTTCCAGCCGGCCTGGACCTCGTGTGGGTCCACCGGGACGCCGGCCGGGCCAAGGGCGAGGCGCTGCGCGACGCCGTCCTCAAGGCCGCCGTGCCGCCCGAGCGCGTCGCCGCGTGGGCCGCGGGGGAGTCCGGCGCCGTCAGGGACATCCGCCGCCACTTCACGCAAGCCCTCGGTCTGGACCGCCGGCGCGCCTACGCGAAGGGCTACTGGAAACGGGACGAGGCGGACCACCGCGACCCCCTGGCCTCGGACTAGCCGGGTCGCCTCAGGCGCAGCAGCCGCAGCAGTGGTTCCAGGGAGTCCAGGACCACGTCGGCCCCGGCCGCCTTCAGGAGCTTGGCCTTCCTTTCGTTGCGGGCGTATCCCAGGAAGGGCACCCCGGCCCCCTCGGCCGCCTCGCGGTCGGACGGTGTGTCGCCGATCATCAGAGCATCGCCCGGGGCCACCCCCATCGCGTTCAGCGCCCGGTTCAGACAGTGCGGATGCGGCTTCAGATGGTGCAGTTCCCGGGTCCGGCCGTAGATGTGCGGGGCGAAGCAGTCGGTGAGGCCGCGCCCCGCGAGGTACGTGCGGACCACCCGGGGCGAGTTGTTCGTGGTGACGGCCAGGCGCGAGCCCACGGCGGTCCAGGTGCGGATCAACGGGTCGGCGTAGGCGGTCGGCAAGGCCGAGGACGCGGCCCGCAGCTCCTCCTGCGTGAGACGTTCCTCCAGCTCGGCGACGAGGTCGCTGCCGGGGTGGCGGCGGTCCACGGCGCGCAGCACCACGTGCGGGTCCAGGGACTCCCGCTCGGTCTCGGTGAGCAGGCCGTGCAGTCCCCGGCTCTCCAGCCAGGAGACCAGGTCGCTCGACACCCGCTCCGCCGAGTGCCGGGCGAACAGACGGCAGACGGGCCCGTCGAAGTCCCACAGCACGACACGGGCAGGTTCGATCAGATGGCGGAGTCGGTTCGGATCGTTCTCGGTCCCGAAAGACACCGCACCAGTCTGCGTCGCATCAGAAGTCACTAGGAGAGTGTCAGGTCCGTCGTGATGGTTTCCCAGAGGGCGTTGAACCACTTCTGGGATTCCTTCACGAATGCCGCGTCCCGCCGGCCCGTCCGCTCCACGAAGGAGAAGAGCAGGGACTGGGAGCCGAGGACGTCGTACATGTCCAGCGTCTGGCTGCCCCACTCCTCCTCGCGCCTGGTCAGCATGTAGTAGCCCATCAGGGCCTCCTCCTCGTTGAGGAGATACAGCTTCACCGGCGGGGTGAAGGGCAGCGCCCGGAACGTGACGTGCACGTCGATGCCGTGCGTCGAGCGCAGCGTCCGCAGGTTGTGCTGAAGCACCTGCCCCTGGGCGTTGCGCATCGCCAGCCAGCGCTGGTGCACCGGGTTGTCGTCGCCGTGGGCCTCGACCGGTACGGGGAACGCCAGCTCGATGTCCCGGGACGGGACCAGGATGCGGACGTCGATCGACTCGGGGCGGATGCGGCCCTCGTGGATCAGGCGCAGCGGCTCGCCGATGGCGACCATCAGCGTCTCCGCCGTGTGGCAGACCACGTCGACGCGCACGCGACGGGCCGAGAACGCCTCGGTCAGGCGCGGGGCCAGGCCCACCATGGTGGGCTGGGGTTCCCCGCGGGCGGGGGCCGGGACGGCGACCCGTGGCGGACTGCCCTTGCTGACATCGGCGAGGAGACCGTCGTCCTGGAGGGCCCGCAGGGCCTGGCGGACCGCGCCCCGCTCCACGCCGAACTCCTCGGCGAGCCGGGTCTGGGTGGGCAGGCGGTCCCCCGGCTTGAGCTCACCGGCCCGGATGCGTTCCCGCAGGCTGTCGGCGATCTCCTGGGGCGATGACCTTCTGCTGTCGTCGACTGCCACGTTCTCCGTCACGCTCTCCTGGGTCACGACCAAACGCTACAACTTTGATCCATCTGGCGGGAGTTGCTTGAAAGTTGTTTATAACTAGGGACCAAGTGGGGACAACTTAATCAGAGTTGGTTGCCAACTTCTCGGAGTTGGCGGAAGTTTTGCTTCCGGACTTCCGAAGGGGGAACACCGATGCCCGCCCTCGCTCTCCTCTCCGCCGCCTTCGTCGTCGCCTTCGAACAGCTCGTCCAGTGGAAGTACGGTCCGGCCGGCATCGTGGGCCTGATCCTTCTCACCGTCGGCGTCAAGGCCAAGAGCCCGGCCGTCAGTTCCGCGGGAGCCGTCGTGCTCGCGCTGCTGATGACGGGGCCCGCCCGATGAGTCACCGCACCACCCCGGAACGACCCGTGGGAGACGTCAGTCCGTGAGCACCAGCTCCGAACTGATCGTCTCCCACAGTGCGTTGAACCAAAGGTGCGACTGCTCCACGAACGTCGTGTCGCGCAGCCCGGCGCCCTGCCGGAAGGCGAACAGCATGGACCGGGTGCCCTGGGCGTCGTACAGCGCAGGCTGCTCGCGGTCGGTCTCGGCCTCCCGGCGCGTCAGCGTGTAGTACGCGAACAACGCCTCCGTGCCGTTGAGCAGGTACAGCTTCACCGGCGGGGTGAACGGCAGCGCCCGGAACGTGACGCGCACGTCGATGCCGTGGGTGGCACGCAGGGCCAGCAGGTTGTGCTCGAGGACCTGCCCCTGGGCGTTGCGCATCGACAGCCACCGCTCGTGCACCCAGTCGTCGCCGCGCCCCTCGACCGGCACCGGGAAGGCCAGGTCGATGTCCCGGCTCGGCAGCAGCACCCGGACGTCGACCTTGGCCGGTTTCCGCCGTCCGGCGTGGATCTGCCGCAGCGGTTCACCGATGGCCAGCGTGAGGGAGACGGACGTCAGGCACACGGCGTCGATCTCGACGTGCTCCGCCGCGAAGGCCTCCGCGATCCGGGGCGCGAGAGCCACCGTCGTGGGCCGCGGCGGCGCTTGCGGGCCGGTCAGCACGCCGACGGGGTCGGACGCGACGGTCGCCGGGCTGCCCTTGGACACGTTGGTGAGCAACCGCTCGGACTGCAGGATCCGCAGCGCCTGCCGCACGGCACCGCGCTCGACCTCGAACTCCCGTGCCAGCTGCGCCTGGGTGGGCATGCGCTCACCCGGGCGCAGCGCTCCCGACCTGATCCGGGCGCGCAGCTCGTCGGCCACCTGGTGATGTGTCCTCTGTGGCCGTCCTGACCTCTTCCGTCCATTGACGGAGTCATGTTCCGGGTCCACAACCGAACAGTACAACTTCCCGCCATCTTCCGGCAGTTCAGGGAAAGGTGGTTATGAGCCGCTTCCCGGCGGAGATAAGTACAGAGAAGTTGGTAGCCAACTTGGGGAACATGGTCACACCTCAGGGAGGTTGGCCACCCGCAGGGGACTCCCTTCCGGAGGGGAGCCGGGAGTCCCGCCCGGCCGGCACGGCCGCACGACAACCACAACCGAACAGCTCGCTACGGATGCGGGCCCCCAGCACACCGGCAGGAAGGGAGCGCCTCAGAACATGTCCGGGCACCAAGGCCGCCTGGACGTACGCAGCAGGGCGTCGGCCTTCCGGGCGGCGCCCACTCGTCCTTCGTGCACCCGCCCCAGCGCCGCCAGCCGCACCGCCGACTCGTCCCCGAGCCACAGCGCCGACAACTCCCCCAGCCCCAGCTCGAGTTCCGCGCTCTCGGTGGTCGGCGTGCAGGACGCCCCCTCGGGCGAGGCCTGAAGCCGGTAGCGCCCGCCGGTCAGCCCGTCCACACCGGCGACCTCCAGCACCAGATCCCCCTGACCCTCGTACGTCCGCGCCTCGAGCGCCCGCTGGACGTCCAGGATCCGCACCCACAGCCAGTCCGCCAGCGAGGTGATGCGGGCCGCCCTCGGATCGGGCAGGAAGTGCGGGAGCAGGTCGTCGGGCGCCCGCCGGCCGCTCTTCACTGTCACGACCCAGTCGACGGAGCAGACGTACTCCCACAGGGCGCGCTCCGCGGCCGGTGTCGTGCCGATCAGCCACCGCACGGTCGCCGTGTTCAACGGCTGCTTGGCGTCGCCCCAGTTGTCGTCCACCTCGTAGGCGGCCATGCCCTCGACCTCGCCGGACGCCGAGCGGTACACGGCGTAGAAGGGCTGCTTCCACGACGGGTCCCAGCGCAGCACGCCGGTGTTCACCTTCCACCACGTCTCGTCGCGGTCGATGGCCCCGGGCAGGCCCCGGCGCAGTCGCTCGTGCAGCTCGGGGCCGAGCTTGCGGACGTCCTCGCCCTCCACAAGATCGATCCGCCCGCCGTCCGCCGGGCCCGCCCAGCGGGCGTCGAGGCCGGCGCGCGGCACGTCGACCGTCCACTCCGCCATCCAGGTCGCCGGCCCGAAGCCGTAGCGGCCGTAGATCGGGTACTCGGCGGCGATCAGCGTCGCCACGACGTCCCCGCGGTCCCTCGCGGCCGCCAGGTCCTTCGCCATCATCCGGCTGAGCAGTCCGCGGCGGCGGTGGGTGGCGGTGACCGTGACCCCCGAGATCGCGTCGGCCGGGAGCAGGGCCCCGCCGACGGCCGTGAGCTCCTGGCCGAACGAGCGGAAGGTCGCCACGCATCTGCCCTGGTCGAAGGCCCCGAGGTAACGGCCCTCGACGAACCGCCCGCGCCGGCCCTCGACCTCCTCCCCGGAGAGCGCGGCCGCCCGCAGGAAGCCGGTGTTCACGGCACGCAGCCAGTCGGCGAACTCGCCATCGGTGATCGGGCGTATGTCGATGTCGTCGGCACGGGGCATGGGGGTCATGACCTCACGCTAGGCACGGGGCCGGTCGGTGTCGCGTGAATATCCGACCGGCCCTTCACCCCGCCCCGGAGCTCCGGGAGTCTGCCGAGCGGGCCACGCGGCTGGGGCCGACGGGCCGCTCCGCGCGGCGCGTCCCGCGAGCGCCGCGGTCCTTCGGCGCCCGGCCCGGAGCGCCTCAGACCAGCAGGTCGTCGACCTGCGCCTCCCCCTCGCGGTAGCGGCGCGCGATCTCCGCGCCGCACTCGTCGGCCGTGCGCTGGAGCCGCCGGCGGCGCCGGGAGACCTGCTGCTCGTGCCGCTCGAGCCGGCCCATCGCCGTGTCGAGCTCCAGGTCCGTGCGCGCGTCCAGGTCGGACAGCTCGACCTCGGCGAGCATCTCCGCGGCCAGCCGCCGGTACTCCTCGCCCTGCGGTGTGCCCAGGGTGACGTGACGGGCCGAGGAGCGGTGCCGGGCCGGGGCGTCCCGCAGGATCTCCGCCAGCCGCTCCACCACCGAGGCCTCCTCGGACTCGGCGACGGAGGCGGCGCCCGCCGGGGCACGCCGGGCCACCTCGGCGCGCAGGATGTCGATGCGTCCCTGGAGCAGCCGCCGCAGATAGCTGAGGTCGGCCTCGTCCCGCTGGGCCTCGCGGCGCAGCGTGCGCAGCTCGGGCAGGCTCAGCGCGGGCAGCTCCGGCCCGGGGGTGTCCGAGGGCAGCCGCGGGCTGTCCGTGCGCTGTGTGGGCGGCCGGTGGTACTCCGACGCGCCGATCCCCGTGTACGACCGGAAAGCCGCCTGCTGCTGTCCGGTGATTGATGTGCTCATGTGCCTCAACCGTCCCCTCGACCGGTGTGTTCAAGCATCGTGCCACCCCAAGTGGCCGCTATGGGAACGAGTGCCCCCGATAGACCCCAGATGGGCGGTATAGCAGCAAAATACGTCCGTGCAGGGGCTGTTGGCGCCCGCGCAAACCACCCTTTCGGGCCATGCGCCGACCGGACGCGGCGCGAATGTCACCGCCCTGCATGATGGACGTATGCGAGCAGTGGTGCAGAGGGTGGACGGCGCGAGCGTCGTCGTGGACGGCGAGACGGTGGGGGCGATCGAGGGCGAGGGGCTGTGCGTCCTCGTCGGCGTCACGCACGAGGACACCAAGGAGAAGGCGGCCCAGCTGGCCCGCAAGCTCTGGTCGATCCGCATGCTGCACGACGAGAAGTCCTGCAGCGACGTCGACGCACCGCTCCTGGTGATCAGCCAGTTCACCCTCTACGGCGACGCCCGCAAGGGCCGCCGCCCCACCTGGAACGCCGCCGCACCCGGCGACGTGGCCGAACCGCTGGTCGACGAGGTGGTCGCCCAGCTGCGCTCCCTGGGCGCGACGGTGGCCACGGGCCGTTTCGGAGCGGCGATGCGTGTATCACTGACGAACGACGGCCCGTTCACCGTGCAGATCGAAATCTGACCCGAAAGATCTACAAGTCCTACGGCTCGACGACGACTTCCTGCGCCGCGGCGGTGTCCCCGGCCATCAGCGGGGCGTCCGGCGCGACGTTCCGCTTCACCAGGGCGAGGGCGACCGGGCCGAGCTCGTGGTGGCGGGCGGACGTCGTGATGAAGCCGATCCTGCGGCCGTCGGGGCCCTCGTCCGCGAGCCGCAGCTCCGTCCCGGCCGCGGGCAGGTGGACCTCGCTGCCGTCGAGGTGCAGGAAGACCAGGCGGCGCGGCGGCTTGCCCAGGTTCTGCACCCGGGCGACCGTCTCCTGGCCCCGGTAGCAGCCCTTCTGCAGGTGCACGGCCGAGCCGATCCAGCCCAGCTCGTGCGGGATGGTGCGGTGGTCGGTCTCGAAGCCGAGCCGGGGCCGGTGCTGCTCCACGCGCAGCGCCTCGTAGGCGAGGATCCCGGCGGGCGGCCCGGCCTGCCCGGCGAACGCCTCCAGATCGGCGCGCGGCAGGAACAGGTCCCGGCCGTGCGGCGTCTCCCGTACGACGACGCCGTCCGGCACCTCGGCGATGGAACCGGCCGGGAGGTGCACCACGGCGATCTCGTCCGTGCGGTCGGCGACCTCGACCCGGTAGAAGAACTTCATCGACTCCAGGTACGCGATCAGCGCCTCCTGGGTGTCCGGCTCCACATGGGCCCAGACGGTGGCGCCGTCGTCGACGAGGTACAGCGCGTGTTCGATGTGGCCGTTCGCGGAGAGGATCAGCGCCTCGGTCGCCCGGCCCACCGGCAGGTCGCTGACGTGCTGGGTGAGCAGCAGGTGCAGCCAGGCGAGCCGGTCCTCGCCGGTGACGGTGACGACCCCCCGGTGCGAGAGGTCCACGAATCCGGTGCCGTCGGCGAGGGCGCGCTGCTCACGGAACAGGTCGCCGTAGTGGGCGGCGACGCCTTCGTCCGCGCCCTCGGCGGGGACGGCGCCGGGCAGGATCAGCAGAGGGCTTTTCATATCCGTAAGCCTACGACTCGGTAGTTGAAGCCTTGAGCGTGCAGTCCTCGCACCGGCCGAAGATCGCGAAGTGCTTCATGTCGGTGTCGAAGCCGAACGTCCGGCGCAGCTTGTCGGTGAACTCGGCGGCCACCGAGACGTCCGCCTCGATCACGTTCTGGCAGTCCCGGCAGACCAGGTGGATGTGGTGGTGCCGGTCCGCGAGGTGGTACGTCGGTGCCCCGTGCCCCAGATGCGCGTGGCTGACCAGACCGAGCTCCTCCAGGAGCTCCAGCGTCCGGTACACCGTCGAAATGTTGACCCCCGACGCCGTCTTCCTCACTTCCACGAGGATGTCGTCGGGGGTCGCGTGCTCAAGGGTGTCCACGGCTTCGAGCACGAGTTGCCGCTGCGGGGTCAGCCGGTAGCCGCGCTGCCGCAGATCACTCTTCCAGTCGGTGCTCACCACGCGCCCAAGTCTAGGCCGGGGCGGCACGGGCCGGGTCACGGCTCGGGCGACAGGATGCCGTTCATCAAGGCGTCGGCGAGTTCACTGCGGTATTCGCGGGTCACGCGGGCGATTTCGATATGTGCCTGGATCTTGTCGTCGAGAGCGGCGAGCGTGGCACCGATGGCCGCCTGCTCATCGTCCGGTGGCAGGATGACGGGCAGTTCGCCCAGGGTACGGATGCTCAGCGACGGGATGACCGAGCCGGCCACCCGCGTCCTGATCCAGTCCTGCGCGGCCGTCGCGCTGAGGTAGGCGACGAGATACGCGGCCGTGACCGGCCCCGCCTCGGTCGGCCTGAGCCGTACCAGGTTGGGGTGGAACAGCCAGCCCGCGTGCTCTTGGGTGACGAGCGCGCAGCGGCCCACCGTGCCGGTGCGGGTGAGGAGGATGTCTCCTTCGGCCACCTGATACTTGACCAGCGTCCGCGCCCGCTCCCAGGGGATCGTGGGTACGGCCGCGGCCTTCTCGATGACGATTCGTCGACCGCGCAGGTCGCGGGGCAGTACGACAGGGCTGCCCTCGTCCGCCTGCGTACGGCCCTTCTTGTCCTCGGCGCGTTGGCCCGGCCCTGCCTGGATGGACGCGCACAGCTCCCGCAAGGGGCGACGCGACCAGCCGGGAGTGAGTTCGTCGAGCGTGGTCACAGGCCATACCTCCGGAGCCACCGTGCCACTTCGGCGTCGGCCGCTTCCGCCCGACCGTGGAGGGTGGTGATCTCTTCGGTCAGCCTCGTCAGCCGGTCTCGGGTCTCGGCAGGGTCGGTCGCGCGGGCGCCCGAGGCCGGGCCTGTGGTCCGGACATACAGCGAGGGGTCCAGACTGTGGCCGTGCGCCGCGATGCCGGACACCTTCACGACCCGGCTCAGTCCCGGATCACCCGCGAAGGAGCGCCCCGCCACCCGTGCCACGTGCCACGACACGTACTCCCCGACCAGCCTGGCGATCTCGTCGTCGGTCAGGGCCCACTGCGTCCGGGTGACCTGGCGTCCCATGTGCTCGCCGGCCACGAAGAGCACCTCAGGGTCCGCGGCACTCTCGGAGCCGGGAGCCCGCAGGAGCCAGATCTGAGTCTTGACAGCGGTGAGCGTGAAGAGCCCGGCAGGGAGAGCGATCACGCACTCCACGGCCCCGGCTTCGACCAGCCCCGCCCGCGCCCTCTCGGCGGCACCGCCGTTGAAGGCCGCCCCTGCCGGCATCAGCACGGCGGCACGGCCCTCGGGGGCGATCAACGAGACGGCGTACTGCAGCCAGTCGAACTCGGTCCTGCGTGCAGTGCCGTAGCTCCAGTACGGGGGTGGTTCCACTTCTTCCAGGAGCCGGCCGAAGGGCGGGTTGGTCAGGACCACGTCGAAGGCGCCGGAGGGATCGGCGAAGGGGGCGAGCGCTGGGGTGACCGGACCTTCGCCGAACCGCACCGTAAGCCCGTGATGCACTCGCAGGTTCCACTGCGCCACCTGCCGTTCCCGGTTCCCGGCCACCCGGCCGCCGACCTGGGGCGGCACGCCGCCACCGTGTGCGGTGAGCGCGTCCAGGTAGGCCACGAGCAGTTCTCCGGCACGGCCGTACGGATCGTGGACGCGCGCCGCCCCGGGCCGCACGGCGGCCAGCGCCCCGGCCATGACCCGGCTCACGGAGGAAGGGGTGAAGAACGCGCCGCCTTCGCGGGCGTGAGCGGCGCGCCAGCGCACCAGGACGTGGTCGAAAGCCGCTCGTCCCTCTTGAGCGGAGCCGGTGGTGCCGCCGAGCCTGTCGGCGAGTTCGGTCAGCAGGCGGCGCGGAAAGGTGGTCTCGGGTGGGTCATGGTCGCGGACCATCACGCCCCAGCTGTCCACGGCACTGGTCATCGAGTCCGGTTCCACGATCTGGATCACGACGAAGTGCAGCAGCCACTCGAGATACCGGTCCAGCGGCATGGGCCCGCGCAGCCGGTCGGCCTCCGGTCCGGCGAGCCGCTCGACCGTTTGGAGCAGGCCACCGGCCTTTTCTCCGGTCAGCCCCGCACGGAAACGGTCACCGTAGGTCGTCCCGGGCGGTTCGCCCGGAAGCAGGGCGTTCGCGGAGACACGCCGCCCGGACAACCAGGCAAGCACCTCGTCCGCGCGAAACCGCTCGATGTCGACGCCGGAGTCCACGGGTGACGGGAAGTCCGCGTGCCGCCGCTCCCAGTTGGTGACGGCGGGCCGCTTCACCTGCGCGAGGCGCGCGATGTCCGGCCGGGAGACGAGCACACCGGCGAACTCGGAATCGCTCACAGCGTCTGCCTCCTCAGAACCGCGGCAGTCTGGAACCGCGCAGGACCTCTGCCCGGCCGGCGAGCACCGCCGGGAACCGGTCCATGACCTGTGCCTCCGTGGCCAGCTCGGGGCTGAGGTAGCCGAGCACGCGGTAGATCTTTGCATGGTCGGCGGCGAGGTGCCGGTGGAAAATCGGCTCGTGATGCATGATCCGGTTGCGGAACCGGACCAGCGAGATCAAGGCGTCATGCAGATCGGCTCGCCGTCCCCTGTAGTGGGGGAAAGCCTTGTGCGTGGCGGGCACCCAGAAACCTCTGTCGTAACCCCGCGCGCCGCTGACGAGAGAGATCCAGAAGCCGAAGGAGAGTTCGGCGACGATGCCGTCCACCGACGCCTGAGCGACCGCGTTGCGCTCACACTTCTCCCGCGCCTCGTCGACGAGCCGGAGACCGTTGCGGCTCAGAGGCGCGCACGACCACCAGTCCGGCCGTCGGTGAAACCGCGTGAGTTCGTCGTGCAGTGCGTTACGGATCGTGACTTCGAGACAGTGCAGCGGGCCGTACAGCGCGGCCGAGGCCGCGACGTTCCACCAGTACAGGCGCATCGCCACAGCTGTGTCACCGTCCGCCGCCGTCAGGTACGACGCCATACGTGGCTTCGAAAAGGCCTTCAACAGCCACTCCGGTAGGCGGTCGTCCACCGTTCCCCCTCACTCGATGACAACACGCATCAAGGGTTGCGTGCGTGGTAATCTGCCTGACGTACGTCCTGGGTCCGCCTCTGCTCTGCATGCCGCTCGGGACACGGCTTCGGAAACCCCGGCCGCAGGCATGATGCGGCCGGGGTTTCCTGTGTCCACAGCTCCCCCCGAAGGCATCCGCAGCCTAGCCACTGACAGACGGGCATCGCAAGCGCATTGCTATGCACACGCATCTGTTAACCCCTGAGTGTGAAACGCAAACAGGGCCCCGCCGAATCGGCGGGGCCCTGCAGAGCGTGGGCGGAGACTACTTGAAGAACGCGATGCCGTCGTCCGGCATGTCGTCGGGCAGGGCCTTGGCCCAGCGCTCGACCTCCTCCGGCGTGACGACCTTCTTCAGGTGGGCGGACATGTAGGGACGCAGCTCGACCTCGGGGGTCTGCTTCTCGCCGACCCACATCAGGTCGCTCTTGACGTAGCCGTACAGGCGCTTGCCGCCGGTGTAGGGCTGGGAGGCGGCCGTGCGGGCCACCGCGTCCGTCACGAGGTCGATCTGCGGCTTCTTGTCGGCCAGCTCGCCGTACCAGATCTCGATGACGCCGTCGTCGCGGGTCATCGTCACCTCGACCTTGCGGCCGGAGTCGATCCGCCAGTAGCCGTGCTCGGACTCCAGGGGACGGACCTTGTTGCCGTCCTTGTCCAGCACCCAGCTGTGGGACTGGTACTCCAGGAAGTCCCGGCCGTCGTGGGTGAAGGTGACCTCCTGCCCGAAGTTGCACTTCTCGGAGCCGGGGAAGTCGTGCACGCCGGCGCCCGCCCAGTTGCCGAGCAGGAAGGCGAGCGGGACGAGGTCCTTGTGGAGGTCGGACGGGATCTCGATCATGGGAACTTCCTAGACGTGGGTCAGCGCTGGCCCTGGTACAGCTTCTTCACGGTCAGTCCGGCGAAGGCGAGGACGCCGACGGCGACCAGGACCAACAGGATTTCGAAGAAGATCTCCACGGGGTGCTCCTTGAGCGGGGGTGCGAACGGTTGCACAGGGCCGAGCCCAGCTTACGCGGCCGGGATCCGGGCCTCTTGGCGAGGTACGACCGTGCGACGTCAGCCGAGCAGCCGGCTCTGCAGCGTCACCGTCTGCTGGAAGGGCACCGCCCGCGCGCCGCCCTGCCGGGACTGCACGACCAGCGCGAGGGTGTCGCCAGCGGCGAGGTAGGCGTGGCGGACCTGCTCGCCGCCGTGCGGCCTGGCCTCGTCGTAGACCACGCGCTGCACGTCCTCCACCAGGGCCTCCTGGGGGAACGTCCCGTCGTTGGCCGAGGTCGTGGCGCCGCGCAGCGGGAACTTCGGCGCGCTGAAGGGGGCGAGATAGGGCCCCAGCAGCGCGTCCACGACCGCCGCGGTGTCGAACTGCAGCAGATAGATCCGCGTACGCGTACCGTCCGGCATGCTCCAGCCGCGAGCGGCGATGTGCCGCAGCCCGTGATCGGTGAGGTGCCGTCCGAGTTCCGCGCGGTCGTCCTTCGCGGCGTATTCCGCCAGGAAGTCCTTGCGCGCCAGCCAGCCGTCCGTGCCCCGCAGTGTCCTGTCGTCCCGGGCACCGGCGGGAGCGGGCAGAAGCAGGGCCCGCAGGTCGGCGTGGTGCGTGCCGGCCCTGTTGGCCTCGGCGAAGGGGCCCGGGCTGCCGGAGGGCAGCGGCGGCCGGGTGAGCGCCGGGTACTCCCAGCGCCCGTCCGACTCTGTCGAGAGCCCGGGTACGTCGGTCCGCTCCAGTCTCGTGATCCCGTACGCCGTGGCCGCGCCGACCGCCGCGAAGACGGCCACGGCGGTCGTCCAGCGCAGGGCGGCCCGCAGGGCTCCTCGGCCCTTGTGGTCCCCGCGGTCCCGGGCCACGGGCGCCGGGGGTGCCTCCGGCATCACCTGCTCCGCGGGCCGTACGGCGGTCTGCTGCTCCTCGGTCATATCGCCTTCCCCGGCTCGGTGATGCGGTCGAGCTGCTCGCGGAACAGCGCCGCGGCCCCCTTGGTGTCGAGTGGCTTCGCACCGTCCGCGACGGTGGTGACCAGGACGTTCCCGACGTGCGCGAAGCAGAGCATCGTCTCCAGCTCCTCGTCGTCGTCCTTCGGCGGCAGGAAGCAGGAGGCGTCCTTGTGGCCCTTGATCTTCGGGCCCGGACGGTAGACGTCCAACGAGTCGAGGAACGCGCTGCCCATCCGCGAGGCCTCCCGGACGGCGTCCCGGTTCTCCATCCCGGAGAGCTGGACGCGCACGGCGACGGCCCCGTCGGTGAAGCCGTCGGAGAGCTGGGTCGTACTGAGGTAGCTGCGCATGGCGACGCCGGTGATGCGCTGCCGGTCGACGGCCTTCTCCAGTCGCTTGCGCTGAGTGCGCGGCAGGCCGCTCAGCGCCTCCTTGCGCAAGGCCGTGGCCTCCTGCCCGCTCAGCGCGGTGTCCGGACCGTACGCGCCGAGATCGGGGCCCGGCCCCCAGCCGTCGGTCCCGTACGGCACGAGCATGCCGGCGAGCCCCGAGGGGGCGGCCTTCTTCTCCGTCTCCGGCTCGCTCCTGGCCTCGGGGGAGGCCCAGACCGGTGCGCCCGCGTCCCGGTCGGCGCCGTTCACGGCCACGACGGTGTACCCCACGCCACCGACGACCGCGACCGCCAGCAGCGCGGAGGCGGCGGCAGCGGCGGCCCGGGCACGGCGCGCGGGCTTCTCGGGGACCCGGGGGACGGGCTGGGACACGGTCCCCGCCTCCACCGGCTCGACCGGCTCGACCGGCTCCACGTGGTTGTCACTCACAGCCGCTCCATCTGCCGCTCGGCCAGGTCCATGATCTTCGCCTTGGAGATCGGCTTGGTGTCCGTGATCCACATCTCCAGGCCGATGTCGCCGCGCCAGGCGTGTGCCTCGGCGGTGTACACGGGCAGGTAACCGGGCTTGGTCTCGGGTCGCGTATGGACGTAGACACGCCCGTTTCCGGAACCGGGGATCGCCCAGCTGTCGGTGCCTCCCTCGTCCTCGACCCAGTACTGGGTGTTCTCCACGTTCTCGGCGGCGGCGAGCGTCTCCTCCTGCCGGAACTGCACCAGGCGGATCTCCACCTCGTGGGTGCGGCCGACCAGCCAGCCGGTGACGGCCGCGCGCCGGAACTCGTCGCCGACGATCTCGCCGAACATCTCGCCCGGCTTTTCGTAGAAGGACGTGTAGGCCGCCAGGTCCAGCCAACCGTCCCGACCCATCAGGCGGGTGGCGTCCCGCGCCCCGCGCGGCTTCTCCAGCAACAGCTTGCGCAGGTCGCCGTCGGTCTTCACCCGCCGGTCCCGCGCGGCCGACAGCGGCTCGGGCCCCTCTCCCTTCGCCTGCGCGACCACCGGCTGCGCGAGAGAGGGCAGCTTCGTGGGCGCGCGGTGCACCTGTACGAGGTAGCCGGCGCAACCGCCGGCGATCAGCCCCAGTACGGCGGCGCCACCGATCAGCACGGCCGTACGCCGCCGCCGACGCGGCCCGGGCCGGGGCGCGGCGGCCTCTGCTTCCTCTGCTTCCAAGACGTCCCCCCACACACAGAACGCAAGTCGCGCATTCCGTATGCGCGCGCACAGGAGACCCTCGGTCGATGGCCACGGTTGCACGGGAGTTGATTACGATTCGGCCATGGCGAAGAAGCTGGTGATCAAGGTGACGGCCGGGGCCGACGCACCCGAGCGGTGCTCTCAGGCGTTCACGGTGGCGGCGGTGGCCGTCGCCAGCGGCGTCGACGTCTCCCTGTGGCTGACCGGCGAGTCCGCCTGGTTCGCCCTGCCCGGCCGGGCCGCCGAGTTCGAGCTGCCGCACGCGGCTCCCCTGCCGGACCTGCTGG
Source organism: Streptomyces sp. NRRL B-1140 (assembly GCF_001280065.1). GTDB lineage: Bacteria > Actinomycetota > Actinomycetes > Streptomycetales > Streptomycetaceae > Streptomyces. The sequence continues at coordinate 96,185 of NZ_LGEA01000094.1, forward strand.
ACTCCCTCCTCGCGGGCGGCCGCGTCACCCTGTGCACGCAGTGCGCGGCCCGCCGCGACATCTCCGAGCAGGACGTCATCAAGGGCGTGCGGATCGCGGGCGCGCAGGTCTTCGTCCAGGAGGCCCTGGCGGACGGGACCCAGGCGCTCGTCTACTGAGACTGCTTGGCGTCCGTGTACAGGCAGAACGGATGCCCGGCCGGGTCCAGCAGCACCCGGACGTCGTCCTGCGGCTGGAACGCGGCGAGCCGGGCCCCGGCGGCGACGGCCCGCGCGGTCTCCCCCTCCAGGTCGTCGACCTCGAGGTCGAGGTGGATCATCATCTGCTGCCGGCCGGGGCCGCTCGGCCAGACGGGCGGGGCGTACGCGGGTTCGGTCTGGAAGGACAGTCCCGTGCCACCGTCGGGCGGCCGGATGTGCACCCAGTCCGGGCCGTCCTCGCCCGGCCGTACGGCCCAGCCGGGCAGCAGCCGCAGATAGAAGTCCGCCAGTTCGCGGGCGTCCGGTGCGTCCAGAGTCGCCGCCGCCAAGCGCATGGCCCTCCCCCCGGCCGGTTCAGGACCGGCGCTTCTTGCCGTCCAGCTCGTCCCACCACTCGTCGGACTGGGGATCCCCGGAGGGGTCGTCCCACCACCGGTCCTCCGGACCCCGCCGGTTCGCGACCATGGCCGCCACGGGCGGGATGACCATGGCGACCACGCACATCCCGACGGCGACGGGGACGGACCACAGCCGCACGACACCCCAGGCCAGCACGAAGAGGCCGATGCACAGGCCCATCATCGCGAAGTACGTGTGACGCCGGCGTGCGTACATGTCTCCAGCGTAGGCCGGGGCACGCCGAAGGGCCGCACCCCAGGCGTCCAACCCGGGGGGTGCGGCCCCTCCTGGCACTCTCGCCGTCAGACGGCGATCGCGACCTCCGCCAGGCCGCCCTGCTGGGCGACGACCGTGCGGTCGGCGGTGGCGCCGGGCACGAGGGCACGGACGGTCCAGGTGCCCTCGGCCGCGTAGAAGCGGAACTGTCCGGTCGCCGAGGTCGGCACCTCGGCCGTGAACTCGCCGGTCGAGTCCAGCAGACGGACGTAGCCCACCACGGGCTCGCCGTCCTTGGTCACCTGACCCTGGATGGTGGTCTCACCGGGCTTGATCGTCGAGGCGTCGGGGCCGCCGGCCTTCGCACCGCACATGTCGTACTCCTGAAGTCTGGAAAGGTCGGTGGGGGTTGGTTACTTGTTGGCGCCGAGCTCGATCGGCACGCCCACGAGGGAGCCGTACTCGGTCCAGGAGCCGTCGTAGTTCTTGACGTTCTCCACACCGAGGAGCTCGTGCAGCACGAACCAGGTCAGCGCGGAGCGCTCACCGATGCGGCAGTAGGCGATGGTGTCCTTGGCCAGGTCGACCTGCTCCTCGGCGTAGAGCTCCTTGAGCTCCTCGTCCGACTTGAAGGTGCCGTCGTCGTTGGCGTTCTTGGACCACGGGATGTTGCGGGCGCTCGGCACGTGGCCGGGGCGCTGCGACTGCTCCTGCGGCAGGTGGGCCGGGGCGAGCAGCTTGCCGGAGAACTCGTCGGGCGAACGCACGTCGACGAGGTTCTGCGAACCGATGGCGGCCACGACGTCGTCGCGGAAGGCACGGATGGAGGTGTCCTGGGCCTTGGCCTTGTAGTCCGTCTTCGGACGCTCCGGCACCTCGTCGCCGGCGACGAGCTCGCGGGCGTCGAGCTCCCACTTCTTGCGGCCGCCGTCGAGGAGCTTGACGCTGTCGTGGCCGTACAGCTTGAAGTACCAGTAGGCGTAGGAGGCGAACCAGTTGTTGTTGCCGCCGTAGAGGACCACGGTGTGGTCGTTGCCGATGCCCTTGTCGGACAGGAGCTTCTCGAAGCCCTCCTGGTCGACGAAGTCGCGGCGGACCGGGTCCTGCAGGTCCTGCGTCCAGTCGATCCGGATGGCGTTGCGGATGTGGTTCTTCTCGTAGGCGGACGTGTCCTCGTCCACCTCGACGATGGCGATGGTCGGGTCGTCCAGGTGCTCCTGGAGCCAGTCGGCGTCAACCAGGACGTCGTTGCGGCTCATGCTTCTTCTCCTCCGGGGCAGTTACGGCGGGGCGTGCGAGGTCTGCAGGGCGCGCCCTTGAGACAGGGCGGCGCACGGGTGCCCGTGATGCGGGGCTGCGGGGATGCGCGCGCCGGCGCGACTGCCGACGCGATCGCTCAGAAGGTGCGACAGAGCATGGCGGCGACGCGGCACAGGTCTACTGCCCGCCGCTTCGTGAGGTCCGCCTGTCGCTTCATACCGTCGATCGTAGGGACGGTCGGGCGGGCGTGTCACCGGTGTGTCGCATGCTGAGATGAGATGGTCCGCGATGTGGGATCCGAGAGGGGTGCGGGGCCTCGGGGGAGGCGCGGTGCCCCGATGTACCGGCCGTCACCGCTGAGCTGCGGACGCCGCCGTCTCGCCCACCGGACACCCCTGGCAGGCCGCCCTGCGCCTGTCCTTACCCGGCCAGCCGGACGCCGGAACCCTTCACCGTGATCTCGACGCCGTCCGGGGCGGCCTGGACGGTGTCCACCTTGATGCCGCCGGGCAGGCCGTCGATCTTCTGCTGGAAGTCGGTGATGGCCCGCACCCGGTTCTCGGCGAGGTCGACACCGCCGAAGCTGGGCAGGCCGTCGGCGTGCACGCGGACGGTGCCGTCCTCCACCTTCACCGAGCTGAGCACGGAGACCGGCTTCGGGAGCTTGGTGCCCAGCACCGTGGCCTCGACGGTGACCTTGATCTTGCCGTTGCCGCCGTCGGAGAGACCGATGACGGAGGCGGTGACACCCGGGGCGACCTGCGTGGGCTCGGACTTCGCCGTCTTCAGCAATTCGTCGTAGGCGATGGTCGCGGTGCCGGTGGCGCTGGTGGCGGTGGCGGAGCTGTAGTCGCCGGAGAACTCGACGCCCTTCATGTCGGCCTGCAGGTCGTCGATACGGATCTTCCGGCCCTCGTTGCCCGTGGCGGCCTCGTAGTCCTTGATGCCGACCTCGACGTCGTCCAGGGAGCCGCCGGCGACCTGGGTGAGGAACGGGAAGCCCTTGATCGACACGTCCGGGGTCGCCGACAGGTTCTCCGAGGTCTTCAGCCGGTCGGCGGCCTCGTCCTCGGCGAAGTTGACCGCGACGCGGTCGGCGATCACGAAGAGACCGCCCAGGATCACGACGAAGATCAGCAGTATTCGCAGTGCGCGCATGCGTGGTGTCCCCCACCGGTCCGGTGTTTCGACGACCCGGTGGCCGTCCCTTGCGCGAGGGTAACGCCGAGCGGAAGGGGAATCGGAGAATTGTTGATCATCTGTGACAGACCGGAGGCCCGGCGTCCGGGCCTCCGCGCTACGCCAGCGCCCGGCCCAGGAGGTAGACGGCCGGGGCCGCCGCCGCCAGGGGCAGGGCCACGCCCGCCGTGAAGTGGACGAACCGGGACGGGTAGTCGTAGCTCGCGACCCGGTGCCCGATCAGGGCGCAGACCGCGGCACCCGCGCCGAGCAGGGCACCGGAGGTGCCGACGCCCGTGACCGACCCGGCCGCGATGCCCGCGCCCGCCGCGGCGAGCAGGGACACCACCACCGAAACCGGGGTCGGCAGCGGCAGGGCACGGGCCGCGACGGCCACCGCCACGGCCACCGCGCCCACGGTCACCGCGTCGGCGGCGGCCGCGAGATACCCGCCGGCCACGATCGCCAGCGCCGAGGCCGCGACCGTCGCCATCAGGCCGTACATCCGCTCGTCCGGGTCGGCGTGCGAGCGCAGCTGCAGGACCAGCGCCAGCAGCACCCACACCCCGAGCGTGCCGAGGATCGCCGCCGGGGAGCCGTCCGAGACCAGCAGGGCGGCGTCGGCGGCCAGCGCGCCCGCGAAGCCCAGGGCGATGCCCTGCCGGGCGGGCCACATCCCGTTCAGCCGGAACCAGCCCGCCGCCGTGACCGCCTGGAGGACGATCAGCGGCACGAGCAGCGCGTACGTCCCGAGCGCCGCGGCACCGGCCAGCAGCAGCCCGAGCAGCGCCGTCAGCGCGGCCGGCTGCATCCCGGGCTCGATGATCGGGGAGCGCCCTTCCGCCCGGGCCCGCTGGGCGTCCGTGACGCGCGTGTTCCCGCCGACGGTGGCGGGGCCGTAGCCGGAGCCGTCGGCGGCCCCGGCCGGGTCCGCCGGTCCCTGGGGCCGGGGGTTCCGGCGCGGCGGGGGCGACTGGGGCGTCAGGATCGCCGTCTCCGGGTCCGGCGCCTGCGCGGACACCGCCTGGTGGTTCTGCGTCTCCCAGGTCTGCCCCTGCCACTGCTGTGTGTACTGCTGAGCGGCGTGCGGGTCCTCGTACCCCTGGTAGCCCTGTCCGGGCCACGCCTGCGGCGGCTGCTGCCGCCCGTAGGGGTCGTAGCCGTCGTACGGCTGGTGGGGCTGGTTCGGCTGGTCGGTCATCGTCATCCTCCTGCGAACGGCGGGAGCACCTCGACCGTGCCGCCGTCGGCCAGCCGTACCGTCTCATGGCCGCGGGTGCCCACGGGGTCACCGTCCACGAGGAACGAGCAACGGCGCAGGACGCGCTCGAGTTCGCCGGGGTGCCGCTCGCGCACCCCGTCGAGCGCCTCGGCGAGCGTGGCCGCCTCGTACGGCTCCTCGGCCACCCCGGCCGCGGCCTTGGCGGCGGCCCAGTAGCGCACCGTGACCTTTGGCATCTGCTTCCTCAATGAATTTCGACGGTGAACCCCGTCAGGCTAGCCCGCCCGGGCGACGCCCCACCGCGCGATCCGGGCCAGCAACTCGTCGCCCGCCGCGTGCTCGGCGTGTCCCATACCCGGCTCCAGCCACAGTTCGCCCTGGTCACCGGCGGCCGCGGCGAGCATCCGCGGATGGTCGACGGGGAAGTAGCCGTCGGCGTCGCCGTGCACGATCAGCAGCGGGGTCGGGGCGATCCTCGGCACCGCCTCCACCGGGGAGAGGGGCACCGGGTTCCAGTCCCGGTGGTGGATGCGGGTCCGCAACCCGTACCGGCCCACGACGCGTCCCTCGGGCCGGGTCACCAGCCAGTGCAGCCGCCGCATGGGCGCGGTGCCCCGGTAGTACCAGCGGGCCGGCGAGCTGACCGACACCACCGCGTCGGTCTGCCGGGGGTGCAGCGCCGCGTGCCGGAGCACCACCGAACCGCCCATGGAGAAGCCCACCGTCACCACCCGCGCGTGCCCGCGCTCGCGGGCCCAGTCCACCGCCGCCGCCAGGTCCAGCACCTCCCGGTCGCCGACCGTGGAGTGCCCGCCGGACATCCCGTGCCCCCGGAAGGAGAAGGTGACCACGCCCCCGTGCCGGGCGAACGCCCGCGCGATCCGCCGCACGTGCGGGCGGTCCACCGCGCCGGTGAACCCGTGGGCGACGACGAACACCGGGCGATCGGAAGGAGTCCGGGAGGTGTCGTGCACCGCCGCTCCCGGCTCGTACACCGCCTCGATCGCCACACCGTCGGACGTCCGCAGAAACACCCGCGCCGACGTCCGCACAGGCTTTCCCCCGTTCGTCTCGGGATGCGGACGATCGGTGGAACGCGCCACATGACCTGCCGGACCAGAGCTCATGTGGGCTATTCTGCTGGGCAGAGGACTCGGGCACCGTAGCCCCCGGGTCCTTTTGTGCTTTCGGAAGCGTTGTATACGAAGCGGGAAACCGCAGGTGTACGGGGCCTTCGGGATCGCAGAGCGGTGCTGTGCCAACAAACGTCCTCGCAGGGACCGAGGAGGAACCAGACGTATGAGTTCTCTGCTGCTCCTGACCAATGCCCTCCAGCCGTCGACGGAGGTGCTCCCCGCCCTCGGCCTGCTCCTGCACAACGTGCGTGTGGCGCCCGCGGAGGGCCCCGCCCTCGTCGACACCCCCGGCGCCGACGTCATCCTCGTCGACGGCCGCCGTGACCTGCCGCAGGTCCGCAGCCTGTGCCAGCTGCTGCGCTCCACCGGACCGGGCTGTCCGCTCGTCCTGGTCGTCACCGAGGGCGGCCTCGCCGCCGTCACCGCGGACTGGGGCATCGACGACGTCCTGCTCGACACCGCCGGCCCGGCCGAGGTCGAGGCGCGGCTGCGGCTGGCCATGGGCCGGCAGCAGATCGTCAGCGACGACTCCCCGATGGAGATCCGCAACGGCGACCTGTCGGTCGACGAGGCGACGTACTCGGCCAAGCTCAAGGGCCGCGTCCTCGACCTGACCTTCAAGGAGTTCGAGCTCCTGAAGTACCTCGCGCAGCACCCCGGCCGGGTCTTCACCCGCGCCCAGCTGCTCCAGGAGGTCTGGGGCTACGACTACTTCGGCGGTACGCGCACGGTCGACGTGCACGTACGGCGGCTGCGCGCCAAGCTCGGCCCCGAGCACGAGTCGCTGATCGGCACCGTGAGGAACGTCGGTTATCGATTCGTTACGCCGGAGAAGCCGGAGAAGATGGAGCGCGCCGCCGAGGAGGCGAAGGCCAAGGCGGTCACGGCAAAGCCGGACATCGACGACAAGTCGACCACCTCGGAAGCCGCCGACGCCCGCGCCAAGGCGTAAAGAGGCGTCATGCGGCGCCGACCTGGGCATCGCTCCCCGCACGGGGCGCCCCGGACACCGGTCGGGATATCGTACGGAACCTCCTTTACGCCCTGCCCGGAGCCGGTATATCCGCGTAGACTCCGCGCGTGGCCAAGGTGACTCGGGATGATGTGGCGCGGCTGGCAGGGACTTCCACTGCCGTCGTCAGCTACGTCATCAACAACGGACCCCGGCCGGTCGCCCCGGCCACGCGCGAGCGTGTCCTCGCCGCGATCAAGGAGCTGGGGTACCGGCCCGACCGGGTCGCCCAGGCGATGGCCTCGCGGCGCACGGACCTCATAGGCCTGATCATCCCGGACGCCCGTCAGCCCTTCTTCGGGGAGATGGCGCACGCGGTCGAGCAGGCCGCCTCCGAGCGCGGGAAGATGGTCCTGGTCGGCAACACCGACTACGTGGCCGAGCGTGAGGTCCACTACCTGCGCGCCTTCCTCGGGATGCGGGTCTCCGGCCTGATCCTCGTCAGCCACGCGCTCAACGACCTGGCCGCCGCCGAGATCGAGGCCTGGGACGCCCGTGTCGTGCTGCTGCACGAGCGGCCCGAGGCCATCGACGACGTCGCCGTCACCACGGACGACCTGGGCGGCGCCGAACTCGCCGTCCGGCACCTGCTGGAGCACGGCTACGAGTACGTGGCCTGTATGGGCGGCATAGCCGAGACCCCCGCGGTCGGCGACCCCGTCTCCGACCACGTCGAGGGCTGGCGCCGCGCGATGGAGGACGCCGGGCTCTCCACGGAGGGCCGCCTCTTCGAGGCCCTCTACAACCGCTACGACGCCTACCAGGCCGCCCTGAAGATCCTCTCCGGCCCCGAGCGCCCGCCTGCGATCTTCTGCTCCACCGACGACCAGGCGCTCGGCCTGCTGCGCGCCGCGCGCGAGCTGCGCATCGACGTCCCCGGCGAGCTGGCGGTGGCCGGCTTCGACGACATCAAGGAGGCGGCCCTCGCGGACCCGCCCCTGACCACGGTCGCGTCCGACCGCCCGGCGATGGCCCGGGCGGCGGTGGACCTCGTCCTCGACGACGGGCTGCGGGTCGCGGGGAGCCGGCGGGAACGGCTGAAGGTGTTCCCCTCGCGGCTGGTCACCCGGCAGTCCTGCGGCTGCCCGTAGCTCCCCGCTCCGGAGCGGCAGGCCTCCGCATTCCGGGGCGGCGGCTGCCTTTATATCGGGCATACGAGGTTCTGTCGGGCTTCTCAGGGAGCACTCAGGAAGCTCTCATGGTCGGGCGACAAGCTCTGTTCCATGACCGAGAGCTTCCACCGCAGTGGCGAATACGAGAACCCTTACGAGGGTCAGCAGCAGGCCCCGGTGAACCCCGAGTGGCCGCCCCCGCCGGCGTACGCCCCGGCACACGCTCCGCATCCGAAGAAGCGCAACCGCGGCCCCCTGGCCCTGATCGCCGCCGTGGCGATCGTCGCGGCGGCGATAGGCGGCGGCACCGCCTACGGCATCCAGGAACTGACCGGCAACGACACCGTCGCCTCCAGCTCCACCAGCACCAACGTGGTCCCCTCCAGCCAGAAGGGCACGGTCGCCGGGGTCGCGAAGGCGGTCAGCCCGAGCATCGTCGAGATCAGCGCCGAGTCCAACGCGGGGTCCTCCACCGGCTCCGGCGTGATCATCACCAGCGGCGGCGAGATCGTCACCAACAACCACGTCGTCGCCGGGGCCTCCAGGATCAAGGCGACGACCAGCGACGGCAAGTCGTACACCGCGAAGGTCGTCGGCACCGACAGCAAGAAGGACCTGGCGCTGATCAAGCTGGAGAACGCCTCCGGCCTGAAGGCGGCCACGCTCGGCGACTCGGCCGGCATTCAGGTCGGCGACCAGGTCGTGGCGATCGGCTCCCCCGAGGGGCTGTCCGGCACTGTCACCAGCGGCATCATCTCGGCCCTCGACCGTGACGTCACCGTCCCGACCGAGGAGGGCCAGGACCAGGGCCAGCAGTGGGGGCAGGGCCAGGGGCAGGGCGACCAGTGGCCGTTCGAGTTCGGCGGACGCCAGTTCAACGGCGACACCGGCGACGACACCACGACGTACAAGGCCCTCCAGACCGACGCCTCCCTCAACCCGGGCAACTCCGGCGGCGCGCTGATCGACATGAACGGCAACATCATCGGGATCAACTCCGCGATGTACTCGCCGGCCGGCCAGGCCTCCTCGTCCTCCGACGCGGGCAGCGTCGGCCTCGGCTTCGCCATCCCGATCAACACCGTCAAGGCCGACCTCGCGAAGCTGCGGGCGGGTTCGACCGACTGAGTCCCGGCCATCGACAGCTCGACAGCTCGACAGCGAGGAGTACGGCGATGATCCAGCAGGTGGTGCACACGGAGCCGGGCGGGGACCCGGCGGCGGTGGGGTTGGCGTTGGCGGTGGCGTACGCCCTGCACCCGGCGACGGCCCGGGCGGCCGAGGTGGCGCCGGCGGCCACGACGCCGCGCCGGACGGGCCGCTCCGCGAGGGCGCGACGCCGGGCGGGACGAGGCTGAGGCACGTCCCGCCGCAGCCCGCAGGCGTGCGACGCTGAGGGCGTCAGAGGAGCAGCACCCCCGTCCCCCTTCACCCCCGAGGACCCCGAGCCATGAGCCCCGCAGACGGCGACCGTGACCCGCAGCGCATCCTGATCGTCGACGACGAGCCGGCCGTACGCGAAGCACTCCAGCGCAGCCTCGCGTTCGAGGGGTACGGGACCGAGGTCGCCGTCGACGGCGCGGACGCCCTGGACAAGGCGGCGGCCTACCGGCCCGACCTGGTGGTCCTCGACATCCAGATGCCACGCATGGACGGCCTGACGGCGGCACGCCGCATCCGCGCCACCGGCGACACCACGCCGATCCTCATGCTCACGGCCCGCGACACGGTCGGCGACCGGGTCACCGGCCTCGACGCGGGCGCCGACGACTACCTGGTCAAGCCCTTCGAACTGGACGAACTCTTCGCCCGGATCCGCGCCCTCCTGCGCCGCAGCTCCTACGCGGCGGCCGTGGGTGCGGCCGGCCCGGCCGACGAGGACGCGCTCACCTTCGCCGACCTGCGCATGGACCTCTCGACACGGGAGGTCACCCGGGGCGAGCGCCAGGTGGAGCTGACCCGCACCGAGTTCACGCTCCTGGAGATGTTCATGGCGCACCCGCGCCAGGTCCTCACCCGGGAGCAGATCCTCAAGGCCGTCTGGGGCTTCGACTTCGAGCCGTCGTCGAACTCCCTCGACGTGTACGTGATGTACCTGCGCCGCAAGACCGAGGCGGGCGGGGAGCCGCGCCTCGTCCACACGGTGCGGGGGGTCGGCTACGTGCTGCGGCAGGGCGGCGCCGAGTGAGTTCCCGGACGGTCCTGCGGCGGTTCCGCTCCCTGCCGATCCGCTCCCGGCTGGCCCTGCTGGTGGCGGCGGCGGTGGCGTTCGCGGTGGCGGCGGTGTCGGTGACCTGCTGGTTCATCGTGCAGGGGAAGCTGTACGACGAGATCGACAACGACCTGAAGTCGTCGGTCGCGCCGCTGCGTCCGGGCGAGGTCCAGGCGCTCACCCACACGTGCCGTCAGACGCCTTCCGACTCGCTGGGCATGGGGTCACGGCCCAAGACCTACGGGCAGCTGGTCCGCGTCGACGGCAAGCTGTGTCTCTTCCCGACCTCCACGACCCAGGTGCGCGTCACCGGCGACGACAAAGCCGTGGCCGCGAACCCCGACCCGAACCAGGGCCGCATCCGCGACGGCACCGACGAGGACGGCAACAAGCTGCGTGTCCTGACGACTGCGGTCGTCATCAAGGACGACGACCTGCCCCCGGGCGTCGCCGCCGACTACTCCCTCGTCATCGCGCTGCCGCTCAAGGGCACCCAGTCCACGCTCAACGAGCTGGCCCTGATCCTCCTCCTGGTCTCCGGCGTGGGGGTCCTCGGCGCCGGAGCCGCCGGTCTGGCCGTCGCCCGGGCCGGTCTGCGCCCCGTCGACAAGCTGACCGAGGCGGTCGAGCACGTGGCCCGTACGGAGGACCTGCACATCCGCATCCCCGTGGAGGACGACAGCGAGGACGAGATCGCCCGCCTGTCCCGGTCCTTCAACTCGATGACGTCGGCGCTGGCCAGCTCCCAGGAGCTCCAGCAGCAGCTGATCGCGGACGCGGGCCACGAACTCCGCACCCCCCTCACGTCCCTCCGTACCAACATCGAACTCCTCACCCGCAGCGAGGAGACGGGCCGCCCCATCCCCGAGGCGGACCGCAGGGCGCTGCTCGCGTCGGTGAAGGCGCAGATGACGGAGCTGGCCGCGCTCATCGGCGACCTCCAGGAACTGTCCCGCCCCGACACGGGCCAGCACGGGAGCCGGACCCAGATCGTCGCCTGGCAGGACACGGTCGAGTCGGCACTGCGGCGGGCCCGGCTGCGGGGCCCGGAACTGACGATCACGGCGGAGATCGAGCCCTGGTTCGTCCGCGCGGAACCCTCCGCTCTGGAACGGGCGATGGTCAACATCCTGGACAACGCCGTGAAGTTCAGCCCGGGGGGAGGCACGATCGACGTACGCCTCGCCTCGGGCACCCTCACGGTCCGCGACCACGGCCCGGGCATCCCCGCCGACGAACTCCCCCACGTCTTCGACCGCTTCTGGCGCTCCCCGAGCGCACGGGCCCTCCCGGGCTCGGGACTGGGCCTGTCGATCGTGGCCCGCACGGTGCAGCAGGCGGGCGGCGAGGTGACCCTCACCCCGGCGGAGGGCGGCGGCACGACGGTGACGGTACGACTGCCGGGGGCGTCGGTGCCGCCGCCGGAGGACCCTCCTGCCTCGGCCTGATCCCGACCAGGGAGCGTCTGGGCCACCGTTGCCTCTGCCTGCCAGACCCTCGTGCCCTCCTCGTGGCCGATGCGCTCCGCTTCCCCTCCGGTCTGAGCCGCAGCGCCCGACAAACGAGGACATCTCACCCACCCAGCTGTCGATGTCCTGTCATACCCATCAGTAGCGCACACTCCTGCCGCTGTTCTGACATCTTCATCGCCGTCACAGAACGACAAGCAGGAGTGAGCCCCCCACATGCGCCTCATCCGCACGTCAACTCTCAGGAAATGCGGCATAGTTGCCGCCTCCACCGCCTTCGCCGTCACCGGACTGCTCACCGGTGCGGGCACCGCCGCCGCCGGGCCCGCCGGGGCGACCGACATCCGGGGTGTGGACCCCGGGGACACCGACCTGATGATCGAGCGGCTCTGCGGCCAGGAGACGAGTCTGACGGGCGTGTACGGCGCCCTCAACGTCGACACCGGCGAGTTCAAGACCCGGGACGAGTACCTGCGGGACGTCATCGGGCTGTGGGCGCCCGCGGGGCCGTGGGAGCTGTTCCGCGGCTGGTGCGGGTACGCCGAGGCCTCGACCTGGTCCATCAAGGGCGACACCGTCCGCACGTCCCGGTGGATCGGCAACCAGGGCTCCGCCGACGACAAGGAGACCTTCGTCAGCAGCTACAGCACCAAGACCTTCGCGAAGAAGAGCGTGGGCGGCTCCATCAGCCTCTCCCTCGCCAAGAGCATCTTCAGCGGGACCGTGGGCGGCAGCGCCGGCTACGAGTGGGGCTGGGAGAAGGAGTCCAAGTTCGAGACCCGCAGCGAGAAGACCATCCCGCCGTGCCGGCAGGTCGCCGTGACCTGGACGCCGTACCAGCGCGTGGTGCGCGTCAACCCCGTCTTCCACGTCGAGGACTACCAGTGGAACAAGGGCGACGGGGACCGGACCGTGCACAGCTGGCGTGACCGGGGCTACCAGACCGTCTACTCGCACGGGTACTACATCGACGGCATCTCAGACAAGCTCCTGCCCAGCGGCCAGCCCGACGGCCGAGAGGACAAGATCGAGGAGAAGCTCGACCCCGAGTCCTGCACCCAGTAGGGCACACCGGCAACCTTTCCGTGTGGGGCGGCGACTGTTCAGCGGTCATTCCCCCACACGGAACGGATCGCCGCATGAGTGAGCCGCGCAGCAAGGCCCGTCGCCGTCACCGCAGAAGCCGCGCCCACCTGGCAGTCGGGATCCCCCTCGCCCTGGCCGCCGCCGCCACGGCCGCCTCCACATCCGCCGTATCCGCCAAGGCCTCCGCCGCCACCACCCTCACCGTCGCCCAGGACGGCAGCGGTCAGTACCGCACCGTCCAGGCCGCCGTGAACGCCGTGCCCGCGAACAACCCCTCGCGCGTGGTGATCGCCGTGAAGCCGGGGACGTACCGGGAACTGGTGAAGGTGCCGTCGAACAAGCCGCACGTCACCATCCAGGGAACGGGCGGGAGCCGCAAGGACACCACCATCGTCTACAACAACGCGTCGGGCACCCCCAAGCCCGGCGGCGGCACCTACGGCACGGGCGGCAGCGCCACCGTCGCCGTCGAGGCCGACGACTTCCAGGCGCGCAACCTGACCATCTCCAACGACTTCGACGAGAAGGCCAACCAGCACTTCAAGGACCATCAGGCCGTCGCCCTGCGGACCGCCGCCGACAAGGTGTTCCTGGACGGGATCATCGTCAGCGGGGACCAGGACACCCTGCTGCTCGACACCGCGTCGAAGGACCGGCTGGGCCGGGTGTACGTCTCCAACTCCTACGTGATCGGCAACGTCGACTTCATCTTCGGCCGGGCCACGGCCGTCGTCGACAAGTCCGTGATCACGCTGAAGAAGCGCTGGGACGGCACCTCGGCCGGGTACATCGCCGCGCCGAGCACCGCGGCGAACCGCAGGGGCTTCCTGATCGCCGACTCCACCGTGAACGGCGATGTGTCGGCCGGGACCTTCTACCTCGGACGGCCCTGGCACGCCGGCGGGGACGCGTCCCTCGATCCGCAGGCCACCGTCCGCAACACCAGCCTGAGCAACGCGGTCAAGTCGACCCCGTGGACCGACATGAGCGGGTTCTCGTGGAAGGACGACCGGTTCGCCGAGTACAAGAACCACGGCGCGGGGGCGGGCGGCGCGAGCAGCAACCGGCCCCATCTGAGCGACGCGCAGGCCGCGGACCAGGAGGTCGCGGACTGGCTCGCGGGCTGGACGCCTTCGGCGTCCTGAACGGCTCCCTTCCGGGTCCGGCTGACGAGCGGCGCCGGACCCGGAAGGGCCACCATCTCGAGGGTGACTACTGCTTCCAGGCGTAGTGCAGCCGGTCCAGGCCGCTCTGGTTGTTCACCGTCAGGCTGAGCTTGGTGCCCGTGCCCTGGAGCGTGGTGAGGGAGTAGGTGTCACCGTTGCGCAGGCCGGGCCAGTAGACCGAGCCGAGGCCCAGTTCCCGGATGGTGTCGGTCGCGGCCTGGATGTAGGCGATCTCGTTGGAGGTGCCCACCGGGCCGTTGTAGTCCAGGCCGGTGGTCATCGACGCGCCGAACTCGTCGAGGATCGTGCGGGACGCGCAGTCGCCGATGCGGCTCTTGAAGTCGGCCTTCCACTGCTCGACGCTGGCCCAGTCGGTGTGCCAGAAGCCGTAGTTGTGCAGGGCCAGGCGGACGCCCTTGAGGCGTGGGTCGGCGCAGACCGGCTTGACGTCCTCGCTGTACTTGTAGCCGCCGATCAGGATCCGGTCCCGGGGCACGTCGCGGTGGGTGGTCACCCACTTCGCGGCGATGTCGGTCCACTCCTGCGCGGTGTAGCCGAACGGCTCGTTCATCGGCTCGAAGTACACCTTGGAGTTGCCGGCGTAGGCGGTGGTGATCCGCTTCCACATCCGGTCCCAGGTGGCCTGGTCGTCGATCTTGCCGTCCTTGGCGTTGTCGGCCTCCCAGTAGCCCAGGATGACCTTGAAGCCCTTGGCGGTGGCGGCGTCGATCGCGCCCCGGTACGACTTCCAGAACGGCCCGTTCACCGAGGTCGGGTTGACCGGGAGGCGGACGGTGTTGGCGCCGAGCTTGGAGAACCCGCCGATGATCGCCTTGGACCTGGCGTAGGTCGTGGCGTAGCTGTCGGAGGTGGACAGGCCCGAGGGCACGACCGCGTCGTGGGCGTAGTTGTCGCGCGGGTCGGCCCAGTTGACGCCCTTGAAGTCGCTGACGGGCGGTGGGGTGGGACGGTGGGTGGGAGAGGCGGCCGCGGGGGAGGCGAACGCCCCGCCGAATGCCGTGACGCAGGCCAGGAGCGCCCCCGCGGCGGCTGTCCCACGCTGGTTCTTGTCGGACACGACATCCCCTTCTGAGCAGGTGCAAGGATGAGCGACCGCCGGACGGCCCGCTCATGGGAGCACGAAACTAGAAGGGAACTCGAACAGAGGTCAACACATCAGCACATAAAGTTTCACCCAGATGGTGATCCGCCTGCCTCGGCCCGCTCAGCCGCCCACCGTCAGCCCCGAGCCCGACAGCCGCACCCGGATGCCGTCCTGCTCCACCCGTACGTCCTCCAGCTTCACGTTCCCCTGCTCCGGCTTCGGCAGTTCGAAGGCCAGCGCGAGCCGGTCGGCCAGGACCGGGCGGGTCAGGCGGGACAACTCCCCGAGGAGGGCGGGGTCGAGGCCGAGGCTCTTGAGCACGCCGGGGTTGTCCAGGGCGAGGTCGATGAGGTTCAGGCGTTCGGCCTGGCGGGCGAAGCGCGGGGAGCCGGTCAGCTCGGTGAGCTTGCCGTCGTCGGCCAGGGCCTCGTTGACGGCCGCCTCGGGCACGCCCATCCGCCGCACGATGGCGGGGACCGACAGCAGGGCCTTGGCCTTCCGGGTCTCCCGGGCCAGGTCGGCGGACGCCTCGGGCGTCAGGTGCAGCCCTTCCGAGGCGCGCTTGCCGGGGCGGTAGGTCGCCAGGTCCCCGATGTCCAGGCGCATGCCGCCGATCTCGGTGGCGATGCCCCGCTCGCCCTGCCGCTGGATCCGGGCCTCGGCCCGCAGCCTCAGGTCGTGCCCGGCGACGGGCAGGGTGCCGCGTGCCCGCACCCGGTCCCGGCCCTCGCCGGTGAACGTCACCTGGGACGCTCCGAGTTCGCGGTTGAGGTCCTCGAAGGACAGCACGACGTCCCCGTCGAACCGGGGGACGTCGGCGCCGCGCACGGACGTCAGCCCTTCGGCGTTCAGCCGCACGTCATGGGCCGTGGCCGACACCTTCGCGAGCGAGACGCGGTCGGCGGCGACGTCCGGGACGGTCAGCTTCACCGACTCCAGCCGCTTGTCGGCGAGCTGGGTGAGGAAGGGGAAGCCGCCGATCTCCACCTCGGGCGCTGCGGCCAGGTCGAGGCGGTCCTTGAGGGTGTCGGCGGCCCGGTGCTCGGCGTACAGCACCGCCCAGCGGTCGCCGAGGGCGGCGAACGAGGCGAGGACGACCAGGCCGACGACCGCCTTCACCGCGAACGGCAAGCCAGCGAAACGATTCTTCCGACGCCGCTTGCCGCCGCGGCGATGGTCCGGCGGGGCCCAGGCGTCCTCGGCGCCCGCAGTGCGTTCCTCCGGGAGGAACTCCTCCAGAGGGGTCTCCTCCAGAGGCCCGTCATCGAGGGCGGCGAGCTCCTCGTACGGGTTCGGACGGGGATGCGCATCGAGGTGGTGGGGGGTACGCATCGATCCATCCGACCATGCGCACCGGCCCCACCCGCAACTCGAACCGCCGGTATGCGACTTACTTCACGATCGTGATCCGGTCCGCCTTCGGCGGCGCGATCGGGTTCGCAGCCGAGGAGTTGGCCGTCAGGTACTGCTCCAGCGCGGTCAGGTCGTCGGCGCCGACGACGTCGTTCGTGCCCTGGCCCAGGGTCGGGAAGCCGTCACCGCCGCCCGCGAGGAAGCTGTTCGTCGCGACACGGTAGGTGGCCGACGGGTCGATGGCCGAGCCGTTCAGCTTGATGCTGTCCGTGACCACACGGTCGGCGCCGGTCCTGGTGAGGTCCAGCGTGTAGGTCAGGCCGGACGAGACCTGCAGGACCTTCGGCGCCGCCGCGTTGGGGCCGGACACCTGCTCCTTGAGCGCCTGGATGACCTGCGCGCCCGTGAAGTCCTGGAGGTTCACGGTGTTGGCGAACGGCTGGACCGTGAAGCCCTCGGCGTAGGTGACGACACCGTCGCCCTCGGCGCCCTTGGCCGTGTAGGTCAGCGGCGCGCGGATGCCGCCCGGGTTCATCAGCGCCAGGTCGGTCTCCGGGTCGAGCTGCTTGCCGTGGGCGAGCTGGGCGTCGGCGATGAGGTCGCCGAGCGGGGACTCGGTGCCGGTGTTGCCGATGTCGCCGGAGATGTAACCGATCGCGCGGTTGCCGATGGGCGCGGCCAGCGTGTTCCACTTGCCGATCAGCTCGGTCATGTCGGGCGCCTTGGGGACGTCCCGGGTGACCACGCGGTTCGCGGACTTCACCGCCGTACGGGCGATGTCGCCGGTCCTGCGGTCGTAGGTCAGCGTCGTGTCGGTGTAGAGGCGGCCGAAGGACGCGGCCGAGGTGACCATGCGGGGCTTGCCCGCCGGGTCGGCGATGCTGCACACGTACGCGTTGTGGGTGTGGCCGGTGACCAGCGCGTCCACCTGCGGGGTGACGTTCTTGGCGATGTCGACGATCGGGCCGGAGATGCCGTCGCCCGCACCCGGGGAGTCACAGTCGTAGTTGTACGACGTCGACGCCGGGAAACCGCCCTCGTGGATGAGCGCGACGATCGACTTCACGCCCTGCTTCTGCAGCACCTTGGCGTACTTGTTGATCGTCTCGACCTCGTCCTTGAAGGACAGGCCCTTGACGCCCTCGGCGGAGACGATGTTCGGGGTGCCCTCCAGGGTCACGCCGATGAAGCCGACCTTGACGCCGTTCTTCTTCCACACCCAGTAGGGCTTGAGGATCGGCTTCTTCGTCTTCTCGTCGAGGACGTTGGCCGCGAGGTAGGGAAAGTCGGCGCCCTTGAACTTCTTGTCCGAGTAGCAGCCGTCCTTCGGGTGGCAGCCGCCGTTCTGGAGGCGGGCCAGCTCCTTGGCGCCCTCGTCGAACTCGTGGTTGCCGACGGAGGTGACGTCGAGGTCGAGCTTGTTCAGCGCCTCGATGGTCGGCTCATCGTGGAACAGCCCGGACAGCAGCGGGGAGGCACCCACCATGTCGCCGCCGGCGGCCGTGATGGAGTACTTCTCGCCCTTGCGGGCCTGCCGCAGATGCGTGGCGAGGTACTCGGCACCACCGGCGTCGATGGTCTTCGTCGTGCCGTCGGGCTGCGTCTCGGTGACCCGGCCGGAGGAACCGGCGGGCGGCTCCAGGTTGCCGTGCAGGTCGTTGAAGGACAGCAGCTGGACGTCCTGGTAGCGGCCGTGGCCGTACCCGCCCTCGCCGCGCTCCTCCCCGGCGGAGGCCGAGCCCGGCAGCCCGGCCGCCGCCAGCGCGCCGACGGTGACGACACCGGCGGTGAGAGCGGCGAAACGGTTCGTACGACGTCTGCGGCGGTCCGGGTGCGCCGGTGAAGTGGCTGGCATACGCCCCCCTGTAGGTCTGCTGGGACAGTGATGTCGTCCGGCGCAGCCTAGAGTCAACGCGCGTAGCGCAACAGGTGTTTCATGGTTACGGCCTGGTTGCTTCTTTGCCGCCGATTTGCCGGTGGTGCCCCGTACCCTCGTACGCATGACCAGCGACGACACCGTAAGGCCGGGCCGCCCCCGCTCGATCGAGACCCTTGCCGCGCTCACCGCGGAGCAGACCGAGGCCGTGCTCGGACTGCTCGACGAGGCGGCCCGGACCGACGGGCAGCAGGCGGTGTCCGAACAGGGCCGGTTGCAGTTGCGCGGCGGGGAGCGGGAGGGCGTGTCCCATCTGCTGCTGACCGCGGGCGGGGAACTGGTCGGTTACGCCCAGCTGGAGGACACGGACCCGGTGGAGCCGCCGGCCGCCGAGCTGGTGGTGCATCCCGGGCATCGCGGACACGGGCACGGGCGGGCGCTCGGCTCGGCCCTGCTGGCCGCGTCGGGCAAGCGCCTGCGGGTCTGGGCACACGGCGGGCACTCCGCCGCCCGGCATCTCGCACAGGTCCTCGGCCTCACGCTCTTCCGTGAACTGCGCCAGATGCGCCGCTCGTTGGCCGACTTCGACGCACCCGAGCCGGTTCTCCCCGAGGGCGTCTCGGTCCGCGCCTTCGTCCCCGGCAAGGACGACGCGGCCTGGCTCGCGGTGAACGCCGCCGCCTTCGCGCACCACCCCGAGCAGGGCTCCCTCACCCAGCGCGACCTCGACGACCGCAAGGCCGAGCCGTGGTTCGACCCGGCGGGCTTCTTCCTCGCCTTCCGCGGCGACGAACTCGTGGGCTTCCACTGGACGAAGGTGCACGCCGAGGAGGGCCTGGGCGAGGTGTACGTCCTCGGCGTCGGCCCCGGCGCGCAGGGCGGCGGCCTCGGCAAGTCCCTGACCACGATCGGGCTGCGGCACCTGGCGGAGCAGGGCCTGCCGACGGCGATGCTGTACGTCGACGCCGACAACTCCGCGGCGGTGTCCGTGTACGAACGGCTGGGGTTCACCACGCACGAGGTGGACCTGATGTATCGGACGGAGACCTGAGGGAGCCGTAGGGAGGTTCCGGGTCAGGGCGTCGCTGGTCGGTGATGCGCTCACCCCGGCTCGCCGCCACCCGCAGCACCTCCCCCAGCGACTCCACCGCCCTGACCAGAGCGAAACGCAGCGCGTGCTCACCGGCTCCGGTATCGCCGAGTACGGCCCTGGCGCCGGCGAGCACCTGGTCCGCGGAGGCCAGTTGAGCAGCCTCGATGTCATCGGCGAGCCGGGAGAGGAGGCTGTCGGGGTCGTCGGTGCTGAGGTAACAGGGCCGTCCGTCGATCCCGGTCCAGGGGAGCAGCCTCATACGAACACCTCCTCGGCACGCAGGTACGGCCGGACGAGCGGGCTGTCCATGAGCAGCGGTTCCGGGGGCCGAGGGGTGGGGACCGGCGGGGAGTGGGTCAGCACCGACGGCCGCTGGGGCGCCGACACCGTTCGATGACGCCCTCGGGCGGGGAGCAGGCTCCGCAGGAGGGCGAGCAGCAGGGACTCGCAGAGTTCGGCGATACGCAGGCGCACGGAGGCGTCCCTTCTCAGGGCAGGGGATTCAAGGCGAGGTTGACGAGCGGTGATCACCGTTCGTGCCTCGATCGTCACTCATCGCACGTACGCTGCGGAAGAGGTCCGGTGTTGTCTGGCGCGCAGACAACGGGGAGGGGTGACGTGGGCGAGAAGGTTGACGCGGAGCCGGTCTCCGGGCGGGTGATGCTCGGGCAGACGCTGAAGGTCCTGCGGGAGAAGGCCGGGAAGTCACTGGGGCAGCTGGCCGACGAAACCGGCTACGAGAAGAGCTATCTGAGCCGGCTGGAGTCGGGGGAGCGGCTCTCCAAGGTGACGGTCATGGAGGACCTGGACGGGTACTACGGCACGGGTGACCTGCTGTTGAGCCACTGGAAGGCGGCTCGGCTGGATGCGTTCAAGGATCAGTACAAGGAGTTCATGGCGCTGGAGGCTACGGCGCGGATCATGTGGAAGTTCTCGCTGGGCATTCCAGGACTGCTCCAGACCGAGGACTTCGCTCGTGGGGTGTTGTCTGGCGCCCAGACAACGGCTGACGGTGACGACGCTGTCGAGGAGCAAGTTGCCGCCCGGCTCGGACGGCAGTCAGTGCTGGGACAGAAGCCGGAGCCCGAGGTCCGGATCATCGTGGACGAGTTCGCTCTCCGACGTCCTGCTGCCCGGGGCAAGACCTGGTGCGACCAGTTGCTTCACCTTGAGGCAGCCGCACTGTGGCCCAACTTGGCGCTCCAGGTACTGCCGTTCTCAGCGGGTGCGCATCACCATATGAACGGATCGCTGACGCTGCTCTGGCAGAGGAATGGAAACGCCGTTGCCTACACGGAAGGCAACAGCGGTGGTCGGCTGGTCGAGGATCCGGACGAGGTTCTCCGGGAGCGATCGTCCTACGATCGGCTTCGCGACCTGGCGTTGTCCCCGTCGGACTCGCTCGCGTTCATCAGGGGCGTACTGGAGGAGCACAGATCATGACGAACACCGTCGACCTCACCGCTGCTGTGTGGCGCAAGTCGTCCTACAGCGACGGGGGAGACAACAACTGCGTCGAGGTCGCCGACAACTGCCCCGGCATGATCCCGGTCCGCGACAGCAAGCAGCCCCAGGGCCCGATACTCGTGTTCGGCGCGAACCCTTGGGCGTCGTTCCTCACGTACGTCACCGACTGACTGTCGGGGCCGCCCAGGACGGGCGCCAGGTCTTGCCTTCCGTGAGCCGGGGCTGTGCCGCCAGGTGGGCGCGCAGGGCGGTCAGGCCCGGGTGGGGGTTGTCCGTGCGCCAGAGCAGGGAGTGCGGGTAGACCGGGGTCGGGTCGCGCAGCGGGACGAGGCGCAGGTCGTGGTCGGTCGGCCATACCAGCGGGGTTCGTTCGCTGAGGAACGTCGCCAGGGTCGGGGAGTCCGCGACCGTGTCGAGGAGGGCCTCGACGCCGAAGTTGGGGCCGATGGTGTCGATGGCCGGGCCGAAGGTGGCGGCGAGTTCGTCGTAGTAGGCGGCCCACTCCGTGCCGGGCTCGTTGCCCGGCATCCAGATGCGGTGTCCCGCGAGTTGCGCCGGCGTCACCCACTCGGCCCGGGCGAACTCGTGGCCGGGGCCGACGCACAGCCGGAGCGGCTCGTCGAGGACCGGGGTCGCCGTGATGCCGTCGGGGATCCGGTGCCCGGGCATGGTGACGGCCCGGAACGTGGCGTCGACGGCCCTGTCCCGCACGGCGGCGACCGCCGCGTCGAATCCGAACAGGGTGACGACGTCCAGCCTGATCTCCGGGTGCGCCCGGTGGAAGTCCCGTACCAGTCCCGCCGTGGCGGCCCGGCGCCCCACGACGTCGACCCGCAGCACCCGGTCGCCTGGCCGTACGGCGGCCACCGCCCGTTCCTCCGCCTGGAGCAGGGCGCGGGCGTGTGGCAAGAGCGCCTGACCGTCGATGGTGAGCTCCGCCCCGCGTGGTGTGCGCACCAGCAGCCGCACGCCGAGGTCCTTCTCCAGAGCGGCGATCCGCTTGGACACGGCCTGCTGGGTGAGGGCCAGGTCCACGGCGGCCTTCTGGAACTGCCCGGAGTCGGCGATCGCGACGAAGGCGCGTACGGCTTTGAGATCCACGAGCCGCAGGGTAGCCACACAACCCTTGGTTGTAGGACCGCCCTGCTGTATTGGCGTACGCGGCTGAGCATGACCATCTACACAACCGCTCGATGTGCCCGGCGCCGACTAGAGCCGGACCCGCCGCCGCAGGGGCTCCACCGCCCACGCCGCGCCGAGGAGCACCGCCCCACCAAGCACCAGGCCCCACCGCTCGTGCGCCGCCGCCCACCGCTCGTCCTCCACCGGCACGAACAGCGCCCAGCGGCCGGGCCAGAACAGCATGACGAGCACCGACGTGGTCAGCAGTCCGACCGCCACCGGCAGTCCGGGCCGGGTCGGTTCGCCGAACCGCATCGCGGCCGCCCCGCCCGCCACCGCCGCGGCGAAGGCCGCCCCCGCCTCCAGCGTGAGATCACCGACCGGGGGCCGTACCTCCGGCGGCACGAGCAGCAGGGCCACCGTCCACCAGGCCGCCGTGGCCGGGACGGCGAGGGCCGTACGCAGGGCGATGCGGACCGGGCGGGGGGTCGGCACGGTGGACGTGGTGTGCCGGGCCGGGTCGTCCAGGAGGAAGGCCAGGCCCATCGCGAAGGCGAGGATCGCGGCCCGCAGCAGGTACAGGGAGAGCCGTTCCGCCGTCTCGCCGGTCCGGGTCAGCGCGGCGAGCAGCAGTCCCGCCGCCCCGGCCGCGCCGATCGCCGCCCATGGCACCGTCCGGTGGACGGGGACCACCAGCTGCCGGATCACGAGCACGTGTCCTTCCCCTCGGGCGCGGGCAGGCCGAGCAGTCCGGCGGCCCGGGCCGTGGTGACCTTGGGTGCGGTCAGCTCGCCCCAGTGGTCCTTGACCCGC
The DNA here is from genome assembly GCF_001280065.1 of Streptomyces sp. NRRL B-1140. Classification (GTDB taxonomy): domain Bacteria; phylum Actinomycetota; class Actinomycetes; order Streptomycetales; family Streptomycetaceae; genus Streptomyces. Next base: position 118,683 of record NZ_LGEA01000094.1, read on the forward strand.
GCTTCGGCTTCACCGCGGGGCAGGTCGAGCAGCGCCCGCAGCACCTCGGTCTGGGCCTCGGTCATGTACAGGCCGTCGGTGGGCTGGAGCACGTAGGCGGAGCCGGTGACGCTGTCGTCGAGGCGCACGCGGCGCAATGCGTCGAGCGGCTCGGACTCCCAGCCCACGGCCAGCCACATCAGGGGGACCATGCGGCCGTCGCAGATCGAGCTCGCGGCCTTCTCGCCGCCCGCGATCAGCACACCGGCCACGGCCGCGGAGAACTCGGGGACGCGGTTGCCGCCCCACGCGGTGCCCACCGTCACCTCGTGCGGCCGCTCCAGCGGGGTCAGGGCGGAGTCGCTGGAGAGGCCGTAGCGCGCTTCGATCCGCTGCCGTACGACGAGGTCCTGCTCGTGGGCGCTGCCCCCGGCCAGGGACCGGACCCGGTCCACGACCCCGGCCCAGTCCGCCACCCGCGGCCCCCACTCGGGGAACGCGCAGTACGTCGATCCGTCCCGCCGGGCGCAGGTCTGCACCTGCTCGGGGTGCACGGTGGCGCGTTCGCGTGCCTTGACCAGCTCGGGGGAGTCGCCCGCCGACTGGGCCACCCCACCCACCAGCGTCATGGCGAGCGCCCCGGCGACACCGGCGAACACGGCCGGCTTGCGGGCACCGGCCAGGAGCACCGCCAGCAGTCCGAGGCACAGGCCCAGCCCGGCCAGGTACAGGGCGTGCCAGGCGGCGGGGCGGCCCATCAGGTCCGACGGCAGGGTGTTGGCGCTCGCTTCCTCGACCGCCGGCAGCAGCCACCTCGCCCCGTCGTTCAGGCCCGAGAGGAAGACGAAGAAGAACAGGAAGAGCACCACCAGCAGCGGCCCGGCCAGAGCGGACCGCACCAGACCTGCCAGGAGCAGCCCGAACAGCCCGCACAGCAGCACGGTCAGCGGGCCGACCAGCAGTTCGGCCACCGAGCCGTGCCCGATCGCGCCGGGCCGCAGGGCCTCCCGGCCGAACTGCCCTGCCACGCACACGGCGGTGAGCAGGGCCACGGCCACGACCGACAGGGCGTGGGCGGCCGTACGGCGCCACCGCGGGAGCACCAGCACCGCGAGGTGCCGTTCCGTGTCGTGCCGCCGGGAGCGCAGGGCGGCGAAGTTGACGGACAGCAGGACCGCGAGGCCGATGAGCATCGGCGCGCCCTGGGTGGCCCGGTCGGCGTCCTGGAGGGCCGGGTAGTCGCCCCACGCCCTCCCGCCGCGCCACACGGTCCAGCCGACGTACACCGCGAAGGCCAGCAGCACCGGGACCCGGGTCAGCAGCCGGCGGGACTCGAACACGGCCAGGGCGAACACGGCCCTCCAGGCCCCGCCCGGCTCCTCCGCCGTCCCGGGCACGGCCGGTTTCTCCGTCACCGCGGTCATGCCGCCACCTCCGCTCCGGTGCCGTCGAGGGTGAGCAGGTAGCCGTCCTCCAGGGTGGGTTCGAGCAGCTCGGCGCCGGGCGGCGGGTCGCCCACGTTCCGGAAGGTGCCGGTCCCCGTGCGCCACCCCGCCTTCGCCCCGGGGGCCCGCTCCGTGCTGCTCCACACGCGTCCCGAGGCCCGCTCGGTCAGCTCGGCCGGGGTGCCCTCGAACCGCACCCGCCCGGCGGCCATGACCACCACGCGGTGGCAGAGCATCGCCACGTCCTCCGTCTGGTGGGTGGACAGCAGCACCGTCCGCCCCTGCCCGGCTTCCGCGATCAGCTCCCGGAACCGCATGCGCTGTTCGGGGTCCAGTCCGACGGTCGGCTCGTCGAGCACCAGGAACCCCGGATCGCCGACGAGGGCCGCTCCCAGGGCGACGCGCTGCCGCATGCCCCCGGACAGCTTGCGGATCCGCTTGCCGCGCACGTCCGCCAGGCCGACCTCGTCGAGCACCCGCCGCACCTCCCGGTGCCGGGCGGCCCGGCCGGTCATCTCCTTCAGGATCGCCACGTAGTCGACGAACTCGAAGGCGGTGAAGTCCGGGTGGAAGCCCGGGGTCTGGGGCAGGTAGCCCAGTCGGCGCCGCACCTCATGGCGGCCTCGGGCGGTGCCCGGGTCGTGCCCGAGCACGGTGAAGGCCCCCCGGTCGGCGCGCAGGGCGGTGGCGAGCACCCGCAGCAGGGTGGTCTTGCCGGCGCCGTTGGGGCCGAGCAGCCCGGTGACACCGGCGGTCAGCCGCAGCGACACGTCGTCGAGGGCCCGGGTACCGCCGTAGCGGAGACTCAGCCCGGAGGCGGACACGGTCGTGGTCATACGGCACGTCCCTGGAAGAGGTCGAATCGGTCACGGAACAGGAAGAGCAGCCCGGCGGCGAGCCCGGCGACCACCGCCGACACGCCCTGCCCGGCCGCGGTGAACGGGGCGAGGGGTACGTCCGCCCCGGCCCGCAGCGCGTCGGCCGCCAGCAGCAGCCCGGCCCATGCCCCGCCCACCAGGGACGGTGCGAGCACCGGCCCGAGACGGGGCATCAGCGCGAGTCCGGTCGCCGTCAGCGCCAGCCCGGGCAGCAGCCAGGCCAGCGCCCGCAGCCCGTAGGCGGGCAGCGCGAGGGTCGCCAGCCCGTTCAGCGCCAGCACCACGGACAGCACGGCCACGGTCCGGATCATCAGCAGCCGGAACCCGTGCATCGGAGCGACGACGGCCATCTCGTACGTCGGATCCAGCGCGGGCCCGTACGACAGCGCCACCCCGGCCAGCGGCAGCAGCGGCGCGAGGGCCAGGAACAGCGTGGGGAACTCCCCGCCGGGCACGGCGTACCCGGCCGCGACGCTCAGCAGCAGCACGGCGACGACCGCCCCCAGCCAGGACCGCCGCAGCACCGGCGTCGCCGCCAGCAGCCGCGCGGTGTGCCCGGCCACCCCGGCCCGCACCAGCAGCCTCTCCAGCAACCCCGTCCGGGGCGCGTCCAGTTCGGCGTCGAGCCGGTCCCAGCCGGCGTCGAGAGCGACGGGGTCGCTGACTTCGGCGAGCACCGCGCGGCACCGCGCGCAGGACGTCAGATGTGTGTCGGCGGACCAGAGCGCGGGGGCCCGCAACTCCCCTCGCGCGTAAGCGCGCAGATCCTCTTCGGACACGTGCCAGCTCATGCCAGGGCCTCCCGCAACTGCTTCCGGGCCCGCATCGCCCGTGTCTTGACCGTGCCGGGCGGTATCCCGAGCAGCACGGCCGCCTCACGGGTGGTCAGCCCGTCGATGACGGTCGCCTGCAGCACCGCCCGCAGCTCCGGCGACAGCCGGACCAGCGCCCCGGCGAGGTCCCCGTGCTCCACCCCCGCGAGCACGCGTTCCTCCGCCGAGGCCTCGTCCCGGTGCCGCAGCCGCGCCAGGGCCTGCCGCAGCCGCCCCCGGGCCCCGTCGCCCCGCAGCGCGTCCACCAGCCGCCGCGAGGCGATGCGCCACAGCCACCCGGCCGCGTCCGGTGAGTGGCCCTCCTGCCGGTGGCGGGCCGTGCCCCGCCACACCGCGAGGAACGTCTCCTGCACCACGTCGTCGACTACCCCGAGATCGGCGCACCGCCCCCGCAACCGGGCCCGGAGCCAGGGCGCGTAACGCCGGTACAGCTCCTCGAAGGCACGCCGGTCGGCGTCCGCGGCTATGACCCGCAGCAGCTCCCCGTCGCTTCTCGTATCGCTCACGTCTCCTCATCGGACGGCCCGGCCCGAACGGTTCACGAAGCAGCTTGACTTTCCTCACGCCCTTGCACCACCCTTTCACTACTCAATTAGTGAAAGGGTGGTGCAGCAGTGGTCGAGTACCGCATCGACCGGCGCAGTGGCGTCGCCACCTACGTCCAGATCGTCCAGCAGACCAAACAGGCCCTGCGCCTGGGCCTGCTGGAGCCGGGCGACAAGCTTCCGACGGCCCGCGAGGTCGTGGAGGCCACCGCCATCAACCCGAACACGGTCCTCAAGGCCTACCGGGAGCTGGAGCGCGAGGGCCTGGTCGAGGCCCGCCGCGGACTGGGCACGTTCGTCCGCAAGGCCCTGAGCACCGCCCCCGTGGACTCCCCGCTGCGCGCCGACCTGGACGCCTGGGCGGTCCGGGCCCGCGAGGCCGGCCTGGAGCGCGAGGACGTGGCCGCTCTCTTCACTTCCGTACTCGACGCGCATTTCGCAGACTTCAAGGGGGACGCATGACCGACACCGCCATCGAGGCGGCCGGGCTGGGCAGGAGGTTCGGGCGACGCCGCGCCCCGGCCCTGGACGGTTGCACCTTCCGGCTCCCCACGGGCCGCGTGTGCGCCCTCACCGGCCCGAACGGCGCCGGCAAGTCCACCCTGCTCGCCCTGGCGGCCGGGCTGATCCGCCCCACCGAGGGCACCGTCACCGTGCTCGGTACGGCCCCGGCCGCGGCCCGCGAGCGCCTCGCCTACGTCGCCCAGAACAAGCCCCTGTACCCCCAGCTCACCATCGCCGGGACCTTGCGGCTGGGCCGCGACCTCAACCCCCGGCGCTGGGACGCCCGGGTCGCCGAACGGATCGTCGCCGAGGGCGACCTCGACCCCGACACGAAGATCCGGACGCTCTCCGGCGGCCAGCGCACCCGCGTCGCACTCGCCCTCGCCCTGGGCAAGCGCCCCGAACTGCTGCTCCTGGACGAGCCGATGGCCGACCTCGACCCGCTCGCCCGGCACCAGCTGACCGCCACGCTCATGGCCGACGCCGCCGAACACGGCACCACGGTTGTCATGTCCTCGCACGTCGTCGCGGAGCTGGAGGGCTCCTGCGACCACCTGCTGCTGCTCGGCTCGGGCCGCGTCCGGCTCGCCGGGCCGCTCGACGACCTGCTCGCCGCGCACACCCTGGTCACCGGCCGGGCGGGCGAGGCCCTCGACCCGCACACGGTGGTCGAGTCGCGCACCACCGGCCGCCAGCTGACCGCCCTGGTCCGGCCCACGGGCCCCCTCGGCGACGGATTCCAGGGCGACCGCCCGTCCCTGGAGGAAGTCGTCCTGGCCCACCTGCGCTCCCCCGCCGCCCCGCCGCTCCTGCTCGACACGCGGGAGGCCGCCGTATGACCGCCCTCGACACCGTGACCGCACCCGCCGTCACCCGGCCCGCCTCGCCGTCGCGCGGCCTGCTCCTGGCCATGCTCCGACTGCACCGCACCGCACTGCTGTTCTGGCTGGGGCTGGTGGCGGTGGCCGCCGGGGCGCTGCTGTGGGCGATGGGCCCGGGCGCGGACGCCGCCTGGGCCGAGTACACGGACCTGGGCTGCGACCGGCCCCCCACGAACCTCGGCTGCGACATGCCCGGGCCCGCGAACAGCCGGTACGAGACGGCCGTGGCGGTCGGCCTCGGCCTGCTCAGGCTCCTCCCGCTGCTCACCGGCGCCTGGGCGGGCGGCGCCCTCATCGGCCGCGAGCTGGAGAACGGCACCGCACAGCTCGCCTGGACCCAGTCCGTCAGCCCGGCCCGCTGGCTGGCCGCCAAGCTCGCGGTCCCGGCCCTGCTGCTCGTGACCGGCACCCTCACGCTGACGCTGCTGCACCGCGTGCTGTGGTCGTCGGACCGTTCCCTGATCAGTGCCATGCGCTGGCGCGAGTGGCACGACGACGGCGTCTTCGAGATCAACGGCACCGTCGCCGCGGCCGAGGCCCTCGCCGCCCTGGCCGTCGGCGTCCTGGTGGGGCTGCTGCTGCGCCGGACGCTGCCCGCCCTCGGCGTCGCCGTCCTGGCGGTCGTGTCACTCGTCTACGTCGCCGACGAACTGCGTCCGCGTCTGTGGCCGGTACGGACGGCCGTGACCAGCCTGGACGACGGCACCCCCGGCATCGACGGCATGATCGTCGAGACCGGCGCCCTGAACGCTTCCGGTGCCCGCGTCCCGATCCCGTCGTGCTCGGGCGAGCCCGGCTGCGACGCAAGAAACGGCATCACCCACTACTTCGCCGACTACCACCCGGCCTCCCACTTCTGGCCCCTCCAGCTCATGGAGACCGGCCTCCTCCTCGCCGTCGCCGCCCTGGCGGCCGCGACCGCCTTCGTCCTGCTGCGCCGCCGCACGGGAGCCGCCGTATGACCGCCCTCACCGCGGCGACCGCCCCCGCCGGCCGTGCCGCCCTCCACCGTGGCGGCCTGCTGCGGGCGGTGCTGCGCACGCACCGCACGGCCCTGGTCCTGTCCCTCCTGGCCCTGGCCGCCGCGACCGCCGCCCTGATCTGGCTGCACTCCCTGGGGGACGCGGCCCGGGCGGGCGTGAGCGCGTGCGCCACGCCCCCGGCGGACGGGCTCCCCTCCTGTGCGGCGGTCGAGGCGATCACCGCCGACGAGGTGTACGCGAACGGCATCGCCGTGCTCGCCACCGCCCTGTCCTGGGTGATGTTCCCCGTGGCCGCCTGGGCGGGCGGCGCCCTCGTGGGCCGTGAGCTGGAGAGCGGCACCGCACAGCTGGCCTGGACCCAGTCGGTCGGCCCCCTGCGCTGGCTGGCCGCGAAACTGGCCGCCCCGGCCGCGCTGCTCACCGCCGGCACCGGCGCGCTCGTGCCGCTGAACGTCTGGGCGCGCGGCGACGGCGATCCCGACCTGGTCGGCGACTGGTACTACCCGGACGCGTTCGTGTCGACGGGCCCGGTGGCCGTGGCCTACGCCCTGGCCGGACTCGCCCTCGGCGCCCTCGCCGGACTGGTGTGGCGCCGGGCCCTGCCCGCCACGGGAGTGGCCCTGGCCGCCTCCCTGCTCCTCCACAGCCTCCTGGAACGGCACCGGGCAGACCTCTGGCCGACCGTCAGCCGCATCGCGCCCGGCAGCATCGAACTGCCCCGCTCGGCCTTCCAGGTCACCTGGGACACCCCCAGGCCCCACGGCGTCCAGATCAGCCACGCCACGTTCCACCCGCGGTCCCACTTCTGGCCGCTCCAGTACGTGGAGACCGGCCTCCTGCTGGCCGTGGCCGGCACCGCGACGGCCGCCGCCTTCCTCCTGCTGGCCCGCCGCCTCCCCTGAACCCGGTCCGCGCGTCCTTCCACGGGGGGATGGACGCGCGGCCCGCCCTTTCGGGACACTCCGCGGCGTACGGCGTCGCCGAGCACCGTCCACAGCCTGTGGGCAACCGCACCGGCCCCTCACCCGGCCCTGTGGACGCCCGCGAGCCGCTCCCCGATATCCCGCACGTCATGTCTCCGTAACCATCGATTCAGACGAGCTTGCGAAGCTCGGCCAATGAATCCCGCCGTGCCCGAGGCTTCCCCACCCCGCGAGGGTCCCGAGGGAAACGGGAGCACTCATGTGGCATCTCCGCTCCCGCCCGTGCTGTCCGACGCGCCCGTGATGCTCGCGGCGCGGAAGAATGGGTCCATGAGCCAGCCGAACACCCAGGCAGCACAGGTCCAGCACGCGCAGCCCTCCGTGGGCTCCATAGCAGCCCACCGCCCCCACACGGTGGCCGCGGCCGTCTCCGATCTGGAACCGGACATCGACGCCGACCTCGACGCGTACGAGGAGTCGCCGTACGACGGGCCCCAGCTGCCGCAGGGTCGTTTCCTCGACCGGGAGCGCAGCTGGCTCGCGTTCAACGAGCGGGTGCTGGAACTCGCCGAGGACCCGAACACGCCCCTGCTGGAGCGGGCCAACTTCCTCGCGATCTTCGCCAGCAACCTGGACGAGTTCTTCATGGTCCGGGTGGCCGGACTGAAGCGCCGCATCGCCACCGGCGTGGCCACCCGCTCCGCCTCCGGCCTCCAGCCGCGCGAGGTGCTGGAGATGATCTGGGCCCGCTCGCGCGAGCTGATGGCCCGGCACGCCGCCTGCTACCACGAGGACGTCGCCCCCGCACTCGCGGAGGAGGGCATCCACCTGGTCCGCTGGAACGAGCTCCAGGAGAAGGAGCAGGCCCGCCTGTTCACCCTGTTCCGGCATCAGATCTTCCCCGTGCTGACCCCGCTGGCGGTCGACCCGGCGCACCCCTTCCCGTACATCTCCGGCCTGTCCCTGAACCTGGCCGTCGTGGTGCGCAACCCGGTCACCGGCCACAAGCACTTCGCCCGCGTCAAGGTGCCGCCGCTGCTGTCGCGGTTCCTGGAGAGCTCCCCGGGCCGCTACGTCCCCATCGAGGACGTCATCGCCGCCCACCTGGAGGAGCTGTTCCCGGGCATGGAGGTCCTGGAGCACCACGCCTTCCGCCTCACCCGCAACGAGGACCTGGAGGTCGAGGAGGACGACGCGGAGAACCTCCTCCAGGCGCTGGAGAAGGAGCTCATGCGGCGCCGCTTCGGCCCGCCGGTGCGCCTGGAGGTCGAGGAGTCCATCGACCGCGAGGTCCTGGACCTGCTCGTGCGCGAGCTGAAGATCAGCGAGGCCGAGGTCTATCCGCTGCCCGGCCCGCTGGACCTGACGGGCCTGTTCCGGATCGCCTCGCTGGACCGGCCGGAGCTCAAGTACCGCAAGTTCGTCGCCGGCACCCACCGCGACCTCGCCGAGGTCGAGTCGGCGTCCCCTCCGGACATCTTCGCCGCGCTGCGCGAGCGGGACGTCCTGCTGCACCACCCGTACGACTCGTTCTCCACCTCCGTCCAGGCCTTCCTGGAGCAGGCGGCCGGCGACCCGGCCGTTCTCGCCATCAAGCAGACGCTGTACCGCACGTCGGGCGACTCCCCGATAGTCGACGCCCTCATCGAGGCCGCGGAGACCGGCAAGCAGGTCCTGGTCCTGGTCGAGATCAAGGCCCGCTTCGACGAGCACGCCAACATCAAGTGGGCGCGCAAACTGGAGGAGGCCGGCTGTCACGTGGTCTACGGCCTGGTCGGCCTGAAGACCCACTGCAAGCTGTCGCTGGTGGTCCGCCAGGAGGGCGAGACGCTCCGCCGCTACAGCCACGTCGGCACCGGCAACTACCACCCGAAGACGGCCCGCCTCTACGAGGACCTCGGCCTGCTCACCGCCGACCCGCAGGTCGGCGCCGACCTCTCGGACCTCTTCAACCGCCTGTCCGGCTACTCACGCCGGGAGACCTACCGCCGGCTGCTCGTGGCGCCCAAGTCGCTGCGCGACGGCCTGGTCTCACGGATCACCAAGGAGATCCAGCACCACCGCGCGGGACGGCCCGCGTACGTCCGCATCAAGGTCAACTCGATGGTCGACGAGGCCGTCATCGACGCCTGCTACCGCGCGGCCCAGGCGGGCGTGCCGGTGGACATCTGGGTGCGCGGCATCTGCGCCGTGCGCCCGGGCGTGGCCGGCCTGTCGGAGAACATCAGGGTCCGCTCGATCCTCGGCCGTTTCCTCGAGCACTCCCGGGTGTTCGCCTTCGGCAACGGCGGCGAGCCCGAGGTGTGGTTCGGCAGCGCCGACATGATGCACCGCAACCTCGACCGCCGGATAGAGGCCCTGGTCCGGGTCACCGACCCGGCCCACCGGGCAGCCCTGAACCGGCTGCTGGAGACCGGCATGTCCGACTCCACCGCCTCCTGGCACCTCGGCCCGGACGGCGACTGGACCCGGCATGCGACCGACGCGGACGGACAGCCCCTGCGCAACGTCCAGGAGATGCTCATAGACGCCCGGAGGCGCCGGCGTGGCACAGCGACACCTTGACCCCACGGACCCCCGGTCCAGGCACGACGGGCCCGCCCCCACCGGAGACGCCCTCGCGGGCTATCTGCGGGCCCAGGCCACGGAGTTCCTCCGGGCGCTGCGCCTGCACCGGGAGACGGGGTCGGGGCCGAACGGCTCTGAGGGGTCCGCCGAAGCGGCCCGCGCCCTGCGCCGCTCGGCCCGCCGTATCAGCGCCAGCCTGCACTCGTTCCAGTCCCTCCTCGACGCGGACTGGTGCGAGACGATGCGCCCCGAACTGGCCTGGGTCTCGGGGACCCTGGCCATGGAGCACGCGTATACGGCCCGCCTGGAACGCCTGCTGGCGGCCCTGCACCGCTTGTCGGGCTCCACGGCGTTCCCGGCCCAGGCCGGCGCACGGGCGGGCGCGGCGGCGCACCCCAGGGCCGGTGCCGCCGCGCCGGAACGCGGCAATCTGACCGTCGGCGCGGCCAAGGCGGGCGCCCTGCTCGACCGCCAGCTCACCCTCGCCCGCACCCGGGCCCATTCCACCGCCCTGCAGGCCCTGGGCAGCAGCCGCTTCCACGCCGTCGCGGACAAGGTCGCCGTCCTGGCCAGCGAGGTCCCCCTCACGAAGACCGCCGGCACCACCGACCTGCGCCCCCTGGCCCGGTCCGCCCACGACCGCCTCGCCGACGCCGTGACCGCACTCCCCCTCGTCACCGCGGGAAACCCGTACAACGCCACGGCCCTCGTCCACGGCCTGTCCCCGGACACGGTCCCGCACCCGCAGGACGCCCCATGGCACCAGGTCAGGCTGCTGCTGCGCCTGCACCGCTACGCCCGCGAGGCCGTCAGCGGCCCGAAGGGCAACGCCGTGGTCGACCTGCGCCTGCTCTCCGCGGGCCAGGCCCTGAACCGGCACCGCGACGCCTCGGAGGCGGCGGCAGCGGCGGCCCAGGCGGCCCGTACCCCGCGCATCGCCCCGGCCACGGCGTACGCCCTCGGCGTGCTGCACGCCGACCAGCGGCACGAGGTGGAGGCGGCGCGCTTCGCGTTCCAGCAGGCCTGGCAGAAGGAGACCGTGGGCGCGTCATGACCGGGCCCGGCACCAGGAGGCGGTGAGACACGGTGAACATTCCCAAGGACACCACCGTCCGGGCTGCGGGCTGCGTCCTGTGGCGCCGGTCCCCGGCCACCGGCGAGCCGGAGCTCTGTCTCGTGCACCGGCCGAAATACGACGACTGGTCGTGGCCCAAGGGGAAACTGAAGCGCGGCGAGGACGCACTCACCGGCGCCCTGCGCGAGGTGGCGGAGGAGACGGGCTGCCGTGCCCTGCCGGGCCCCGAGCTGTCCACTCAGCGCTACCTGGCGGGCGGGCGCCCCAAGCAGGTCCGCTACTGGGCCGCCGAGGCGGTGAGCTGCGCGTTCTCGCCGACGGACGAGGTGGACCGGGTGCTGTGGCTGGCGCCCGCCGTCGCCCGCGACCGTCTCACCCAGCCCCACGACCGGCCCCTGGTCGGCGAACTGCTCGCCGTGCTGCACCTGCCCCGGACGGGCGGCTGACCGGACCGTCCCGATTCGTCCGCGAAAGCGGAATGACGACGTGCTCTCCCCGTGAGCATTCCGTTACCTCACCAGGCCTTAGACAGGGGTTCACCCCTCGTTCATGTGCGGCCATCGACGCCTTCACCTGATCTGCCTAATTTCGGCCTTACCGACGCGAGCCGCGCCTGCTGAGTACGGCCGTGTCCGCGACACCTCGTCTTCGCACGCCGCCGATCAGGACGGCGGCTCCTGGAAGGAACTCAAGTGAAGCTTCAGCGCATGAACCGGCGGGCCCTCGCTCTCGGTGCTCTCGCCGTCTCCGGCGCCCTGGCCCTCACGGCGTGCGGCTCCGACGACACCGGCGGCGCCTCCGGCGGCGGTTCCTCCAACGCCGCCGCGCCGAGCAACGTCAAGTGCGACGACGCCAAGGGCCAGCTGCTGGCCGACGGCTCCTCCGCGCAGAAGAACGCGATCGACGCCTGGGTGAAGCAGTTCACCGCGGCCTGCCAGGGCCTCCAGATCAACTACAAGGGCGGCGGCTCCGGCGCCGGCGTCACCGCGTTCACCCAGGGCCAGGTCGCCTTCGCCGGCTCCGACTCGGCACTCAAGCCCGACGAGGTCGCCGCCTCCAAGAAGGTCTGCAACGGCGGCCAGGGCATCGACCTGCCGATGGTCGGCGGCCCGATCGCGGTCGGCTACAACGTCAACGGCGTGGACAACCTCGTCCTGGACGCCCCGACCCTGGCGAAGATCTTCAACGGCAAGATCACCAACTGGAACGACGCGGCGATCAAGAAGCTGAACCCCGAGGCGAAGCTCCCGGACCTCAAGATCCAGGCGTTCCACCGCTCGGACGACTCCGGCACCACGGACAACTTCACCAAGTACCTGATCGCCACCGCCAAGAGCGACTGGCCCTACGACGGCGGCAAGACCTGGCAGGCCAAGGGCGGCCAGTCCGCCTCCGGCTCCTCCGGCGTCGCCCAGCAGGTGAAGCAGACCAACGGCGCCATCGGCTACTTCGAGCTGTCCTACGCCAAGGACGGCCTGAAGACGGTCGACCTCGACACGGGCGCCGCCCAGCCGGTCAAGGCCACCGTCGAGAACGCCACCAAGGCGATCTCCGAGGCCAAGGTCGTCGGCACGGGCAAGGACCTCTCCCTGCAGCTGAACTACGGCACCAAGGCCGAGGGCGCCTACCCGATGGTCCTCGTCACCTACGAGATCGTCTGCGACAAGGGCAACAAGTCCGACACCCTGCCCGGCACCAAGGCGTTCCTGCGCTACATCGCCTCCGAGGACGGCCAGAAGGTCCTCTCGGAGAACGACTACGCGCCGATCCCGGCCGACATCATCTCCCAGGTCCGCACCACCATCGAGGGCCTGAGCTGACCCGCGTGCGGCCCGGCCCCCTCCCCGGGGCCGGGCCGCACCGTCCGGTGCACCGCCGCCAGTGGCCGTACCCCGCGTACGGCTCCGCAGACCGGAGAACCCGATGGGCACACCCACACAGACAACCGACACCTCTCCCCCCGCCTCACAGCCGGCCGTCGACAAGCGCGCCGCACGCGGGGCCACCCGGCCCGGAGACCGGATCTTCCTCGGTCTCTCCCGCGGCTCGGGCATCCTGCTGCTGGTGATCATGGCCGCGATAGCGGTCTTCCTCACCTACCGCGCCTCCCTCGCGATCAGCAAGGACCAGGGCAACTTCCTCACGACCTTCCAGTGGGACACCAACCTCGTCCCGCCGAACTTCGGCATCGCCGTCCTGGCCTTCGGCACGGTCGTCTCCTCGATCGTCGCCATGGTCATCGCGGTCCCGGTCGCCGTCGCCATCGCGCTGTTCCTCACGCACTACGCCCCGCGCCGGATCCGCGGCCCCATCGCGTACGTGATCGACCTGCTCGCCGCCGTGCCGTCCATCGTCTACGGCCTGTGGGGCGCCCTCGTCCTGGTGCCGCACATGACCGGCCTCTTCGGCTGGCTGAACGACTACTTCGGCTGGACCGGCGTCTTCTCCTGGGAGGGCGGCGCCCCCCGCTCGATGCTGACGGTCGGCATCCTGCTCGCGATCATGATCCTGCCGATCATCACCAACGTGAGCCGCGAGGTCTTCCGCCAGGTCCCGCAGATGCACGAGGAGGCCGCCCTGGCGCTCGGCGCCACCCGCTGGGAGGTGATCCGCATGGCGGTCATCCCCTTCGGCCGCTCCGGCGTCATCTCCGCCTCGATGCTCGGCCTCGGCCGCGCCCTCGGCGAGACCATGGCCGTGGCCACCGTGCTCTCCCCGACCTTCGACATCCAGGCGAGCCTCCTGGACCCGGGCGGCGGCACGTTCGCCCAGAACATCGCCAGCAAGTTCGGTGAGGCCACCGAGTTCGGCCGCGACGCGCTGATCGCCTCCGGTCTGGTCCTGTTCGTCATCACCCTGCTGGTCAACGGCGCGGCCCGGGCGATCATCGCCCGCCGCAAGGAGTACTCGGGGGCCAACGCATGAGCACCGCGACCGTCACCCCGAAGGGCCCCGGCACCCTGCGCGGCGCCCGCCTGCCCAAGTGGTCCCCCTACGCCATCGCCGTCGGCTCGATCGCCCTCGCGGTCGGCATCGGCCTGGCCGGCGGCCTGCACAGCCGCGTCCAGTGGGGCCTGATCGCCGCGATCCTCTACGTGGCCGGCACCTACGCCGTCGCCGCGGCCGTCGAGGGCAAGCGGCAGGCCAAGGACCGCATCGCGACCTCCTTCGTCTGGGTCGCCTTCCTGCTCGCCGTCGTGCCGCTGGCCTCGCTGATCTGGTCGACCGTCGCGCGCGGCGTGAAGGTCCTCGACCTCTACTTCCTGACCCACTCCATGGGCGTCGTCGCGGACACCGAGCCCGGTGGCGGCATCTACCACGCCATCCTCGGCACCCTGGAGCAGGTCGGACTCGCCACGGTGATCGCCGCGCCGGTGGGCGTACTCACCGCGATCTACCTCGTCGAGTACGGCCGGGGCAACCTCTCCAAGGCCATCACGTTCTTCGTCGACGTCATGACCGGCATCCCCTCGATCGTCGCGGGTCTGTTCATCCTCAGCCTCATGCTGATGTTCGAGATGGAGCCCTTCGGCTTCGCCGGCTCGCTGGCCCTGGCCATCCTGATGATGCCGGTCGTCGTCCGCTCCACGGAGGAGATGCTCAAGCTCGTCCCGAACGAGCTGCGCGAGGCGTCCCTGGCGCTCGGCGTCCCCAAGTGGCGCACCATCCTGAAGGTGGTCCTGCCGACCTCCATCGGCGGCATCACCACGGGCATCATGCTCGCGATCGCCCGCATCACCGGCGAGACCGCCCCGGTGCTGCTGCTGGTGTGGGGCAACGCGTTCATCAACGCCAACCCCTTCGAGGGGGCGCAGGCCTCGCTGCCGCTGTACATCTACCAGCAGTACGCGAACAGCGCGGGCTCCGGTGCGGCGTACGACCGCGCCTGGGCGGCCTCACTCACCCTGATCGCCTTCGTGATGCTCCTGAACCTGGTGGCCCGCGGGATCGCCCGCTGGAAGGCCCCCAAGACCGGTCGCTGACGCGACAACCTGCGGCTACCGCCGCGCGGGGCCACAGCGACCCCCCGGACTTTTTGGAAGTGAAGTAGTCATGGCCAAGCGAATCGACGTAAGCGGACTGACCGCCTACTACGGCTCCCACAAGGCGATCGAGGACATCTCGATGACCGTCGAGCCGCGCTCGGTGACGGCGTTCATCGGCCCCTCCGGCTGCGGCAAGTCGACGTTCCTGCGCACGCTGAACCGCATGCACGAGGTCACCTCGGGCGGCCGGGTCGAGGGCAAGGTGCTCCTCGACGACGAGGACCTCTACGGCACGGACATCGACCCGGTGTCGGTCCGCCGCGAGGTCGGCATGGTGTTCCAGCGCCCGAACCCGTTCCCCACGATGTCGATCTTCGACAACGTCGCGGCGGGCCTGCGGCTGAACGGCACCTACAAGAAGAGCGAGCTCTCCGACATCGTCGAGCGTTCCCTCAAGGGCGCGAACCTCTGGAACGAGGTCAAGGACCGCCTGAACAAGCCCGGCTCGGGCCTCTCCGGCGGCCAGCAGCAGCGCCTGTGCATCGCGCGGGCGATCGCGGTCGAGCCGAACGTCCTGCTCATGGACGAGCCCTGCTCGGCGCTCGACCCGATCTCCACGCTCGCGATCGAGGACCTGATCGGGGAGCTCAAGGAGCGCTTCACGATCGTCATCGTGACGCACAACATGCAGCAGGCGGCCCGCGTCTCCGACCGCACGGCCTTCTTCAACCTCGCGGCGGTCGGCCAGCCCGGCAAGCTCGTCGAGATCGACGACACCGAGCGTATCTTCTCCAACCCGTCGGTCCAGGCCACGGAGGACTACATCTCGGGCCGCTTCGGCTGATCGCACCCCGCCGACTCCTCGCGGTGCTGCATGGCGGTGCCACCGTGAGGCCGAAAAAGGGCCCGCCCCCGGCTTGCGGGGGCGGGCCCTGTCGTATGTGTCCGCTGCGCTTGGCGTCCGGTGCGCTACAGGAACGCCAGGTTCACGATCCCGAACGACGCGGCGGCCACGATCGCCGCGGCCGGCATCGTGATGAACCAGCCCAGGATGATGTTCTTGGCGACGCCCCACCGCACTGCGTTCACGCGCTTGGTGGCCCCCACGCCCATGATCGCCGAGGTGATCACGTGCGTCGTGGAGATCGGCGCCTTGAACAGGAACGCCGTGGTGAACATGATCGACGCGCCGGTGGTCTCCGCGGCGAAGCCCTGCGGCGGGTCCAGCTCGATGATCTTCCGGCCCAGCGTCCGCATGATCCGCCAGCCACCGGCGTAGGTGCCCAGCGACAGCATCACCGCACAGGCGATCTTGACCCACACCGGGATCGGATCGCCGTAGTCCTCGACATCGGCGATGACGAGCGCCATCACGACGATGCCCATGGTCTTCTGCGCGTCCTGCAGACCGTGCCCCAGCGCCATGCCGGCCGCCGAGACGGTCTGCGCTATGCGGAAACCGCGCTTGGCCTTGTGCGGGTTGGCCTTGCGGAAGATCCACATGATGGCGGTCATCACCAGGTAACCGGCCAGCAGACCGACCACCGGGGAGATGAACATGGGGATGACGACCTTCTCCAGCACCCCGCTCCAGTAGACGGTCGTCCCGCCGGCCAGCGCCGCGCCGACCATGCCGCCGAACAGCGCGTGGGACGAGGAGGACGGCAGACCGAAGTACCAGGTGATGAGGTTCCAGACGATCGCGCCCACCAGCGCGGCGAAGAGGATGCCCATCCCCTTCGACCCGGTCGGTGTCTGGATCAGGCCCTCACTGACGGTCTTGGCGACCCCGGAGCCCATGAACGCACCGGCGAGGTTCATCACCGCGGCCATGGCCAGCGCGGCCTTCGGCGTCAGCGCCCGCGTCGAGACGGACGTGGCGATCGCGTTCGCCGAATCGTGAAAGCCGTTGGTGTACGTGAAGAAGAGCGCGACGCCGATGGTCACGACCAGAGCAAGGGTGTCCATTGAGGGCTCAGGACTCCTTGACGGCGATGGTCTCCACCGTGTTCGCCACGTGCTCGAAGGCGTCCGCCGCTTCCTCGAGCACATCCACGATCTGCTTGAGCTTGAGCACGTCCATGGCGTCGTACTTGCCGTTGAAGAGGTGCGCCAGCAGCTTGCGGTGGATCTGGTCGGCCTGGTTCTCCAGGCGGTTGACCTCGATCCAGTACTCGGTGAGGTTCTCCATGGTCCGCAGGTGCGGCATCGCCTCGGCCGTCAGTTCGGCAGCGCGCGCCAGTACCTCGATCTGCTGCTCGACGCCCTTGGGCAGTTCCTCGACGTTGTAGAGGACGACCAGGTCGACGGCCTCCTCCATGAAGTCCATGATGTCGTCGAGCGACGAGGCGAGGGAGTAGATGTCCTCGCGGTCGAACGGCGTGATGAACGAGGAGTTCAGCTGGTGGAAGATCGCGTGCGTGGCGTCGTCACCTGCGTGTTCCGCGGCCCGCATACGCTCTGCGATCTCGGCCCGGGCGGATGAGTCCGCCCCGAGCAGTTCCATCAGGAGCTTCGAGCCCGTGACGATGTTGTCCGCGGAGGCGGCGAACATGTCGTAGAAGCTCGTCTCCCTGGGGGTCAGACGAAAGCGCACGTGGGGTCCTCGGGGTGCTTCGGTTTCGGTCAGGCTGATGCTAGGCGCATCATCCGGCCACGGCTATCGGGCCGCCCACCAGTGTCGCCCATCGGGCAGAGTGGTGAGCACGGGGGCGGTCGTCAGGCCCGTATACCCCGCAAAGTTCGGTACCATATACCCACCAGGGGTATGTATCGACCCACGGCCCACCAGGAGGAAGCGATGACGGACGTGACCGACGCAACAGATGTCGCAGATGTCACCCCCGGCAGCGCCGAGACCGCGGGTGCCGACGCGACGGCCGATCACGACCACGGTGTGCACGGGTACCACAAGCAGAAGGACGAGCACCTCAAACGCCTGCGCCGTATCGAGGGCCAGATCCGCGGCCTGCAGCGCATGGTCGACGAGGACGTCTACTGCATCGACATACTCACCCAGGTCTCCGCCTCCACCAAGGCCCTGCAGTCCTTCGCCCTGCAGCTGCTGGAGGAACACCTGCGGCACTGCGTCGCGGACGCGGCCCTCAAGGGCGGTGACGAGATCGACGCGAAGGTGAAGGAGGCGACCCAGGCGATCGCCCGCATGCTGCGGACGTGAACCGGACCCGGCCTCGACGGACGCCCCGCCCCGGCGTCAGGAGGAGTCCCGCTCCTCCGCCACCTTCAGCACCTCGTCGATGCTCTCCAGGCTGAGCCGCTCGCGGGCGGCCGAAGCCGCGATGATCAGCTCTCCGCACAGCTCGATCTCGGCGAGGGCCACGTGGTCCTGAACTGCCGTACCGCCGACCGGAGCCACGTGCATCACCTCGTCTCTGCCGTTGCCGGCTTCCTAGAGTAGGGAGCGGCCCACACACCGCGCATGGCACGGACGGGCTAGTTCACGCCGGTCACTCCTCGGCGATCCGGCCCGCGTAGATGTCGTCGGTCCGGGGCAACCGTACGCGCACCGAGGCCCCGAAATCGTAGAGCAGTGTCGTCGAGGCGACGGCGACGGGGCTCTTCTGCCGACCGTTCAGGAAGCTGAAACGGTGCCTGACCTTGCGGATGCGTCCCTCGTCGTCGAGGTAGGCGTCGAACGGCACCTCGGCGGTGGCGAACCCCTCGGCCGCCGCCTTCAGCGGCTCCCCGTTCCCCTTCGACGCGCGCCGGGCCGCGTCGGCGAGGTTCGCCGTCCCCCGGTAGTGGCGCACTCCGGTGCCCGCGACCTCCGTCCGGCCCACATAGGTCGCCGTCCGCGTACCGAGCAGCACCTCGGCCGCCGTGAACGGGTCGGTGGCGCCGCCGGTGACGAGGTTCCCGTCGGACAGGGTCCGGGTGTCCACCCGCACCCACTTGTCCGCGGGCACACCGGCGCCCCGGTTCTTCATGAACAGCGCACCCGGCGCGAGCAGTTCGGTGATCGGCCGGCGCTCGGCCACCCCCGCGGGGTCCTGCGGCAGCAGCACCTTCAACCGCCCCATCCGCTTGCGGTAGTCGTACACCCCGGCGCCCCGGATGGTGACCCGGGTCCCGCCGGTGGCCATCTCCATCGACGTACGGGCCTTGGAGCTCCCCGCGCCGACGAGCCGTCCGGCGGACTGGCGCAGCACGGTGACCGCTTCCCCGCCGCGAGCGTCCCCGGCCGCCGCGTCACCCGCGGAGCACCCCGCGGACCCCAGCCCCGCACCGGCCAGGACCACGGCGGCGACGACCGTCGCGCCCGCCCGCCGGTGCCGCCCTTCCCGCTGCCGCCCAGTCATCGCCTGCCTACCCCCAGCCGGTACGTCCGTCACGGGCCCCCTCGTCGTTCCGGTTAACGACGGGTTTGTGCCCCCGTCACGCGAGGCCGCGCCGACCGCCGTACGAGCCGTTCACCCGCGCTGGGTAACGTGGTCGGCGTGGCGCAGCAGGACGGGCCGGAACTTCCCCCCAACTCCCCGGAACACCGCACGACGACCATGGAGAAGGGCCGTTTCTGCATGGCCCACTGCATCTGTGGCTGGCGCGGCCCGGCACGCAGAGCGAGAAGCCAGGCGCGTACGGACGCGGAGCGGCACGCGACGGGCTGAGACCGCGCCGACACCTCCCGGCCGGGCCCGGACCATGGAACCCTCACTCCCGTCCCCCCGTCTCCCAGGACGGAACCACCGGGAGGCCTCATGGAACGGCGCACGATACTCACGGCCGGCACGGCGGCGATCGCCGCGGCCGCGACCCCTTTCACCACTGCCTGCACCCAGTCGGGCACCCGCTCCGGAGACACGGCCACCGACGCCGTGCGCGCCTCCACCACCTCGAGAACCACCGCCGCGAACTGGTCCGCCCTGGCCCGCGACCTCGACGGTCCCCTGGTCCGCCCGGGCGACGCCGCCTGGCCCACGGCCCGGCAGCTCTACAACACCCGCTTCGACGCGCTGAAGCCCGCCGCGGTCGCGTACGTCTCCCACGCGGACGACATCCGCACCTCGCTGGCCTACGCCCGCGCCCACGCCCTGCGGGTCGCGATCCGCAACGGCGGCCACTCCTACGCCGGCTGGTCCTCCGGCGACGGCCGCCTGATCATCGACGTCTCCAAGCTCAACCGCGTCCGGGCCTCGGGCACCACCGCGGTGGTCGGCGCCGGCGCCAAACTCATCGACGTCTACCGGGCGCTCGCCGCGAAGGGCGTCACCATCCCGGCCGGCTCCTGCCCCACCGTCGGCGTCTCGGGCCTCACCCTCGGCGGCGGCCACGGCGTGGTCTCCCGTGCCTACGGCCTGACCTGCGACAGCCTCACCCGGGCCACCCTGATCACCGCCGACGGCAAGCAGCTCACCGCCGACGCCCGCGAGAACAAGGACCTCTTCTGGGCCCTGCGCGGCGCCGGCAACGGCAACTTCGGCGTCGTCACGGAACTGCACTTCACCACCCACCCCGCCCCGCAGGGTGTCTCGGCGTACCTGTCCTGGCCCTGGTCCAAGGCGGCGGCGGTGGTGAAGGCCTGGCAGGAATGGGGCCCGTCGCAGCCCGACGAGATCTGGTCGTCCCTGCACCTGGCGAACGCCGCGGGCGGCACCCCGACCGTCTCCGTCTCGGCGTTCTCCCTGGGCACCTACGGCGAGCTGAAGAACGCCGTCGACCGCCTGGCCGACCGGGTCGGCGCCCCGGCCCGCAGCGTCTCCCTGAAGCGCCGCTCGTACGAGGAGTCGATGGAGGTGTACGCGGGCTGTTCCTCGTTCCCGACGGACGCGCAGTGCCATCTGCCCGGCTCGACCCCGGGCCGTTCCCCGAAGGGCGCGCTGGGCCGCGAGACCTATGCCGCGGCGTCGGACTTCTTCGACCGCTCCCTGTCCACGGCCGGCATCCGCGCCCTGCTGGCGCAGATCGCCTCGGTGCGCGGCGGCACCGGCAGCATCGCCCTGACGGCCCTGGGCGGCGCGGTGAACCGCGTCTCCCCCACCGCGACGGCGTTCGTCCACCGCCGCTCCCGCATGCTGGCCCAGTACATCGGCGCCTGGCGGGCCGGGACGAGCGGTACGACGGCCCGCGACTGGCTCGCCTCGGCCCACAAGGCCATGCGCCCCTACGCCTCGGGGGCCGCCTACCAGAACTACACCGACCCGACCCTGACCGACTGGCGCAAGGCCTACTACGGGGATGCGGCGACGCGCCTGGCCAAGCTGAAGAAGCAGTACGACCCGGACCGCTTCTTCACGTACCCCCAGGCGCTGTAAGGGGTCCTTACGCGGCGAGGTCCCGCTCCGAGGCCCGCTCGCTGCGCGCCTCGGGGATCACCGTGTCCTCGCCGTCCGCACGCCCTCCGGCGCGCACCAGCCACCCCAGCCGGGGCGAGCGCTCGACGGCCTTCACCAAAGGCGTCAGGAGGGCCATGGCGGGCGGCGACAGCAGCAGCGCCACGGCGGTGCCCAGCGCGAATCCGCCCACGACGTCCGTGGGGTAGTGCACGCCCATGTAGACGCGGATGAACCCGCCGAACAACGCCAGTACGAGCGCGACGAGCCCGAACTTCCGGTGGGCGACGAACAGGCCGACCGCCAGGGCCATGACGATCGTCGCGTGGTCGCTGACGAACGAGTAGTCGGTCTTGCCCTGGACGAGCACCTCGAGCCCCTGGTGATCCAGGAACGGCCGGGGCCGCTCCACGAACCCCCGGATGGGCACGTTCACCAGGACGGCGATACCGGCGGCCAACGGGGTCCAGACCAGCGCCGCGACGGTGGACGCCGCGTCCTCTCCGCCGCGCCGCCGCACCGACCACCAGCACCACACCACGAGCAGGACGATGCCGAGCAGCAGCCCGTACTCGCCGACGTACTCCATGACCCGGTCGGACCACGGCGGTGCGTCCTTGGCCAGGCCATTGATGTCGTACAACAGGTCGACGTCAGGGTTCGACCCGGAATCGGCGAGTCCAGCCATGGCGCTGCGGCCCCTTCGTCGTCTCTACCGGCGCACCTGTGCGTGCGCCGCTCCTGCCACCCCCGTGGTTGTAGATCCGCTTCCGCTGCACTGACGTCCGCTCGGCTACGTCACCAGGAACGCATGGCTCCCGTTGATACGTTCCACACTCCACCGAATGATCACGCAGACGTTATCGAAGAGAGATACGTTGTCGCAGCTCAGGGGGAGGGTTCACGCAGGGTTCAGACCGTGGTGGGGAGTGCTTTCGCGCCATCTTCGGTGACCCGGGTGGCACCGAAGTAGTCCGGGGTGTCGATCGGGTCGAACCGGATGACGGCACCGGTCCGGGGCGCGTCGATCATGTACCCGCCTCCGACATAAATGCCGACATGCCGGATGGCACGGGAATTGGTGAGGTCGTCCGAGAAGAACACCAGGTCGCCGGGGAGCAGTTCGTCCCGCGAGGGGTGCGGTCCGGCGTTGTACTGGTCGTTGGCCACGCGCGGGAGCCTGATGCCCACGGTCGCGTAGGCGGCCTGGGTCAGACCCGAGCAGTCGAAGCGTCCGCCCTGCTCAGCGGTGCCGGTGCCGCCCCACAGGTACGGCGTGCCGAGCTTCTTCTGCGCGTACTCGATCGCGGCCGCGGCCTGCTCGGAGGGGTCGACCCGCCCGACCGGCGCCGCGAAGCTCTCGGAGAGCGTCGTGATCCGCTTCACGTAGTTGCGGGTCTCGCTGTACGGCGGCACGCCCCCGTACTTGATCACCGCGTAGGCCCCAGCGTTGTAGGCGGCCAGCATGTTTTCGGTCGCATTCCCGCCAACCTTCTTCACGTACGACGCGAGTTCGCAGTCGTAGGAGGCGGCCGAGGGAATCGCGTCCTTCGGGTCCCACACGTCACGGTCGCCGTCGCCGTCGCCGTCGATGCCGTGACTGGCCCACGTGCCGGGGATGAACTGCGCTATGCCCTGCGCGGCGGCGTGGCTCTGGGCCCTGGGGTTGAATCCGCTCTCCTGGTAGAGCTGGGCGGCGAGCAGGGCCGGGCTGATGGCGGGGCAGAGGTTGCCCCACTTCTGCACGAGGGCCGCGTACGCGGCGGGCACCGACCCCTTGGCCAGCGATTTCGCCCCGCCTCCCACGCCGTTGACCAGGTTCCCCGCGACGAGGTAGACCCCGACGACGAGCAGCATCACGAAGGCCAGCGCCGAGCTGATCGCAACGCTCGCCACGATCCACGCCTTACGCACCGTCAACCGCCCCTCACCGCCCAGGAGTCCGTGGGCCAGTCTAGAGGCGGCCGGCCCGCCCGGGAATGATCACGGGGAAGGGAGTCGGGGCGGACGGGGGAACGGGGCGCGGCACGGGGCGGCACGGCCGGAGGCACGGCGGCTCCGGCGGGCGCACGGCGGTGCGGCACGCTCCTCCTGGCGCACGCGGGTCCGTGACACCGTCACGAGTGCCCCGCCGCTTGCCGGTACAGCCGCCGGGCCTCCGCGCCGAGGACCACGCTGTAGGAGATCCCCGAGGTCGTCCCGCCCTGGTCGTGCCCGCCGAGGACACCGACGACCTGCCCGTCCCCGTTCACCCAGGGGCTGCCGCTGGTGCCCCCGCTGAAGCCGGGGCACGCGATGCGCTGCTGGGTGCGGCCGAACGCGGCCGGCTTGTCGGTGCAGCGGACCGGCGTCTCACGGGCGTTGGGGTACCCGGTGACGGTCACCGCGGTGGCCCCGGTCGCCGTGCCGGTCACGAACCGGTTCCCGCCGACGACGTCCTGGACCTCCGTGCCGCCCCGCGGCGCGAGCACGGCGAATCCCACGTCGCTGTCCTCGTCGTGCCCGTCGGTCCAGCCGCGGGGCAGGAACCGCCGCCGCACCGTCCACTCGCCGTAGGGCGCACGTCCGTTGCGGTAGCCCGGCACGAAGACCTGCGCACCGTCTCCGCCGAGGCAGTGCGCCGCGGTGACGATCAGGTTCCGGTGTGGCGCGTCCACCACGGACGCCGTACAGAAGTGCCCTCCCCCTGCGCCACGGAGGAGCACCCCGACCCGGGCGTCGCGGCCGGTGACGGTCACACCGAACGGGCCGGCCCCGTCGTCGGCGGTCGCGGTGGACGCGGTGATGAGGGCGACGAGGATCACGGCGACGGACAGGACGCGCTTCACCCGGGCGACTGTGCCAGACGAAGGTGAGAGCGGCATCAGTCAAGCCGCCCCCATCCCAGGGCCATCGGGCCGTCAGCGACAGGTAAGCCCCGCACCCTCTTCAGTAAGGCGGAAGTCAGGATTCCGAGCGCTGTCTTGTTGTCACGTACTCAACAAGCCATGGTCGTCGCGGGTCGCCGCCCCCGCCGGGAATCACACCGGCGGTTCCCCCACCCGCAGGCCTCTCACCACCACTGCCAGGAGGCTGTACCTTGCGCACGACACCCCCGACTCCCCCCACGTCCCACCTCAGATGGCGCCGCGTGGCGTCCGCCGTCACCGCCACCGCCGCACTCCTCCTCACCGGCCTCACCACCGCCGCCCACGCCCAGGCCGCGGACCCGAGCACGTCCAAGGTCACCTGGACCCGCTCCTGCGCCCTGCCCCGTCACCAGGGCGAGATGGCCTGCAACGCCCTGCGCGTCACCGGCGGCCGCACCGCCTTCCAGCAGCAGCACGGCCTCTCCGCCAAGGCCGCCGACGCCTCCTCCCCCTCCGGCTACGGCCCCTCCGACCTGCGCAGCGCCTACGGACTGACCTCCGCCGCCACGAGCAACGGCTCCGGCCGGACCATCGCCATCGTCGACGCCTACGACGACCCCAACGCCGAATCCGACCTCGCCGCCTACCGCTCCCAGTACGGCCTGCCCGCCTGCACCACCGCCAACGGCTGCTTCAAGAAGGTGAGCCAGACCGGCTCCACCACCGCCCTCCCCGCCCCCGACAGCGGCTGGGCCGGCGAGATATCCCTCGACCTCGACATGGCGAGCGCCATCTGCCCGAACTGCCACATCACGCTCGTCGAGGCCAAGTCCGCCACCATGACCAACCTCGGCACCGCCGTCAACGAGGCCGTCGCCCTCGGCGCCAAGTACGTCTCCAACAGCTACGGCGGCGGCGAGTCCTCCTCCGACACCTCGTACGACTCCGCCTACTTCAACCACCCGGGCGTCGCCATCACCGTCAGCGCGGGCGACGCGGGCTACGGCGCCGAGTACCCGGCGGCCTCCAAGTACGTCACGGCCGTGGGCGGCACCAGACTTTCCACGTCCTCCACCACCCGCGGCTGGACCGAGAGCGTCTGGCGGACCAGCAGCACCGAAGGCACCGGCTCCGGCTGCTCCGCCTACGACACCAAGCCCGCCTGGCAGACCGACACCGGCTGCACCAAGCGCATGATCGCCGACGTCTCGGCCGTCGCCGACCCGGCGACCGGCGTCTCCGTCTACGACACCTACGGCGCCGACGGCCAGGGCTGGGCCACCTACGGCGGCACCAGCGCCTCCGCCCCGATCATCGCGAGTGTCTACGCCCTCGCGGGCACCCCGTCCACCGGCTCCTACCCGGCCAGGTTCCCCTACGCGAACACCACCGCCCTGAACGACGTCACCAGCGGCAGCAACGGCAGCTGCACCACCAGCTACTTCTGCACCGCCCGGACGGGCTACGACGGCCCGACCGGTCTGGGCACCCCGCAGGGACTGGGCGCCTTCACCGGCTGACGTACTTCCCCCCGGTGACGGACCGTCACCGGGGGCCGCCGCCCGGCGCTGTGGGGGCCCGGGGGGCGGGTGGGCGAAGGGGCCGCGGCATCCCAGCCGCGGCCCCTTCGCCCTGCCAGGTAGCCTTCACCCGGAGAACACCGGCGCGACCACTCACCCGACCGGCCGTCAGAAACGGCCCCCAACGGTGGAAAAGGCCGCAAGAGGGCACAACGACAGAACCACACACCAGGTTCCGCTCAGGCCTCATTGCCCGGCGTGACCTGCCGTGATACACAGAGTAACCATACGATCCTTCGCGCACCGCCCGTCACCTCCCCTAGGGCCCGGAGCGGAACGGTGGCAAGGTATTGGTACGAAACCCGCCAATCAATGACGCCAAGTCGACATCCGACAGCATCATTGTCGGCGACAATGAGGCCTGACCTCTGCACTACCGCAGAGGGTGCGGAACTACCCAACAGGGGCGGTGACTTACATGCTCTTTGCGGCCGACAAGGGAGACATCAACACCATCATCGGCGGGATCGCTCCGGACTGGGGCCCCTTCGGCAGCCTGGGCAACGAGGCGAAGGTGATGATCGAGGTCGTGATGGCGGTGGCCATCCTGCTCTGCCTCGGCATCGCGATCTGGGGCGCCGCCAAGCAGCGCATCGGAGCCACCGCCCTGCGGGACACCTTCAGCGCGGAGCAGGGCAAGGGCCTGATCATCGCCGGTCTCACAGGAGTCTTCATCATCGGCTCCCTCGGCACCCTCTTCACCATCGTGTACGGCATGGCCGTGTAGCCCGGGCACCGTCCGTCCGGCCGGTCCCGCCCGGCTCCCCCTCCATCCCACCCGCCCGTCGTGCCCACCGGCTGAGGTTGCGTTTCCCTGATGTCGAGTCACCACACCGCGCCCGCGCGGGAACCAGCACGGCTACCGTCGTACGAGCAGTATGAAAAGTACGACCGGTACGAAGTGTTTCCGCACGACGTCGAGGGGGCGTACGCGGCATGAGTCTCGGTGACGACCACCAGTCCTCCGGCGGTTACGCCGGCACGGGCCAGACCCGCACCCGCCTGCCCGATTCCGGCGACGCCTTCACCGACCCCCGCCGCCGCTCCTCCTCCCGCAGCCTGGTCACAGTGGTCGGCGTGGTGGTCCTCCTGATCGCAGCGATCGCCTTCGCCAACCGGGGGGACGGCGACTCGTCCTCTTCGACGGGCGGCTCCTCGGGCAAACCGGACTCGACGGCGACGGCCCCCTCCGGCCAGCGTCCCGTCAAGGGCAAGTCGGCCGCCGGAATCCCCTCGGGTTTCGCCCAGGACCAGCAGGGAGCTGAGAGCGCCGCGGCGAACTACGCTGTCGTGCTGGTCTCGGCCGACATCCTCAAGCCCGCACGGCGGACCGAGATCCTCCGCCAGGTGTTCGACGCCGACAAGGTCTCCGGGCTGGAGAGAAACCTCGACCAGGTCTACGGCAAGGCGTTCCTGGAGAAGGTGGGCCTCGACGCGAACGGCGAGGCCCCCAAGGGCAGCACCTACGTCTCCCGCACCATGCCGGTCGGCACCAAGGTCACCGACTACTCGGGCAACACCGCCACGGTCGAGGTCTGGTGCACCGGCGTGTTCGGGATGACGGGGGAGAGCTCACAGGACCCGGTCACCAACGACTGGTTCACCATGACCCTCCAGCTGCGCTGGACCGACGGCGACTGGAAAGTCGACAGCTTCTCCCAGAAGGAAGGCCCCGCGCCGGTCAACGGCGACAACAGGGTGTCGACGTCGGAGGCCATCTCGAAGGCCGTCGAGGAGTTCGGAGGGTTCACTTATGCCCGGTAGCCCGCGCCGCTCGGTCAAGGTCGCCGCGACCCTCACTGCCGTGCAGACCGCCCTCGTCCTGTTCGCAACCCGGGCGACAGCCGCTCCCACGCCCTCGCCCAGCCCCAGCCCCAGCAAGGGCAACTGCTCCCTGCTCTCCGGCCGGGCCCTGGAAATCTGCGAAGGCGACACCGGCGACCGCACCGGCAGCGGTACCTCCCGCCTGGACCCCACCTCCACCCTCGACCCCCTCTCCTCCCTCGCCAAGGGCTGCGCCGACGCCGCCTCCTGGACCGTCGACAAGCTCAGCGACGCCGTGAAGGAGACCGCCAACGTCGACTTCACCAACCCCAAGTTCCTCCAGCAGTACGCCGTCGTCTTCGCCGCCTCGACGATCCTCACGCTCCTGCTCTGGCTCCTGGCCGTCGCCAAGCGAGCCGTCCGCGGCGTCCCCCTCACCACCGCCCTCTCCGAAGCCATCGGCTTCCTGTGGCTCACGGTGCTGGCCTCCGCCTTCACCCCCCTGATCCTCTACACCGTCGTCTCCGCCACCGACGGCATCACCGAGGTCCTCGCCAAAGCCACCGGCGACCAGACCGACGCGTTCTTCGGCACCTTCTCCGAAGCCCTCAAGAAGGGCGAGGACATCGGCGGCGGCCCGATCATGCTGATCGTCGTCTCCCTGGTCAGCATCCTCGCCGCCGGAGTCCTCTGGCTGGAGCTCGTCATCAGGGCCGCGCTCCTCTACGTCGGCGCCCTCCTCGGCACCGTCGTCTACGCCGGCCTCGTCGACAAGAACCTGTGGGGCCACGTCCGCCGCTGGGCCGGCATCATGATCGCCGTCATCCTCATCAAGCCGGTCATCGTCATCGTCCTCGGCCTCGCCGGCGCACTCTCCGCCGACGACGGCCCGAACGCCTTCTCCGCCGTCGTCTCCGGCCTCGCCATCATCCTGCTCGCCATCTTCGCCAGCGCGATGATCTACCGCTTCGTCCCCGGCTTCGGCGACGAGATCGCCGGCTCCCGCAACAACCGCCTCATGCAGGGCGCCGAGAGCAAGGCCGCCGCGGTCATCAGCTCCCCCGCCACCCTCGTCGCGCAGGGCATCAAGACCCACAGCTCCCGCGCCGACAACAACGGCGGAGGCAGCCAGTCCTCCGCCCCCCGCCCCAGCAACCCCGCATCCGGCGGGGTCGCCGCGCACAGCGCCCGCACCTCGAACGGCGGCGGCGGATCTGTCCCCTCCGCCGCACCCGCCCCCCGTTCGAGCAGCCCCGTCAACACCCCGCACGCCAGCAACACCCGCAACAGCAGTAGCAACCGCACGGGAGGTGAAGGGCGTTGACAACCGAGTCCCACGTGTCCCATCCGGTCACGCCCCGCCGGACATATCTGATCGGCCGCGCCCGGCCGAACGCGATCATCGGCCGCAACCGCGAGACCGGCGAGATCGCCCTGATCGTCGTGGGCGCGTTCCTCGGCATGATGTGCGGGCTCCTCGTCCCGGTCCTGTCGCTGCGCATCGTGCTGCTCGCCGGGTTCCCGATGCTGGCGCTGGCCGCGGTGTACGTGCCGTACAAGCACCGCACCTTCTACAAGTGGTTCGAGATCAACCGCAGCTACAAGCGGACCCTCAAGCAGGGCACCACCTACCGCTCCTCGGCGATCGAGGCGGGCACCCGGCTGGACGGCAAGGAGATCGAGGTCGGCCCGCCACCGGGCATCGGCCGCATCACCTGGCTGGCCGCCCCCTTCGGCCCCGACGAGATCGCCGTGCTCCTGCACGCCGACCGCAAGACCGTCACCGCCGCCATCGAGATCGAGGGCCCCGGCGTCGGCCTGCGCGACAGCGAGGACCAGGAAGCCCTCGTCGACCGCTTCGGCACCCTGCTCAAGCACGTGGCCAACGGCGACGGCTTCGTCACCCGCCTGCAGATGCTGGCCCGCACCCTCCCGGCCGACCCGGACGCCCACGCCAAGGACGTCGCCGTCCGCGGCGACGACAAGGCCCTGCCGTGGCTCCAGGAGTCCTACGACCAGCTCCAGTCCATGGTGTCCACCAGCAGCGAGCAGCACCGCGCCTACCTCGTCGCCTGCATGCACTACACCCGCGAACTCGCCGCCGAGGCCAACGCCATGGCCCGGGCCGCCCGCGCCCACGGCGGCAAGGTCGACCGGGACGCCGGACTCGCCGTCGTCATGGCCCGCGAGCTCACCGACATCTGCTCGCGCCTCCAGGAAGCCGACATCCGCGTCCGCCAGCCGCTCGGCCAGGGGCGGCTGTCCTCGCTGATCCACTCCATGTACGACCCGGACCACCCCATCGACCACATCCAGGCGATGACCAAGCGCAACGCCTGGCCGGCCGAACTGGACGCCATGGAGCCCACCTACCTCCAGGCCAAGACCCGCGAGTCCTCCACCCGCGCCCCCTGGTGCCACGCCACGGCCTGGGTGAAGGAGTGGCCGATGACCCCCGTCGGCGTCAACTTCCTCGCCCCGCTCCTCGTCCACACCCCGGACGTCATCCGCACGGTCGCCGTCACCATGGACCTCGAACCCACCGAGGTCGCCATCGAGCGCATGCTCACCGAGAAGACCAACGACGAGGCCGAGGCGTCCCGCGCCGCCAAGATGAACCGCACCGTCGACCCACGCGAC
Organism: Streptomyces sp. NRRL B-1140; assembly: GCF_001280065.1. Lineage (GTDB taxonomy): Bacteria > Actinomycetota > Actinomycetes > Streptomycetales > Streptomycetaceae > Streptomyces. The sequence goes on from NZ_LGEA01000094.1 coordinate 148,406, forward strand.
GTCGCCGCGCACTCCCGGCTCGACCAGCGGGGCGAGGACCTCGCCAGCGGCGCCGCCGGCGTCAACCTCGTCGGCTACATCACCGTCAGCTCCCGCTCCCCCGACGCCCTCGCCCGCGACAAGCGGACGATAAGGGCCTCGGCCGGAAAGTCGTACCTCAAGCTGGAATGGTGCGACCGCGAGCACCACCGCGCCTTCGTGAACACCCTTCCCTTCGCCACCGGCATTCGGAGGTAGGACCTGATGCGGGATCCGCTGTCCGTCCTCACCGAGGCCTTCACCTCCTTCCTCTTCGGGAAGGTCGAGACGACCAGGCTTCCGGTGCGCACGTCCACGGGCCAGGCCCAGGCGGTCTATCTCCCGACCGCCGCCCCGGGCCTCGGCGACTCCGGCGTCATCATCGGCCGCGAGGTGTACTCCGGAAAGGGCTACATCTACGACCCCTTCCAGCTCTACGGCCAGCAGCTGCCCGCGCCGCACTGGCTGGTCCTCGGCGAGTCCGGCAACGGCAAGTCGGCGCTGGAGAAGACCTACGTCCTGCGCCAGCTCCGCTTCCGCGACCGCCAGGTCGTCGTCCTGGACGCCCAGGGCGAGGACGGCGTCGGCGAGTGGAACCTCATCGCCGAGGAGCTGGGCATAACTCCCATCCGCCTCGACCCGACGGCGGCCCTGGACATGGGCATCCGCCTCAACCCGCTCGACCCCGCGATCACCACCACGGGCCAGCTCGCGCTGCTCCGCACGATCATCGAGGTCGCCATGGGCCACGGCCTCGACGAACGCTCCGGCTTCGCCCTCAAGGTCGCCCACGCCTACGTCAACGAGACCATCGTCGACCGCCAGCCGGTCCTGACCGACATCGTCGAGCAGCTGCGCCACCCCGAACCCGAGTCGGCCGAGGCGATGAACGTCGCCATAGACGACGTACGCGCCTGGGGCCTCGACGTCGCCCTGGTCCTGGACCGTCTGGTCGACGGTGACCTGCGCGGCATGTTCGACGGCCCCACCACGGTCGGCATCGACCTCGACGCGCCGCTCATCGTCTTCGACCTGTCCCACATCGACCGCAACTCCATCGCCATGCCCATCCTCATGGCGATCGTCGGCGTGTGGCTGGAGCACACCTGGATCCGCCCCGACCGGAAGAAGCGCATCTTCCTGGTCGAGGAGGCCTGGCACATCATCAACAGCCCCTTCGTCGCGCAGCTGTTCCAGCGCCTGCTGAAGTTCGGCCGGCGCCTCGGCCTGTCCTTCGTGGCGGTCGTCCACCACTTGTCCGACGTCGTGGACGGAGCCGCCGCCAAGGAAGCGGCGGCGATCCTCAAGATGGCCTCCACCCGGACGATCTACGCCCAGAAGGCCGACGAGGCGAGGGCGACGGGGCGGGTCCTCGGCCTGCCCAGGTGGGCGGTCGAGATCATCCCGACCCTCACCCCCGGCATCGCCGTCTGGGACGTCAACGGCAACGTCCAGGTCGTCAAACACCTGATCACCGAGACCGAACGCCCCCTGGTCTTCACCGACCGCGCGATGACCGAGTCCTCCCACGACCTCGCCGACGACGCCCTGCACGCCGCCGAGCTCGAGGCGGAGGAACGGGCCGCGGCCTTCGTGGAGCACCACCTGGGCGACTCCGAATCAACGGTGGCGTAGGCCGGCAGGGGAGGACGCGTGAGACCGGACGACCGCCGCACCCAGCGGGACGGCCAGGGAGGCATCCCCGACGGCCTGCTGGTCGGCATACTCGCGTTCCTCCTCGGCATGACCCTGCTGGTGTGGACGGCCACCGGCCTCGCCGCCTGGTTCGCCCACGGCTCCTGGCCGTCCGGCATCACCTTCACCCGCACGCCGCTGGCCATGCGCGCCCTCATCGCCAAGCCCCACGACATCCCCGCCGCCTGGCCCGGCACACCCCCCACCGAACTCTCCGGCTACGGCCTGTTCTGGGGCCTGTTCATCGGCCAGCTGATGATCCTGGTCGTCCTGACGGTGTTCGTGATGGGCACACTGGCCCGGTGGCGGGCGGTCCGGGCGGGACGCCGCCTGGAGAAGGCGACACCGGCGGACGGCACCCCGACGCATGCCCCCGCCGCGGCTCCGGCCCACGAACACCCTGCCCCGGCCCCGGTACGGCACGGGACCCAGGCACCGGCACAGCACGCGACACCGGGGACATCCCAGCACCACGCCCCCGCCC
>NZ_LGEA01000095.1 GCF_001280065.1 Streptomyces sp. NRRL B-1140
CGAGGCCGTGGCCTCCTGCGTCTCCGGCGCGTTCTGGGCCGCCGGCCAGAACTGCATCGGCACCCAGCGGATCCTCATCGCGGCCGAGGTCTACGAGCGTTTCCGCGACGCCTTCGTCGCCCGCACCCGGCTGCTGCGCGTCGGCGACCCGCTCGACGAGCGCACCGACGTCGGCCCCATGATCACCCATCAGGCCGCGGCCGCCACCCAGGCCAAAGTCGACACCGCAGTGGCCGAAGGCGCGGTCCTGCTGTGCGGCAACGACGTCACCGGCGCCCTGTACGCGCCGGCCGTCCTGGAAAACGTCCCCGCGGCCTGCTCGATCTGGCAGGAGGAGGTGTTCGCCCCGGTCGTCGTACTGCAGCCGTTCACGTCCTTCGAGGACGCCATCGAACAGGCCAACGCCATCGACTACAGCCTCCACGCCGGCATCTTCACCGCACGCCTGGACCGCGCCCTGACCGCGGCCCAGCAACTCGAAGCGGGCGGAGTCATGATCAACGACTCGTCCGACTACCGCTTCGACGCCATGCCGTTCGGCGGGTACAAGTACGGCAGCATGGGCCGCGAAGGCGTCCGCTTCGCCTTCGAGGACATGACTCAGCCCAAGGTCGTCTGCATCAACCACATCAGTGGTGTGGTGCACTGATCCCCTTGCGCCGAGCTCGACTCTCTGGGCAGTGGCGCGACCGGAGGGATTGTCAGGTCTGTGGATGGCGCGCCACTGTCTGTAGCACCAGCCTCATGAAGCCAGCTGAACGATCGCCTGACGCCCTGACAGCAGAAGGGTGCCTCCACCCGCGATGATCTGGACTGTCTAGATCAGCAAGACCGCGAGGAAGAGGCACCCGACGGGTGAGGAATACCGGCTGGGATCATCGCCTTGCCCTGCGGGCCGACGGCAAGAACCTGATCGGCAACGCGGGCGTGGTGTTGCTGCGGAAGGTTGCCACCCGCGTCGGTCCGGCCACTGCGCTGAACGCGGCGTTCCGAGGGGCACCGGGCCGGACCGGCGGGACCGGGGCACAGCGCTGATCCAGCTCGCCTGCGCAATCGTGCCCGGTGCGACGAACACTTCACAGGCCGAGCAACTCCAGTACCGCCGGCGGGCGGTGTTCGGCCTACCGGTCTCGGAGAGCACTTTGCGCCGTCTCTGGCGGCGATCGACGCCCCCGTGGCGGGCCCGGATCGAGCGCGCCCGCGCCGCGATACGCCGCATGGTGTGGACGCTGCTCGCCCTGCAACCCGGCAGCTTCCCCTGAATCTCGGTGTGCGGCCGCGAGCCGGCCAACTGGTACGTCCTCGACCTGGACGCGACCATCGTCAACCGCACCAGCCGCAAGGAAAGGCGCGGCGGGCACCTTCAAGGGCAGCTTCGGTCACATGCCGCTGGGTGCGTGGGTGGCCAACACCCGTGAGTGCGTCGCCATGCTGCTGCGGCCCGGCACCGCCCCGCCCCGCCCAACGACGTCACCGACCACAAGACGGTCCTGGCCTTGCAGTTTCGGCGGCTCCCGCTGCCGCTGTGGTCGAAGCTGCTGGTACGGATCGCAGGGCGCGGCCTTCAGCCACGCCCTGCTCGATCATCTCCACCAGCTGTCCACGAGCCGGCGCCGGGTGCGCTGGGTGACCGGCTGGGCTGTCAACGCCACGGACGAGCAGGCCACCGCCTGCGGGCCGCAGGCGCACGGAGGGCCTCTTCGATCTGGGCCTCTTGGTGCGCCCGCCTGCCTTCCACGCGGCGACGCCGAGCAGTACGGATGGGACCGGGCGGCAGCCGACGGTCCCATCACCGCATACCCCGTCGCTGAGCCGCATATCTGCCACAGCGCGGCCCTCAGGGCATCGAAGACATGCGTCTACTGGGCAGGTTGCCCTCGCGAGAGGTCCCGATGCCGATCGTGTCTGCGGGATCGGTGTTACGACACGGTCAGGTAGATCTTGCGCACGGTTTCGATGGTCTTCCAGACACCGACGTAGCCCGGCTTCATGACGAAGCTGTCGCCTGCCTTGTAGATCACCGGCTCGCCGCCTTCCGGCGTGAGTTCGACGACGCCGGAAAGGATGTGGCAGAACTCGAAGATCTCGCCCTTGATCGAGCGCGTCTCGCCAGGCGTGGCTTCCCAGACACCCGTGTTGATCGTTCCCTCACGGGCGGTGTCCTGGGCCCAGGTCTTGTACGTCGGGTCGCCGGAGATCAGGCGTTCCGGCAGCGGGCCGGACTCGCTGGGGTCGAAGGAGGGATCGGTGTCGATGGTCTTCAGGAGCGACATGCTTTTTCCTCTGTTGGTTTCGGGAGCGATGCAAATCGAGAACGGACATACCAGGTGTCACCGGGTCGAGTCCGACCAGGCTCTACGTGCATCCCGGACCAGGGCCTGACGGCTGCCCTCCACGGTCACGGCGCGCAGTAGGTCGGTGAGTCTCTCGGCGGGCAACAGGCCCTTGTGCTGAACGGTTGGGCCACGCGCGGTCAGCGTCGAGGCCCTTCTTGGCTTCCGGTGCTGCCCAGGTCGGCTGTCGACCGGTCAGCGGATGCGGTCCAGCGTCTTGTAGTAGGCGCCCGCGAAGGGCAGGAACCAGGCGGTGCCGTTGTAGAGGGGGATGCGGGGCGGGGCGATGTCGCGGACGGGGCTGGCCTCGGGGTGGCCGTCCATCACCTCGGCCATGACGTGGCCCATGTGGGTGGCCATCTGGACGCCGTGGCCGGCGTATCCCATGGAGTAGTAGACGCCGTCCTCGCTCTGCCCGGCGTGCACGATGCGGTCCATGGCGAAGCCGACGGAGCCGCCCCACACGTACTCGATCTTCGTGCGGGAGAGCTGGGGGAAGATCTCGCACATCTCACGGAACAGAACCTGTCCGCTCTTCTTGTCCGAGGTGGGGTCGGACGGTGCGAAGCGGGCGCGGCCGCCGAACAGCAGCCGGTTGTCCGGGGTGAGCCGGAAGTAGTGGCAGACCTTGTTGGAGTCGACGAGGAGGCGGGCTTTGGGGATGATGTCCCGGGCGAGCTCCTCGCCGAGCGGCTCGGTGACGATGATGAAGCTGCCCACGCAGACCTGCTGGCGGCGCAGCCACGGAAAGTTCTTGTCGGTGTAGGCGTCGGTGGCCATCATGACCTGCCCGGCACGGATGACACCACGCTCGGTGCTGACCTCGAACCGGCCGGCGGCGGTACGCCGCACGCCGATGGCCGCGTTGCGCTCGTGGATCTCGACACCGGTGCGCTCGCACGCCTCGGCCATCCCGCGCACGAAGCGGCCCACGTGCAGTGCGGCACTGAACGGGTCGAGCAGCCCGCCGTGGTAGGCATCGGATCCGATTTCGGAACGCAGCTCGGACTTGCCGATCAGAGTGGTCTCGTGTCCGAAGTACTTGGCCAGATCGCGCTGCTTGGCCTTCTGGCTCTCGAAGTGAGCGGGGCGGGACGCGAGGCCCAGGCGTCCGACACGGCGGAACTGGCAGTCGATGGACTCCTCGTTCACGAGCCGCTCGACGGTGTCCACGGCCTCGCCGTAGGAGTTGTAGATCGCGCGGGCCCGTTCGGGGCCGTACCGGCGGATGGCCTGGCGTATGCCGATGGTGAAGCCCAGGTTGGCCATGCCGCCGTTGCGGGCGGAGGCACCGGAGCCGATCTGGCCCTTCTCGACAAGGGTGACGCGAGCGCCCTTGCGGGCGGAGTGCAGGGCGGTGGACAGGCCCGTCAGGCCGGCGCCGACGACCACCAGGTCGGTGTCCTCGGTCAGCGGCTTGCCGGACCGGTCGGGAAACGCCCCAGCGGTTTCTATCCAGTAGGGAATCGTCTTCATGTCGGGTCCTTAGCGGGGAGTTTCGGGGGGGGGCGGCTGGGCACGACCAGGGCCCGGCCGACGGCGCTGTCAGCGCTGGCGCGGCCCGTGCCGGCGCAGGGCTCGGGTGACCGGTTCTACGGGGCGGAGGTTGTGGCCGTCCCGTTGGCCGCCGAGTTCGCGGCCGAGGACGACCACGACGAGGGCGAGGATCGCCAGGGCGATGAGTACCGCGCTGATGGCGGTGACGGTCGGGTCGACGTCGAGCCGGAGGGCGTTGAAGACCTGGACCGGCAGGGTGCGGGGGTCACGTCAGCCGCAGTCGACCAGCGTCTTGTCCTGACTCGCTGCCGGAGCCGTCACCGCCTGTCCGTGCAGCCGTCTACAGCACCTTTTCGAGGAATGCCTGGGTGCGTTTCTCGCGGGGGTTGCCCAGGACTTCGCGGGCGTCGCCGCGTTCGACGGCGATGCCTTCGTCCATGAACAGGATGTCGTCGGCAACCTCGCGGGCGAAGCCCATCTCGTGGGTGACGAGGAGCATGGTCATGCCGTTGCCGGCGAGGTCGCGCATGACGGCGAGTACTTCGCCCACTCGTTCGGGGTCCAGTGCGCTGGTGGGTTCGTCGAACAGCATGATGGTGGGGTCCATCGCCAGCGCGCGGGCGATGGCCACGCGCTGCTGCTGGCCGCCGGAGAGCTGGGCGGGGTACTTGTGGCCGCACCCCTTCAGCCCGACCCTGGCCAGCAGTTCCTGTGCCCGCTCCCGGGAGGCGGCGCGGTCCTTCTTGTGCACCAGCACCGGTCCGGACATGACGTTGCTCTCGGCGGTCATGTTCGGGAACAGGTTGAACTGCTGGAACACCATGCCGATGCGGGCGCGCTGTTCGGCCAGCCGCTTGGGGCGGACGGCGTGGTAGGCGTCGTCCTTCTCGGTGTAGCCGAAGTCCTCGCCGTTGACCTTGAGGACTCCGCGGTCGATGGTCTCCAGGCCGTTGATACAGCGCAGCAGGGTCGATTTGCCTGATCCGCTGGGGCCGATGATGCAGGAGATCTCCCCGGCCTTGACGGTCAGGTCGATGTCACGCAGGACCTGGTGGCGTCCGAAGCTCTTGCACAGCTTGCGTGCGACGATCGTTCCGTCCGGGTTCACAGCAGGGCCTCCCTCGTGGTGGGAACGGGCTGGCCGGCCCCGGGTTCGGCCGAGGTGGCGGCCGGGGTCAGCCGTGCCCGGGTCGAGCGGGAGAAACGGCGCTCGATCATGGACTGCGGCACGCTCAGCACCAGCGTCATGATCAGGTACCAGAGGCTGGCCACGATCAGCAGCGGAATCGTCTGGTAGTTGCGGGCGTAGATCGACTGTGCGCTCTGCAGCAGGTCGGCCACGCCCAGCACGCTCACCAGCGAGGTCTCCTTGAGCATGCCGATGACCTGGTTGCCGGTGGACGGGATGATCGCTGGCATGGTCTGCGGGATGATCACGTGCCGGAGCTTGGTGAACCCCGACATGCCCAGGGACTCCGCGGCCTCGTGCTGTCCGCGGCTGACCGAGGCGAACCCGCCGCGGATGATCTCCGACATGTACGCGGCCTGGTTCAGCGTCAGCCCCACCACGGCCGCGGTCATCGGAGTCATGATCGCGTTCACGTTCACCGGCGTGGAGATGTCGGTGAACGGGATGCCGATGGAGATGTTCGGGTACAGCGCCGCGATGTTGAACCAGAAGATCAGCTGCACCAGCACCGGAGTGCCGCGGAAGAACGCGATGTACAGCTGGGCCAGCCCGGAGACGGGCCGCTGGTGCGACATGCGCATCACCGCCAGCACCAGCCCCAGCAGCGTGCCCAGAACCATGCTCGCCGCCGTCAGAAACAGCGTGATCAGCAGGCCGTTGAGGACGGTTTCAGTGGTGAAGTAACTGAACACCACCGGCCAGCGGTAGTTCTCGTTCGTCACCGCCGTCCACACCAGACCGGCCACGATCGCGATCGCGACCGCCCAGGCGACATAATCGCGCGGACGTTTCGGCGTGATCCGCTTCTTCTCTTCGGCCATCAGTGGTGACACCGGTCGGCTCCTGGTCTTCGTACCGATCAGATCCGTGGACATGTCAGTCCTGCGGGACGGCCATGGCCGCGGTCTTGATCCCGAGGTCCTGGAAACCCCAGCGGCCCAGCGCCTCGGCGTACTTGGGGTCGTCGATGATGGACTGGATGGCGGCCTTGACCGCGGGGGTCAGCGGCGAGTCCTTCTTCAGGGCGACGGTCGCGGGCTTGGTGGCCACCAGGGGCTTGAGGACGTCGAACGTCTTGGGCTGCTGCCTGGCCGCCCACTCGAGCGCGATGAAGTCGTACATCACCGCGTCGATCCGCTTGGAGACCAGCTGGGTCAGAGCGTCGTTCACACCGGGCAGGGTCACCGCCTTGATGGCCGGCTTGCCCTTGCTCGTACAGTCCTGCTTGGACAGCTGGGGCAGCCACTGCAGCTCCGCGGTGGTGCCGGAGACGACAGCCACGCGGTGCCCGCACAGGGTGTGGGTGGTCAGCTTCTGCGGGTTCCCGTAGGGGACGGACACCCCGGTCCCGGAGTTGACGTACTCGACCATGTCGAGCACCTTCAGCCGGTCCTTCGTGGCGCCCATGGTGGAGGAGGTGAAGTCGTACCTGTTGGCCTGCAGGCCGGTGATGATGGTGTCGAACTTGACGTTGTTGATCTGCAGCTTCAGGCCGAGCTTGGCGGCGATCAGCCGGGACATGTCCGGGTTGAACCCGATCGGGCTCTTGTTGTCCGACGCCATGAACGAGGTGGGCGGGTAGGCCAGGTCCATGGCCACCGAGAGCGTGCCCTTGGCCTTCACCGCCGCGGGCAGCAGCTTCACCGCCTTCGCGTCCGGCTTCACACCCGCCGAGATGTCGTCGGTGTGCTCCGCCGACGAACCAGAACCCCCGCCCTGGGTCGTGCTCTTCGCCTCTGCCTTCTGCGCAGTGTCGCTCGCCCCGCACGCGGTGAGCGCGAGGGCCAGGGCGGTGGTGACGATCGGAACGCTCACGTGCCTGTTGACCTGCATGGCGGCTGCCACAGCGCCTGCGGTGCGGAGTGCGGTTCTGCGGCCTGTCCGGTTGCTCTTCATGGCGGTGCCTCCTGGAGAACGCTGGGGATACGGGGGATACGGGGAATCCGTGCTGTGGGGGCGACGTGCGGATCGGACGGGGGGCGGGTCTTCGTCAGGGGGCGCCCGGAAACGCGCAGGGCTCATGGGCGGCCACGCGAGACCGGGCGCCCCTCTGGAAGAAGGTGCTGGGTGAGTGGGTGCGCGTCGCGCGTCAGATGCCCAGCATCTGGTTGAGCTCGTTCAGGGACTTGACGGTCACGTAGTCGTAGCCGTGGGTGACCGGGTCGCAGCCGCGGTCCAGGAGGACGAGGTTGCGGAAGCCCATGTCGTGCATCGGCATCAGGTCGTAGCGGGTGTGCGAGGAGACGTGCACGAAGTCCTCGGGGGACGCGTCGAGCTGGTCGAGCATGTACTCGAACGCGGCGTAGCGGGGCTTGTAGCAGCCGGCCTGCTCCGCGGTGTAGACCGCGTGGAAGTCCACTCCGAGCCGGGGCACGCTCTCCGCGAGGAAGGAGTCGTCGGCGTTGGAGAGGATCACCAGCTTGTAGTTCTCGGCCATCTTCTTCAGCGGTTCCAGCACATCCGCGTGCGGGCCCCAGCTGCGCACGCCGTCGGCGAACCGCTTGCCGGCGTCCGGGGCGGCCTTCACGCCCCACTTGCGGCAGACCCTCTCGAAGGCGTCCTGCAGAGTCTGCTCGTAGGAGTAGTACTCGCCACAGACGTCGAAGCGGTAGCCGCGGAACTCCTTGACGAACTGGTCCCACTGCTCGGCAGGGATCTGGTCGCCGACGAGCTCCCACGTGATGGGGGTCATCGGCCACTCGATCAGCGTGCCGTAGCAGTCGAACGAGACGTACTTCGGGCGCCACTGGAACGAGGGAATGGGCATGGGAGTGCTCACTTTCTTGCTGCGGGGAACTGGTTGCGGGCAACCCCGATTCCGGGCATGCCCATGACAGAGATGTCGCGATGGGGTGCGGGGTGTGGGGGTGCGGGGTGATGTCGTCGACGTTCGCCCCGGGTCAGGTGGCGCCGACTCCTGCGGGAGCGAGGAAGCCGACGGGGTGCTGCGTAGTGCCGTCGAGCGCCAGGTCGGCGGCGATCTCGCCCATCGCGGGCGAGAACTTGAAGCCGCTGCCGGAGAATCCGGCCATGACGATGATGTCGTCCTCGCCGGGGAGATGGCCGACGAGCGGGTTTCCGGACGTGGTGTAGCCCTCCATGTAGGCCGACATCCTGATGGGGTCGGGGTTCAGGTCGGGCATGAGTTCACCGATGAGCTCGCGGAAGATGCCGAGTTCCTCGGGGGGGACCGTGCGGTCGAGCCGTTCGGGCTCGGGCACGGGCGCGTGGTATTTGAAGGAGAGACCGAGCTTGACGGAGATGCCGTCGGGCGAGGGGATTCCGAAGCAGTCGTGGGGTGTGGCGCGCACGAAGGGAAGGGCACCGCCCGCGAACCAGTCGTGGCGGGTGGGCTGGTGCCAGGAGCAGATCACCCGGCGGATGTCGATGGCCTGGGGCAGGTCCGGGAGCAGGGTGTTGATCCAGGGGCCCACGGTCACCACGGCGGTGTCCACGTGGTCCGTGCCCTGGTCGGTGACGATCTTCACCCCGCCGCCCGCCGCGGGGACGACCTCGCGCACCGTGGTGTAGCGGTGCAGCCGGGCGCCCAGCTGTTCGGCGCGGGTGGCGGCGGCCTGGATGGACGCCTCGGGTCTGATGACGGCGCCCAACCGGTCCAGGACGGCGGTGTGTCCGTCCGGGAGCCGGTGCTGGGGGTAGCGGCGGGCGAGTTCCTCCCGGTCCAGTACCTCGTGATCCAGCCCCTGGGCGGCGCTGGTGGACAGGAGGAGGCGCATGGACGGTGAGGCGGCCTCCCCCATCACCAGGCTGCCGCTGCGGCGCAGCAGCGACCGGCCCGTCTCGGCCTGGAGCTGCTCCCACATCCGGTCCGCGAGCCGCAGCAGCGGAACGTACCCGGGCTCGCCGAGGTGGGCGGCTCGGTACATGCGGCTCTCGCCCCCGGCCGCGCCGCGGTCGTGACCCGGTGCGTACCGGTCGTAGCCGATGACCTCGGCTCCGCGGGCGGCCAGTCTCCACATGGCCTGGCTGCCCATGCTGCCGGCGCCGATCACGGCGACGCGCTTGGGGATGCTCATGAAATCGCTCCTTTCTTCCGGTTTAGTCCCCGCTGGAATGGCGTTCGCTTTCGGCCATGGAATCCTGCGGGTCAACCCATGCTTTGCTTCACCCCTGGGGCAGGGGGAGACGGCTCAGAGGAGTTCGATCAGCTTGTCGGTGAACTCGGCGGTGGTCGCGGATCCGCCCAGGTCACGGGTGCGGACATCGGTCTTGGCCAGGACCGCGGCGATCGCGTCCGTGATGTCCCTGGCCGCGGCGGGATGGCCGAGGTGGTCGAGCATCATGGCCGCGGACCAGATCGCGCCCAGCGGGTTGGCGATGCCCTTCCCCGCGATGTCGGGCGCGGAGCCGTGCACCGGCTCGAACATCGAGGGGAAGTCCCGCTCGGGGTTGAGGTTGGCCGCCGGGGCGATACCGATGGATCCGGCGACGGCGGCCGCGAGGTCGCTGAGGATGTCGCCGAAGAGGTTGGAGGCGACGACGACGTCGAAGCGGGCCGGCTCCAGGACGAACTTGGCCGCGAGCGCGTCGATGTGCTCCTGGTCCCAGGCGACCTGTGGGAACGAGGCGGCCCGCTCGGTGACGAGCTGGTCCCAGAACGGCATGGTGTGGATGATGCCGTTCGACTTGGTCGCGGAGGTCAGGCGGCCGCCGCGCCGGGAGGCGAGCGTGAAGGCGTAGTCCAGCAGGCGTGTGACGCCGGCCCGGGTGAACACGGCCTCCTGCACGGCGACCTCGTCCGGGAAGCCGCTGTTGAGCCGGCCGCCGACCTCGCTGTACTCGCCTTCCACGTTCTCGCGGACGACGACGACATCGACCTCGCCCGGCCGTGCGCCGCGCACCGGGCTGTCGATGCCCTCGAAGACACGGATGGGCCGGAGGTTGACGTACTGGCGGAAGCTGCGCCGGATCGGGATCAGCAGCCCCCACAGCGAGACATGGTCGGACACCCCCGGGTATCCGACCGCGCCCAGCAGGATCGCGTCCGCCTCGCGCAGCCGGTCGATCCCGTCGGCGGGCATCATGGCGCCCTGGCGCAGGTACCGCTCGCAACCCCAGTCGTACGACGTGTAGGACAAGCTGAAGCCGTGGCGGCGGCCGAGAACATCGAGCACCTGCTGTGCCGGAGGCAGTACCTCAGCGCCGATGCCGTCGCCCGGGATCAGGGCGATCCGGTGGTTCGTCTTCATGGCGTCGATTGCAGCAGGGCGGTCCGTGAGGCGTCCAAGACGCAAAGCGGATCTGTCTTATAAGCGGGGCCTATCACCTGTCGGGGGCCGAGGTCGCGGCCGTGACGAACGCTGCGGCCGCCGGCGACAGGAGGCCCCGGCGGGCGACGAGGGCGATGTCCAAGGTGTTCTCCGGCTCGATGTCCAGGACACGAGCGCCCAGCCGCCCGGCCAGGTCCCGCCAGGAATCCGTGACCACCGCCAGCCCCACCCCGGCCAGCACCAGAGGCATGAGCGACACCCTGTGCTCGGTCTCGACGGCGACGGCGAAGTCGATGCCCTGCTCCCGCAGCGCGTCGACGTAGGCACGCATCCCGGTACCCGACTGCCCGACGATCAGCCGCTGTCCCGCAAGCTCCCGTGCCTGAACCGCCCTCCGACCGGCGAACGGGCCGTCGGCCGGCACCGCCAGCACAAAACGCTGCCGCCCCAGCGCATGGGAGACGACCTCCTTGTCGGAGAGGGGACCGGCGGACGCCAGGAGCCCCAATTCCACCGCGCCCGTGCGCACCATGTCGATCACATCACGCGACGTGAACGCGGCATTGATCGCCACGGAGACACCGGGATAACGGCGGCTGAAGGCACTGACCAAGCTCGTCAGCGGCTCCACCGCCTGCGACGGCATAGCCGCCACGTCCAGGCGCCCTTCACGCAGCTCATGCACCGCCGCGACACTCGCCCGCGCCGTCTCCAGACTCCGCACGGCCTCCCGGGCGGGCTCGATCAGAGCCTTACCGGCCTCCGTCAGCACGGCCCTGCGCCCGATCCGATGGAACAGTTCGGAGCCGAGATCACGCTCCAGCGCCCGCACGGCCTGCGACAGCGACGGCTGCGACACGTACAGAGCCGACGCCGCACGGTTGAACCCCCCACGATCAACAATCGCAAGGAAGTACTCCAGCTGCCGAATGTCCATACGCGCCCTCTGCCCGGGAAGAGATCAACCGACGACTCGATCGGTCCCGACCATGGTGGCGTGAAGGATCGCCTCGATGAAGTACGGACCACCGACGCACTTGCCGTAATCCTCACGAAGCGCGGGCACAGCCGCCTGAGGCACTCAATGGCTGGCTGCGGCGCTCGGTCACAGCCGTCTCCCGCCCGCGGTTCGAAAATCGGCAGGAGATCAGCGTGCCGTGCGCGCCATGCTGCAGGCGCTGCGCCCCTGCCCACCCCGTAGTCCCCCGGTTCCCGGGACCTCACGGCCAGCTGGCGATTGACCCGCGCCATCTGATCCATGACGATTGCGCCACGCTCCGTCAGAATCAGCGTCGAACGAGCGTCAAGACATCTCCCGAGCCCGTCCCTCACGGAGTTGAGGCAGAGCGTTCTCGACCCGCGCCCTCTGCGAAAACGCAGGTGAGACATGTGACGGGCACCTGCGTCATGCTCCACGCGGTGGACCTCGGGAAACAGGTCGAGCTCACCCGGCCACACCTGAAGGACCCGAGAAAACCACAGGTCAGAGCCCCTTCATAGCGGGCTCCAAAATCGCCACACACTCCACATGCGACGTCATCGGGAACAGATCGAACGCCCGCAGCGTCCGCACCCGGTACCCCCCGTCCCGGAAGTACCCCAAGTCCCGGGCCAGCGCGGCCGGATCACACGCGACGTACGCGATCCGCCGTGCTCCCAACGAGGCCAGGTGCTCCACCGTCTTACGGCCCGCCCCCGCCCGCGGCGGGTCCAGGACGATCAGGTCGACCTCGGAGATACCCGTGCGCGGCAGCACGCTCTCGACCTTGCCCTGCTCGATCCGCACCCGCTCGAAGTCCGCGAGGTTGTGCCGCGCGTCCTCCACCGCCCGCTTGCCCGACTCGATGCCGAGGACCGCGCCCTGGTCGCCGACGCGGTCGGCGAGGGCGCCGGCGAAGAGGCCGACGCCGCAGTAGAGGTCGAGCGCCATGTCGCCCTTGCGGGGCAGCAGGCCCTGCATGACCGCGGTCACCAGGGTGTCCGCGGCCTTCGGGTGGACCTGCCAGAAGCCGCCGCCCCCGACCCGGTGCGTGCGGCCGTCGGCGCGTTCGCGGACGAAGGGACGGCCGTGGACGCGGTGGACACCGCCGGAGCGCTCGTCCACGCGCAGGACCGATACCGGCCGGTCCAGTTCGACGAGCGGGAGACGCGCGCCCGGCTTCGGGGTGAGGACCACCTGACGGTCCTGGGACCCCGTCGCGGCGATCGCCTCGACGGAGTCGATGCCCGTCCAGGACCGCTTCTCGATGCCCAGCTCGCTGACGCCCTCCGCGGCGATCATGCAGTGGTCGATCGGCTCCACCTCGTGCGAGCGGTGCCGGCGCAGGCCCGCCCGGCCGTCGGCGGTGACGGCGTACTGGACGCGGGTGCGCCATGCGGGGACCTGGCCCGCGGGCACCTTGTCGCCCTCCGCGGGCAGCACCGTGCCGTCCCAGCCGGCCTCCTCGGGGGTGAGCCCGGCGAGGTGCTGGAGCTGTTCGGCGATGACGTCGGCCTTCAGGCGCCGCTGCGCGCCCGGCTTGGCGTGCTGCCAGTCGCAGCCGCCGCAGCGGCCGGGACCGGCGAACGGGCAGGGCTCGTCGATCCGGTCCTTGGAGGCGTCGAGCACGGTCACGGCGTCGGCGCGCAGGAACCGCGCGCCCTCCTCGCCCTCCGTCACCCGCGCCACGACCCGCTCGCCGGGCAGCGCGTGCCGGACGAACAGCACCTGGCCCTCGGACGTGCGGGCGATGCAGTGGCCGCCGTGGGCGACGGGGCCGACCTCGACCTCGTACTCCTCCCCCACCAGCGACTTCCTCGGTTCTGCCTGCATGGCGGAGTGACTCCAAAACGCGTGAGGGGGAAGGGCCGAACGGAAACGGCCGGACAACAGCCCACCAGTCTACGTGGCTGCCGCCCGGCCGTTTCACACGAGCCGTCGTCCGGGGAGATCCTCAGGACTTGGGCTCGGAGGACTCCTTGGACCGCACCTGCGCGGGGCCGCGCCGCACCGAGCCCGGCGCGTTCCAGTCCTGCTGCCTGCGGGCCCGACGCTTGGCCGCCTCGGAGGACTGCAGCTGGTACGGCACCGAGGTCACCATGATGCCGGGCGTGAACAGCAGCCGGCCCTTCAGCCGCAGGGCGCTCTGGTTGTGCAGCAGGTGCTCGTACCAGTGGCCGACCACGTACTCCGGGATGATCACGGACACCGCGTCGCGCGGGGACTCCTTGCGGAGGCTCTTGACGTACTCGATGACCGGCCGCGTGATCTCGCGATAAGGCGAGTCCAGGACCTTCAGCGGTACGTCGATGCCGCGCCGCTCCCACTCCTCGCGCAGCGCCTTGGTCTCCGCCGGGTCGACGTTGACGCTCAGCGCCTCCAGAGTGTCCGAGCGCATCAGCTTGGCGTAGGCCAGGGCGCGCAGCGTCGGGCGGTGGATCTTGGAGATCAGCACGACCGAGTGGACCCGCGAGGGCCGTACGAGGTCGTCGGTGGGGCCCTCGGGAGCGGCGATCTCGGCGGCGACCCGGTCGTAGTGCTTCCGGATGGCCGTCATCGTCGCGTAGAAGATCACCATGCCGAGCAGGGCGACCCAGGCTCCGTGGGTGAACTTGGTGAGCAGGACGACGACCAGCACGAGGCCGGTGAAGAAGGCGCCGAAGGCGTTGATGGCCCGGGAGCGGATCATGTGGCGGCGCTTGGCCTGGTCCTTCTCGGCGGCCAGGTGGCGGTTCCAGTGCCGGACCATGCCGGTCTGGCTGAGCGTGAAGGACACGAACACGCCGACGATGTAGAGCTGGATCAGTCGGGTGGAGTCGGCGCCGTAGATCCCCACCAGCAGCCCGGCTGCACCGGCGAGGAGGACGATGCCGTTGGAGAAGGCCAGCCGGTCGCCGCGCGTGTGCAGCTGGCGCGGCAGGTAGCGGTCCTGGGCAAGGATCGAGCCGAGCAGCGGGAAGCCGTTGTAGGCGGTGTTGGCGGCGAGGAACAGCACCAGCGCGGTGGCCGCGGCCAGGATGATGAAGAGGAAGCTGCCCTTGCCGAAGACGGCTTCGGCGACCTGGGAGATCACCGGGTTCTGGACGTAGTCCCCGCCGAGCGGGACACCGTTGTGGAACAGGTCCTTGGCCGGGTTCTCGGCCATGCGGACGTCGGTCGCGGCGGCCAGCGCGATGATGCCGCAGAACATGGTGACGGCCAGCAGGCCCATCATCGCGAGGGTGGTCGCGGCGTTCTTCGACTTGGGCTTGCGGAAGGCCGGGACGCCGTTGGAGATCGCCTCGACGCCGGTGAGGGCGGCGCAGCCGGAGGAGAAGGCGCGCAGCAGCAGGAAGACCAGGGCGAAGCCGGCCAGGCCCTGGTGCTCGGGCTTGATGACGTAGTCCGCCGTCGGTGCCCGCATGGAGTCGCCGAGGACCAGTCCGCGGAAGGCCCCCCAGGCGATCATGGTGAAGACGCCCGCGACGAACACGTAGGTCGGGATCGCGAACAGCGAGCCCGACTCCTTCACTCCGCGCAGGTTCATCAGGGTCAGCAGCACGATCACGCCGATCGCGCAGAGCACCTTGTGCTCGACCACGAACGGGACGGCGGAGCCGAGGTTCTCGATGCCGGAGGAGATCGACACCGCGACGGTGAGCACGTAGTCCACGAGCAGCGCGCTCGCGACCGTCAGGCCGGCCTTGGGCCCGAGGTTGGTGTTCGCCACCTCGTAGTCGCCGCCGCCGCTGGGGTAGGCGTGCACGTTCTGCCGGTAGCTGGCGACCACGGTGAACATCAGCACGACGACCGCGACGGCGATCCACGGGCTGAAGTGGTACGCCGTCACGCCCGCGATCGACAGGACCAGCAGCACCTCGCCGGGCGCGTACGCCACGGAGGAGAGCGGGTCGGAGGCGAAGACGGGGAGTGCGATGCGCTTCGGCAGGAGCGTTTCGCCCAGCCGGTCACTGCGCAGTGCGCGCCCGATCAGGATCCGTTTGGGCACGTCGGTCAGTTTGGACACAACAGAGGATCGTAGGCGTTCGATTGCGGGGGTGCCCACCCGCCACCCCCCATCGGCGCTCCGTCTGCTCTCCGAGTGAATTCAGAGGCGCATGCGGCTGAGGATTCCGCAGGTCACCCGCTTCTCATGCCTATATGACTAAGCCCTGTCCGCTTTCCGGCCGTTGCCGCCCCTGGAGGTCCCATGCACACGCCCGCCCAGCTGATCGGCGCCGCGGCCACTCTTGTCGCCCTCGGGATCCTGACCCTGGCGAGTGTGCGCAGCATCAGCCGCCGCAAGGACGTGTCGCCGGGGACGCGCTAGCCGTTCGGGGCCCGGCTGCCCGGACCGCGGTGTACCTCCCCCGCCGTGGGCTCCTCAGGTCCGGCTCTCGTGACTCATGGCGGGTTTCCCTCGGCCCCGGGGCCTCGCAAGGCCCCGGCAACGCCCTCGGCTTTGCGGATACGTTGGAGTCGGGCGGCCGAACGCGGCAGTGCCCCCGGAGGGCATCATGGCGTGATTCCACCGGCATGATGTTGCCCGGCGGCCCGCACGCAGGCCGCGACGTGATGCCTGGCGAGCCGAGAGAGAGACATGAGCACGACATTCATGAAGCCCAGAGGGCCTGCAGGAAGCGCGGTGTGACGCGATGCATATTGTGATCATGGGTTGCGGAAGGGTGGGTTCCGCACTGGCCCAGAACCTGGAGCAACAGGGGCACACGGTCGCCGTGGTCGACCAGGACCCCACGGCCTTCCGCCGGCTGGGCTCCTCGTTCGGCGGCCGCCGGGTCACCGGTGTCGGCTTCGACCAGGACACCCTGCGCGAGGCGGGCATCGAGGAGGCCGGCGCCTTCGCCGCCGTCTCCAGCGGTGACAACTCCAACATCATCGCCGCCCGCGTGGCCCGCGAGATGTTCGGCATCGAGAACGTCGCCGCCCGCATCTACGACCCCCGCCGCGCGGAGGTCTACCAGCGCCTGGGCATCCCCACCGTCGCGACCGTCCGATGGACGGCCGACCAGATGCTGCGCCGTCTGCTCCCCTCCGGCGCCGAGCCGCTGTGGCGCGACCCCACCGGCGGCGTCCAGCTCGCCGAGGTGCACACCTCCACCGCCTGGGTCGGCCACAAGATCAGCCGGATCCAGGAGGAGACCGGCGTGCGCGTCGCGTTCCTGACCCGGCTCGGTGAGGCGGTCCTGCCCACCTCGCAGACGGTGCTGCAGGAGGGCGACCTGGTGCACGTGATGATGCGCACCGACGAGGTCGACAAGGTCGAGGCAGTGTTCGCCAACGGTCCCGAAGAGGAGGGCGGTCACTGATGAGGGTCGCCATTGCCGGAGCCGGCGCGGTCGGCCGCTCGATCGCGGGCGAACTGCTGGAGAACGGCCACGAGGTCCTGCTGATCGACAAGGCGCCGACCGCCATCTCGGTCGAACGCGTCCCGCAGGCCGAATGGCTGCTCGCCGACGCCTGCGAGATCACGTCCCTGGACGAGGCGGCGCTGCAGCGCTGCAACGTCGTCATCGCCGCGACCGGCGACGACAAGGTGAACCTGGTGGTCTCGCTCCTCGCCAAGACGGAGTACGGCGTCCCGCGCGTCGTCGCCCGCGTGAACAACCCCAAGAACGAGTGGCTGTTCAACGAGTCCTGGGGCGTGGACGTGGCCGTCTCCACCCCGCGTCTGATGTCGGCCCTGGTCGAGGAGGCGGTGAGCGTGGGCGACCTGGTCCGCCTGCTCCGCTTCAGCCACGGCGACGCCAACCTGGTCGAGCTGACCCTGCCGGAGGAGTCGGCCCTGGCCGGCACGCAGGTCGGTGACGTCGACTGGCCGCAGGACACGTCCCTGGTGACGATCATCCGCGGCAACCGCGTGCTGACCCCTTCCCGGGAGGACTCCCTGGAGGCGGGCGACGAGCTCCTCTTCGTGGCCGCCCAGGCCCGCGAGGAACAGCTGGAGGACCTGCTGTCGGTACGGCGGAACGCGGCGGGCTGAGCGTCTTCCAAGCATGAGGAAGGGGGCGTCCTGAAAGCTCGGGACGCCCCCTTCCGTCCGGTTCAGGCCGGGCGGATCACTGCTCGGCGGACCGGGCGGCGGCCTGCCGCTCCCGCTCCTCGGCCGCCTTCTCCTCCGCCTCCATCTCCGCGAACACGTCGATCGGCGCGGGCGCCTTCGCGAGGAACACCCACGTCAGGTACACCGCGAGCAGGAAGGGCGGGATCTTCAGAGCGACCAGGACCCAGCCCAGCTGCGTGGTGTCGGCCCACCAGTACAGCGGGAAGAGGATCGCGCACTTGGCGAGCAGGATCGTGCCCCACGCGTAGCTGGCCTTCGCATACGCCTTCTTGCGGCCCGGGTTCCGGGTGCGCCAGGAGAGGTTCTCCTTGAAGACCGGGCCGAGGATCAGCCCGATCAGCGGCACGCCGCACAGAGTGGTGATGATGTAGGCGAGACCCAGTCCCAGCGTGTAGAGCATGCCGGGCAGGTAGAAGTCCTTGGCGTTGCCGGTCATCATCGCGAAGACCACGCCGAAGGCCACGCCGAAGACCCCGCTGAACGCGTGCTTGACGGTGTCCTTCATCACCAGCCGGACCGCGACCAGCACCAGCGACACGGCCAGCGCCGCGATCGCCGACAGGTGGAGGTCCTTGTTGATCGTGAAGATGGTGACGAAGAGGAGGCCGGGAACCACCGTCTCCACCATGCCCCGCACGCCGCCGAACGCCTCGAACAGGGCGGCCTCGGTCACCGCCCGGGCGTCGTCCGCAGATGTCTCTTCGGTCGGCTTGTCGAGCGACGTCACCGGCTACTCCCGTCCGAGGGGTCTCAGTTCGTACTTGGGATTGAACAGCACCCGGCGGCCCCGGCTCATCGAGATCCGGCCCGACGCGATCAGCTTGCGCCCGGGCTCTATCCCCACGATGGAGCGCCTGCCGAGCCACACCACGTCCAGCGCGGCGGAGCCGTCGAACAGCTCGGCCTCCAGGGCGGGGACTCCGGCGCGCGGCCGAAGGGTGACCGTGCGCAAGGTACCAGTAACCGTCACCACCTGCCGGTCGTGACAGTCTCCGATCCGGGTGCAGCCGGCCGTCTCGGTGTCCTCCCGCAGTTCCTCGGACTCCAGGTCCTCCTGCGACGAGGAGAGCCGGTCGAGCATGCGCCGGAACCGGCCCACCGGCTTTTCGGAACGAGGAACAGCACTCATATCTGAAGCGTACCGGGGCGTACTGACGAAGGGCGAGGAGCCCGTTTCCCCAAGCGGCACCCCTCACTTCTCGAAGCGATACCCCATCCCCGGCTCCGTGATGAGGTGCTTCGGGTGGGAGGGATCTGCTTCCAGCTTCCGCCGCAACTGCGCCATGTACACGCGCAGATAGTTCGTCTCCCTCCCGTACGCGGGCCCCCACACCTGCTGGAGCAGCTGCTTGCGCCCGACGAGGCGGCCGCTGTTGCGCACGAGGACCTCCAGCAGGTGCCACTCCGTGGGCGTCAGCCGTACGTCCTTGCCGGCGCGGTCGACCTTCTTCGCGGCCAGGTCGACGGTGAACTCGCCCGTGTCGACGATCACGTCGCCCTCCCCGGCCGCGGGCTCGGCCCTGCGCACGGCGGCCCGCAGCCGGGCCAGCAGCTCGTCCATGCCGAACGGCTTGGTGACGTAGTCGTCGGCACCCGCGTCCAGCGCCTCGACCTTCTCGTCGGAGGAGTGCCGGGCGGACAGCACCAGGATCGGCACCCTGGTCCAGCCGCGCAGGCCCCCGATCACCTCGACGCCGTCCATGTCGGGCAGGCCCAGGTCCAGGACGACCACGTCGGGGTGGCGGGCGGCGGCGAGCCGGAGGGCGGTGGCGCCGTCGTGGGCCGCGTCGACCTCGTAGCCGCGTGCCTTGAGGTTGATCACGAGGGCGCGCACGATCTGCGGCTCGTCGTCGACCACCAGGACGCGGGTCATGAGGCCTGCCTTTCCGGTTCTGCGGTGGGGTGCGGTGCGGGGCGGCCTCCCGCCGCGCGGAGGGAGAGGACCATGGTGAGCCCGCCGCCGGGGGTGTCCTCGGCGTTCAGGGTGCCGCCCATGGCCTCGGCGAAGCCGCGCGCCACCGCGAGCCCCAGACCCACCCCGGCACCGCGCGGGGCGTCGCCGTGGCGCTGGAAGGGCTCGAAGATGCGGTCCTTGGCTGCGTCGGGGACGCCGGGTCCCCGGTCGACCACCCGCACCTCGACCCGGTCGGCCAGCGCGCTGGCGGCGACCAGCACGGGCGTACCGAGCGGAGCGTACTTGACGGCGTTCTCCACGAGGTTGGCCACCGCCCGCTCCAGGAGTCCGGGGTCGACGGCGACCATGGGCAGGGTCTCTGGGACGTCTAGGTCGGCGCTGCCCTCGGGCACGCCCCCGAGCGCCATCGGCACGACCTCGTCCAGGTCGATCTCGCGGATCAGCGGGGTGACGGTGCCGGTCTGGAGGCGGGACATGTCGAGGAGGTTGCCGACGAGGTGGTCGAGGCGGTCGGTGCCCTCCTCGATGCCCTCCAGCAGCTCGGCCCGGTCCTCCTCGGACCATTCGACGTCCTCGGAGCGCAGGGAGGTCACGGCCGCCTTGATCCCGGCGAGGGGGGTACGGAGGTCGTGGCTGACGGCCGCCAGCAGGGCCGTGCGGATGCGGTTGCCCTCGGCCAGCGTGCGGGCCCGGTCGGCCTCCTCCTGCAGCCGGCGGCGGTCCAGGACGACAGCGGCCTGGGCGGCGAAGGCGGCCAGCACCCTGCGGTCCTCGGCGGGCAGCACGCGGCCGGTCAGCGCCAGCGCCATGCGGTCCCCGACGGGTATGTCCACGTCCGCCTGGTCGGGCCGCTCGACGCGGCGCCCCCGCCCGACGCGTCCCGCGCAGGTCCACGGCTCGACGTCGCTAGCCCGTTCCAGCAGGGCCGCCGACTCCATGCCGAAGGTCTCCCGGACGCGTTCCAGCAGGTCCTCAAGGCCCGTCTCGCCGCGCAGCACGTTGCCGGCGAGGAAGGAAAGGATCTCGGACTCTGTCCGCAGCCGGGCCGCCTGGTGGGTGCGACGGGCGGCGAGATCGACCACGGAGGCCACCGCCACACCGACCGCCACGAAGACCACGAGGGCGACGATGTTCTTCGGGTCGGCGATGGTCCACCGGTGCAGGGGCGGTGCGTAGAAGTAGTTCAGCAGCAGGGAGCCCACCGCCGCCGACGCCAGGGCGGGCAGCAGCCCGCCGAGCAGGGCGGCCGCCACCGTCAGCGCCAGGAACAGCAGCATGTCGTTGGCGAGGCCGAGGTCGACGGCGCTGAGCAGCGCCGTGAGGAGAAGCGGGCCGGCGACACCGGCGATCCAGCCCCAGACCCGCCGGGAGCGCCCGAGTCGCGCGCCCCGGGCCACCGGCAGTCCGCGGCCCTTGGCGACCTCGCCGTGGGTGACGATGTGCACGTCGAGGTCGGGGCCCGACTCCCGGGCGACGGTCGCACCGACGCCGGGTCCGAAGACGTACTGCCAGGTCTTGCGGCGCGAGGAGCCCAGGACGATCTGGGTGGCGTTCACGCCCCGGGCGAAGGCCAGCAGCGCGGCCGGTATGTCGTCCCCGACGACATGGTGAAACGTTCCCCCAAGGTCTTCGACCAGGGTGCGCTGCTGCGCCAGCTCCTTCGGCGAGGCAGAGGTCAGCGCGTCGCTGCGCGCTATGTAGACGGCCAGCACCTCACCGCCGGCGCCCTTCTCGGCCAGCCGTGCGGCCCGGCGGATGAGCGTGCGGCCCTCGGGACCGCCGGTCAGACCGACCACGATCCGCTCGCGCGAGCCCCAGATCCTCGACACGCCGTGCTCGCTGCGGTACTCGGTGAGGGAGGCGTCGACCCGGTCGGCCACCCACAGCAGCGCCAGCTCGCGCAGGGCCGTCAGGTTGCCGGGACGGAAGTAGTTCGACAGGGCGGCGTCGACCTTGTCGGGCTGGTAGACGTTGCCGTGCGCCATCCGCCGCCGCAGCGCCTCGGGCGTCATGTCGACCAGCTCGACCTGATCGGCCCGGCGCACCACCTCGTCCGGCACGGTCTCCCGCTGCCGCACCCCGGTGATCGACTCGACGACGTCGCCGAGGGACTCCAGGTGCTGGATGTTGACCGTCGAGACCACGTCGATCCCGGCGGCGAGCAGTTCCTCCACGTCCTGCCAGCGCTTCGCGTTGCGGGAACCGGGGACGTTGGTGTGGGCGAGTTCGTCCACCAGGGCGACCTGGGGGCGGCGGGCGAGGACGGCGTCGAGGTCCATCTCGGGGAAGAGGCCGCCGCGGTACGCCAGCTCCTTGCGCGGTACCTGCTCCAGACCGTGCAGCATCACCGCGGTGCGGGGCCGGCCGTGGTGCTCGACGAAGGCCACCACGCAGTCGGTGCCCCGCCCGACGCGGCGATGGGCCTCGGACAGCATCGCGTACGTCTTGCCGACGCCCGGCGCCGCGCCGAGGTGGATCCGAAGCTCGCCGCGTCCCATCGCCCCACTGTCTTCCGGTGCCGTGCCGACCGCGCAGCGTCGACTCTACGACCGGCCAGCGCTTCGTGCGTGCCGGGCAGGGGCCCGGGGCACACCTTGACGGAACCCTGACGCTGCCGGTCCACCCGTGGACCGGCTGGGGCCCCGGCGCCCGGTCGGTCAAGGGGGCAGCCGCCTTGCCCATGCGCGCCATCAGGGTTCCGCGCATGAGAAAGGGCCGTACCCGGCGGGGTACGGCCCTGCTGTCCCTGTGGGCTCAGCGGACCTCGGTGATCTCCGGTCCGCGCTGGAGCTGGCCCATTCCGCCCGCGAAACGGGAGCCCTCCTCCTGCTGGACGCCCTCGGGGACCATCTGGGCGTCGTTCGGCAGCTTCAGGACGATCGGATCGCGGGGCGCCATGGGGCCCTCGCCGCGGACCACGACCGTGTCCCGGAAGATCTGCTCCAGCAGCCCGGCGGCCTGCGGCTGCACGGCGCCCTGGCCCGAGATGACCCCGCGCAGGAACCAGCGGGGGCCGTCCACGCCGACGAACCGCACGACCTGGAAACCGCCGGTGCCGTCCGGCAGCTGTACGGGCACCTGGGCGCGCAGCTCCCAGCCCAGCGGACCCTCGACCTCGTCGACGATGCCGCCCTGCTGGGTGATGCCGGTGCCGATCTCCTCGCGCACCTCGCCCCAGATACCCTCGCGCTTGGGCGCGGCGAAGCCCTGGAGCTGGATGGCGCTGTCGCGCAGCACGACCGTGGCCGCCACGATCGCGTCGCCCGCGACCTCGACCCTGAGCTCCATGCCGTCGACGCCCGGCACGAACAGACCGCCCAGGTCGACCCGGCCTTCGCCCGGGTCACGGACCTCGGAGCTGTCCCACGGGCCGTCGGGGCGCGGCGCGGGCTCCAGCCTCAGGCGCTCGCGCTCTTCGTCCGCCTCGGTGTCGACACCGTCGACGACCTGCTCGGCCTCGCCGGCCGCGTCCTCGGCGGCATCCCTCTTCTTGCGACGTCCGAACACGTCACTGTCCTTCCCGGTCGGATACGACCGAAGCGTATCGATTCCCACCCGCCTGACCGCCCATGGCGGCCCGACCGCTTGTGCCGCTCGTCCCGTCCACCGCGGCATGGCCTCCGGTGGACCCGAAGCCCCCTTCGGCCCGCGCGGAGCCGGGAAGTTCCGCCACCTCCCGGAAGCGGACCCTCTCGACCTGCTGGACCACCAGTTGGGCAATCCGGTCGAAGCGCTCGAACCGCACGGCCTCGCGCGGGTCGAGATTCACCACGATCACCTTGATCTCCCCACGGTACCCGGCATCAACCGTCCCCGGGGCATTCACCAGGGCGACGCCGCAGCGAGCGGCCAGACCGGATCGCGGGTGCACGAAGGCTGCGTACCCCTCCGGCAGCGCCACAGACACTCCCGTGGGCAGTACGGCCCGCTCGCCCGGCTCCAGTCGGCACGCCTCGGTGGTGCGCAGATCGGCCCCGGCGTCCCCGGGCTGCGCGTACGACGGAAGCGGCACCTCCGGATCCAGGCGACGGATCAGTACGTCCAGCGGCGGCCGTACGCCGGGGTTCACAGGGTGTTCTGCGCTCACGGGTTCACCTCGAAGGCCCGGACACGCCGGACCTGGTCCGGGTCGTTCATGGCCGCCTGGATCTCCTCCTGGCGGCCGTGGTCGACGAAGTGGTCGACCTTCACCTCGATGAAGAGGGCGTCGGCGCGCACGGCGACGGGGCCGTCGGGACCGCCGACGCGGCCGGTCGCGGTGGAGTAGATCTTCCGCCCCGCGACGGCCGTCACCTCCGCCTCCAGGTGCAGCGTGGTGCCGACGGGCACGGGACGCACGAAGTCGGTCTCCAGCCGTCCGGTCACCGCGATCGTGCGCAGCAGCCAGTTCAGCGAACCGAGGGTCTCGTCCAGCGCGGAGGCGAGCACACCGCCGTGCGCGAGGCCCGGGGCACCCTGATGGGCGGGCTGGACGGTGAACTCGGCGGTGAGCGACACGCCCTCGCCGGCCCGCGCCTCCAGGTGCAGCCCGTGCGGCTGGTCGCCTCCGCAGCCGAAACACTCGCCGTAGTGCGCGCCGAGGAGCTCACCGGGCGCGGGCGCGTCCGGGTGCCGCACCGGTCGCGCGGCGTCGGCCGGGGGGCGAAGAGCTGGGGAAGTACCACTCACAGCCGGAGACCTTACCCGCGCGTCGGCCCTTTCCGGACACCGTGTCAAGCTAGGCCTCATGCAGCTCTCCGCCGCTCCGTACGAAGAACGCCTGACCGCTCCGCGGACCTGGTGGCTGATCTCGTTCCTCGTGGGCGTCTCGATGGCCCTGATCCTGCTCCCGTTCGGCACCCTGCCGATGCTCGGCGGCCTGGCCGGGGGCACCGCGGTCGCGGCCGTCGCCGCGAGTTCGTACGGCTCGGTGCGCATCCGCGTGGTCGGCGACTCGCTGATCGCGGGCGAGGCGAAGATCCCGCTGGCGGCCCTGGGCGAGGCGGAGGTGCTGGACGCGGAGGAGGCCCGCGCCTGGCGCACCTACAAGGCCGACCCGCGCGCCTTCCTCCTGCTGCGCGCGTACATCCCCACGGCTCTGCGCGTGGAGGTCACGGACCCGCAGGATCCGACTCCGTACCTGTACCTGTCCACGCGCGAGCCGGAGCGCCTGGCGGAGGCGTTGCGCACCGGGAAGCCCGAGTAGCACACCTGGGCGAGACGTCACCCGGCCACCGCGTCGATGACGGACGGGCCGGGCCTCAGCGCCCGTCGCCGTGCTTGCCGTCGTGCCGGTGGTCCGCGTGGCGGCCCAGGGGATCGTGCGTGATCTCGCCCATCTCCAGGGCGTCCACCGGGCGTTCCAGGGCGGGGAGCGCCTCCAGGGCCTCCCAGGGCACCTGGATCTTGCGCAGGTCCCCCCGGATCCGGCCGGCGAGCTTTCTCGTCTCGCCGCGGTTCATGACCGCCCCTACGGCGGCTCCCACCAGGAACGGCATCAGGTTCGGCATGTTGCGGACCATGCGCTTCATGATCCGCTGCCGCAGTTCGCGTTTCATGCGGCTGTTCAGCGCCGTGCTGACGGTCGACGGTTTGGACGCGTCGATGCCGCGCTCCCCCGACCAGGAGTCGAGGTACGCGGTGCTGCGCTGCTTGAGATTGCCCGGCGGCCGTACGCCGTAGACCTCGTGGAGTTCGGCGATGAGCTTCAGCTCGATCGCCGCGACGCCGGTGACCTCCGCGGCCAGTTCCGTCGGCATCGCCGGGGGCACGGGGAGCATCGCGGCCGCGCCGACACCGGCTCCGACCGTCGCCGTCGCCTTCGCCGCGCCCGCCACGAGCTTGTCCGCCAGTTCTTCCGGGCCGAGGCCCGGGAACTGCCTGCGCAGTGTCGCCAGGTCCCGTACGGGCACGCGCGGTGCCAGTTCGATGATCCGGTCGGCGAGGTAGGCGATTCCGGCCCGGGCCCGGTCGCCGCCCTTGCGGGCGCCTTCTCTGGCCCGCTCGCGGATCGTCCCCGCCCGCCGTCTCGCGACGGGTGCGGGGACGTCCACGGATGCCGGGAGGTCACCCCGGTCCGCTGCCGGTTCGAGCGAGGCCGTCTCCGGACCGGTTGGGCCTCGCTCGTCGTCACGCACGCCGTGCCGAGGGCCGTGGATCGGCCCTTCGTCCGCTTTTCGCTTGGAGAAGCGGCGCTTCCAGGGAGGGGTCGAGCCAGTCACGGCCGACCCGCCCTCAGTCGCAGTCGCGGCAGATCGGCTGACCGTTCTTCTCCCGGGCCAGCTGGCTGCGGTGGTGCACCAGGAAGCAGCTCATGCAGGTGAACTCGTCCTGCTGCTTCGGGAGCACCCGGACGGCCAGCTCCTCGTTCGAGAGGTCGGCTCCGGGCAGCTCGAGGCCTTCGGCGGCCTCGAACTCGTCGACGTCCACGGCGGAGGCCGACTTGTCGTTCCTCCGGGCCTTCAGCTCTTCGAGGCTGTCCGAGTCGACGTCGTCGTCGGTCTTGCGTGGAGTGTCGTAATCGGTTGCCATGGTCGCTCTCCCCCTCTGGGTGTCTGCGGTGTCTCCAGCGCACGTAACGCGTGAGAGGCCGGACTTGTGCCCGACCTGAGGCGGAGATTTTGCCTCACATCAAGGTCTGTTACTCAATCGACACCCAACCGGACTCCTGACGAGTGATCGGCTTGGATGGCGATGGGGACCGTACACGGTCCGAATGCTGCACGCCAAAGGCGTCTCACCGTGTACTTCCCGTGATCAAGACCCCCGAAAACCGGGATTTTCCCGGCTTTACGACAGCGTGCATGATCACGGAGAGTAGATGGCCGGAAAGGCGTCCCTGTGATCGATCACACACGGTGCACGCGCGGTGAAGGCTCAGAAATTCCGCGCAAAGCGAACATCCCCGAGTGCCGCCGAGTTGATCGGCGACATGATCTCAGATGGGCAGCGTGACGCGCATGACGAGTCCACCCCCTTCACGCGGCTGGGCATAGATGTGCCCGCCGTGCGCCCGGGCCACGGACCGGACGATGGACAGCCCGAGTCCCACGCCCTTGTCGCTGCCCGTCCGCTCCGTGCGCAGCCGCCGGAACGGCTCGAAGAGGTTGTCGATCTCGTACGCCGGCACCACCGGGCCCGTGTTGGAGACGACCAGGACCGCCTGGCCGTGCTGCACATCGGTGGTGACCTCGACCCAGCCGCCCTCCGCCACGTTGTAGCGCACGGCGTTCTGCACGAGGTTGAGCGCGATGCGCTCCAGCAGCACGCCGTTGCCCTGCACGACCGCGGGCTTCCGCTCGCCCCGGATCACGACGCCCTTGCTCTCGGCCTCGCCGTTCACCTGGTCGATGGCCTGCGAGGCGACCTCGGCGAGGTCCACGGGCCCCCGCTCGACGACCTGGTTGTCGCTGCGGGCGAGCAGCAGCAGCCCCTCGACGAGCTGCTCACTGCGCTCGTTGGTGGCCAGCAGCGTCTTGCCGAGCTGCTGGAGCTCCATCGGCGCGTTCGGGTCGGACAGGTGCACCTCCAGGAGCGTGCGGTTGATCGCCAGCGGCGTCCGCAGTTCGTGCGAGGCGTTGCCGACGAAGCGCTGCTGGGCCGTGAAGGCGCGCTGCAGCCGCTCCAGCATGTCGTCGAAGGTGTCCGCCAGCTCCTTGAGCTCATCGTCCGGGCCGTCCAGCTCGATCCGGCGGGACAGATCCGAGCCCGCCACCGCCCGGGCGGTACGGGTGATCCGGCCCAGCGGCGACAGGACGCGGCCGGCCATCGCGTAACCGAAGGCGAAGGCGATGACGGCCAGGCCGAGCAGGGCCAGGAGGGAGCGGCTGAGCAGGTCGTCCAGGGCGTGCCGCCGCTGCTCGTTGACACAGGCGTTCATGGCGTTGTTGAACTCGCTCGGCGAGGCCTGGTCGGGCAGGTTGCAGATGTCGCTGGTGACCTTGCCCTCGACGATCTTGAAGGGCAGGTCGCTGCCCACGTGCAGCGCCTGCGCGGCCAGCAGGTAGATGATCGACAACAGCAGGATGCCGGCGATCAGGAACATGCCGCCGTAGAGCAGCGTGAGCCTTATGCGGATGGTCGGGCGCAGCCACGGGAAAGGCGGCACGGGCCGCCGGGGGTCCCAGGTGGGCTTGGGGGGTGCCTGCGGGGGTGCGGGAGTGGTTGCCACGGG
Organism: Streptomyces sp. NRRL B-1140; assembly: GCF_001280065.1. GTDB lineage: Bacteria > Actinomycetota > Actinomycetes > Streptomycetales > Streptomycetaceae > Streptomyces. The sequence goes on from NZ_LGEA01000095.1 coordinate 27,358, forward strand.
GTATCAGATCCGGTAGCCGGAGCCGGGGACGGTGACGATGACGGGGGGCTCGCCCAGCTTGCGGCGCAGCGTCATGACGGTCACGCGCACGACGTTCGTGAACGGGTCCGTGTTCTCGTCCCAGGCCTTCTCCAGGAGCTGCTCGGCGGAGACGACGGCGCCCTCGCTGCGCATCAGCACTTCCAGGACCGCGAACTCCTTGGGAGCGAGCTGGACCTCCTGGCCGTCGCGGAACACCTCGCGCCGGTTGGGGTCGAGCTTGATCCCGGCACGCTCCAGGACGGGCGGCAGGGGGACGCTGGTGCGCCGGCCGAGGGCGCGCACCCGCGCAATGAGCTCACTGAAGGCGAACGGCTTGGGCAGGTAGTCGTCGGCGCCGATCTCCAGTCCCTCGACCCGGTCGCTGACGTCGCCGGAGGCCGTCAGCATCAGCACGCGCGTGGGCATGCCCAGTTCGACGATCTTGCGGCAGACGTCGTCACCGTGCACAACCGGGAGGTCGCGGTCGAGGACGACCACGTCGTAGTCGTTGACGCCGATGCGCTCCAGGGCGGCCGCACCGTCGTACACGACGTCGACGGCCATGGCCTCCCGGCGCAGTCCGGTGGCCACCGCATCGGCGAGCAGCTGCTCGTCCTCGACGACGAGTACGCGCACGTTGCTGGTCCTTCCTCATGTCCACCCGCGTAGCCCTTCACCGGGCACACGTGGGCAGGGGTCTTCGACAGTGCTTGGTGTGTTGCCCTCCATCCTGCCCTTTTCGGCCATAAGTCGGAGGTAAGGCGGGTGAGGGCCCCTGGCTCCGGGAGGGAATACCAGATTTTCTCCCCCGGTTAGGTTTCCACGGAAGGGAGCTTGGGGAGGACGGCTTTACATCCCACGATCACGCTCTGCTGGCGCCGCACCACCATGCGGTGCGCATCAATCCGCTTTCCGCAGGGCGGGCGTGGGTGTCCGGCACCGTCGCCGCCCGGCCGAGCGGCGCTGGGCATCCACATGCGGCGTGATCGTCCCTTCCGAACGGCACACCCCCGTGCCATCGACCCACGACCCAGGACGAGGGGGCGCAGCATGGACGCTTTCACCGCAGGACTTCTGCAGCGCATAAGGGCGACCGAGTCCGATCTGTCCCGGGCTCGCGACGAGGGCGACGAGTTCCTCGTCGACGTGGAGCAGGGCGAGCTCGACGACCTGCGCCGACTCGCCGCGGAGCACGGTGTGCAGGTCGGCGCGACGAGCGTCTGATCACGCGGCAAGAGCGGGCCCCGGCGAATCCAGCGCCGGGGCCCGTCGCGTTGTCACGCAGGCGCGTTCACCCGGTGTTCACCGCGTCGTCGGCCCCTGTCCGCAGGGCCCCGCCTCCTCAGTCGTGCCAGGCCCCGAACTCCTCCAGGAGCCGCTGGAGGGGTTCGAACACGCCGGGGGTGCCCGCCACCGTCAGATCGCCCGACGGGCGCTCTCCGGGGCGTCCACCGGTCAGCGCGCCCGCCTCCCGGGCGATCAGGTCCCCCGCCGCGAGGTCCCAGGGGTGCAGACCGCGCTCGTAGTAGCCGTCGAGGCGTCCCGCGGCCACGTCGCACAGGTCGACCGCGGCCGAGCCGCCGCGCCGGATGTCCCGCAGCAGCGGGATCAGCCGCTGGGCCACATCGGCCTGGTGGGCGCGGACGTCGGCGACGTAGTTGAAGCCCGTCGACACCAGCGCCTGCTCCAGGGGCGCCGCGGGGCGGCAGGCCAGCCTGCGCTCACCGTCCCAGGCGCCGGTCGCCCAGGCGCCGCGGCCGCGCACCGCGTGGAACGACTCCCCGCGCATCGGGGCCGTGACGACTCCGACGACGGTCTCGCCGTTCTGCTCGGCGGCGATGGAGACGGCCCAGGTGGGCAGCCCGTACAGGTAGTTCACCGTGCCGTCGAGCGGGTCGATCACCCAGCGGACGCCGCTCGTGCCCTCCGTGGCGGCGCCCTCCTCGCCGAGGATGCCGTCGTCCGGGCGGTGCTCGGCGATCAGACCTGTGATCAGCTTCTCCGCCGCGATGTCCATCTCGGTGACGACGTCGATGGGGCTGGACTTGGTCGCGGCGACCGCGAGGTCGGCCGGGCGCCCGTCCCGCAGCAGAGCGCCGGCGCGGCGGGCGGCCTCCTGGGCGAGGTCGAGCAGGTCCGTGTGCAGGGGGTCGGTCACAAGGCTCCTCAGGCGTAGGTGCTGTCGGCGCCCGCGGCGGCGGGCCGGGGGGCGCGGGCCGGGCAGCAGCCGACCGGGCAGAGGTTGTGGCTCGCCCCGAGAGCCCCCAGGGCGCACGGTGCGACGTCCTGCCCGCGTTCGACGGCGGCACGCTCCACGACGAGCTCGCGGACGGCGGCGGCGAACCTGGGATCGGCACCGACGGTGGCCGAGCGCCGCATCGGCAGACCGAGCTCCTCGGCCCTGGCCCTGGCCTCCGTGTCGAGGTCGTAGAGGACCTCCATGTGGTCGGAGACGAAGCCGATGGGGGCGATGACGACGGCCGGGACGCCGGCCGCGTGCCGCTCGTCGAGGTGGTCGCAGATGTCGGGCTCCAGCCACGGGATGTGTGGGGCGCCGGAGCGGGACTGGTAGACGAGCTGCCAGGGGTGGTCGACGCCGGTGCGCTCCCGGACGGCGTCGGCGATCTGCTGCGCCACGTCCAGGTGCTGCTTCACGTACGCCCCGCCGTCGCCGTGCTCCTCGACGGGGCCGGAGGTGTCGGCGGAGGCCGTCGGGATCGAGTGTGTCGAGAAGGCGAGGTGCGCCCCGTCCCGGACGTCCTCGGGAAGCTCGGCGAGGGACTGGAGCACGCCGTCGATCATGGGCTCCAGGAACCCCGGGTGGTTGAAGTAGTGCCGCAGCTTGTCGACCCTCGGCGGCTCCAGGCCCTCCGCCTCCAGGGTCGCGAGCGCGTCGGCGAGGTTCTCGCGGTACTGGCGGCAGCCCGAGTAGGAGGCGTAGGCGCTGGTGGCGAGGACCAGGACGCGGCGGCGGCCGTCGCGGACCATGTCGCGCAGGGTGTCCGTCAGGTACGGCGCCCAGTTGCGGTTCCCCCAGTAGACCGGCAGGTCCAGGCCGTGGTCGGCGAAGTCCTTGCGCAGGGCGTCCAGCAGGGCGCGGTTCTGGTCGTTGATCGGACTGACCCCGCCGAACAGGAAGTAGTGCTGCCCGACTTCCTTGAGGCGTTCCTTGGGGATGCCGCGCCCACGCGTCACGTTCTCCAGGAACGGAACCACGTCGTCCGGGCCTTCCGGGCCGCCGAACGAGAGCAGGAGCAGGGCGTCGTAGGGGCTGACATCGCGCGCGTCTGGCATGAGTCGATCCTGCCACTCTGCACCGACAGCCGGGAAACGGCGGGGGTGACACCGGCGCGGCCGCCAGGCACGGGGGCGATGCGCTAGCAGGGTCGGCCGCGGGCGCCGGGCGAAGTGGTGCCCGGCCGGACGAGAGCGCCGAGGCCCCGCTGTGCCGGGGCGGAAGGGAGCGCCGGGGCGCTGTGATGCCGGGCCGGACGGGTGCATCGGAGGCGTTCCGGGCCGTAAGCTGTGTCGACTGCGTTCGCAGCTTACTGAGCCTCTCGGAGACCCCGTTGCCCAGCCCCTACCGCGCCCTCTTCGCAGCCCCAGGCTCCAAGGGTTTCTCCGCCGCGGGCTTCCTCGGCCGGATGCCGCTGTCGATGATGGGCATCGGCGTGGTCACGATGATCTCGCAGCTCACCGGGCGGTACGGGCTGGCCGGTGCCCTCTCGGCGACCATCGCGCTGGCCGCCGCGGTGGCCGGGCCGCAGGTCTCCCGCCTGGTGGACCAGTACGGGCAGCGGCGGGTGCTGCGCCCGGCCACGCTGATCTCGCTCACGGCGGCGGCCCTCCTGCTGTTCGCCGCGCACTACGGGTGGCCGGACTGGGTGCTGTTCGTGGCCTGCGTGGGCATCGGCTGCGTGCCGAGCGTCGGCGCGATGATCCGGGCCCGCTGGGCGGCGCTGTACCGCGGCACCCCGCAGCTGCACACCGCGTACTCCTTCGAGTCCGTGGTGGACGAGGTGTGCTTCGTCTTCGGGCCGATCATCTCCATCGGTCTGTCCACGGCCTGGTTCCCGGAGGCCGGCCCGCTGCTCGCCGCCTGCTTCCTGGCCGCCGGGGTGTTCTGGCTGACCGCGCAGCGCGCCACCGAGCCCGAGCCGCACCCGCGGGAGCACAAGGGCGGCGGCAGCGCGATGCGCGCGCCGGGGCTTCAGGTCCTGGTCGCCACCTTCGTCGCCACCGGCGCCATCTTCGGGGCGGTCGACGTGGTCACCGTGGCCTTCGCCGACGAGGAGGGCCGCAAGGCCGCGGCGAGCGTCGTCCTCGCCCTGTACGCGGGCGGTTCCTGTGTCGCGGGGATGATCTACGGGCTGCTGCGCTTCGCCGGGGCGCCGGAACGTCGGTGGCTGCTGGGCGTGTGTGCCATGGCCGTGAGTATGATCCCCCTCCTACTGGTCGGAAACTTGCCGTTTCTGGCCGTGGCGCTGTTCGTTGCGGGTCTGTCCATCGCTCCGACGATGATCACGACGATGTCCCTCATCGAAGAGCACGTACCACGCGCGCAGCTCACCGAGGGCATGACCTGGGTGAGCACCGGGCTCGCGGTGGGGGTCGCACTCGGCTCCTCCGCGGCCGGCTGGGTGATCGACGCGGCCGGGGCGCGTGCGGGGTACGGGGTTCCGGCCGTGGCCGGGGCCGTCGCGGTCGCGGTGGGTTTCCTCGGGTTCCGCCGGCTCAAGCGACCGGCAGCGGGTCGGGGAGGCTCCGTTGAGCAGCACAGCGAACGGAAAGAACGGCACGTGGCGTAACTGGGGCGGCAACGTCTCGGCTCGTCCCGCGCGAGAGGTCACCCCCGCTTCCGTCGACGAACTGGCCGCCGCGGTGCGGCGGGCCGCCGAGGACGGCCTCAAGGTGAAGGCGGTCGGCGCCGGGCACTCCTTCACCTCCATAGCCGCGACGGACGGTGTGCTGATCCGTCCTCAGCTGCTGACCGGGATCCGCCACATCGACCGTGAGAACATGACGGTCACGGTGGAGGCCGGCACCCCGCTCAAGAGGCTCAATGTGGCTCTCGCGCGCGAGGGCCTGTCGCTCACGAACATGGGCGACATCATGGAGCAGACGGTCTCCGGGGCCACCAGCACCGGAACGCACGGCACGGGCCGCGAATCCGGCTCGATCGCCGCCCAGATCAAGGGCCTGGAACTGGTCACCGCCGACGGCTCGGTCCTCACCTGCTCCGAGAAGGAGAACCCGGAGGTCTTCGCCGCCGCCCGCATCGGCCTCGGCGCCCTGGGCCTGGTCACCGCGATCACCTTCGCCGTCGAGCCGGTCTTCCTGCTCACGGCCCGCGAGGAGCCCATGCCGTTCGACCGGGTCCTCTCCGACTTCGAGGAACTCTGGGCCGAGAACGAGCACTTCGAGTTCTACTGGTTCCCCCACACGGGCAGCACCAACACCAAGCGCAACAACCGCAGCGCGGGGCCGGAGAAGCCCGTGCCGCAGTTCAAGAGCTTCATCGAGGACGAGTTCCTCTCCAACGGGGTCTTCCAGGTGGCCAACTGGGTCGGCCGCGCGGTGCCCGCCACGATCCCCGCGATCGCCCGGATCTCCAGCAAGGCGTTGTCCGCGCGGACCTACACGGACATCCCCTACAAGGTCTTCACGTCGCCGCGCCGGGTGCGCTTCGTGGAGATGGAGTACGCCGTTCCGCGCGCGGCCGTCGTCGAGACGCTGCGCGAGCTGAAGGCGATGGTCGACCGCTCGGGCCTCAGGGTCAGCTTCCCCGTCGAGGTGCGCACCGCCCCCGCGGACGACATCACGCTGTCCACCGCCTCCGGCAGGGACAGCGCCTACATCGCCGTCCACATGTTCCGGGGCACGCCGTACCAGCGGTACTTCACGTCCGCCGAGCGCATCTTCACCGCCCACGAGGGCCGTCCGCACTGGGGGAAGATCCACACCAGGGACGCCGAGTACTTCTCCCGGGTGTATCCGCGCTTCGGCGAGTTCACGGCGCTGCGGGATCGTCTCGACCCCGACCGGCTGTTCCAGAACGACTACTTGCGCAGGGTTTTGGGGGCGTAGGGGGCGCAAAGGGGTTGCGCTTCCCGTGCCCACGCTCCCCGTGACGCTGGGAGTCGGGCGGGGCAGGGCGTGGCACGCGACGCGGCGGGGCGGCGACCGCGCGCCCCGGCCCGACCCCTTGGTTCCGATTCTGGTGATTACGTGAAGTACCCCACGTTCAAGATCGCGAGTGGGGGGCAGGAGAAGTCAAGTCCCACCCCGTGGCAGAAGTTGGGCGGCGCGCCAATCCACGCACGTGGCCCGAATGGAGTACTGTTGCGAGCCCTGGGTCCGGTCTCCCGTCAGGGTGTACAGGGCCTTGAGGACCGCCGGGAGGGGGCTAGTTGCACAGCGTGACAGAGTTCGTCACTTAGCGTTGCGAATAGGTAACCGTGCCATAACGGCGATCCAGGGCCCGCGCCCGACACGCCGGGCAACTCGGCAAGGTTGTGGCAGGCTGCACCCGGGCAGGCCACACTCGACTAGCGGAAGCAGCGACGCACGTGACGTCGGCAGGCACCACCCGGGAGGTCCCCATGCCCGAACTGCGTGTCGTGGCCGTCTCGAATGACGGCACACGGCTGGTGCTGAAGGCTGCCGACTCTACGGAGTACACGCTTCCGATCGACGAACGCCTGCGCGCTGCGGTGCGCGGCGACCGTCCGCGCCTCGGCCAGATCGAGATCGAGGTCGAGAGCCACCTCCGCCCCCGCGACATCCAGGCGCGTATACGTGCCGGCGCGACCGCGGAAGAGGTCGCGCAGATGGCCGGCATCCCCGTCGACCGGGTGCGCCGCTTCGAGGGCCCCGTGCTCGCCGAGCGTGCCTTCATGGCCGAGCGGGCGCGCAAGACCCCGGTCCGCCGCCCCGGCGAGAACTCCGGCCCGCCCCTCGGCGAGGCCGTGCAGGAGCGGCTGCTGCTGCGCGGTGCCGACAAGGACACCGTCCAGTGGGACTCGTGGCGTCGCGACGACGGCACGTGGGAGGTCCTGCTGGTCTACCGCGTCGCCGGCGAACCGCACTCGGCGAGCTGGACGTACGACCCGCCCCGGCGGCTCGTCCAGGCCGTCGACGACGAGGCGCGCTCCCTGATCGGCGAGACCGACGACCTGTCGGCACCCGAGCCCAGCTTCCCGTTCGTCCCCCGGATCGCCCGGCTGCCGCGCGACAGACCGCTGGACCGCCCCGAACGCGAGCGGCCGAGTCTGCCCGCCCAGGCGTCCGAGCCACTCGAGGAGACCACCGGCGAGCGCGACTCGCTGACCAGCCTGCTCGAGGCGGTGCCGAGCTTCCGCGGCGACCTCGTGGTTCCGGAACTCCCCCCGGCGGAGACCGAGGAGGAGGCCGTCGTCGTCGCCGAGGTCGAGGAGGAGGAGCCTCCGGCTTCCGCGGCCTCGGCCGGTTCCGCCTATGCGGACGTCCTCATGCCGCGCAGCGTGGGCAGCCACCGCGACCGGCTCATCGGCGCCACCGACCGGCAGGCCGAAGCCGACGGCGTCCGCCCCGGCCGCAGGGCGGCCGTACCGAGCTGGGACGAGATCGTGTTCGGCACGCGGCGCAAGAAGCAGGAGTAGCCGGGCGAACTCTCGCACGAGTCATTCCGAGGAGGAGGGGGCCACGCCGAAACCAGGCGCGGCCCCCTCCTCCTGTCAGATCACTGCGGGTCCGGACCCACGGCCACCGGCCGGTCCGGGTCCGAGGACCACTCCGACCATGACCCCACGTACAGCTCGGCCGGAATCCCGGCGGCCGCTAGGGCCAGGACCTGGTGGGCGGCGGAGACCCCCGAACCGCAGTACACGCCGACCCTCGAACCCTCGGTCACACCCAGCCCCTTGAACCGCTCTCGCAGTTCCCCGGCGGGAAGGAAACGCCCGTCGGCCCCCACGTTCTCCGTGGTGGGCGCCGACACCGCGCCCGGGATGTGCCCGGCCACCGGGTCGATCGGCTCCACCTCGCCGCGGTACCGCTCCCCCGCCCGCGCGTCCAGCAGCACACCGGACCGTGCCAGCGCCGCGGCGGCATCCGCGTCGAGCAGCCCCGTCGCTCCCGGCTCGGGCACGAAGTCGCCCTCCTCCGGAGTCGGCACGGAGGTGTCCAACGGGCCTTCCCAGGACGGCAACCCGCCGTCGAGGACTCGCACATCCGGGTGACCCGTCCAGCGCAGCAGCCACCACGCCCGGGCCGCCGCCCACCCCTGGCCGCCGTCGTAGGCGACCACCGGAGTTCCGGCGAAGACGCCCGCCCGGCGCATCGCGGCGCCGAAGCGCGCGAGGTCGGGCAGGGGGTGCCGGCCGTCGGCGCCCGGCGCGGAGGCCAACTCCCGGTCCAGGTCGACGTAGACGGCTCCGGGCAGGTGCCCTGCCTCGTACGCGGCCCGGCCGTCGAACGGCGGCTCGCCGGCCGCCTTGGCCGCGGTGAGCTGCCAGCGGACGTCGAGCAGGACCGGCGGGCGGGCGCCGGTGAGGTCCCTGGCGAGGTCGGATGCGGAGATGATGGCGTTCATGGCCCCATCCTCGCGCACGGGGTGGCCGAGCCGTCCCTGTCCGGCTACTCTGCTCGGCCGGAGCAGGGCGGTTACGCGGCGTACGGGAACAAGCACGTGCTGTACAGCTGAGCGACACCCGCCGACAAGCGCGCCGTGAGCCCCAGGTGCCCGCACATCGGGCATTCTCCCGGAACGGGACGCCCCACAGGGCCGCCCCACCAGGCTGCGGAGAGCACGGCCACCGCGAGGCCGAGAAGAGAGTGACGATGACCGACGCACGGGGGCCCGCCGGGCCGAGCAGCGACACACCCGCTCGGCACGCGCCCGGCGCGCCCTGTTGGGTGAGCCTGATGGTGCACGGCCCGGACGCGACCCAGGAGTTCTACGGAGCGCTGTTCGGCTGGGAGTTCCAGCCCGGCCCCCAGCAACTCGGGCCCTACGTGCGGGCGCTGCTCGACGGGCGCGAGGTGGCCGGGATCGGACGCCTGCCGCCGGACCGCCATCTGCCCATCGCGTGGACGCCGTACTTCGCCTCGGAGAACGTGGATCTGACGGCCGAGACGGTGCGCAGCCGCGGTGGCACGGTCGGCGTGGGCCCGCTGGACGCCGCCGACGCCGGCCGCATGGCGATCTGCTCCGATCCCGCCGGCGCGGTCTTCGGTGTCTGGCAGGCCGCCGCGCACCTCGGCACCGCCGTCTCCGGCGTTTCCGGCACACCCGCCTGGAACGAGCTGCTGACCTTCGAGTCGGCGAGCGTCGCCAAGTTCTACCGGCTGGTCTTCGGCTACGAGGAGGAGCCGGTGGTCTCCGCCGACTTCGACTACGTGTCCCTGCACCTCGGCGGCGAACCCGTGGCCGGCATCCACGGCCTGGGACACACCCTGCCCCGTGACCGGGGGCCGCACTGGATCACGTACTTCCAGGTGGCCGACGTAAACGATGCCCTTGACCACCTGGCCCACCTGGGCGGGCAGGTCCTCAAGCCGGTGCACGACACCGAGCACGGGCGGGTGGCGCAGGTGTCGGACCCGGAAGGGGCCCGGTTCGCGTTGGTGCAGTGCCCGAGCTGAAGCCCGGCGCACCGGCCTCGGATCAGGCGGACGTCACCGGCAGCACGTCCGGGGAGAGGGCCGCGGCGCGGGACGTCGCCGCCGTCATCCGGCGGCGGTGGTGACGCCGGCACAGCACCTCGTAGCCGACCTCGTCCGCGGAGTGGGTGACGTCGCCGACGACCACCTGGGCGCCTTCGACGACCATCACCCCGCCTATCGTGCGGGCGTTGTGCGTGGCGCGGGCTCCGCACCAGCACAGGGCCTCGACCTGCAGCACCTCGACCCGGTCGGCCAGTTCCACCAGCCGCTGCGAGCCGGGGAAGAGCTTGGAGCGGAAGTCGGTCGTGATGCCGAAGGCGTACACGTCGAGGCTCAGGTCGTCGACCACACGCGCGAGTTGGTCGATCTGCTCCGGCGCGAGGAACTGGGCCTCGTCGGCGATGACGTAGTCCGCACGGCCGCCCTGCGAGAGGTGGTCGACGAGATGGCTGTAGAGGTCCTGCCCGTCCCCGACCTCCACCGCGTCCGTCACCAGGCCGAGACGCGAGGACAGCTTGCCCTCGCCGGCGCGGTCGTCACGCGAGTAGATCATGCCCTGCAGGCCGCGCGCGGAGCGGTTGTGCTCGATCTGGAGAGCCAGCGTCGACTTCCCGCAGTCCATCGTTCCGCAGAAGAACACCAGCTCGGGCATGTGGAGTTGAGCACCTTTCGGCGTGGGAGGACAGCGGGGCTTGGGGTGGGGCTGTCTCAGGAGCGTACTTCGAGCAGGGGGACGAGCTGCTCGGCGGGGGTCATCGAGCCGTGGTTGCCGACCATCGCCGACTCCTTCGGCTCCCGCTCGGAGGCGATGAGCAGGACGTCGTCGCGGGCGGCCGCGACCACGTCGCCGATCCTGCCGTACACCCGTTCGTCGATCCGCGGGCCGAACCAGCCCGCCGCGATGGCCTCGTCGCGTGAGGCCACCCAGAACTGCTCGCCGAGCACCTCGCGCCAGCAGGTCAGGACGTCGTTCGAGGCGCCGGGCACCGCGTAGACGTGGCGGGCGCGGCCTTCGCCGCCGAGCAGGGCGACACCGGCGCTCAGCTCCCAGTCCTCGTCGAAGTCGATGCGGTGCTGCTCGTCGAAGGGCACGTCGATCATGCCGTGGTCGGCGGTGACGTAGAGGGCGCTGCGCGGCGGCAGTTGCTCGGCCAGGCGCTGGACCAGGCGGTCGGCGTACATGAGCTGGCCGCGCCAGGTGTCGGAGTCGACGCCGTAGCGGTGGCCGGCGCCGTCGACCTCGGCGAAGTACGTGTACACCAGGGAGCGGTCGCCCGCGGCCAGTTGCTCGGCCGCCAGGTCCACGCGGTCCTCGCCGGACAGCCGCCCGAGGAACGTTCCTCCACTCAGTGCGACCTTGGTCAGCGGGGTGTTCTCGAAGGTCGGGGACGACACCTGCGCGGCGTGCACCCCGGCCGCGTGCGCCAGCTGGAAGACCGTGGGGTACGGCTGCCAGGGGCCGGGCGGGGCCCACGGCTGCCAGCGCAGCTGGTTCATCAGCTCGCCGGTGTCCGGGTTGCGGACGGTGTAGCCGGGCAGGCCGTGCGCGCCGGGCGGCAGGCCGGTACCGACGGAGGCGAGGGAGGTCGCGGTGGTCGCCGGGTAGCCGGCGGTGAGCGGACGTCCGGTGCCGCCGCGGGAGGTGGCGAGCAGGGACGCCATGAAAGGAGCGTCCTCGGGGTGCGCCCTCAGCTGCTCCCAGCCGAGGCCGTCGATCAGGAACACGCAGTTCCGGTCGGCGGGGGTCAGCTCGGTGATCGCGGCGCTCATGTCCGGTACGCCCAGACCGGCGGCCAGGGTCGGCAGAAGGTCGGCGAGTGATCCGCTGCCGTATTCGGGGACCGGCGCGGACGCGAGGGAGAGCGGTTCGGGGTGCTGGTCCCACGCCGTGTCGAGCTGCGCCATCAGCGGGTCGTGTCCGCGGTCGCCTCGGAGAGGGCCTGCGCGAAGGCGAGCGCCTCCCGCACGGTCTCCGGTCCGTCCCCGGCCTCGCTGACGCGCAGGCTGAGGTCGTCCGCCGTGGAGTTTCCGGTGTAGCCGTGGTCCGCCTCGCAGTTGGGGTCGCCGCAGGCGGCCGGCTCCAGGTCGATGCGCGAGACGGCGCCCCAGCCGATGGTGAGGACCACTTCGCGGGGCAGTGTCCCCGGCTTGTACGACTCCGGGTTGGCGACCACGCGGCTGACCACGACCGACGAGATGCGGCCGATCTTCACGGACTCCGTCGACGTCGTGGCGTACGGCGTCGGGGAGGTGCTGTCGGCGGCCTGCTCGTCGGTGTGGCTGACGATGAAGCGGGTGTCGGTGAGGACGAGCACCGTCACGTGCCGCCGCACCTCGTTCTGGTCGAACGTCGTCTCCTGGTGGACCAGGTACGACCGCATGGGCTCGCCGCCCACGGCGGCCTCCACCGCCTCGGCCACGAGGGCCGGGTAGTAGCCGCTGCGCTCGATCGCCGCCCGCAGCCCCTGGGTCGTCGTACTGGTCTTGGCCATGACGCCCATCCTACGGGGGACCACTGACTGCGAGGGACCGCTCGCCCCCGGTCAGTACGCGGGGAGCGTGCGTGGGCCGAGGTCGTCGCGGGCGGGAGGGGGCGCGAGGCGGACGGAGGCGCCGAGCACGCTCAGGCCGTGCGAGGCGACGACGACCGGCTCCAGGGTGACCGCGACGACCTCGGGGTGGTCGTCGACCAGCCGGGACACCCGCAGCAGCAGTTCCTCGAGGGCCCGGGTGTCGGCCGGTGCGGAGCCGCGCCAGCCGAACAGCAGCGGGGCGGTGCGGATCGAGCGCACCAGGGAGGTCGCCTCCCGGTCGGTGACCGGGATGAGCCGGTGCGCGGTGTCCCCGAGCAGCTGCGAGGCGGCCCCGGCGAGCCCGAAGGACAGCACGGCTCCGGCCGCGGGGTCGATGACGGCGCGTACGACGACGTCCACGCCGCGCGGCGCCATCCGCTGCACCACCGGCCGCAGCTCCTCCGGCGCGCCGAACAGGTCGGTCAACTCGACGTAGGCCCTGCGCAGTTGGTCCTCGTCCGCGAGGTCGAGGCGGACGCCGCCCAGGTCGGCGCGGTGCCGCAGGTGCGGGGCGGTGGCCTTGAGCGCGACCGGGTAGCCGAGGGTGCGGGCGGCCTCGGCGGCGGCGTCGGGGGTCGGGGCGGGCAGGGCGCGATGAACCTGGACGCCGTAGTGGCCGAGGAGGTCGCAGGTCTCGTCCGAGCCGAGTGTGAGGCCCTGCCCGCGTGCGAGGAGGCCCTCGATCAACGCGGCGGCGCCCCTCTGGTTGATGTCGTCGTACTCGGGCACCTTGCCGGGGTCGGCGGCGTCACGTCGCCACTGCGCGTAGGTGACGGCCTGGCCGAGGGCGCGCACGGCGCGCTCCGCGGCGGGGTAGGCGGGGATGAGGTGGGTGTCCTCGGGCGCCTCGGCGGCGGAAGGCTGCGTCGCGGTGGGCTGCGTCGCGGTCGGAGCCGGACTGGGAGCTGTTTGTGGTGGATTGTCCGATCCGGCCTGTGGTGCCGTGCTCGCCGCCGCCGACAGGGCCTCCGCCAGACCGCCGAGTTCCACATGGACCACGAGGACCGGCTTCGCCGGAGCCGCTGCCGATGCCGACCGCAGGGCCTGTGCGAGGGCCGCGTCCCCGACCGAGCCCTCCCCCACCGCCGGGATGGCGGTGACGACGACGGCGTCGCACCGGTCGTCGGCCAGCGCGCGGGACAGGGCCGCGTGGAAGTCGGCCGCGGACGCCGCCGTGGTCAGGTCCTGCGGAGGGTGCGGCCGCAGGCCCTCGGCGAGGCACGCGTCGTAGGTGAGCAGGCCGAGCGACTCGGAGTTGCCGAGGATCGCCACCCTGGGCCCGGCCGGCAGGGGCTGGCGGGCGAGCAGCAGACCCGCGTCCACCAGCTCGGTGATGGTGTCGACGCGGATGACTCCGGCCTGCCGCAGCAGGGCCGACACGGTCGCGTGCGGGAGCCTGGTCGCCCGTACGGCGTGCCCCTGGGGGGCGGCGCCGTGCCGCGCGCCCTGGACGACGACCAGGGGCTTGGCCGCGGCGGTCCGGCGGGCGAGGCGGGTGAACTTGCGGGGGTTGCCGATGGACTCCAGGTACATGAGGACGACGTCGGTGTCGGGGTCCTCGTACCAGTACTGCAGGACATCGTTGCCGGAGACGTCGGCGCGGTTTCCGGAGGAGACGAAGGTGGAGACTCCGGTCACACCGGTGACGCCTCCGCCGCGCCGGTGCAGCCGGGACAGCAGGGCGATGCCGATGGCGCCGGACTGGGCGAACAGGCCGATCCGGCCGGGGCGCGGCACCTCGGGGGCGAGGGAGGCGTTGAGCCGCACCCGGGGGGAGGTGTTGATGATGCCGAAGGCGTTCGGGCCGATGATCCGCATGCCGTACGTACGCGCGTGCCGCACGAGGGCGCGCTGGCGTTCGCGCCCCTCGGGGCCGCTCTCGGCGTATCCGGCGGAGACCACGACCAGCCCCTGCACGCCGTGTTCGCCGCACTCGGTGACGACCTCGGGGACGTGTTCGGCCGGGACGGCGACGACGGCGAGGTCCACGGGGCCGTCGATGTCGCGCACCGAGCGGTGGGCGGGCACCCCGTCGAGCTCCTTCTGCTCCTCGGGAAGGGCCTTGTTCACGGCGTGGAGGCGGCCGGTGTACCCGGCGTCCCGGATGTTGCCGAGGACGCTGCGGCCCACACCGCCGGGGGTGCGGCCGGCGCCGATGACGGCGACCGAACCGGGGGCGAGCAGCCGCTGCACCGACCGCGCCTCGGCGCGGTGTTCCCGGGCGTACTGCACGGCCAGGGAGCGGTCGGTGGGTTCGAGGTCGAACTCCAGACGGACGACGCCGTCCTCGAAGCTGCGCTTCTGCGTGTAGCCGGCGTCCGTGAACACCTTGATCATCTTGGTGTTGGCGGGCAGCACCTCGGCGGCGAAACGGCGGATGCCGCGCTCACGGGCGACGGCACCGATGTGTTCGAGCAGGGCGGAGGCGACCCCACGGCCCTGGTGGGCGTCCTGCACGAGGAAGGCGACCTCGGCCTCGTCGGCGGGTGCGGACGCGGGCGTTCCGTCCGGGCCGATCCGGTCGTAGCGTACGGTGGCGATGAACTCGCCGCCCACTGTGGCCGCGAGTCCCACCCGGTCCACAAAGTCGTGGTGCGTGAAGCGGTGGACGTCCTTGGCGGACAGGCGAGGGTACGGCGCGAAGAAGCGGTAGTACTTCGACTCGTCGGAGACCTGCTCATAGAAGCTGACCAGGCGATCGGCGTCATCAACGGTGATGGGCCGGATGCGCGCGGTACCCCCGTCGCGCAGCACCACGTCGGCTTCCCAGTGGGCGGGATACTCGTGCCGGTCCGGCGAGGTCTGCATGGGCCCCAGAGTACGGCTAGCGTCCGACAGCGGGTGCGAGGCAGTCTGTGGAGGGCGTCAGTCGGGTCGAGGCCGCGATCCGACGGCACCCCCGGAGTGGAACGCGAGGACCGCTCCGGGCGGGCTTCACGATATGGGAAACTGGTCTAGACAACCCTGAACACCGAAGGGCAGCAACACATGGCTGAGCGCCGCGTCAACGTCGGCTGGGCCGAGGGCCTCCACGCCCGCCCCGCCTCCATCTTCGTCCGAGCCGCCACGGCCGCAGGCGTCCCGGTGACGATCGCCAAGGCTGACGGCAACCCCGTCAACGCGGCCTCGATGCTGGCCGTCCTGGGCCTCGGCGCCCAGGGAGGCGAGGAGATCGTCCTCGCCTCCGACGCCGAGGGCGCGGACGCCGCCCTCGACCGGCTGGCGAAGCTGGTCTCCGAGGGTCTCGAGGAACTGCCCGAGACCGTCTGATGTCCCGAGCGCCCGATGCGGCGCACAGTGAAGGGCTCGTCCGAATTCACCGGGCGGGCCCTTCGCCATTCCCGGCCCACTCGGGTGCAGGATTTCCCGAGCCCGGGCACAGAATTCCCGTGTGCGGGCAGCGGAAATAAGCCCCCGTGAATTCGCCTCTCTTTGTATACGGCTGCCGTGTTAATGCCGCAGGCTCGCCGTGTTTACGGGATGTTGCGAGTTCCTCACACGGTCGGCGCGTTCCTCGGCCGGGCCGAGACGCAGGCGGTGCGCGCCGGTCGCCCGCTCGGTGTGCAGCGCCGTGACCGCCCGGGCGCGCTCGCCGTCCCCGCGCGCCACCGCGTCCACGATCGCGCCGTGCTCCGCCCAGGACTCCACCGGGCTGAGCGGTACCTCCACGGCGTACATCCATGCGATCTTGTGGCGGAGCTGCGTGAGCATCGAGGTCAGGGCGGGGCTGCCGGAGGCCTGGGCGAGCGTCTCGTGGAACCAGCCGCCGAGGGAGCGCAGGTCGTCGCTGTTGCCGCGACGGGCCCGGTCCTGGCCCAGCCGGACCAGTCCGCGCAGGACCTTCAGATGCGCCTCGGTGCGGCGCTGGGCGGCGCGGGCCGCCCCGAGCGGCTCCAGGAGCATCCGCATCTCCAGCAGGTCGCCCGCCTCCTGCTCGGTGGGTTCCGCCACGCACGCGCCCGCGTGCCGGCGGGTCACCACGAAGCCCTCGGCCTCCAGCGTGCGGAGCGCCTCCCGGACGGGCACCCGCGAGACGCCGTAGCGCCGGGCGAGGAGTTCCTCGGTGAGCCGGCTGCCGCGCGGGTGGACTCCCGCGACGATGTCGTCCCGGATGGCGGTGCACACCGAGTGCGCGGGAATACGCATGACCGACCTCCGCTTAATCCCCGTGAAACGCCGGCGAGCGGCGCGTGATTCTGTGACTCTATTGCAATGAGCCGGAATTTCCGACGGCAGGCGGGAATCCAGGGATATTTTTTGGACGGCGGGCATCCGGCGGCACCTCACGGACATCCCGCGGGCAAGCGGAAAACACCGAAGCCCCGGCTCGGGGAGCCGGGGCTTCGGAAACGGTGGAGGGGTCCGGGTCAGACGCCGACGCCGTGCGAGCGGAGGTAGGCGACCGGGTCGATGTCCGAGCCGTACTCGGGGCTCGTACGCGCCTCGAAGTGCAGGTGCGGGCCGGTGACGTTGCCGGTCGCGCCGGACAGGCCGATCTGCTGGCCGGGGGTGACCTTCTGGCCGACCGAGACGCCGATGGACGACAGGTGGCCGTACTGGGTGTACGTGCCGTCGTCCATCTTGATCACGATGTTGTTGCCGTAGGAGCCGCCCCAGCCGGCCTCGACGACCTCGCCCCTGCCGACCGCGTGGACGGAGGTGCCGGTGGCGGCGTGGAAGTCCACGCCGGTGTGGCTGCCGGAGGACCACAGGCCGCTGCTGGCCTTGTAGCCGGTGGAGACGTACGAGCCGGAGATCGGGGCCACGTAGGCGTTGAGGCGCTTGCGCTCGGCCTCGCGGGCGGCGCGCTCCTTGGCCTCACGGGCCTTCTCGGCCTCCGCCTTGGCCTTCTCGGCCACCTCGGCGGCCCGCTTGCGGGCGGCCTCCTCGGCCTTCCGCTTGGCGGCGGCCTCTTCGGCGGCCTGCTGCTGCGCGACGGCCTGCGCGTCGACCTGCTGGGCAACGGTGTCACCCATGGTGACGACCGGGGTGAGGCCGGTCTGCTCGGCGCTGGGCTCGGCGGCGAAGGCCGCGGGGGCCGCCACGGTGCCGAGCACGCCGGTGGTGGCGAGAGCCGCGACACCCGCCGCGCGGGCGGTGCGGCGCTGGATCCTGCTGGGACGACGGTGCTTCCCGGTGGCGCGAGTGAACGCCATGTGGTGGCTGGTCCTTTCCTTCCCTCTCGCCTACCGGGTTAGCTGACGGGTTCGGAGCAGGAAGGTCTCCTACGGACTCCCTCGCGGCACGCGCGGGCGTCCGATTCACCCCAGGGACTGCGGTGGGTCCCCGGCTCCCCTGGCTCGCGCCGTACGGGGACTCGGCGATGACTGTCCGGTGCCGCGGGTGCGGCGCACTGCCTGACGAACAGCCCGGACGACGCTAAGCGGCGCCACTTTCAATTCCCAAACGGATCCCCGCTTTTGTAGCGCATCCCACAGGGCAGACAGGCAACTCCCATCCCAATTCGGGCATAAGGGGGCCCTGGTGCCTTCGAAGACATCCAGGGCCCCTCAGCGCGCGTGCCGCTACTCGGCGGCGACGACGCTGACTTCGCCGATGCCGAGGGCCTCCACAGGCGCCTTGATCTGCGCCGCGTCACCGACGAGGACGGTCACCAGCCGGTCCACCGGGAAGGCGCTGACGGCCGCCGCGGTGGCCTCCACGGTGCCGGTCGCGGCGAGCTGCCGGTACAGCGCGGCCTGGTAGTCGTCGGGCAGATGCTGCTCGACCTGGTCGGCCAGTGTGCTCGCGACGGCCGCCGCCGTCTCGTACTTCAGCGGCGCGACACCGACCAGGTTCTGCACGGCGACGTCCCGCTCGGCGTCGGTCAGCCCCTCGGCGGCGAGCGTGCGCAGCACCGTCCAGAGGTCCTCCAGAGCGGGTCCGGTGTTGGGCGTGTCCACGGAGCCGCTGATGGCGAGCATCGCCGCGCCCGTGCCGTCGGGGGCGGACCTGAGGACCTGGCCGAACGCCCGTACGCCGTAGGTGTAGCCCTTCTCCTCGCGCAGGACGCGGTCCAGGCGGGAGGTGAGGGTGCCGCCGAGGCAGTACGTGCCGAGCACCTGCGCGGGCCACACGCGGTCGTGCCGGTCCGGGCCGATCCGGCCGATCAGCAGCTGCGTCTGTACGGCGCCCGGGCGGTCCACGATGACGACCCGGCCGGTGTCGTCGGCGGTCACCGGCGGCACGGGACGAGGCTCGGCCGGGGAGCCCGTCCAGGCGCCCAGCGTGTCCCCTAGCAGGGCGTCGAGGTCGATGCCGGTGAGGTCCCCGACGACCACGGCGGTGGCCGTGGCGGGGCGGACGTGCTTCTCGTAGAAGGCGCGTACGGCCGCGGAGTCGATGGCGGCGACGGTCTCCTCGGTGCCCTGCCGGGGCCGCGACATGCGCGAGTCCGCCGGGAACAGCTGCCGGGACAGCTCCTTGGCGGCCCGGCGCGAGGGGTTGGCCAGCTCGTGCGGGATCTCGTCGAGACGGTTGGCGACCAGCCGCTCGACCTCGCTGTCGGCGAACGCGGGCGCCCTCAGGGCGTCGGCGACCAGGCCCAGTCCCTTGGTGAGCCGGGAGGCCGGCACCTCCAGGCTGAGCCGGACACCGGGGTGGTCGGCGTGCGCGTCGAGGGTGGCGCCGGCGCGCTCCAGTTCGGCGGCGAAGTCCTCGGCGGAGTGCTTGTCGGTGCCCTCGGAGAAGGCCCGGGCCATGATCGTGGCCACACCGTCGAGGCCGGCGGGCTCGGCGTCCAGCGGGGCGTCGAGCAGCACCTCCACGGCGACGACCTGCTGGCCGGGGCGGTGGCAGCGCAGCACCGTGAGGCCGTTGTCGAGCGAGCCGCGCTCGGGGGCCGGGAAGGCCCACGGCTTGGCGTCGCCCGCCTGCGGCCGGGGGTGGAAGTCCATCGTGGCGAGCTCGGTCACCGGGCCGCCTCCTCGTTCTCGTCCTGGTCGGCGGGGGCTTCGGGGGCGGTCGGCTCGTAGACGAGCACCGCGCGGTTGTCGGGGCGCAGGCGGGCCTTGGCGACCTCCTGGACCTCCTCCGGCGTGATCTCCAGCACGCGCTGCACGGCGGTCAGGGCGAGCTGCGGGTCGCCGAAGAGCACGGCGTACCGGCACAGTTCGTCGGCGCGGCCCGCGACCGTGCCGAGCCGGTCCAGCCACTCGCGCTCCAACTGGGCCTGGGCGCGCTCCATCTCCTCGGCCGTGGGGCCCTGCTCGGCGAACCGGGCGAGCTCCTCGTCGATGGCGCTCTCGATGACCGGGACCTCCACGTCGCCGGACGTCTTCACGTCCAGCCACCCCAGGGAGGGGGCCCCGGCGAGCCGCAGCAGGCCGAAGCCGGCCGCCACGGCCGTACGGTCGCGGCGCACGAGCCGGTTGTACAGCCGGGACGACTCGCCGCCGCCGAGGACGGTGAGGGCCAGATCGGCCGCGTCGCAGGCGCGCGTGCCGTCGTGCGGCAGCCGGTAGGCGGCCATCAGGGCACGGGCCGGGACCTCCTCCTCGACGACCTCGCGCAGCTGCTCGCCGATGATCTCCGGCAGCGAGCCGTCGCGCGGGGCGGGCTTGCCGTCGTGGCCGGGGATGGATCCGAAGTACTTCTCCACCCAGGCGAGGGTCTGCTCCGGGTCGATGTCGCCCACCACCGAGAGCACGGCGTTGTTCGGCGCGTAGTAGGTGCGGAAGAACGCGCGCGCGTCCTCCAGGGTCGCCGCGTCCAGGTCGGCCATCGAGCCGATCGGGGTGTGGTGGTAGGGGTGGCCCTCCGGGTAGGCGAGGGCGGTCAGCTTCTCGAAGGCGGTGCCGTAGGGGACGTTGTCGTAGCGCTGGCGGCGCTCGTTCTTGACGACGTCGCGCTGGTTCTCCATCGACTCGTCGTCGAGCGCGGCCAGCAGCGAGCCCATGCGGTCGGCCTCCAGCCAGAGGGCGAGCTCCAGCTCGTGGGCGGGCATGGTCTCGAAGTAGTTGGTCCGCTCGAAGCTGGTCGTGCCGTTCAGCGAGCCGCCCGCGCCCTGGACGAGCTCGAAATGACCATTGCCCTTGACCTGCGCGGAACCCTGGAACATCAAGTGCTCGAAAAGGTGAGCCAGGCCGGTACGCCCCTTGACTTCGTGACGTGAGCCGACGTCGTACCAGAGGCACACCGCCGCGACCGGGGTCAGGTGGTCCTCGGAGAGCACCACGCGCAGACCGTTGGCCAGGCGGTGCTCGGTCGCTGTCAGGCCCCCGGAGCCTGCCTGGGCTGTGGCCGTGTGACCCATGGGCATGTACGTCCCTTCGCTCGCGGAGCGGTTGTTCAGACCGCGGATTCCTGCCGGTCCTGCCACTGTATGCAAGCGTGCGGAGCACTGGTGAAGTTCCCGGCGGCGACCTCGGTCCCAGGACCGGGACGCCGCTTGCCCCGGGTCCTGGTCCCGCTTGTCAGTGCGGCGGTCCACAATGGTCCGCGTCAGATCTGGATCGCAGCAGCAAGGAGCCGGCAGCGATGGCCCGCCGCAGCACGAAGACCCCGCCGCCCGACGACGCGTACGAGGAGCGGATCCTCGACATCGACGTCGTCGACGAGATGCAGGGCTCCTTCCTCGAGTACGCGTACTCGGTCATCTACTCCCGCGCCCTGCCGGACGCACGCGACGGCCTCAAGCCCGTGCACCGCCGCATCGTCTACCAGATGAGCGAGATGGGCCTGCGCCCCGAGCGCGGGTACGTCAAGTGCGCCCGGGTCGTCGGCGAGGTGATGGGCAAGCTGCACCCGCACGGCGACGCGTCGATCTACGACGCCCTCGTGCGCATGGCCCAGCCCTTCTCGATGCGCGTCCCCCTGGTCGACGGCCACGGCAACTTCGGTTCCCTGGGCAACGACGACCCGCCGGCCGCCATGCGGTACACCGAGTGCCGGATGGCCGAGGCCACGAGCCTGATGACGGAGTCCATCGACGAGGACACCGTCGACTTCAACCCCAACTACGACGGCCAGGAGCGGGAACCGGTGGCCCTGCCCGCCGCCTTCCCGAACCTCCTGGTCAACGGCGCCTCGGGCATCGCGGTCGGCATGGCCACGAACATGGCGCCGCACAACCTGCGCGAGGTCATCGCCGCCGCCCGCCATCTGATCCGGCACCCCAACGCGGATCTCGACGCCCTGATGAAGCACGTCCCGGGCCCCGACCTGCCCACGGGCGGCCGCATCGTCGGCCTGTCCGGCATCCGGGACGCCTACGAGTCCGGCCGCGGCAGCTTCAAGATCCGTGCGACGGTGTCGGTGGAGCCCGTGACGGCCCGCCGCAAGGGCCTCGTCGTCACGGAGCTGCCCTTCACGGTCGGCCCCGAGAAGGTCATCGCCAAGATCAAGGACCTGGTGGGCTCGAAGAAGCTCCAGGGCATCGCCGACGTCAAGGACCTCACCGACCGTGAGCACGGCCTGCGCCTGGTGATCGAGATCAAGAACGGCTTCGTGCCGGAGGCCGTCCTGGAGCAGCTCTACAAGCTGACGCCGATGGAGGAGTCCTTCGGCATCAACAACGTGGCCCTGGTCGACGGCCAGCCGCTCACGCTGGGCCTGAAGGAGCTCCTGGAGGTCTACCTCGACCACCGCTTCAACGTCGTACGGCGGCGCTCGGAGTTCCGCCGCGGCAAGAAGCGCGACCGGCTGCATCTGGTCGAGGGTCTGCTGACGGCCCTGCTGGACATCGACGAGGTCATCCGCCTGATCCGCTCCAGCGACAACTCCGCGCAGGCCAAGCAGCGCCTGATGGAGCAGTTCTCGCTGAGCGAGGTGCAGACGCAGTACATCCTGGACACGCCGCTGCGCCGTCTGACCAGGTACGACCGCATCGAGCTGGAGACGGAGAAGGACCGGCTCAACGCGGAGATCGAGGAGCTGACCCGGATCCTCGACTCGGACGCGGAGCTGCGCAAGCTGGTCTCGTCCGAACTGGCCACGGTCGCCAAGAAGTTCGGCACCGACCGGCGTACGGTCCTGCTGGAGTCGGGCGGTGCCCCGGTGGCGGCCGTGCCCCTGCAGGTGGCCGACGACCCGTGCCGGGTGCTGCTGTCCTCCACGGGACTGCTGGCCCGCACGGCGAACGGTGAGCCGTTCACGGAGGACGCCGCCGCCAAGCGTGTGAAGCACGACGTGATCGTCTCGGCGGTGCCGGCCACCGCCCGCGGCGAGGTGGGTGCGGTCACCTCGGCGGGCAGGCTGCTCCGGCTGAACGTGATCGACCTGCCGCAGCTTCCGGATTCGCTCCCGTCGCCGAACCTCGCGGGCGGTGCCCCGCTGGCGGAGTTCGTCTCCCTGGAGGACGACGAGACGGTGGTCTGCCTGACCACGCTCGACGAGTCGTCGCCGGGCCTGGCGCTCGGCACGGCACAGGGCGTCGTCAAGCGCGTGGTGCCGGACTATCCGGCCAACAAGGAAGAGCTCGAGGTGATCAGCCTCAGGGAGGGCGACCGGATCGTCGGCGCGATCGAGTTGCGCACCGGTGAGGAGGACCTGGTCTTCATCACGGACGACGCGCAGCTGCTGCGCTTCCAGGCGTCCCAGGTCCGACCGCAGGGGCGCCCGGCCGGCGGTGTGGCGGGCATCAAGCTCACCGAGGGCGCGAAGGTCATCTCGTTCACGGCGGTGGACCCGGCCGTGGACGCCGTCGTCTTCACCGTCGCGGGCTCGCGGGGCACGCTGGACGACTCCGTCCAGACGACGGCCAAGCTGACCCCGTTCGACCAGTACCCGCGCAAGGGCCGGGCCACCGGCGGCGTCCGCTGCCAGCGGTTCCTGAAGGGCGAGGACTGCCTGTCCCTGGCCTGGGCGGGCCCCACCCCGGCCCTGGCGGCGCAGAAGAACGGCACTCCGGCCGAGCTTCCGGAGATCGACCCGCGCCGCGACGGTTCAGGGGTGTCCCTGGCGAAGACGGTCGCGGTGGTGGCCGGACCGGTCTAGGAGGTGGTGGCCCGGCCGGTCTAGGAGGTGGTGGCCCGGCCGGTCCGGGAGCTGGTGGCCGGGCCGGTTCAGGCGGTGGAAGCCGGGCCGGTCCAGGCCGGGTCGGCGTCGCCGTCCTCCTCGGGGTCGCGCACATACCGCAGGACGCCCCACATGCCGTGCTCGTCGGCATGTGGGGCCTCGCTCCTGCACGCCTTGAGTTCCTGCTCGAGAGCGGGCGCGTCGATCCCCGAGCCGATGAGGACGAGTTGGGTGAGGCGTTCGGCGTCGGCCGGCCAGGGCTCCGGGTAGAAGCGCAGGAAGCGGCCGACGGCGTGGACGGCGTAGCGGTTGCGGATGTCGTACGGCCCGAAGTCGACGTAGCCCTTGATCCGGTACAGCCCCTCGGGCCGGCTGTCGAGGAACGCCATCAGCCTGCGCGGGTCGAGGGGTTCCGGCGAGGCGAACGACAGGCTGTCGTAGGCGGTGTGCAGGTGCCCGGAGTGGTCCTCGCCCGTGTGGTCCTCGTTCCCGGCGGGGCCGTGTTCGTGCAGGTCGTCGAAGGACAGCTGCCCGATGCGTTCCTCGCTCGGCCGGCAGTCGAAGAGGAACTCGGGGTCGATCCGGCCGTAGGTGGCCGGGACGACGGCGGCGCGGTCGACGAGGGACCGGACCAGCCCGAGGACGCGTTCGCCGTCCGTGGCCCGGTCGAGCTTATTGACCACGACCAGGTCGGCCAGCGCGAGATGCCGGTCGATCTCGGGGTGCCTGGCCCGGGTGTCGTCGAACTCGGCGGCGTCGACGACCTCGACGAGCCCGCCGTAGACGACCCCCGGGTGCTCGCTGGCCAGCAGCATCCGCACGAGCTCCTGCGGCTCGGCGAGACCGCTGGCCTCGATGACGATGACGTCGATGCCGACCGAGGGCTCCGCGAGCCGCTCCAGGTACTGGTCCAGTTCACTCGCGTCGACGGCGCAGCACAGACAGCCGTTGCCGAGGGACACCGTCGAGTCGCCGAGCGCGCCCGCGACCGCCATCGCATCGATCTCGATCGCCCCGAAGTCGTTGACGAGGGCGCCGATCCGGCTGCCGCCGCTGCGGTGCAGAAGGTGGTTGAGCAAGGTGGTCTTCCCCGAGCCGAGGAATCCGGCCAGGACGACCACCGGGATCTGCTGCGGTTGCGGGCTCGGCTGGCTCACCGTGCGGCCTTTCTCGCGCCGACGCGTGCACCGGCTCGCGTTCCCGGCACACGTGGAGGATGGGATGCCGCCCCAGGATACGAGCCGGGAGATCCACGCCGGAGTGAACGGGTCGGCGGCGCACCTCGCACCGCTCGGTCTCGGCCCCCTCAGCCGACCCGGACTGTCAGGCGGGCACGGGCACCGGCGCCTCCGGCCCCACATACCGCGCCACCGGCCTGATGATCTTCGTGTCCTCCGCCTGCTCCAGGATGTTGGCGCTCCAGCCCACCGCCCGCGCGGCGGCGAAGGTCGGGGTGAACATCTCGCGGGGCAGGCCGCAGAGTTCCATGACCACGCCCGCGTAGTACTCGACGTTGGTGTGCAGTTCCCGGCCGGGCTTCAGCTCCGCCAGGATCGCCTCGATGTGGCGCTCGACTTCGACGGCGAAGTCCACCCGCGGCCCGCCGAACCCCTGGGCGACCTCGCGCAGCATCCGGGACCGCGGGTCCTCGGTGCGGTAGATCGCGTGCCCGAAGCCCATGATGCGCTCACCGGCGAGCACGCGCCGACGCACCCAGGGCTCGATCCGGTCCGGGGTGCCGATCGCGTCCAGGGTGTCCAGCGCGCGGCTGGGCGCACCTCCGTGCAACGGGCCCGACAGCGCGGCCACCGCACCGGCCAGGCACGCCGCCACGTCCGCGCCCGTCGACGCGATGACCCGGGCCGTGAAAGTGGATGCGTTGAACCCATGATCAATGGTTGAGATCAGGTACTGCTCGATCGCCCGTGCGTGCGACTCGGCCGGCACCGAACCGGTCAGCATGTAGAGGTAGTTCGCCGCGTAGGACAGGTCCTCGCGCGGCTCCACCGGTTCCAGCCCGTTGCCCAGCCGGTGCAGCGCCGTGAGCAGCGTGGGCACGGCCGCGGCCGCCTCGATGGTGTCCTGTCGGCGCCGTTCGGCGTCGATGTCGTACACGGGGCGGAAACCCTTCGCCGCGCCCAGCAGTGACAGGGCCGTACGCATCCCGGCGAGCGGCCCGGAGCGGCCGCCGGCCGCCGCGATGGCGGGCAGTGCCGCTCGCACCTCGTCGGGCAGCCGCCGCAACGCCGCGGTCTCGGCCGCGAAGGCCGCGCTCCGCCCGGCGTCCGGAAGGTCTCCGTGCACGAGCAGATGCCAGACGTCCTCGAAGCCCCGGGTGCGCGCGAGGTCGACGGCCGAGTACTGCCGGTAGTGGTAGAAGCCCTCCCGGCCCCGGACGTCACCGACGCGGGTGTCGGTGACCACGACTCCGGCGAGCCCCCGAGGTGCTTCGAGAAGAGTTGCTGCTGACCTGTTGACGGACATGACTGCCTCCCTGAACTTGATTTGACTGTCCATGATTGATTCACGGCGTGTCAATATTGATTGAATCAATGTTGCAGTCAATGGTCCGCCAGACGGATACGGTGACCCCCATGCGCGATCAAGACCCCGCCCCCCTCGGCGCGGAACGACGGCTGAGCACCAAGGAAGCCGCCGAGCTGCTCGGCGTGAAGCCGGAGACCGTGTACGCGTACGTGAGCCGCGGCCAGCTCAGCAGCCGACGGGTGAGCGGCGGGCGCGGCAGCACCTTCGACGCCCAGGAGGTCGAGGCCCTCGCCCGGCGGAACAGGCGTGAGGGCGCGGGCGCTTCCGGTTCCGGTTCCGGCGGCGACCTGTCCGTACGCACCCGGATCACGCTCATCGGGAACGACCACTACTTCTTCCGTGGTGTCGACGCGGTCGACCTGGCCACACGACACTCCTACGAGGAGGTCGCGGAGTGGCTGTGGACGGGCCGGATGATCCCGGGCCGCACCTTCACCGCGCCCGCCGCCTCCGTCGCCGTCGCCCGCCGGGCCGTCGAAGCCCTGCCCGGACACGCCGCTCCCACCGACCGCTTGCGGGTGGCGACGATCGCCGCCGCGACCGCCGACCCGCTGCGGTTCGACCTGTCCGAGGAGGCCGTGCTCGGCACCGCGCGCAGCCTCATCCCCACGCTCGTCGACGCACTGCCCCCCGCTGGGCACCACCGCCGCGACGACGGCCCCCTGGCCCACCGTCTGTGGAGCAGGCTGTCGGTGCGCGAGAACCCCGACGAGGCATCCCTGCGCGCCCTGGACGCCGCCCTCGCCCTCCTCGTCGACCACGACCTGGCCGCCTCCACCCTCGCCGTGCGGGTCGCGGCGTCTGCCCGCGCACACGCCTATGCGGCGGTCTCCGCGGGGCTGGGCGTGATCGAGGGCCCGCTGCACGGCGCGGCCGGCGGGCTCGCCCACCGGCTGCTGCAGGACGTGCTCGAACAGGGCGACGCGGCGCCCGTGATCGCGGCCGAACTGCGCGCCGGACGCCGCATCCCGGGCCTCGGCCACCGGCTGTATCCCGGTGAGGACCCACGCGCACGCGCTCTGTTCGCCCTCCTGGAACGGATCCCGCGCGCGGAGCCCGCTCTCCTCGCCGCCCGCGACATCGTGGAGACCACCGCCCGCCACGCTCCCTTGCACGCCAACGTGGACCTGGCGCTCGCCGTCCTCACCGCGTCCAGCGGCATGGATCCGACCGCGGGCGAGACGATCTTCGCCGTGGCCCGGACGGCGGGCTGGATCGCCCACGCCCTGGAGGAGTACGGCGAACGCCCGCTGCGGATGCGGCCGAGCGGTCTCTACGCAGGCCCGAAGCCTCCTCAGCCCCTGCCGGAGTAACACGGGAGGGGGCCGAAAGCCGCCCCGACCGAAGTCAGGTTAGGCTCACCTCTGTGAGTACGTGCTCTAGCGTCTCCCGGGACTTCGACGAGCCCGTTTCGGGAACCGCGGCCACCGCGAGGACCTGGCTGTTGCTGGAACAGCCCGGTCCGTGGGGTGCCAAGGCGCTCACTTCGAGCCACCTGGACCCCGCCCTGGGGCGTGCCCTGGAGGCGGCCGCGAAGGACACCGGCGTACGGATCGCGCTCATCCGCCGTCCCGGGCGGCACGCGGACCGCCGTATGCCCGCCGCGCGCCGGGTGTACGTGGCGCACGTCGTCCCGGGAAACGTCTGGCTGCACAGCGCCTCGACCTCGGACCCCGGGCGACTGCTCGATCTCGACTTCGCGGCACTCGGCCGGGGCGACCACCGCACGTTCGACGTCCTGCTCGGCGGCCGGCCCCACGACGGCGACCCGCTGGCCCTCGTCTGCACCAACGGCAAGCGTGACCGCTGCTGCGCCCTCCTCGGCCGTCCCCTCGCGGCCGAGCTGGCGACGTCCGGGGTCGAGGGCATCTGGGAAGTCACCCATCTGGGTGGTCACCGCTTCTCCCCCACCGTGCTCGTGCTGCCGTACGGATACGCGTACGGCCGAGCCGAGGCCCACTCCCTCAAGGAGGTCCTGCACAGCGCGCGGGAGGGACGGATCGTCATGGAGGGATGCAGGGGCAGCTCGGCCTGGGAACGGCCCGGTCAGGCTGCCGAGCTCGCCGTGCGCGCCAGCGCCGGGGAATTCACGGCGGAGGCGCTGAGCGTCGTCCGGACGGTCGGTGCGGCACCGCGGTGGGAGGTGACCGTCGCCCACACCGACGGACGCCGCTGGCAGGTCGACGTGGCCCAGGCCGCGGGCCTGCCGCCCCGCCCGGAGAGCTGCGGGGCGTCCGTTCTCGGTTCTCCGGCGCGGATGGACGTGGTGGCGGTGCGCGAGGTGCGTGTCACGCCGGCCCTGGCCGGCTGAGCAGCTGGCTCACCCCGGGCTGGGCCGGCCCGACCGTATGGATCCGAGCACTTCGGGCCTCGGCACCCGGCAAGCGGCTCCCCTCACATTGATCTGGAGATCCACGCCACACCCGTCTAGGGCGGGTAGCCGTCCGCACGTACGGTCTTGGGTATGAGCCCCACTCCCCCCGCACGCCGCCTGCGCCTCGGCCTGCCCCGGCGGGTGTTCTCGCAGGTGCTGCTGATGCAGGTCGTGATCGCCGCGGGAGTCGCGGTGCTCGCGACCGGGCTGTTCCTCGCGCCCCTCGGCAACCAGCTGGACGACCAGGCGATGCGCCGTGCGCTCGCGATCGCGCAGACGACCGCGCAACTGCCAGATCTAGCGAAGGACCTGCGAGACACTCCTCCCACGCCGAACGGCCCGGTGCAGCGGGAGGCGGAGCGGATCCGGAAGGCCACCAAGGCCGAGTACATCGTGGTGATGGACTGGCGGGGCGTGCGCTGGTCGCACACGGACCCGAAGCAGATCGGCGGCATCGTCTCCACCGACCCCGGCCAGGCCCTGGCCGGCAAGGAGATCATGGAGATCGACAGCGGCACCCTGGGCCGCTCCGCGCGGGGCAAGGTGCCGCTGCGCGACGACGACGGCCATGTCGTCGGCGCGGTCTCGGTCGGCATCGCCTACGACAGCGTGCGGGCCCGTCTGATCCACGCGATCCCGGGGCTGCTCGCGTACGCCGGGGGCGCCCTGGCCGTGGGCGCGCTGGCCGCGTGGATCATCTCACGGCGCGTCCAGCGGCAGACGAGGGACCTGGCCTTCTCCGATATCGCGGCGCTCCTCGCCGAACGTGAGGCGATGCTGCACGGCATCCGGGAGGGCGTCGTGGCGCTGGACCGCACCGGCCGCATTCGCCTCGTGAACGACGAGGCGCAGCGCCTGCTGGGCATCGGGGAGACGGTCGTGGGCCACTCCCCCGACGAGGCGCTCGGCACGGGCCGCACGGCCGACGTGCTGGCCGGTCGCGTCACCGGCACGGACCTCCTCACCGTGCGCGGCCAGCGGGTACTGGTCGCCAACCGCATGCCCACCGACGACGGCGGCGCCGTGGCCACCCTGCGCGACCGCACCGAACTGGAGCAGCTGGGCCGGGAACTGGACTCCACCCACGGCCTGATCGACGCCCTGCGCGCCCAGGACCACGAGCACGCCAACCGAATGCACACGCTTCTCGGGCTGCTCGAACTGGAGATGTACGACGACGCCGTCGAGTTCGTCGGCGAGGTGGTCGGTGACCACCGGGCCACGGCAGAGCAGGTCACCGAGCGGATCGAGGACCCGCTGCTCGCAGCCCTGCTGGTCGGCAAGGCGACCGTCGCGGCAGAACGGGGCGTCGCCCTGGCGGTGTCGGACCGGACCCGGCTCCCGGACCGCCTGGTCGACCCGCAGGGTCTCGTCACGGTCGTGGGAAACCTGGTGGACAACGCCCTCGACGCCGTCGCCGGCAAGCCGCACGCGCGCGTGGAGGTCGAACTGCGCGCCGAGGGGCGTACGGCGATCCTCCGGGTGCGTGACACGGGCCCGGGCGTGCCGCCGGAACACCGGGAGTTGATCTTCACGTCGGGATGGTCTACGAAGAAGCCGCCGGCTCACCGTGAACGGGGTATCGGACTCTCCCTGGTGCGCAGGCTGGCCGAACGGCAGGGGGGCAGCGCGACCGTCGGCGAGGCACACGGCGGGGGCGCGGAGTTCACCGTCGTCCTGCCCGAGGCACTGGCCGAGCCGGGTCCCGAACCGGCCGTGCCGACCGTGCCGTCAGCTCCGCACACCGCCGAGAAGGAGTCGTGATGATCGAGGTCCTGGTCGTGGACGACGACCTGAGAGTCGCGAAGGTCAATGCCGCCTACGTCGAGAAGGTGCCGAACTTCCATGTCGCCGGTGTGGCCCACAGCGCGGCGGAAGCACTGCACCAGCTGGAGACACCGCCCCGGCTGGACCTGGTGCTCCTGGACCACTATCTGCCGGACGCCACGGGGCTCGCGGTGGTTCAGGAGATGCGGCGGCGCGGCGACCAGACCGACGTGATCATGGTGACGGCGGCCCGGGACGTCTCCACCGTGCAGGCGGCGATGCGGCACGGCGCCCTGCAGTACCTGGTCAAACCGTTCGCCTTCGCCGGCCTGCGCGCCAAGCTGGAGGCCTACGCGGAACTGCGTCGCACCCTCGACGGCGGCGGGGAGGCAGAACAGGCCGAGGTGGACCGTATCTTCGGAGCCCTGTCGGCACCATCGGAGCCAGACCTGCCCAAAGGGCACTCCCCCACCACCGCTGAGCTGGTCCGCCAGTGCCTCATGCACGCGAACGGGCCCCTGTCCGCCCAGGAGATCGCCGAGCGGACCGGGGTGAGCCGCCAGACCGCCCAGCGCTATCTGAAGCTCCTCGAACGCACGGGCCGGGCCAGGCTCACCCTCAAGTACGGCGACGCGGGCCGCCCGGAACACCGTTACGTGTGGGCGACCCGCGGCTAGGACCGTCAGCCGCTTGGCGCCGGAAGCACCGATGACGGTCTCGCCGTCCGGGTCACGGCACCGCAGGCAGCACCCCTACGCCGCTCCCGCACCCGTCAGCGACCGCACCTCGGTCTCCGCGTGCTTGGCCTCGTCCGGGACCTCCGCCGAGGTGACCGTGCCCAGCCAGCCCGCCAGGAAGCCGAGGGGAATCGAGACCAGGCCCGGGTTCTGCAACGGGAAGTACTGCAGGTCGATGCCCGGGAAGAGCGAGTCGGGGCTGCCGGAGACCACCGGGGACAGCACCACGAGCACCACCGCCGGGATCAGACCGCCGTAGACGGCCCAGACGGCGCCCCGCGTGGTGAAGCCCGGCCAGAAGAGGGAGTAGAGCAGCACCGGCAGGTTCGCCGACGCGGCGACGGCGAAGGCCAGGCCCACGAGGAACGCCACATTGAGATCCCGCGCCAGCAGACCGAGTGCGATCGCCACCGCGCCGACGCCGACGGCCGCGACACGGGCCACGGCCACCTCGCTGCGCGGCTTACCGCCCCGACGCCGCAGGGAGGCGTACAGGTCGTGGGCCACGGAAGCCGAGGACGCGAGCGTGATACCGGCGACCACGGCGAGGATCGTCGCGAAGGCGACCGCGGCGACGACTGCGAAGAGAACCGTCCCGCCCGTGGACCCCGCCCCACCTCCCAGATCGAGCGCCAGCAACGGCACCGCCGTGTTCCCGGCCGCGTTCGACCCGTGCACCGCCTCCGGTCCCAGAATGGCGGCCGCGCCGAACCCGAGCACGATCGTCATGAGGTAGAAGCCGCCGATGAGCCCGACGGCCCAGACGACCGAGCGGCGGGCGGCGCGCGCCGTCGGCACGGTGTAGAAACGCGACAGGATGTGCGGAAGCCCCGCCGTGCCCAGCACCAACGCCAGCCCCAGACTGATCAGGTCGAAGCGGGCGGTCCAGTCCCCGCCGTACTTCAGCCCCGGTGCCAGAAACGCCGCGCCGTGCCCGCTGCGCTCAGCCGCCGTGATCAGCAGCCGGTCCACGTCGCCGTGGAAGCGCACCAGGACCAGCACCGTCAGCACGACGGTGCCCCCCAGCAGCAGGACGGCCTTGACGATCTGGATCCAGGTGGTCGCCCGCATCCCTCCCATGGACACGTAGACGACCATGAGCGCCCCCACCCCGATGACGGTCCAGGACCGCGCCGCGTCGCTCGTACCGCCGAGCAGCAGCGCCACCAGGCTCCCCGCGCCGACCATCTGCGCCACCAGATACAGAACGGACACCGTGACCGAGGAGGTTCCCGCCGCGATCCTCACCGGCCGCTCCCTCATCCGTGACGCCACGACGTCGGCGAGTGTGAACCGGCCGCAGTTGCGGACCAGTTCGGCGGCCAGGAACAGCACGACGAGCCATGCCACCAGGAACCCGACGACATACAGCAGCCCGTCGTAACCGAACAGCGCGATGAGCCCGGTGACTCCCAGGAAGGAGGCGGCCGACATGTAGTCGCCCGCGATGGCAAAACCGTTCTCCATGGGTGAGAAGAGCCGCCCGCCCGCGTAGAACTCCTCCGCCGAGCCGCGCCTGTTGCGGCTGACCCAGGTGGTGATCCCCAGTGTGACCGCGACGAACGCGCTGAAGAGCAGCAGCGCCAGCGTCTGGTGTTCCTCCGTCACGACCTACCACCGTTCACACCGCGCGTCAGTTCCTGTGTGTCCCACCGCAGTTCGAGCGCGGCCCGGTCCCTGCGCAGCCGCGCGTGCCGTGCGTACGCCCAGGTGAGCAGAAACGTGGACAGGAACTGTCCCAGCCCCGCCACCATCGCCACGTTCACCGCCCCCGCGACGGGCCGCGCCATCAGCTCCGGCACTGTCGTGGCGGCCACGACATAGCCCACGTACCAGGCGAAGAAGGCCGCGAACGCCGGCACCACGAACCTCCGGTACCGCCGCCGCACCTCCTGAAAGGAGGCACTGCGCTGCACTTCCAGATACACATCGGCCGCCGCCCCCGTCCCGTCCTCTCCCCCCACAGGCGGAACCAGCGCCTGGACCTGCGCCCCGTCCCCGGCCGACTCGCCCCAGCCGGAGGCGAGGGCGTCGTACCAGGGATCGTCGTACCTGAGCTGTCCGGCCTCCTCGGGCGGGACCGGATCGTGATCGTGGAGGGGCTCGGCCCGACTCTCCTGGCCCGATCCGACGCCGCGGGGACGGCCCTTGCTTTGCTGCATGTCCAAGGATGGACAGATCAGGAGGATCCCCGACTCTTCTTCCCTTCGCTCTTCACCCCATCAGGTGACTAACCCGCTGGTGGCCGCACGAGTCCCTTCCCGAAGGCGTAACGCACCGCCTGGGCACGGTCCTTGAGTCCGGTCTTGGTGAAGAGGTTGTTGATGTGGGTCTTCACAGTCGCCGTGGAGACGTGCAACCGCCGGGCGATCTCCGGGTTGCTGAGCCCCTCGGCGATGAGGAGGAGCACCTCCGTCTCCCGGGCGGTGAGCCCGTCCGGCGGCTCGGGAGGAGCGGCCGGCCCGGTCTCCGGCTCGGTGAGGCGCTCCAGCAGACGTCTCTGAATGCCCGGCGAAAAGCCCGCGTCGCCGGACAGCACACTGTGCACGGCCCGCACGATCTCGTCACCGTCCGCGTCCTTGGTGAGATAGCCGCGCGCCCCCGCGGCCAGCGCCGGGAACAGCGACTCGTCGTCCGCGAACGTCGTGAGCACCACGACCTGGGTCCCGGGGTACTCCGCGCGGATCCTGCGGGTCGCCTCCACGCCGTCGCAGCGGGGCATGCGCAGGTCCATCAGCACCACGTCCGGAGCCAGCCCGGCGACGAGCGCCACCGCCTCCTCCCCGTCTCCCGCCGCGCCGACGACCTCGATCCCGGGCAGCAGACCGAGCAGCATCACGATGCCCTCTCGCACCACGGTCTGGTCGTCCGCCACCACCACCCGAGCGGGCTTCGGCTCGGCATCCCGCGTCATACCGGCACCTTCAACGTCACCACGAACCCCTCCTCGCCCGGCCCGGCCTCGAGGGAACCGCCCAGCAGCTCGGCCCGCTCCCGCATGCCCAGCAGACCGTACCCGGCGCCCGTCCCGGTCAGTTCGCCCGGCGAACCGCCCGAGTCGCGCACGTCCAGGGTCACTTCGTGCGGACGGTAATCGAGCGTGAGGTGGACCTTGGCGCCCGGGGCGTGCTTGCGGACGTTCGTCAGAGCCTCCTGGGCCGCTCGGCGCACGGCCTGGGAAGCCTCGGCCGGCAACGGCCTCCGTTCACCCGTGATGGTGACCTCGGCGCCGTCCGCCGTACCGACCAGGCCGCCCAGGAAGTCCTCCAGCGGCGTCAGCTCCCCACGCAGAGCGGAGAGTGCCTGCCGGGTCTCCGCGAGGCCGCCCCGCGCCATCTCCCGTGCCGCCACCACGCGTTCATGGATCTGCTCCCGCTCCCCGCCCCGCTCGATCAACAGCCTCGCCGCCTCCAGGTGCACCAGCTGGGCCGACAGGCTGTGGGCCAGCACGTCGTGTATCTCCCGTGCTATGCGGGCCCGCTCCGCGAGCGCCGCCGTCTCTGCCTCGGCGGCACGCGCTGCCCGCTCCTGGGCGAGGAGCCGCAGGGCACTGCCGCGGGCCTCGGCGTCGAGGCGCAGGGTGTAGCCGGCCAGGGCGATGCCGGTGCCGGTGACCACGGTCGTCAGCGCGTCGTCGTGCTGGACGACCCCATAGGCGCCGAGGGCCACGCCCGCGGCGCTCACGGCGGCGGCCGACGGCAGCCGCTCCAGCGCCGAGACGGCACAGCCGCACAGCATGACCAGAGCGGCGACGCTGAAGCCGGACAACTGGGCTGCGACGGCGATGACCTGCAGCAGGGCGAGCGAGGTCAGCGACGGCCACAGCCGATGCCGGAGCGTGGTCCGGAAGAAGGCCCAGGCCAGCACGGCGGCCAACAGCACTCCTGCGGCGCCGGCCACCGCCTTCCAGCCGCTCGCGTTGCTGTCGGAGAAAGCACCCCACAGCAGCAGTCCGAGGACCAGCGTCCGCACCGCCCAGGCCAGCAAGCACCGGGAGCGTGAGAGCCCCTCACGGCTGAGCGCCTCCCGGGAGGGCCAGCGCGTCCAGGCGTTCTCCCTCACACGCGTTCCCTCCCCCGGGGCCGGGTCTTGCCGTCACCGTACGCCCGGCTCAGCGTCGCGCCACGGCGAGCGGACTGTCCGCGCCCGGCGAGGATCCCGGCCCGGACGAGAAGAGTGCCGGCGAACCCCAGCAGAAGGGCCGAGCTGTCCTGGTGAACGCCCACCGCTGTACCGAGTGCGAAGAGTCCGGTCCGAAGGCCGATGCCGACAGCCCAGACGGCGACGCTCGCGGTGCCGCTCCTGCTCCAGACCGTGCCGTCCGGCTCCGCCCATATGCGGGTGGTCCAGGCCCAGCCGGCACCCGTGGCCAGGCCGACGAGCAATTCGGCGCCCAGCAGAAGCGCAGAGGCCGTGGGGTGATGCGCGTCGATCATTCCGGGTTCGCGCAATGCGAGCACGACCAGGAGCCCGGGCAGGAGCCGCCAGCGGCGCTCGCTGTCGATCGGGCGCGCCCGGAACTGCCGGACTGTCACCACGACCGCGACGAGCGCGATCAGCAACAAGTCGACGAGCCCGGGCATCACGGCCTCCGTGAACGAGCAGGGGTTTCGGCAGCGGGTGCTGCCGACGCCTTCGACGCTACGGAATTGGCCAGGCCATGAGATCGGATCCTGGGTGGATCACGGGTTGATTCCCGGCCGTGCGCTTCTCCACCCGGGGGTGGAGAAGCGCCTTCGTCTTCCCCGGCCGAACGGGAGCGGACGCTCCGGACGCGACCAGGCACACCGCACGGTGACCAGGCATACCGCACGGTGACCTTGCTCAGACGGTGGCCAGGCGCCTCACGCAGGCCGGACGCCGGCACCTACCTGGTCGTCGCACTCGCACCGGTCCGTACCGGCTATTTCCCACCGCGACGGCTACGCGTCGATGCGTGACCGGTCCAGCGTGGCCGCCGAGTTGGAGATGAACTCCTTGCGCGGCGCCACGTCGTTGCCCATCAGCAGATCGAATACCTGCTCGGCGGCCTCGAGGTCGGACAGGTTGATCCGGCGCAGGGTGCGGTGACGCGGGTCCATCGTCGTCTCCGCCAGCTGGTCGGCGTCCATCTCGCCGAGGCCCTTGTAGCGCTGGATGGAGTCCTTGTAGCGGATGCCCTTGCTCTGCAAGTCCATCAGCTTGTCTCGCAGTTCGCGGTCCGAGTACGTGTAGACGTACTTGTCCTGACCCTTCTTCGGCTGGACGATCTCGATGCGATGCAGCGGCGGGACCGCCGCGAAGACCCGGCCGGCCTCGACCATGGGCCGCATGTAGCGGTGGAACAGTGTCAGCAGCAGTGTACGGATGTGCGAACCGTCGACGTCGGCGTCGGTCATCATGATGATCTTGCCGTAGCGCGCCGTGTCGATGTCGAACGTCCGACCCGAGCCGGCCCCTATGACCTGGATGATCGCGCCGCACTCGACGTTCTTCAACATGTCCGTCACGGACGACTTCTGCACGTTGAGGATCTTGCCGCGGATCGGAAGCAGCGCCTGGAACTCGGAGTTCCGGGCGAGCTTCGCCGTACCGAGCGCGGAGTCGCCCTCGACGATGAACAGCTCGCTGCGGTCGACGTCGTCGCTGCGGCAGTCGGCCAGCTTGGCCGGCAGCGAGGAGGACTCCAGGGCCGTCTTGCGGCGCTGCGCGTCCTTGTGCTGCCGGGCGGCGATGCGCGTACGGGCCGCGGCGACCGCCTTCTCCATCACGACCCGGGCTTGCTGCGCGGCGTCCCGCTTCGTGGACGTCAGGAACGCCTTGAGCTCCTTGGTGACCACGTTGTTCACGATGCGGCGAGCCGCCGAGGTCCCGAGGACCTCCTTGGTCTGGCCCTCGAACTGCGGCTCGGCGAGGCGCACGGTGACGACCGCGGTCAGGCCCTCCAGGGCGTCATCCTTGACGATGTCGTCCTCGGCGACGCGAAGGAGCTTCTTGGTGCGCAGCACCTCGTTCATCGTCTTGGCGACGGCCTGTTCGAAGCCGGCGACGTGAGTACCGCCCTTGGGCGTGGCGATGATGTTGACGAACGACCGGAGGGTCGTGTCGTAGCCCGTCCCCCAACGCAGTGCGATGTCGACGCCCAGCTCGCGAGTGACCTCGGTGGGCGTCATCTGGCCGTGGTCGTCGAGGACGGGGACGGTCTCCTTGAAGGTGCCCTGCCCGGAGAAGCGGAGCACGTCGCAGACCGGCTTGTCGTTGGCCAGGTACTCGCAGAACTCGCTGATGCCGCCGTCGAAACGGAAGGACTCCTCGCCCTTGCTGCCGCCCTCGCCGAGCCCGTACTCGTCACGCACGACGATGGTCAGGCCTGGCACCAGGAACGCCGTCTGGCGGGCGCGCTGGTGCAGGGTCTCCAGGTTGAGCTTGGCGTCCTTGAGGAAGATCTGGCGGTCGGCCCAGTACCGCACGCGCGTGCCGGTGCGGGTCTTCGGGATCTTCTTGGCCTTGCGCAGGCCGCCCTTGGCCTCGAACTTGGCGTCGGGACCGTTCCCTGCGAAGGCCCCGGGCACCCCGCGCCGGAAGCTGATCGCGTGGGTGTGACCACCGCGGTCCACCTCGACGTCCAGCCGGGCGGACAGCGCGTTCACGACGGAGGCGCCGACGCCGTGCAGACCTCCGGAGGCGGCGTAGGAGCCGCCTCCGAACTTGCCGCCGGCGTGCAGCTTGGTCATGACGACCTCGACACCGGAGAGGCCGGTCTTGGGCTCGACGTCGATCGGGATGCCCCGGCCGTTGTCCCGGACCTCGACCGATCCGTCGTCCTGGAGGATCACCTCGATGTGGTCGCAGTACCCGCCCAGGGCCTCGTCGACGGAGTTGTCGATGATCTCCCAGACGCAGTGCATCAGACCACGGCTGTCGGTCGACCCGATGTACATGCCCGGGCGCTTGCGTACGGCCTCGAGCCCCTCGAGGACGAGCAGGTGCCGCGCGGTGTAGTTGGATCCGTCCCGATCTGCTCCTGCCAGCAGAGCTGTGGACGGCACGGACGTCTCGGCGGTCACGCGGTTCGCTCCTCGCTGAATTTCGGATGGGGCCCTCGTGGGTAAGGGCCCGGCTTCAGTCACCGGTGAGAGGGTACCGAGGCCTGGTAGAGCCGTTGTAACGCCACCCTCGTCGAAAACTCACACTAGTCCACACTCGCATGAGTGTTCGATCCCTCGTTGGAGTGAAGTACACATCACGTTCCCTTCGAGGCATGAACCATTTAGGCTCCGGGCACGTCCTCATGAACAACCGGCAACCCAGCCGGGAGGACCGACCACCGATACAACGCGAAGCCCCGTAAGACACATAGAAACGCAATACGGCACATTCGCCGCCAACCGGCAGCAGACAGCCGCCTCGGAAAGATTCTTTCGAGGAAAAGCCACGAGCGGGAACGTTTTGGGGCTGGTTGGATGTTGACCCTGGTACGACAGCTCGTCGAGCTAGAGAAGAGGCGACGTGACTACTGTTCTGACCCCCGCGAGCCCGCTGACGGCCGCTGATCGCTGCGACCGCTGCGGCGCCCAGGCGTACCTGCGCGTCGTCCTGCTGAGCGGCGGAGAACTGCTCTTCTGCGCCCACCACGGTCGCAAGTTCGAGCCGGAACTCAAGAAGATCGCCGCTGAGATACAGGACGAGACGGAGCGGCTCACGTCCGTTCCCGCGAACGCCGCCGAAGAAGAGCGCTGACACCTCGCGTCCGACGACGAGCCAGCCCGGCACAGGCCGGTGGACGGGCGGCTGCCTCTGGTCACCAGAGGCAGCCGCCCGTCCTCGTCCACCAACCCCGCGCAGGCTCGGCCGGGCGCCTCAGACGCCTACGGAAGCCGACTGCGTCCAGCCCAGCGTCCGCATGATGTCGGACACACGCATGTACACCCCGGGGTTGCCCTCCTCACCACAGCCGGCCCCCCAGGACACGAGTCCGATCAACCTCCCCTTGGCCACCAGTGGTCCTCCGCTGTCGCCCTGGCAGGCGTCCCGGCCTCCCGCCGTCTCCCCGGCGCACAGCATGCTCGTACCGTCGTAGGTTCCTTCGGAACCGCCCGGATACGCCTCCTCGCACAGCACATCGGGGAGCACACGCACGCGTGCGGCCCGCAGACTGTCCGAGTAATCGCCGGCACCCGAGGTGTCGCCCCATCCGTAGACCGTCGCTGTCCCGCCCGGCGTGTACGCAGGGTCACCGTCGGCTGCCATGGTGATGGCCGTTCCCCCTGGCAGGGGTTCGGTGAGAGTGAGCACGGCGAAGTCCCCGTCGTTGCTGTCCTCGTCGTAGGCCGGGTTCACCCATGAGCGGCGCACGGCGATCTCCTGACCGGCCCGGCCCGCAAGCAAGTTCGTGCGCCCGGCTATGACCTTGAGGTCCCGTACGCGCCCCAGCGGCACGCCCAGATTGCTCTCTTCCAGGCAGTGGGCCGCGGTGAGGACGGTCGTGCGGCCGACGGCCACACCGCCGCAGAACTGACCCGCTCGCGTACGCCCGAACCGGTCACGACTGGACAGCGCCACCGTCCACGGGCTCTGGGATATCTCGACGGGGAATCCGCCTATGACGACGCTGTCGGCGGCGACAGGGGCACTGGAGCCCATTGACAGGGCGGGTATCGCGGCCGCCAGGGCCAGCGGCAGGAACAGAGCTCGTGCCAGACGACGCATTCGCGCTCCTCACTCCGTGGTGTCCATGAGACACCCAGAGTGATTCACGGCGCCCGACCGTGCACCCGCGGCGGAAGCGGCACAGCGAAGGTCCGGCTCCCCTCGGGGAACCGGACCTTCCGCGTCTACGACTCCGCTCAGTCCAGGTAGTCGCGGAGCACCTGGGAACGGGACGGGTGGCGCAGCTTCGACATGGTCTTGGACTCGATCTGGCGGATGCGCTCACGCGTGACGCCGTAGACCTTGCCGATCTCGTCGAGGGTCTTCGGCTGACCGTCGGTGAGGCCGAAGCGCATCGAGACGACGCCCGCCTCGCGCTCCGAGAGGGTGTCCAGGACGGAGTGCAGCTGCTCCTGCAGAAGCGTGAAGCTGACCGCGTCGGCCGGGACGACTGCCTCGGAGTCCTCGATGAGGTCACCGAACTCGCTGTCGCCGTCCTCGCCGAGCGGGGTGTGCAGCGAGATCGGCTCGCGGCCGTACTTCTGGACCTCGATGACCTTCTCGGGGGTCATGTCGAGTTCCTTGGCCAGCTCCTCCGGGGTGGGCTCGCGACCCAGGTCCTGGAGCATCTGGCGCTGCACACGCGCGAGCTTGTTGATGACCTCGACCATGTGCACCGGGATACGGATGGTGCGGGCCTGGTCGGCCATGGCGCGGGTGATCGCCTGACGGATCCACCAGGTGGCGTACGTGGAGAACTTGTAGCCCTTGGTGTAGTCGAACTTCTCGACCGCGCGGATCAGACCGAGGTTGCCCTCCTGGATGAGGTCCAGGAACAGCATTCCGCGGCCGGTGTAGCGCTTGGCCAGGGAGACCACCAGACGGAGGTTGGCCTCCAGGAGGTGGTTCTTGGCGCGGCGGCCGTCCTCGGCGATGATCTCCAGCTCGCGCTTGAGCTTCGGGGCCAGCTTGTCGGCGTTCGCCAGCTTGTCCTCGGCGAAGAGACCCGCCTCGATGCGCTTGGCGAGCTCGACCTCCTGCTCGGCGTTGAGCAGGGGGACCTTACCGATCTGCTTGAGATAGTCCTTGACCGGGTCGGCAGTGGCGCCAGCGGCGGCGACCTGCTGGGCGGGCGCGTCGTCCTCGTCCTCGTCGGAAAGCACGAAGCCCGCGTTCTCGGGGGTGGCCTCGGGCTCCTCGCCGGCCTTGCCGGGGGCTGCCTCCTCGAGCACTTCCTCCTCGAGGATCTCGGCGTCGTCCTTCTTGGCGCTGGTCTTCTTGGCCGCGGTCTTCTTGGCGACCGTCTTTTTCGCGGCCGCCTTCTTGGCGGTTGTCTTCTTGGCAGCCGCCTTCTTGGCGGGCGCCTCCTCCTCGGCGGCGGGGTCGGCGGCGGGCGCCGCCGGCGTGGCGGTGGTGGTGGCCTTCCGGGTGGTCACCGCCTTGGCCGCGACCGTCTTGGTGGCGGTGCGCTTGGCGGGACTCTTCGCTGCGACGCTCTTTCGGGTGCGCTTGGGCTCTGCGGCACTGACCATCAGCGTCACACCCTCTTCCTCGAGGATCTGGTTGAGGCTGCGCAGTACGTTCTTCCACTGAGTGGCCGGAATCTGGTCAGCTTCGAAGGCCCGACGCACGTCATCGCCGGCGATCTGCCCCTCAGCCTTTCCCCGCTCAATGAGCGCCATGACAGAGACGGACTCGGCGATCTCCGGCGGGAGCGTACGGGATGTGCTGGCCGACACGAACAACCTCTCGGAACGTTGGAAAACGGCTTCCGGCCCCGTCCAGGGTGGACAGGAGCCGACCGCCGGCTTGGGGATGGGCCGACGGCGCGGGCGGGGGCCGGGAAGATGCACAGCGCCGTGAACGGCGTCCGTATTCCCTCCGCGGCTGTCACCTCTTAGGTCATCGCGTTCTTCCCGCGAGCGTTACGCCGAATCTGCGTGGCCCGAGTCACACCCCGTAAGCGAACGGAAACGGTCGAACATGAACAGAACGGGTCACAGACAGCACCGACCCCACCACGCCACCGGATACCGGCCCCCTTCGCGCCGTCGGACCCCGCCGGATCACCAGGATCCCACGGGGTCCGACGGGAGGCGGATCACCGATCAGGCACTGCCACAGGAGGGGGGTGGCACGCCCGGCCGCGCCGCCCGCGGAACGCGGTCAGTGCTCGCGCGGGGCGGGCACCACCCGTTCCACCTCGGGGTGGACTGTGAGGAGTTGACGCATGGCCGCCTCGGCCGCAGCTCCGTCACCGGCGGCGAGGGCGTCACAGATGCGGCCGTGGTGCCCGAGG
Organism: Streptomyces sp. NRRL B-1140; assembly: GCF_001280065.1. GTDB lineage: Bacteria > Actinomycetota > Actinomycetes > Streptomycetales > Streptomycetaceae > Streptomyces. The sequence continues at coordinate 68,905 of NZ_LGEA01000095.1, forward strand.
GAGGTCTCGTTCGGTCGGTCACAGCCCGTGACCGGGCCGCCCGAGACCTGGAGGGCCGCGGACACGATGCCGGACAGGTGTTCCAGCATGCGGTTGCCCGCGACCTGGATGAGCAGCGAGTGGAACTCGGAGTCGGCGCGGGAGAACGTGAGCGCATCGCCCTGTGCCATCGCGTGCCCCATGATCTCGACCATGTCCGCGAGGCGCTGCTGGACGTCCTCCCGGCCGTGCCCGGCGGCGAGGCGGGCTGCGAGCGGCTCGATCGTCCACCGCAGCTCGCTCAGCTCGCGGCGCTGGTCGTCGCGCTGCGGTCCGAAGGCCCGCCACTCGATAATGTCCGGATCGAGGAGGTTCCAGTCGCTGACGGGGCGCACGCGCGTGCCGACGTTCGGGCGGGCGCTCACCAGACCCTTTGCCTCCAGGACCCGGAGCGACTCGCGGACGACGGTGCGGGAGACCTCGAATCGCTGACCGATCTCCTCGGGCACCAGCGGCCGGTCGGCACCCAGGTCGCCGGAGACGATCATCTGGCCCAGCTGTTGAACGAGTTGGCCGTGCAGCCCGCGTCCGCGGCTGCCCGCGGCGCGGCGGCCCACCCGGCCCAGCTCGGGGTCTCCGCCGTCCCAGGCAGGGATCCCGACGCGGTCGACGGCGGGCGCCTCGGCGTACGGGTAGCGGTCGAGTTCGCCCGGGCTCGCGAGGCCGGAGTCGGCGGAGCGGGCGGCGGTCATCATGGTGTGCGCAACGGTACTCACGCATCATTTGTCGGCGCCGTCTCCAACTCCCTTGAGGTCTTTGGTGAAAAGCACACGAAAGGGTGATCGCTCACCCCGTCGCAATTGACGCCTTATCGGAAAGAAATGGGCGTTCTGCGGGGAGTTGTGCGCATGGCCGAACTGAGGGTTACGGACAGTCGTCACCGGAAGCTGCCACGCAGGGTGGTGAGCAGATACGCGCAGAGCAGCACGGCCAACGACAACGTCAGCGCGCCGCCCACGGGTTGGGACATCATCTCGAGCGCGGCCTCCAGGTGGCGCTCTCCCCCGAAGGGCCACCTCGGCAGGAGCGTCTCCCTCAGCCGTACGGGGAGACCGGCCGCGGTTCGCACAGACTGGCCGTTCACGAGCCTGTGCACGACGGGCACGACGAGGAGGGGAACGGCGGCCACGGCGGCGAGCCCGGCTGTGGTGGACCGGAAGACACCTCCGGCGAGTACACCGGCCCAGGCGCAGCCGACGACGAGCCCGAACCAACTGGTCATCAGCGGGAACCAGTCGGCGGGAACCTGTGCGAGCTGCCGTCCGTAGACGAGATAGAGCACTTCGGCGTCGCATCCGACGGTGAGGACGGCCAGCACCAGCGCGGCGGTCGAGGAGACGAGCAGTTTGGCGGCCAGCAGCCCCAGCCGGCGGGGCACAGTACCGCGGTCCGCGGCCAGGGCGGGGTGGCGGAACTCGTCACCGGAGGCCAGCGCGCCGAGCAGGCCCGCGCCGAGCGCCGCGGGCGGCAGGGGCAGCTCTCGCGGCCAAGCGGCCAGCAGACGCGGCTGCGGGGTGTGCCCGATGCGTGCGAGCACTACGGCGGTCACGACGGACACGGCGATGACAACGGCCCCGGTCAGGAACCCGGTGCCGGTCCCGGTGGCACGGCGGATCTCGTAACGCAGGGGGCGGAGCGGGCTGGGGGCAGGACGGACGGAGATGGGGGGCGGCGGAGGAGGCAGCACGTCGAGCGTGTGGGCGGTCAGGGTTCCGGTCGCGTGCGGCGCCCGGGGCCCGGAGAGCGCGGTCACTGATGTGGAGCCCCCGTCGGACCGGCCGACCGGGGAGAGATCCAGGAGTGTGCGTGGCTCGGCCTCGGACAGTTGCGGTTGCCCGAAGGACAAGGACGGCTCTCTGGTGACCGGCTCCCCTGCGTCGGACGGGGATCCCGGATCGAGCGCGGATGGCGGCTCGGTGGTGGGGGCCTGGGCACCCGTTGCGAAGTGCCCCGACGGGCCGGAAGGCGGTGGCGGCTCTTCGGACCAGGGCGTGAGGGCCGTCCGGGCCGTCTCGTGCGTGTCCGTGACGCGCACCGGCTCGGCCAGAATCCGCTCACCCGGCCCGGTCGCGTGGGCGAAATCCGCACCGGGTCCCATGTCACCGATCTCGTCGGCGAGTTGGTGGACGACGATGCCGTGGCGAAACGCGATCTCGCCGATCTCCGCACAGGTCCCGCCGTACACCGAAAGGCGGTTGCCGCCCTCTCGGACGACTTCGAGGGAGCGCTGCGAGGTGCGGGCCTGTTTGGCCAGGAGAACCGCCAGACGGGCCGCGTGCGGACTGCGCACCGCGACACGGGGACGCAGGCGCGTGCGCGCGTACTCCGCTGCCTCCTGGTCGGCCACGAGCCTGCCCCGTTCCAGCGTGACGACGCGGTCGGCGACGCGCGCGGCCTCCTTGGGGTCGGCGGTGGTGAGCAGGACCGTGCCGCCCTGGGCGGCGTGAGCACGCAGCATGCCGTGCAACCAGGCGCTCTCACCGGTGGAGAGACCGGCGGCCGGGTCGTCGAGGACGAGGGTGTGCGGGTCGGCCAGGAGGACGCAGGCCAGGCCGAGGCGCCGGTCCATGCCGCGGGAGAGAGCGCCGAGGCGCTCCTCGCGCAGGCTCACGATCCCGACCGCCTCGAGCATCTCGTCGGCCCGCCGAACCGGAACCCCTGCGGCTGCACAGAGCATGCGCAGATGGCCTCGGACCGAGCGGGCGGGATGCCCGGGCACGTCACCCAGCAATACGCCGACCTCGCGCGACGGGTGGGCGATACGGTGCAGCGGACGGCCCCGGAAGTGGGTGATGCCGCGCCCCTGTTGGAGTTCGAGCATCAGTCTGAGAACCGTCGTCTTGCCGGCGCCCGGTGCGCCGAGCAGCGCGGTGACGCGGCCCGCTCGCGCTTCGAACGAGACGTCGTCGACTGCGGGCGGAAGCTCTTTGCGGGGGTTGCTGGTCAGTCCGAAGGCCTGGATCACTCACAGCAAGATAGCGCGCTATGTCCGATTTTCCGGGCACCCCAGGCCTTGCCGAGATCCGCCTCCGCAAGGCCCGGCGCAATGACCGGACTGCCGGCAGGCTCAGTTCCCGGCCGGGCGCCGACCGCACCCGGCCGGCCACTCACACCTCGGGACGCAGCATCGGGGGGTTGAGCAATGTCGCGCCACCGGCGCGGAAGAGCTGGGCCGGGCGTCCCCCCTGGCGAGTCGTCGTCCCTCCGGTGGGAACCAGGAAGCCGGGCGTGCCCGTGACCTTGCGGTGGAAGTTGCGCGGGTCGAGCGCCACGCCCCACACCGCCTCGTAGACACGGCGCAGCTCCCCCACGGTGAACTCGGGTGGGCAGAAGGCGGTGGCCAGTGATGAGTACTCGATCTTGGAGCGGGCGCGCTCCACTCCGTCCGCCAATATCTGCGCGTGGTCGAAGGCCAGCGGCGCGACCGGCTCGGCCTCACGCCCGTAACCGCCCTGCTGCAGCAGTTCCTCGACCGGGGCCCAGCGCGCGTTGCTGGCGTCTCCGCCCGCCCTGGGCGGAGGCAGATCGGGGGCGAGGGCGAGGTGGGCGACGCTGACGACCCGCATCCTGGGGTCCCGCTTGGGATCTCCGTAGGTGGCGAGCTGCTCCAGGTGTGCGCCGTTGTCCTGCGCCGGGACGGAGGGGTCGTGGACCCGCAGTCCCGTCTCCTCGGCCAGCTCGCGCGCCGCCGCCTGCGCCAGGTCTTCGTCGGCCCGTACGAAGCCGCCGGGCAGCGCCCAGCGGCCCTGGAACGGCGGTTCGCCCCTGCGCACCGCCAGCGCACACAGGGCATGGCGGCGCACGGTCAGCACGACCAGGTCCACGGTGACGGCGAAGGGCGGAAACGCTGACGGGTCGTAGGGCATGCGGCGATCATAGTCGTCTGCCTGACGATAAACACCTCCTTCGCCGGTCCGTCCGCCCAGTGATCCACGTCGGTCCGCTGAGGGGCTCCGCTTCCTGCACCTGGTCAGGAAATGACACGTCGCTGCACGTCACACCCCCAATTGCAGTCCGTCGGCCGCCTCCTCGACCATGGCCAGACCCAGCCGGCCGACCCGCACGGAGAACCGCGCACCCGCGACGCGCAGTCCGGTGAATCCGATCTCCCCGAGGGGTGCACTGCGCATGGGGCGCAGGGTGACCGTGCCTGCCGGGGCATCGGGACGGATGCCTGCGAGGGTGGTCAGCAGCATGACTCCTGCTGCCGCCGCGGTGGCCGCGGGGCGGCATGCGGCCGGATGTGGGAGCGGAGCGCTTCCTTCCGTGCGCTGCTCCCCCGCGTACATCTCGGGTAGCCGGTAGCCAAAGGGCTCGGCGGCCGCGAGCACGCCGCGCACCAGTGAGCTTGCCTCTTTCTCGTAGCCCGCGGCGGCGAGTCCCGCGGCTGCGAGGGCCGTCTCATGGGTCCGTACGGCTCCTGCGCGGTGGCCGAACGGATTGAATCCCGCCTCCTTCAAGCCCAGTCCGCGCAGGCCCCAGCCCGAGTCCATGACGGGGCTGCCCAGCAGGCGGGCGAGGTGCTCGGTCCGGACCTTGTCGAGCAGCCCGGGCGCCAGCTCGCCACCGCCCAGCAGGCCTGTGTCGAGGAGGTGCACGGCAGCGGCGCCCAGGTGGGGCACCGGACTGCCGTCCGGCGCAACGGCCGCGGCGGGTCGGCCGCCTCCCCGGTCCTCGACCCAGAAGTGCTCCCGGAACGCGGTCCGCAAGGTCTGCGCCCATTCCCGGAGCGCCGCTGCCCCCGTCCGGCCACAGGCGTCGAGCAGGTCGGCGCCGAGCAGGGCGGCGCGATGGGCGTGGGCCTGTGTCTCGCAACGGACGGGCCCGCCCGGGTTCGGATCGCGCAGGTAGGTGCCATCTCCCACGGCGTCTCGCAGCCAGTTCAGACAGCGCTCGGCGGCGGGCAGCAGCGCTTCCGTTTCCCGATCGGGGAGGCCCCAGCGGCGGGCCTCTGCCAGCAGGGTGGGGAAGAGCAGCGTGGCCTCCGTTCCGGTGCACTGCGGTGGAAGGTGGGGCCCCGCGTCCCGTATGGGGCCGGGGATCATTCCGGACTGCGCTCGGGGGCCGGTGAGTTGGGTTCGCGCGAGGATCCGCAGCGTTCCCGCGGCGAGGCCGGTGCCCAGCGGCAGCACCATCCGGGCGGCGGCCAGCGCATCGGCAGGCGCCAAACCGCAGCGCCAGGGTGCCCCGGCCGCGAGGTGGGTGTCGGCGGGGTGCGCGGAGTCACGCAGGAGGAGAGCCTGGAGGTCCTCGATGCTCGTCCGCAGGAGGGTGGGAACCCTCGGGTCGTCACCCTCGGCACACGCGGCGGCCAGCGGGCTGGTCGCCGCTCGTCCTGCGGTTCGGAGGGGCCCCGCGCCGTCCGGCCGCACCCGCAGTTCGACGGTTCTGGTGCCCCCTGGCGGCAGGTCGAGCTCCCACCGCAGCAGCCCGGCCGAGGCCAGGGCGTCCGAGGGAGGCGGTTCGGCCGTGACGGAGGCGTTGCCGGTGGCGCAGGACCAGCGCAGGCCGGGGCCATGGACGCTGGCAGGGAGTTCGGGGCCCGCGCTGCCGGAGGCGATCGCGCCGAGGTCGGCCAGATCGGTGCCCAGGGTGATCTCGACCGGCAGCCGCAGGGCGCGCGGAGCCGCGCTGTGCAGGGTGATCCGCTCCGTGCCGTCGGCGAAGCGGTGACGCTCCACGATCACGTCGGGATCCGGGCCCGTCTGCGGTGACGTGCGGAGTGTGCCCACGAACCGGGCGCGGTCGGCCGAGGCCATGCGGGCCTGTACCGGGAGTGGTTCCCGTCCGGCGACGCGGATCTCGCACCGGGAGAGCACGCGGCGGCCGGCGCGGTAGAAGCCCTCCAGTCCGCGGCCGGTCAGCTGTCCTTCCTCGGTCGAGATGGCCAGACCGGGAAGGGCGACACAGATCATCGCCGTGTGCGCGGGGGGCAGACCGGCGGACCGGCGCGGTCCTGGGAGCGTGGCACGGCGGGGTGGGGATGTGTGCCCCGAGGGGGACGGTGTCCGCCCTTGAGCGACTGGCGATGCGGCTGATCCGCGTCCCGGGGCCGTGCCGGGACGGCGGCTCTGGCCCGCCCACCGTGCGGAGGGCCGGCCCTGGCCCGACGACGAGGGCGGACGGGAGTCGCCACCGGGAGGTGTCGAAAAGGAGGACGTGCTGCCGGGCGACCTCTGCCCGTGAGCGTCGCCCTGCGCGGTCGGCTGGGTAGGAACGCCCTGTCCCCCTGCTCTCGGTGCCCGCGCTCCCGGCGGGGCGAGGCCCGGCCCGAGGGGCAGTGGGCGGCCACCTCGGGGGCGACGGTCGTCGGCGGCGGGCGGAGTCGGCTGGTGCATGGGACGGCTTCCTCTGCGCTCGGGCGCCGCGATCGGGTTCAGCGCGGGTGCCGGACGGCTTCGACGGAGCAGGGGCAGTGCGGCCTCAGGGGCGCGTGCGGCCGTTCCGCCACTCAGGTGAACGCTGCGGGCGTCCTCCGGGTCACGCCCCCGGTCCGGCCCGATGCGCCTCGGAGTCTCCGCAGCAAGATCACTCCCCACCGCTCACGCCGCGGCCGGACTGCGCGTCTTCCTCACCCCTGTCCCGGCGGGGCGCGGCTGCCTTCTTCGGCGCACGCGTACGCTCGTCGCCCGTTCGTCCGCTGCCGGGCCGGACGGCGCCCGCCGTTGTCGAAAGGCCGGATTCGGTAGCGCCGGCAGGGCGTGTGGTTGCTGCGGGAGGGGCGGTGCCGGCCGGGCGCGTCGTGCGAGCCGGGCGTGTGGTGCCGGCCGGGCGTGTGGTGCCGGCCGGGCGTGTGGTGCCGGCGGAGCGTGTGGTGCCCCTCGGCGTGCGTGCGTCAGGGATGTGGGCTCCGCCTGCACGGTCGTCCGGGCGGGTACCGCCGGATGCTGCACCGGTGGATGCGGCCGGACGAATGCGGCGGCGTCGGCGGGACGGCGCCGCTGGCCGAGAGGGCCTTTCGTGCGGCTTGGCCTCAGGCGGCGCCGTTGCCGGCGCGGAGTCACCGGATGGTCCGATCTTGGGCGCCGCAGCTTGTGGGGAATTGCCGTATGGCTCGATCTCGGTCGCCGTGGTGGTGTCGCGTTCGGCGGGCTCGGCACGGTCCGCCCGCGTTTCCTGGCCCGGGGCCGAGCGCCCACGGTCTTCCCTCCCCGCCCGAAGGCACCTGCGGATCGACTCGGGGTCGAGGCCTTCGTTGCAGGCCTGGTGCAGGAGGCGGGCGAACAGGTAGTCGGGGTCGGCGGCCAAGGCCATGGCGAGGGCTTCGCGGGCCTCCAGTTCGTCCCCGGTGGACCAGGCGACCCACCCGGCGAGGGTGAGTGGCGCGGCGGCGTGTTCACCGTAGGGACCCACACAGCGGCGGGCCAGGGTCCGCCAGAGGCGAAGGGCGCGTCCGGCTTCGTCGCCCTCCATCCACGCGGCCGCGCGGTCGCGGGTCGCTCGGTCCTGGAGACCGAGGATCAGCCGGGCGGCCTCCTCGCAGCCGAGCAGTTCGTCGTCGCGAAGGTCCGCGAGGAGCATGCCGGAAACCGGCTGTGCTTCGGCGAAACGGTCCAGGATCCTGCCGGCGAGTTCCAGCGTCTCGTCGGCCACGGCGGCGCGGCCCGCGTCGTCGAGAATCCTCGGCACCAGCGCCATGCTGGCGGTGTCCAGGGCGGCCTCCTGCTCGAGGGCCGCGGCGTTCTCCCAGGGCAGCAACCGGGCCCGGAGTTCCCGCAGTGTGCCGCGCACCTGGATACCGGCGTAGGTGGCGGCTGCCGCCAGCACGGAGGTGCCGGGGAGGCCCATGGGGGCTCCCTCGGAGGAGCAACATGCCTCGTTGTCACAGCAGTACGACCAGTAGCGGCCCTCCGAGATGCACAGTGCCTCGACGACCACCACGTCCAGCGAACCGCACTCGACCCGCAGGCTCTGGGCCAGGGGCCGCAGCCGCTCCATCACCTGGCGGCCGGTCTGTCCCTTCCCCGGTTCCTGGCACAGGAAGGCGACCATCGACTCGGGCCGGGCCCCTCGGCGCTCGCTGCCCGTCACGAGGCCGTGGGACAGCTGCCGGGCGGCTGACGGCCAGTCGTCCGCGTTCGCGGGGATACCGAGCCGGGCCCGGCCTCCGAACCGCCCGCGTCCGTTGCTGTCGTGGAGCGCGACCAGCACGATGCTGTCCTCGGGGCGGTATCCGAGCAGGTAAGGCAGGGCGTCGGCCAGCTCGGCCGGGGTCCGCAGAGTGACCTGGTGCTCACCTCCGTGACCGGCGTACGGCGGACTGGTGGCGTGCGGCCCGGACGGGGCGTCTCCCTTCCTCTCCTGCTTGCTGCTCTTGTGCCCGCTCGGTGTCTCGGGCCCGGTGATGTCACCGTTCTCAGGGGATCCGGTCGTTTCGCTGTGGTTCGTCATGCGAAGACGATCTCGCGGAACCCGAACCTCCGCTTGAGCCTGTGGATAAGTCTGATCAGGGACGCGTCATCCACAGTCGCTGCGTCCACAGGAGCCGGTGCGCGGCTCCGCATGTCAGTGCCGTCCTGTTGTATGGAACGCATGGAGCACACGAGCAACGCGGAACTCCGGGCGGCCGCCGACGCCGTCCTCACCCGTCTCGTCGGGGACGTCTCGGGAGAGGCCCGGCTGCGCGAGGACCAGTGGCTGGCGATCGAGGCGCTGGTCGCCGACAGACGCCGTGCCCTTGTCGTCCAGCGCACGGGCTGGGGCAAGTCCGCGGTGTACTTCGTGGCGACCTCGCTGCTGCGGGCGCGGGGCAGCGGACCCACCGTGATCGTGTCCCCGCTGCTCGCGCTCATGCGCAACCAGGTCGAGGCGGCGGCCCGGGCCGGCATCCACGCCCGGACCATCAACTCGTCCAACACCGAGGAATGGGATGCGGTTCAGGACGAGATCGCCGCGGGCGAGGTGGACGTCCTGCTGGTGAGTCCCGAACGGCTCAACAACCCCGATTTCCGCGACCAGGTGCTCCCTCGGCTCGCGGCCGCCACTGGGCTCCTGGTGGTGGACGAGGCTCACTGCGTGTCCGACTGGGGTCACGACTTCCGCCCGGACTACCGCAGGCTGCGCACGATGCTCGCCGATCTCCCGCCCGGTGTGCCAGTGCTCGCGACCACCGCCACGGCCAATGCGCGCGTGACCGCCGACGTGGCTGAACAGCTCGGCACCGGCGGCAGCTCGGACGCCCTCGTCCTGAGGGGCCCGCTCGACCGGGACAGCCTGAGCCTGAGCGTGCTGCGCCTGCCGGACTCCGCGCACCGGATGGCCTGGCTCGCCGAACACCTCGACGAGCTGCCGGGGTCCGGAATCATCTACACCCTCACGGTGGCCGCCGCCGAAGAGGTCACCGCCTTCCTCCGGCAGCGCGGCCACACGGTCTCGTCGTACACGGGCAAGACGGAGAACGCCGATCGTCAGCAGGCCGAGGAGGATCTTCTCGGCAACAAGGTTAAGGCGCTGGTCGCCACCTCGGCGCTCGGTATGGGCTTCGACAAGCCCGACTTGGGCTTCGTGGTGCACCTGGGCTCCCCCTCGTCCCCCATCGCCTACTACCAGCAGGTGGGGCGCGCGGGACGCGGCGTGGAGCATGCCGAGGTGCTCCTGCTTCCGGGCCCGGAGGACGAGGCGATCTGGAAGTACTTCGCATCGCTCGCCTTCCCTCCGGAAGACATGGTGCGCCGTACGCTCGACCTCCTCGCGCAGGCGGAGAAGCCCCTGTCGTTGCCTGCCCTGGAGCCCCTGGTGGAGCTGCGCCGCTCCCGTCTGGAGACCATGCTCAAAGTCCTCGACGTGGACGGGGCGGTCAAGCGGGTCAAGGGCGGCTGGATCGCCACCGGGCAATCGTGGACCTACGACACCGAGCGGTACGCCTGGGTGGCGCGTCAGCGCGAGGCCGAGCAGCAGGCCATGCGCGCGTACACGTCGACAACGGATTGCCGTATGGAGTTCCTGCAGCGCCAGCTGGACGACGAGGCGGCAAAGCCGTGCGGTCGCTGCGACAACTGCGCCGGGCCGCGCTTCACCGCCGACACGTCCGAGGAGGCGCTCGACGCCGCGCGCGTGGACTTGGGCCGGGCAGGTGTCGAAGTGGAGCCCCGGCGGATGTGGCCCACCGGCCTGGCGGCGATCGGAGTGGACCTCAAGGGGCGCATCCCCGCCGGTGAACAGGCCGCGCCCGGGCGCGCCCTGGGGCGCCTGTCGGACATCGGATGGGGCAACCGACTGCGGCCCATGCTCGCGCCCCAGGCCCCCGATCTCCCCGTGCCCGACGATGTGGCCAGGGCGGTGGTGGACGTCCTGGCCGACTGGGCCAAGGGCCCAGGCGGCTGGGCCCCGGGCGCACCGGAGGGCCACTCGCGCCCGGCCGGCGTCGTCACCATCGCCTCGCGTACGCGACCGCAGCTGATCAACTCATTGGCGGCGCACATCGCGGACATCGGCCGGCTGCCGCTGCTGGGAGCCGTCGAGTACACCGGCGACGCCTACCCGGGCTCCCGGAGCAACAGCGCCCAGCGACTCAAGGCGCTCGATGGAGCACTGACCGTGCAGCCCGCCCTCGCCGCCGCTCTCGCCAGGGCCCAGGGACCGGTCCTCCTGGTGGACGACTTCACGGAGACCGGCTGGACTCTCGCGGTCGCGACCCGCATGCTCCGGCGCTCCGGCGCACAGGGGGTGTTGCCGCTGGTGCTGGCCGTGCAGGGGTGACGACGCCCGGGGCTGTCGTTCCGGCGCACCCTCTGGACGCCGCCCCTCCTCATGCCGTACGAACGTGTCGGGCTCGAACGCCCCCGTGGGTGGTCCGGCGACACCCGCGGCGGGGATATTAGCCGCGCATCATCCGATACCGGTCGGCTGCCTCAATTGCTCGTTGCCGCATTCAAGTTCGACAGGAAGAATTGAGGTCCGCTCCCCGCACGGCTCGCCTGCCGCTCCGGTAGGGCTTTGCCGCGGTGCGCGCTCCCAGAATCCGACCCCGCCCGCAGTGTGGGCGCGTAGCCGAAGGGAGGACCGTGACCTTCGGATTCGCTCCGGCCTCGGCAGCGGCGTCGACGTCCGTCGCTTCCGCCAACCGCCTGCTCGAACCCGCGGAATGGGCCGCCGCCGGGATCCCACTCCTGCGCAACCCCCGTGAGATCGTCAGCGGACTGCACGCTCGGCACCACCCTCAGCCGGCGACCGCTGTCGTCGCCGTGCTCGACTCGGACGAGCGGCTGCGGGCGAGCGCCTCGTTCGTGCGCCGTTCGGCTCCGGCCGACGGCTGGATGTTCCGCAACGCGCTGCTCGCGCAACTGCGGCGGGTCATCCCGCACGACCTGCGCCGCCGGACACCGGTACGCACCGCGGTGCTGCTCTACTGCCGTGAGGGCGACGCGCGTTGGACGGAGGAGGACGGCGCGTGGATGTGGGGGCTGCGCGACGCGTGCACCCTGCACGGGCTGCGTTGCGGGGCGTACATCACGCTGACCCGTGACGGCTGGCAGGTCCTGGGCGAGGGCCGCGGTGGACGCCGCCCTCACTCGGCCTCGGCACCGGAGCCGTTCTCCACGTCGGAGGCACCGCCGCCCATACCGCGCACCGGTGGCGCCTCCGAGGTACTGCGCCGCGCGGCGGCGGCACGCTGAGTCCCGGCCGACCGCTCAACACGGCCCCGGCAACTACGGCGCCTTGCCGCCCGGCACAGCGAGGTCCCGACGACGGGCAACAGGAACGAGCACTCCGAACCCTGCTCTGCCCGAGCCGCAGGCACAGTCGTCCGCCGCAGGCGTGCTCCGGACCGGGCGAGGCCGCACACGGTCAAGGTCTCCCCCTCAGTCGGGCAGGGTGAAGCGCCCGCCGTGCGGCGCCGCGGCAACGGCGTGCGGAGTCGCACCAGCACCCTGCCGGGCGCTACGGCACTGGCTCAAACGCCCGCGCCCAGCACCGAGTTGATCCGCTGCGGGTCACCGCAGACGATCAGCAGGGCGCCTGCCCGGGAGTGGGCCAAGGACAGGGCACTCACGGCCGCGGCCTCGGGACCGCCATTGACGGCGACCACGACCACCGGACGCGACGCGACGCGTTCCGCGATGGTGGCGTCCGTGTAGAAGACGTCGTCGCCGGCGTCGTGCTGGGCCCAGTAGGCGGTTTCTCCGAAGGACAGCTCGTGGGCGGCCCACGGGTGCTGCTCCCCGGTCGTGATCACCAGAACATCACCGGGGGCACGACCGGAGTCCAAGAGCAGGTCGACGGCTTCTTCGGCGGCGTCGAGCGCCCCCTCCGCTGAAGCCGGGATCAGCTGGATCTGCGGGGTGACCGGGGCGGCACCGGCGGCAGGGCCCGACGGAGCGGGCTTTGCGGCCACATCGCGCGGCGTGCGTTGCACCGGCGGCGCCGGCCGGAGAGGGCCGGGGCGACCGGGACGCGACGGGGCCGCGGGACGGGGGCCTGGTACGGGACGGGGGGTCGGCGCGATTCGGCCGCTGGCCGGAGTGGCGCGGGGACCCTGGGCACTCTCGTGAATCTGAGGCTCCTCGGGAATGAGAGGCATGAGTTGATATTTATCAAACGCTAGTACGGCCCGCTTCGGCGGGTGGCGCATGTGCGCGAACGAAACTGTCAGAAATCGAAGCCGAGCTGACCCTCGATCTCCGGAACGTTTCCGTCCGCCCAGCTGCGGACCTTCTTGAGGTGCCGCCACTGGGGCAACGCATCAAGATACGCCCACGACAAGCGGTGGTAGGGGGTGGGGCCCCGCTCCGCCAGTGCGGCCTTGTGCACGGGTGAGGGATACCCGGCGTTGTCCGCAAAACCGAAGTCTGCATGGTCGATACCCAGTTCGGCCATCATTTTGTCGCGCTGGACCTTGGCGATCACCGAGGCCGCCGCGACCGCGACGCAGGACTGGTCGCCCTTGATGACCGTACGGACCCGCCAGGGGGTACCGAGGTAGTCGTGCTTGCCATCGAGGATGACCGCATCGGGACGTACCGGCAGTGCGTCCAGCGCACGCCCCGCCGCGAGCCGCAGCGCGGCCGTCATGCCCAGGGCGTCTATCTCCTCCGGAGAGGCATGACCCAGGGCGTACGACGTCACCCAGGTCCGCAGTTCCTCGGCGAGGGCGGTGCGTCGTTTGATGGTGAGCAGCTTGGAGTCCGTGAGCCCCTCGGGTGGACGGCGCAGTCCGGTGATCGCCGCGCAGACGGTGACGGGACCGGCCCACGCGCCGCGCCCCACCTCGTCGACACCTGCAACGATCTTCGCTCCGGTCGTGGCTCGAAGGGAGCGCTCGACGGTGTGAGTAGGTGGTTCGTACGGCATGGCGCACCTAGATTACGCCGCCCTTCTGCGTCCGCGACACCCCGGTCCGCCACAGCGGGCTCGCCACCCTCGCAAGCCCCCGCCGAGCACCGTGCAGCACCAGCGCGGCGCACTGTTGAACGTGAGCATGCCCCGGCGTTCGGCGCGACCGCGGCGCTCGGCCGACGCGACAGTGCCTCACCTCCCGCAGGGGGCGACAGATCTCTCGGCCGGGACCTCAGGAACCGTGCGGCCGCAACAGCGGAACCATCAACTGGTCGATCATCTCCTCGACTTCGCGATCCTGCCATTCACAGCCGCACATCTTGGAGCGATACATCATCATCGCCGGTATGGCGTCGTAGACGTAACCGTTCGCAGCCTCGGGACGCACCTCGCCCCGCTTGACACCTCGGTCGACAACCTCGCGCAGCATCTCCATGGTGGGCTCGACAACCCCCTCGAAGATCACGGCGTGGAAGCGTTCGGCCTGCGCCGTGTCGCACTCGTGAATCACTGAGCGAAGCGCGGAACCCGGACGGGAGAACATCGCGTCACGGGCTCGCAAGCACAGCACCAAGAGGTCGTCACGCACACGCCCTTCATCCGGGACCGCATCGAACTGCGGCAGCCCGGCACGCAGGGCGTCGGCGACGAGATCCTCCTTGGACGGCCAACGCCGGTAGACCGCAGCCTTGCCGGTCTGGGCGCCGGCTGCGACGCCCTCCATGGTCAGGCCACTCCAGCCCACGGTGCTGAGCTGATCCAGGGCGGCTTCGAGGATGGCGCGTTCGAGGACCGCGCCTCGGCGGCGAGCGGCCGTCCGAGCGGGAGCATCCGCCCAGCTGGGGGTAACCATCTGACTCTCTCCAAGGAGCAGAGGAAGCGGGCATTTCGGGGATGGGAGACGCGCCGCACGGCCACACAAGGGGGACGTGCCGAACGACGACGCCATAAGTGAACGCTTGCGTTCACTGTCGGGGAGTCACTACCGTTGACGCGGCAGTGAACGCCAGCGTTCACTAACGCACTCGTGGGGGACCCATTGTGACCACCTCTCCATTGCTCCAAGATCGCAAGCCGGGCGCGGCACGCCGGGAGGGACGCCCCGGTATCGCGCTCACCGTCATCGCGGCCTGCCAGCTCATGGTGGTACTCGACGCGACGATTGTGAACATCGCGCTCCCGCACATTCAAGACGCGCTCGAGTTCAGCACCACCGACCTCACCTGGGTCGTCAGCTCCTACACACTCACCTTTGGCGGCCTGCTGCTCCTCGGCGGCCGCGCCGGTGACATCCTCGGACGGCGCCGGGTCTTCATGACCGGCATCCTGCTGTTCACCTTCGCCTCGCTGCTCGGCGGGCTGGCCCAGGAGCCGTGGCAGTTGCTGGCCGCCCGGGTCCTGCAGGGAGTGGGGGGTGCGATCGCCTCGCCCACCTCGCTCGCGCTCATCACCACCACGTTCCCCGAGGGTCCGGAGCGCAACCGGGCCTTTGGTGTGTTCGCCGCGGTCTCCGCCGGTGGTGGCGCCATCGGCCTGCTCGCCGGCGGCATGCTCACCGAGTGGCTCGACTGGCGGTGGGTGCTCTTCGTGAACGTGCCGATCGGCGTGCTGATAGCCGTGCTCACTCCGCTGTACATCAGCGAGTCCGAACGGCACACGGGCCGTTTCGACATCGCGGGCGCGGTGACCTCGACCGCGGGCATGGCGCTGCTCGTCTACGGCTTCATCCGCGCTGCGGACGAGGGATGGCGGGACAGCCTCACCGTCGGCTCCTTCGCTGCCGCCGTGGTGCTGCTGCTGGCCTTCGCGATCATCGAGTCCCGGGCCAGGGAGCCGATCACCCCGCTGCGGATGTTCGCCGACCGCAACCGCTCGGGCACGTACGTGATCATGCTGAGCCTGGCCGCGGCGATGTTCGGCATGTTCTTCTACATCGTGCTGTTCGTGCAGAACGTGCTCGGCTACAGCCCGATCGAGGCAGGACTCGCCTTCCTGCCCGTGACGGTCGTGATCGCACTCGGCGCGGGCCTGTCGCAGCGGTTCCTGCCGGTGCTGGGTCCCAAGCCCTTCATGCTGGCGGGCTCGGCCCTCGCGATGACCGGACTGGCCTGGCAGGCGCTCATCAGCTCCGACAGTTCGTACGCCGGCGGGGTCCTCGGCCCGATGCTGGTGTTCGGCTTCGGTATGGGGCTGAATTTCGTGACATTGACGCTCACCGCGGTCTCCGGCGTCGCTCCGCACGAGGCGGGTGCGGCGTCCGGGCTGCTGAACACGACACAGCAGGTGGGCGGATCGCTGGGCCTCTCCATCCTGACGACGGTCTTCGGCACGGCGACCAAGGACGAGGCGGAGAAGCAGATTCCCGAGTTCATGGCCGACGGCTCCGCCGAGCAGAAGGCGGAGTTCGCCAGGACACAGCAACTGCCCGCGCCGTGGGGACACGAGGTGTTGGCGCAGGGCATATCGACGGCCTTCATCCCGGCCGCTGCGATGGCCCTCCTCGCTCTGGTCACGGCCTGGCTGGTGATCCGGGTCCGCAAGAGCGACCTGGAGGCGCTCTCCGGCTCTGCCGGTCCGGGCCTCGGCTGATCGCCGGGCATCTCGAACCGGTTCCGGCGGCCCGTCGGCGGGCACGGCACAGACTCGCCGACGGCCGTCGAGCCGTTTCCCAGCCGCCTGCGGGTGCGCGGGCCACGTCACGGGAAAAGCAGGCGAGGCCGGCAGCGCAGCCAACCGCACACCTCCCATACGAGGCGTGACAGCGCCCCACCGACGGATCAACATCGCGAACAGCCCCATGACACCCCTCCTCGGCGCTCACCGGACATCCGGCGCCCGCCCCGGCAGCCGACACGGCGGATATCAGGACAACGGGCGAGCGATTACAGAGAGTTCCCGAAATGTACGGAGAGTAGGAGAGTTTCCCCTGTGTGAGAGTCTTCGCCCTCATGCGGACAGGGGCACCCAATCCGGAAGCGGCTCCGTCCGCTCGACCCAGTCGGCGGGCGGCACCCCCGCCTTCCCTGCGGCGACCACCCCACCCACGATGGCGCACGTGGTGTCGACGTCACCGCCCACCTGGGCGGTCGTCCAGAACGCCCGCTCGTAGTCGCCGAGGCTCCTCGCGGCCGACCAGAGGGCGAAGGGCACGGTGTCGTGGGCGGTCGTTCGCCGCCCGCACCCCAGCACCGCCGCGACCGTACCCGGGTCGTCGTAGTCGAGCATGTCCCGGGCCCGGCGCAGCCCCGCACCCACGGCGCTCTTCGGCACCAGATCGATGACCCCGTCGAGGAGTGCTTCGGCGCCGGGGGGTCCATCGGGAGCGGCGGCGAAGGCGGTCGCCGCGGCGACCGCCATGGCCCCGACGACCGCCTCGCGGTGCTGGTGGGTGGTGTAGGCCGAGATCTCCGCCTGATGCGTCGCCTGCTCGGGATCGCCGGCGTACCAGGCACCCAGCGGGGCGATGCGCATGGCGGCGCCGTTGCCCCACGATCCCTGCCCGTTGAAGAGCGCGGCGGCCAGTTCCCGCCAGTCGCCGCCCTCTCGGACGAGGCGCAAGAGGCGATTGACAGCGGGGCCGTAGCCTCGGTCGAAGTCGTGGTGCTCGGCGAAGGAATGGGCCAGGGCGTCCTGGTCGATGCGGTGGTGGGCGACCAGGACGGCGACGACCGAGGCGGCCATCTCCGTGTCGTCCGTCCACTGCCATGCCCCGGACGGCACCTCGCGCCGCTTCAGCAGCGGGTAGTTCACCAGGACGAAGTACTGGGAGCCCAGGGCGTCCCCGACGGACAGTCCGCGCAGACAGGCCAGGGCGCGGTCCAGGCGCACATCGGGGGAGGAATCAGCGGTCATCGCCCTGCCACTCTATCCGGTGATCTCGTACGGCTCGGGGTCTCGCCAGCGGTCGAAGGGCCGGTCGAGCGTGTACTTGCCGTCGTCCCCCAGAACGAGCATCCGCACCTCGCCGTTCCCCGGGTTCGACAGCGACTCGAACTCCGCGACGGTCCAGTGGAACCACCGCATGCAGAACAGCCGCATGGCCAGGCCGTGCGTGACGATGAGGACGTTCGGCGGGTGGTCCGGGTCCTCGAAACTGCGGAAGAGGCTCTCCAGGAAACCTCCGACCCGGTCGTAGACGTCGGCGCCGGACTCGCCCTGGGCGAAGCGGTAGAAGAAATGGCCGTAGGCGTCCCGGTAGGCCTTCTGCAGGCGGACCTCGTCCCGGTCCTGCCAGTTGCCCCAGTCCTGCTCGCGCAGCCTGGGTTCCTCGCGCACCCGTATGAGACCGGTGTCCAGGCGGAACGCGCGCAACGTCTCGTGTGTACGGCGGTACGGGGAGACGTAGACGCTGACGCGCTCCTCACCGAAGAGCTCGCGCAGCTGCTCGCCCGTCGCCGCAGCCTGCCGTCGACCGCGCGCGGTCAGTGCCAGGGCGTGGTCGGGTTCACGCTCGTAGACGGAGTCATCAACATTGCCCGTTGACTCGCCGTGCCGGACAAGGACGATGCGCCGTGGTCGTGCCATGCCAAGACCCTAGATCGAGCGGGGGCCCGTGGAGCACTCACACCGCACCCATACCGCGTAGGTCACACGATTCGTGCACCACAGATCACTCCGGTCACACACTTGTGCGATCGGAACCGCTGCGTCCGGCACGCAAGGGAAAGCACTGGAGTCGCGCCGCCAGTCCCTCACGGTCACGCCCCTCGGGTCACACCACCGGAGTCGAGTCCCCGGGATCACACCGTCCAGCTCGACTCCATGTCCACGACGTCCCCGGTGAGTGCCGCCACGTCCGCCTCCGTCTGCGCCCTCAGGGCCAGCCGCTCCACGCGTTCCGTGCGGTACTTGCCGTGCTCTGCGGCCGAGCGCCACATCGACAGCACCATGAACTCGTTCCCGGGTGCCTCACCGAAGAGCCCGCGCACCATGCCGGGCGAGCCGGCCATCGCCGGGTTCCAGACCTTCTCCTGCATCAGCACGAAGTGCTCGGCCCGCGCCTCGTGGATACGGCAGAGCGCCACCCGGAGCAGGTCGGCGTCCGTGAACCGCGGTTCGAAGCCGGTCTTCACGTCGAAGCGGTAGTCGAAGAGTCTGACCTGGGCGTCCTTGAACGTGCCCGCCTGGGACGATGCGAGCCGGTCGTGGGACCGTGCCATGAACGAGTCGTAGAAGGCGCGGCTCTCCCAGAACGCGAAGATGTGCGCCACGTCCGGCCGCCCCCGGCTCCAGCCACCCCCCTGCCCGCGAAACCCCGGCTCCCCCAGAAGCCCCGCCCACTTCCGCTGCCCCCGCTCGAAACCGCGGCGGTCCACCACGGTGCAGCGAATCCACTTGACCAGCACCGCGCCATGGTAAGGCCACCGAGCGTGGCGTCGGTCACTCTCGGCTGGACCGCTCCTCCTCGCACGCGCCCGCGCGCGTGGCAGGATGGACAAGCAGTCGTGCGCGCCCGGCAGTTGGGCCGGCGGACGGTCGGTACGGGGAAGGGGACTCTGGTGGACGGGCTCAGCAAGGGGCTTCGCAAGGTCGAGATCGCGGTGCGGTGGGATCCCAGCCCGGCGGGGCAGCCGTCCACCGACCTGGACCTGGTCGCCGCGACCTACCTGGCGGACGCCCCGCACGGCGATCCCGCATACGTGGTGCACTTCGACAGCCGCTCCCCCGACGGCACCATCACTCTCAACCGGGACAGCAAGGACGGCCAGGGCTTCGGCTACGACGAAGTCATGACGCTGGAACTGGACCGGCTCGACGTCCGGTACGCGCGCGTGGTCGTAGGTGTCGTCATCCAGCAGCGGCCGGCGGAACGCACGTTCGTCAGTGTGCGCAACCCCGGACTGCGTATCCGTGAGGGGTACACCGTCCTCGCGGAGGATGACTTCGGCGGTGTCCTGGGTGCGACCGCGGCGACGGTCGCGGAGTTCGCCCGGGACGGCTCGGGCCCGTGGGAGTTCCGCGCCGGCCTCCGCGGCTTCGAGGGCGACCCCGTGGACTTCACCGGAACGATGGGTTCGGCAGACCGTCCCTGACCTCTCCACCGACGAGGCACCTATGACGAGAGGGGCACCGCCCGCAGGCGGTGCCCCTCCGTCATCGGCTCAGGGGCTCGGCGTCAGCTGCAGCCGCTGGTCGAGCCGCAGCCCTCGCAGATGTAGCAGGACCCGGCACGCTGCATCTTCGTGCCGCAGGAGAAGCAGAGCGGGGCGTCGGCCTGGATGCCCAGCTGCATCTCCACCAGTTCGGCGCTGGTGTGGGCCTGCTGCGGGGCGGGCTTGACCGCTTCCTCGGCCTTCGGAGCGGAAACGGCCTTCAGCTCCTGGGCGCGCGGCGCCGACTGGGCCAGCCCCTCGACGTCGACCTCGTCCTCGCTCGGCTCGTACGAACCGGTCTCGAGGTGACGCTGACGCTCCTCGGCGGAGTGGATGCCGAGCGCGGAGCGGGTCTCGAAGGGCAGGAAGTCCAGCGCCAGGCGGCGGAAGATGTAGTCGACGATCGACTGCGCCATCCGCACGTCCGGGTCGTCCGTCATGCCGGCCGGCTCGAAGCGCATGTTGGTGAACTTGGAGACGTACGTCTCCAGCGGCACGCCGTACTGGAGGCCGACGGAGACCGCGATGGAGAAGGCGTCCATCATGCCCGCGAGGGTCGAGCCCTGCTTGGACATCTTGAGGAAGACCTCACCGAGACCGTCGTCCGGGTAGGAGTTGGCGGTCATGTAGCCCTCGGCACCGCCGACGGTGAAGGACGTGGTGATGCCGGGACGCCCCTTCGGCAGGCGCTTGCGGACCGGGCGGTACTCGACGACCTTCTCGACCGCGGTGCGGATCGTGTCCTCGGCCTTCTCCGTGATCTCAGCCTTCTCCTTCTCCTTGGTCTTGGCGGAGAGCGGCTGGCCGACCTTGCAGTTGTCGCGGTAGATCGCGAGCGCCTTGACGCCGAGCTTCCAGGCCTCGAAGTAGATCTCCTCGACCTCCTCGACGGTCGCCGTCTCCGGCATGTTGACCGTCTTGGAGATGGCGCCGGAGATCCAGGGCTGGATGGCGGCCATCATGCGGACGTGACCCATCGGGGAGATGGCCCGCTCACCCATGGCGCAGTCGAACACCTCGTAGTGCTCGGGCTTGAGACCGGGGGCGTCGATCACGTTGCCGTGGTCGGCGATGTGGGCGACGATCGCCTCGATCTGCTCTTCCAGGTAGCCCAGGCGGCGCAGGGCCTGCGGGACCGTGCCGTTGACGATCTGCATCGAGCCGCCGCCGACCAGCTTCTTGAACTTGACCAGCGCGAGGTCGGGCTCGACGCCGGTGGTGTCGCAGGACATGGCCAGGCCGATGGTGCCGGTCGGGGCGAGCACGGACGCCTGAGAGTTACGGAAACCGTTCTTCTCACCGATGCGCAGGACGTCGCCCCAGGCCTCGCTGGCGGCGGCCCACACCGGGGTGTCCAGGTCGTCCATGCGGACGGCCTTGTCGTTGGCGTCGGAGTGCTGCTTCATGACGCGCTTGTGGGCGTCGGCGTTGCGGGCGTACCCGTCGTACGGGCCGACGACCGAGGCGAGTTCGGCGGAGCGGCGGTACGCCGTACCGGTCATCAGGGAAGTGATGGCGCCGGCGAGGGCGCGGCCGCCGTCGGAGTCGTAGGCGTGACCGGTGGCCATCAGCAGGGCGCCGAGGTTGGCGTAGCCGATGCCGAGCTGGCGGAACGCGCGCGTGTTCTCGCCGATCTTCTGCGTCGGGAAGTCCGCGAAGCAGATCGAGATGTCCATCGCGGTGATGACCAGCTCGACGACCTTCTGGAAGCGCTCGGCCTCGAAGGACTGGTTGCCCTTGCCGTCGTCCTTGAGGAACTTCATGAGGTTCAGCGAGGCGAGGTTGCAGGACGTGTTGTCCAGGTGCATGTACTCGCTGCACGGGTTCGACGCGGTGATCCGGCCGGACTCGGGGCAGGTGTGCCAGTTGTTGATGACGCCGTCGTACTGGATGCCGGGGTCGGCGCAGGCCCACGCGGCCTCGGCGATCCGGCGGAAGAGCGCCTTGGCGTCGACCTCCTCGATCACCTCTCCGGTCATCCGCCCGCGCAGGCCGAACTTGCCGCCCTGCTCGACAGCCTGCATGAACTCGTCGTTCACGCGGACCGAGTTGTTGGCGTTCTGGTACTGGACGGACGTGATGTCGTCGCCGCCCAGGTCCATGTCGAAGCCGGCGTCGCGCAGGACGCGGATCTTCTCTTCTTCCTTGACCTTGGTCTCGATGAAGTCCTCGATGTCCGGGTGGTCCACATCGAGGACGACCATCTTGGCGGCACGGCGGGTGGCGCCACCGGACTTGATCGTTCCTGCGGAGGCGTCCGCGCCACGCATGAAGGAGACCGGTCCCGAGGCGTTGCCGCCGGAGGACAGCAGCTCCTTGGAGGAGCGGATCCGGGAGAGGTTCAGGCCGGCGCCGGAGCCGCCCTTGAAGATCATGCCCTCTTCCTTGTACCAGTCGAGGATCGACTCCATGGAGTCGTCGACGGACAGGATGAAACAGGCGGAGACCTGCTGGGGCTGCTTGGTGCCGACGTTGAACCAGACAGGGCTGTTGAAGCTGAAGATCTGGTGCAGGAGGGCGTACGCCAGCTCGTGCTCGAAGATCTCGGCGTCGGCGGGCGAGGCGAAGTACCTGTGGTCCTCCCCGGCCTTCCGGTAGGTCTTCACAATGCGGTCGATCAGCTGCTTGAGGCTGGTCTCGCGCTGCGGAGTGCCCACGGCGCCGCGGAAGTACTTGCTGGTGACGATGTTGACCGCGTTCACCGACCAGAAGTCGGGGAACTCCACGCCGCGCTGCTCGAAGTTGACCGAGCCGTCGCGCCAGTTGGTCATGACGACGTCACGGCTCTCCCAGGCCACCTCGTCATAGGGGTGGACCCCGGGGGTGGTGTGGACGCGCTCGACACGCAGGCCCTTGCTCGCCTTGGCGCTCTTGGCGCGGGAACTCCGTGCCGGACCGCTCGCCGTCTCTGTCATGCCGCCTCCCTGTACGGGCGAAAACGCCCTGAAGTGCCCCGTTGTTCCCGGTGCACGGTGTTCTGTCTGGTGTTGCGGGCATCCACTCACGCGCCCGCAACAGGTCTTCTCACGCCGCCGCCCGGCCGGGCCCCGGAGCTGCCGTTCCGGGTCCGGCCCGCCGGTCAGTCGGCGGCGCCTGCGGGCTCGGGAACCTGCCTGGTCCCTCCGGGCCCGCGGTCGTCTTCCTGGCTCCCCGCAGCCGCCCCCTTGCGGTCCGGGTCGTCCCCGCCGGTGCGTCCCGTCTGCGCCCTGAGTTCCTCGATGGCCGCCTCGAAGTCGTCGAGCGAGTCGAACGCCCGGTAGACGGAGGCGAACCGCAGGTAGGCGACGAGATCGAGTTCCTGCAACGGGCCGAGTATGGCCAGCCCCACGTCATGGGTGGTCAGCTCGGCACTTCCGGTGGCCCGCACCGCCTCCTCGACCCGCTGGCCGAGCTGGGCGAGCGCGTCCTCGGTGACAGGCCGCCCCTGACACGCCTTGCGCACACCGTTGATGATCTTCGTACGACTGAAGGGCTCGGTGACTCCGGACCGCTTCACCACCATGAGCGAGCACGTCTCCACGGTCGTGAAACGACGGGAGCAGTCAGGACACTGGCGGCGCCTGCGGATCGACGTGCCGTCGTCGGTCGTACGACTGTCCACGACACGGCTGTCGGGGTGCCTGCAGAAGGGGCAGTGCATGAACTCCCAACCCTCCTCACAGCAGACTCAATAGCCTCGCCGGGCATCTTGCGCCCCACGAAGCAGCCCCAAGCATAGGGGATGACCATGAGCCTCGAGACCCGGGGGACCACAACTTCTGGGCTGCTGATGCAATCCAACCACTAGATGTGGGGATTGGCTCATACATCCAGCTCCATCTCGCGTGTCGCACGCGAAGGCGCAGGTGACGTACGACGAGCCTTGCCGCACGAGCCGTTACGCCTCGCGGGCGCCACCTCCGACGGCCTCGCTCCGGGCGCGGCCGCATCCGTCCCCGCATGGCCGTATCGCCACGGCGCATGCGGAGATACCGTGGGCGCCGCGAGGAGGGGAGGTGGGGCTCCCGCGCAGATGAAGGCTGGTCCCCGGGCGAGGGAATGCCGGATGGCAGACTGGGGCACAGTCCACGAGGCGATCATCCCGGCGGTGAAGAGTACAGCAATGAGCCCTTTTGCCTGCCAGGTGGCGCGGCTGCCAATACACCCGGACACATGATCGCGTCCGATGATTCACGTTTTTTCACTCGAACGTGTGTTTGGCGCAACCTTTCGAAAGCAACTACCGTTGTCCAGCAGGGAGACCATCGAGAGGGGCCGACGTGACCACCACCGCAGACAGTGCCGCCATCGCTGCCCAGGACCGCTCCCAGGGCCGACTGGAGCCGGTGCATGCGATGAACGAAGCCACGAACCCTGAGGGGCACAAGCGCTCCCTGCCGGGCCGACCTCCCGGCATCCGGGCGGACAGCTCGGGACTCACCGACCGTCAGCGCCGGGTGATCGAAGTCATCAGGGACTCCGTCCAGCGTCGGGGCTATCCCCCGTCGATGCGGGAGATCGGCCAGGCCGTCGGCCTGTCCAGCACCTCCTCGGTCGCACACCAGCTGATGGCACTGGAGCGCAAGGGCTTCCTGCGCCGCGACCCGCACCGCCCACGCGCCTATGAAGTGCGCGGCTCCGACCAGGCCGCCTCGGTGCAGCCCACGGACACCGCGGGCAAGCCCGCCGCGTCCTACGTGCCGCTGGTCGGCCGGATCGCCGCCGGTGGCCCGATCCTCGCCGAGGAGTCCGTCGAGGACGTCTTCCCTCTCCCCCGCCAGCTCGTCGGCGACGGTGAGCTGTTCGTCCTCAAGGTCGTCGGTGACTCGATGATCGAGGCCGCGATCTGCGACGGCGACTGGGTCACGGTGCGTCGCCAGCCGGTCGCCGAGAACGGCGACATCGTGGCGGCGATGCTCGACGGCGAGGCCACCGTCAAGCGCTTCAAGCGCGAGGACGGCCATGTCTGGCTCCTCCCGCACAACGCGTCCTACGAGCCGATCCCCGGCGACGATGCGACCATCCTCGGCAAGGTGGTGGCCGTGCTGCGCCGCGTCTGACAGCGCGCACCGCGTCGGGCGGGCCCAACGGGCCCACCCCTTGACCGGGCCCCGGAACCCCTGCGCCGGTTCCGGGGCCCTGTGCTGTCCGGAGTGGATACCGCACCTCGGGGCCCAGCAGCCCGGGCACGTGAGGGTGGGCCGACGGCCCACCCCGGCTCAGGCTTCCTCCGCCTTGAGGGCCGCAGCGTCGATCGCCGCGAGCGATTTGCGCACCTGGTTCCGGTCCGTCGTGAACCAGAAGTCGGGCAGCGATGCCTTCAGATAGCTGCCGTACCGGGCCGTCGCCAGACGCTGATCGAGGACGGCTACCACGCCCCGGTCCCCCGATGCCCGCACGAGCCGGCCGGCACCCTGGGCCATGAGGAGCGCGGCGTGGGTGGCGGCGACCGCCATGAAGCCATTGCCTCCGGCGTCCTCCACGGCCTTCTGCCGGGCGCTCATCAGAGGATCGTCCGGGCGCGGGAACGGAATCTTGTCCATGACGACCAGCTGGCAGCTGGGGCCCGGGACGTCCACGCCCTGCCAGAGTGACAGCGTGCCGAAGAGGCAGGTTTTCGGGTCGGCCGCGAAATTCTTGATGAGCTCGCCGAGCGTCTCCTCGCCCTGGAGCAGGATCGGGAACTCGGGGATCCGGGAGCGCAGGTCCTCGGCGGCCAGCTGGGCGCCTCTCATGGAGGAGAACAAGCCGAGGGTGCGGCCGCCTGCCGCTTGGATCAACTCCGTGAGTTCGTCGAGCATGTCCGCGCGGTCGCCGTCCCGCGCCGGACGCGCCAGGTGTTTGGCGACGTACAGGATGCCTTGCTTGCGGTAGTCGAAGGGCGAGCCGACGTCGATGCCCTTCCACTTCGGGACGTCATCACCCTCCGTGCCCTCGGGGGCGAGGCCCAGGGAGGCGCCGACGCCGTTGAAGTCACCGCCCAGCTTCAGCGTCGCGGACGTCAGGACCACCGAACGGTCCGCGAAGAGCTTCTCGCGCAGCAGCCCGGAGACGGACATGGGGGCGACACGCAGAGAGGCACCGAAACGGTCGTGGCGCTCGTACCAGACCACGTCCCACTCGGAGCCGTTCGTGATGCGCTCCGCCACGTCGTGCACATTTTCCACGGACGCCAGGGCCTGCTTGCGGACGGCGTCCTCGTCCTGGACCGACTTGTCGCGGGTCGCGCCGATCGCGGAGATGACCGTGCGGCACGCGTCGCGCAGCGCCATGAGGGCGTACCCGAGATCCTCTGGGATCTCCTCCAGGCGGCCCGGCAGCGCCAGCTCCATCAGCCGCTCGAAGCCCTCGGCGGCGGTCTGGAGCTGGTCGGCGGCCTTCTCGTTGACGAGTTTCGCGGCCCGGCGCACCGCGCGGTTGACCTGGCCGGGGGTGAGCTCGCCGGTGGCGACTCCGGTGACCCGGGAGACCAGCTCGTGCGCCTCGTCGACGATCAGCACCTCGTGCTGCGGGAGGACCGGGGCGCCCTCGATGGCGTCGATCGCGAGCAGCGCGTGGTTGGTGACGACGACCTCGGCGAGCTTCGCCCGCTCACGGGCCATCTCGGCGAAGCACTCGGCGCCGTACGCGCACTTCGAGGCGCCCAGGCACTCCCTGGAGGACACCGACACCTGGCCCCAGGCCCGGTCCGAGATACCGGGCGTGAGGTCGTCACGGTCGCCGGTCTCGGTCTCGTCGGCCCAGTCGCGCACTCTCAGCAGGTCCTGGCCCAGCTTGCTGGTGGGCGCGGCGGCCTCGAACTGGTCGAAGAGGCCCTCCTCCTCGTCCTGCGGGACACCCTCGTGCAGCCGGTGCAGGCACAGGTAGTTCGACCGGCCCTTGAGCATCGCGAACTCCGGGCGACGGCGCAGCAGGGGGTGCAACGACTCGACCGTTCTCGGCAGGTCGCGTTCCACCAGCTGGCGCTGCAGGGCGAGGGTGGCGGTCGCGACGACCACACGCTCCCCGTGCGCCAGCGCGGGCACCAGGTAGCCCAGCGACTTGCCGGTACCGGTACCCGCCTGGACGAGCAGGTGGGAGCCGTCGTCGATCGCTTCCTCGACGGCTTGGGCCATGGCCACCTGACCGGGGCGCTCCGTACCGCCGACGGCAGTGACGGCGGCATGCAGGAGTTCGGGGAGTGAGGACTTCGTCATAGCGCGACCACCCTACGACCCTGCACTGACAAACGGGCGATCAAGGCGGGTACGGGGGACGGGATCACGACCGTGGGCTCCTCGGTGTGGGAGGTGACGAGGGACAACCGGCTCGGACGGTGAGTCGTGGCGCGGCTGCCCGGGAAAACGGCGCGGTGGGCGGGAACTGTCCTGGCACGGACGGCGTTCAATGAGTGATGACGCGGTGACACAGCGCTACAACAAATGCCGGAGGGACCGGTCTCGGACCATGAGAGCGGCTCGCTTGGCGGTCAGGTCGGCTTCCGCGGAGAACCGGAAGCCGGCGGTCAGGAAAGCAGCGACGGAGGGGGTGTTGCGAATGTCGGGTTCCGCGATGACACGTGCGCAGGAGGGCCGCTGCGCGAGAACGAGATCGGCCACGGCCCGGAGCAGCAGTCCGCCCAGGCCGCGCCCCCGGTCGGCGACTCTGCCGAGCAGGAGGTGGAGCCCGGTGTCATGAGGCCGGGCGGGGTAATGCCGGGCCAGTGGGTCGAGATCCGCCCGGTAGATCTCCCAGTAGCTCATCGGTACCCCCTCCAGCAGGCCGAGACAGGGCACGCTGCGCCCGTCTCCGGCCAACTGGGCGCGCAGGTGGTCCCGCGTCACCTCCCGCGGTCCGGCCAGCTCCCAGAATTCAGCGGCGGCGGGGTCGTTCATCCAGCGGCTGATGAGCGCCAGGTCGCGTTCGATGCACGCGGGGACGAGGTGGAACCAACCCGCGGGTGTGTCTGCGGGGCCCCATGCGTCGATGCCGTCGAGGGGGTCGTCATGGCGCGGGACCGCATCAGGACGGGTGGGCGCGACGGTCGCGGCGATGGGGACGGAGGGCTGCGCCGTCTCCAGGCCCCGCCTTCGGGGTGCGTGATCGTCGACTGCGTCCACCGCGGCGGGATCACCGGCGGGGGTGTCCGGCTCTCCAGGAGTGACGCCACCGGTGAGCACCTGCGGCGGGCGGTGCGGCACCGCCGGTGAGCCGGGGCCGCGCCGGCCGGTCGTCGGCGTGTCCGCTACGGCACCCAAGCCGACGGCGGGCTCGTGACCGGGACTCGTACCCGGCCCGGGACCGGCCTCCGCGCCCGGGCCGCTCGAGGGCTTGGCACCGAAGGCTCGACCCGGCCGGGCACTGGTCCCGGAGCCGGCGCCCCGCCCGGCATGGGAGTCGGCACTCTGCCCGGCATCGGGGTTGCCTCGGGGCCCGGCACCTGAGGCCACAGCGGCCGTGACGGGGGCTGTGGCCGTGACGGGGGCTGTGGCCGTGACGGGGACGGCGGCCATGACCGGAGCTGCGATACCGGCCTCGGCGATCGGGTCGGCGGGAGGCACCGGACGCTCCTCTCAGGTAGGGGGCGGCATGTTGTCAGCGAGGAAGGAGGCAGGTCAGTTGTGGCCAGGGTCGGTCAGAGGGGTCAGTGGTGCAGGGGGTTGGCGATGGTGACGTAGACGGACTGGGTGTCGACCGGGCCGACGAGTTCGTCGAGGCCGTGCAGCCGGGTCAGCAGGTTGGCCTTGCAGCGCAGGACGGGTGAGTCGAGCAGCAGTGCGGGCAGCCGGGTGCGCAGCCGGGCCGGGCCGGAGGCGAGATGTCCGAGGAATCGCCGGAAGGCGGCAAACAGCAGCCGCTCGTCGACGAGCCCTTGGGAGCCGAACGCGCCGATCAGACCGAACACGTTGTTGATCACCAGGTAGTACAGGAGCCGCTCATCGGTCACCTGGTCGCGGACGAACGTGTCGCTCCGCTCCCCGATACCGGGCAACCGGTCGTCGAGGTCCTGGCGCCGGGACTCCCGGAAGTAGTAGCCCTGGTTGTCGCGGTACCGGCCACCTGTGGGCCAGCCGTCGGCGTCCAGCAGGAGCAGGGTGTTCTGCTGGTGCGCTTCCAGCGCGACGCCGGCCTCGCCGTCCAGCCAGAGGACGGGGCGGACCACGTGGGCCAGGTAGCGGAGGAACCACTCGGCGGCGACGGCCCCGCGGGGTCGGCCCGTGCGGCGGGCGAGACGCGTGATCACCTCGGCCAGGCGGGACCGCAGGGCCGGGCCGTGTCGGTCGGAGCCCTCCGAAGCCCCCTCCGGCGGGGTCGGGGTGCACGGTCGCGGCGACAGGAGGCCGGCGAGGCACGAAACGTCGTCGGAGGGGCTGAACGGATTGTGGCGGATCACCACGTCCAGTCCGGGCACCGGATCGCCGTCGGGGGTGTCCACGGCGAGCCAGGCCGGGTCCCGGACGATGTCGAAGCCCGGGTGCACGGCGCGCCACTGCTGCCCGAGGCCGCTGCGGAGAAGGCGGTGGACCTCGACGCCGCGGTGCAGTTCCTTGCGGAGGTTCTCGCGGCGGGAGTTGGTGATGCGCAGGCCCAGCGAGAGCTTGAGCATCGCGGTGGCATGGGTTCGGTAGACGGTTCGTACGGAGGAGGTGGGGTGCCAGTCAGGGCCGTGGGTGCCGAGGTCCCGGAGCAGTCCGGTGTCCAGCAGGGCAGCAATCGGTGGACGGCGCCGGACATCTTGTGCCTGCCAGGGGTGCAGGGGCAGGAGGGCGTATCCCTCCGGCAACCGCGCTCCGGTCCCGGCGAGCCGGGCGGTGAGCAGGGGTGCGGCAACCGGACGGCCGCGCTCGGTCCAGGAGGAGTCGGTGGCGAGGACGGAGGGAGCGACAGCCATCCAGTGCAAGGGAAAGGAGCCGCGCAACTCGGGTGAGTACAGCGGGGCTTCTGCCTCCGTGAGTCCTTCGCGGCTCTTCGGTGTGGGGTGCAGGGGGTGTCCGAGGACGAGTGCCTGTTCCGCGGACAGGAAGAGGTCGGGGCCGTCGGCCGGGCGTTCCCTGCGGGCGGTGAGGAAGCGGGCGGCGCGTCGGAGGGAGTCGGCGACTCCTGCGACGAACCCGACGCCGTCGACGCCTCCGGACGGGGCGGAGCTGGGGAGGTGCGTCGGCAAGGAAGCGTGGGCAGGGCTGATGCCGGAGGAGTGGTCGGCCGTCTCCCTGGCGAGCAGGGCGGCGATCGTGGCGGCGTCGGCGGGTGGGGCGGTCTCGGGGGCATCCGCGAGACGAGGAGGGCCGAAGCGGTGCCAGCCCGTCGGGGACCAGTAGCGCACCGGTGCGTGCAGGCTCGTACCGCTGGCGGGAAGGGGGATGCGCAGGACGTCGTCGTCCGGGGCGGGCGCGTCGGTCTCACGTGCCCAGCAGCGGAGCAGGTTCTCCACGGCCGCGGCATGGGCGACGGCGTACGGGTCGGGATGCTCCAGTGGATCGCTGTCCTGGCGTGTGCTCGACCCCTGGGCGGGTTTCGCCGTCGGCCGCTGATGAGGGATCCCAGGGCTCGTCGATGTCGCCGGTGGCCAGGCCCAGGCGGAGCCTTCTTCCGAGGTGGGGGCGCGGTCGTCGGGGCGGGGGGTGGAATTCACGGCAGGTACCTCATGGGATCCGGGTGCGGGGCTCATGGCCCGGGAGAGCTCATGGTGTGCGGCATGCAGGGCTGATGGCCGCGGGGGTCATGGACCACGGCGCGTGGGCGCCCGGGGACCGATGGCGCGTCTTTGGTGTGCGGGCATGCTGCGCTCTCCCCCGCCCGTCGTGTGGCTTCACCGCGCTCACGGTGCGGCTGCCGTGCCGCCACTACGGCACCGAGCCGCGGCCCGGACCGCGTCGGCCAAGCGGTCCATTACGGCGGCCGCCTGTTCCTCGGTGATGGTCAGGGGCGGCAGCAGTTGGACGACGCTTGCGCGCAGGCCGCCTACTCCGACGATGAGGCCGCGCCGCAGGCACTCCCGCTGGACCGCGGCAGCGAGTTCCGGAGCGGCGGGCAGGAGCCGGGGCCCGCTGCCCGGCCGCACCGACGCCTCCCAGCCGCACTCCGCAGCCCGTGTGGCACCGGAACAGCCGGGTTTCCCATCCCCCTCCGGCTCCACCAGCTCCACGCCGATCATGAGCCCTCTCCCCCGCACATCGCCGACGCAGGGGAACTCGGAGACGAGCTGCCTGAGTTGGTGCAGCATGCGTGCTCCGAGAGTTGCCGCGCGCTCGGCGAGGGCGTTCTCGCGGACGTGGGCGAGGGTCGCCGTGCCGGCGGCCATCGCGAGCTGGTTGCATGGGAAGGACGCGGCGGGGGTGCCGGGGTGTCCGGGATCGAGATCGTCGCGGTAGACCACGAGGGCCAGCGGCAGGCTGCCGCCGATGGCGTCGGAGAGGACCATCACGTCGGGGGTCACGCCACTGTGCTCGATCGCCCAGAAGGCACCCGTCCGGCCCACACCGGTCCGGATCTCGTCGGCGATCAGCGGGACGGACCGGTCGGCGGTGAGCTGTCGCATGCGCCGCAGCCAGGTGTCGGGGACGGGGACCACCCCGCCCTCACTCCGGACGGGCTCGACGATCACCCCGGCGGGCAGCGGCACTCCGGATGCGGGGCCGTCGGGGAGGAACTCGGTCCAGCGGGCGGCGAGGTCGGCCCTTCGCTCACCGCCGACACCGGAGGGGCAGCGGTGGTGCTGCGGGTGGGACAGTCGAGCGATCCCCGCGCCAGGAATCACCGCGGACGTGGTGTCGAGGGCCCTGCCGGCACTCGTGTCATGGGCGCCGGGGAAGGCCAGAAGACCGCTCCGGCCGGTCGCCGCGCGGACGAGCCCGTAGGCGGTCTCGACGGCTTCGCTGCCGGCCGGCCCGCAGAACCGCACGTGCGCGCGGTGCGCGAGGCCCGGCGGCAGGGTGCGGAACAGTTCGGCGAGGAAGGCGTCCTTGACGGGTGTCGCCAGATCGAGGGCGTTCAGAGGGGCGCCGGAGTCGAGCACCCTGCGGAGGGATTCCAGGACGACCGGGTGGTTGTGACCGAGGGCCAGGGTTCCGGCGCCGGAGAGGCAGTCCAGGTACCGGCGTCCGTCCGCGCCCTCGATGGTGAGTCCCCGGGCCCGCACCGGAACGATCGGCAGGGCCCGGGCGTAGGTCCGGGCGGCGGAGTCGCGCGCGGATTGGCGGCGCAGGAATCCCTCGTGCGCGAAGCGCTGGGCCGGACCAGTGTCTTCGAGCGTTCCGTCGGGGAGAGACGCTGTGTGCGGGTGTCCCACAACAGCTTCCTCTGATGCACAACCCCCACGGGTGGATTCCGCCACGACTTCCCCGACCTCCCACTGCGCACGGGCACGGAGGACCGCGCACAGACAGCAGGCCCCCCACCGCTACCAACCCCGGACACCGCATCGGGTTACGGGTTGCCTCAAGATCCTTTCCGTGACGGAACTGTTGCGGGCCCGTCGGATCGCCCCCACAGCCACCGCATAGTGTGTGATGCCGTTCCCGGACACCGCGCGGTCCCCCGAACTTCCCGCCAGGCGGCGGCCATCGGGGCCGCAGCGCCGGTCCGACCACGTTCGTTCCGCACCAGGGGGAGTCAGATCATGCGATCCACACGGCCGTCGTCCCATACCGTCCGAGGGGCCGGGCGGCGCCGCAGGAAGTCCCCCGCCCTGGCAGCCGTGGCTCTCGCCTCGGCACTCGCCCTGACCACCACCGCCTGCGAGTCG
Source organism: Streptomyces sp. NRRL B-1140 (assembly GCF_001280065.1). Lineage (GTDB taxonomy): Bacteria > Actinomycetota > Actinomycetes > Streptomycetales > Streptomycetaceae > Streptomyces. Next base: position 101,014 of record NZ_LGEA01000095.1, read on the forward strand.
GGCGATGCGACGGCCGACGGTCAGGCCTCCGCGTCCGCCACCGCCTCCGACGACGGGAAGCTCAAGATCCCGGCCGACATCAGGGACCGGCTCCGTGAGCACGGGATAGACATCGACAAGTGGAAGAACGGCGCCTGGAAGAACTGGGACCGGGACGACTGGCTGCGCGAGGCGAACGAGTACGTCAACCCGATCATCGAGGGGCTCTGGAACCCGGACCGCATGCGGGAGGCCGAGGAGCCTGGCCAGGACGTCGACGAGGGCGAGATCGCCGAGGACCAGGGCAAGACCGACCCGACGCCCGCTCCCGTCCAGGCGCGGGCCGTGCCGCCGTCGTACCACGCCAACGCCCCCACGGCAGGCAAGGTGTTCTTCGACTCCCCCGAGGGCTCGGCGGTCTGCTCGGCGACCGTCGTGAAGGACCCTGCGCACCCGGGCAAGTCCAACTTGGTGTGGACGGCGGGCCACTGCGTGCACGCGGGCAAGAAGGGCGGCTGGTACCGCAACATCGCGTTCGTGCCGTCGTACAACGACGACGGCAAGCCGGTGGCGGAGCTGGAGAACGCCACCCGCGAGGACGTCGCTCCCTACGGTGTCTGGTGGGGCGACTGGGCGCAGACCTCGGACCAGTGGATCGAGCAGGGCGGTTCGACAGGCGGTGACGGCGCACCGTACGACTTCGCGGTCATCCATGTCACGCCGGAGAAGGGCAGTGGCGGCAAGTCGCTGGAGGAAACGGTCGGTTCGGCACTGCCGGTCGAGTTCAAGGCGCCGGCGGTGCCCCGGGTGAAGCGTGTCGTGGCGATGGGCTACCCGGCCGCGAAGCCCTACGACGGACAGAAGCAGTATGAGTGCGAAAGCCGGCCCGGACGGCTGTCGGTCAACGCGTCGGATCCGACGATGTACCGCATCGGCTGCAGCATGACCGGCGGTTCCTCCGGCGGCGGCTGGGTCGCGACCGGTTGGAACGGCAAGCCGGCGCTGGTGTCCAACACCTCGATCGGCCCGGTGACCTCGGGCTGGCTGGCCGGACCGCGCCTGGGTGACGTGGCCGAGGGCGTGTACGACTCGGTCAGCAAGAAGTTCGCCGGCCGGTGACGGCCCGCTGAGGATGCCGCCGGTCCGTGACGGCCGGCAGATCCTCGCTCTGCATGGCATGGCGCAGTCCGCACCGCAACGCTCGGGGCTGCGCCGCACCCATGGCGTGCCCGGTGCAGCGGGGCCCCGGAGGGCGCATGACATCAACCCCCGGGGTTCTCGGAAACCTTCACCGGCTCACCCCGGTACGCCCCCAACTCCCCGGGCATAGTGGGGTGTCGCGCGGCGCCACCGGTCCCGCGCCCATGCCGTGCACACGCGGCACCTGCACTGAGCAGGACCAGTACCACTCAGTACGTACCGACGGGGGTCATCGCACCATGCGTTCCACACCTGTGCCCGCACCGAGGCGCGGACGGCGCACCGTCCTCGCCGCCGCCGGGCTCGTCGCCGCCCTCGCGCTCACCGCGACCGCCTGTGAGGGTTCCGGGGACTCGGCGAGTGACCAGCCCGATGCCACCAGCTCCCAGGCCGCCGCGAACGGCGGCGGCAAGGCAAGGATTCCGGCCGATCTCGCGGGCAGGCTCAAGGAGCACGGGATCGACGTCGACCGCTGGAAGGACTGGGACAAGGACAAGTGGCTCAGTGACGCCAAGGACTTCGTCAACCCGGTGATCAAGGGCCTCTGGAAGCCGGAGCGGATGCAGTCCGCCGACGAGGCCGACAAGAGGGTCACGACGAAGGACGCGTCGGCCGGTCAGGGCGCCGGCGATCCGGATCCCGCACCGGTGCGGGCGCAGGCCGAGAAGACGCCGTACCACCGCAACGCGGCACCGGTCGGCAAGGTCTTCTTCGACTCCCCCGACGGCCCGGCCGTCTGCTCCGGCACGGTCGTCAAGGACGTCAACCACCCGGGCAAGTCCAACCTGGTGTGGACGGCGGGCCACTGCGTGCACGCCGGCGGCAACGGCGGCTGGTACCGCAACATCGTGTTCGTCCCGGCCTACAACGACCGCGGCAGGTCCGAGGCGGAGTTGACCGACGCCGACCCGACGGAGATCGCCCCGTACGGCAACTGGTGGGCGAACTGGGCCTCGACATCGAACCAGTGGATCCAGGGCGGTTCGGAGAGCGGCGGCGACGGCGCCCCGTACGACTACGCCGTGCTGCACGTGAAGCCGGAGCAGGGCGCCAAGTCCCTGGAGGAGACGGTCGGCGCCGCGCTGGACGTGGACTTCTCCGCCCCCTCCGCGGCCGAGGCCGCCAAGATGGGCGCATGGGGTTACCCGGCCGCGCCGCCCTACAACGGCGAGAAGATGTTCAGGTGCATCGACGTCCCCGGCCGGTTCTCGCTCAGCCCGTCCCTGCCGACGATGTACCGCATCGGCTGCGACATGACCGGCGGTTCCTCCGGCGGCGGCTGGTTCCGGGTCCTGAACGGCAAGTCGGTGCTGGTCTCCAACACCTCGATCGGCCCGGCCGACAACACCTGGCTGGCGGGTCCGCAGCTGGGCCGCGACGCCGAAGCGCTCTACCAGAACATGAGCAAGACCTACGGCGGTCAGTGATCCGTGCATGCTGAAGGCCCGCCCCCTGAGACAGGGGGCAGGCCTTCTCGCGTGGCCTTCTCGGCGGCCCTTCTCGTGCGGGCTACTCGAGTTCAGGCGAGGCGCGCCCTCAGGTGTGACTCAGAGCGCCGGTGCCGGAGCGTACGGCGTGAGCTCCGCCGCCAGTTCCTCGTGGACCCGCACCTTGAGCAGGGTGCCCTCCGCGGTGTGCTCCTCGGAGATCACCTCGCCCTCGTCGTGCGCACGGGCGACCAGCTTGCCGTGCGTGTACGGCACGAGCGCCTCGACCTCGACCGACGGGCGCGGCAGCTCGTTGTCGATGAGCGCGAGCAGTTCCTCGATGCCCTGACCGGTGCGGGCCGAGACCGCGATGGACCGCTTCTCGACACGCAGCAGCCGCTGGAGTGTCAGCGGGTCGGCCGCGTCCGCCTTGTTGATCACGACGATCTCGGGCACGTCGGTGGCGCCGACGTCCCGGACCACCTCGCGCACGGCGGCCAGCTGCTCCTCCGGGAACGGGTGCGCACCGTCGACCACGTGCAGGATCAGGTCGGACTCGCCGACCTCCTCCATCGTGGAGCGGAACGCCTCGACCAGGTGGTGGGGCAGGTGGCGCACGAACCCGACCGTGTCGGCCAGCGTGTACAGCCGTCCGCTCGGCGTCTCGGCCCGGCGCACGGTCGGGTCGAGGGTCGCGAACAGGGCGTTCTCGACCAGCACGCCCGCGCCCGTGAGGCGGTTGAGCAGCGAGGACTTGCCGGCGTTGGTGTAGCCCGCGATGGCCACGGACGGCACCTTGTGACGCTTGCGCTCCTGGCGCTTGATCTCGCGCCCGGTCTTCATCTCCGCGATCTCCCGGCGCATCTTCGCCATCTTCTCGCGGATCCGGCGCCGGTCCGTCTCGATCTTGGTCTCACCGGGACCACGGGTGGCGAGGCCGCCGCCCTTGCCGCCGCCCATCTGCCGGGACAGCGACTGACCCCAGCCGCGCAGTCGCGGCAGCATGTACTGCATCTGTGCGAGGGCGACCTGCGCCTTGCCCTCTCGGGACTTGGCGTGCTGGGCGAAGATGTCCAGGATCAGGGCTGTGCGGTCGATGACCTTGACCTTGACGACGTCCTCGAGGTGGATCAGCTGGCCCGGGCTGAGCTCACCGTCGCAGATGACGGTGTCCGCGCCCGTCTCGACGACGATGTCGCGCAGTTCCTCGGCCTTTCCGGAGCCGATGTAGGTGGCCGCGTCGGGCTTGTCGCGGCGCTGGGTCACTCCGTCGAGCACCAGCGCGCCGGCCGTCTCGGCGAGGGCGGCGAGCTCCGCGAGGGAGTTCTCCGCGTCCTGCACGGTTCCCGAGGTCCAGACGCCGACGAGGACGACCCGCTCCAGGCGGAGCTGGCGGTACTCGACCTCGGTGACGTCCTCGAGTTCGGTGGAGAGGCCCGCCACACGGCGCAGAGCCGCGCGGTCGGAGCGGTCGAACTGGTCGCCGTCCCGCTCTCCGTCGATCTCGTGGCTCCAGGCGACGTCCTCTTCCATCAGGGCATCGGCCCGAAGACCCTCGGGGTGGCTGTGCGCGAAGCGCTGGGAGTCCTGGGAAAAGGAAGAAGAGGAGGTCATTGGATCCTTACGTTGGTGGGAAACCGTTCACAGTCTGCAACGCACGGGCGGTCCGGGAGATTCCCGGGGCCTCGCGCCGCGCCGACCTGAAGATGGTCGCACGGCACGGGGCGTCTCGTCACCGTGTTATCGGACGGCTGTCTTCGCCGGCCCGGCCCGCTTCCCAGGGCCCGATCCAGCGGGCCTGCGGCCTCGCCGGGGCCCGCTTCAGGCGGTCCTCGGCTCCGCGGGGGTCCGCGATGTCGCGGGTGCCGCCGGCTTCCAGTCCGGGTGGCCCGGCATCGGCGGGGTCTTCTCGCCGTACAGCCAGCCCCGGAAGAAGCCGTTCAAATCGCGCCCGGAGATCTCGGTGGCGAGCCGGACGAAATCGTCCGTCGTGGCCGTGCTGTCCTGGTGACGCTCGACCCAGGCGCGTTCCAGGCGTTCGAAGGCCGGTCGGCCGATCTCCTGGCGCAGGGCGTACAGGATCAGCGCCGCCCCGTCGTAGACGTTGGGGCGGAAGATGTCGGTCTTACGGTCGGCGTCGGGCGCCTTGGGCGCGGCGGGGGGTCCGCCGGTGGCACGCCAGCGGTCGGAGGAACCGTAGGCGGTCTTCATCCGGTCCCGCATCGGCTTGCCTGCCTGTTCCTCGGCGTACAGCGCCTCGTACCAGGTGGCGTGCCCTTCGTTGAGCCACAGGTCGGACCAGGTGCGGGGGCTGACGCTGTTGCCGAACCACTGGTGGGCCAGCTCATGGACCATGATCGACTCGACGTACCACGAGGGGTGGACGCGGTCGGTGAACAGTTCCCGCTCGAAGAGCGAGAGCGTCTGGGTCTCGAGTTCGAAGCCGGTGGAGGCGTCGGCCATCAGCAGGCCGTACGTCTCGAAGGGGTAGCGGCCGACCTTGTTCTCCATCCAGGTGATCTGGCCGGGGGTCTTCTCCAGCCAGGGCTCGAGCGCCTTGCGGTGCTGCGTCGGGACGACGTCCCGTACGGGAAGCCCGTGGGGGCCGGTGCGGTGCAGCACGGTGGAGCGGCCGATGGAGATCTGGGCGAGTTCCGTGGCCATGGGGTGCCGGGTGCGGTAGGTCCACGTCGTCGTCCCGCGGGACTTCTCCGTTCCGGCGGCCAGACCGTTGGCGACGGCCGTGTGCCCGTCGGGTGCCGTCACCCGGATGGTGAACATCGCCTTGTCGGAGGGGTGGTCGTTGCACGGGAACACCAGGTGCGCGGCGTCGGCCTGGTTGGCCATGGCGAGGCCGTCCGCGGTGCGTACCCAGCCGCCCTCGCGGCCCTCGGCGGGCACGGGATCACTGGTGTGCCGCACGGTGATCCGCATCCATCTGCCGTCCGGCACCGGCTTCTCGGGCGTGATCACCAGGTCTTCGCCGGCGGTCTGGAACTCCGCCGGGTCGCCGTCGACCTCGACCGACTGGACCGTGCCGTGGGCGAAGTCCAGGTTGACGCGGTCCAGGTCGGCGGTCGTCCAGGCGTCGATGGTCGTGACGGCCCCGAGCGGCCGGCTGTTGCTGCCCGGGTAGGTGAAGGAGAGGTCGTACGACGCCACGTCGTAGCCCGGGTTGCCGAGGTACGGGAAGAGCCGGTCACCGACTCCGAGAGGGACGGCCGGGGCGGTCGCGGCGACGAGGCAGACGGAGACGGCCGACGTGAGCAGGGCGGCTGCGGTCCGACGCCGCCGGGCGGTGTCGGAGCCCGGGCTGTGGGGGGTCAGGAGCATGGCCCATGGCTATCAGCGCGCGGGGGAACGTCGCGGACGGCGCGCTTCCGCCCCACCCGAACCGGGGATCAGGGCATGCGCCGGGTGCTCTGCCCGCACCGCCCCGGCCGGTCGGGTATGTAGGTGCGCGCCCGCGCCGGGTGCCGCCCCGGCGGTTCAGCGGTTGGGCGGTTCCTTCAGCGGGTCGGCGCGGCTGGACGCGATGACCGTCCGCACACCGGTCGGCGCCAGGGCCTGGGCCGCGAGACCCCATGCCGTCCCGGCCTCCCGGGCAGGCCGTCGCAGGTCGGCCCCGGCTCCACACACGAGATCGGCACCACGATGCCCGATGTCAGGACGGCCCGGCTCGGGGCGGCCCTGACCGGGGACGTCGACGGCGCCTGGCCGACGGTCCCCCCTTCCAGGAGGCCGTTCACCGGCAGCGACCGTGTCAATCGCCCTGCGGTTGCGGCTGTGCCCTGCTGACGTCGTACACCCCGGCCACGTCGCGCATCGCGCGCATCAGGCCGGGCAGATGGCCGGCGTCGGGGAGCTGCACGGTGTAGGTGTGCCGTACCTGCTGCTGCGTGGGAGGCTCGACGGTCGCGGAGACGATCTCGGCCCCCTCGGAGGCCATGGCCTCGGTGAGGTCGGCCAGCAGATGCGGACGGACGAACGATTCGGCGACCAGCGTGACTCTGCACTCGGCGGCCTCTCCCCAGCGCACGCCGACCTCCGCACGCCCCCCGTCCTTCATGCGCGCTACCGCGGCGCACCCCGCACGGTGCACGGTGACCGCTCCCCCGCGTACGGCGAAGCCGGTGATCTCGTCGGGCGGTACGGGCGTACAGCAGCGGGCGAGCCGTACGGCCGCGCCGGGCAGGTCGGCGAGGACGTGGCCGGTGGCGGAGCGGCCTGCGGGCTGGTCGGGCGCCGCCTCCGGCTCGGGTACGTCGGACGGCCGGACGCCGGTCCGGTTCTCCGCGAGACGTGCCTCGCTCTGCTGCTGGGACTCCGCCTGCGCCGGATGGGCGGTCAGCCACCGCTGGATGGCGATCCGGGCCGCGGGGGTGTGCGCGTGATCCAACCACTCCCGCGAGGGCTCCGACGCCGGGTCCTGGCCCATGAGGAGCTGAACGGTGTCGCCGTCCTTGAGCACGGTGCTCAGCGTCGCCAGGCGGCCGTTCACCCGGGCCCCGATGCAGGCGTGCGCGTCCTCACCGTACTGCGCGTACGCCGCGTCCACGCAGGTCGCGCCCTCGGGCAGGCCGAGGGTGCCGCCGTCGGGGCGGAAGACGGTGATCTCGCGGTCCTGGGCGAGGTCCTCGCGCAGGGTCGACCAGAAGTGGTCGGGGTCGGGCGCCGCCTCCTGCCAGTCGAGGAGCCTGGAGAGCCAGCCGGGACGGGTGGGGTCGACGCGCTCGCCGTCGGCCGGGTCGTCGGGGGCCGGTGCGTACGGGTTGCCGAGGGCGACGACGCCGGCCTCGGCGACCTTGTGCATCTGGTGCGTGCGGATGAGGACCTCGACGACCTGGCCGTCCTCACGCGCCACGGCCGTGTGCAGCGACTGGTAGAGGTTGAACTTCGGTACCGCGATGAAGTCCTTGAACTCCGAGACCACCGGCTTCATACAGGTGTGCAGTTCGCCCAGGACGGCGTAGCAGTCGGCGTCCTCGTTCACCAGGACCAGGACGCGGCCGAAGTCGGAGCCGCGGAGCCGCCCGCGTTTGCGGGAGACGCGGTGCACCGAGACGAAGTGGCGCGGGCGGATGAGGACTTCGGCGGGGATGTCCGCCTCGCGCAGCACCCCCCGCACCTCGTCGGCGACCTCGGCGAGCGGGTCGTCCGCGCGGGCCGCGTTGCGGACGATCAACTCCCGGGTGTGCGCGTATTCCTCGGGGTGCAGGATCGCGAAGACCAGGTCTTCCAGTTCGGTCTTGAGCGCCTGGACGCCGAGCCGTTCGGCGAGCGGGATGAGCACGTCACGTGTCACCTTGGCGATGCGCTCCTGTTTCTCGGGGCGCATGACGCCGAGGGTGCGCATGTTGTGCAGCCGGTCGGCGAGTTTGATCGACATGACGCGGACGTCGTTGCCGGTGGCCACGAGCATCTTGCGGAAGGTCTCGGGCTCGGCGGCGGCGCCGTAGTCGACCTTCTCGAGTTTGGTGACGCCGTCGACGAGGTAGCGGACCTCCTCACCGAACTGGTCGCGGACCTGCTCGAGCGTCACGTCCGTGTCCTCGACCGTGTCGTGCAGCAGTGACGCGGTCAACGTGGTGGTCTCGGCGCCGAGTTCGGCGAGGATCAGGGTCACGGCGAGGGGGTGGGTGATGTACGGCTCGCCGCTCTTGCGCATCTGGCCGCGGTGCGAGGACTCGGCCAGGATGTAGGCGTGGCGCAGGGGCTCGAGGTCCGCTTCGGGGTGGCGGGCGCGATGGGCCTCGACGACATGGCTGATGGCGTCGGGCAGCCGGCCCCGGGCGGCCGGGCCGAGCAGGGCCGCGCGCCCCAGGCGGCGCAGGTCGATCCGGGGGCGGGCCTTTCTGCGGGTGGCTGTCGGCGTCACCGCTCCCGACACCGCGCCCGGCATCTGGCCTGGGGTCACGGAATTCGTGGCCTCCGCACTCATGGGCACCTCCGGCTGCGTCAACCGGCGGACGGGCGCCCCCGAGCGGACATGGCTCAGGGGGCGGCTTCGGTCCCCCGTCCGGGCCGGTGCTTGATGCTACCGAGCCCACCACGCCCGACCGACCGCCTCTCGCCGAGCGTGAAACTGATCACCCATTCGAGGGACGAATGTGAGGTTTGTACCCCTGTACTGAGCGGGCTCCGTGATGCGGATCTCGCCAAGTGGCCGAATATCAACGGCGATTTCGGATCGCCGGCCGAAGGCGCCCGGGTGGTATCAGGACATCGGCCCCGGGCTCACACGGACGTCGCCGTCTCCAGCCAGTCCGTGTCGATCTCGCCCTCGGCCACGATCACGGCCGGGCCGGTCATCTCGATCTCGCCGTCGGGCCGCTCGGTGATGACCAGCGTGCCGCCGGGGACGTCGACGGTGTAGGTCACGGGGGCGCCGGTGGCCTTCGGGTCGGCGCCGTCGCGGCGGGCGGCGGCCACGGCGACGGCGCACGCGCCCGTGCCGCACGAGCGGGTCTCACCGGAGCCGCGCTCGTGCACCCGCAGCGCCACGTGCCCGGGACCGCGGTCGACCACGAACTCGACGTTCACGCCGTCCGGGTATGCGGTCGCCGGGCTGAAGGGCGGCGGGGAGAGCAGGTCACCGGCGTGCGCCAAATCGTCCACGAAGGCGACCGCGTGCGGGTTGCCCATGTTGACGTTGCGCGCGGGCCAGCTGCGCTCGCCGACGCTCACCGTGACCTCACCCTCGGGGAGCACCGCGCGGCCCATGCCGACGGTCACGTCACCGTCCTTGGCGATGTGCACGGTCTTCACGCCCCCGCGCGTGGCGACCGCGAGGTCCCCCTCGGTCACGTGACCGGCGCGCTGGAGGTAGCGCGCGAACACCCGCACGCCGTTGCCGCACATCTCCGCGACCGAACCGTCGCCGTTGCGGTAGTCCATGAACCACTCCGCCTCGGCCGCCATACCCGTCGCCTCCGGGTGCGCGGCGGACCGCACCACGTGCAGCAGCCCGTCACCGCCGATGCCCGCGCGCCGGTCGCACAGCGCTGCGACGGCGGCCGGGGACAGGTCGATGGTGTTCTCGGGGTCCGGGACGATCACGAAGTCGTTCTCGGTCCCGTGTCCCTTGAGGAAGGCGATCCGCGTGCTCATGCCTCGATCGTAAGCGGTGCCTGCCACAACGCCTCGGCGTGCCGGTGGCAGCGCTCCGGCCGCCCCGCGGGGGTCAGCGCAGCCGCGCCACACGCCACACGGCGAGGACCACCACGACGGCCACGACCAGGGCGTAGGCGAGGACGACCCGCCAGTCGGGTCTGCGGCCGGAGCCGCGGGCCGGCAGGCCCGGCCAGGTGTAGCCGACGCGGCGGGCGGCCATCATGCCCCACCCGGCCGCGCACGAGCAGATCAGCAGGCCCAGCATGGCGATGACGGCCCCGCTGTCGCCGAAGTCGAAGGCGAGGGGGAAGGCGAACATCAAGGAGCCGAGTGCCGCGAGGCTCACGATGGGAGCCAGCTGCCAGATCCGGAGCCGACGCTGCGGGCGCAGCTCGACCTCGACCTCGTCGGCGAACATCTCGCCCGGCTCGGGACCGTCGTCCGTCACACCCTGTGTCTCGTCGGGCCCGTCGGAGCTGAGGTGCTCCGCCTCCTGATCCGGTGCGTCCGGCTCCGCTACGTTCTGCTCCGACGCGTCCCCGCGCCCCGTCCCATCCCGCTCGGCGGTGATGTGATCGGTGCTTCGTGCGGTGTCGCGAGGGCCGGCCTCCATCGCCACGCGCCCTCCCAACTAGGACTCAGCTCGGTCGATCGAAGCTCGATGATGGCACGCCGCCGAAGCACCGGATGACGGCCTGGGCGTCCCGATGCCATGACGTGATCAGGCTGTGACCGGTCGTTCGACCAAGGACAGCGCGAGCTGCGGAAGTTCCGTGAGATCGGCCGCCGCCCCACTCAACCAGTGCACCCGCGGGTCACGCCTGAACCATGAATCCTGGCGGCGCGCGAAGCGCTTGGTGGCACGTACGGTCTCGGCCCGCGCGTCGTCGAGCGTGCACTCCCCGGCGAGCGCCGCGAGCACCTGCTGGTAGCCGAGCGCGCGCGAGGCCGTACGCCCTTCGCGCAACCCCTGCGCCTCGAGCGCGCGCACCTCGTCCACCAGGCCCGCGTCCCACATCCGGTCGACCCGGCGCGCGATGCGCTCGTCGAGTTCGGGGCGGGCCACGTCGACGCCGATCTGGAGGGTGTCGTAGACCGAGTCGTGGCCGGGGAGATTGGCCGTGAAGGGCCTGCCGGTGATCTCGATCACCTCGAGGGCTCGGACGACCCGGCGGCCGTTGCTCGGCAGGATCGCGCGGGCCGCCTCGGGATCGGCGGCGGCCAGACGGGCGTGCAGCGCACCGGAGCCGCGCAGCACGAGCTCCTCCTCCAGGCGGGCGCGGACCTCGGGGTCGGTGCCGGGGAACTCCAGGTTGTCGACGGCCCCGCGGACGTACAGTCCGGAGCCGCCGACCAGGATCGGCCAGCGCCCCTCGGCGAGCAACGCCTCGATCCGCTCGCGGGCCAGGCGCTGGTACTCGGCGACGGACGCCGTGACGGTCACGTCCCAGATGTCCAGCAGGTGGTGGGGGACGCCGTCGCGCTCCTCGGGCGTCAGCTTGGCGGTGCCGATGTCCATCCCTCGGTAGAGCTGCATGGAGTCGGCGTTGACGACCTCGCCGCCGAGACGCTGGGCCAGAAAGACGCCCAGATCGGACTTTCCGGCCGCAGTCGGTCCGACGACGGCGATGACGCGGGGGGCGGGGGGTGCACTGCTCACCGCCCCAGTCTCGCAAACCTCGAACCGTGGTCTCGAACGAGTTACGTGACGGGACGGACGCGAGGTCGTTGCCCGTTGCGAGGTTCCTGCCGCCGGATCGCAGAGGCGGTAGCCCGGGCCGCGCAAAGTGACGCACCGGGCAACGCGGGATTTCGCCCGCACGAGTAACGTATGGAGTGGATATGGGCGTTTTTGCACGACTTCTCCGGCGGTCGAAGGCCACGGCGGAGACGCCTGCAGCCGAGGCTCAGCCCGAGACGGCGAAGGCCGGAACCGAGGCGGACACGACCGAGGCGCAGACGGCCCAGGCCGCACCGACCGCCGGGGCGAAGGGCGACGACGAAGCCCCGGAAGCGGCGGAACCGGCTGCCGAGTCCACCGCCTCGGTCGCCGAGTCCGAGGGCGTGGACATCCCCCAGCAGCAGTCCACCGAGAAGGCGGCCGACAACGAGGCCGGTGAGGGCGCCCGTAAGTGACCGCCCCGTGCGAGGGAAGGTGAGCCATGGGTCTCATGGACAACGTGAAAGCCAAGCTGGGCCCGGCCAAGGGCAAGGTCTCCGACCTCGCACAGCGGCACGAGGGCAAGATCCATCACGGTCTCGACAGGGCCGCGCAGGCGGTCGACAAGAGGACCAAGGGCAAGTACAGCGACAGGATCCAGTCGGGCACGGGCCGGGCCAAGGGCGCCATGGGCCGTCTCACGCACCATGACGACGGCACACCGGAGACGGGCGCCACGACGACGCCCGGCGCGGCCGGCATGACGAAGCCGCCCGGCACAGGCCGGACGGCACCATCCCGGGACGCGGCTCCCCCGGACGCGGCTCCGCCGACGGACACGGGCGGCACTCCGCCTCCGGGGACACCACCGCCCACGTCCTGAGCCCGCTTCGGCGCCCATGGCCCGAGCGAGCGTCTGCACACCGAAGGGCACATCGGCGGAGGGCCGCGGAGCGCGAGGGCTCCCGGCCGTCCGCCGTTTCCGCGAGGCGTGCGACCGGGCGGGCCACAACCGTTCCCGCGGCCCGCGCCTCGTCCCACGAGCGCGTGACGCCCCGTCCCGCACCCCTGCGGCCCGCGCCACGCCCCGGCCTCTGCGGCCAGGGCTACGACCAGGCTGCGACGACGTAACCCACTCCGTACGGAGCGTCCTCGTACAGCAGTGAGCCGCCGAGGTCAGCGCCCTCGGCCGCGCCCGCCAGGACCTGCCACGGTGCCCGGCCGGACACCTTCAGCTCGTGGGCCAGCCCCGCGTCCAGCGTGGTGAGGGCCGCCAGGTCCGCAGCGCCGAGCGCTCGTGCGACCTGCGCGTCGAAGGGCGCCGCCCGTTCGTCCAGGTAGCCAGGGGCCTTGAGCGTCCGGCAGGCACTGGCGTCCCCCATCACCAGCAGCGCCACCCGCTCGTCCCGGGCGGCGAGCTCCCTCCCGGACCGCAAGCACTGCTCGGTCGTCGAGGACTCCCCCACCCCGAATCCCTCGACCGGCGCGTCGGACCACCCGGTCCGCTCCAGAAGCCAGGCGCCGACAGCGAGCGAGTACGGCAGGCGCGCTTCCGCGTCCTCGCCCTCGCCCTCTCCCAGCCGCACGTCGAGGCCGACGCCGAAGCCCCGAAAGGACCCCGTCGTTCCCGCCGGGTGATGCCCGACTCCCGCTCCGCCGACCGGCCCGACGACCACGAGCCGTCCCGGCCGGGCGGCGGCCAGCACGCCCAGCGCGTCCGTGCAGGCGGCCCGCGCGACATCCAGCTCCGGGGCGGCGCCCGCGGCGACCTCCGGGACCAGGAGGGGCGGACAGGGGCAGGCAGCGGCGGCGACAAGCATGATCGGCAGGGTAACTCTCAGGAGCCGCTGCCACCGCACAGGGCCGCAGCGACCCGACTCAGACGCGGCCATGCCCGATCACCACGACCGGCGAGATGGGTGTGGCAGCGGTCGGACTCATTCGCGGCCACGCCCGCTCACCACGACCGGCAAGGCAGGCGCGGCAGCGACCCTGCTCAGTCGCAGCCGCAGCCGCTCGCCACGGCCGGCAGAGGCTCGGGCGCACCGATCTTCGGCAGGCCCAGCATCACGCCGACGGGCTTGGCCTTCTCGGCCGCGTTCCGCTTCTCCCAGGCGTCGCCCGCGCGCGTACGACGCACGTCCAGCACCGGGCCCTCGGCGAGAAGGTGGTGCGGGGCGGCGTAGGTGATCTCCACGGTGACCACGTCGCCGGGGCGGACCTCCAGGTCCGGCTTGGTGAAGTGGACGAGGCGGTTGTCGGGGGCGCGGCCGGACAGGCGGTGGGTGGTGTCGTCCTTGCGGCCCTCGCCCTCGGCGACCATCAACTCCAGCGTGCGGCCGACCTGCTTCTTGTTCTCCTCCCAGGAGATCTCCTCCTGAAGGGCGACGAGCCGCTCGTAACGCTCCTGGACGACCTTCTTGGGGACCTGTCCGTCCATCTCGGCGGCCGGGGTGCCGGGACGCTTGGAGTACTGGAACGTGAAGGCCTGGGCGAAGCGGGCCTCGCGCACCACGTGCAGCGTCTGCTCGAAGTCCTCCTCGGTCTCGCCGGGGAAGCCCACGATGATGTCCGTGCTGATCGCGGCGTGCGGGATGGCGGCGCGGACCTTCTCGATGATCCCCAGGAAGCGCTCCTGGCGGTAGGAGCGGCGCATCGCCTTCAGGACCGGGTCGGAGCCGGACTGGAGCGGCATGTGCAGCTGCGGCATGACGTTCGGCGTCTCGGCCATGGCGGCGATGACGTCGTCGGTGAAGTCCCGCGGGTGCGGGGAGGTGAAGCGGACGCGCTCCAGCCCGTCGATCTTGCCGCAGGCGCGCAGCAGCTTGCTGAAGGCCTCGCGGTCGCCGATGTCGGAGCCGTAGGCGTTGACGTTCTGCCCGAGCAGCGTGATCTCGGAGACGCCCTCGGCGACCAGCGCCTCGATCTCGGCGAGGATGTCGCCGGGGCGGCGGTCCTTCTCCTTGCCGCGCAGGGCCGGGACGATACAGAAGGTGCAGGTGTTGTTGCAGCCGACAGAGATGGAGACCCAGGCCGCGTACGCGCTCTCACGGCGGGTGGGCAGCGTCGAGGGGAATGCCTCCAGCGACTCGGCGATCTCGACCTGGGCCTCGTCCTGGACGCGCGCGCGTTCCAGCAGGACGGGCAGTTTGCCGATGTTGTGCGTGCCGAAGACGACGTCCACCCAGGGCGCCCGCTTCACGATCGTGTCGCGGTCCTTCTGCGCGAGGCAGCCGCCGACCGCGATCTGCATGCCGGGGCGGGCCGCCTTCTTCGGGGCGAGGTGGCCGAGGTTGCCGTACAGCTTGTTGTCGGCGTTCTCCCGCACGGCGCAGGTGTTGAAGACGACGACGTCCGCCCCGTCGGCGTCCTGGGGCGCGCGGACGTAGCCCGCGTCCTCCAGCAGTCCGGACAACCGCTCGGAGTCGTGGACGTTCATCTGGCATCCGTAGGTCCGGATTTCATACGTTTTAGATGCTCGAACGTCCACTGCCGGGCTCCGGTCGCTGCTGCTGGTCATGGTTCAAGGGTAGGCGCTTCCCGGAGGTCGCCGACCCGGAGGTGCCGAGCCCTCAGCGTCGCTGGGCGGCCAGGCGGACGTGAGCGTTGGCGGCGCCGTAGCCGCGGTAGCCGCCGGTGCGCTGGACGATCTCGAAGAAGACCCGGCCCACGCTCGCCGTGTAGCAGTGGTGGAACTCGCCTCCCTGTTCGTCGCGGTCGTAGAGAATGCCGAGTTCCTGGTAGACGTCCAGGGCGCCGGGAGCGAACTCGTAGCGGGCGTCGAGGTCCTCGTAGTAGTTGGCGGGGATCTTCAGCAGCTCCGCGCCGGCGGCACGGACACGGCGGGCGGCCGCGGTGATGTCGTCGGTGGCGAGGGCGATGTGCTGGGCCCGGGCGCGGCTGTCCGGGTCCGGGCCGGGGGCAAGGTTGAGGACCAGGCGCGGGGTGCCGTGGGCGCCGGTCATGGCCCTGCTGCGGAAGAGGCCGTAGGGATCCGCCAGGTCGACGCTCTCGTGCGGGCGCAGACCCAGCACCGCACGGTGGAAGAGGACGGCTTCGTCGAAGTGGTGCCAGGGCTGGGTCAGCGCCACGTGGTCGACGCCGGTGAGAGACCCGGCCCGTGGGGAGTCCTGCCGCTCGTCGGCGGCAGCCGTGAGATCGCTCGCAGCGGTGAGGTCGGCGGCAGCCGTGACGCCGGCGGAGGCAGTGAAGTCGGCCGTCCAGTCGGGGTGGCCGGGGCGCCGGGTGGCGCAGAAGAACAGTTCGGTGCCGTCGGGAGCGGCGACCGCGTCCAGCGGGACGTCGTGGTCACTGCGGCGTCGGGGCAGGACGGGGGCGAGCAGGGCCTCGGCACGCCGGGCGGCGGAGCGGGGGTCGGCCGTCTCCAGCCCCATGGCGGTGAGGGACGGGCCGTCGTCGCGGGTGCCGGTGCCGTGGTTGACCAGGATGCGGGCATCGCCGTGCGCCCAGAGGTCCACCGGCTTGCCGCCGTGCCGTCCGGTGCGTCGGAAGCCGAGCGTGGTCAGCAGGGTGGTCACGGGGAGCGGGTCGGCCGTGGCGATCTCGGCGAAGGCGAAGCCGGTCGGCACAGCCGGGGACGGGAGCGCCGAGATGTCCGCGGCCTCCTCCAGGGCGATCAGCGAGCGCAGTGCGTCGACCGCGGTGCTGCCCGCGTCCGCCTGGCGGAACACATCGTTGAAGACCTCCAGGGAGAGCGGGCCCCGGTAGCCGGCGTCCACGGCGTGACGGACGAGGGAGGTCACGTCGAGGCCGCCCTGGCCGGGGAAACAGCGGTAGTGGCGGCTCCACTGCAGGACGTCCATGGCCATCAGCGGGGCGTCGGCGAGCTGCAGGAAGAAGATCTTCTCGCCAGGGATGTCCGCTATGCCCTGGGGGTCCGAGCCGCGGGAGAGGATGTGGAAACTGTCCAGACAGACCCCGAGGGCGGGGTGGCCGGCTCGTTCGACGATGCGCCAGGCGTGGTCCCAGGTACTGACATGCCGGCCCCAGGCGAGCGCCTCGTAGGCGATGCGCACGCCGGACTCCTGGGCCAGGCCGGCCAGCCGGCTCAGCTGCTCGGCGGCGAGGGCGTCGTCGTCGACGGCGTGCTGGGAGACGTTGGAGCACACCAAAAGCGTCTCGGTGCCGAGCCTGCGCATGACGTCGAACTTGCGCTCCGCCCGGCGCAGAACACGTCCGAACTCCTCCTCCGGCACGGCCTCGACGTCCCGCATCGGCTGGTAGAGGTCGATGGTGAGCCCGAGGTCGGCGGTGCGGGCGCGGATCTCCTCCGGGGACAGGGGGCAGGCGAGGAGGTCGTTCTCGAAGATCTCCACACCGTCGAAACCCGCGCGGGCGGCGGCGGTCAGCTTCTCGGTGAGGGAGCCGCTGAGACTCACCGTGGCGATCGACTTACGCATCCTGATCCCCTATGCCGATCCAGGTCTTCCCCGCGCGGTCGGCGGCGCCGGTGAACGCCTGCTGGGCCTCCTCGATCGGGAAGCGGGCCTCCACGACGGCCGAGGGCCGGGCGCCGGGCAGCTCGGCGATCGCGGTGGCGAAGTCACCCGGGTGGTCGTAGATCATCGACCCGCGGAGCACCAGCTGACGCCGGACCACATCGTCGGTGGTCAGCGGCAGCGCGTGGGGGTTGAGGCCGATCAGGACGATGGTGGCGCCGGGGGCGGCACGCTCCACGGCCGGGCGCAGGGCGGGTGCGTGGCCCGAGGTTTCGAAGACGTAGGTGTACCCGGTGCCACCGTCGTCGGGGGTCGCGCCCAGCCGTTCGGCGCGGGCGAGCCGCTGCGGGTGCGGTTCGGTGACCACCGGCCGGATGCCGAGGCGGGCCAGGATCAGGCAGACCAGCAGTCCCTGGGCTCCGGCCCCGACGACCAGGCACCGGTCGGCGGGGGTGACTCCGCTGCGCCGGACGGCGGCCCGGGCCACCGCGTACGGTTCGGTGGCCGCGAGATCGGCACCGGTCGGGCCGTCCGGGACCGGGTGGGCGAAACGGGCGGGCAGGGCGGCACGTTCGGCGAGGACGCCGGGGGCGTTGAGTCCGACGATGGCCCGGTGCGGGCAGGCCGAGGTCAGGCCGCTGCGGCAGTCCGGACAGGCGAGGCAGGCGTAGTTGGGTTCGATGACGACCCGCTGCCCCACCTGGCGGTCCCGTACGGCGCTGCCGACGGCGGCGATCCGGCCGAAGCCCTCATGGCCCATGACCCACGGCGTCACGGGCGGCAGGCGTGTGCCGTGGAAGACGGCGAGGTCGGTCCCGCACAGGCCCACGCCCTCCATCCGCACGATGACGTCGTGCGGGCCGCAGTCGGGCTCCGGCCACCCGTCGACGGTCTCGATCCTGTTCGGCCCCGTGAGGACAGCTGCTTTCACCTGAACTCCTAGCGGTCCGCTAAACGGACCAATCAATCCACTCTGCGGTCAGAATAGAGGGCGGGAGGGTCCCCAACAAGGCTGAGGGCCCAGCGAAAAAGAGGACGGGACACGAGCAAGGGGCCCCGGCGGCAAGGCCGGGGCCCCAGTAGCCCTGTCGTGGATGTTCCGTCAGGCGGTCGCGTCCGCCGCCGCGGTCCGCTTCCGCACCTCCTCAGGAGCTCCGGCCGCCGCATCGTCACCCCGCATGCGCAACGCGACGAGGAAGGAGATGGCGCACCCGAGGGCGATGTAGGCGGCCACCAGCGTCCAGGAACCGCCCGCCCAGATCACCAGCGAGCCGGCGATGAGCGGAGTGAAGCCGCCTCCTATGGCGCTGGCGAGCTGATAGCCGACACCGGCGCCGCTGTAGCGGTACTCGGGGCCGAACATGTCGGTGAACAGGGACTGCTGGACGGAGACCGCCATGTCGTGCGCGACGTTCACCAGCAGTACCGCGCAGGCGATGATCAGCACCATGGAGCCGGACTCCATCGCCCAGAAGTACGGCACCGCGCTCACGAGACCCACCAGCGCGCCCCAGCAGTACAGCCTGCGGCGCCCGTAACGGTCGGCCAGGTAGGCGAAACCGGGGATGGTCAGCACGGCCAGGCCGCCGACGGCCAGGTTGACGTCGAGCAGGCTGTCGCGGTCCAGGCCGAGTTCGCCGGCACCGTAGGCGAGGCCGAAGGTGGTCACGCCGTAGAAGGTGAACAGTTCCACGAAACGCAGGCCGATGATGGCGAAGAAGCCCTTGGGGTTGGACTTCACGGCGGCGATCAGCGGCACCTTCGGCCGGGCCTCCTCGCTCATCGCGGCGACCTTCTCGGTGAAGACCTCGGACTCCTCGACCCGGGCCCGCACGATCAGGCCGACGATCACGAGGGCGGCGCTGATCAGGAACGGGACGCGCCAGCCCCAGACCCGGAAGGCCGTGTCCGAGGTGGCCCCCGACATGATCTTGGTGATGAGCGTGGCGAGCAGCAGACCGACCGAGGCACCGACCTGCACGCCACTGCTGTAGAGGGAGCGCCACTTGGCAGGGGCGTTCTCCACCGCCATCAGCGCGGCGCCGCCCCATTCACCGCCCACCGCGAAGCCCTGCGCCGCGCGGAGCACCACCAGCAGCACGGGGGCCCAGATCCCGGCCTGGGCGTAGGTCGGCAGGACGCCGATCAGGGTGCTGGCCACGCCCATGATCAGCATGGTGAGAACGAGCATCCGCTTGCGGCCGAGCCGGTCGCCGAAGTGGCCGAAGACGATGCCGCCGAGCGGGCGGAAGAGGAAGCCCACACCGAAGGTGGCCCAGGCGGCCAGGGTGCCCACGGCCGGGGAGGCGTCCGGGAAGAACAGCTCGCCGAAGAGGAGTCCGGCGACGATGCCGTAGAGGAAGAAGTCGTACCAGTCGACGACCGCGCCCATGAAACTGGCGATCGCCGCTCTCCTCGCGACGCCGGGGGTTCCGGCGCCGCCGGTCGCCACCGGCTGCTTCGTACTGCTCATCTCACATACTCCCTTGGATGCTGCGACTCCTGTGACCGGAGGTGCCGCGCGTGCTGCGCAGGGCACGTCGGGGCGGGGTCACGGATGGCTACGGCGAGGACAGACGCCCGGGCGACGGCGGCGCTCGGCGGGTGGGGAGCGGCCGTCACCGGCAAACCGGGCCGGCACCACAGCGTGCGGGCGGCGACCCTCAAGACAAGGTCCACTGAGCGGACCGATCAAACCAAGTAGCGGAAACATACGGGGCGGGTTTTCCGCCATCAAGAGGTGCGACAAGATTTCTTCGCCTTCATGGCTCCAGCGGTCCGCCTGATGGACTACCGTCACGGGTGAGCGCGGTGACGGTGACGGCAGATGCCGCGCGGCGACCACCTTGGGGAGCGGATTCGTGGACGACAGGCAGGCAGAGGCCGAAGCGGCCCGGGAGCCCAACGGGACGGCGGGTGTCCGCAGCGTGCGGCGCGCCCTGGACATCCTCGGCCTGCTGAGCGAGGACCGCCCGGTCATCTCTCTGCGCGAGATCATCGACGCCACCGGACTGGCCAAGACCACCGTCCTGCGCCTGGTCCAGACCCTGGAGGAGAGCGGCCTGCTGTGGTCGCATCCGGCCGGCTACACCGCCGGACCCGGCCTGTGGCGCTGGGCCTACCTGGCCCGCAGCCAGTGGGAGGTGCCGCAGGAGACCCGCAAGGTCATGCGGGACCTCGCCGATCATCTGGGTGAGACGGTCAACATCTTCGTCGCCCGCGATGTGAGCCGCGTCTGTGTCGCCCACGAGGAGAGCCCGCACCCGCTGCGTCACGTCGTCGACGTCGGCGACGAACAGCCCCTGTGGGCCGGCGCCTCCTCCAAGGTCCTGCTGCGCGACGTCTCGGACACCCTGCTGCGCCGGGTCGCCGCCGCCTCCCCCCACGGCGAGGCGCACGCCGACCGGTTGCGCGCCTGGGCGCAGGAGGCCGCGCAGCGCGGCTACGCGGTCAGCAGCAGCGAGTGGGACGAGGGCCTGACCGCCGTCGCCGTGCCGGTCATCGGCCGTTCGGGCTCGGTCGTCGCCTCGCTCTCCCTCAGCGGCCCCAGCCACCGCTTCCCCTACGAGGCCGTGGAGCGGTTCGCCACCGACCTCGCGGAGTCGGCCGCGCTCATCTCTGCCCAGGGCTTCAGCCACCCGCTCAGCCAAGGCCGCTGACCCTTAGGGGCCGCCGCGGAACGACCAGGGCAGACGGCCGCAGGAAGGGACCGGGCCGCCTGTCCAGGATTCCCGCGCCGGGCTCAGGGCTCGATGAGTCCGGCCCTGATCGCGTACCGGGTCAGTTCCAGGCGGTCGCGCATGCCGAGCTTCTGCAGGAGGTTGGCGCGGTGGCGCTCCACGGTCTTGGCGCTGATGAAGAGGAGTTCCCCGATCTCCTTGGAGGTGTGGCCCTCGGCGACCAGTTTGAGGATCTCCTCCTCGCGCTCGGTGATGGCCCGCTCCGGCAGGCCGTCACCCCGGTGCAGCCGTTCCAGGTAGGAGCGGACGAGGGCGCGTTCGGCACCCGGGTAGATGAACGGCTCGTCGCGCACGGCGGCCCGGCAGGCCTCGACCAGGTCGCGGTCGGCGACGGACTTGAGGACATAGCCGCTGGCTCCGGCCCTGAGCGCCTCGAAGAAGTACTCCTCGTTGTCGTACATCGTCAGGATCAGGATGTGCAGGCCGGGCATCCGGCGGGAGAGTTCACGGGCCGCCTGGAGGCCGGTGGTGCGGGGCATGGCGATGTCCAGGACGGCGAGGTCCACCGGGATTTCCCGGGCCTTGGCGACGGCCTCGGCGCCGTCCCCGGCCTCTGCCACGACGGTCAGGTCGGGCTCGCCGTCCAGGATGAGGCGCACCCCGCGGCGTACGAGGGTGTGGTCGTCGGCGAGCAGCACACGGATCGGTGTGGTCATCAGCGGGGTCCTTCGGTCACGGGTTCGCGCCGTGCCACCGGTACGCGCAGCCGTACGTCGGTGCCCCCGCCCGGCGCCGGTCGGAGGGTCAGGGCGGCGCCGATCAGCAGGGCGCGCTCGCGCATGCCCGTGAGACCGGCGCCCTCGGGGGCGTCGCCGAGGCCTGTGCCGTTGTCGCGTACGAGGAGTTCGACACCGCCGGGGACCGGCTGGAGGCGGAGTTCGGCGCGGTCGGCGGCGGCGTGCCGGGCGGTGTTGGTCAAGCCCTCCTGGGCGACCCGGTAGACGACGAGTTCGGCCTCCGGGGCCAGGGCGGGGAGCTCACCGGTCACGTGGTGGCGCACGGTGAGCCCGTGGGTCGTGAACTCGCCGGCCAGCGAACGCAGGGCGCTGGCCAGCCCCAGTTCCTCCAGCACACCGGGGCGCAGGCGGCGGGCGATCCGGCGGATCTCGTCCAGGCCGGCCCGGGTCGCCTCCTGCGCCTGGCCCACCTCCTCGCGGAGGTCCTCGGGCGCCCGGTCGGCGACGCGCTTGAGCTGGAGGAGGACGGCGGTCAGGGTCTGCCCGACCTCGTCGTGCAGTTCCCGGGCGATCCGGTGCCGTTCGCTCTCCTGCGCGGACAGCGCCCGGGCGGCGCCCGCTGCCCGCTCGGCCTCCAGGCGGTCGAGCATCGTGTTGTACGTCGTGATCAGCCCGGCCGTCTCCGCCGGTCCCGCGACCACGGGCCGGGAGCCCGGACGCAATAGGTCCGCGGTGGCCATGGCCCGGTCGAGACGCTGCAGCGGCACCAGCCCGTACCGCACGACGAGCGCGTTGCCCGCGAGCAGCAGCACCAGCCCGCCGAGCAGGACGAGGGCCTCGCCCGCGAGAACGGGGGTGGACACGGTGACCGGGCCGAGCAGCAGCGCCGTGGCCACCACGAGACCGACGGCGTTGAGCGAGAAGATCCGCCAGAACAACGACACGCCTGTGGGTCCACTCCTTCCCGACGTCGCGCAGTGCACCGCCCCCTTCACCCTTTCCGGTGACCGGCCGCTGCGTATATCCGTCACGACACCCATGTCGTCACCGTACGGCCGGATGGGAGCATGCGGAGTTGACTCGTCCGATGATCCGTTCCGTTCATCAGGCCGACAAAGCATGACAACCAAGACGAACCAGACGAACAAGGGGAAGCAACGTGTCAGCTCCGCGCCTGAGGGCGACGCCGCTGCCGGGTATCGGGGTCCAGTACGACCT
Organism: Streptomyces sp. NRRL B-1140; assembly: GCF_001280065.1. Classification (GTDB taxonomy): domain Bacteria; phylum Actinomycetota; class Actinomycetes; order Streptomycetales; family Streptomycetaceae; genus Streptomyces. The sequence goes on from NZ_LGEA01000095.1 coordinate 123,487, forward strand.
GGAGACCCGGGAACACCGCCATCTGTCGGTGGTGGCGCACCGCGACGGCACGCGCACGGTGAACGTGTACCGGTCCGACGATCCCGACTCGTGCGCACAGTCGCTGAAGCTGACCAGCTCGGAGGCGGGCTCGCTGATCGACGCGCTGAAGCCGTCCCACCACAGCCCGAGCCTGCTGTACACCACGGACCTCGGGCTGGTCGCCGAGCGGATCGAGGTCGCCGCGACGTCGCGCTGGAACGGGCGGGTGCTCGGCGACATGCGGATGCGGACCGAGACGGGCGCGTCGGTGGTGGCCGTGCTGCGCCGGGCCGAGGCCATCCCGTCGCCCGCGCCGGACTTCCGGCTGTCGGGCGGTGACACTCTGATCGTCGTCGGCACCCGTGAGGGTGTCGACGCGGCGGCGACGATACTCGGGCGGGAGTGAACTTTTGCACTCCGCTGTTCTGCTCATCGAGTTCGGTTCGATCATTCTCGGGCTCGGCCTGCTCGGCCGCTTCGCCGCCCGGTTCCAGCTCTCGCCCATTCCTTTGTACCTCCTGGCCGGTCTGGCCTTCGGTGAGGGCGGCCTGCTGCCGCTCGGGGCGAGCGAGGAGTTCATCGCCACGGGCGCGGAGATCGGCGTCATCCTGCTGCTGCTGATGCTGGGCCTGGAGTACACGGCGAGCGATCTGGTCTCCAACCTCAAGACCCACTATCCGTCCGGCCTGGTCGACTGCGCCCTCAACGCGCTGCCCGGGGCGGCCGTGGCGCTGCTGCTCGGCTGGGGCCCGGTGGCCGCGGTCGTGCTGGCGGGTGTCACCTGGATCTCGTCGTCCGGCGTGATCGCGAAGGTGCTGGGCGATCTGGGCCGGGTCGGCAACCGGGAAACGCCGGTGATCCTCAGCGTGCTGGTGCTGGAGGACCTGGCGATGGCGGTGTACCTGCCCATCGTCACGGCGTTGGTGGCCGGCGTCGGGCTGATGGCCGGCAGCGTGACCCTGGCGGTCGCACTGGGCGCGGCCGGACTGGTGCTGTTCCTGGCCGTGCGCTACGGCAGGCTCATCTCACGGTTCGTCTCCAGCGACGACCCGGAGAAGCTGCTGCTGGTCGTGCTGGGTCTGACGATCCTGGTCGCGGGTGTCGCGCAGCAGCTCCAGGTGTCGGCGGCGGTCGGGGCCTTCCTGGTGGGCATCGCACTGTCGGGGGAGGTCGCGGAGGGTGCGCACACCCTGCTGAGCCCCCTGCGTGACCTTTTCGCCGCGGTCTTCTTCGTCTTCTTCGGTCTGCACACCGATCCGTCGAGCATCCCGCCCGTCCTGCTGCCGGCGCTCGGGCTGGCCGTCGTCACGTCGCTGACGAAGATCGCCACCGGGTACTGGGCTGCCCGGCGCGCCGGGATCTCCGTCAAGGGCCGCTGGCGTGCCGGGGGCGCGCTGGTGGCCCGCGGCGAGTTCTCGATCGTCATCGCGGGTCTCGCGGTCGCGGCCGGCATCGAACCGTCCCTCGGACCGCTGGCCACGGCCTATGTGCTGATCCTGGTCGTCCTCGGCCCGCTCACCGCGCGCTACACCGAGCCGGTGGCGACCTGGTGGTCCCGCCGCCGCGAGCCCCGTCACCCGGAGCCGACGCCCCGGGCGGCGGCCGAGGCGGAGGCACCGGTCGCCGACTGAGGGGCCGGGACGCCGAGGCGAGGCACCGGTCGTCGACCGGGGGAGCCGGGCCGGGACGCCGAGGCGTGATCTCTGGGAATGCCCAAGTCAGGCGCCTCCGCCCGGCACCCACCCCTGCCTGCGCAGCACCCCCGGCACATCCGGTGCCTCGTAGTGCTCGCCCTTGAGGACCTTGCCGTCCTCGCGGCGGGAGACCGAGCCGTCGGGGCCGATCTTCGTCATGTTGGAGCGGTGGATCTCGGCGAGCACCGCGTCGAGGTCGATGCCGTGCACGAGGGCGGTGCCGTACGCGACGTAGACCACGTCCGCGAGCTCGTGGGCGAGCCGGTCCAGGGGCCCCCGCACCGACACCTCGGCGACCTCCGCCGCCTCCTCCGCGAGAAGTTCGCCCCGGTGGGCCGCCAGTTCCGGGGAGACCTCCGTCGGCGTGCTGCGGACGTCCAGGCCGAAGGCGCGGTGGAATTCACGGACCAGGTCAGCGGGCGAAGAGCTCATGGGGGCGACTGTAGTGGCGGCCACCGACACTCCCCCGCCCCCGCCTGTGACCCCTGCCCTGGTCAGGGGACCACGCGGCTGGCAGGATCGCCCGCATGTCCAGAACGCTCCCCCGTGTCGGCAGACGTAGGTCCCTGCAGGGCGGCGCCGCCTCCCTCGTGGTCCTCGGCCTGCTGCTGTGGTGGCTGCGCCCCTGGGCCGAGGAACCGCCGAGCGGGACCATCACGTTCAGTACAGGCACCCGCGCGGGGGTCTACCACGAGTACGGCAGGCTCCTGAGCGACGAGATCTACAAGGACATGCCCAGCCTGAAGGTGCGGCTGCAGCCCAGTGCCGGTTCGCAGGAGAACGTCGCGGACGTGGCGACGGGCGACGCGGACTTCGCGATCGCCGCGGCCGACGCGGTCGCCACCTACAAGCTCGCCAAGGACCCCGGCGCCGACCGGCTGCGCGGGGTCGCCCGCCTGTACGACGACTATGTCCAGCTCGTCGTGCCGCCGGACTCGGACATCCGCTCCGTCGCGGACCTGCGGGGCAAGCGCGTGGCCATAGGGCTGCCCGACTCCGGTGTGCGGCTGATAGCGAACGGCGTGCTCAAGGCGGCCGGCATCGACCCGGAAAAGGACATCAAGCCGTCGTCGGACGGCATCGACACCGGACCCAAGCGACTGGGCCACGGCCTGGACGCGTTCTTCTGGTCGGGCGGCCTGCCCACCGACGGGCTCAGCCGGCCGGCCAAGAAGTCGGCGTCGGCCTTCCGGTTCGTGCCGATCGACGCCGCGCTGGTGGCCAAGCTGCACGACCAGGGCGGCGCCACCCGCTACTACCGGGCCACCAAGATGCCGGAATCCGCCTACCCCACCATCCAGCGCGGCAAGGCGATACCGACGCTGGCGGTGTCCAACCTGCTGATCACGCGCAGCGACATGGACCCGCGGCTCACCGAGTGGCTGACCCGTACGGTGCTCGACAGCCGGGATCTCATCGGCAAGAAGGTCCACTCCGCCCAGCTGGTCGATGTCCGCACGGCGATCTACACCGACCCTCTGAAGCTGCACGTGGGTGCCCAGCGCTACTACCAGTCGGTCAAGCCGTAGCGCCCGGGCGGACCTCGGCCGCGCCGCGGTCGCCCTCCCGTCAGGCGGCGGGCGCCGACCTGGGTACCGTCACCGTCACCTTCAGCCCGTGCGGCTCATGACGGCCGTACGCGATCGATCCGCCGCCCGCCGCGAGCAGCGCCCGCGAGATGGACAGCCCGAGGCCCGAGCCCTTGATGTTCTGGTGCCGGCCGCTGCGCCAGAAGCGGTCCCCGACGCGGGCGAGCTCCTCCTCGGTGAGGCCCGGACCCTGGTCGGTCACGACGACGGTGGAGGTGTCGCCGTTGGAGGCGACGGTCACCTCCACGGTCTGTTCCTCGGGCGTGAACTTCACCGCGTTGTCGATGACGGCGTCCAGCGCGCTGGACAGGGCGACCGGGTCGGCCCACGCGGTCGTCGGCGGGCAGTCGCCCACCAGGCGCACCCCCTTGGCCTCGGCGGTCGGAGCCCAGGCCGCGAGGCGCTCGGCGGCGAGTTCGCCGATGTCGGTGACCTTGAGATCCGCCTCGGTGTGCTCGGCGAGGGCGAGGTCGAGCAGGTCGTCCAGGACCTGCGCGAGGCGCTTGCCCTCGGCCTGGACCGAGGCGATCTCCTGGTTACCCTCGGGCAGTTCGAACGAGAGCAGCTCGATGCGCAGCAACAGCGCGGCGAGGGGGTTGCGCAGCTGGTGGGAGGCGTCGGCGACGAAGGCGCGCTGCTGCTCCAGCACGTCCTCGACGTTGTCCGCCATCTCGTTGAAGGACCGCGCGAGCCGCTGGAGTTCCGGCGGACCGCCGGCGGCGGCGACCCGGGACTTGAGCCGGCCGGTGGCGATGTCGTGCGTGGTGGCGTCCAGGACGCGCACGGGCTTGAGCACCCAGCCGGTCAGCCGCAGGGCGGCACCGACGGCCAGCAGCATCGCGGCGAACTCGCCCGCGCCGATGACCAGCCAGCCGTGCAGCGTGCGGGAGCGCAGCTGTCCCGTGGGCGAGTCGGTGACGACGACCGCGACGACGTCGCCGTCCCGGATGACCGGCGAGGCGACCACCAGGTTGCGGCGCTGCCAGGGCCACACCTGCTTCGGATCGTGGCTGCGGCGGCTCAGCTTCGCCTCGGCGAAGGCGTCCCGCACCTCGCCCTCCTCGGGCAGCGACCACTCGGCGGGGGCGTGGGCCATGGCACGACCGGTGCGGTAGAAGACCCCGGCCCGGATGCCGTAGACGTCGTAGTAGCTGCGCAGCTCGCTGCTGAGGGTGGCCAGGCGCTCGTTCTCGAAGGCGTCGGTCGTTCCGTCGGGCGAGTCCGTGACGAACTGGGCGAGGGCGGCGAAGCGAGCCGTGTCGTCTATCCGGTCGACGACGACCTTCTGCTGCTGGGCGCCGGCGAGACTGACGGCGAGCGGAACGCCGAGCGCGAGCAGAACGGCCGCCATCAGGACGATGAGCAGCGGGAGCAGACGAGTGCGCACCCGGCCCCGCTACCCGGCAGGCGCGACGAGCCGGTATCCGACTCCGCGGACGGTCTCGATGAGCGCCGGCATCCGCAGCTTGGCGCGCAGGGACGCCACGTGCACCTCCAGGGTGCGGCCGGTGCCCTCCCAGCTGGTCTGCCACACCTCACTGATGATCTGCTCCCGGCGGAAGACCACTCCGGGCCGCTGCGCGAGCAAGGCCAGCAGGTCGAACTCCTTGCGGGTCAGGCTGATCACCGACCCGTCCACACTGACCCTGCGGGTGGGCAGCTCGATGTGCACCGGGCCGAGCCGCAGCTCGGTCTCGATGCCGCTGGAGGTGTCCTCGTGGGAGGTGCGACGGCTGACCGCGTGGATGCGGGCGAGCAGCTCCCCGGTGTCGTAGGGCTTCACCACGTAGTCGTCCGCGCCGAGATTGAGGCCGTGGATGCGGGAGCGCACGTCGGAGCGGGCCGTAACCATGATCACCGGGGTGCTGGTGCGCTTGCGGATCTTGCCGCAGACCTCGTATCCGTCCTGGTCGGGCAGGCCGAGGTCGAGGAGGACGACGCCGAAGCAGTCGCCCTCGGGGACGAGCGCCTGGAGGGCCTCCTCACCGCTGCGCGCGTGCGTGACGTCGAACCCGTGCCGTGCCAGAACCGCCGACAGGGCGGCGGCGACGTGGTTGTCGTCCTCGACGAGCAGCAGTCTCATCCGGTCCCCCTTCAGTTCATCGGCCGTACGATCTGAATGTGTACACAAGGCGTGCACACGCGCGCGAGCACCTTGTGCAGTCACGCTGATGGAAGAGGACGGCGTCAAGAGGGTTCCGGTTGCGGAGCCCTTCCGTTATCCGGCCGATATCAGCGCTGCTCACAAGTGCTACGACACGTGTCCGATTGCTATCGGATCGTGATGCTCAGATTCCCCTCAGATGTAATGACGCAGGTCGTAGAGGGTAACTACTGTCCTCCGAAACCGAGGAGGACGGAGCCCGAGAGCGATGACCGAAGTATCGGTGGCCAAGGAAGATGTGGCCGCGACCGGCGATCTGGTCGTCCTGAAGAGCGTCAACAAGCACTTCGGCGCGTTGCACGTACTCCAGGACATCGACCTGACGATCGCCCGCGGTGAAGTCGTCGTGGTCATCGGACCCTCCGGGTCCGGCAAGTCCACCCTGTGCCGCACCATCAACCGCCTGGAGACGATCGACTCCGGCTCGATCACCATCGACGGCAAGCCGCTGCCCGCCGAGGGCAAGGAGCTGGCACGGCTGCGGGCCGACGTCGGGATGGTCTTCCAGTCCTTCAACCTCTTCGCGCACAAGACCGTGCTCGAGAACGTGATGCTCGGCCAGATCAAGGTCCGCAAGAAGGACAAGAAGGCGGCCGAGGAGCGGGCCCGGGCCCTGCTCGACCGGGTGGGCGTGGCCGCGCAGGCCGAGAAGTACCCGGCTCAGCTCTCCGGCGGTCAGCAGCAGCGCGTCGCCATCGCGCGGGCCCTGGCCATGGAGCCGAAGGTGATGCTCTTCGACGAGCCGACCTCCGCGCTCGACCCCGAGATGATCAACGAGGTGCTGGAGGTCATGCAGCAGCTCGCCCGCGACGGCATGACCATGATCGTCGTCACCCACGAGATGGGTTTCGCACGATCGGCTGCAAACCGCGTGGTGTTCATGGCAGACGGCCGAATCGTCGAGGAGGCTGCGCCCGACCAGTTCTTCAGCGCTCCGCGCAGCGACCGTGCCAAGGACTTCCTTTCGAAGATCCTGCACCACTGACGGCACGGGTCGCGTCCGACGCACACCCCGCGCCGCCCGCCTTTTGAGGGCCCGCATCTCTTCACCAGTCAAAGGATGTTCATGATGAAGCTCCGCAAGGTCACCGCCGCCTCGGCCACCGTCTTCGCTCTCGCCCTCACCGCCACCGCGTGCGGCGGCGACAACAGCACCGGCGGCGACTCCGGCTCCGACGGCGGCAAGACGATCACCGTCGGCATCAAGTTCGACCAGCCCGGCCTCGGTCAGAAGACGCCGCAGGGTTACGCCGGCTTCGACGTGGATGTCGCCACGTACGTCGCGAAGAAGCTCGGTTACAAGGCGGACCAGATCGAGTGGAAGGAGTCGAAGAGCGCCGACCGCGAGACCATGCTGCAGCGCGGTGACGTCGACTTCATCGCCGCGACCTACTCGATCACCCCGGAGCGCCAGGAGAAGGTCGACTTCGCCGGTCCTTACCTGCTGGCGCACCAGGATGTTCTGCTTCGTGCGGACGACAACAAGATCAAGTCGCCGAAGGACCTGAACAACGCCAAGCTCTGCTCGGTCACCGGCTCCACCTCGGCGCAGAACGTCAAGGACAAGCTGGCTCCCAAGGCGCAGCTCCAGCCGTACCCGACGTACTCCGCCTGTCTGCCCGGCCTGCAGAACGGTGCCGTCGACGCGCTGACCACCGACGACTCCATCCTCGCCGGTTACGCCGCGCAGGCCCAGTTCAAGGGCAAGTTCAAGCTCGGCGGCTTCAAGCTGACCAACGAGAACTACGGCATCGGCGTCAAGAAGGGCAGCGACCTCAAGGACAAGATCAACAAGGCTCTTGAGGACATGGTCGCGGACGGCGCCTGGCAGAAGGCCGTGGACAAGAACCTCGGCCCGGCCAACTACAAGAACGAGCCCGCGCCGAAGATCGGCGACATCAAGAGCTGAGGCAACGCCTGAAAGGTGCGCCGCTCTGCGGAGCGGCGCACCCGGGCATCCCTATACGCGGAAGCGCGGGAGATCGTGTTCGACTTTCTTGAGGGTTATGACCTGCTGGGAGCCTTCTGGACGACAGTGCAGCTCGCTGTGCTGTCCGCCGTCGGCTCTCTCATCTGGGGCACGCTGCTGGCCGCCATGCGCGTCGGCCCCGTGCCACTGATGCGCGGCTTCGGGACCGCGTACGTCAACATCGTGCGGAACATCCCGTTGACCGTCATCATCCTGTTCACGTCGCTGGGCCTGAACCAGACGCTGGGGATCTCCCTCGGGGCGGACGACGTCGAGACGATCAACTTCCGGCTCGCCGTCCTGGGGCTGATCTTCTACACCTCGTCCTTCGTGTGCGAGGCCCTGCGCTCCGGCATCAACACGGTGCCGGTCGGGCAGGCGGAGGCGGCCCGGGCGATCGGCCTCAGCTTCAACCAGGTGCTGGGTCTGGTCGTGCTGCCGCAGGCGTTCCGTTCGTCCGTCGTCCCGCTGGCGAACGTGCTGATCGCCCTGATCAAGAACACCACGGTGGCCGCGGCCATCGGTGTCGCCGAGGCGGCGGTGCTGATGAAGGAGATGATCGAGAACGAGGCTCAGCTGCTGTTGATCTCCGCGATCATCGCGTTCGGATTCGTGGTCCTGACGCTGCCGACCGGTCTGATCCTCGGGTGGGTGGGCAAGAAGGTGGCGGTGAAGCGATGAGTTCCGTTCTGTACGACGCGCAGGGGCCTCGCGCCAAGCGTCGCAACGTCATCCTCACGGTGGTCTTCCTGGTCGCCGTCGCGGCTCTGCTGTGGTGGGTGTACAAAGCCCTCAAGGACAAGGGTCAGCTGGAGTGGGCCTTGTGGGAGCCGTTCTTCTCCGGCAGCGAGGCCTGGACCACCTACATCTGGCCCGGCCTGCAGAACACGCTGAAGGCCGCGGCCCTGGCGATGATCATCGCGCTGCCGCTCGGCGCGGTCCTCGGCATCGCCCGACTGTCGGACCACGCATGGGTCAGGATGCCGGCCGCGATCGTGGTCGAGTTCTTCCGGTCCATCCCCGTGCTGGTCCTGATGATCTTCGGTCTCGCGCTGTTCGCCGAGTACACCGCCGTGAGCTCCGACGACCGTCCGCTGTACGCGGTCGTCACCGGTCTGGTGCTGTACAACGCCTCCGTCCTCGCCGAGATCGTCCGGGCGGGCATTCTGGCCCTGCCCAAGGGCCAGTCCGAGGCGGCGATGGCGATCGGCCTGCGGAAGGGGCAGCTGATGCGCCTCATCCTGCTGCCGCAGGCGGTCACGGCGATGCTTCCGGCGATCGTGAGTCAGCTCGTCGTCATCGTGAAGGACACCGCACTCGGCGGCGCGGTCCTGACCTACGCGGAGTTGCTCGCCGCTGCCGGCACGATGAGCGGCTACTACGGCGGGAACATCATCCAAAGCCTCATCGTCGTGTCCGTGATCTTCATCGCGCTCAACTTCGCCCTGACCTCGTTCGCCAGCTGGCTGGAACGCCGGCTGCGGCGCGCCAAGAAGTCGACCGGCGCGGTCGTCGGCCCGAACGACGCGGAGATCGCCGGCACGGCAGGGACCGGCGCCGGAGGCACCGTCTGACACGCGGTCACCTCATGTGACACCATCAGGGGCAGTGGCATGATCGCCACTGCCCCTGGTCACTTGACGCAAGCACCGGCAATGGGTTGCATACGTTCTGTGATCGTGCACCCTGCTCCAACTTCCTGTTCACCTACGTCTCTCAGGACACCACCGCGGGCAGGGGGCGCCACGCCGTGGACCCGGTGATCATCGTCGGAGCGGGGCCCGTCGGGCTCACGCTCGCCCTGGCGCTGGCGCGTCAGGAGGTGCCGTGCGTCGTCCTCGACGAGGGCCCGGGCAAGGACGAACCCCGCGCGGCGCGCACCGTCGTCCTGCGCGAGGACACCGCCGCGCTGATGGAACGGCTGACCGGCATGCCCCTCGGCCGGGCCGGTGCGCACTGGGCCGGATGGCGGTCGATGCGGCGCAAGCAGGTGATGCGCGAGGTGGTTTTCGACGACACCGAGCCCGCCCCCCTGCACATCGCCCAGCACGTGCTGACCGGAGCGCTGCGCGCGGCCCTCGCGGACGAACGGCTCGTCAAGGTCGCGGTGGACAGCCGCCTCGACGGCCTCGAACAAGAGCCCTCGGGCGTCACCGCCCACACCCGCGGCCCCAAGGGCACCTGGTGGCGCGGCAGTTACCTGGTCGGCTGCGACGGCCCCCGCTCGACCGTGCGCAAGATCCAGGACATCCGCTTCCCGGGCCGTACGGCGGTGGAACGCCACGCCGTCGCCGCGCTCCGTACGGAACTGCCCTGGCGCGACGAAGCGTTGCTGCACCGCTCGCCGCCCTGGCGCATGTCCGGGCCCTCGGCCGGCGAGGTCACGGCGCGTCCGCTGCCGGACGGCGTCTGGCGCCTGGACTGGCTTCTGCCGCCCGGCAAGGACCTGGTCACCCCCGAACTGCTGCTCACCCGCATCCGGGAAACCCTCGCCGGCTGGGCGGGCGGTACGACCCCGCCGTACGAGCTGCTGGACACCGGTGTCCACACGGTCCATCACCGGCTGGCCCGCCGCTGGCGCGCCGACCGTGTGTTCCTCGCGGGGGATGCGGCCCACCTGCTCGGCGCGCTGGGCACACACGGGCTGGACGAGGGCCTGCGGGACGCCGACAACCTCGCCTGGAAGCTTGCCCTGGCCTGGCACCACGGGCCGCACGAGGCGCTCCTCGACAGCTACCAGACGGAACGCCGGGCGGTCGTCGCCGCCCGGCTCCGCGCCGCCGACCAGGCACTGCCGTTGCTGCGCGGCGGTGGCGGATTGCGAGCCGTCGTCCCGGGTTCGTCCCGTGGCCACGACGCCCTGCTCACCGAGGGTCACCTGGGGCACGGCCAGCTCGGCGCGCCGGGGGTGTACGCCGACTCGCCGCTCGCGCCCCGCCCCCTCGAAGGGGAAGTCCCGGTCGACACACCACTCGGTGCACCGGTCACCGACGTACGGGTCACCGCGGAGGACGGCACCTTCGTACGGCTGCGGGACCGGCTCGGCCGCGGTGCGCTGCTCGTGGTGCTGATCGCACCGGGCACGGGCGTCTGGGAGCGCAAGCACTGGGTCGGCGCGGGCATCATGCCGCAGCTCGCGGCGGCGGTCACGGCACTGCCGCACCACGCCGAGCTGCTCGTCGCCGAGAGTTATCCGGGTGCGGGCGCGCACACGGTGCTGCTGGTGCGTCCCGACGGGCACCTCGTCACCGCGCTGAGCGGAGTGCGCCCGGCCGATCTGTACGCCGCGGCGGAGGCCACGGTGGGCGGACCTGTGAAGGCGCAGGCAGCGGCCGGCGCTTCGGCCGGTTCACGCTGAGGTTGGCCCCCGGGCCACGGGGCTCGGTCCCGGGATGGTGTGCTCACTGTCACAGAGCGTCCGCATGGTGACAGTGAGTTGACCCGCCCGGGCGGCCGTGGTGTACTCCGGTTCGTGACCGACACCTGTGTGCGCCTGTGGCGGAGGGTCCATATGGACCTCCTCCGCTATGCGGGCTGCGTGTGTCGCCCGTCCTGCTGATTTCGCATTCCTCTTCTCCTGTGCGCGCGCCGCGGTCTGTCCGCCGGCTGTCGCGCCTCGCCCGCGAACCCTCATCAGGACCTTCAGGACGGCACCCGTGTCTGTATCCCCTTCTGCCACCCCCTCTGTCTCCACCGGTCCGGCTCCCACCCAGGCCGACCTCTATGACTTCGTTCGGCGCACTGCCGCCGACACCGAGCTGATCGACTCCCTGCCGCTCGATCCGGAGGGCCGCACGTGGGTGCGGCTGGAAGGGCCCGGCGGCAGCGAAGCGTGGCTGATCGGCTGGCCGCCCGGCACAGGCACCGGCTGGCACGACCACGCCGACTCGGTCGGCGCCTTTCTGACCGCCTCGGGCGAGCTCAAGGAGAACTCGCTCGCCGCTCGGCTGCCCACCGACGGCTGGAGGACACTGGAGCTCACCGACGACATGGACCGGCAACGCCGACTGCGGGCCGGACAGGGGCGCGCCTTCGGCCGGCACCACGTCCACGAGGTGCTCAACGAGTCACCCGACCGGCACGCGATCTCCGTCCACGCCTACTATCCGCCTCTGCCGCAGATCCGCCGCTACAGCCGCAACGGACCCATCCTGCGACTGGAGCAGGTCGAGCGTCCGGAGGACTGGCAGTGAGCGCCGCACCCGGGCCGACGGACCGCGACACCCAACCGCCGGTCGGCATCGACGAGTTGCTGGACCGTGTCCGGGCGGGCTACGAGCGGATCGGACCGCGGGATGCGTACGAGGCCGCCCAAGCCGGCGACGCGCTCCTGGTCGACATCCGCTACGCCGCCCTGCGCGATCGGGACGGCCTCATCCCCGGCGCCCTGGTCGTCGAGCGCAACGAACTGGAATGGCGCCTCGACCCCCAGGGCAGCCACCGCCTCCCCGAGGCCACGAGCCACGACCTGCGCATCGTGGTGATCTGCAACGAGGGCTACGCGTCCAGCCTGGCGGCCCAGTCCCTGCACCAGCTGGGCCTGCGCCGGGCCACGGACCTCGTCGGCGGGTTCCAGGCGTGGCGGGAGGCGGGGTTGCCGGTGGAGTGAGTGCGACGGCTAGGGGATGTAGCGGCGGAAACCTTGTGCCAGAGCTTTGAAACCGCACGCCGTGTAGAAGGTGTGGACGTACTCGTCGTCCGCGGCCAGGAGCTGCACCTTGTAGCAGCCCACCGACTCCCCCAGCCGAACGGCGGCCTCCATCAGCCGACGGCCGACACCGCTCCGCTGGACGGAGCCGGTCACCACGACGTTCTCCACGAACAGGATGGCCCGCCCCCCACGCGTGAAGTTCGGCACGACGATGCAATCCGCCGTTCCGACCACGGTGCCGCCGGCGTCAGCCACCAGGATCGTCCGTCCCAGCTGCCTTGATATGTCCGCCCAGACGGCGTCTGCGGACGCCTGCGGTAACGGCGCGTCGTCCGGGTTCAACTCGCGATAGAGAGCGAGCAACGCCGGCACGTCCACCTCGGTTGCTGAACGCACATCGATCTTCATGCGCTGAGCCTAGGATGCACACAGCCGGTCAGAGGCGGCAGTTGCTCATCCGGCTCCGGCAACTGTTCCGGGTCCCGGACCTCGTCCCGTCGTCGGCGCCCTCAGAACCCCTCTTCGCCGAGAAACTCCGTGTCCTCTCCCTCTTCCTCCAGCGCCTGCCGGACCACCCGCAGGGCCATGCCCTCGGGGTAACCCTTGCGGGCGAGCATGCCCGCGAGGCGGCGGAGGCGTTTGTCCCGGTCAAGTCCGCGGGTGGAGCGGAGCTTGCGTGCGACGAGTTCGCGTGCGGTCTCCTCCTCCTGCTCGGAGTCGAGCTGGGAGACGGCCTCGTCGATCAGCGTGGAGTCGACACCCTTGGTTCGCAGCTCCCGGGCGAGCGCACGCCGGGCGAGCCCTCTGCCGTGGTGGCGGGACTCCACCCAGGCGTCCGCGAAGGCACTGTCGTTGATGAGGCCGACCTCTTCGAACCGTGAGAGCACCTCCTCCGCGGCGTCGTCCGGGATCTGCCGCTTGCGCAGGGCGTCGGCGAGTTGCTTACGGGTTCGTGGGGTCCCGGTGAGCAGGCGCAGGCAGATCGCCCGGGCTCGCTCGACCGGGTCCCCCGGAGGTGCCTCCTGCTCGGCCCTCGATGAGGAGAGGGCGCCTCCGTCCTCGGTTCGGGCCGCCTCACCGAAGCCACTCCGACGACGACCGCGCCCGCCGCGCGGCCCGCCGTCACGCGAGCCGCCTCCGGCCGAACCGCCCCCGTGCGGCCCGATATCGTCCCCGTCTCCGTACAGCTGGTCGCCTTCGAGGGGAGTGTCCCCGAAGCCGTCCACCTCGTCCACGGCCGCGCCGGTGTCACCTCCGGTGCCCCTCCCCCGTGGGGCACCGGAGGCGACGTACTCGTACTCCGCCCAGTCGGTTCGCCGTGTCACAGGTCAGCTCTTGGCTGCGGCGGCCTTGGACTTGGCGGCCTTGGCCGGGGCCGGGACAGCCGGTGCCGCGTCGGCCGGTGCGGAGGCCGAGGCGTCCGTACCCGGCTCGGCGGCCGGCTCCTCGGGGCGCACGCCCACGCCCAGCTTCTCCTTGATCTTCTTCTCGATCTCGTTCGCCAGGTCGGGGTTGTCCTTGAGGAAGTTGCGCGCGTTCTCCTTGCCCTGGCCGAGCTGGTCGCCCTCGTACGTGTACCAGGCGCCGGCCTTGCGGACGAAGCCGTGCTCCACGCCCATGTCGATCAGACCGCCCTCGCGGCTGATGCCCTGGCCGTAGAGGATGTCGAACTCGGCCTGCTTGAAGGGCGGCGCAACCTTGTTCTTGACGACCTTGCAGCGGGTGCGGTTGCCGACCGCCTCCGTGCCGTCCTTCAGGGTCTCGATGCGGCGGATGTCGATGCGCACCGAGGCGTAGAACTTCAGCGCCCGGCCACCGGTCGTGGTCTCGGGGGAGCCGAACATCACGCCGATCTTCTCGCGGAGCTGGTTGATGAAGATGGCGGTGGTCTTGGACTGGTTGAGCGCGCTGGTGATCTTCCGCAGGGCCTGGCTCATCAGGCGGGCCTGCAGACCGACGTGGCTGTCACCCATCTCGCCCTCGATCTCCGCGCGCGGGACGAGCGCGGCGACGGAGTCGATGACGATGAGGTCGAGGGCGCCGGAGCGGACCAGCATGTCCACGATCTCCAGGGCCTGCTCGCCGTTGTCCGGCTGGGAGAGGATGAGGTTGTCGATGTCGACGCCGAGCTTCTTCGCGTACTCGGGGTCGAGTGCGTGCTCCGCGTCGACGAAGGCGACCTGGCCTCCGGCCTTCTGCGCGTTCGCCACCGCGTGCAGGGTCAGGGTGGTCTTACCGGAGGATTCCGGTCCGTAGATCTCGACGACACGGCCGCGGGGCAGGCCGCCCACACCGAGAGCCACGTCCAGGGCGGTGGATCCGGTCGAGATGACCTCGATGGGCTCCTTGGTCCGGTCGCCCATGCGCATGACCGCGCCCTTGCCGAATTGCCGTTCAATCTGTGCGAGCGCGGCATCCAGGGCCTTCTCGCGGTCGGTTCCTGCCATGGGTTCCACCCGATTTGCTTGAGTCGATCGCTTCACGTCAAAGACGCTAACGCCTGCCACTGACAACGCGCCCCGACGCACATCCGGCCTGTGGATAACTCGGGCATTTCTCTACCCAAAGTACGTCGAAATGCCCTTCGTTGAGCCTCGCCGGTGCTTCCATGAGAATGGATGTTCGATTTTGGTGTCAAGCGCACCACGCGGCACATCCGGCGCCGAGGCCGGTGCCGTCCGCTGCGTGTCCGAGCACCTGCTGTGGCCTTCCCCCGGAGGCCGGTCCCACGCCTCGGGCACGCCACTGCCCGACACCTGCATCCTTGATCAGGTCGTCGGCGGCGGTCAGGAGGAGTTCTGCCCTGGCCCCCGGCCCTCCGGCCGCTCCGCCCCGCGGCGCCGATCCCACAGCCCCCTGGCACGCGCGAGCAGACCCGGCCCCTCTCCCCGCCACCGGTGGCCGTGCACCCGGGGGTCGTCCGTGACGTCGTAGCGCTTCACGTACGCCCCGAGGAAGGCCTGGAGTGTGGCGACGGCGGGGATGGCGATCAGCGCGCCGACGGCACCGAGGAGGGCGGTGCCGGCGATGACCGAGCCGAAGGCGACGGCGGGGTGGATGTCGACGGTCTTGGAGGTGAGCTTGGGCTGCAGTACGTAGTTCTCGAACTGCTGGTAGATCACGACGAAGACCAGCACCCACAGCGCGTACCAGGGGTCCACCGTGAACGCGATCAGCATGGGCAGGGCACCCGCCAGGTACGTGCCGATGGTGGGGATGAACTGCGACACCAGACCCACCCACACGGCGAGCACGGGAGCATAGGGCACGTCCAGGGCCTGGAGCAGGATGAAGTGCGCCACGCCGGAGATCAGCGCCATCAGGCCGCGGGAGTAGATGTAGCCGCCGGTCTTGTTCACGGCGATCTCCCACGCGCGCAGCACCTCCGCCTGGCGGGCGGGCGGCAGGACCGAGCAGATCGCGCGGCGCAGTCGCGGGCCGTCCGCGGCGAAGTAGAAGGAGAACAGGGCGATCGTGAGCAGCTGGAAGAGGCCGCCGATGACCTGGGCCGACACGTCCAGGACGCCCGTGGCGCTGTTCTGGACGTAGTTGCGCAGCCAGTCGGAACGGAGCAGGCCCTCCTGGATGTCGACGCGCTTCAGGTCGGTCTTGAAGTGCGTGTTGATCCAGTGGATGACGGAGTCGAGGTACTCGGGAAAGCCTTCGATCAGCTTGATGATCTGGTCCGCGAGGACGGAGCCGAGCAAGGTGACGAAGCCTGCCGAGACGATCATCACGCCGATGAAGACGATGAACGCGGCGAGCCCTCTGCGCAAGCCACGCGAGGCCATCCAGCTCACCGCGGGCTCTATGGCGAGCGCCAGGAAGAACGCGATGAGGATGTTGACTAGCAGACCGGTGAGCTGGTGGAAGGCCCAGCTGCCCAACTGGAACACCGCGACGAGGGCGAGCGCGAGCACCATGGCGCGGGGCAGCCAGCGCGGCATACGGCCGTTCGCCCCGGCCCCGCCGGCCGGGGGGCGCACGGGCGGTGTCGTACCGGAAGCTGAGGACTGCTGGGCTGCCTGGCCGGTCTCGTCAGTGGGTGCCACGGTCCAAGTCTCGCCCACGGCACGGACAGCCGTCTGCCCGGCTGCGATCTTCGTGACCGGTCAGGGCCGTCCCGGAAGGGCCGGGCGGGTGCTCCCCTGAGCCGGCCGCCCGGCCCGGCCGGTTCCCCTGGCCCGCCTCGTCGGCCGACGGTCTGCGGGGCACACCGGCAACGGTCAGCGCCTCTCCCGGGGTACGTCCATCACCGAGCAGACCACCTGCCAGACCTCCTTGGCGTCCCAGCCGGCCGCCAGTGCCTCGTGCACCGTGCGCCCGCCGAGCTCGGACATCACATGGTCACGCGCGAACGTTTCGGCGTAGCCAGGACCGAAGTGCTCCGCCATTCGCTGCCAGAAGACCGTCAACCGCATGACTCCAGTATCCCGCCCCTGGGGGTGGGCCTGAGCCGGGACCGCCTGCCGGCGCCGCTTCGCGCCCTACGGTCTGACCCATGGCCGAAACAGGAGCTACCGAACTTCCCCCGACACCCCCGCCGCACAGCCCCGTCACGCGCGCGGAGCGTTTCGTCTGGCTCACCGCGCGCGTGCTCGAGCAGCGCCGCTTCGCCCACCATTTCCGGGACGCCGCCGCGGATCCGGTGGAGACCGCCCTGGACGCCTACCGCAACGAGGACGGCGGGTACGGCCACGCGCTGGAGCCCGATCTGCGTGGCCCGGTCAGCCAGCCGCTGCACACGGCGCACGCGCTGCGGGTGCTGGACGCGGTCGGACGGTGCGCCGGCCAGCGGGTGGAACGCATCTGCCGCTACCTGACGTCCGTCTCGACCGCGGACGGCGCCCTCCCGGCGATCCACCCCAGCCAGCGCGGTTGTCCCACGGCCCCCTTCGTGACGGTGGTGGACGATCCGCCCAGCGACCTGCTGGCCACCGGGCCGGTGGTGGGCCTGCTGCACCGCAACGAGGTGTGGCACGCCTGGCTCTTCCGGGCGACGGACTTCTGCTGGCGGGCGATCGAGTCCCTGGAGACATCGCACCCGTACGAGATCGAGGCGGCCCTGGTCTTCCTGGACTCCGCCCCGGACCGTCCGCGCGCGCGGGCGGCCGCCGACCGTCTCGGCCGCCTGGTCCGCAAGCACCGCCTCTCGGCCCTGAACCCCGACGACCTGGACGACTGCCCGGTCGCCCCCGGTTACGCCCCGGGGGAGCACCATTTTCCGTACGACTTCGCGCGGACACCGACCTCGCTCGCGCGCGCGTGGTTCACCGACGACGAAATGGCCCGGTCCCTCGACCACCTCGCGGCGCAGCAGCAGGAGGACGGCGGCTGGCCCGTCCGGTGGCGCCACTGGGCCCCGGCCCCAGCCCTGGAGGCCCGCCCGCTGGTGACGATCGAGGCGCTGCGCGTGCTCGGCGCGTACGGCCGCGTCATCGACTGATCATCCCGCCCCCATGGCCCGCACCCCCGCGGTCACCAGCACGGCCGCGGCGACGACGAGGAGGAACGGGGCACGCAGCACCAGCGCCACGGCTGCGGCGGCGAGCCCGGCGGCCCTGGCGTCCAGCACCAGTGTCTGCCCGTCGGCGAAGGTCTGCTGGGCGGTGAGGGCCGCCAGCAACGCGACGGGCAGCAGGGCGGCGAGACGCTTCACCAAGGGCCGCTCCAGGGTCCCCGCGGGCACGAGGAGACCCACCAGCTTGACGGCGTAGCACCCGAGGGCGGTCACCCCGATCGCGATCCAGACGTTCACGGTGCGTCCCCCTGTCCCTTGCGCCGGCCGTCCGCCCACAGCACCACCGGCGCCGCCAGAGCGGCCAGCAGCACCGGGACTCCGGCGGGCAGCACGGGCAGCAGTCCGAGCCCCAGCAGCACGGCGAGCCCGGCGACGGCCCGCTCGGTGCCGGTCTTGAGCATCGGCGCGAGCAGGGCCAGGAACACCGCGGGCCCGGCGGCGTCTAGGCCCCACGCGTCGGTGTCGCCGATCGCCTCGGCGCCCAGGGCGCCGAGCAGCGTGGTGAGGTTCCACAGGATGTAGAGGCTCAGCCCGGTCACGACGAACCCGAGCCGCGCGGCACGCCGGGTGGGCTGGGCGAGCGCCACGGCGGCCGTCTCGTCGATCACCCACTGGGCGGCGAACGGCCGCACCGCGCGCGGGAGGGCCAGCAACTGCGACAGCCGCAGTCCGTAGAAGGCGTTCCGCACCCCCAGGAAGAAGGCACCGGCGGCCGCTGTGAAAGGGCTGCCCCCGGCCGCGAGGGCCCCCACGAGAGCGAACTGGGACGCCCCGGTGAACACCAGAAGACTCAGTGCGCACGTCTGCAGCAGCGTGAGACCGCCACCGGCCGATGTCACACCGAAGGCGAAGCCGGAGAGCCCGACGGCCACCCCGACGCCGAGGGCGTCGCGCACGACCGCCCGATCCGTCTTCCCACCGAAGTCCGCGTCTTCGAGAACTGTCCGATCTGCCACGCTCCCCCACGCTACGGGCGGCGGCTACCCGAGGTCTTGTACGTTCTTGCGCTCCCGCTGGTAGGCCCCGGGAGGCACGCCGACCATCCGGCTGAAGTGCCGGCTGAGATGCGGCTGGTCGGTGAACCCGACGGCCACTGCCGCCTCGGACGGAGTCGTCCCCCTGTCCAGCAGCCGGCGCGCCCGCCGCACGCGCGCGTCCGTGAGCCACGCGTGCGGCGGCATCCCGTAGGTGTTCCGGAAGGCCCGCAGCAGGGCGAACGGGCTGGTTCCGAGGTCGGCCGCGAGCCGCTCCAGGGTCGGCGGACGTGCCATCCGCTCCTCCAGCACGCCACGCGCGCATGCCGCGATCCGGGCTCCCGCCGTCCGCACCTCCCGCCGTGGCACGAGCCCGCCGTTCACCCGCAGCAACCTGGTCACCGCGACCCGCAGGAGTGTGTCCGCGGCCAGCGCGTTGCCCTCGTCGGCGGCCCGCAGCACCTGGTGCACCAGTCCCGCGGCGTAGGGGTCGTCCACCACCGGGCTGACGAACCCCGGGGTCCCGCGCAGCCCGGTCGTCTGGGCCGCGATCTCGGCGACCACGTGGGGCGGCGGGTACACGGCCCCGTACCGCCAGCCTTGAGGCACCCCGGCCCGTCCGGTGTGCGGCGTATCGGGATTCACCAGTGCGAGAGCCCCGGCTCCCGCGTAATGGTCGCCTCCGCCGTGGTGGAACACCTCCACGCCGTCGGCGATGGCGGCGATCACGAAGTTCTCGTGCGTGTGCCGCACGAACGTCTTGTGCACGTACCGGGCCCACAGCAGATCGACTCCGGGCAGCTCGTCGTACTGCCAGTGCCGTGCGCGCTCGTCCATACGGCCATTGTCCGCGGCCGGGGACACCCCGGAACGTCCCGGTGGCCGCCCTCGCGGCGAAACGGCAGGCCACGAGGCGTCGAGGCCTGTTGTCAGTGCCGAGGTGCACGATGGACGCATGCCCAGCAATGCGCAGCGAGCCCTGGACGGCTTCTCCCCCGCGACCCGAGCCTGGTTCACGGGTGCCTTCTCCGCGCCCACCTCGGCCCAGGCCGGCGCGTGGCAGGCCATCCACGAGGGCTCGGACGTGCTGGTCGTGGCCCCCACCGGCTCCGGCAAGACCCTCGCGGCATTCCTGGCGGCCCTCGACCAGCTGGCCTTGGCGCCTCCCCCGGCCGACCCCAGGAAGCGCTGCCGTGTCCTGTACGTCTCCCCTCTGAAGGCCCTGGCGGTGGACGTCGAGCGCAACCTGCGCAGCCCGCTGACGGGCATCCGGCAGGAGTCGGTGCGCCTCGGCCTGCCCGAACCCGAGGTCAAGGTGGGCATCCGCTCGGGCGACACCCCAGCCGCCGAGCGCCGCGCCCTGTCGACCCGTCCGCCGGACATCCTGATCACGACCCCGGAATCGCTGTTCCTGATGCTGACGTCGGCCACGCGCGACGCGCTGGCGGGCGTGGAGACGGTGATCCTCGACGAGGTGCACGCGGTCGCCGGCACCAAGCGTGGCGCCCACCTCGCGCTCTCCCTGGAGCGGCTGGACGAGCTGCTGCCGAAGCCCGCCCGCCGGATCGGCCTCTCCGCGACGGTCCGCCCTGTGGACGAGGTGGCCCGTTTCCTGTCGCCCCGCCGCAAGGTGGAGATCGTCCAGCCGGAGTCCGGCAAGGAGTTCGACCTGTCCGTGGTCGTCCCGGTCGAGGATCTGGGCGAGCTGGGCGGTTCCCCGGTCGCGGAGGGCCAGGAAGGCGCCGAGCGCCCGTCCATCTGGCCGCATGTGGAGGAGCGGATCGCCGACCTCGTCCAGTCCCACCGCTCCACGATCGTCTTCGCCAACTCCCGCCGCCTCGCGGAGCGCCTCTGCAACCGGCTGAACGAGATCGCGTACGAGCGGGCCACCGGCGAGACTCTCGACGAGCACCACTCCCCGGCCGAGCTCATGGGCGGTTCGGGAGCGGCCCAGGGTGCCCCCCAGGTCATCGCCCGCGCCCACCACGGTTCGGTGTCCAAGGAGCAGCGCGCCCTGGTCGAGGAGGACCTCAAGGCGGGCCGCCTGCCCGCGGTCGTGGCGACGTCCAGTCTGGAACTGGGCATCGACATGGGTGCGGTCGACCTGGTCGTGCAGGTGGAGTCGCCGCCCTCGGTCGCCTCCGGCCTGCAGCGGGTCGGCCGGGCGGGGCACCAGGTGGGCGCGGTCTCCACCGGTGTGGTCTTCCCGAAGTACCGGGGCGACCTGGTGCAGGCGGCGGTGGTCACCGAGCGGATGCGCACCGGCTCCATCGAGTCCCTCAAGGTCCCGGCCAATCCCCTGGACGTCCTGGCCCAGCAGGTGGTCGCCATGACGGCCCTGGACACCTGGCAGTTCGACGACCTCCTCGCCGTCGTCCGCCGGGCCGCCCCCTTCGCCTCCCTTCCCGAGTCGGCCTTCACGGCCGTCCTCGACATGCTGGCGGGCCGCTACCCGTCCGACGCGTTCGCGGAGCTGCGCCCGCGCGTGGTGTGGGACCGGGTCACCGGCGAGATCACCGGCCGCCCCGGCGCACAGCGCCTCGCCGTCACCTCCGGCGGCACGATCCCCGACCGCGGTCTCTTCGGCGTCTTCCTCGCGGGCACCGACCCCAAGAAGGGCGGCGGCCGGGTCGGCGAGCTCGACGAGGAGATGGTCTACGAGTCCCGTGTCGGCGACGTCTTCACCCTCGGCACCAGCTCCTGGCGCATCGAGGACATCACCCGCGACCGTGTCCTGGTCTCCCCCGCCCCGGGCGTGCCGGGCCGGCTGCCCTTCTGGAAGGGCGACCAGCTGGGCCGCCCCCTGGAACTGGGCCGGGCACTGGGCGCGTTCCTGCGCGAGGTCGGATCCCTGCCCGAGGACGACGCCCGCCTCCGGCTTCTCGCCGCCGGGCTGGACGCGTGGGCGGCGGACAACGTGCTGTCGTATCTGAACGAGCAGCGCGAGGCCTGCGGTCACGTCCCGGACGACCGGACGATCGTCGTGGAGCGCTTCCGCGACGAGCTCGGCGACTGGCGCGTGGTCGTGCACTCCCCCTTCGGTGCCCAGGTGCACGCCCCCTGGGCGCTCGCGCTCGGCGCCAAGCTCTCCGAGCGGTACGGCATGGACGCGCAGGTCATGCACGCCGACGACGGCATCGTGCTGCGCCTGCCGGACGCCGATCTCATGGGCCTGGACCTCCTGGACCAGGAGCCGGTCAGGATGGGCCGTGAGTACGACGCCGAGCAGGCCCCGGTGGGCGCGGCGGACGTGGTCTTCGACAAGGGCGAGGTCGACCAGGTCGTCACGGACCAGGTGGGCAGTTCGGCTCTGTTCGCCTCCCGCTTCCGCGAATGCGCCGCTCGTGCGCTGTTGCTGCCGCGCCGCAACCCGGGCAAGCGCACGCCGCTGTGGCAGCAGCGGCAGCGCGCCTCGCAGCTGCTGCAGGTGGCGAGCGAGTTCGGCTCGTTCCCGATCGTCCTGGAGGCGGTCCGCGAGTGTCTCCAGGACGTCTTCGACGTGCCCGGCCTCGTCGAGCTGATGGGCGACCTGGAGTCCCGCAAGGTGCGCCTGGTCGAGGTCACCACCGCCGAACCGTCCCCGTTCGCGCGTTCGCTCCTCTTCGGCTACGTCGCCCAGTTCCTGTACGAGGGTGACTCCCCGCTGGCCGAGCGCCGCGCCGCCGCCCTGTCGCTGGACTCTCGGCTGCTGGCCGAGCTGCTGGGCCAGGCGGAACTGCGCGAGCTGCTCGACGCGGAGGTGCTGACCGAGCTGGAGCGGGAGCTCCAGTGGCTGACCGAGGACCGCCGCGTCAAGGACGCCGAGGGCGTCGCGGACCTCCTGCGCCTGCTCGGCCCGCTCACGGACGCGGAGCTCTCCGAGCGGGGCGCCGAGCCGCAGTGGGCGCAGGAGCTCGCCGGTGCCCGCCGCGCCATCCGGGTCCGGATCGCCGGCGCGGACCACTGGGCGGCGATCGAGGACGCGGGCCGCCTGCGCGACGCGCTGGGCACCGCCCTGCCGGTCGGCGTCCCTGAGGCCTTCACGGAGCCCGTGAAGGATCCGCTCGGCGACCTCCTCGCGCGTTACGCCCGCACCCACGGCCCGTTCACCTCGGCCACGGCCGCCGCGCGCTTCGGACTGGGCGTCGCCGTCACCGAGGGCGCCCTCCAGCGGCTCGCCGCGGCGGGCCGGGTCGTCCAGGGCGAGTTCCACCCGGCCGGGATCGGCCAGGAGTGGTGTGACGCGGCCGTGCTGCGCCGGCTGCGCCGCCGCTCCCTGGCGGCCCTGCGGCACGAGCTGGAGCCGGTGCCACCGGCCGCACTGGCCCAGTTCCTCCCGCAGTGGCAGCACATCGGCAAGGGGCACTCCCTGCGCGGCATCGACGGGCTGGTCCGGGCCATCGAGCAGCTCCAGGGCGCGTCCGTGCCGGCCTCCGCCCTGGAGAAGCTGGTGCTGCCCTCCCGGGTCGTGAACTACACCCCGGGGATGCTGGACGAGCTGACCGCGGCCGGAGAGGTGGTCTGGGCCGGGGCGGGCTCCCTCCCGGGCAAGGACGGCTGGGTCTCGCTCTATCTGGCGGACGCGGCCCCCCTGCTCCTGTCTCCCCCGCACCCCCTGGAGCTGACCGCCCTGCACCAGTCCGTCCTGGACACCCTCTCCGGCGGCTACGGCCTGTTCTTCCGCCAGATCGCCGACCAGGTCCGCGCCACCACCCACCCCGAGGCCGGCGATCCCCAACTGGCCGATGTCCTGTGGGACCTCGCCTGGTCCGGCCGCCTGACGAACGACACCCTCGCCCCGATGCGCTCCCTGCTCGGCTCGGGCCGCACCGCCGGCTCGACGGCCCACCGCGCCAAGCGCGCCGTCCCGCGCGGCCGCTACGGCTCCCTGACCGCCGCGGCCCGGACCTCGTCCCGCTCCGGCCCGCCGACGGTGGCCGGCCGCTGGTCGCTGCTCCCGGCCCATGAACCCGACCCCACCGTGCGGGCCCACGCTCTCGCCCGCACCCTCCTCGACCGGCACGGCGTGGTCACCAGGGGCGCTGTCTCGGCAGAGGGCGTCGAGGGCGGCTTCTCTGCGACGTACCGCGTCCTGTCCGTCTTCGAGGAGAGCGGCCAGGCCCGCCGCGGCTATGTGGTGGAGGGTCTCGGTGCCGCACAGTTCGCGATGGACGGAGCGGTGGACCGGCTGCGCGCGGTGTCGAACGCCCGCGACCGAGGTGCGGACCTGCCCGGTCCGCTGCCCGGCGCGGAACCCGAGCCGTTCTCCGCCCATGACTTCGCCGCCCCGGACGACGCGGCCCCGTCCTTCGGGCACAGCGACGACCGCGGCCCTGACGGCTTCTCCGACCTGGCCCCCACGTACGACACCCCGAAGCCGTCCCCGGACGAGTGGGTCTCGCCGCGCGACCGTACCCCGCAGGCCGCCCCGCCCTGGCAGAACGGCGGCCGTGCCGGGTACGACCAGGGCTTCCCGGGCCGCGGTACCCGCCCCGGCGGCGCTTCCCGGGCCGTCGTTCTCGCCGCCGCCGACCCGGCGAGCGCGTACGGCGCAGCCCTGCCCTGGCCCGAACCCCCGAGCGGCGCCGGGCACAAGCCGGGCCGTAAAGCGGGCTCCCTCGTGGTCCTGGTCGACGGTGAGCTGACGCTCTACATGGAGCGCGGCGGCAAGACCCTGCTGGCCTGGCCCACCCACCCGGACGGCGATCCCGCCGACGACCCCCGTCTGCGCAGCGCCGCCGAAGCACTCGCCGAAGCAGCCCGCGCGGGTTCGCTCGGCACGGTCACGGTGGAGCGCGTCAACGGCTCCCCGGCACTCACCTCCCCCCTCGGCACCCTCCTGGAGGGCGCCGGTTTCATCGCGACCCCCCGAGGACTGCGCCTGCGTGCATGACGGAGGACTGCGCCTGCGTGCGTGATGGCCGGCCACCCGCAGCCGCTCCGGCCGAGCCCGCGGCGTTCGTGCCACCCTTGACCCATGCCCGAAGGTGACACGGTCTGGCAGGCCGCGAGGCGGTTGGACGAGGCCCTCGCGGGCAGGGTGCTGACCCGAAGTGACCTCAGGGTGCCCCGCTTCGCCACGGCCGATCTGACGGGCCGCGCGGTCCTCGACGTCGCCGCGCGCGGCAAGCACCTCCTCACGCGCATCGAGGGCGGCCTGACCCTCCACTCCCACCTGCGGATGGACGGCTCCTGGAAGGTGTACGAGAACGGCCGGCGCTGGAGCGGCGGTCCCGGCCACCAGATCCGCGCGATCCTCGGCAACACCGACCGCACGGCGGTCGGCTACCGCCTGCCCGTCCTGGAACTCCTGCGCACGGCAGACGAGCATCGCGCGGTCGGCCATCTCGGCCCCGACCTCCTCGGCCCGGACTGGGACCCCGACCAGGCCCTCGCCAACATCCTCCAGGACCCCACCCGCGAACTCGGCGAGGCCCTCCTCGACCAGCGCAACCTCGCGGGCATCGGCAATGTCTACAAGAGCGAACTGTGCTTCCTGCTCGGCGTCACCCCCTGGCTGCCGGCCGGTGCCCTGCCCGCCGACCGCGCCGAGAAGCTGCCCGCGCTCGCGAAGAGGCTGCTGGAGGCCAACCGCGACCGCCCGATCCGCAGCACGACGGGCAGCCGCGGCCAAGACCTCTTCGTCTACGGCCGGGCCCCCCGCCCCTGTCTCCGGTGCCGTACCTCGATCCGTGTCGCGGACCAGGGCGACGGCTCCCGCGAACGTCCCACCTACTGGTGCCCCACCTGTCAGCCTGGCCCCGCACCGGCCACCACCCGACGCCGCCACACCAATTGACGGTCCGTCAGAAACACTCGTACGGTCCCCGTATGCCCGTCACGGCGTACGACCTCACCGGCCGCACCGTCTTCGTCACCGGCGCGGCGAGCGGCATCGGCCGCGCCTCGGCCCTCCTGCTCGCCGAGGCGGGCGCGACGGTGCACTGTGCCGACCGTGACGCCGGGGGCCTGCACGAGACGGTGAGCCTGATCGAGGACGGCGGCGGCACCGCCCGCGCCCACCTCCTCGACGTGACCGACCGGCCCGGGCTGAAGCAGGCCCTCACCTCCTGCGAGCGCCTGGACGCCCTGGCCGCGGTCGCCGGGATCATGCACAGCAGCCCGGTACTGGAGACCCGGGACGAGGACCTCGACCGCGTGCTCGCCGTGAACTTCAAGGGAGTGCTCTACGCCTGCCAGGAGGCGGCCCGCCTGATGATCGCCCACGGCACCCGGGGCAGCATCGTCACCATGGCCTCCGGCGCCGTCGATACCGGCGGCCCCGGGCTGCTCTGCTACGGCGTGGCCAAGGCGGCGGTGGTCCAGCTGACGAAAACCCTCGCGACGGAGCTGGGCCGGCACGGCATCCGCGTCAACGCGGTCGCTCCGGGGTGGATCCGCACGCCGATGACCGACCGCCACGACAGCGCGTCCCGGGCACGCACGGAGTCCGCCATGGCCCGCAGGTCACCCCTGGGCCGTGTGGGCGAGCCCGAGGACATCGCCCATGCGATCCTCCACCTGGCCTCCGACGCCTCGGCCTTCACCACAGGCCAGATCCTCCGCCCGAACGGGGGCGTGGCGATGCCGTGGTAGGACCCTCCCCCCGCCCATGCCCCCGGTACGCCCGCCGACCTCAGCCCCAACCACCGGCGCCCCCGAGGCCGTGGCCATGCCACACGACACCCCCGCCCATCCCCTTACAC
>NZ_LGEA01000096.1 GCF_001280065.1 Streptomyces sp. NRRL B-1140
CGCCCCGCCCCCACAGCCGTCCCGCCCTCTCCCGCCGGAACTCGCCGCCAGGGTCGCGCACATCAACGCGCTGACGGCCACGGGCCGGATCGAGGAGGCGTCCGCTGCGGCGACCGCCCTGCGCGAGGAGCTGACCCGGTCGGCCGGCACGGAACACCCGGACGCGCTGGAGGCACGGGCCATGGAGGCGTACCTGGCACACCTGCGCGGAGACCACAGGGAGGCGACCGTCCTGGCCCTCTCGGTGGCCCGCATCCTGTGCGGCGCCGGTGCCCCCGGCGCCCCTGGGGCGATCGCACGGGCGGCGGCCGCCTGGCAGCGCCTGGAGGACGGTACGGCGGTGGTCGTCCACGGCAGCGAACTGCTGCACATGTGGGACCGGTTGCGCGGCGCCGGCCGCCTCGCGCCGGCGGACGAACGACTGGCCCGCCGGGTGCGCGCCCAGGTGGAGTCCCTGTCGGCCCGCGTGTGACCGGACGGGCGATGTACGAGCCGTGGACCGAGCGTCAAACGAGCGTGGAACGCCCCTGACCACACTCCGTTCCACCGGAGGCCCCGCTTCCAGCCGCCGCGGCTGGGCGGGCCCCCCAAGGACACAGGAGCAGGAGCACACCATGAACGTGACGGTGATCGGGTCCGCGAGCGCGGTGTCGCCCGAGGAACGGGCGTTGCGGGACCTCTATCTGGAGCACGGCCCCGCCCTCTACGCGTACGTGCTGCGCTTGCTGGGCGGGGACACCCACCGCACGGAGGACGTACTTCAGGAGACCCTGCTGCGCTGCTGGAACAAGCAGACGCTCGCCGACGGCGAGGGCATGGCCGTACGCCCCTGGATGTTCCGCATCGCCCGCAACATCGTGATCGACGCACACCGGACGAAGACGGCCCGCCCGCAGGAGATAGGCGGCGCCGACTGGCTGACCGAACTGGGCACCGACGCCGACGACATCGAACGCATGCTGTCGTCCATCGTCCTGCACGACGCCCTGCGGGCCCTGACACCGGCACACCGCGAGGCCCTGGAGGCCACCTTCTTCGCCGACCGCACCACACACCAGGCCGCCACCGCGCTGGGCGTCCCCCAGGGCACGGTGAAGTCCCGCGTCTACTACGCCCTGCGCAGCCTCAGAGCGGCCCTGGCGGAGCGCGGTGTGCACTGACCGGACGCACCGCACGAGCACCCGCCGGGGATCCGGCCACGGCCCTACGACAGCCCGAACAACCCCGGGTCCGAGGCCAGCTTCCTGAAGACCGCCGCGGGGTCGGCGACCAGCCTGCGCTGCTCCAGGTCCAGGATCCCGCCGACCGCCGTGATCTCCGCGGCCACCGTGCCGTCGGCCTTCACCACGCTCTGCTCGATCCGGAACGTCTTGCCGCCGCTCCACTCGAAGGCACAGGTCACCTCGACCTCGTCGCCCGCGAGCAGCTCGCGTTTGTAGCGGATGGTCGTCTCCAGCGCGACCGGGCCCACGCCGCTGCCGATGAGGGCGGACTGGCTGATACCCCCGGCCCTGAGCAAGGACCAGCGGGCGTGCTCCGCGTAGTTCAGATAGACCGCCTGGTTGAGGTGTCCCTGCACGTCCGTCTCGTAGCCACGGACGGTCACTGGGACGGAAAACGGCTCGCTCACGGCTTTCCCTTCTCGCGCCGGATCTCTCACACCGGACACGCACACCGGACTCTCGTGCGCTGCGCAACGATCCACTGATCCTGGCATGCCCGTCACGCCCGGCGCGGCGAGGCCAGCAGATACCGGCTCCCGGTGCGCGGCTCGCGGTGCTCGCTCACCTGCCAGCCTGCCCTTTCCAGGGTGGCCGCGCAGGCCCGCAGCGCCTCGCCGTCCGCCTCGTGGACGGCGACCGCTTCCGGCTGCGGGGTCTCCCGTACGCGATACCCCCCGCCCTCCCGCCCCGCCGGAGTGTGCCCGGCCGCCTCCAGGG
Source organism: Streptomyces sp. NRRL B-1140 (assembly GCF_001280065.1). Classification (GTDB taxonomy): domain Bacteria; phylum Actinomycetota; class Actinomycetes; order Streptomycetales; family Streptomycetaceae; genus Streptomyces. The sequence goes on from NZ_LGEA01000096.1 coordinate 1,941, forward strand.
CAAGGGCCGCCGCCCGCACCAGGTGCGTACGCTCCCAGCCGCACGGCCGGTCGGTGTCCCCGCCCGGGTTGGTCATCCGACGCAGCTCCACCAGCCCCTGCCAGGCGCTGTGCACCTCACGGCGCCGGGCGGGACCGGCCTGCGGAGCGGCCTCCTCACCGCCGACGCGTGCGGCGAACACGCCCGCCGACGCGGGAGCCTGCGCGGCCCCCACCGCCTCGGGCGCCTGCGTGATGCCCTGCCGCACCCGGTGCCCCTCCGGCGTCAGGAAGTGATCGTGTGGCGGCCGGGGGTGGCGGAAGGCGAGACCCCGCTTCACCAGCGCCGTGAGCTGCGACTCCGTGCCGCGGAGCCGCCCGGTGACAGGGTCGGCGGCATCGATGACACGCTGCTGTGCGACGGTCGGCGGACGGGTCACGGCGTACTCCTCTCCGGCCTCGGGCAGCCCCCCGGGGCTTCACGCCCCACCCGCTCGAAGGTTACGGCCCGGCACTGACATTCCCGGCCGGGACGACTCCCCGCCCCGCACCGCGGCCCGCCGCCCGCCTGGGCTCGGGACGCCACGTGGCGACCAACGCGCCGGCCAGCAGCAGCTCGGCCAGGTCGCCGCCGTAGTACATGACCTCCGCGCCGCCCCGCACCTGGTCGACCGGCGCGTGGACGTCGACCCAGAAGCCGCCGTACATCAACTGTGAGATCACCGCGTGCGCCGCGATGGCGACGCCGAGGTAGACCAGCCGGGCCCTGACCCCCGGCCGGGCGGGGGCCGGGTCCGGGCCGGCGATGGCGTAGGCGAACAGGCACCCGGACAGCAGGAAGTGCGCGTGCAGCAGCCAGTGCGCCGTCGGATCGGTCGCGGTCGCGTTGTACAGGGGGGTGAAGTACAGCACCGCGAGGCCGCCCGCGGAGAGCACCAGGGAGACCGACGGGTGGGCGAGCACACGGGCGGGCGGACTGTGCAGCACCGCGGTCAGGCGCCGGGCCCGAGAGGCGGGCAGGGTGCGCAGCAGGAGCGTGACGGGGGCGGCGAGGACGAGGGCGAGCGGCGCGTACATGCCGATGAGAAGGTGCTGGGCCATGTGCCCGCGGAAGTCCTGGTGGGCGTAGGGGGCCACGGGCGGCAGCAGCGCCACGCCGAGCAGGAGGATGCCGCCCAGGAACCAGCCGGTCCGCCACCGGCTCCAGCCGAGGGCCGGATTGCGGTGGCGTGCCCGTCGGGCGAGCAGCAGGTAGGCACCGGCTGCGGCGAGCAGCAGGAGTGCGGGGGGCAGCCAGTCCGGGGTGCCGCCGCCCGCGGTGTGCCCGTGCTCATGCGGATGGTGGCCCATCAGTCCTGCCGGCCTTCACGGCGGCCGGCCGCCGCACCGGGCTCGAAGGGCCGGCCGCCGCGCTGGAGCAGGTGGCCGCCGGCGACCAGCAGGGCGCCCAGGACGAGGAAGCCGATGTCCCACCAGACCTGGCCCTCGCCGGCGTGGACGTGGTGGATGCCGAGGACGTGGTGGTCCAGTACGCCTTCCACGAGGTTGAACAGGCCCCAGCCGACGAGCATCCAGCCCCACAGCACCCGGGAGGTCCACACGCGCCGCCGGTCGTGGGTGACCCGCGCGTACAGCACGGCGAGCCCGAGCAGGACCGCGAGCCAGCACACGGTGTGGAAGACACCGTCCCACAGGGTGTTCATCTCCAGCCCGGAGACGGTGTGGGGGTTGTAGTACTTCACCCCGATGCGGTCCTGGTCGGTGCTGGAGAGCATGTGGTGCCACCGCAGCAGCTGGTGCAGCAGGATGCCGTCGGCGAACCCGCCCATCCCGACCCCGAGCACGATGCCCGGCAGCTTGAGGTCCGCCGGTCGTACGGCGCCGACCCGGGCTTCACCTTGCGTGGTGGCCATCACTCGTCTCCGCTCCTGCCTGGGGGAAGGACCGAAGACGACGTTCCCTCATGCGCGGCGCTCACGCCCTGCGCCCGGCCTCCGTCCGGCTCAAAGCCCCTTTCCGGCCGTCCCCACGCATGTCCGGGAATCGCTCGGCGCCTACTGCCGGTACCCGCCGAGGAACCGCCCGATCCGGCCGATCGCCGCCTCCAGGTCCTCCGCGTGCGGCAGGGTGAGGATGCGGAAGTGGTCCGGTGACGGCCAGTTGAAGCCCGTGCCCTGGACGACCTGGATCTTCTCCCGCAGCAGCAGGTCCAGCACGAACCGCTCGTCGTCGTGGATCCGGTGCACCTTGGGGTCCAGGCGCGGGAAGGCGTACAGCGCGCCCTTCGGCTTCACGCACGTCACGCCCGGGATCTCGTTGAGCATCCGCCAGGCCACGTCCCGCTGCTCCAGCAGCCGCCCGCCCGGTGCGGTGAGCTCGCGGATGGACTGCCGGCCGCCGAGCGCGGCCTGGATGGCGTACTGCGCGGGCGCGTTGGCGCACAACCGCATGGAGGCCAGCATGGTGAGGCCCTCCAGGTAGTCCTTGGCGTGCTGCCGCGGCCCGGTGACCACCAGCCAGCCGGAGCGGAAGCCCGCCACGCGGTAGGTCTTGGACAGCCCGCAGAAGGTGAGGACCACCAGGTCGGGGGCGAGCGCGGCGGCCGAGTGGTGCACGGCGTCGTCGTAGAGGATCTGGTCGTAGATCTCGTCGGCGAAGACCATGAGGCCGTGCCGCCGGGCGAGGTCGAGGATGCCCTCGACGATCTCCTTGGGGTAGACCGCGCCGGTGGGGTTGTTCGGGTTGATGATCACGACCGCCTTCGTCCGGTCGGTGATCTTCGACGCCATGTCGTCGAGGTCGGGGTACCAGTCGGCCTGCTCGTCGCACAGGTAGTGGACCGCCTTGCCGCCCGCGAGGGTGGTCACCGCCGTCCAGAGCGGGAAGTCCGGGGCGGGGACGAGGATCTCGTCGCCGTCCTCGATGAGCGCCTGGACGGCCATCGACACCAGTTCCGAGACGCCGTTGCCGAGGAAGACGTCGTCGACGCCGACCTCCAGGCCGAGCGTCTGGTAGCGCTGGGCCACGGCCCGGCGGGCGGACAGGATGCCGCGCGAGTCGGTGTAGCCGTGCGCCTGCGGCAGCATCCGGATCATGTCCTGGAGGATCTCGTCCGGTGCCTCGAACCCGAAGAGCGCCGGATTGCCGGTGTTCAGGCGCAGCACGCTGTGCCCCGCCTCCTCCAGCGCGTCGGCGTGCTCGATGACCGGGCCGCGGATCTCGTAACAGACCTCGCTGAGCTTGCTCGACTGCCGGAACTCCATGCGCCGCTCTCCTCTGCCGATCGTGTTGCTTGGTTTTACCAAGTACGCGCTTGGAAAGTCCAACAACTTGTCTAGACTGCGTCGCATGCCACCTCGCCGAAGCTACGACCAGTACTGCTCCGCCGCCCGCGCGCTCGATGTCGTCGGTGACCGCTGGACCCTGCTGATCGTCCGGGAGCTGCTCGCCGGCCCGCGCCGCTACACCGACCTGCACGCGGATCTGCCCGGCGTCAGTACCGACGTCCTCGCCTCGCGGCTGAAGGACATGGAGCGCGACGGCCTCGCCACCCGGCGCCGGCTGCCACCGCCCGGGGCGGCCTTCGTCTATGAACTGACGGCGCGGGGACGGCGGTTGCTGCCAGTGCTGCAGGCGCTGGGGGAGTGGGGGCAGGCCGAACTGGGGGAGCGCCGGGCGACGGACGCGGTCCGGGCGCACTGGTTCGCGCTGCCCCTGCTGCGTCTGCTGGACGGCGAGGGACTCGTCGAGGTCCGCCTGGAGGAAGGCCTGTTCCACCTGTACGCGGGTGGCGAGGACGGGCCCGTGTACGGCGACGGGCCCGCCCCCGCGGAGCCGGACGCCCGGCTGGTGCTGGACACCGGCACCTGCACGGCCATCGGCCGCGGGGAGCTGAGCATCGCCCGGGCCGTGCGCGAGGGACGGGTCGAGGTGAGCGGCGAGGGCACGCTCGCCAAGGCGCTGCGCACGGCATGAAAGAAGGCCCGCGGGCAGCGGGCCTTCTGTTTCAGCGAATCGGCCGGGTGAGGACCGGTCAGGTGAGACCGGTCAGGCGCCCGGCGGTACCCGGGACGGCCGGCCCGCCCCGCGCGTCAGCGCGTAGCCGCCCACCCCCGCCAGGGCGGCCAGGATCCCGCCGGCCGCGGTCCACACCCACCGGTCCGACCACCAGCCGGACGCCCAGCCGTCCTCGGGTTCGAGACCGGCCAGCACCGCCGCGTCCTCCTGCTCCTCCTCGGGTTTCGAGGCGATCCCCGGCACCAGCGGCTCGGCGAGCGAGCCGTCCACCGCCGCGGATCCGCCGATGTCCGCGGAGTCCACCTGTATCGCCGTGCTCACGGGGAGGCCGAGGTCGGCGGTGGCGACGCCGGTGGCCGTCAGCCGGACGTAGTAGGTGCCCGGCAGCGGGTCGTTCGCCCACTGCTCCGACCAGGCCCGGACCGTGCGCAGCACACAGGCCAGCTCCACGGAGGACGTGTCCGCCCCCGCGGTGCGCGTCTGCGCCCCGTACTGACAGGCCTGACGGCGGCGCAGACCGTCGTAGACGTCGATCTGCCAGGTCTGGGAGGCGTGGGTCTCCGGCAGTTTCACCGTCGCCCGGACCGTGGGCCGCTGTCCGGTGTCCGCGGGGAACGACCAGTACAGGTAGTCACCCGTGGAGCCGCTCGCCGTGGCCCGCTGCCCCTGTTCGATCTCCGTCGCCGTACGGAATGACGTACCGGCCTGCGTGGGAGCCGACGACTCCTCCTGCGAGGGGCTCGGCGAGGCGTCGGCCGCGGCCGGGCCGGCCGCCACGCCCAGGGTCAGCAACGCCGCGCTCAACGCTCGTACCCATCGCATCAGTTGGTCCTCCAGACCGCGATCCGCCAGCGCGACAGCCAGCCCCAGACGACACCGGCGAGGAAGCCGGTGAGGATCAGCACGCCGAGCAGCCACCAGCCGCGGCCGAGGCCGAAGGCGGCCACGTCGCCCGCCTGGTCCGGGGCGTCCACGACGTCCACCGTCAGCTCCAGTGGCAGACCGGGGGTGGTCTTCACGCCGGAGGCCGCCGAGAAGGAGTGCGAGACCGCGAGGCAGACCGCCTCGGCGGGGGCGTCCTCCTCGTCGCTCTCGGCCTTCGGGTAGCGCAGCCCCGTCGAGAGCACGTCGGTGCGGCCGTTGCCCGCCGCCTCGCCGCGCACGATCTCGCGGCCCTTCGACGTGACCGCACGCATCAGCACGCCGTAGCCGGGGTTCACCGCCCGGTCCGCCGCGACGCTCACCGAGGCGCGCAGCTCCTTGCCCGGCGGAACGTCCACCCGGTACCAGCGCTGCTGCCCGAACTCCTCGCGGTCGGTGTACAGACCCGACTTCAGCGTCGGCGCCCCGGCGCACCGGTCGGCCCCCTCGGCCGGCACCGGCGTCACCACCGGATCGGCCGCCCGGTCCACCAGCTGGTTGACCCGGTCGGTGAGTTCGTCCTGATGCTCGACCGAGGTGTAGGTGCCGCCGGTGGCCTCGGCGATGCAGCTCAGCTGCCGGCTCAGCTTGGCCGTCGGCACCAGGCCCAGGGTGTCGATGGTCAGGCCGATCCCCTTGGCGGCGATCTCGCGGGCCACCTCGCACGGGTCGAGCGGGGCGCAGGTGTCCTCGCCGTCGCTGATCAGCACGATGCGCTTGGAGCCGTCGCCGCCGTCCAGGTCACCGGCCGCCTTCAGCAGGGCCGGGCCGATCGGCGTCCAGCCCGTCGGGGTGAGGGTGGCGACGGCCGTCTTGGCCTCGGTGCGGTCGAGCGGGCCGACCGGATAGAGCTGCGCGGTGTCCTTGCAGCCCGTCCTGCGGTCGTCCCCGGGGTAGTTCGCGCCCAGGGTGCGGATGCCGAGTTCGACCTCCTCGGGCGTAGCGTCGAGCACCTCGTTGAACGCCTGCTTCGCGGCGGCCATCCGCGACTGGCCGTCGATGTCCCGCGCCCGCATCGAGCCGCTCACGTCGAGGACGAGGTCGACCTTGGGGGCGTCCTGGCCCGTGGGTTCGCCGGCGGCCGCCCCGGCCGGGAAGGCGAGCCCGGCCGTCAGCGCGGCGAGCAGGGCACAGACCCCCGCCGCCAGCCGTGTTCTTGTGATCATCGCCGGATCCTATTGATCACCCCGCTCCGGTTCCAAAACGGGTTTCACCGCAGGGGGTTGGGCAGTTCCGCCCACTGGTCCCCGGGCGTCCGCGGCGAGAGCCGCATCAGCGTCAGCGCCTTCGAGGGCAGCGGATCGGCGCACAGTGCCGCGAGATCCGGGGTGCGCGGCAGGTCCCGTACGGCCGTCTCCAGCGCCGCGCCGAGCGCCGGACCCGACCCGGCCGTGCCGGCCAGCGCGCCCGCCACGAGCGAGCCGAACAGCTTGCGGCGCAGCGCGCGTTCGTCGTCCGTGACCATCCGGGCCGGCAGCTCGGGCACCTCGATGCCGTGCCGGGCCAGGCGGGCCGGGCTGACCCGGATGTCGGCCAGGTCGCGGTAGACCAGCCGCACCGGGTCGCCCGCCGCCGAGAGGACTACCAGGAGGTTCTGGCCGTGCGCCTCCAGAGCCACGCCCAGCTCCAGCAGCCGCAGCCCGACCGTGAGCGTGAGCCGTGCGAAACCGGCCAGCCAGGCGGGGGAGTGGGGGAGGCCGGTGGTCGCCAGCGCCGCCACCGGCAGGACCCGCTCGCCGCTGCCCGCGTACGCCTGCGGCGACTCCCGCAGGACGGCGGCGAGGTCGGGGGACCCCGCGGCCGCCGCGCCCAGGGTGCGGGTGATGTGCAGCAGGCCGTCCGAACGTTCCGCCGGCGTCGCGGCGAAGTCCGACAGCGTCGCGGAGGCGGCGACCGAGGGCAGGGAGATGTCCCGCACCGAGGACGTCAGCCGGGCGCTCAGCGAGGTCTTCACCTGCGGCCCGCCGGGCACGGCCAGCGTCCGCAGCGACATCAGCGGATGCGCCGGGCGCCGCTCCTCGCACGTCCGCTTCAGCACGTGCGCCGCCTGCCACGGATGCACCGGAAGCACCACCCGCCCGCCGTCCCGCAGCTCGTCCGGCCACACGCCGCTCACCAGGCACTCCTGCGCCCGCACCGGCACCAGCCCCAGCTCCACGACAGGCCGGTGCTCGGGCCCGTAGGCCAGCTGCTCGGCCACCGAGAAGCCGGGACGGGACCGGCACGTCGGATGGAACGGATGCCCGTCGACGATCCGCTGCTCCCACTCCCAGTCGCTCTCGGGCCACTCCTCCCGGTCCCCCTGCTGCCCCGCCCGGGACAGCGCCAGCGACGCGACGCTGTGCCCGAGCTCGGCGGCGAACGCGGCGGAGTGCGGTACGGCGAGGTCCGTCATCAGCCGCGCCGGATCCGTGTACGCCGTCTCGTCCAGCCGTACGGCGGTGACGTACGCGCCGGTCGCGTACGGGTCCGGCCGGGGCCCGTGCAGTCGGCGGCCGTCGGACAGGGACAGCGTCAGACCGTCCCGGGCCTGCTCCCGGCGGGCGACCCAGGGCAGCGGCTCGTGGGCGAGACCGCGCCACAGCCGGGACAGCACGGCCGCCCGGGCGCCGGGCAGTTCGGCCTCGTACCGCGGCAGGAGCCCGGGCCGGACGACGGACAGCTCGTCGGCCACCTCGGCCTCGGCGGTGGGGGGACGGTGCACGGGCGGGCTCCTCGGGTACGAATAGGGGCGTCACAGCGGAACGGCGACGACCGACATACTGATCATCTCCGCCCGGCACGCTGAAACGACCATAGGGACGAGTGGAACGCGTGGACCTCATGCCCCCGCCCGCCGACGACGACTCGGCCCCAGGTGACGACCCGGCCACCGGAGCCCTCGCCGACGCGTACGCCGCCGTGCCCCTGCTGAACTGCCTGCTGCGGGAGGTCGCCCGGCCGGTGCGCCGGGAGGGCGACCGTCGCGTCCACCGACTGCCCGGCACGGGCCGGCTGTTGCGGGTGCGCGGAACACGGCGGCCCGCCGAGCCGGAGATCGAGGTCACCGGAACCTGGCACCGCGTCGGCCACACCGAGCTGGTCAAGCTCGTCGCCGAGGAACTGCGCCGGCACACCGGGCTGTCCAACCACGAACTCCCCGCCGAGATGCTCGACAGCCGCGACGCCGTGGCCGCCCTGCTCTCCGCCCGGGCCCGGGCCGTTCCGCCCGACGACACCTACCGGCGCTCCGAGCAGGCCCTCCTGACCGGCCACACCCACCACCCGGCCCCCAAGGCGCGCGGCGGCGGACCCACAGCCCGCTGGCTGCCGTACGCGCCCGAGGCGTACGCCCGCTTCCCGCTGGTGCTGCTCGGTCTGCGCGAGGACACCGTCGTCGAGGAGGGCGACACCTCCGCCCTCGACGGACTCGGCACGGCGCCGCCCGGCTACCGGCTGCTCCCGGCCCACCCCTGGCAGCTCGAGCTGGCCGCGCAGGAGCTCGCCGCGGCCTTCGCGGACGGCCGGCTGATCCGGCTCGGCACCACCGCCTCCGACGCCTGGCCGACCGCCGCGATCCGTACGCTCTACACGCCCGAGCGGGACCTCTTCCTCAAGTTCAGCCTGGACGTGCGCATCACCAACGACATCCGTCGTCTGTGGCGCCACGACCTGCTCGCCGTGCGCCGGACGGACGCGGCCGTGCGCGCCGCCTTCGAGAGGTTCGACGGGCCCTCGGCCTGGCTCAGCGACCGCGGCTACCGCACCGCCGGCTTCGCCTTCGAGGCCCTGGCCGTCCTCGTCCGCGACGGCTTCACCGGCCGTCTCCTGCCCGGCACTGTCCCGGTGCTCGCCGCCGGTCTGGTCGAGGGCTTCGACGGCAGCCCGCTCGATCGCGCCGCCGACCCCGCCCTCTGGTGGGCGGCGTACCTGGCCCAGGTCGTGCCCCCGGCGCTGACGGCGTTCGCCGAGCACGGGGTCGTCATCGAGGCGCATCTGCAGAACACGCTGGTCGCCGTGGACGCCGACGGGCTGCCGGTGCAGGCGCTGTACCGGGACGCCGAGGGCGTCAAGCTGCTGCCGGACGTGACGCGGCAGGCGGGCTGGGAGCGGCTCGTGTACTGCCTGGTGGTCAATCACCTCATCGAGATCGCCGGCGCCCTCACCGAACGGCACCCGGAGTTCGACCCCTGGCCCGCCGCCCGGCGCGAACTCGCCCGTCACGGCCTCCCCGAGATCCCCGCCCTGCTCACCTCGCCGACCCTCCCGGCGAAGACCAACCTGCTGCTGCGCTGGACCGGCGCCGACGGCGCCGACGCCCGCTACCGGCCCCTGCCCAACCCGCTCCGGCAAGGGACCTGACCCGCCGGGCCGGGCACCCCCATGACATGATCATCACTACACGCACAGAGGGGAGGGGCGGCATGGCCGCGACGCCGAACGCAGGGCTTCCGTGCCGCATCGTCGTCTGCCGGGACTGCTGCTGCGGCACCCGCAAGATCAGGGGCGTCGATCACGCCGCCCAGACCGAGCGCCTGCGCGAGGCGGCGCCGGTACGCGTCTCCGACTGCCTCGACGTGTGCGACCAGGCCAATGTGATCGTCGTCCAGCCGTCTGCCGAGGGCCGGGCCGCCGGGGGCCGTCCGGTGTGGCTCGGACTGGTCAACGACCCGGCCGCCACCGAGGACGTCGTCTCCTGGGTGCGGGCGGGCGGCCCCGGCGTCGCGCCGGTGCCGGAGATCCTCGACCTGTATGTCTTCAGCCCGCACAAGAAACGCGCCGCCGGCGGTTCGTGAAGCAGGGCTCGGCTCGCGACACAGGGCTCAGGTCACGGGCCGCGTGACACGGCCGCCGTGCCGGGAGTGCCAGGACTCCGTCGCCGGGAGCGTCAGGACTCCTTGCCGTCGACGAGGGCCGGGTCGACCACGCTCGGGTGTTCCGACCAGAAGGCGGGCGCCAGCAGCCGCCACACCACCATGAGGACCACGCCCGCGACGACGATGCCGATGCCGATGACGAGCGGGGGACCGATCCCGAACCACGAGACGCCGCTGTAGGAGTTGCCGGGATCGGACATGTCCGCCACCGACTCCACCAGCAGCCACGCCAGCAGCCCCGCACCGATCAGCGGTCCCAGGCCGATCAGGAGGAAATTGCGGGCGCTGCGGGTCAGCTGGCGGCGGTAGTACACCGCGCAGGCGAGGCCCGTGAGCGCGTAGTAGAACGCGATCAGCAAGGACAGGGCGGTGAGGGAGTCGAAGAGGGCGTTCTCGCTGATGTGGAACAGGACCAGGTACCAGGCGATGGCGATGCCCGCGACCCACCAGGTGCTCACGTCGGGGGTGCGGAAGCGCGGGTGGATGCGGCCGAAGTGGGCGGGCAGCGCGTGCCGGCGTGCCATGGACAGCCCCGTGCGCGAGGCCGGAATGATCGTCGTCTGGGTGGAGGCGAGCGCGGAGGTCGACACCGCCAGCAGCACCACCCAGTCCCAGCCGCCCATCGCCTCCTCGGCGAGCAGCGCGAAGATGAACTCCTCCTCCGACGCGTTCTCGGCGAGGTAGTCCGTGCCCGCGTAGGCGACGACCGCGAAGGCGACCGCGACATAGGTCACCAGCAGCAGCACCGTCGACCAGACGGCCGCCTTGCCGGGGGCGGTGGCCGAGTCCTCGACCTCCTCGGTGAGGTTGACCGCCGACTCCCACCCCCAGTAGATGAACACGCCCAGCAGCAGGGACGCGGTCAGTGACGCCCCGCCCGCTCCGAACGGGTCGAGCCAGCCGAACTCCGGGTCGACGGCGTCGAGGGTGCCGGTGCCGGCGTAGACGCGGTAGAGCGCCACCACGGCGAAGGCGAGCAGGCAGGCGACCTGCGCCAGGATGAGGACGTTCTGCACCTTGGCCGACAGCTCGGTGCCGATCACGCAGACGGCCGTCATCACCAGGATGAGCAGCACCGTCAGCACCTGACGGACCACGTCGTTGTCGGCCCAGCCGTCCAGGCCGACCGCGAGCAGGAAGAACGTCACGGCCACGTCCGCGAGCGACCCGACGACCAGCACGCCCGTCATCGTGATGGCCCAGCCGCCGAGCCAGCCCGCCCACGGGCCCATGGCCCGGGTGACCCAGGAGAACGTCGTGCCGCAGTCCTGGTCGACCTTGTTGAGGTAGTAGAACGCCGAGGCGATCAGCAGCATGGGCACGAACGACGCGAGCATCACACCGGGGGCGTAGATGCCGACCAGCGCCACGACGGGACCGATCACCGCCGCCACGGAGTACGCGGGGGAGGTCGCGTTGAGCCCGATGACCAGCGCGTCGACGAACCCGATGGCATCGGGCTTCAGGCTCGCCTCCGGGGGTGGGCCCGGGTCCGTGATGTCCTTGGCCATGCTCCCTCGCTCCCGTTGTATGTGGGTCCATACAACAGGCACTTTCGAGGGGGTTTGGTTATTTATGTCCCTTCAGGGCTTCATGTCGGTCAGTCGCCGGTCGTCCTCTCCAGCAGTGCTCCGTACGCGAGCTGCAGCGTGTCCGCCCCCGCCAGGGCGGTGAGCGCGCCCATGGCCGTGCGGGTCGCGCGCGGCCAGAGCAACTGACCGGCGGTCAGCGCCGAGGCGACCCAGACACTCATGCAGAACGGGCAGGTCGCGAGCTCGCCGACGGTGTGCCTGCCCTGCTCGGGCTGGGCCTCCTCGTGCAGCTCGGCGGGCCCCTGCGGTTCCACGTACCGGGTGAACGGGGCCCGCAGCGGGCTGGTCACCGACGCCTTGGTGAGCAGCCGGCTGAGCCGGAAGGTGGCCACCGAGGTCAGGACCACATCCCAGGGCTCGGGCCGCTCCGGCAGCGGGCGCCCGCGGCGCCGTACCACCGTGCTCCACGCCGCCGTGAACGCAGTGAATCCCGCCATGGCCGCGGTGTAGCCGCCCAGCGGCCGGTCGTGCCCTGCCGCGTAGTCCCTGCGGGTGCGCCGGAGCGCTCCGTGCAGCCGGCCGACGAGCCGGCTGTCAGTCCCTGTCGCCGTGCCCATGGGCAGCCCCCGATCGGCTTCCGTTCCTCCGCGCGGCCGGTTCCCCGCCGTCCTGGTGACGCAACCGCACCTCGACATGGCCGTCGGCGACCCTGGTTTCGAAGGACGGCTGGGGCGCGGTGGCCGGTCCGCGCACGTTCCAGCCGTCGGAGAGCCGGAAGACGCTGCCGTGCCAGGGGCACCGCACACATCCGTCGGCGACGGTGCCCTCGGACAACGGCCCCGCGAGGTGGCTGCACCGCTCGGCGAGCGCGTGGATCGCCCCACCGGTCTCGCGCACCACCAGCACCGGCACGTCGTCCACGCTGCGCCGCACCGCCTCACCGGCCGGGAACTCGGCCACGGCCCCGATCCGGTGCCAGCCCTGGGAGACGACGTTCGGGACCTCCTCGGCGTGGTTCGCGCCGGAGGCCTGCCGGTAGGCCAGGTGGCCGCCCAGCATGCCGCCGATCCCGACCGCGGTCAGCCCGAGGAAGCCGTACGCCCGGCCCGCCCCCTCGCGCCCCTTGACGCGGCAGGCGAGCGAGGCGGCGTACAGGCCGACGGCCGCCGTGTTGGACAGGGCGTGCACCAGCCCGACCCGCTGTTGCCGGCGGTGCAGCTCCGCCCAGTCCACCCAGCCGGCCAGGGCCGAGGGGGCGGCGGCGCCCAGACCGACCCCGACCAGCAGCCGTGACTCCCGCGAGCGGCCGGGGCGCAGGTCCAGGACCGCCGCCGACAGCCAGCTTCCGATCGGCACCTGCACCAGCAGCGGATGCACCGGGTGCCCCAGCCACCTGCCGTGCAGCAGGTCCCGGCCACGTCCCAGGGGCAGTGCCCGCACGCCCCTGCGGAGCGTTTCTATCACCGCATCGGCCCTGGCCTCGCGCTCGAGGCGGTCCAGCAGCCACAGGACCCGGTTCTGCCGCATCACCCGGCGGCGAGGTGGGGTTGCGCTCATGCCCCGCCGGGTCCCCACCGCCACCGGCGGCAAACGGAGTGGGCGGCGGCGTTCCTGGTCAGCAGCCCGCCGGGAACCAGGCGGATCCGGCCGTCCCCGTCGGCGGACATCGCGCGGTGCGCCGCGTTTCCCGGCAGGGCCGGCGGGCACCCGCCGCGCCATGAATCCCGGTCGCAGTCCACTGATCGCCGACAGCTCCCTCGCTCTCCTCGCCAAGGGGTACGCCTGGCTGCCCGACCGGAGGCGCCGCACCTCCGCCCCGCTCGTGCGCACCCGGCTCATGGGACAGCCGGTCGTCGCCCTGCACGGCCCCGAGGCGGTGCGGTTCTTCTACGACGAGCGGCACGTGGAGCGCCGCTCGGCGCTGCCCGGGCCGGTGCTGAGCACGCTGTTCGGGCACGGCGCCGTGCACACCCTGGACGGCCCGGACCACCGCGTGCGCAAGGAGATGTTCCTGTCCCTGCTCACCGGGGCGGAGGCGGTCGCCGGCCTGGTGGACCGCGTCGCCGCGGAGTGGGACGAGGCGGTGGAGTCGTGGTCCGGCCGCCGGGTCGTGCTGTTCGACGAGACGAGCCGTGTGCTCACCCGGGGCGTGTGCCAGTGGGCCGGAGTGGTCGTCGAGGACGTCGGGCCACTGGCCAGGGACCTCGTCGCCATGGTCGACGGTTTCGCCACGGCCGGCCCACGCCACTGGCGGGCCCGCCGGGCCCGGGCCCGCTGCGAGGCCTGGCTGGGACGTCTGATCGAGGAGGTACGGGCGGGGACCGCCTCCGCGCAGGCCGGATCGGCCGTGGAGGGGATCGCCCGGCACCGGGACGCCGACGGCCGGCTCCTGGACCCGCACACGGCCGCGGTCGAACTGCTCAACGTCATCCGCCCGACGGTCGCGGTGTGCTGGTTCGTCACCTACGCCGGACACGCGCTGCGCCTCAGGCCCGGGCTGCGGGAACGCCTGACCGGCGACGACCCCGCCCACGCCGTGGCGTTCGCCCACGAGCTGCGGCGCTTCTACCCCTTCGCGCCCTTCGTCGGCGGCCGGGCCGTCACCGATCTGGAGTGGCACGGCGAGCCGATCCCGTCCGGCACGCTGATCCTGCTCGACCTCTACGGGCAGAACCACGATCCCGCCCTCTGGGACGATCCGTACACCTTCGAACCGCGGCGTTTCCTCGAGCGGCCGCCTGCGGGTGACGAGCTGATCCCCCAGGGCGGCGGCGACCGGACCACCGGCCACCGCTGCCCCGGTGAGGACGTCACGATCGCGCTGCTGCGTGCCCTCGTGCCGCGACTGGCCCGGCTGGAGTACGAGGTGCCCGAGCAGGACCTGCGGATCCCGCTGAACCGCATGCCGGCCCGGGTCCGCAGCGGTTTCGTCATGGACGACGTCCGGGTGCCCGCACCCGCCGCCGCGGCCACGTCCCCGGCACCCTGAGCACGACGGGATCCGCCTGCGGGCCAGGGCCCCTCCGTGGCCGTCGCGCCTGGTTACCATGGCCCCTTCGGACTCTGCCCCGGGGGAGCTCAGGACCATGCTGAGAGAGGTCACCGCGACCCGCTACGTCGAACCCCTGCGCTCCGGCGGCTCCGTGCCCGGTGTCGTCGAGGCGGACGACCTCGGCACCTACGTCGTCAAGTTCACCGGCTCCGCGCAGGGCCGCAAGGCGCTGGTCGCCGAGGTCATCGTGGGGGAACTGGCCCGTGCGCTAGGCCTGCGCTTCCCCGAGCTGGTCCTGGTCCACTTCGACCCGGCGATCGCCGGCCACGAGCCGCACCAGGAGGTGCGGGGGCTGCACGCGGCCAGTGCGGGCGTCAACCTCGGCATGGACTACCTGCCGGGCGCCCGGGACTTCACACCGGAGATCTCTCAGGTCTTCCGCGTCGACCCGCTGGAGGCGGGCAGGATCGTCTGGCTCGACGCCCTGACCGTGAACGTCGACCGCACGGTCCACAGTTCCAACCTGATGGTCTGGCCCACCCTCGGCGTCGCACGCCCGCGCCTGTGGCTGATCGACCACGGCGCCGCCCTCGTCTTCCACCACCGCTGGGACGCCGCCGACCCAGGCAAGGCCTACGACTTCCGGCACCACGCCCTCGGCCACCACGGCCCCGACGTCCGGGCGGCCGACGCCGAACTGGCGCCCCGGGTCACCGGGGAACTGCTGCGGCGGATCCTCGCCGAGGTCCCGGACGCCTGGCTCGCGGACGAGCCGGGTTTCGCCACGGCGGACGAGGCGCGCGAGGCCTATGTGACGTACCTCCACGCACGCGTGCTGGCCTCCGCGGCCTGGCTGCCCACCGACTTCCCGAGCCGGGAGGAGCTCGCCGCCGAGGAGGCCCGCCGGGCGGCGAGGAACCAGCAAGGACGCCCCGCGTGGCTCAGGCAGGTGCCCGACCTGCACGGCAAGCCCGCGGCCCAGCAGGATTGGTCGGTGCACCTCGGATGAGTGGCCGTGTCGAGATCGAGTACTGCACCCAGTGCCGCTGGCTGCCCCGCGCGGCCTGGCTGGCGCAGGAGCTGCTGACCACGTTCGAGGCCGAACTGACGGAGGTGGCCCTGAAACCCGGCACGGGCGGCGTGTTCGTCGTCCGCGTCGGCGACGAGGTCGTGTGGGACCGCCGCGAGCAGGGCTTCCCGGAGCCGACGGCGGTGAAGAAGGCCGTACGCGACCGAGTGGCCCCGGGCAGGACCCTGGGCCACTCGGAGCGGTAGCGGCGGTTCAGCCCTTGAGCTGCTCGTACGCCGGGAGCGTCAGGAAGTCGGCGTAGTCCTCGTCGAGGGAGACCGTCAGCAGCAGATCGTGCGCCTGCTGCCAGTTGCCGGCCGCGAAGACCTCGTCGCCGATCTCGGCCCTGATGTTCGCGAGTTCCTCGGCGGCGACCTTGCGGGCCAGGTCGGCGGTGACCTGCTCGCCGTTGTCGAGGACGACCTCCGCGTTGATCCACTGCCAGATCTGGGAGCGGGAGATCTCGGCGGTGGCCGCGTCCTCCATGAGGTTGAAGATGGCGACGGCGCCGAGGCCGCGCAGCCAGGCCTCGATGTAACGGATGCCGACCTGCACGGCGTTCACCAGGCCCGCGTAGGTGGGCTTGGCGTCGAGGGAGTCGACGGCGATCAGGTCGGCCGCCTTGACGTCGACGTCCTCACGCAGCCGGTGCTTCTGGTTCGGCTTGTCGCCGAGGACCTTGTCGAAGGACTCCATGGCGATCGGCACGAGGTCGGGGTGGGCGACCCAGGAGCCGTCGAAGCCGTCGTTCGCCTCGCGGTCCTTGTCGGCACGGACCTTCTCGAAGGCGACCTTGTTGACCTCGGCGTCCCGGCGGGAGGGGATGAAGGCCGCCATGCCGCCGATGGCGTGGGCGCCGCGCTTGTGGCAGGTGCGGACGAGGAGTTCGGTGTAGGCACGCATGAACGGGGCCGTCATCGTGACCGCGTTGCGGTCCGGCAGGACGAACCTGGCGCCGCCGTCACGGAAGTTCTTGACGATGGAGAACAGGTAGTCCCAGCGGCCCGCGTTCAGCCCGGAGGCGTGCTCGCGCAGCTCGTAGAGGATCTCCTCCATCTCGTAGGCGGCGGTGATCGTCTCGATGAGGACGGTCGCGCGGACGGTGCCCTGCGGGATGCCGCAGTAGTCCTGGGCGAAGACGAACACCTCGTTCCACAGGCGCGCCTCCAGGTGGGACTCCGTCTTGGGGAGGTAGAAGTACGGTCCCTTGCCGAGGTCCAGCAGGCGCTGGGCGTTGTGGAAGAAGTACAGGCCGAAGTCGACGAGGGCGCCGGGCACGGGGGTGCCGTCGGCGTCGACGAGGTGACGCTCGTTCAGGTGCCAGCCGCGCGGTCGCATGACGACCGTGGCGAGCTCCTCGTTCGCCTTCAGGGCGTACGACTTGCCGGACGTCGGGTCGGTGAAGTCGATGTTCCGGGTGTAGGCGTCGCTCAGGTTCAGCTGGCCGCCGACCACGTTCTCCCAGGTGGGCGCGGAGGCGTCCTCGAAGTCCGCGAGCCACACCCGGGCGCCCGAGTTGAGGGCGTTGATGGTCATCTTGCGGTCGGTGGGACCGGTGATCTCGACCCGGCGGTCGTTCAGGGCGTCCGGGGCCGGGGCGACCTTCCAGGAGTCGTCGTCGCGGATCGCGGCGGTCTCCGGGAGGAAGTCGAGGGTGGAGGTGCGGGCGATCTCGGCGCGGCGCTCGGCGCGGCGGGCGAGGAGTTCGTCACGCCGGGGCGTGAACCGCCGGTGCAGCTCGGCCACGAAGGCGAGCGCCGCTTCGGTGAGGACCTCCTCCTGCCGGGGCAGGGGTTCGGCGTCGACGATGGCCAGCGGGGACGGCGCTGGAGCGGACATGGACGGTCACTTCCTTCAGCGAGCTGTGAAGACGAGCCGGCGTGCTCGGCACCGGGTGCCAGTCTTCCCGAATACGGCGTTCGGCGCCCTTGGGCCCGTAGGGCGCTTCTGAACAGTGGATACTAGTTTCCTCATGGTGGAAGTTCAATCGTCTGTTGATGTCGAGATTCTCCGAGTCGAGGCAAGGTGGCGCTCCGTGCCACGCCGTTCACTCCAGGTGGGTCAGATCGGCCTCGGTGTCGATGTCGAACGGCCGGGCCACGTCGCCGCACTCGACGAGGGTGATCGCCTGCCGGTGCTCCTTCAGGTAGGCGCGTGCTCCCAGGTCCCCGGTGGCGCCTGAGGCGATGCCCGCCCAGTGGGCGGCGCCGAACAGCACCGGGTGGCCGCGCACGCCGTCGTACGCGGCGCCGGCGAGCGTCTCCTCGCCCTCGTACGCCGCGAGGACCCGGGCCACCGCCTCGGGTCCGATCCCGGGCTGGTCCACGAGTGACACCAGGGCGGCCCGGGCTCCCGTGCCGGCCAGTGAATCGAGCCCGGCGCGCAGTGAACTCCCCATGCCCTGCTCCCAGTCGGGGTTGTCGACCAGGGTGCAGTCCGGCAGTGAGGCCCGTGCGCGCACAGCGTCGGCCTGTGCGCCCAGGACGACGTGGACCGCCGCGCAGCCGCCCTCCCGCAGTACCCGCACCGCGTGCTCCACCAGGGGCCGCCCCCGGTGCGGGAGCAGCGCCTTGGGGCGTCCGCCGAGCCGCCGCCCGCCCCCGGCCGCGAGCAGCAGTCCCGTGACCGCCCGCGCCCCGCCCGTCGTCTCCCGTGTCGTCATGGCTCCTGCATACCGCACGCCCCGTACGGGAGTGCGACGGCGCGAGGCGCGCGTCGCACAGGCGTGCGCCCCGGGCCAGAAAGTCACTCAGCGAAACAAGTCGATGACGCAATGGACTGGCGCCCGGCGGTCCGCGTCGTTTACTGTCGCGCGCACCGACCGGCCGGGCGCCCGACGGCTGCCCGGGGCGGGGGCTTCGTGTCGGAGGGACACGCGCACGGCGAGGTGCGAGGGGGAGGACTGTGTTGCGGAGCGTCGAGCAGAAGCGGCAGGGGCCCGTGACCGGCGGTGGCGAGGATCCGCGCGTGACGGAGCTGCGCTCCGCCGTGTCCCGGTTGCGCCGCCGACTGGCCGCCCATCCCGGCGAGTTCGCCGACCGGACCATCGCAGAGGAGGAACTGGCCACGGTGGCCGCCATGGCCGCCGACGGCATCCCCGAGATCCCTCGCCTGCGCCGCTCCCTCCTGCTCATCGCGGGCGCGATCGGCTCGGTGAGCGCACTGTCCGCCGAGCTGACGGAGGTCCGGCGGGCGGTGGATCTCTTCGGGGGGCCGGTGCGGGGTCAGGGTTAGGGCCTGTCCGGCGCATCGGCCGGGCGGTCCGCGATGACCAGGCCGCTCGCCGCCCCGGGGGCCGGCCCCGTCGCGCGGGGCTCGGTCGGCCCGCGCGGGGCCAGGCCGCCCAGGCCCCCCTTTACGCGGGGCTCTGGCTGGCGAGCGCCTCGGACAGCTCACCCGCGACCTGCTGGAGCACCGGCACGATCCTGTCCGTCAGGGCTTCGGTGACCCGGCCCGCCGGGCCCGAGATGGAGATGGCCGCGGCGGTGGGGGAGTCGGGTACCGGGACCGCCAGGCAGCGCACCCCGATCTCCTGCTCGTTGTCGTCGATGGCGAAGCCCTGCCGGCGCACGTCCTCCAGGGCCGCGAGGAAGCCGTCCGGCGTGGTGATCGTCTTCTCCGTCGCGGCGGGCATGCCCGTACGGGAGAGCAGCGCCCGCACCTCCTCCGGCGGGAAGCCGGCGAGCAGCGCCTTGCCCACGCCCGTGGAGTGCGGCAGCACCCGCCGGCCGACCTCCGTGAACATGCGCATCGAGTGCTTCGAGGGCACCTGGGCCACGTAGACGATCTCGTCCCCGTCGAGCAGGGCCATGTTCGCCGTCTCGCCGGTCTCCTCCACCAGGCGCGCGAGGTACGGACGCGCCCAGGTGCCCAGCAGCCGGGAGGCGGACTCGCCGAGGCGGATCAGGCGCGGGCCGAGCGCATACCGCCGGTTGGGCTGCTGACGAACGTACCCGCAGGCGACCAGGGTGCGCATCAGGCGGTGGATGGTCGGCAGGGGAAGGCCGCTGCTCGCGGACAGCTCGCTCAGGCCGACCTCGCCGCCCGCGTCCGCCATCCGTTCGAGCAGGTCGAAGGCGCGCTCCAGGGACTGGACGCCGCCGTTGGCGGAGGACCGGGCGGAGTCGGTGGTGCTGGCGCTGGACGTCGGCACGGCGCGTTCCTTTCGGGGCGGGCGGGAAGGGCAGAAGCCTACCCGGCAGTCGGTTGACTCCCCGCTTGTACATAGCTACGTTCTGCCTGCTGGAAGTTTAATTCCGCTTTGTGGAAACGTCCAGGAGTGTGCGGGAAAGGGCGCCATGGGCAAGTGTGCCCTTGACTGCGCGAAAGAGGGAGTGAAGACTCCTTCAACAGAAAGTTGAATTCCGTTTCGCGGAAGCGGCTGGAAGTAAGGGGTCCGGGTGTCCGACGCTGAACTGGTGCTGCGCTCGACGCGAGTGATCACCCCCGAAGGAACGCGGGCCGCGTCCGTCGCGGTGACCGACGGCACGATCACGGCCGTCCTCCCGTACGACGCGCCCGTACCGGAGAGCGCCCGCCTGGAGGACCTCGGCGACCACGTCCTGCTGCCCGGCCTGGTCGACACGCACGTGCACGTCAACGATCCGGGCCGCACCGAGTGGGAGGGCTTCTGGACCGCCACCCGCGCCGCGGCGGCCGGTGGCATCACGACCCTGGTCGACATGCCCCTCAACTCCCTCCCGCCGACCACGACCGTTCCGCACCTGCGGACCAAGCAGCGGGTCGCCGCCGACAAGGCGCACATCGACGTCGGGTTCTGGGGCGGCGCCCTGCCCGACAACGTCAAGGAACTCCGCCCGCTGCACGAGGCCGGGGTGTTCGGCTTCAAGGCGTTCCTGTCGCCGTCCGGCGTGGACGAGTTCCCGCACCTGGAGCGCGATCCCCTGGCCCGCACCATGGCCGAGATCGCCGCCTTCGACGGCCTGCTCATCGTGCACGCCGAGGACCCCCACCTGCTCGCCTCGGCCCCGCAGCAACCGGGCCCGAAGTACGCCGACTTCCTCGCCTCCCGCCCCCGGGACGCCGAGGACACCGCCATCGCCCAGCTCATCCGCGAGGCCAAGGCCCTCGACGCGCGCGTGCACGTGCTGCACCTGTCCTCCAGCGATGCCCTGCCGATGATCGCCGAGGCGCGGGCGGAGGGCGTCCGCATCACCGTGGAGACCTGCCCCCACTATCTGACCCTCACCGCCGAGGAAGTCCCCGACGGGGCCAGCGAGTTCAAGTGCTGCCCGCCCATCCGCGAGGCCGCCAACCAGGACCTCCTCTGGCAGGCCCTCGCCGACGGCACCATCGACTGCGTCGTCACCGACCACTCCCCGTCCACGGCCGACCTGAAGACCGACGACTTCGCGACGGCCTGGGGTGGCATCTCCGGACTCCAGCTCAGCCTGGCGGCGGTGTGGACCGAGGCACGCAGGCGCGGGCACGGCCTGGAGGACGTCGTCCGCTGGATGTCCGCGCGCACGTCCGCACTGGTCGGGCTCGACGACCGCAAGGGCGCCATCGCGGCGGGCCGCGACGCCGACTTCGCCGTCCTCGCACCCGAGGAGACCTTCACCGTCGACCCGGTGGCCCTCCAGCACCGCAACCGCGTCACGGCGTACGCGGGCAAGACCCTGCACGGCGTCGTGAAGTCCACCTGGCTGCGCGGGCAGCGCATCGTCGCGGACGGCGAGTTCACCGAACCGAAGGGGCGGCTCCTCACCCGGACCCACTGACTCCCACCCCGGACACCCGAAAGGAAGACCTGATCATCGTGACGGCGATTCCCCGTTTCACCGGCGACGCGAACCCCTACGGAGGCGGCGACCCGTACGCGGACTACCGTACCGCCGACTTCCCCTTCACCTCGTACGCCGACCTCGCCGACCGGCGCCTCGGGGCCGGTGTCATCGCCGCCAACGACGAGTTCTTCGCCCAGCGCGAGAACCTGCTGGTGCCCGAGCCCGCCGCGTTCGACCCCGAGCACTTCGGGCACAAGGGCAAGATCATGGACGGCTGGGAGACCCGCCGCCGCCGGGGCGCCTCGGCCGACCACCCCTGGCCGGCCGAGGAGGACCACGACTGGGCGCTGGTCCGTCTCGGCGCCCCGGGCGTGATCCGCGGGATCGTCGTCGACACCGCCCACTTCCGCGGCAATTACCCTCAGGCGGTGTCGGTCGAGGGCACCTGCGTACCGGGCTCCCCGTCGCCGGAGGAACTTCTCGGGGACGACGTGAAGTGGACGACCCTCGTCCCGCGCACCGCGGTCGGCGGTCACGCGGCGAACGGTTTCGCCGTCGACGTCGAGCAGCGCTTCACGCACCTCAGGGTCAACCAGCACCCCGACGGCGGCATCGCCCGCCTGCGCGTGCACGGCGAGGTCGTCCCCGACCCCGCCTGGCTGGAGGCGCTGGGCACCTTCGACGTCGTCGCCCTGGAGAACGGAGGCCGGGCCGAGGACGCCTCCAACCTCTTCTACTCGCCCGCCTCCAACACCATCCAGCCGGGCCGCTCCCGCAAGATGGACGACGGCTGGGAGACCCGCCGCCGCCGCGACCGGGGCCACGACTGGATCCGCTACCGGCTGGCCGCCCAGGCGCAGATCCGTGCCCTGGAGATCGACACCGCCTACCTCAAGGGCAACAGCGCCGGCTGGGCGTCGGTGTCGGTGAAGGACGGCGAGGACGGCGACTGGCGGGAGATCCTGCCCCGCACCCGCCTCCAGCCCGACACCAACCACCGCTTCGTCCTGCCGGCCCCGGCGGTCGGCACGCACGCGCGCGTGGACATCTTCCCGGACGGCGGCATCTCCCGGCTCCGCCTGTTCGGCTCCCTGACCCAGGAGGGTGCGAGCCACCTGGCGGCCCGCCACCAGGAGCTGGGCGGCTGACCCACCACGGTAGGACCCGTGGGGCGCGACGGCCGTCGGGCCGTGCGCCCCACGGGCTTCGGCGGTGGGGACACTGCCGCTGCGAGGCGTGTGCCTTCACCTGTGGGACAGCACCCCGTGCCACGGGCCCCACCGCACCGCGCGTTCCACCGGCTTCACGCCGCGTGCCCGCCGTCCACCGAGAACTCCGCCCCGGTCACATACGTGGCCCCCGCCAGGTAGGCGACCATCGACGCCACCTCCTCCGCCGTCCCGAACCGTCCCAGCGCGGTCATCGCAGCCTGACCCGCCGCGTACGGCCCGTCCGCCGGGTTCATGTCCGTGTCGATCGGGCCGGGTAGCACCAGGTTCGCCGTGATCCCGCGCCCGCCCAGTTCCCGGGCCAGTGCCTTGGTCAGACCCGCCAGGGCCGCCTTGCTCGTCGCGTAGAGGGTCCCGCCCGGCCCCGGCACCCGCTGGGCCATGCAACTGCCGATCGTGATGATCCGCCCGCCCTCGGGCAGCCACGCGGCGGCCGCCTGGGAGGCCAGGAAGACACCCCGCACGTTGACGTCGAGTACCCGTTCCACGTCCGCGAGCGGCAGGGTGTCCAGCGGGCCGAGCACCCCCACACCGGCGTTGTTGACCAGGATGTCGAGCCTGCCCAGCGCCTCCGCCGCCGCGTCCACCATCTCGGCCGCCTCGGTGGCATCTCCCGTGTCCGCGCGCAGCGCCACCGCCCGGCGCCCCAGCGCCTCCACGGCGCGTACGACGTCCTCGGCCGCCTCCTTGCCGTTCACATAACCGACGGCCACGTCCGCGCCCTCGCGCGCCAGCCGTAGCGCCGTCGCCGCACCGATGCCCCGGCTCCCGCCGGTCACGAGAGCCACCTTGCCGTCCAGAATTCCCTGAGAAGTCATGGGTCCATCCCAGCGGCGGCACGGCACCGGCGCTGGCGGCGAACGGACGTCGAGGTTCCCGGACGGGCCCCCGGAGGCCCCCGCTCCGGCACACCCGATCCGGCGTACAAGCGGAACCTTTGCCTCCGTCTCCCGCGTTCTCCGGTCGTGACCCTTCAGCAAGAGATCGTCGGCAACGCCATGCAGATGGCGGTCGTCAGCCTGCAGCCCGGTCAGACGGTGTACTGCGAGGCCGGAAAGTTCCTGTTCAAGACCACGAACGTGACCATGGAGACCCGCCTGGGCGGCCCGTCGGGCAGCGGTGGCGGGCAGCCGCAGTCAGGTGGCTCCGGCTCCGGCTCCGGCGGCATGGGCGGGCTGCTGCGCCAGGCCATGGGCACGGCCATGCAGGCGGGCCAGCGCGTCCTGGCGGGCGAGTCGCTCGCCTTCCAGTACTTCACCACCCGGGGCGGCGAAGGCACCGTCGGCTTCGCGGGTGTGCTGCCGGGGGAGATGCGTGCGCTGGAACTGGACGGCACGCGCGCGTGGTTCGCGGAGAAGGACGCCTTCGTGGCTGCCGAGTCCACCGTGGACTTCGGCATCGCCTTCCAGGGCGGCCGTACCGGCAGGAGCGGCGGCGAGGGATTCGTGCTGGAGAAGTTCACCGGGCGCGGCACGGTGATCATCGCCGGCGCGGGGAACTTCATCGACCTCGACCCGGCCGACTTCGGCGGCCGCGTCGAGGTCGACACCGGCTGCGTCGTCGCCTTCGAGGAGGGCATCCGATACGGCGTCCAGCGTGTCGGCGGCCTCAACCGCCAGGGCCTGATGAACGCCGTCTTCGGAGGTGAGGGCCTGTCCCTGGCCACCCTGGAGGGCAACGGCCGCGTCATCCTGCAGTCCCTCACCATCGAGAGTCTCGCCAACGCCCTGAGGAAGGCCCAGGGCGGCGACAAGCAGGGCCCGACGGGCGGGCTGTTCTCCACGAACGCCCAGTGAGCGGGCGTACGGC
Source organism: Streptomyces sp. NRRL B-1140 (assembly GCF_001280065.1). Lineage (GTDB taxonomy): Bacteria > Actinomycetota > Actinomycetes > Streptomycetales > Streptomycetaceae > Streptomyces. Next base: position 26,091 of record NZ_LGEA01000096.1, read on the forward strand.
CCAGCGATGAGTTGCGGGTGCCGACGGGGTCTGAACCGATGACAGCAGACCTCGTCCGCTCCGGAAGGAAGGCACCCGCCATGGGCAAGCTCGTCTCCACCCTCTTCGTCACCCTCGACGGTGTCTACCAGGCCCCAGGCGGTCCCCAGGAGGACACTCGCGGCGGCTTCACCCACGGCGGCTGGAGCTTCCCTTACGCCGATGAGGACTTCGGCCGGTTCATCGGCGAGGTCTTCACCCGTCCGGGCGCCTTCCTGCTGGGCCGCCGGACGTACGACATCTTCGCGACCTACTGGCCCAGGGTGACCGACCCCGCCGACCCGGTCGCCTCCCGGCTGAACTCGCTGCCGAAGTACGTGCCCTCCTCGACCCTGAAGGACCCCGGCTGGGCCGGTACGACGGTGCTGACCGGCGATCTCGCCGAAGAGGTCGCCGCCGTGAAGGAGCGCACCGACGGTGAGGTCCAGGTGCACGGAAGCGGCGCCCTCGTCCGCTCCCTGCTCGCGCTCGACCTCGTCGACACCCTTCACCTGCTGACCTTCCCGGTCGTGCTCGGCGCCGGGTTGCGGCTGTTCACGGAGGGCGCCGTACCGACCGCGTTCGAGCACACCGGCGGGAGCGTCACCGGCGCGGGCGTCTCGGTCCAGACGTACGACCTGAAGGGCCGCCCCGAGTACGGCGAGTTCGGTCTGCCGGAGGGTGCGTGAGGGCGCCTGAGGACGGTTCGAGGATCCCGGTGCGCGGGTGACTCCTGAGTCCTCACGGACACCGCGGGCCGGACGTCCGTCGGCACGTCAGACGGACTTCCGGCTCCCGGCCGCCGCGAACAGGGCGACTCCCAGTACGAGCAGTGTGACGCTCGCGTAGACCTCGTAGCCGTCGAGGAAGCCGAGACGCTGCACCAGGCCCCAGTTCCAGTCGGTGAACTCGTGCACCAGGCCCGCCACGCCCTGGACCAGGGCGAGGAAACCGAGAACCTCCAGTACCTGCTTCATGCCACCAGCCTCGTCCCGCGGACCCCCCACGGGCATCGGCCGCGGGACGAGACCCCTGGGACGGAAGTCCCCGCTCCGGTGCCACGACGGCACCGAAAGTCTGCGATGCGGCGACTTTCGTCGACGATCCCGCGCCAGGGCGGGCGCGCCGGGCCCGCGCTGCATAGATTGAGCGCTCGTGAGTGATGACGACGTGAGGCGCGCCTCCCCGCTGCCGGCGGGGCAGACGCCTCCGCTGTTCACCGGGCGCAGATGGTTCTTCCCGTCGGCTCTCCTGCACGACCTCGACCCCGACGCGGCACGGGCCGGGCGGCGCCCCCGGCGTACCGCCCGCGACTGGGTCGTCGACTTCACCTGCTTCCTGCTGGCCGTCCTGGTGGGCGCGCTGGCCCTGGAGGCCCTCGCCGACAACCCCCGTGTGCCGCACGGTCTGGCCGTGGTCGACCAGGTGATCGGTGCGCTGGCCTGCGCGGCCGTCTGGCTCCGCCGGCGGTGGCCGCTGGGGCTGGCCGTGGCGATGACCCCCCTCAGCTTCCTCTCGGAGACCTCGGGCGGCGCGGGCCTCATCGCCCTGTTCACCCTGGCCGTGCACCGGCCCTTCCGGTACGTGGGGTGGGTGGGCGGCGTCAACGTGGCGCTGGTGCCGCTCTACTACTGGGTGCGCCCCGACGTGGACCTCCCCTACCTGGTGAGCGTTCCCTTCGCCGTGGTGCTCACCGTGGCGGCCGTCGGCTGGGGCATGTTCGTCCGGGCCAAGCGGCAGCTCATGGTGAGCCTGCGGGACCGCGCCCGGCGTGCCGAGACCGAGGCGCGGCTGCGCGCCGAGCAGGCGCAGCGGCTGGCCCGCGAGGCCATCGCACGGGAGATGCACGACGTGCTCGCCCACCGGCTGACGCTGCTCAGCGTGCACGCGGGCGCCCTGGAGTTCCGGCCCGACGCGCCCCCGGCGCAGACCGCGCGGGCCGCGGGCGTGATCCGGGAGAGCGCGCACGAGGCGCTCCAGGACCTGCGGGAGATCATCGGGGTGCTGCGGGCCGCCGAGCCGGACGACACCGGCCGGCCGCAGCCGACGCTCGCGGCGCTGGACACCCTGGTCGCGGAGTCCCGCGAGGCCGGCATGAAGGTCTCCCTGGAGCACCGCGTCGAGGACCCCGCCGGTGTCCCGTCCTCCGTCGGCCGCACCGCCTACCGGATCGTCCAGGAGGGGCTGACGAACGCGCGCAAGCACGCCCCCGGCACGGAGGCCGCGGTGACCGTCACCGGTGCCCCCGGCACGGGTCTCACCGTCCGGGTACGCAACCCGCCGCCGGAGGGTGAGGTGCCGCCCGTACCCGGCTCCGGGCAGGGCCTGATCGGCCTCACGGAACGCGCGACCCTGGCCGGTGGCCGGCTGGAGCACGGGCCCACGGCGGAGGGCGGTTTCGAGGTGCGGGCGTGGCTGCCGTGGGGGTGACGTTTTCGGACCCGTCGCCCGGCTCGGCCGTGATTACGTAGGGCTCATGACTGCGATCAGACTGCTCCTCGTCGACGACGACCCGCTGGTGCGGGCCGGGTTGTCCTTGATGATGGGCGGGGCGGACGACATCGAGATCGTCGGCGAGGCCGCCGACGGCGCCGAGGCGGAGGTTCTCGTCGACCGCACCCGTCCGGACGTCGTGCTCATGGACATCCGGATGCCGGTGGTGGACGGTCTCACGGCGACGGAGCGGCTGCGCGCCCGCGAGGACGCCCCGCAGGTGGTGGTGCTCACCACCTTCCACGCCGACGGGCAGGTGCTGCGCGCGCTGCGCGCCGGTGCCGCCGGGTTCGTCCTCAAGGACACCCCGCCGGCCGAGATCCTGGCGGCCGTTCGCCGGGTCGCCGCCGGCGACCCGGTCCTGTCGCCCACCGTCACCCGCCAGTTGATGCGGCACGCCGTGGGCACCGCCGCCGACATGCGCCGTTCCCGGGCGCGGGACCGCCTGACCGTCCTCAACGAGCGCGAGCGCGAGGTCGCCGTCGCGGTCGGCCGGGGTCTGGCCAACGCCGAGATCGCCGCCGGCCTGTTCATGAGCGTCGCCACGGTGAAGACGCACGTCTCGCGCATCCTGGCCAAGCTCGGCCTCAACAACCGGGTGCAGATCGCACTGCTCGCCTATGACGCGGGGCTCCTGGAGGAGGAACCGGAGGAGCACTGACCATCGGACAGGCGCCGCGTGGGGATCGCTGTCGGCCCGTGGCCAGGTGGGTGTCGGGGTGGCCGGGCCGGTGGGTTTGGGCCCGTTCGTCGTCAGGCCCGTGTATGGGTGGCACCCCAGGGGTCCCGGACGTCGCGCGGTCAGGCGAGGCCCGGGGAGGTGCCGCCGGAGATCTCCGCCAGGTGTACCGGTCTGCGCTCGCGTCGCGACAGTTCGCATGCCTCGGCGACCCGCAGTGCCTGCAGCGCCTCGCGCCCGTCGCAGGGATTGGCCCGCTCGCCCCGGACGACCTCGACGAACGCGTTCAGCTCCGCCTCGTAGGCGGGGCCGAACCGCTCCAGGAAGCCCGTCCAGGGCTTGTCCGCGGCCGGCGGCCCGGTCGGCTCGGTGGACGCGATCGGCGTACGGTCGTCCAGGCCGACCACGATCTGGTCGCGCTCCCCGGCGAGCTCCATGCGCACGTCGTAGCCGGCTCCGTTCATCCGGGTCGCGGTGAGAGTGGCGAGCGTGCCGTCGTCCAGGGTCAGCAGAGCCGCCGCGGTGTCGACGTCGCCCGCCTCGCGGAACATCCGGGGCCCGGCGTCGGAACCGGCCGCGTAGACGTCCGTGACCTCCCGGCCGGTCACCCAGCGCAGCACGTCGAAGTCGTGGATCAGCGTGTCCCGGTACAGCCCGCCGGACAGCGGCAGCCACGCGGCGTCCGGCGGTGCCTGGTCGCTGGTCAGGGCCCGCACGGTGTGCAGCCGCCCCAGCCTGCCGGACCGCACGGCCTCGCGCGCCCCCGTGTAGCCCGCGTCGAAGCGGCGCTGGAAGCCCATCTGCAGAACCGTCCCGGCCGCCTCGACCTCGGCGATCGCGGCCAGGGACCCCGGCAGATCCAGCGCGATGGGCTTCTCGCAGAACACCGGCAGGCCCGAGCGTGCTGCCCGACCGATCAGTTCGGCGTGGGCCGACGTGGCCGTCGTGATCACCACGGCGTCCACTCCCCAGCGGAAGATCTCCTCCACACCGGGCGCCGCCGTCTCGCCCAGCCGGTGCGCCAGCTCCTGGGCCCTGGCCGGGTCCGCGTCCGTGAGGATCAGGGAGCCGACGTCGCGATGCCGACTGAGCGTGTTCGCGTGGATGGTGCCGATCCGGCCCGTACCGATGACGCCGATGCGCATGAAAACAAAGTGCGTGCACAGCCCGCCGCTGTCAATCTGCATGTCCGGACAATCTGACTACACGACTTCCCGTCAACAACGCACGGAGCTACGCTCGGCCCGTGCCGAAACCAGAAACGGACCCGACCGTGCAGCTAGAGCTGAGCGTGGACCGCAGCTCCCCCGTGCCGCTGTACTTCCAGCTGTCCCAGCAGCTGGAGGCCGCTATCGAGCACGGCACGCTGACCCCCGGCAGCCTGCTGGGCAACGAGATCGAGCTCGCCGCCCGGCTCGGCCTGTCCCGGCCGACCGTCCGCCAGGCGATCCAGTCGCTCGTCGACAAGGGCCTCCTCGTACGCCGCCGCGGCGTGGGCACCCAGGTCGTGCACAGCCAGGTCAAACGCCCGCTGGAGCTCAGCAGCCTCTACGACGACCTGGAGGCGGCGGGCCAGCGCCCGGCCACCCGGGTCCTCGTCAACGACCTGGTTCCCGCCTCCGCCGAGGTCGCCGCGGCACTCGGCGTCGCCGAGGACAGCGACGTCCACCGCGTCGAGCGCCTCCGGCTCGCCCACGGCGAGCCCATGGCCCACCTCTGCAACTTCCTGCCTCCCGGCCTCATCGACCTCGACACCGGCCAGCTGGAGACCACCGGGCTCTACCGGCTGATGCGATCGGCGGGCATCACCCTGCACAGCGCCCGCCAGTCGATCGGTGCCCGGGCGGCGACGACGGAGGAGGCGGACCGGCTGGCGGAGGAGACGGGCGCGCCGCTGCTGACCATGCAACGCGTCACGTTCGACGACACGGGCCGGGCCGTCGAGTACGGCACCCACACGTACCGCCCGACGCGCTATTCCTTCGAATTCCAGTTGCTCGTGCGTACTTAGGCGGCGCGGGGACCCGCGTGACGAGCCCCCGCCGGCCCGCACGCGGCGAGGATCCGCACCACCCCTGTGCTCCGCACGCTGCCTCCCCGTGAGGCAGAATCGGCGGCGATGAGCACCTACCGCGACTTCACCGCCCCCATCGGCTCCCGCCGTGCCACGGCGCTCCGCACCGTCGGCACCCGGGAGCGCCGCTCGCACCTGACGGCCCCCCGCGTGCCCACGGTCGGCATCGACATCGGCGGTACGAAGGTGATGGCGGGTGTCGTCGACGCCGACGGCAACATCCTGGAGATGCTCCGCACGGAGACCCCGGACAAGTCCAAGAGCCCCCAGGTCGTCGAGGACACCATCGCCGAGCTGGTCCTGGACCTCTCCGACCGGCACGACGTGCACGCCGTCGGCATCGGTGCGGCCGGCTGGGTGGACGCCGACCGCAACCGCGTGCTGTTCGCACCCCACCTGTCCTGGCGCAACGAACCCCTGCGCGACCGTCTCTCCGGCAGGCTCTCCGTCCCCGTCCTGGTCGACAACGACGCCAACACCGCCGCCTGGGCGGAGTGGCGCTTCGGCGCCGGCCGCGGCGAGGACCACCTCGTCATGATCACCCTCGGCACCGGCATCGGCGGCGCGATCCTCGAGGACGGACAGGTCAAGCGTGGCAAGTACGGCGTCGCCGGCGAGTTCGGCCACATGCAGGTCGTACCGGGCGGCCACCGCTGCCCGTGCGGCAACCGCGGCTGCTGGGAGCAGTACAGCTCCGGGAACGCCCTGGTCCGCGAGGCCCGCGAGCTGGCGGCGGCCGACTCGCCGGTGGCCTACGGGATCATCGAGCACGTCAAGGGCAGCATCGGCGACATCACCGGCCCGATGATCACCGAGCTGGCCCGCGAGGGCGACGCCATGTGCATCGAACTGCTCCAGGACATCGGCCAGTGGCTCGGTGTCGGCATCGCCAACCTCGCCGCCGCCCTCGACCCCTCCTGCTTCGTGATCGGCGGCGGGGTCTCGGCCGCCGACGACCTGCTGATCGGCCCGGCCCGCGACGCCTTCAAGCGGCACCTCACCGGCCGCGGCTACCGCCCCGAGGCCCGCATCGTCCGGGCCCAGCTCGGCCCCGAGGCCGGCATGGTCGGCGCCGCCGACCTCGCCCGGCTGGTCGCCCGCCGCTTCCGCCGCGCCAAGCGCCGCCGCGTGGAGCGCTACGAGCGCCTCGAGCGGTACACGCAGTCGCTCCGCAGTACCCAGGAGACGCCGTGACCGCCTCCCTGCCCCACCAAGGCCCCTGGCCCGACGACCCGGACCGTCCGGTCGAGGACCGCCGGCACATGATCCGCCGCAGGTCCCTCACCCTGCTGATCATCGTGCTCCTCATCGGCATCCCGGCCGGCTACCTCGTCATCTCCGCGAACCAGAGCCGCGACAGCGGCAAGGACAAGGAGGCGAAGTACTCGGCGACCGGCCTGACCGCGGGCTGGCCCTCCAAGCTCCAGCGCCGCATCTACCAGGTGCCCGTCCCGCACCCCGCCTGGCACGTCGCGTACTACGAGACCAACAACTGGAAGACCAGCCGCCTCTACACCCAGTTCGAGACCAACGCGGCCGGCCTGGACGCCTACCTGACCGGCCTGGGCGTGACCCGCGAGGACCTCAAGCAGGGCGACGTCACCATCGGTGCACGCGACCGGAAGATCACCGGCTGGAAGTTCGCCACGACCGGCTCCTGGTACGGCTTCGTCCACCGGCAGAAGAACCCGGCGCCCACCCACGACGTGGTCGTGGACCTGTCCAACCCGGCGTACCCCTGGGTGTACGTCGTCTCCCGGACCGTGCCCTGACCCGGCCGCCGGGGCCGATTGTCAGACCCCGCCCGTAGAGTCGGAGACGGATGATCCGACACGCGGGGCGGGAGGTGGCAGGACGTATGGGAGACACGGCTGCGACGGCCGCGCGGGACGGGGAGGCGACGGTCCCGGCCCGGCTCCCTGCCGTCTTCCTGCCCGCGCCCCTTCCGCGCGAGGGGCGCATCGCCTTCTGGGACCCCGAGGGAGAACCGCTGCCCCTGCGGGGCTCCGGCGACTCCGAGGACACCGGACATGCCGTGGAGACCGAACTGACCGTCGTCCGACGGCACGGCGCGACCGGCGTCCGGCGACGCACCACCCCCGCGCTGACCCTCCCGGTCGACGCCGCCCTGCCGCTCCTCGTGCGCGCCCGGCACGACCCCGCGGCCCACCCGGCCACGGCCTGCTGGGGCGCCGCCGCCCTGCACGCCCTGCGGCTGACCGCCCGCGGCCGGCTGCTGCCCGGCCTGACCGCCGCGGGCCACGACGCCTGGCGCGCCGGCCCCCTCGACCCGGACGACATCGCACACCTGCGCGCGGTGGCCGCCGCCCTGCCCTACGAGGGGCACGCCGTGCCGCTGGACGGCCCCGGCCCGATCCGCCTTCCCGAACCGGAGGCGCTGGTGCGGGCGTTCCTCGACGCCGTCGCCGACACCCTGCCCCGCACGCCGGCCGCACCCCACACCTCCGGCCGGCCCTTCGCGGCCCGCGAGGCCCAGCATCTGCCCACCGCCCACGACTGGGCCGCCGAAGTCGCCGCGGGCATGGACGCCGGCGTGCGGATCTCGCTCCGCCTGGACCTGTCGGCCTACGACCTGTTCGACGACGCCTTTGACGGCGGGGCCCGCAGCGCCGGCGCCGCGATCGTCCAGGTGCACAGCCTGGCCGACCCCACCCTCGTGGCCGACGCGGCGGCCCTGTGGGCGGGTGCGGCCGAGGACGCCTTCGGCCCTCGCGCGCGCGTGGACGCGGCTCTCGCCGTCCGCCGCGCGGCCCGCGTCTGGCCCCCGCTGGACCGGCTCGCCGGCCAGGACGTGCCCGACGTGCTGGCCCTGACCGAGGACGAGGTCACCGACCTGCTGGGCATCGCGGCGACCCGGCTCGCCGCGGCGGGGGTCGCGGTGCACTGGCCGCGGGACCTCGCGCAGGACCTGTCGGCGGCGGCGGTGGTCCGTCCCGCCCCCGGCTCGGCGACCGACGGCACCGGCTTCTTCGAGAGCGAGGACCTCCTCCAGTTCCGCTGGCAGCTCGCGCTCGGCGGCGACCCGCTCACCGACACCGAGATGGACGCCCTCGCCGAGGCCCATCGCCCGGTCGTCCGGCTGCGCGACCAGTGGGTGCTGGTCGACCCGGCGCTGGTGCGCAAGGCCCGCAAACGGGACCTGGGCCTGCTCGACCCCGTCGACGCGCTGTCCGTCGCCCTCACCGGCACGGCCGACGTGGACGGCGAGACGGTCCCGGCCGTCCCGGTCGGCGCCCTGGCCGCCCTGCGCGACCGCCTGACCGCGGGGATCCGCCCGGCCGAACCGCCCCCGGGCCTGCGAGCCACCCTCCGGGACTACCAGCTGCGGGGCCTGGCCTGGCTCGACCTGATGACCACTCTCGGCCTCGGCGGCTGCCTCGCCGACGACATGGGCCTCGGCAAGACCGTCACCCTCATCGCCCTGCACCTGAAGCGGGCCCGCCGCGACCCCACCCTCGTCGTGTGCCCGGCCTCCCTGCTGGGCAACTGGCAGCGGGAGATCACCCGCTTCGCCCCCGGCGTGCCCGTCCGCCGCTTCCACGGCCCGGACCGCAGCCTCGACGGCCTGGAGGGCGGCTTCGTCCTCACCACCTACGGCACCATGCGCTCGGCCGCCCCGGCCCTGGCCGAGCGAGCCTGGGGGATGGTCGTGGCCGACGAGGCACAGCACGTCAAGAACCCCTACTCCGCCACCGCCAAGGCCCTGCGCACCATCCCGGCCCCCGCCCGCGTGGCCCTGACCGGCACGCCCGTGGAGAACAACCTCTCGGAGCTGTGGGCCCTGCTCGACTGGACCACCCCGGGCCTGCTCGGCCCGCTGAAGTCCTTCCGCGCCCGGCACGCGCGTGCCGTGGAGAACGGCGAGGACGAGGAGGCGGTGGAGCGCCTGGCCCGCCTGGTGCGGCCGTTCCTGCTGCGCCGCAGGAAGTCCGACCCGGGCATCGTGCCCGAGCTGCCGCCCAAGACGGAGACCGACCACCCGGTGCCCCTCACCCGCGAACAGGCCGCGCTGTACGAGGCGGTGGTCCGCGAGTCGATGCTCGCCATCGAGACGGCCGAGGGCATGCCCCGCCGGGGTCTGGTACTGAAGCTCCTCACGTCGCTGAAGCAGATCTGCGACCACCCCGCGCTGTTCCTCAAGGAGGAGCACACCGCGGCCGCCGGAGACCGGCTCGCCGCCCGCTCCGGGAAGCTCGCCCTGCTGGACGAACTGCTGGACACGCTGCTCGCCGAGGACGGGTCCGCCCTCGTCTTCACCCAGTACGTCGGGATGGCCCGCCTGATCACCTCCCACCTGGCCACCCGTGCCGTCCCGGTCGACCTCCTCCACGGCGGTACGCCGGTCCCCGAGCGGGAGCGCATGGTGGACCGCTTCCAGGCCGCATCGACGCCGGTCCTGGTGCTGTCGCTCAAGGCGGCCGGCACCGGTCTCAACCTCACCCGGGCGGGCCATGTCGTGCACTTCGACCGCTGGTGGAACCCCGCCGTCGAGGAGCAGGCGACCGACCGCGCCTACCGCATCGGCCAGACCCAGCCGGTGCAGGTCCACCGCCTCATCACCGAAGGCACCGTCGAGGACCGCATCGCGGAGATGCTCCAGTCCAAGCGGGCCCTGGCCGACGCGATCCTGGGCTCCGGCGAGTCCTCCCTCACGGAACTGACGGACCGGGAGCTGTCCGACCTGGTGTCCCTGCGGAGGTCGTCATGACACCCCGCCCGGTCTGCGAACCGCCCACCCCGTCGTCCCCGCGGAGTACGTCATGAGCGCCCGCCCGTCCGACGAGGCCCGCCGTGCCCTGCGAGAGGCCCGGGAGCGAGCGGCCCAGGACCCCGCTCCGGCCCCGGCGGACCGCCCGGAGCCGCCGTCCATGACCGGGGAAGCGGCAGACCACGCGGCGCCCAGGCCGGCGGACGTGGCACGCGAGGCCCTGCGAAGGGCGGTGTCCGAGCAGCGGGGCGGTGGACGGGCGGACGCCGATGCCGTCGAGCCCGCTGCCCCCGAGGATGCCGAAGCGTCCGGGAACGCCGGTGGGTCCGGGGTCGCCCGCGGCGAGCGGGCGGACGGTGGCGTGCCTGCGGGGTCCGGGGCGGTCGTCGGTCGAGGGGCGGACGACGGCGGGTCCGGGGATGCCGGTGGTTTCGGGGATGCCGGTGGTATTGGGGTGGCCCCCGGAGGAAGGGGCGGTGGCACCGCGCCCGAGGGCACCGGCGCCGCCGAAGGCTCCGGCGGGCAGGAGGGAAGTGCCGTCCCCGACGCGGACCGTGCTGCTCGTCCGGAGGTCGCCGACGCACCCCGGGCCGGCGGTGCGAATGAGGGCCTCCCGGCGGCCGTGACGCCGGAGCCGCAGGCATCCGGCGACCCGCGGACGAGCCCTCCGGAGGCCACGCCGCTCCGCCCGGCCCCTGCGCATGCCTCCGATCCGGCAGAAGCCGGGCCCAGGGGGGCGGACGTCGCACGCGAGGCGCTGCGCGCGGCACGGGACGAAGCGCGGCGGGCCCGGGAGGAGACGGAGCGGGAAGGCGCCCGCCGCAGGCGCCGGGCCCGGCAGAGAGCCGTGGACGACAGAGCGGCGGCGGTGCGACGGGCCGGCGCGGACGCCCCCGGCCGGGGCGCGCGTGACGTGGGGCAGCTGCTGTCCGGTGCGTTCCTGATGCCGGACCTGCGGGACACGACCTCCGACGACGACCATGAGCCGACGGCCGGCGGGGCCGAGCGGACCGGCCGCACGGCCGACCTGCTGCGCGGCGCCGACGACCGAACCGCGGGCAGGCCGCAGGGCAGGCACGCCCCGACCACGCCGAACATCGGAGCGCCCGACAGCGCCCAGAGCCCCAGGCCCCGGACCGAGCCCTCTCCGCCCGAGTCCGGTGACCCGGCATCCCGTGATGCGAGCGGGCCACCGCCCATCGACGACCGGGCATCCCGCGACTCGGGCTCGGCCCCCCACGCCGCCCACCCCTCTCCCGTGAGCTCCGCACCCGTCGCCCCCGAGCCGCCCCCGGTCCCGCCCACTCCCGCCGCGGCCCGCACGCCTCGGCCCTCCCGAACCCCCCACTCGATGGCGGCTCCGGCGCGCGACCACGAACTCCGTCGCACCTTTCCGCCCCTCCCGCCCCGGGACGGCGACCGCTTCGCCGAGAGCTGGTGGGGGAACGCCTGGGTCGAGGCGCTGGAGCAGGGTGCCCTGGACGTGAAGCGGCTGGAGCGCGGGCGGGGATACGCGGGACAGGGGCATGTCGACGCCATCACCGTGACGCCCGGACTGGTGCTGGCCTACGTCCAGGGCAGCCGCCCCCGCCCCTACCGCGTCCAGGTACACCTGCGCACGCTCGACGACACCGACTGGGACCGTTTCCTGGACGTCGCCGCCGACCGCCCCGGGCACATCGCGGCGCTGCTGGACAAGGAGATGCTCCAGTCCCTCGCGGAGTGCGGCGTGCCGCTGCTGCCCGGCCCCGGAGACCTGGAGCCCCACTGCAGCTGCCCCGACCGCGGTCACCCCTGCAAGCACGCGGCCGCCCTCTGCTACCAGACCGCCCGGCTGCTCGACGCCGACCCCTTCGTCCTGCTCCTGCTGCGCGGCCGGGGCGAGCGGGAGCTGCTCGACGCGCTGTCCCGGCTGAGTGCCACCCGCGCCGCGCGCGCCGCGCAGGACAAGGGCCCTGCCCCGCTGCCCGGCGTGCGGGCCGCCGAAGCCCTCGCATCGCGCGCCCTGCCGCCCCTCCCCGCCCCACTGCCGCCCCTCGCGCATCCGGAGCAGCCCCCGGCCTACCCGGCGGCACCCGGGGGCCCGGACCCCTTCGCGCTGGACCAACTGGCCACGGACGCCGCCGCCCGCGCCCACGCCCTGCTCGCCGGCGGCCGTGACCCGGTCGGGCAGCTGACCTTCTGGCAGGACGCGGTCCGCCTCGCCGCCGCCCGCCCCGGAGCGGGACTCACCGCCGGTACGCGGGCGCTGTACGCGTCCCTCGCCTCCGCGGCGGGCCGCACCACATCGGAGCTGGCTCGCGCGGTAGCCGCCTGGCGTCAAGGCGGACTGGAGGGCCTCGCCGTCCTGGAAGAGCCGTGGGACCCGCCCGCCGGCCGGTTCGACCGGGCCAGGCCCCTGCTCCTCGCCGCCGACCTGCCCGCCTTCCGCCCCTGGCGCAACCACCTCACCCACCCCCACGGCCACCTCCAGCTCCGCCTCGGCCGCGACGGCCTCTGGTACGCGTACGAGTCCGAGCCGGGCCGCGACGACTGGTGGCCGAGAGGCATCCCCGACCCGGACCCGGTCGGCGCCCTCACCGGACTGGGTCTGCCCGGCGATCTCTGACTCCGCACCGCCGCCACCGGCGCCCGCCTCAACCCCGCGCACCCTGGCGGCACTTCCGGGGTCCTCGGCAGGAGTCGGCGGAACCGGCCCTTGAGTCCCCGCTGTTGAAGTGGCATGGATCACAACGGCTTCATTGAGTCGGCCTTGGGGGTCAGTTCCGTACCTTCCCGTGACGCGTGAGAGCCGGACTGCGAGGATGAGGCGCCATGACCGTCGGGTGGTGTTCTCGCACGATCAGGGCCGCTGTGTTCGCGGCCCTCTGCGTGCTGCTCGCCTCCCTGGGCCACGTCATGATGTCGGGGACCGCGGTGCCCTGGTGGGCCATGGCCGCGGGAGCGGCGGTGACCGGCGGCACTGCCTGGCTGCTGGCCGGCCGGGAGCGCGGGCCGGTCGGGGTCGGCTCCGTCACGGTCGCCGTCCAGGCCGTACTCCACGCGTCGTTCTCGCTCACCCAGGCAGTCGTACACCCGCAGGCGCCCGGCGGCAGGTCGCTCGTCCAGCGGTGGCTGGGCTATCTGCTCTGCGGCTCGCCGTCGGGACCGGGCACGGAGCACGGCGCCATGCCGACGTCCATGACGTCCGTGGATCACGGAGCGGGTGCCATGCACCCCGTGGGGTCGATGGGCCGCATGGGGGCCGCGCACTCCGTGGACCACGGCATGGGAGACATGTCCTCGACCGGCATGCTCGCCGCCCACCTGCTGGCCGCGCTGCTGTGCGGCCTGTGGCTCGCCCACGGCGAGCGCGCCGCGTTCCGCGTCCTGCGCGCTCTCGCCGGATGGCTCGTCGCTCCGCTGCGCCTGATCCTCCGGCTGCCCGCGCCCCCGCACCGGCCACGCGTCCGCGCCCGCCGGGGCGGTTCGGCGCGCAGGCCGCGGCAGTTCCTTCTCACCTACGCGATCACTTCTCGGGGTCCACCCATGGGGACCGCTGTCGCCTGACGACAGCCGGCTTCCCGAGGCGGTGCACAGCCACGACGAGTCGTCGTCTCCCCGCCTCGGGCATCGGCCGCGCACACCGCGCCCGGCCGATCACCCCGTCACCCACTCACCGGGTCTCCGTGCCGCTCGCCCTGTTCTCCGGGCGCCGGCACGGACACCGGTGCCCGGATTCACGAGAAGATGAGACACCAGGTGCTCACTCCTGCCCTGTCCCTGTCCGCAACGCACGAGGAATCGAAGGAAAGGACGAGAGACGATTCGGTCACTGCCTGGGCACTGGCCGCCCGCAGCGGCGCCCCTGACGCCGTCGACCTCTTCGTCCGCGCCCTGCATCGAGACGTCCGCCGCTACGTGACGTTCCTCGGCGCCGACCCCCAGAGTGCCGACGACCTGACCCAGGAAACCTTCCTGCGCGCCCTGGACAGCCTGCACCGGTTCGAAGGCCGCTCCTCGGCCCGCACCTGGCTGCTGTCCATCGCCCGCCGCACGGTGATCGACAGCATCCGCCACAGCTCCACCCGCCCCCGCCTCGCGGACACCGACGACTGGCAGTCGGCCGCCGAACGCGCCCAGCCGCGCGGCCTGCCCGGCTTCGACGACGGCATCGCCCTCGCCGAGCTGCTGGACACGCTCCCGGATGACCGCCGCGAGGCATTCGTCCTCACCCAACTGGTGGGCCTCCCCTACACGGAGGCGGCCGGAGTCAGCGACTGTCCGGTGGGCACGGTGCGCTCGCGCGTCGCCCGCGCCCGCACGTCGCTGATCGAGTGGCTGGACGATGCCGAACGCCACACGCCGGTGGCCGCCGCTGCCTGACCGCCCGTATGCCGCTGCCGCCCGGTTCCTTCGTGTCCGGGCGGCAGCGACCCGGACCGCCGCCGCTCGCTGCGGAGCGACCTGACCCGCACAACCCCTGAACAGCAGAGCAGCACCAACACCATCGAAGCGAGGGAGTTCTCCGTGCACCACCCGACCCTGGTACGCAGCCTGCGCCTCACCGGCGCCCTCTCCGCAGTCGCGTTCGCCGTCACAGTCGCCACCGCGGGCCCGGCCGCGGCCCACGCGGAGGTCGAGGCGGAGGGCGCCCGGGCCCTCGACCAGAACGTCGAGCTGACCTTCTCCGCCGAGTCGGAGTCCGCCGCGGCCGGGATCAGCAAGCTGGAGGTGGTCCTGCCCAAGGGTCTCGTCCCTCAGGACATCACCTATGAGGAAGGCCCCAAGGGCTGGAAGTTCGCCCCTACCGGCCGGGGCTACACGGTCTCGGGGCCGAAACTCGCCGTGGGCGAGGACGCCGAGTACGTGGTGACCGTGCGGCAGCTGCCCGATGCGAAGGAGCTGGTCTTCAAGACCCTGCAGACCTACAGCGACGGCAAGGTCGACCGCTGGATCGGACTGGAGGAGGAGGCCGAGGGAGGGGGCCACGGGCACGGCCATCCCGCGCCCCGCCTCGAGCTGAAGGCCGCCGCACCCGGAGCCAAGTCGGTGAGCCCCACCCCCACCAAGGCACCGACGACCTCCGCTTCGTCGTCGGCTACCGCTCCACAAGAGCCCACCGCCGGGGAATCGTCCGCGGATCCGGTGGCCGACGAAACGAAGGACGACGACGCCATGCCCATGGCCGTGCCGCTGGGCATCGGTGCGGTCGTCCTGGTGCTCGGCGGTGGTGTGTGGTGGTTCAGGAACCGCCGGAGCGGATCTGCGTGAGGTCCTCGGTCGAGCACAGGCACCGGCGGCGCGTTCTCATCGTCGCCTACGACGACGCGCAGATCCTCGACATCGCCTGTCCCAGCGGTGCCCTGGACATCGCCAACCGGTACGGCGCACAGCCGCCCTACGCCATCGAGCTGGGCACCCTCGGCCGGCGGGCCGCCCGGAGCTCGACGGGAATCGTGCTGGCGGCCGGGCAGAGCCTGCAGGCGGTCGCGGGACGGCTGGACACGCTGATCGTCGTGGGCGGTATCGGCTGCGAGGACGCGGCGGCGGACGAGCGATTACTGGGTCAGGTGCGACGGCTGGCCGCACACAGCCGACGTGTGGCCTCCGTCTGCACCGGCGCCTACGTACTGGCCGCCGCCGGACTGCTCGACCACAGACGGGTGACGACCCACTGGGGGTGGGCAGACCGGCTCGCCCGGCGCCACCCCGCCGTGGCCGTGGACCCCGGGCCCCTCTACATCAGCGACGGCGACGTCTACACCTCGGCCGGGGTCACCAGTGCCCTCGACCTGACACTGGCCCTGATCGAGGACGACCACGGGCCGACCCTCGCCCGGACCGTCGCCCGCGAACTGGTCACTCACCTGCACCGGCCCGCCGACCAGGCCCAGATATCGATGTTCCTCGCCGCCCCGCCGCCGGGAGACCGGCTGGTGCGGGACCTGACGGGCCATATCGCCGGCCATCTGACCGAGGACCTCAGCCCGGCGGCCCTGGCGGCTCGTGCGGGAGTCAGCCGACGCCACTTGACCCGCCTGTTCACCGCGCACCTCGGCACGACGCCTGCGAGGGCCGTACGCGCGGCACGCACCGAAGCAGCGGCGCACCTGGTGCGGTCCAGCGCCCTGTCCATGGCAGCGATCGCCCGTCGCTGCGGTTTCGGGTCGGCGGAGACGCTACGGCAGGCGTTCCTCCACCACTACGGGGTCACCGGGGACAGACTTCGCAGGATGCCGGACACGCCACCTCCGCGCGGCGCACCGGGACAGCAGACTTCGGGCCCATGAGCCATTCCACGACACGCAGAAACGTCCTGCGCGGGACCGTGGCCACCGCCGCGCTCGCGGCAACGGCTGCAGCCGCCGGGACCGAAACGGCGTACCCGGCCCCGCGCGACGGCGGCACGGGCCCGAACATCGGCATCCTGCTCTACGACGGCTACAGCCTGCTCGATCCCACCGGCCCCGCCGAGGTCCTGTCCCGTCTCCCCGACGCCACCGTGACGATGATCGCCGAGAAACGCGGGGCCGTCCGCACGGACACGGCAGACGTGGCCGTGGTCGCCGACCGTTCCATCGCCGAGGTCGACCGTCTCGACGTCCTCCTGGTGCCAGGAGCGGGCAACCGCGGTACCACCGGGGCGATGAACAACCAGAAGCTCCTGCGCTGGATCCGCGAGATGCACCGCCACACCCGGTGGACCACCTCCGTGTGCACCGGCAGCATCGTCCTCGCGGCCGCCGGGCTGCTGGACGGCCGGGAGGCGACGACCTACTGGGCCTCCGCCGACTACCTCCAGTCCACGTTCGACGTCACCTACTTGCCGCAACGCTACGTACGCTCCGGAAAGATCATCACCGCGGCCGGGGTCTCGGCGGGGGTGGACATGGCCCTCTACCTCGCGTCCGTCATCGCGGACGACGACACGGCCAAGGCGATCCAGTTGGCCGTGGAATACGACCCCCAACCCCCCTTCGACTCGGGCAACGCCGCAGAGGCGGATCCCCGACTGAAGGAGCGTGCCTTGCAGTTGCTCGCCGCATCACAGGTATGAGGGCGCCGGCGCTTGGGCTGCTTGCTCCGGCGCCACGCCACGTACACGATCAAGAGCGCCGGGCTCGAGCGCTGGTACAGACGGCCCCACCGTGACGCGACGACGCGATCAGCTCGGGTTGGAGGAGGGGGTCTGAGCGCCGTCGCGGGCCATGTGCTCCCCTCCGGCCGGCTCACCGGCCCCAGCGTCCGTGGAGACATGGGTGGGGCAGCCCGGTACGCCCGCGCTGGTGGACTGGCCGGCGGTCATGGTGGCGACCGCTTCGGCGGCGGTGGCATGGACCGGCAGGACTGCGTCGACGCCGGTGAGGACGAGCATCCGCATCAGGCGGTCGGGGACGGCGGCAAGTCTGAGCGACCCGCCCACCGCCTGGGCGGCGTGCCAGAGGCCGATGAGCGCGCTCAGACCGGCGGAGTCGCAAAAGCCGACCTGAGACAGGTCCAGAACCAGGTGCGGGTGCCCTTGCTCGATGATTCCCGAGGCTTCGTGGCGCAGGGTGTCCGCGGTGCGCGTGTCCACGTCGCCGGCGACGACGGCGATCGCGAGGCCGGGACGGGGGTGCTGGACGGTCAGCTGCAGCGTGTCGGTCACGTCGGTCTTCACTCCTGGCCGAAGTGTTCGGGCGCGGCGGCGGTGTGGGCGGTGGCAGCGACACTGCCGTCGGGTGTGGTGTGAGGGTAGGGGACGGACAGGGTCAGCAGGGCCACGTCGTCGCCGGCTCCGTGGGGCAGCGAGGCCAGCAGGGTGATGCTGTCCTCGACCAGGGAGGTGGCGGTGACGGGCCCGGTGCGCTGGTGGAGGAAGCCGGTCAGGCCGTCGTCACCGAGCATGGCGCCCTCGGTGGTGCGGGCCTCGATCAGCCCGTCGGTGTAGAGGAACAGGCTTTCCCCGGCCGTCAGGGAGAATGTGGTCTGGGCGAAGGGGGCCTGGGGAAAGGCGCCGACGAGCATCCCGCCCTTGGGGCGTACGGCCCGCACCCAGACGGCGCCGCTGTCGTCGGGACGCACGTGGTAGGCCGGCGGGTGGCCGCCGGTCGCGATGGTGACGGCGAAGCCGCCGTCCTCCCGGGGCTCCAGGACGCCGAAGAGGACGGTGCAGAAGCGGCGGCCGGCGGTGACGTCGGTGAGCAGCATGGCGTTGAGCGCGCTCAGCACGGTGACGGGGTCGGCGTTGATCTGGGCCGCGGCGCGCAGGGTGTGGCGGGCCAGGGCGGTGACGGTCGCCGCCTCGGGGCCTTTGCCGCACACGTCACCGAGGAAGAACGCCCACCGGTCGCCGTCGAGGGGGAAGACGTCGTAGAAGTCGCCGCCCACGTCGTGGGCGGAGGCGGTGCGGTAGTGGCAGGCCAGTTCCAGGCCCGGCACCACGGGGAGGGCCGGGGGCAGCAGGGTGCGCTGGAGGGTGGAGGCGAACGCGGCGATGGCGGCCTTGTCCTGCTCCGCCTTCTCCCGCGCCGCACGCTCCGCCTCGGCCCGCGCCCGTTCCGCCTCGGCATGCCGCCTCTCCGCCTCCCGGCGGGCCTGCTCCTCGCGCAGGGCACGCAGCGCCGACAGCCGCAGCTCCATCTCGTCCAGCACGATCGCGGCGAGATCGGCAAGAGTGGCGGTGTCCTCCTCGGTGATCGAGCGCGGCCGGGTGTCGAGGACGTTGACCGTGCCCAGCCGGTGCCCGTCGGGGGTGATGATCGGTGCGGCAGCGTAGAAACGCACCCCCATCTCCCCGGCGACCAGCGGATTGTCCACCGCGACAGGGTCCTGGAGGGTGTCGGGGATGAGCATCGTGTCATCGCGCAGGATCGCCGAGCCGCACAGGCCCGGATCACGGCCGATCTCGGCGACACCCTCCAGGCCGTGGGCGGCCTTGAACCAGATGCGGTCGGTATCGACAATCGTGACGGTCGCCACCGGCACGTCGAAGAGGCGGGCAGCCATCGCCGCCACCCGGTCGAACGCCCCGTCGGGCGGAGTGTCGAGGATGTCGTAGCGGCGCACCGCCGCAATCCGGGCCGCCTCCACATCCGGGTCGGGGACCAGCTCGGGGCGGCGCCCGGGAGCCGGGTCGGTGGCCGATGCCTGCTGCATCATCGGCTTCCCTCCGTCGATGGGCTGCCGCCGTGAACGGCACGAATCGACGCAGCCTAAATCGCCAACACGCCCGAACGCCAATGCCGCCGCCGGCCGGGAACCGGGCGCGGCCTGAAGTGCGATGCGCCGGTTGGTACCGGCCGACGGATCCGGCTGGTGGAATCTGACTGCTGTGCTGCGTCGCTGCCCCACCGTGGCCTCGGCGGCGGGCGGCTGACGGCCCCGGACTGGAGCCGGACCCATGGCCTCGGAGCAGGCCGGTGATCCCCAGGCGGCGGAACTGGACGATGTCGTGTGCCCATCGGGGCGAAGTCTTCACTCTCGATCAGTGAGGCCGTCGGCAGTGCTCGACGAGTCGAGCCGCGGACGCACCGGGTCACCGGTTTCCCCCGGCCGTGTGAGATTTCGTGATACGTGAGAGGGTCTGGGGCGTGAGCGAGACACCACCGAGCACCCTGCAGTACCGCTTCGACGGACCAGAAGACGCCCCCGTCCTGATCCTCGGTCCCTCACTGGGTACCACATGGCACAGGTTGTAGAGACTGTCCGTGGGCGTCTACGCCGGTCCAGCGTGGGCACGAAGTAGCAGGTCAGAGCCTTCTGGTCCAGGAGGGGCCGCCCAGTTGGTGATGGCTTCGTGATAGGCGAGTGATGCGGCGAGTCCCCGCCGGTGTCCGCTCTGACGCGACTTTGGCCAAGCCGTGAGACGACGAAGCCGCATGGGAGTGTTCCGGTGCGGCTTCGTCTGAGATCGGCTGCGCCGACGCGCACAATGCAGTTGGCGCCGCATGCGGTCCGTGTTCCTCGCGACGCTTCCCGAGTGCGCTTACTTTGCGACTGCATTCGTTGAGACAGGAGTCCGTGTCTTGGACCACGTCGCAAACGGAGTTCTTGGCCGCTCAGAGCGCCGGTTGCGTGGCACGTCCGGACGGTACGGGGGCACTGACATCGGATGCCCGGCGACAGAGATGGTGCTGTTGCCGTTGTCGTCCGTGACGAGGTCGTCCAGGGTGCGCCGGTAGACGCCGGTGCGGTCGCCGGGGGCGATCTCCGCCGTGGGGCCGAGGTTGGTCCAGTCGACGTCGGCGAGGGGCCTCTTTACTGCGTGTGTAGTGGTCGGTGACGTCAGTGGGTGGGAGCGCTCGAAACGGGCGCGGCGGGCGCGGGCACGGTAGGCGACGGCACGGTCGGACTGGGCGCGGTGGGCCCCGGCACGGTCGGAGCCTGGTGGCCGAGGCGGATCAGCGCACGGCGCGCGAGGTCGGTGATGCCCTGGGCGTTGAGGAATTCCAGAGTGGGCAGTTCGCAGCCCAGCCGGCGGCGGGCGGCGATGACGGCTTCGACGGCCATGAGGGAGTCGAGGCCGAGCTGATCCAGGCGACGGTCGCGGTCGAGTCGGGCGGGGTCGGTCTGCAGGATGTCGGCCAGCACCTGCGTGATGGCGTCCGCGGCCAGTGCGAGCGCTTCCGCGGGGGTCGCGGTGGCGAGGCGGTGGCGCAGTTGGTCGGGGCCGTCGTCCTGGTGGGTGTGCAGGGGAATGAGGCCGGCGAGGCGTGGGGTCTGCACGGCCGGCATCATGCTGCGGATGCGGGCCCAGTCGATTCTGGCTACGGCGGTGACGTCGATGTCCTGTGCGATGGCGTGTGTGAGTGCCGTGCAGGCTTCTGCGGGGGTGAGGTTGTCCAGGCCGAGACGGGCGAGCATCTCGGTGATGCCGTGTCGGGCGGCGTAGCCGGTGTCCCCGACGGCGCCCCAGGCCACGGTGGTACCGGGCAGGCCGGTGGCGCGGCGGGTGCGGGTGAGCGCTTCGAGGTAGGCGTTGGCGGCGGTGTAGTTGGCCTGGTAGGCGTTGCCGAACCAGGCGGTGACCGACGAGCAGGTCGCGAAGAGGTGGAGGTCGCGGTCGCGGGTGAGTACGTCCAGGGTGGCCGCGCCGAGCATTTTGGGCTCCAGGGCGGTGCGCAGACGTTCGTCGGTGAGTTCGGCGAGCGGGGCATCGTCCAGAACCATCGCGGCGTGGATCACTCCGCCCAGCGGATGACCGCCGGCGTCGATGGCGGCGAGTGTCCGGCGCAGGTCCTCTTCGCGGGTGACGTCTGCGGTGTGGCCGGTGGCGGTGGCGCCGCGCTCGGCGAGGGACTGGATGAGCTGGGAGGCGCCGGGAGTGTCGGCGCCCCGGCGGCCCACGAGTGCGAGGTGGTGTGCGCCGTGGTCGACGAGACGGTGGGCGAGGGCTGCGCCGAGTCCGCTGAGTCCGCCGGTGATCAGATAGGTGGCCTGCGAGGAGAGCCGCAGCGACGAGGACGGGTGCTCCAGGGGCGGAGGTTCCTCGAAGGTGATGACGACCTTGCCGAGGTGGCGCGAGCGTTGCAGAACACGCAGTGCCTCGGCGATTCGGGTGGCTGGGTAGGTCAAGTGCAACAGAGGGCGGTACGTCCCGTCCGTGATCAACCGTGCTGTTTCGTCGAAGCAGGTCGCGGCCTGGGGCTGGCGGCCGGCGATGAGCTGGTAGGCGTCGATGCCGAAGAAGGCGATGTTGTTGCTGAAGGGTCGCAACGCCAGCGGCGTGGAGGTGTAGATGTCGCGCTTGCCGAGTTCCAGGAAACGCCCACCTGGGCGCAGGAGTTCCAGACTGCGGCTGATTGCTTCTCCCGCCAGGGAGTTGAGGACGATGTCGACCCCCTGTCCGCCGGTGAGGTCGCGGACGTGCTCGGCGAAGTCCAGGGTGCGGGAGTCCAGGACGTGATCCACCCCGAGCATGCGCAGCAGGTCGCGTTTGGCCGGCGTGCCGGCGGTGGCGATGACCGTGGCGCCCCGGGCTCGGGCAAGTTGGAGCGCGGCGAGGCCGATGCCGCCGGCGGCACCGTGGACGAGGACGGTTTCTCCCCTCTGGAGACGCGCGAGTCGTTCGAGGGCATGGTGGACGGTGAAGTAGACGACCGGCAGGGTGGCGGCTTCGGTGAACGCCATGCCGTCGGGGACGGTTCCGACGAGGCGGGCGTCGACGGTCACGTGGGAACTGAGGCTGCGGGGGGCGAGCGCGTAGACGCGGTCGCCGGGTGACAGGTGGGTGACGTCGCCGCCGACGGCGGTGACCGTGCCGGCGCATTCCAGGCCCAGGGCCGGTCCGTCCGGCAGTGGCGCTTCCGCACCCGGGGGCAGGAGGCCCACGGCGAGCATGACGTCACGGTAGTTGAGCGCGGCCGCTGCGACGGCGATGGTGACCTCGTTGTCCGCGGGCCGCTGTGGTTGGTCGGGAACCCAGGTGAGCCGGGGACGCAGACCGGCGTCGTGCAGGCGCAGGGTGAAGGGTGTCGCGTCGGGGGTGTCGGGAGCTGTGGCGGACGCGGCCTGGGCGATGGTGCGCGGGACGAAGCGGCCACCGCGGGTGAGGACAACCTCGTCCTCGTCGGTGGGGTCGAGTAGTTCGGCTGCCAGGCGCCGGGCGTCGTCGACGGACTGTGGCCCGGCGTCCAGGGAGATGCGCCGGACGGTCAAGTAGGGGATCTCGTTGGCCAGGGAACGCGTTGCACCCCACAGCGCCGCGTCCTGAGGAGCGCCAGGCTGCTCGGGGGCGGGGTGGATGCCACTGGGCCGGGTGACGATCCACAGGCTGGCCGTGCTCCCGTCCGACAAGTGCGAGCCGCTTCCGGCGAGTTCCCGCAACACACCGAGCCGGGCGGCCGCTCGGTCGCAGACATCGGCTGGACTGTCGTCGACGTCGTCAGCGTCGAAGACCAGTACTGTGGTCGGGAGTTGCTGCTCAGCCGAAACCTGCGCCCAGTGCCGAGGCGTCTGGGCGAGACCGGTGACTTGGACGTCGGCGCCCGCGCGGATGAGGATGTCGGCGAGGTCCCGGACCAGGCGGCTGTCGGGGGCTTCTCCGGCCAGCAGCCAGCGTGTTTCCGGAGGGGCTTGGGGCGTGGCAGGGACGGCGACGGTGGTGCGTGCCGCGCGGCGGGCGCAGAGCACCGAGTACTCGAGTTCCGGTCGGGCCCGGTCGTGTCCGAGTTGGGCGACCTCGTCGAAGCCGCATTCGTGCAGCAGCGGCTGCCAGGCATCACCCGGCAGCAGAGGAGAGTCCGATCGCAGCGGGGCGTCGGTGAAGTCCCAGAAACCCTCGAGCGTGCCGAAGCAGGGGGCCAGGAGACCGGGCTCGTGGGTCTCGTGGGCGAGAAGCTGCCCACCGTCGGCGAGGAGGTGGGTGATGCGAGCCAGGGTCGCGCGCAGGTCCCGGGTGGCGTGCAGGACGTTGGTGGCGATCACCACATCGAAGGATGCCGCGGCGAAGCCCTGCTCGGCCGGGTCCTGGTTCAGGTCCAGGCACTGGTAGTCGACGAAGTCGAAGTCCGCGAAGCGGGCCTTGGCAGAGGGGAAGAAACCGGCGGACACATCGGTGAAGCTGTACGCGGTGCGTTCCGGCGGCAGGTGGGGCAGGAGCAGGGCCGTGCTGCTGCCGGTGCCTGCCCCGACCTCCAGGACGCGCAGCGGCCGGTCCTCGGGCCACGCGCGGACCTGCTCGCGCACCAGGGCGAGCAGCAGCTGGTTGTGGAAGCGGGGCTGGACGGCGTCGCTGTAGAAGTACTCGATCAGATGGCGGTCGGGTTCGTCGAAGAGCAGAGTCAGCGGATCGTGCTTGCCGCGCAGTACATCGGCCAGGTGGAGGCAGCAGCGGCCGAACAGGGACGTCTCCACGGCGTGCTGGGGGAAGTCGTCGACGAGTTGCTGGAACAGCTCCAGTGGCGGGGGGCCGTCGGTGTCGGGCAGACGCCAGCGTGCGGAGCGGCCTTCCGCGGCTTGCTGGGTCTGACGCAGCAAGCCGCGGGTGGCGTGGGCGAGCAGTTCGGCCAAGCGGGTGTGCCGGGGCAGCATACCTCCGGCTACCAGGTCACTGACGTCGAACTCGGTCTGGTCGGCGGGCAGGAGCTGGGCGAACGCGTCGGCGATGAGGAGCGAGCAGCACTCGCGCAGACGCTGCAGCCCGATGTCATGCCCTTCCTCGCGCCAGGTCCGCTCCAGACCGTCGCGGTAGGGCAGACACGCCTGCACCAGGTTGGTGGGTGAGGGCAGGGGGGCGGCTCCTGCCGGGGCGACGGCCCCCGGCGCGGCACGGAGCACGTTGACGAGGTGCTGCACGGGCTCGGTGGGAGTGTGGCCCATGCGACGCAGCCGGCAGCCGGTGAGCTGGAGGCAGACCTGGCCGTCGGTGTCGGACAAGGTGATGTCCCAGCAGGTCTCCTGCGGGTTGCCGTCCCGCAGACGTACGTGGACCAGGCCGGTTCGCGGCGGGGTGCGCCACAGGCGCAGGGTTTCGACGGCGACCGGCAGGAACGGCAGGTACTCGCCGTCGACGCCGGTCAGGCAGCCGCCCGCCTGGAGCGCGCCGTCCAGCAGGGCCGGGTGGACGTGGTAGCCGTCCGCAGCTTCGTCCAGGGCGTAGGAAGCAAGGGCTTCCTCCTCACCCCGGCGCAGCTCGGTGAGGACCTGGAAGGCCGGACCGTACACGAGGCCGGCGCGCCGGGTACGGGCGTAGTGATCGGTGACCTCCAGGTGGGTGTGCAGGCGCGAGCGCAGGTCGGCGAGGTCGACGGAGGGCGGCGCGGCAGCCAGCAGGCGCCGGACGCGGGCACGAGCGTACTGCTGCCAAGGACGGTCGTCGCCGGTACGCGCGGCGATCGTCAGGGCCTGGTCGCCTTCGCTGAGGGAGACCTGTACGCGGACGTCGGCGGTGTCGTCGTCCCACGGCAGGTCCAGGGCACGGGTGATGAGGAGATGGTTCACCTCGACCGGGGCGTCGTGGACGAGTCCTCCCGCGGCAAGGGCCATCTCCAGATAGGCGGCGGCGGGCATGACCACGGCGCCTGCGACCTGGTGGTCGGCCAGCCACGGCAATCGGGAGGGTTCCACCAGGTTGGACCAGGCCGGCTGCTCGACGGAGACGCGTGCCCCCAGCAAGGGGTGCTGAACGGGGGAGGTCTCGCCGGCGACGCGCAGCCACCACTGCGGGTCACCGTGCCAGCGCCGCTCTCGCTGCCAGGGGTACGCCGGCAAGTCGCTCATGCGTCCGGGCCGTGGGAAGAAGGCGTCTCCATGGGTCAGGGCCCCGGCGGCCAGTACCTGTGCCACCGCGGTGTCGACGGCGGCCGGCCCCGGCACGGCTCGGGCACAGGTGGCTGTCACGAGCACTGGGCGTTCAAGCTCCTTGGTCGCCTTGCGCAGGTAGGGCCGAAGGACGGGGTGGGGGCCGATGTCGACGAAGATGTCGTAGCCGTCATCGAGCAACGTACGCAGGGCCGGCCCGAACAGAACGGGCTCGCGGACGTTGCGCCACCAATAGTGGGCTTCCAGCTCCTCACCCGGGCAGACCGCGCCGGTGACCGTCGAGACAAACGGCAGAGCGGCGCTGTCGGGACGCAGCCCGTCCAACGACTGGAGCAGGCCGTCCCGTACGGGGTCCATGGCTTGGCTGTGGAAGGCGTAGTCCAGCTCCAGCATGCGGAAGAAGACCGCGCGCACGTCCAGGTCGGCGCCCAGGGCTCGGAGTTGTTCCTCGGGACCGCAGATGGTGACGTCCTGATCGCCGTTGACGGCGGCGATCTCCAGCGTGCCGGCGTAGGGAGCGAGTTCCTTGGCCGCTTCCTCTGCGGACAGGCCGACGGCGGCCATCCGGCCCCGGCCACGTGTGACTGCCTGGGCTCGGCTGCGCTCGGCGACCACCCGGGCGGCAGCAGGCAGGTCGAGAGCACCGGCGACGTGGGCGGCGGCGATCTCGCCGACGCTGTGGCCCAGGACGGCGGCCGGTCGGATGCCCCGGGACTTGAGCAGTTCCACCAGACCGATCTGGAAGGCGAACAGCAGCGGCTGGGCGATCTCGGTGGCCTCGATACGCCCCGGGTCCGCCGCCGCCATCTCCTCGCGTACCGACCAGCCCAGGTGAGGTCGGAGTGCGTCGTCGACCCGGTCGAGTGCGTCCCTGAAGACGTGTTCCTCGCTCAGCAGGTCCGCGCCCATGCCGGCCCATTGGGAGCCGTTGCCGCCGAAGGCGAACACCACACGGCCGTCTGCCACCGCTTGCCCTGTGGCGGTGCCGGCGGGCAGGGGCAGTGCCCCTTGACCGACGGCCTCCAGCGCTTCGGCTGCCTGCCGGGCGTCGCGCGCCAGGACCACCGCCCGATGGGGGTGCAGGGTACGACGGTGTACGGCCGTCCACGCCGCGTCATAGAAGCCCTCAGGGGTTTCCCCGAGCAGCCGCCGGCCCATGCGAGTGGCCGCTGCCTCCAGTGCCTCGGGGGTGCACGCCGAGACCACCACTGGCAGCAGTCCTGGGGGTTGCTCACTGTGGTCGGGGGTGGCGGGAGCCGTCGGCGCGCCGGTGAGCACGACGTGCGCGTTGGAACCGCCGAAGCCGAAGGAGTTGACACCGACCACCGGTCGCTGCCCGGGCAGCGACCTGGCCTCGGTGCACGGGTCGAGTCGCCAGCCCTCGAAGTCGATGTGCGGGCTCAGCGGCTGCGCGTGCAGGGTCGGCGGGATGCGACGGTGCCGCAGGACGAGCAGTGCTTTCATCAGTCCGGCCATACCGGAGGCGGCCTCCAGGTGACCGGTGTTGCTCTTGACCGATCCGATCGGCAGCGGCCCGACGGTGCGGTGGGCGCCGAGAGCGCGGCCGATGGCGTCGCACTCGATCGGGTCGCCCACCGGTGTACCGGTGCCGTGGGCCTCCAGGTAGGAGAGGTCGTCGGCGCTCACGCCGGCTCGGGCGTAGACCTGTTCGAGCAGTGCCGCCTGCGCCCGCGCACTGGGAAGTGCCAGCCCGGTGGTGCTGCCGTCACTGTTGACGCCACTCGCCAGGATCACCCCGTGGACGCGGTCGCGATCCTTGAGCGCGTCGGACAGGAGCTTGAGCGCCACGACGCCTCCGCCTTCCGCGCGTACGTAGCCGTCGGCTTCGGCCGAGAAGACGCGGCAGCGGCCGGTCGGCGACAGCATGGAGGCGGCCGAGAAGCCGGTGAAGCCGAACGGGCTGAGCAGGACGCTTACTCCTCCTGCCAGCGCCATACGGGCCCGGCCCGTCAGCAGCGTCTCGCACGCCTGGTGCAAGGCGGTCAGGGCCGATGAGCAAGCGGTGTCCACCGTCATGCTCGGCCCGTGCCAATCGAGCAGGTGCGAGATGCGGTTGGCCGCGTTGGTGGCGGCAAGGCCGACCATCGTGTACGCGTTGGGTGCGTCGCCGCCGGTGGACTGCAGGTCGGCGTAGTCGTGACTCGACATACCGACGAACACCGCCGTGTCGGAGCCCGCGGTGGCGGCCTGGTCGATGCCGGCATCGTCCAGGGCCTCGACCGCCATCTCCAGCAGCAGCCGGTGCTGCGGGTCCATGCGCGCGGCCTCGCGCGGTGACACCCGCTGGAAGTAGGTGTTGTCGAAACCGGTCACGTCCTGGAGAAAGCCGCCCGCTGCCGTGTAGCTCTTGTTGTTCCTGCGCCGTTCAACGTCGACGAACCTTTCGGCGTCGAAACGGTCGGGCGGTACCTCGCCGACTAGGTCGCGTCCCGCGTGCAACGCTTCCCAAAGGTCGTCCAGACCCGAGACGCCGCCTGGCATTCGGCACGAGACGCCCACGATCGCCACGGCCTGGCTGTCGGGGTATGCGGGGGCCACAGCCACGGAGTTCTCCTGCACAAATGAGTGGGAAGCAGCGGCGAGCTGCATGCGATCGGAGCCGGCGGTGTGTTCGTCGCCGAGCCTCCGCGATCTTAGGGAGTGAGGGAACGGTCCCCTCCACGCGTTACTGCATACGTGGGAACACGACGAGCCACGTTCGGGTGTTTCGGAGGCATTCGTACCAGTCGGAATTGCGACGACGGCCTCGATGCGTTCACCACTGCGGGCGAACTGAGGAGTGCCTCTGCTGGCTCCCACCTGCGGATATTCACGATCGGGTGAGGAGGTGGCGTCAGTCCGCCGAGCGTCTGCTACCGCAAGGGTGACGGTGAGCCACCGTTCGCCAGAGCGCCGGTAGGGTCACCGCCGTGCTGGTCCCCCCGCAGGATCCGCCACCTGCACGACACGGGCAGCCGGATCTCTGTCCCCGTCGCATTTCCCGCGCCGCCGGCCACAGCCCCGCCCACGAAAGCCCACCTCGACGCGGCCTCGACGACGTATCTGGAAGGCATGCCATGAGTAGTTCACCGGTTGCCCCACCGACCGTCAGCACCGACCTGACCGCATGCGGCTGGTGGCGCCCATGCACGGTGCAGGTCATCGGAGAGGTGCCGGTCGACCATCAGGCGCTACGAGCCTTCCTCGACCGTCTGGTCGCCGCTTTCGAGTTCCAGGGCCACTCCGTCTTCGACCGTTCCCACGGTGACGTCGACCTGATGCTCATGTGCGGGCAGATCCCAGAAGGGCCGCAGCCACTGCGGGAGCGGATCCCCGAGAACTACCCGCCACTGAGCGCGATGCTGCGCCAGCGCCATGGTCTGCGCCGCAACCCGCGCCACGTCGTCGCCGTGGTCGAGGTGCCTGAACGGCTCAGCACCCTGCCCCACGCCGAAGCCGTCGCCACCGCTCGCACCGCCATGGGCCGACTGGGCGCGGCCAAGGTTTTGTTCGTGTCCCGCGGGGACGCTCCCGGCCGGGTGGCGGAGGTGACTCTGTGCACCATGGAGGGCGGCCACCCCACCGAGATGGACGACATCGCCGACCGCATGCGGGACCGGCTCGTCACCGCAGCCTGCGCCCAGCAGGTCGCCGACGACTACGACACCGCCCGCGACGCCATCACGGCCGAGGCGTGGCAGGCCGCCACCGCCCCCGAGCAACTGGCCGGTGCGGGCCGTCGGATGGGTGAACTGGGTCTGCTGTCGCCGCCGTTGAAGGTGTCCGACTTCGTTTCCGACCAACTGGCCGACATGTACGAGATCTACATGGGGGTGCGCGGCTTCAGCGAGGGCATGCTCTTCGCCTTCGACCCCGACCTCGATTGCTTGGTGGTCAGTGCCTCGGGCTCCTGGGACGTCGACAAGCGGGCATTGACCCGTGAGCAGGTCGTGGCCGTCGAGCCGCGTCTGGCCGGTGGACGGCGTCTGCGCGTCCTGGCGCCGAGCGGCACGCTGCCGATGCAGCCGTCGGTGGAGACATGGGAGATCTGTGCCCTGATGGAGGCTTGCCCCACCGTCCGTGTCACCAAAGACATGGCCGGCACATGGGTCCCGGACCCGAACGGTGAACGCGAGCTTCCCCTGGTCCGCGCCGGTATTCACGCCCACGTCGGCGTCACCTCCAGCGATGACACAGTGATCGAGACCGTGGAAGCCGACCGTGAGCAGTTTCCTTACGGGTTCGGCTGCGGCACCGACCTGACCGTAGAGATCGCACGCAACACGGTCCGCCGGTCACACGCCATCAACGACCCCGCGGACCCGCGGGTCTACGTGCGGTGGCCCTTGCTGTACCACGGGGAGATGGCCGTCGAACTGTGGAAGCCCGGCCTGCCTTCCCAGCCTTTCCAGGGCCTGCTCGACCAGTACGGCACGGCGGTGCAGTTCACGCCCGACGACGTCCCGCAGCCGCGGTGAGCGGACGTCCCCCTTCCCCGCGCAGCGGAGGGCCGTCATGCCGAGCGCGGTGATTACCGGAGCCACCTCGGGCCTCGGACTGGCCTTCGCCGTACACCTGGCCGGGGCCGGTTACGACCTGACGCTGGTCGCCCGTACCGAGCGCGATCTGGAGAGTACGGCCGACCTGCTGCGAAGCCCCGGGCGGCGGATTACCACCGTGGCCGCCGACCTGGCCACCGCCCCCGGCAGCAGCAGGCTCACGGAAAGTCTGGCCCGGACCGTCCCGGACCTGCTGGTCAACAACGCCGGCATGGCGGTCGCCGCGGCCTTTCCCGCCAGTGACTCCGGTGCCGAAGAGGCTCTCCTGCAGCTGAACATCGGGTCTGTGCTGCGCACGACACAGGCCGTCCTGCCCGCCATGATGCAGCGCGGCGACGGCGCCGTCGTCAACGTCGCGTCCGTCGCCGCCTACGGTCCGACCTGGCTGGCCAGCACCTACCCCGCCAGCAAGTCATGGGTGCTGGCTTTCACCGAGTCCATCGCCCGCTCCGCGCCGGTGCGAGACAGCGGGGTACGCATCATGGCCCTGCTGCCCGGCTACATCCGCACGGCATTCCACCAGCGGGCGGGGCTGGAGGTCGGCCACCTGCCCTCGTGGATGTGGCTGAACAGCGAGCAGGTCGTCACCGCCGCCATGCGCGACCTCGCCAGAGGCCGCCTGGTCAGCATCCCCACCCGCCGCTACAGGGCCTGTGCCTGGGGGTTGCGGCACCTGCCCCGCACGCTGACGTCCGCATTCAGCTGGGACCTCGGCCGCGCTCGGTCGGCCCTTGCCCCGCCCGATGCCCCATGCACCGAGGACCCCGCGGCATGACCCTTGGGACGGCTCACACCCACGTCGATGCGCCCCTCAGTCCCGCCCGGTGGGGCGGCATGGGCACCACGGTGCCCGGAGTGCACCTCGGCCGTGACCTCTTGCGTGGCAATCGGGTGCTGCTCGCCTTGGCCGCCGTCTTGTCTCTCTTCGCGTCCGCCGCCGACCTGACCGTGCCATGGCTGGCCATGGTCGTGACGGACGCCCTCACCCACCATCAGCCGATCACCCGTGCCGCCCTGTGCATGAGCACTGCTGTCCTGTGCGCAGCCGGATTCCAAGCCCTCACCGGATGGCTGCTGGCCGGAATCGGCGAACTCGCCGTACTACGACTGCGCTGCCAGGCCATGGACCACCTGCTGCGGCTGCCATTGCATGCCGTCCGCGACGAGGGCACCGGCGCTCTCACCGCCAGGGTCACCTCTGACGCCGTGGCGCTGCGCATACTCATCGAAACCGGTCTCGTTCATCTCCCGGTGGCGCTGACCACCACCGCAGCCACGCTCACCGCCATGGCCGTCATCGACCCAGTCCTCACCTTGGTCGCCGTCGGCGCCTTCAGTCTGGCCGGCGCCTGTATCGCCCTGATGACGGCTCGCATGAAACACCTCGCGGACGCGCAGCAGCGCGCCCTCGGACAACTCGCCCAAGGTCTCACCGCCCACCTCACCGCGCTCGTCACCGTCAAGGCGTGCCGCTACGAAGCCGCAGCCGCACGGAAACTCGGACACGCCGCGGCCGACGTGCGCTCCGCATGTCTCCCTGTCTCGCGACTCCAGTGCCTCATCGGCCCGGTGGTGAGCGTCGGCCAGCAGATCGCGGTGCTGGCCGTTGCCCTGGTAGCAGGGCAGCAGATCACGCGAGGGGTGCTCTCTCTAGCCTCTTTCAGCGGCTTCTTCCTCTACCTGCTACACCTCACCTCCCCCCTGGCCATCGTCGCCCTGGGCATCGGCCACGTGCAGGCGGGGCTGGCTGCGCAAGGCCGTTTCCGTGACCTCTTCACGATCACCGTGGAAACGGACAACGCCACCCCGTCCAGCCTGCAATCGACCTGCAGTGAAGCTGAAGCCGTGACGTTCGACCACGTGACCTTCCGCCATCCCGGAGGCAGCCCGGTCCTGGACCGTGCGAGCTTTCACGCTCCCGCAACCGGCCTGACCGCCCTCGTCGGCCCCTCAGGCACCGGGAAGTCCACAGTGCTCACTTTGATCAACCGCCTCGCGCTGGCCGATCAAGGTGAGATCCGTGTGCTGGGACGCCCCGTGGACAGCTGGCCTCTCAGCGAGCTACGTCGGCGCACCACCTACGTCGACCAGCACGCCACGCTGATAGAGGGCACCCTCCGTGAGAACCTCCACCTCGGCCTCGAGGGACCGGTCAGCGACGAAACGCTGCTGGACGCGCTGGAGAAGGTCGGTCTGCGCGAGGCCGTCCTGTGCCTCCCCAGAACCCTCGGCACCCCCCTCGGCCGCGCACACGACCTTTCCGGCGGTCAACGCCAGCGCCTGGCCGTGGCCCGTGCTCTCCTCACTGACGGCGACATCGTCCTCCTCGACGAACCGAACTCCCACCTGGACGGCATTAGCGAAGGCCGCATTGTCCAAGCCCTCGTCGACTTCTCGGCAACTCGCTGCGTCATCGTCGCCAGCCACCGACCGTCCATCGTCCACAACGCGCGGCACGTCGTTCTGATCGGAGAGGACGGAACAGTTGTCAACGGCAGCCACGAAGAACTGCTTGCCACCAACATCCACTACAGGGATCTTTTCTCCGGCTACGCCACAGCCTCCTCGGGCTACTCGGAGTTCTGACCCCCACCCGCCGCCTTACGCCAAGCGCGTGCGGACGCCTGCCTCTCAGCCGGCCGCGCCGCCCCCACCGCGCCTGTCAGGAACGGAGCCGGGCGTTGGTAGGCATCCGGCCGGGGCGTGAAGATGCGCCGGTGGACGGGCCGCGCTGGCCAGAGCGCGGGCCGGCGCCCGGCCGATTCCGGTGCTGGCTCCGGAGACGAGTGCAGTCGGCATGGTGTGCCCTCTCTGGAAGTGCTGGGGGGCGCTTCGCGGGAAGTGGCTTGGGGCTTCACGCCTTTCGGCTCCCCCTTCTCTCCAGCCGCCCCGTCTTCAGGGAGCGGCGCAGAGTGTCATGTCACCGGCACACGCACGGGTGAGGAACCGTGTCCGTCACCTCGGCCGGGCGTTGGGCAGACGCCCCGGGGTGCAGGAGACAGCCCCCGTCATGTACTGGCCACCCGAAGGGACAGCGTGCCTGATGCCCGACAAGTCGGCGGGAGTTGCCGTTCCCCAGGAGACCGTGGTCCCGAGGGCTCGTGCCGCCGTCGGGCGAGCGGCCGGCCTGCTCGACGCAGTGGCACGGTGGTCGTTCCGCCGTTGCTGGTGGGTACTCGGTTCTGCGGCCTGCCTGCTTGCGCTGTGCGCCGTGCTGGGCGTGAGCATGGGCGGCCGGTGGTCCAACGGGGGCTACAACGCGGAAGGTACGGCCGCCTGGCGGGCCGAGGACGCCGCGCGACCGTTCGCCGCGAGCACTCCCGATCTCGTCTTGTACGCCCGGCCCGGCCGGTCGGTCGACTCGCCCGGTGTGGCGGAGCAGGGCCGCCGGGTGACCGAACTGGCCGCACACGCACCGGGAGTCGAGGTCGCGCTGTCGTACTGGAGCACCGGGTTGGGCCCGTTGCGCACCGCGGACGGGCGTGGCGCGTTGCTGCGCATCGACCTCAAGGGCAGCGACTCTGATGCCGCCCGCACGGCCCGCAGCCTGGTGCCGGTCCTGCGGGCCGCCGCTCCGGGGTTGAGGCTGTCCGTGAGCGGCCCGGCCTGGGTGAACGTCACCGCCACCGAGCAGGCGCAACGCGATCTGTTGCACTCGGAGCTGTTCAACCTGCCCGTGGTTCTCCTGGTGCTGGTGCTGGCCTTCGGCTCTCTCGGTGCCACGCTCGTGCCCGTGGTGATCGGGGCGGCCGCGGCGTCCGGAGCCCTGGCCGTGCTGTCGGTCGTGACCCGGCTGACGCCGGTGACGGTCTTCGCGGTCAACCTCAGTTGCGCCCTCGGCTTCGGTCTGGCCGTCGACTACGCCCTGTTCACGCTCTCCCGCTACCGAGAGGAGCGCGCGCGTGGACTGGCCGCGGAGGAGGCGGTCGGGCGAGCGATGTCTACCACCGGACGGGCGGTGGTCTGCTGCGCCCTCACCATGGCGTGGTGCATGGCGGCGCTGCTGGTGTTCCCGTTGGGGCTCATCCGGTCGCTCGCGATCGCTTCGCTGATCGTCGTCGCGTTCTGCGCGGTAGGCACCGTGTTCCTGCTGCCCGCACTGGTGGCCGTACTGGGCGAGCGCATCGACGGGCTCATCGCGCCCCGGCGCTGGCGCCGGCTCCGGTCCGTCACCGGGGCATCGGTCAGCCCGGCCTGGCGGCAGGTCGCCGTCACCGTCACCAGGCGGCCCGTGCTGTGGGCCCTGGCCGGTTCCGCGCTGCTCCTGGGACTGGCGACGCCGGTCCTCGGACTTCGGCCGGCTCTGATGGACGAGACCATCCTCCCGCCCCAAGCCGAGGCGCGAGCCGCCGCAGAGGCTGTCCGCCGCGACTTCCCCTACCCGCCCGACCGACAACTGACGGTGGTGCTGCCCCGCACGGACCCGGTGGCCGAGGCGGCCGGTCTGGACGCCTACGCACGGCACCTCTCGACGCTCCCCGGCACGACGCGGGTGAGCACCGCCGCGGGGGACTACACCGGCGGGAGGCTCGCCGAAGCCCGGCACACCACGGCGTCCGCGAAGCGCGGAACACTGGTGGTGGCGTTCGCGGCGGAACCCGTGCAGTCCCGTGCGACCGCGAGGCTGGTCGACGCCGTCCGCGGCACGCCGGCGCCGGGCCCGGCACAGGTCGCCGGAACCGCCGTCCATCTCGCCGACACCAGGCGGGCGGTGACCGCCGCGTGCGGCTGGTGGGCGGCCCTGACACTCGGCGGGGTGTTCATCATGCTGCTCGCCTTCACCAGGAGTCTGCTGATCGCGCTGAAGGCCGCCGCCCTGGGGGGACTGAGCATCGGCGCGGCGCTGGGGCTGATGGTGCTGCTTTTCCAGCGGTGGCAGCTCCTGGGGCCGCCCGCGGGCGGTGGTGAGGCCGCCCTGGAGATCACCATGCCGTTGCTGGCCGCCGCCCTGGCGTTCGGACTCTGCGTGGACTACGAGGTGTTCCTCGTCTCCCGCATGGTGGAGGAGTGGCGGCGTACGCGCCGGAACACGGCTTCCATCGTGTTCGGCATCGAACACACCGGTCGGCTGTTCACCGCCGCGGCGCTGGTGGTGGCCGTCAGCATGGGCGCGCTGATGGCGTCCCAGGTGCGTCTGCTGGTGGTTCTCGGCGCGACCATGGCCGCCATCGTCATCCTCGACGCCACCGTCGTCCGGGGTGTCCTCGTCCCGGCGGTGATGCAGCTGGCTGGCCGGGCGAACTGGTGGACCCCCGCCACTCGCCGGCGCGCTCCGGCCAGCCCGTTCTCCCACCGCGACGGTGACAGAGCGCCGGACAGTGAGGATTCGGAACGGCCACACGAACGGGTGAGGAGGCGGGCAGTCGAGTGAACCGCGCCTCGTGACGTGCGGAACGGTTCGGGGCGGCGAGACGCCGCCCGGTGTCATCAATGGCCTTGAGTAGCAAGGGGCCTTGCGCTCCGGGCGGTCACCGGACACCACCCACCAGCGGCCTGAAGCCGGTCGGTGGCAGCCTCCTCGCCCTGCCGTGGACGATCAGCGCGGTGGTGACCGCACTCGTCCGACGCGAACCGGTCGCCGGCGCCCTCACCGCCCTGACCTGTCTGACGCTGGCGGCGTCCGCCGCTCAGGCCGGCTGCGCCTGGATGCAGGCCCGCGCGGGGGAGGGCGTCGCGCGGGGCCTACGGGCGCGGGTCGCCCACCACACGCTGCGTCTGCCCCTCGCCGACGTCCGGGCGGCGCTGGAGAGCGGTCTGGTGCACGTCCCGGCGGCCGCCTTCGGCGTCCTGGCCGTCCTGACGGCAATGACCTGCCTTGATCCCCAGCTCGCCCTGGTGACTGTTGGGACGTTCCTCCTGGTCGATGTTCCCGCCCCGGGGCGATCTCTACGAACTCGTCGAGCCCGTTGATCTGGTGAGGACATACGACCCGGACACCGTCGTGGGCAGGCTGACCGCCTTCCCTGCCAAGCGCGGCGGCCTCTGACCGCAGAGGCGTCCGTCCGCCTCTGGTGCAGCACCCGCGACCCGGCACTACTCCGTGCAGACGTCGTAGCGGGGCGCGAGTGCTGCGGTCCAGGGCCTGAGCCGACGGTGCCGCTACTTGTGCATGACGCGATGGATGCGGTGAGCGATGCCGTCGATGGTCGCTGCGGCCATCAGCTCCATGAGGGACAGTTCGCAACCGAAGGTCTGCTCCAGGGCCACTTTCAGCTCGGCGCCCATCAGCGAGTCCAGCCCGAGGTCGACCAGGTTGGCGGAAGGGTCCACGCGGTCCGGGGTGGTTTGCAGGATGTGCGCGGTGGCTTCGACGAGTGTCCCGGTGATCAGTTCGAGGCGAGCCTGGTCACCTTCGGCGGCCTTGAGACGCTGGCGCAGGTCATGGGCTTGGGCACGTTGTACCCGGCTGCCCTGGTGGCCCAGTTGAGCGGAGAACCTGGGCACGGTGAGCGCCGGGAGCAGGTGCGTGAGGCGTTCCCAGTCCATGACGCCGACGGCTGCATGACCCTCGGAACGGCTCAGATGCCGGTCGAGTGCGGTCAGGGCCATGGCCGGAGTGATCAGCCCGATGCCGGAACGGGTGATGGTCTCGGTCATGTTCGTCCGCGCGACGTATCCGGTCTCGGAGATGCCGCCCCAGGCCAGTGAGAGACCCGGCCGGCCCCGGTCGCGCCGTGAGCGCATCAGCGCTTCCATGTACAGGTTGGCGGCCGCGTAGGGCGCCTGGTGCTGGTTGCCGACCAGAGCGGCGACGGAGGAGTAGGTGACGAAGAAGTCGAGGTCACGGTCCTCGGTGAGCGCGTGAAGGACCTCGGAGCCGCGCACCTTGGGCGCCAGGACGGCGGCGAAACGCTTGGCGGTGAGGTCGGTCAGCGGGGCGTCGTCCAGGTGCATGGCGGCGTGCACGATGCCGCGCACCGGACGGCCGCGCCGGTCCGCTTCCGTGATGACCGCCCGGACGGCCTCGCGCTCGGTGATGTCCGCCGCGTGCACCTGGGTGGTCACGCCGGCGCGTTCGAGGTCGGCGAGCAGGCCCGCGGCTTCCGGAGCCTTGGCGCCGCGGCGGGAGACGAGGGCCAGGTGGCGGGCGCCCCGGGTGACCAGATGGCGGGCGGTCGTCGCGCCCAGCCCGCTCAGCCCGCCGGTCACCAGGTAGGTCGCGTCGGCGTCGAGGTGCGGCACCGGACGCGGGTCTTCTACGGCGATGGGCAGGCTGTCGGTGAAGGAGACCACGACCTTGCCCAGATGGCGGGAGTGGCGCAGTGCGCTGAAAGCGTCACGGATGCGGGATGCCGGGTAGCTCTGGTGGGGCAGGGGCCGGTAGGTGCCGTCGGTGACGCGGTCTGTGAGCGTGCGAAAGGCGGCCGCGGCCTGTGCGGGGGCGTCCGCGATGAGCCGGGTGATGTCGACGCCGAAGTAGGCCAGGTTGTCCCGGAAGGGGCGCAGGAGCAGCGGGGAGTTGGCGTAGATGTCGCGCTTGCCCAGCTCGATGAACCGGCCGCCGGGCTTCAGGCATTCGAGGCTGCGCGCGATGGCTTCGCCAGCTAGGGAGTTCAGGACGACGTCGACGCCCTGACCGTTGGTCAGTTCACGCACCCGGTGGCCGAAGGAGAGGTCGCGGGAGTTGCAGACCGCGTCGGCGCCCAGGGCATGCAGCAGGTCACGCTTGGCCGGGGTGCCCGCGGTGGCGATCACGCGGGCGCCGACGTTGCGGGCGTACATCAGGGCGGCCAGACCGATGCCCCCGGCGCCGCCGTGCACCAGCACCGTGTCACCGGCCCGCAGACGGGCGAGCGTTTCCAGGCTGTGCTGGACGGTGAGGTGGACGGCGGGCAGGGTCGCCGCCTGCTCGAAGGTCATGTGGTCGGGGATCCGGCCGGCCTGTTGGGTGCGTACGCGCACGTGGGAGGCGAAGGCGCCGTGGGCGAAGGCGAACACGCGGTCGCCCACCGACCAGTCGGTGACGTCCGGTCCGACGGCGGTGATGACGCCGGCGCACTCCAGGCCGAGGAGTGGTCCGGTGGGAGTGGCCGGCTCGGCGCCGGGTGGCAGCATGCCTTCGGCGAGCATCACGTCGCGGTAGTTGAGTGCGGCGGCCTTGACGCCCACGACCACCTCGCCCGCGCCGGGGCGTTCCGCCGCGTGCGGCGCCCAGGTCAGCTGGTGGCCCCGCCCGGGACGGCTCAGCTTCAGCCGGTAGGCGTCGTGGGGACCTGCCTGACGGGTGGCGGTAGGCAGGACTCGCACGCGAGGGGTGAAGCGCCCTTGGGCCTCCAGTACCACTTCGTCGTCCTCACCCGGTTCGAGGAGTTCGGCGAGGAGTCGTGCGGCGTCGGATGTGTGATCGCGGCAAGGGGAGAGGCTGATACGGCGTACGGTCACGGTGGGGTGCTCGTTGGCGATAACCCGGCCGATGCCCCATACCGCCGCGGCCCATGGGCTGGCGCCGGTGTCTGCGGGAACGGGGTGCAGACCGGTCGGCGGGGTGACCAGCCACAGCTCGGGGTCGGCCTGGCCCGCTGCGGCGACCGTGGCTGCCGCGGCTTTCACGGCACCAGCGGCCTTGGTGATGACGTCGGCGTCGTCTTGCTGTTGGTCGGGGCCGAGGAGCAGCACGATGCGTGGCGACGCCTGGTCGGTGAGCGATTCGGGCCACCTGTCCGTTGTGCC
The DNA here is from genome assembly GCF_001280065.1 of Streptomyces sp. NRRL B-1140. Classification (GTDB taxonomy): domain Bacteria; phylum Actinomycetota; class Actinomycetes; order Streptomycetales; family Streptomycetaceae; genus Streptomyces. The sequence goes on from NZ_LGEA01000096.1 coordinate 64,538, forward strand.
GGGCACGGAGGCGAGGGTGGCATCGGCTCCGGCGGCTGTGAGGGCCGTGGTCAAGGCGGTGCCCAGGGGCCTGCCGGCGGCGTCGGTGACGATCGTCCAGGGCTCGCCGGTCCGGAGAGCCGGCGCGTCGGTGACCGGTGGTTCGTTGTGCGCGTGGGCCGCCGGTGAGGTGCGCCTGCGGGCGAGGAGCAGGCAGTAGTCCTCCGCGGTTTCGGTGTGGCCGCTTCCGGTGTCGACGACGTCGTCGACACCGCACTCGGAGAGCAGAGGTCCCCACGCGGCTCGTGGTAGCAGGGGACTGGTGCGTAGCTGCTCGTCGGTGAAGGACCAGTACTCGGGCAGGAGTCCGAAGCAGGGGCCGAGGATCTCCTCGTCGTGGCTCTCCACTGCCAGCAGCTGTCCGCCGGTGTCGAGCAACTGGGCGAGGCGTGTGCAGGTCGCGCGCAGGTCCGTGGTGGCGTGCAGCACGTTCGCGGCCACGATCAGGTCGAAGGAGCCGGGCTGGAAGCCTTGTTCGGCCAAGTCGCTGTTGAGGTCGAGCGTGCGGAAGTCCAGGAAGTCGTAGTCAGCGAACCGGGCTTGCGCGCGGGGGAAGAAGGCCGCCGTGATGTCGGTGAAGGTGTAACGGGTCAGGTGCCGGGGGAGCACGGGGAGTAGCGCTGTGGTCAGGCCGCCGGTGCCGGCGCCGACCTCCAGGGTGCGCAGGGGACGGTCGGCCGGCCAGGTGCGCAGCGCTTCCTCCAGGACGAGGCGGGCGTAATGGCTGTGAGCGCGCATCTGCGGGGTGTCGGCGTAGAAGGCTTCCACCAGGTGGCGGTCGGCCTCGTTGAACAGCACGTCGCGGGCGTCGGTGCGGCCGGTGAGGATGTCGGTCAGATGGGTGCCGCAGCGGGAGTACAGGGCGATGGCGGTGATCCACTGGGGGAAGCGCTCCGCGCACTGTCGCAGGTGTGCTTCCGGGGCGGGTTCCGCTCCGGTGAGGTGCCAGCTGTCCTCTCCGGTGGCCTGGGCGGGCAGGTGCTCCAGGAGGCCGGCCCGGGTCGCGAGCCCGGCCAGCAGGCGCGCGTAGGGGACGTAGTGCGGTCGCAGTCCCGCTTCCAGCAGGTCGCGCAGCCGGAAGTGGTCCTTCCCCGGTAGGAGAGCGCCGAAGGCGGCGGCTGCGTAGTGCCCGGCCGTGGTCTTCACCATGGGTGCGAAGCGGCGGTAGTCGTCGGCCTGCTCCTCCTCGAAGGCGGCCCGAGCAGGGGCCGTGGCGGCCACTGTGCGCGCCGGGTCGGGCAAAGGCGCGGGAGTCGTGACCTGGGACCGGCCCGAGCGGGGCGCGTACCGCAGCACGGTCGCCAGTTCCTGCACCTCGTCCCGGGTGGAAACGACGTGCAGGCGGCAGCCCGACAGTTGGACGGCGATGGTGCCGTCCTCTTGGGTCACGGTCACATCGACGACGGCGTCCACCCCGGTGAGGTGGCGCAGTGTCACGTGGATCAGGCCGTCTGCCGGGGGACGCCGCCAAACGCGGGCGGACCCGATCGCGGTGGGCAGGAACATGCGGCCGCCGGCGACCTGGGCGAGGAGCGGGGCGGCTGCTTGGAGCGCGCCGTCGCAGATCACCGGGTGCGCCTCGAAGCCGGCGCCGTCCGATGTGGGCAGCGCGGGCAGGCGGTAGGTCGCGGTGGCCTCCGTGTCGGACACGTTCAGGCCGGTCAGGACCTGGAACGCCGGGCCGTACGACAGGCCCGCCCGGGCGGCGTGCTCGTAGTGCACGGCGGCCTCGACCACTGTGCCGTCGCCTCGGTGACCGAGCGGCGCCGGAGCGGGGACGGTGAGACGGCGGACGCGGCCTCGGGCGTGCGGTGTCCACTGCGCGGCGGCATCGGTGCGGGAAGCGATGAGCACGATGCCGTCCTCGACGGACAGCGACGTCTGGATCGACATCGAGGCCGGGTCGTCGGAGCGCGGCAGCGTCATGGGCCTGAGCACATCGAGGTCGGTGACCTCACACCGTGTGCCCAGTCCGGCGCGGCCCGCCGCCAGCGCGGCCTCCAGGTAGGCGGTCGCCGGCATGACGACGTTCGTCCCGACCTGGTGGTCGGCCAGCCAGGGCAGCCGGGTGCGGGTGAGCTGCTGGTGCCAGGTGGGCTCTGCGACAGCCGCCCGGCGGCCCAGCAGGGGATGCACCAGGGTTTTGTCCTGGGGGACGGTGACCCACCAGTCGGGCGTTCCGCTCCAGTGCCGCTCGCGCTGCCACGGGTACCCGGGCAGGGACACGACCTTGCCGGCCCGGGGGAAGCACTGTGCGCTGGTGGGGGCTCCGGCGGCGATGATTGCGGCGGTGGCGCGGCGCAGTGCGGTGGGGCCGTGGGTGTCGCGGCGCAGTGTGGTGTGTGCACCGGCGTGGCCGGGCAGCAGCCGTTTCAGGTAGGTGGACAGGACGGGGTGGGGGCCGACTTCGACGAAGTGGGTGCAGTTCTCGCCGGCCAGCGCTCGTACGGCGTCGGAGAACAGCACGGGTTCCCGCACGTTCTGCCACCAGTAGTCCGCGTCGAGCCGTTGCCCCGTCAGCAGCCTGCCCGTCACCGTGGAGGCGAACATCAAGCGGCCCTGGCGCGGGCGCAGAGTGCGCAGGTGGTCCGCGACTTCCTCGCGCACGGGCTCCATGTGCCGTGAGTGGAAGGCGTAGTCGAGGTCCAGGACGCGGAAGAACACATCGCGAGCCGTGAGCTGCCGGCCCAGTTCCGCCAGCGTGCCGGCGTCTCCTGCGATGGTGACGTCACCGGGACTGTTGACCCCGGCGATCTCAAGGCGTCCGTGGAAGGCCGCCAGCTCCTTGGTGGCTTCCTCGCGGCTCAGGCCGACCGCGGCCATACGGCCACTGCCGGCCGTCGCCGCCTGCGCCCGGCTGCGCACCGCCACGACACGGCACGCCTGCTCCAGATCGAGACAGCCGGCGACGTACGCCGCGGCGATCTCCCCGATGCTGTGGCCGACGACCGCGTCCGGCTCGATGCCCCGTGCCGACAAAAGCCGGACGAGCCCCACCTGCACGGCGAACAGCAATGGCTGAGCGATTTCGGTGTGCGCCAGATCCGGTGAACCGGCCGCGAGCCGTTGACGCACCGACCAGCTCAGATGAGGCCGCAGGCACGCGTCGACCTCGTCGATGGCGGAGGCGAAGACCGGCTCGTCCAGCAGGTCGGCACCCATGCCGGCCCACTGCGACCCGTTGCCGTCGAAGACAAACGCCACCCGGCCGGGGGCGGCTCGTACGGCGTCGGCGGCCGCTTCGGGCTGCTCGCCTCCCGCGAGTTGCAGCAGGGCCTCGGCCGCCTGTGACGCATTCTCGGCCCAGACGCAGGCGGTGTGCTCATGGCGGGTGCGGCGCTGCGTCGAGGTGTAGGCGACGTCGTAGAGGTCATCGTCAGCGAACTGGAGGTGCTCCGCCATCCGCTGGCTCGCCTGCGCGAGTGCGGCCGGCGTCCGGGCGGACACCACCACCGGCACTGCGCGTGGCCTGGGCTTCGGCCCGACATCGTCGGAGGGACAGACGGCCACGACGAGGTGGGCATTGGCGCCGCCAAAACCGAACGAGTTCACCCCGGCCACGACCGCGCCGGGCCCGTCGAGCTGTTCCAGCCGCGTGACCGGCCGCACGTTCAGCTCGTCGAAGGGGATGGCGGGGTTGAGTCGTCCGGCGTGCAGGGTCGGTGGAATCCGGCGGTGCTTGAGGACCAGCAGGGCCTTGAACAGCCCCGACATGCCGGCGGCCGCTTCCGAATGACCGAGGTTGCTCTTCACCGACCCGATCGGAAGGGGGCCCCGGTTGCGGCCGACGCCCAGAGCCCGGCCGATCGCCTCGACCTCCAGGGGGTCCCCCGCCGGGGTGCCGGTACCGTGTGCCTCCAGGTAGGCGACGTCGTCGGGCACCAGCCCGGCCCTCTCGTACACCTGGCGCAGCAGCGCCTCCTGCGCGGCGCTGCTGGGGAGCGCCAGGCCGGGAGTACGGCCGTCGTTATTCACGCCGCTGGAAACGATCACCGCGTGGACGCGGTCGCCGTCGGCGCGGGCGTCGGCCAGCCGCTTGAGCAGGACCAGTCCGCCGCCTTCCGCGCGGGTGAAGCCATCGGCCTGTGCGGAGAAGGGGCGGCAACGGCCCGTCGGCGACAGCATGGAGGCGTTGCAGAAGCCGGAGAAGATATGAGGGTTGAGGAGGACGGTGACACCGCCCGCGACGGCGACGCGAGCGTGCCCGCCCCGCAGGTGTTCGCATGCCTGGTGCACGGCGGTCAGGGCGGAGGAACAGGCGGTGTCGACCGTCACGCTCTGCCCGTGCCAGTCGAAGTAGTGCGACAACCGGTTCGCGACGATGGCTCCCGCCATCCCCGACATGGTGTAGGCGTTCCCCGACTCCGGTGAGGCCGACTGCAGTTCGCCGTAATCACGGCTCGAGCAGCCGATGAACACCGCCGTGTCCGAGCCTTCCAGTGCTGCGGCAACGGCACCGGCGTCGTCCAGTGCTTCCACAGTCATCTCCAGCAGCAACCGCTGCTGCGGGTCCATCTGGGCCGCTTCCCTCGGCGAGATGCCGGTGAAAAAGGAGGTGTCGAATCCGGACACGTCGTCGAGGAATCCACCCGCCGCGGTGTACGACTGGCCCGGACGGCGGCTGGAGTCGACGAAGTCCGCGACCGGGAAGCGGTCCGGGGGTACCTCGGTCACCAGGTCGGCGCCGGTTGCCAGGGCGGCCCACAGGTCGTCCAGATGATGAATCCCGCCGGGCAGCCGACAGGCGGAACCCACTACGGCAATGGCGTCCTCGGGCAGCATGGACGTACGCAGAGACAACGGTGCTCCAAGCAGAGACGGAGAGGTGGCGAGTCGGAGCGCTTACGTGTGGAGCAAGCCTCCAGAGCCGGTGCGAGTGCGGTGGGTCAGGAGGCACTCATGGCCGGGCTGCCGACCGAGCGGGTTTCGAACCCGAGCGCCCGCTTGAGGAACGGTGCCCCGAGTGGGGCGGGCTCGGGAAGGCCGGGGGTGGCGGTCAGGGTACGGGTGCGGTCGAAGGTGTGTTGAAGACGGCAGTAGCTGAGGAACCCGGTGAGATGCGTGGCGATGTACTGCTCGGCCGGTGTGGCGTCATCAAAGCGCTCCGCACACTCCAGCCGAAGACCGGGGTAGTGGTCCTCGAAAGCGCTGAGCAGGTCTGCCAGCCGTGTGGGCGTGTGATGCACGATGTGGTAGGTGTGCACCGCAGCACGCTCATGAGGTGTGTCCTGTCCGATGCGGACCATCGCTTCCGTCGCGTAGCCGCTCGGCACGATGTTGAACGTTGCGGAGGAAGACGCCTCCAGCCTCAGCCGGACTTGTGCACCGGAGGAACGTTCGGCAAGGGCCGGGATACCGGGGGCCCCGCCGCTGGCAACGGCCTCGATCATGCGCCCCAGCAGCGCCAGAGGGTGCCCGGCCGCAGTCTCCGGCAGCGGTCGGTCGCTGGCGACGACGCCGGGCCGCAGCACCACCGCCGGACGGCCATGACCAGCACTCCAACCGTGGACCAGTTGCTCCGCCTCGTACTTGGAGGCGTCGTAATGCGTCACGAATCCATGAGCGTCGGTGAGGTCGTCTTCGCGCACCACACCGGCGGGCCGGTCCCCGGCAACCGCCATCGTGCTCACGTGCACCAGGCGGCAGCCTGGCCGGGTCCGGTCGACGAAGGCGAGCACCTGGGCCGTACCGTGGGCATTCACCCGAAAGAGCCGGTCCCGCTCACCCGCCAGCGCGATGTCGCCCGCACAGTGCCATACGGCATCGACCTGATCCGCCAGCCGTGTGTGCATCCCGGGCGACAACCCCAACCACGGCAGCGTCACATCACCCGTGACGCATTGCAGCCGCCGCAGCGCATCGGCGCCCATATCGCCGTGCACGCTGACCGCCGCCACGACCCGTCGCCGCAGGGCGACAAGGTCACCCCGGCCCAACGCGATCACACGCTGGTCCCGCGTCGTCAGCAGGGCATGGGCGATACGCGAACCTACGAACCCGGTGGCACCCGTAATCAAAACGGTCACGGCGTCAGCATGGACGAATGCGTAAGAAAGATCAAAACGCAGAGTAATCATCCAAAAATACTGTCGAATTGGCATCGCATTGCTATCTGTCTCCGTTCACGTGAGTTACAGCTTCAGCGTTCGGCCGTGTGCGGTGCCTTGTCTGTTCAGGATGCCGGGTGCAGGGCGCGGGAGAGACGTTCGGTGAGGCCGTCGATGCTGCGCGCGGCTATGGGTTCCATGAAGGTCAGGTCGTACCCGAGCACCCGGTGCAAGACGTCCCACCTGCTCCTGCGCGAAGAACAGCTCCTCGGACGCTCCGCCGAATCCCCGGGCCACGTGGCCACACGGCTGACCGTGCTTCGCGCCGACCGTACAACCCTGGACCAGCAGACCGTCTACGGCCCGCGGGCCCCCCGCATGGGACGGACCCGCCGTACTGGGCCGCCACCGCGCGACAGGCCAACTCCTCCTCGTCACCCCCGACCTCGACCCGCCACCGGCACCCCTGCTCCTCGGCGACCCACTACGAGGGCACTGCGTGCTGTCGCCCCTCGCCGACGACGTTGCGCTCCTCGCCACCGCCGCCGCGCCAACCCTCGCCGGACTCCGTCAGCTCCTCGATGAGGCCCGCACCCATGCCGATGGCACCAGGCGGCCCGCGTCCCAGTGAGCGAACACATCACCGGTCCAGCGGAGGCTTCCTTTCAGCGCGGCCCGTGGGAGTGCGGGCAGGCCGGACCGTGACGCTCGTTCGATGCTCCGAGCGATGCTCGATGAAAGGCGACCGTAGGGCGGGCCGGACGGCTGTCCGCCACGGCCGGTCACGAGTGGGCCGGGAGTCAACTCATCATCAGCCTGCTTCGACCAGGTTGGGCATTGGTTCGGGCGAAAAGCCATCCGGTTGTGGTCGGACGTACCGGTGCGCCGGGATCGATGGCACGGTTGCGTAGTGCCGTCCCGGGCGGAGGTCTGACTCGTGAGATCTATGACCGAAGTGTCCAGTCACGGACCTGTCGACTGCCGTTGCGGGATGCTGCCTGCCACCGAGCCACAGGGCGTGTCCCAATAGGGGCCTTGCCGAGTTCAGGCGCCATCACGGTTCAGACCGCCCCAGCAGGCCGGTGCCATTCACCCTAGCCAGCACGTCAGCATGTGGGAGGCGAACCATCGTGACGACTCGACAGCGCAGCACCTCATCGAGCACGGATCCGCCCGTTCGGCGCGAGATCGTCCTGGGCGTGGACACGCACGGCGAGGTGCATGTCGCCGCCGTGATCTCCCCGCTGGGGAAGGTTCTGGGAACCGAGTCCTTCCCGGCGACGGCGGCCGGCTACCGGCAGATGCTTGTGTGGGCCCGTAAGCGGGGGACGGTGCGTCGAGCGGGGGTAGAGGGTACCGGCACGTTCGGCGCGGGCCTGTCCCGCTATCTGCTGGCCCAGCAGGTTCAGGTCTTCGAAGTGAATCGGCCCGACCGGTCAGCCCGCCGACTGCTCGGGAAGTCGGACCCGCTCGACGCTCAGGCCGCCGCTCGAGCTGTGCTCAGTGGCCGCGCCCGGGCCCGGGCCAAGTCCGGCGACGGACCGGTGCACAGCGCCCGGATCTTCAAGCTCGCCAAGGACTCCGCGGTCAAGGCCCGTACCCAGGCGATCAACCAGCTCAAAGCCGTCCTGGTCATCGCCGACCCCACACTTCGGGAACAGCTGTCCAGCCTGGGCAACCGCGAGCTGTTCCGCACCTGCGCACGCCTCGGCAGTGGGGGAGACGAGGAAGCGGTGACCCAGGCCACCCACATGACGCTGCGCATGCTCGCCGAGCGCATCGAACAGCTCACCGCGCAGGTCAACGAGCTGAACCAACGCCTGACCCAACTCGTCGAACACCACGCCCCACAGCTGCTCGAACCGGTGGGCATCGGCCCGGACAGCGCCGCCACCTTGCTGATCACCATGGGAGACAATCCCGAGCGGCTGAACACCGAGGCGTCCTTTGCTGCCCTTTGCGGAGTCAGTCCCATCGAGTACTCCTCCGGCCGTCGCAGGACGCGTCGGCTCAACTACGGCGGCGACCGCCAGGCGAACGCAGCCCTCCACCGCATCGTGTTCACCCGCCTGCGCCACGACCCGCGCACGCAGGCGTACTTCGAACGCCGCACCCACGAGGGCAAGACCCGACGCGAGATCATCCGATGTCTCAAGCGATATGCCGCCCGAGAGGTCTTCAACCTGGTCAGGACGGTATCCAGCGTCCCCCTGTGATAGGGGCGTCGTGATACGTGAGAGGGTCTGAGGCGTGAGTGAGACACCGTCGAACACCCTGCAATACCGCTTTGACGGGCCAGAAGAGGCTCCCGTCCTGATCTTGGGTCCCTCCCTGGGTACCACATGGCACATGTGGGACCGCCAGATCCCCGAGCTGACCAAGCACTGGCGCGTCTTCCGGTTCGACCTGCCCGGCCACGGCGGAGCTCCCGCGTACCCGGCGGGCTCCGTGGGTGACATCACCACACGGCTGCTGGCCACTCTCGAAGGGCTCGGTGTGCAGCGCTTCGGCTACGCGGGCTGTGCGCTCGGCGGGGCCGTCGGCATCGAACTGGCGCTGCGCCACCCGGAGCGGCTCGCCTCGCTCGCACTGATCGCCGCCTCGCCCCGCTTCGGCACGGCCGACGAGTTCCGGCAGAGGGGCGTGATCGTCCGCACGAACGGCCTCGACCCGATCGCCCGCACCGCCCCGGAGCGCTGGTTCACCGGCGGGTTCGCGGCCGCGCAGCCCGCGATCACCGAGTGGGCCGTGCAGATGGTGCGCACCACCGACCCCGGCTGCTACATCGCCTCCTGCGAGGCGCTCGCCTCGTTCGACGTCCGCCCCGAACTCGGGCGGGTCGGTGTCCCGACCCTGGTCCTGGTCGGATCGGACGACCAGGTCACCGGCCCCGCCGAGGCCCGCACGCTGGTCGCGGGCATCCCGGACGCCCGTCTCGCCGTCGTCCCGGGCGCCTCCCACCTGGTCCCGGTGGAACAGCCCGCGGCCGTCACCGACCTGCTGGTACGGCACTTCTCCACCGCCTGGCAGCCCGCCTTCGAGTTCTCCACCGGCCAGACCGCCCTGCCCCAGGCCGCCCTCAAGCCGGTCCTGTCCACCGCCCCGCCACAGCCCCCGCAGTCGGGGCCCGTCGCCGAGATCGCCCCGGTCGCCGTACCACCGCAGGTCCAGGGGCGGCCCGACCCGTACGACGCGGGGATCAAGGTCCGCCGCGAGGTCCTGGGCGACGCGCACGTCGACCGGGCCCTCGCCGAGGCCGACGAGTTCTCCGGCGACTTCCAGGAGCTCGTCACCCGGTACGCCTGGGGCGAGATCTGGGACCGCCCCGGCCTCGACCGGCGCACCCGCAGCTGCGTCACCCTCACCGCCCTGGTCGCGGGAGGTCATCTGGACGAGCTGGCCTTCCACACCAGAGCCGCCCTGCGTAACGGCCTCACCCCGGGTGAGATCAAGGAAGTGCTGCTCCAGGCGGCCGTCTACTGCGGCGTCCCGGCCGCGAACAGTGCGTTCAAGGTGGCCCAGCAGGTGATCCGTGAGGAGACCACGCCACAGGAGTGAGCCCATGGGGAGCGCGGAAGCGGGACGGGGGCAGGATGGACGCATGAAGCTCACGAAGAAGTCGCACGCCTGCGTCCGGCTGGAGAAGGACGGCCGGACCCTCGTCCTCGATCCCGGTGGGTTCAGCGAGGAGGACGCCGCGCTCGGCGCGGACGCGATCCTCGTCACCCACGAGCACCCCGACCACTTCGACGAGTCCCGGCTGCGCGCCGCCATGGAGCGCGACCCGGCGGCGGAGATCTGGACCCTGAAGGCCGTCGCGGAGAAGATCTCGTCCGCCTTCCCCGGCCGTGTCCACACCGTCGGCCACGGCGACACCTTCACCGCCGCGGGCTTCGACGTCCAGGTGCACGGCGAACTCCACGCGGTGATCCACCCGGACATCCCGCGCATCACCAACGTCGGCTACCTCGTCGACGGCGGCAAGGTCTTCCACCCCGGCGACGCCCTCACCGTCCCCGACCACCCGGTGGAGACGCTGATGCTCCCCGTCATGGCCCCCTGGAGCAAGATCTCCGAGGTCATCGACTACGTGCGCGAGCTGAAGCCGCAGCGCGCCTACGACATCCACGACGCCTACCTCACCGACCTGGCCCGGCCCGTCTACGACCGCCAGATCGGGCAGCTCGGCGGCTCGGACCACCTGCGGCTGACGCCCGGGGAGTCCGCAGAGGTCTGACGGGGCCGGGCGGCGTTGTCGGACCCGCCGGGTAGGTTGTGGGGCATGCGCATCGCGACCTGGAACGTGAACTCGATCACCGCCCGCCTCCCGCGGCTTCTGGCCTGGCTGGAGAGCAGCGGCACGGACGTGCTGTGCCTCCAGGAGGCCAAGGTCGCCGAGGAGCAGTTCCCGGCGGAGCAACTGCGTGAGCTGGGCTACGAGTCCGCGGTCCACGCGACCGGCCGGTGGAACGGCGTGGCGGTGCTCTCCCGGGTCGGCATCGAGGACGTCGTCAAGGGCCTGCCCGGAGACCCCGGTTTCGACGGCTCGGTGGAGCCCCGCGCCATCTCGGCGACCTGCGGCCCGCTCCGCGTCTGGTCGGTCTACGTGCCGAACGGCCGTGAGGTGGACCACCCCCACTACGCCTACAAGCTCCAGTGGTTCGAGGCGCTCAAGGCGGCCGTCGCCGGTGACGCGGCCGGTAGCCGCCCGTTCGCGGTGATGGGCGACTACAACGTGGCGCCGACGGACGACGACGTCTTCGACCCCGCCTTCTTCGAGGGCTCGACCCACGTCACCGCCGCCGAGCGCGCCGCCCTGGCCTCCCTGCGCGAGGCCGGCCTGTCGGACGTGGTCCCTCGTCCCCTGAAGTACGAGCACCCGTTCACGTACTGGGACTACCGCCAGCTCTGCTTCCCGAAGAACCGCGGTATGCGCATCGACCTGGTCTACGGCAACGCGCCCTTCGCCAAGGCGGTCGGCGACGCGTACGTGGACCGCGAGGAGCGCAAGGGCAAGGGCGCCTCCGACCACGCGCCCGTGGTCGTGGACCTGGACGTCTAGGGGCGCAGCAGCCCCAGGTCGACCGAGTCCGCCAGAGCCGCGAGCCCCGTGTCGCCCGGATGCAGATGGTCCCCGCTGTCGTAGGCGAGGAGCATCCGGGAGGGCCGCTGCGGATCACGGACCACCGCGTCGAAGTCGAGCACACCGTCGAAGACCCCGCCCTCGCGGATCCACTCGTTCACCACGCCGCGCTCGGCGTCGACGGCGGCGGTGCACCGCGCCTCGCCTTCGCAGGGCAGGATCGTCGCCGCGAGCATCCTCAGCCCCCGGGCCTGCCCGCGCGCCGCGAGCTCGCGCAGCCCCGTGATCAGCTGCTCGGCGGAGGTTCCCCACCGCAGGTCGTTGACGCCCTCGAAGACGACGGCCGTACGTGCCGACGGCTGGGCTAGGACGTCCCGGTCGAAGCGGTGCAGGGCGCTCACCCCGGCTGTGTCCGTGGAGACCCCGTCGCCGGGGTAGCGGTCGGTGACCACGCGGTTGCCCGAGACGCCCAGGTTCAGCACGCCGTACCGGGGGACGGCGCTCTGCTGCAGGAGCCGGGCGGCCAGGACGTTCGGCCAGCGCCGGTTGGCGTCGGGCGTGGACTTGTCGCCGTCGGTGATCGAGTCGCCGAGCAGCACCACGGAACCGGGCCCGCCGCCCACGTCGACCCCGGCGAGCAGCGGCCAGCGGGTGATCACCGAGGTGTACGCCCCGGCGGCGCCGTCCGCCGTGTGATCGCCCGGCTCGCTGACGTAGGAGCGCTGCTGCGCGAGCCCGTGCACGGGCGCCGCGGCCACCGTGCCGGGCAGATGGAAGCTCACCAGCAGGTTGGCGTCCGCCGGGACCGGGAAACCGAGCGGGTCGCTGTACGCCTGGCCCCCGGCCGGGACCGTCACGCCCGCCGCACCGCCGAAGGCCAGCGCCACGGGAGCGCCCCGTGAGGCCACGCCCGAGGCCTGCGCAGCCACCGTCGCGCTCCCGATCCGTACCGGGTCGGACGCGAAGGCGTTGTCGAACCGCACCCGCACGCGGGGCCCGCCGGCCGAGGTGTGCACCACCAGCCGCAGCGTCCGGTCGGTCCAGGGCCCGACGGCCGCGTAGCCGCCCGCGGCCGTGGTCCAGCTGCCCGTCCAGCCCCGCGTGGCGGTTCGCACCGACATCGCGAAGACATGCAGTCCGGCCGCGCTCGGCAGCCGGACCGAGGCCACCGCACGCCCGGGGGCCAGCGGCACGGTCACGACGTACAGGCGGGCCTGCTGGGCGAGTTGGCCGCCGGGCGTGTTGATGTGCGGCAGGGCCACGGCCTTGGTGGCGAGCGGCCCGGTGCGCCAGTCCGGGGCGATCAGCCGGTAGCCGGAGCGCGAGCCGTCCGCGTACGTGATCGTCCCGGGGCCGCCCGCCTCCGTGCCGCCGGTGCCCGCCACCAGGAAGGCGAGGGCGTCACCCCGCCCCGTGACCCGGACGTCCTGCCCGGCGGCGCGCACGTTGTCCCGCTCGCCCGGATGCCGCTTCGGCCAGGCCAGCCGGGCACCCTGCACTGTGAGAGCGCGGCCGGGCGTCCAGCCCGCGGCGGTGAGGTCCTGGGCGGACAGAGAGGCCCCGGACCCGTCGAAGTCGGCCTCCGAGGGCCGGCTGTCGTCGCTGACGGCCACGTTGTCGAACAGCCGCTCCAGCGGCACCGGCGCGGCCCGTTCCTCCCCGACGGCCCGGGCGGACACCGCCGGGACCAGCGACCCGCACAGGGCCACGACGACCAGGATCCCCCGGACACATCGGCGCACGGCCGACTCCTCCCACTCAGCGACACACGACGCGACAACACCGAACACAGGGACGGGAACCGAAGAGACAACGACGGCCGAGACGCAAGACGCACGGTGAAGTTAGGGAGGCAGGAGTGGCCCGTCAACGCGCGTCGCGTGAACTCGGCCTGAACTCGACCGCGATCGGCGGGCCCGCGCGCCTGTGGTGCGTACGGCGGTACGAATGTCACGCTGGGAGTATGAACATCCCTTTCCTGGGCCACCGGCGCCAGAAGGTCGGGTTCCCCGATCCGGCGGGCATCGCGGAACTCCTCGCCGAGTGCGAACTGCTGCGCTCCCAGGCGTCCCGGGCGGGTGTCCGGCTGGACGACACGGCGGCCTCGCTGGAGGCACTGGACCAGCTCCTGCCGCGCTGGCGGGACGACGAGGAGACCCTGACCTGGCTCGGCAACGACGCCGGTCTCTACCTGGGCAGCGTGATCGTGCGCACCGTTCCGGGCGCCGTCTGGGAGATCCGTACGGACGGTCAGCCCGTCGTCCGGTTGGACTCCGGCCGCGAGTTCGACGTCGTCGACTCGGGCCACGAGTGGGCCGCGTACGGGGTGCCCGAGCTGTCGCAGCTGTACGCGGAAGTCGCCGAGTCATGACCCCCCAGGCCAGAACCTTTGGCCCAAAGTCCGGCGTAAATACGGCTAATGATCGAAAAGTGCGTGTCGCCCGCCACGTTCGATCTTGCCTGGATACGTTGCGGCCACCACCACACAGCTGAGAGTGAGTAGGGCTGAGTATGTCCGCCGAACCGCTGATCGAGCTGCGTGACGTCAACAAGCACTTCGGGGAGCTGCATGTCCTGCAGGACATCAACCTCACGGTCGGCCGGGGGGAGGTGGTCGTGGTCATCGGCCCCTCGGGGTCGGGGAAGTCGACCCTCTGCCGGGCGATCAACCGGCTGGAGACCATCGAGTCCGGGCAGATCGTCCTCGACGGGCAGCCGCTGCCGGAGGAGGGCAAGCCTCTGGCCCGGCTGCGCGCCGACGTCGGCATGGTCTTCCAGTCGTTCAACCTCTTCGCCCACAAGACCGTGCTGCAGAACGTCTCGCTGGGGCAGATCAAGGTCCGCGGCCGCCGCAAGGAGGACGCCGACCAGCGCTCCCGGGAGCTCCTCGACCGGGTCGGCGTGGCCAACCAGGCGGACAAGTACCCGGCGCAGCTCTCCGGCGGTCAGCAGCAGCGCGTGGCCATCGCCCGCGCCCTGGCCATGGAGCCCAAGGCGATGCTCTTCGACGAGCCGACCTCGGCCCTCGACCCCGAGATGATCAACGAGGTGCTGGAGGTCATGAAGCAGCTCGCCCGCGAAGGCATGACCATGATCGTCGTCACGCACGAGATGGGCTTCGCCCGCTCGGCCGCCAACCGCGTGGTCTTCATGTCCGACGGCAGGATCGTCGAGGACCGCACCCCGGACGAGTTCTTCACCAATCCGAGCAGCGACCGCGCCAAGGACTTCCTCTCCAAGATCCTCAAGCACTGAACGGGCGGGCACCGGACGGCTCATCGGATCGGACCTCGACTACGATGTGCCCTTCATCCCTGTCGGAGAGGGGGACTTCGCCGAAGGCCGCCGATCCGCCAGGGGGAGCAGACCGCCCGCCCGGTCCGCGGGGCATTCCCACCGGGTGCGGCCCCCACGGCCCGAAGGCCACGGGGGCAGGCGGTTCACATCGGCCAGGCCCGTCCGGCGGCAGCCGGAGATCACTGCTCGCGCAGCGGAACCGACACGTACGACGGGTCGTCCGCCGGCGAGGAGAAGGTCAGCTGCGCGCCGGACGGGTTGTGCTCGATGTAGAGCGGGTCGACCGTGTCGACGACCAGGGCGAGGCGATGCCCGGCCGGGACGTCGTAGGCCGTGGAGTACAGCTCCAGGTCGACGCCGAACGGCTTTCCGGGGGTGCGCCCGTGGAAGGTGTACGGCGCGTGGGTGACCAGCTTGCCGAGGCCGAGCGGCCCCACGTCGTACAGGTAGGCGACGAGGGTGCCGCTCTCCTTGGTCGGGGTGAGCGTCGTGTGCAACGCCGTGGTCCCGCGCACCTGTTGGGCCGTGGCGGACTTCTCCGTCTGCCAGACGGCGGCCCACCGGCGGGGGAGCAGCGGGATCGAGGCCATCGGCGGCAGCTGGGCCACCTGGTCGAGGATGCTGGACAGGAAGACGACACCGCCGTCCGCCCCGGAGTTCACGTTCGCGCGGATCGTCTTCGAGCCGTCGAGGGCGATCTTCCGGTCGGTCGCGGCCACCGACTTCCAGTCCGGGTAGCCCTCGTAGCCTCCCGCGGAACGGGACTTGAGCTGGACGGGCTGCTCACGGTCGATGCCGTTGTCCTCGCCCCTGAGGTAGTGGTCGAACCAGCGCCCGGTGTCCTTCCACACGTCGTTGGGCAGCCCGAACAGGCCGGTCAGCTCGGCGG
This sequence comes from Streptomyces sp. NRRL B-1140, assembly GCF_001280065.1. Lineage (GTDB taxonomy): Bacteria > Actinomycetota > Actinomycetes > Streptomycetales > Streptomycetaceae > Streptomyces. Next base: position 79,893 of record NZ_LGEA01000096.1, read on the forward strand.
TGGCGTGGTCTCCGGGCCGCATCTCCAGCCGCTTCGGGCCGGTGAGCTTCTCGTAGAAGTCGGCGTACTGGTTGGGCGGGAAGACGCTGTCGCCCCAGGCGTTGGCGAGCATGATCGCCGCGCCGTTGTCGTTGATCCGGTCGACGTAGGTCGCAGCGGAACGTTTCTTCCCCCAGGCGATGAGCTCCGGCTCCTTCGCCAGGTTGGAGCCGTAGAAGTCGTCGAACGTCTGCCGGAGCTCCGGGCTCTGGCGGCCCGTCACCACGCTCGCGCCGTCCAGCAGGGCGGCGGCCTGGAGGTGCTGGGTGCGCCCGGCGTAGATCGAGCCGATCAGGTCGGCCCAGCCGCTGAGTGAGGCGACCGCCCTGACCCGCTTGTCGTGCGCGGCGGTGAGCAGGCTGATGCCCGCGCCGTAGGAGACGCCCGCCATGCCGATGTGCCCGGCGTCCGCGGGGGTGTGGGCCAGCGCCCAGTCGATGACCTTCGAGGCGTCGGCGACATCGGGTGGGCCCGCCACTTCTATCTCGCCGCCCGACTGCCAGAATCCGCGCACGTTGTAGGTGACGACGACGTACCCGGAGTCGGCCAGTTTCTGAGCCTGGGCCAGGTACTCGACCTGGGGCAGACCCCAGCTCGTGGGCATGACGAGCAGCGGGTAGCGGTCGGTGCCGCGGGCGTCGGCCGGGGTGACCACGTTGGCCTTGAGGACGGTGCCGCCGTCACCGGCGATGTCGACGAAGCGGACGGGGTGCGGGGCCGCCTGGGCGGTGGGGGCGAGACCCAGGGCGGTGCCGGCGACCAGGGTCGCCGAGACGGCGCCTACGGCGGTGGTGCGCAGGGCCTTGCGGTGATGTCCCACGGGTCACTCCTCACTCGTGTCAGTGCGTGCAAAGTGACCGAACGCTAACCGCGACCTCTTACCAGAGGTAACCCGTCGGTAAGTTACGTGCCAGTAACGATTGTTGAGCGGTGGAGGAGTCTAGGAGGCGCGGTGTGTATTGCGTGCAACAGGGGCCTCGGGGAGGGGTGCCTGGGCCGCCCGGGTCACGTCCCCCACCAATTCGACGACGTCCGGGCCGTACGCCTGTGAGTTGATCACCTTGAGCAGTAGGACGAACGAGCCGGTGCCGTACTTGCGGGTCAGACGCTCGTGGTTGCGGGCGAGGTAGCGGGTGGCCGCCTGATTGGTGATGGCCCGCTGGCCGCAGAACAGGAACACGGGACGCGTCTCGCGGCGGTCACCGGCGGTGAGCCGGGCCAGTATCACGTACTCCGTGACGCCGGGATTCATGCGATAGCGCTCGCTTCCTATCTGGAAGGCGCCACGGTCCGGCCCCGGTTCGGGATCGACGTTGACGCGCACGCCGGGGAGCAGGCCCGACATGTGCGCCACCATGCGCCGGTTCGAGCCCGGGCCGCCCACGCAGAACTCGGTGCGCTCCCCGAAGCCCTGATGGGCGGTGTCCTGCGTGACCACATGGAGGTTCGCCCCACAGTCCTTGATCAGCGCGGAGAGCTCCAGGAGCGCGTACACGTCGAAGCGGTGGACCGCCGGCTCGGAGGCGGCCGGGTCGCGGTTGACGACGAGCAGCGACTCGGAGTTCTCGGGCAGGCCGAAGAAGGCCTGCTTGCGCCTGAGTTTCCGCTTCCACAGAAACGTACGGGCGAGCCAGCCCAGCGTCGCACTGATGCCCGCCGCGACCACGCCCAGAACGATGTTGCGCACGTCGTCATTCATGGGCGCGCATGCTAGCGGGCCCGACGCACCGGTGTTCGACGCCTTCCTGACGCGACCATGGTGATGAATTAAGCTGCGCGGACGGCCTTTGACTGGAGGTGCGGATGCGTCGCCCTGTCGCACGGAATCTGACGGTCCTGGCGGTTTCGGCCGCCGTGGTGGTGTCGGTGGGAGCGGCGGCGCCGCCATCCGCCGCGCCGGGCACCGGCGGTGGGAAAACCCCGCTGGCCGTCGGCTACGGCGGTGCCGTCTCAAGTGTCGACCCGGACGCCTCCGCCGCCGGGATCGAGGTTCTGAGGAAGGGCGGCAACGCCGTCGACGCCGCCGTCGCGACGGCCGCCGCGCTCGGCGTCACCGAGCCCTACTCCGCCGGCATCGGCGGGGGCGGCTACTTCGTGTACTACGACGCCAAGTCCCGCACGGTGCGCACCATCGACGGCCGTGAGACCGCGCCCCTGAGCGCCGACAAGAACCTGTTCGTGGAGAACGGCAAGCCCCTCGCCTTCGCCGAGGCCGTCAGCAGCGGCCTGAGCGTGGGCACCCCCGGAACGCCCGCCACCTGGCAGACCGCACTCGACCAGTGGGGCAGCAAGCGACTGGCGAGTGTCCTCAAGCCGGCCGAGCGGCTGGCGCGCGACGGTTTCACCGTCGACGACACGTTCCGCTCGCAGACGGCGTCCAACGAGACCCGCTTCCGCTACTTCCCGGACACCGCCGAGCTGTTCCTGCCGGGCGGGCAGCTCCCGGTCGTCGGCTCCACGTTCAAGAACCCCGATCTCGCCCGCACCTACGCGGAGCTGGGGAGCAAGGGCGTCGACGCGATCTACCGCGGCCGCCTCGGCCGGGACATCGTCGACACGGTCAACAAGCCGCCGGTGGACCCCGGATCGGGCTGGAACGCCCGGCCCGGCGACCTGACCGCCAAGGACCTGGCCGCCTACCGCACGAAGCTCCAGGCGCCCACCAGGACCTCCTACCGGGGTCTCGGCGTCTACTCCATGGCGCCGTCCTCCTCCGGCGGCACGACGGTCGGTGAGGCGCTCAACATCCTGGAGCGGACCGACCTGTCCAAGGCGAGCAAGGCCCGCTACCTGCACCGCTTCATCGAGGCCAGCCGGATCGCGTTCGCCGACCGGGGGCGGTGGGTCGGCGACCCGGCGTTCGAGGACGTGCCGACGAGGGAACTGCTCTCGCAGCGGTTCGCCGACTCGCGCGAGTGCCTCATCAAGGACGACGCGGTGCTCACGAGTCCCGTGGCGCCGGGGGACCCGCGCAACCCCGCGCGCTGCGGCTCGGGGGACAAGGCGGCCCCGACGACGTACGAGGGGGACAGCACCACGCATCTGACGGTGGCCGACAAGTGGGGCAACGTCGTCGCCTACACCCTCACCATCGAGCAGACCGGCGGCAGCGGGATCACCGTCCCAGGGCGGGGCTTCATCCTCAACAACGAGCTGACGGACTTCTCCTTCGCCCCGGCGAACCCGGCCGTGCACGACCCGAACCTGCCGGGGCCCGGCAAGCGGCCACGGTCGTCCATCTCGCCGACGATCGTGCTGGACCGGCACGACCGGCCCGTGGTGGCGCTGGGGTCGCCGGGTGGCGCGACGATCATCACGACCGTTCTGCAGACGCTCACCGGGTTCGTCGACCGGGGGCTGCCGCTGGTCGACGCGATCGCGGCGCCCCGGGTGAGTCAGCGCAACGCCGCGCAGACCGAGGCGGAACCCGGTCTCGACGGTGATGTCAGGAAGCAGCTGGAGGCGATCGGGCACTCCTTCAAGGCCAACCCGGAGATCGGTGCGGCTACGGGTGTGCAGCGGCTGCCGGGTGGGAAGTGGCTGGCAGCCGCTGAGACCGTGCGGCGGGGTGGGGGATCGGCCATGGTGGTACGGCCTGTGCGTTGAGTGCCGGGTGCGGCGGCGTGGGGGCTGGTCGCGCCCACGCGGCGGAGCCGCAAATCGACACAGCCCCGCGCCCCTAAGAGGGCGTCGCCGAACTCCGCGTCTCGAAGGTCAAGTGGCCGTCCTCGACGTCCACGGTCACCCTGCCGCCGTCGTCGACCCGGCCGTCCAGCAACAGCCGTGACAGCTCGTTGTCCACCTCGCGCTGGATCGTGCGGCGAAGCGGGCGGGCGCCGTACTCCGGCTGGTAGCCGCGCTCGGCCAGCCACTCCACGGCCCGGTCGGTGAAGGTCACCGTGATGCCCTTGTCCCGCACCAGGGACCGGGTGCGGTCCAGCAGGAGGTTGGTGATCCGGCGCAGCTGCTCCGTGGTCAGCTGGCGGAAGACGACGATCTCGTCGATGCGGTTGAGGAACTCGGGGCGGAAGTGCTCGCGCAGCGGGCGCAGGATCTGCTCGCGGCGGGCCTCCTCGTCCGCGTCGGCGCCGCCTGCCGCGAAGCCCGTCGTGGCGCCGCGGCGGTTGATCGCCTCGGAGCCGAGGTTGCTCGTCATCACGATGACGGTGTTGCTGAAGTCCACCGTGCGGCCCTGGGAGTCGGTCAGCCGGCCGTCGTCGAGGACCTGGAGCAGGATGTTGAAGACGTCCGGGTGGGCCTTCTCCACCTCGTCCAGCAGGAGCAGCGAGTACGGGTGGCGGCGCACGACCTCGGTGAGCTGGCCCGCCTCCTCGTGGCCGACGTAGCCGGGCGGGGCGCCGACCAGCCGACTGACGGTGTGGCGCTCCTGGTACTCGCTCATGTCGAGCCGGACCATGCGGTCCTCACTGCCGAACAGGGCCTCGGCGAGCGCCCGGGCCAGTTCGGTCTTGCCCACCCCCGTCGGGCCGAGGAAGAGGAAGCTGCCGATCGGGCGGTCGGGGGCCGCGAGCCCGGCGCGGGAGCGCAGCACCGCGTCCGACACGACCCGCACGGCCTCGTCCTGGCCGACCACCCGCTGGTGCAGATGCTCTTCCAGCCCCAGCAGGCGGTCCTTCTCCTCCTGCGTGAGGCTGGCGACCGGGATGCCCGTCTGCCGGGACACCACCTCGGCGATCGACTCGGCCCCCACCACCAGGTCCTGGCCCTCGTCGACCTCGCCTTCGCCGCCGGCCTCCGTGATCCGCTGCTTCAGCTCCACGATCCGGTCGCGCAACTGGGTGGCCTGCTCGTACTGTTCGTCGGCGACGGCCTGGTCCTTGTCCCGGGTGAGCTGCTCGAGCTCCCGCTCCATGGACCGTACGTCCGTGCCCTTGGTCCGGGCCCGCAGCCGTACCCGGGCGCCGGCCTGGTCGATGAGGTCGATCGCCTTGTCGGGCAGGCGGCGGTCGGTGAGGTAGCGGTCGGACAGCTCCACGGCCGCGACCAGGGCCTCGTCGGTGTAACGGACCTGGTGGTGGGCCTCGTAGCGGTCCTGGAGACCGCGCAGGATCTCGATCGCGTCCGCTGCCGTCGGCTCGGGCACCATGATCGGCTGGAAGCGGCGGGCCAGCGCCGCGTCCTTCTCGATGCGGCGGTACTCCTCCAGCGTGGTGGCGCCCACGATGTGCAGCTCGCCCCGGGCGAGGGCGGGCTTGAGGATGTTGCCGGCGTCCATCGAGCTGCCGTCGCCGCCACCGGAACCGGCGCCCACGACGGTGTGCAGTTCGTCGATGAAGATGATCAGCTGGTCGGAGTGGGCGCGGATCTCGCCCACGATGTTGTTCATCCGCTCCTCGAAGTCACCCCGGTAGCGGGTGCCCGCTACCACGCCCGTGAGGTCCAGGGCGACCACGCGGCGCCCGATCAGCACATCGGGCACGTCCGCCTCGGAGATGCGCTGCGCCAGCCCCTCCACGATGGCCGTCTTGCCGACGCCCGCGTCACCGATCAGCACCGGGTTGTTCTTGCCGCGCCGGGAGAGGACCTCGACGGTCTGCTCGATCTCCTGGTCCCGGCCGATCACCGGGTCGATACGGCCCTGCCGGGCCAGTTCGGTGAGGTCGCGGCCGTACTTGTCGAGGGTCGGCGTGTTCGTCGGGCGCGGGCGCTCGGCCTGCGGGATCTCGGGTGCCTCGGGCGGTTCGGAGGGGGCGAAACGGGCCGCGTTCAGGATGTGCCCGGCGGCCGAGTCGGGGTTGGAGGCCAGGGCGCTGAGCACGTGCTCCGGGCCGATGTAGCCGTAGCCGCGGGCCCGGGCCATGTCGTGCGCGTCCAGCAGGGCCCGCTTGGCGGCGGGGGTGAGGGACAGCGCGGTCGGCGGCGGGGCGTCGTCCGGGGTGTGCTGGGCCGGTCCCGACCGGTCGTCGATCTGCGACGCCAGCGAGTCGGGATTCGCACCGGCCTTGCTGAGGAGGGTGCGGGTGGGCTCCGTGGTGAGCGCCGCCCGCAGCAGATGCTGGGTGTCGAGGTCCCGGCTGCCGTGCTCGGCGGCGTACTGGGCGGCGCCGCGGACGAGCTCCCGGGCCGGCTGGCTGAGCAGCCGCCCGAGATCGATCTGCCGGGGACCGGGACGCGGTCCGCCGAAGAAGCGTGCGAGGAATTCTCCGAAGGGATCCGAGCCGTAGCCCTCCGGGCTGGTGAAGCCGCTGCTCATGGGCCTTCCGTTCCCGGCGTCCCCGGCGCGCGGGCGGGGGACGCCCTCGCTTGTCGACGTGCCGGGGTCGGGTAACCCGGGTGGCAGCCGGTTACACCTGGGGCGCGCTCGTAGAACACCTTCGCACGATCGCCGACGAGGGGCACCTTCGGGGCACACCAGGAGGAAACGGGATGCGGGAGGCGCTCAGCGGGCGGTGAGGATCCGCGGCCCGGATTCCGTGATCGCCACCGTGTGCTCCGCGTGGGCCGCGCGGGAGCCGTCGTTCGTCTTCAGGGTCCAGCCGTCGGGCGCCGCGTGGAAGGCGTCCGTGCCGCCCGCGATCACCATGGGCTCGATCGCCAGCACCATGCCGTGCCGCAGCCGCATGCCGCGCCCCGGGCGGCCCTCGTTCGGCACGCCGGGATCCTCGTGCATCCGGCGGCCGATGCCGTGTCCGCCGAAGCCGTCGGGGATGCCGTAGCCGGCGCCCCGGCACACGGTGCCGATCGCGTGGGCGATGTCGCCGATGCGGTTGCCCACGACGGCCGCCTCGATCCCGGCCGCGAGGGCCCGCTCGGCGGTCTCGATCAGGCGGAGGTCCGCCGCTCGCGGGGTGCCGACGACGAAGGAGAGCGCCGAGTCGCCGACCCAGCCGCCCAGTTCGGCGCCGAAGTCGATGGAGACCAGGTCGCCGTCGCGCAGGCGGTAACGGCCCGGGATGCCGTGCACGATCGCGTCGTTGACCGAGACGCAGAGAACCGCGGGGAAGGGGGTCGGTGCGAAGGACGGGCGGTACCCGAGGAAGGGCGAGGTCGCGCCCGCCTCGCGCAGGACGTCATGCGCCACCTCGTCCAGCTCCAGCAGGGAGACGCCCACACCGGCGGCCTTCCGCACGGCCGTCAGGGCACGGGCGACGACCTGGCCCGCCTCGTACATCGCGTCGATCGAAGGGTCTGTCTTCAGCTCCACCATGCCAATTACTATACCGGTATTAGAATGGGGGCATGGTGCGCACCCCTCTCACCCCCGAAGAGCGCGAACGCGGCGAGCGGCTCGGCCGGCTGCTGCGTGAGGCGCGCGGCCGCCGGAGCATGACGGAGATCGCGGCGGGCGCGGGCATCTCCGCGGAGACCCTGCGGAAGATCGAGACCGGGCGGGCCCCGACCCCGGCCTTCTTCACGGTGGCCGCGCTGGCCGGGGTCCTCGGACTGTCCATGGACGACCTGGCCGGGCAGTGCACGCCGGTGCCCTTCTGAGGCTCTTGCGCCGCACGCGAAAACTCCCTGTAGCGCTCTCGTAACACGAGTCGTGTTCCCTACGGGGCGGAGTGCTCCGGTCTCACGGGAGTTGAGCGATGGCGGCGGACCAACTCCCGGCTGAGGTCGGGGAGTTCGTGACCTACCTGAACGGCCTGCAGACACGCCTCGATCCGTCCGGCGGCTGGTGCGCCGTGTTCTGGCGGCGCGACCCGGACGGTATGCGGGCGTGCCTCGACGGACGCGAGATGCCGCCCTGGGACGTGGTCGAGGCATTGCTTCAGGACCTCGCCGCCCAGCACGGACCGGGGAGCGCCGGCCCGGAGACGGACCGCGCCCGCGCCCTGCACGCCACCGCGCTCGCCGCGTACGACGCCCGGCCCGGCGGCCGTGACGCCCTCGGCGACCGCCTCGACGTCATGCTCCGCGAACAGAAGTACGCCGCCGAACGCCAGGCCGCCCTCGCCCGCCGCCTGGCCGCGGCCACGACCCGCGAACAGGCGGACGCCCTGCGTCTGGACCTGGCCTGGGCCCGGGACGACCACGAACGGGCCGGCGCGCGGTGCGCGGAACTCCGGGCGCGGATGGCCTGTGTGGACGGGCGTGAGCGGGGGGTGTTCCCGGCGGCGTGGGGTGCTGCCGAGGCGACGCACGGCGGGGCGGCGTCGTCGCCCGCTGGTGATCCGCCCGGCCATGGGACGCCCTCGGCCGTGACCGGTGCCGTCGGCCGGCAGGACGCCCGAAACGGCACCCGGCACGACACCAGGCATGGCGCCGTCGCCCCGGAAGCCGGCCCTCGGCATGACACCCGGCATGACCCCCCGTACGGCACGGTCGCCCCCGAGTCCCGGGCGCCGAGCCCCGCCACCGTCCCCGAGCAGCGCAAGCGGCGTCGGGGCGGTGCGCGCTTCGCCGGGATGGCGGACGAGGTGGCCGGACCCGTCCCCGTGCCGCCCTCCACCCTGCCCGCGCCCGCCCCCGCGACCGCCGGCCGAACCCTGCGCGGCGCGCGCTTCGCCGGGGCCGTCGAGGAGGCGGTGCGGCGCCCGGCGCGGGAGGCCGACGCGGGCGGGGCCGACGACCGGGCCCAGGTCGGCAGGACCGTGGAGGTGCTGGCCCGCCTGCGCGGCGAGGGGCGCAGCGGGGAGGCCCACGCGCTGCTGGCCGAGGTCGCCGCGTGGGAACCCGCCAGGTTCCCGCTGCTCGCCGAACGGCTGCGGCAGGCCGGGCTGGAGGCCGACTGGCAGACCCTGCTGTGGGAGGCCGCCGCACTGCCCGCCGGACGGCTGGTCGCCGCCGCCGACGCACTGGTCGAGGCCGGGCGGCCGGCTGACGGCCGGCAGATGCTGCGCCAGGGGACCGCACGGCCGCCGGGCGAGGTCGGCCACGCGATCCTCGGTCTGGTCGCCGAGGGACGTCACCGCGAGGTGCGCGTGCTGCTCGACGCGTACGTCAGGGCCCGCACCCCCGAGGAGGCCGCGCGCAGCGCCGAACCCGAACCCCGGCGCCTCGTGCCGCTCCTGCTGGAAGCGGCCCGGGGTGTCTCGAACGAGCGCCACTGGGACCTCGTGCACGCCCTGCGGGTCGCCGGATTCGCCGTCTGACCGGTGATGGCGCGCCCCGAGCGACTCACCCACAGGAGTGCGAATCGCGCAATGCGCCGCGGGTTGGCGACGATGGTCTTGGCAACCCCGTGCCAGAGGCTTACGTTCGTGGCTCTACGGCCCGCTTCTACGGGCGTAGAGGCGCAGACGTCGCGTCGAAGGAGCAGCTCATGGCCAACGTCGTACGTGCCGCCCTGGTCCAGGCCACCTGGACCGGCGACACCGAGTCCATGGTGGCGAAACACGAGGAGCACGCCCGCGAGGCGGCCCGCCGGGGCGCGAAGATCATCGGTTTCCAGGAAGTCTTCAACAGCCCCTACTTCTGCCAGGTCGAGGAGCCGGAGCACTACCGCTGGGCCGAGCCCGTCCCGGACGGGCCGACCGTGCGGCGGATGCGGGCGCTCGCACGCGAGACCGGCATGGTGATCGTCGCGCCGGTGTTCGAGGCGGAGCAGCCCGGCTTCTACTACAACACCGCCGCCGTGATCGACGCCGACGGCACCTACCTCGGCAAGTACCGCAAGCACCACATCCCGCAGCTCAAGGGCTTCCGTGAGAAGTTCTACTTCAAGCCCGGGAACCTCGGCTGGCCCGTCTTCGACACGGTCGTCGGCAGGGTCGGCGTGTACATCTGCTACGACCGCCACTTCCCGGAGGGCTGGCGGCAGCTCGGCCTCGCCGGAGCCCAGCTCGTCTACAACCCCTCCGCGACCCACCGCAGCCTCTCCTCCCACCTGTGGCGGCTGGAGCAGCCCGCGGCGGCCGTCGCCAACGGGTACTACATCGCCGCGATCAACCGCGTCGGCCAGGAGGAGTACGGCGACAACGACTTCTACGGCACGAGCTACTTCGTGGACCCGCGCGGGCAGTTCGTCGGGGACGTCGCCAGCGACAGCAAGGAGGAGCTCGTGGTCCGGGACATCGACCTCGACCTCATCGAAGAGGTGCGGCAGACGTGGGCCTTCTACCGCGACCGCCGCCCCGACGCCTACGAAGGGCTGGTGCAGCCGTGACCAACGACCTCCTGGGCCGCCACCGGGCCGTGCTCCCCGACTGGCTCGCCCTCTACTACGAGGAGCCCCTCGAGATCACCCACGGCGAGGGCCGCCATGTCTGGGACGCGCAGGGCAACCGGTACCTCGACTTCTTCGGCGGCATCCTCACCACCATGACCGCGCACGCGCTGCCCGAGGTGACCAAGGCGGTGAGCGAGCAGGCCGGGCGGATCATCCACTCCTCGACCCTCTACCTCAACCGCCCGATGGTCGAACTCGCCGAGCGTATCGCCCAGCTGAGCGGCATCCCGGACGCCCGCGTCTTCTTCACCACCTCCGGTACGGAGGCCAACGACACCGCCCTGCTGCTGGCCACCGCGTACCGGCGCAGCAACACGATCCTGGCCATGCGCAACAGCTACCACGGCCGTTCCTTCAGCGCCGTCGGCATCACCGGCAACAGCGGCTGGTCCCCGACCTCGCTCTCCCCGCTTCAGACGCTGTACGTCCACGGCGGCGTCCGCACCCGCGGCCCGTTCGCCTCCCTCGGCGACGAGGCGTACATCGCCGCCTGCGTCGAGGACCTGAAGGACCTGCTCGGCCACACCCGCGCGCCGGCCGCGCTGATCGCCGAGCCCGTGCAGGGCGTCGGCGGCTTCACGGCACCACCGGACGGTCTCTACGCGGCGTTCCGCGAGGTGCTGCACGAGCGCGGCATCCTGTGGATCGCCGACGAGGTGCAGACCGGCTGGGGCCGCACCGGCGAGCACTTCTGGGGCTGGCAGGCCCACGGCCGCAACGGACCGCCCGACATCATGACCTTCGCCAAGGGCATCGGCAACGGCATGTCCATCGGCGGGGTCGTCGCCCGCTCCGAGATCATGAACTGCCTGGACTCCAACAGCATCTCCACCTTCGGCGGCACCCAGATCACCATGGCCGCGGGCCTCGCCAACCTCAACTACCTGCTGGAACACGACCTCCAGGGCAACGCCCGGCGTGTCGGGGGACTGCTCATCGAACGGCTGCGGGCCGTCGCCGCGCACGTCCCGGCCGTACGGGAGGTTCGCGGCCGCGGCCTGATGCTCGGCATCGAGATCACCAAACCCGGGACCGACGAGGCCGATCCGCAGACCGCGGCGGCCGTGCAGGAGGCGGCTCGCGAGGGCGGTCTGCTGATCGGCAAGGGCGGCGGGCACAACACCAGCGCGCTGCGCGTCGCCCCGCCGCTGTCCCTCAACGTCGCGGAGGCCGAGGAGGGCGCCGCGATCCTCGAGAACGCTCTGCGGAGCATCACGTAGCAGTTGCACTGAGCAAGGGGCCCGCCATGACCATCACCCTGGATTCCCTGGAGCCCGCGCTGTCGGTGCGGCGGGTCCTCACCCTGGAACGGGTACTCGCCGGGGAGCCCGAGGTGGTGGCCGGGGCGGGCCATCTCGACCGGCTCGTGCGCTGGGTGCACGTCGCCGAGGCGGCCGACGTCGGTGTGATGCTCAGCGGCGGCGAGATGGTCCTCACCACGGGGGTGCTGCTCGTCGGCGACGAGGACAAGCAGGCCGAGTACGTCCGGTCGCTGCACCGGGCCGAGGCCGCCGCCGTCGTCCTCGGACTCGGCCGCGCCTTCCCCACCGCACCGGAGGTGATGCGCCGGGCCGCCGAGCGGTGCGGACTGCCGATGGTCGTCCTGCACCGGCCCTTCCCCTTCGCCGACCTGACCGAGGAGGTCCAGTCCCGCCTGGTGCGGCGCAAGTTCGCCGCCGTCAGCCTCTCCGAGGCCGTCCGCACCGAACTCACCGCCCTCATCACCGCGGGCGCCCCGTTGCAAAGCCTGCTCGACGAGGTGGCCCGGCACAGCGCCTGCCCGGTCATCGTCACCAACCTCGCCCACCGCGTCCTCGGCACGGCGGGGGAGCGGCCCGCGGTCGACGACGTGCTGCGCGACTGGGAGCGCATCGCCCGGCAGGCATGGGGGCACCACGCAGGCCGTTCAGGCACGGGGGGAGGCACCGAGGGCGACGGCTGGATCCGGGCCGAACTGGGCGGACGCGGGGAACGCTGGGGCCGGATCGTCCTGTGCGGCTACCGCGGCGACACCGCCACCGGACGGCTGCTGGCCGACCGCGCCGCCGAGGCCCTCGTCCTGCACCGCATGCTCGGCGGCGGCGCCGCGTGCTCCTGGGAGGAGCAGTCCGCGCAGAGCCTGCTGACCGACCTGGTCAGCGGCGTCGTACCGGCACGGCAACTTCTGCCCCGGGCCCGGGCGGCCGGGCTGCCCGTCAACCGGCGCACCTTCGTGCCTCTGGTCGTCCGTGACGGCGATCCCGCCCGGCTCGAACGTCTCCTGCGGCTGCTGGGCCTGCCCGGGCTGGTCGCCGAACTCGCCGACGGGGCCACCGCCGTGCTGCTGAGCGTCCCCCGGGACCAGGACGCGAACGCCCTCACCACGCACTTCGCGACCCGGCTGCGCACCGAGTCCGGCCCGGACCACACGGTCGTCGCCGCGGCCGAACCCCGCGCCGCCTGGGACGACGTGCCCGCCGGACTGCGCGAGGCCCGGCACGTGTCGGACGCCGTGGCCGACTCCTCCGCCATCCTCGACCTCCCCCCGGTGGTACGCCTGAAGGACGTCCACCTGCGAGGCCTGATCCGGCTGCTGCGCGACGATCCGCACGTGCAGTCGTTCGCGGAGCGGGAGCTGGACGGGCTGCTGCGCGAGAGCGACGAGGACCTGCTGTCGGTCCTGCGCACCTACCTCGCCACCGGTCGCAACAAGTCCCGCACCGCCCAGCTCCACCACGTCTCCCGGCCCGCCCTCTATCGCCGCCTGGAGTCCATACAGGTCCGCCTCGGGGTGGACCTCGACGACTTCGAGCAGGCCGCCTCGGTGCACATCGCACTCCTCGCGCACGACGCGCAACAACAGTGAAACACGCAACCACCTGGGAAAACGGCGGTGAAACATGGGTCCACGAAAGAGTGACACGGTGGCACGCCGCACGCCCTCGGACGTGACACGCTGCAACTCAAAGACGCCCTTCGCCCTCCCTAGGCTCACGGCACACCGAGCTACCGGAGGTCCCGATGAGCCGAGTGATCCGTGCCGCCGTCTTCCAGACCGCCTGGACGGGCGACAAGGAATCGATGATCCAGGTCCACGAGCAGGCGGTCCGCGACGCGGCCGCCCAGGGCGCTCAGGTCCTGTGCTTCCAGGAGCTGTTCTACGGACCGTACTTCTGCCAGGTCCAGGACCCGGCCTTCTACGAGTACGCCGAGCAGATCCCCGAGGGCCCCATCGTCCGGCGCTTCCAGGCCCTCGCGAAGGAACACGGCATCGTCCTGGTGCTGCCGATGTACGAGGAGGAGCAGCCCGGCGTCCTGTACAACACCGCCGCCGTGATCGACGCGGACGGCTCCTACCTCGGCAAGTACCGCAAGACGCACATCCCCCAGGTCAGGGGCTTCTGGGAGAAGTTCTACTTCCGCCCGGGCAACTCCGGCTGGCCCATTTTCGACACCAAGGCCGGCCGTATCGGCGTCTACATCTGCTACGACCGCCACTTCCCGGAGGGCTGGCGCGCCCTCGGCCTCGCGGGTGCCGAGATCGTCTTCAACCCCTCGGCCACCTCCCGCGGCCTGTCCGGCTACCTCTGGCAGCTGGAGCAGCCGGCGGCGGCCGTGGCGAACGAGTACTTCGTCGGCGCGATCAACCGTGTCGGCGTCGAGGAGTACGGCGACAACGACTTCTACGGCACCTCGTACTTCGTGGACCCGGAGGCCCGGTTCGTCGGCGAGGTGGCGAGCGACAAGGAGCCCGAACTGGTGGTGAGGGACCTGGACATGGCCAAACTCCGCGAGGTCCGCGACCGCTGGCAGTTCTACAGGGACCGGGCGCCCGGCGCTTACGGGCCGCTGACGGCACCTTGATACGTCCGTGGGGGACGTGCCCCCAGGGGCGCGGGGAACTGCGCGACCAGCCACATACAGCCCGCACCGACCCACTGCGAGGAGCGACCACGACATGAGCAGCCGTACAGTCATCCGCGGCGGCCTCGTCATCACCGCATCCGACGAGATCCACGCCGACGTCCTGATCGAGGACGGCCGAATCGCCGCCCTCGCAGCCACGGGGACACCCGCCGCCGAATCCTTCACAGCCGAGCGCACCATCGACGCCACCGGGAAGTACGTCATCCCCGGCGGCGTCGACGCCCACACCCACATGGAGCTGCCCTTCGGCGGCACCTTCGCCTCCGACACCTTCGAGACCGGCACCCGCGCCGCCGCCTGGGGCGGCACGACGACGATCATCGACTTCGCCGTGCAGAGCGTCGGCCACAGCCTGCGCGAGGGGCTCGACACCTGGCACGCCAAGGCCGACGGCAACTGCGCGGTCGACTACGGCTTCCACATGATCGTCTCCGACGTCAACGAGCACACCCTCAAGGAGATGGACCACCTGGTGGAGGAGGGCGTCACCTCCTTCAAGCAGTTCATGGCCTACCCGGGCGTCTTCTACAGCGACGACGGCCAGATCCTGCGCGCCATGCAGCGCTCCGCCGAGAACGGCGGCCTGATCATGATGCACGCCGAGAACGGCATCGCGATCGACGTGCTGGTGGAGCAGGCGCTGGCCCGCGGGGAGACCGACCCCCGCTACCACGGAGAGGTCCGCAAGGCCCTCCTCGAAGCCGAGGCCACCCACCGCGCCATCAAGCTCGCGCAGGTGGCCGGCGCACCCCTCTACGTCGTGCACGTCTCCGCCACGGAGGCGGTCGCCGAGCTGGCCCGGGCCCGCGACGAGGGACTGAACGTCTTCGGCGAGACCTGCCCGCAGTACCTGTTCCTGTCCACCGACAACCTCGCCGAGCCCGACTTCGAGGGCGCCAAGTACGTGTGCAGCACCCCGCTCAGGCCGAAGGAGCACCAGGCCGCACTGTGGCGCGGCCTGCGCACGAACGACCTCCAGGTCGTCTCCACCGACCACTGCCCCTTCTGCTTCACCGGTCAGAAGGACCTGGGCCGCGGCGACTTCTCCAAGATCCCCAACGGCCTGCCGGGCGTGGAGAACCGTATGGACCTGCTCCACCAGGCGGTCCTCGACGGCCACATCTCGCGCCGCCGCTGGATCGAGATCGCCTGCGCGACCCCGGCCCGGATGTTCGGCCTCTACCCGAAGAAGGGCACCATCGCGCCGGGCGCCGACGCCGACGTCGTCATCTACGACCCGCACGCCGAGCAGGTCATGTCCGCCGAGACGCACCACATGAACGTCGACTACTCGGCCTACGAGGGCAAACGCACCACCGGCCGGGTCGAGACGGTGCTCTCGCGCGGTGAACCCGTCATCACCGAGCGGGAGTACACCGGGCGCGCCGGGCACGGCGTGTTCACCCCGCGTTCCACCTGTCAGTACCTCAACTAGGAGTGGCGCAGATGGACTTCGGACTCGTCCTGCAGACCGACCCGCCCGCCTCGCGGGTGATCAGCCTGATGAAACGCGCGGAACGGAACGGCTTCACGTACGGCTGGACCTTCGACTCCGCCGTGCTGTGGCAGGAACCGTTCGTGATCTACAGCCAGATCCTGGCCAACACCACGACCCTGAAGGTCGGGCCGATGGTGACCAACCCGGGCACCCGCACCTGGGAGGTCACCGCCTCCACCTTCGCCACCCTCAACGACATGTTCGGCAACCGCACGGTCTGCGGTATCGGCCGCGGCGACTCCGCTATGCGGGTGGCCGGCCGCAAACCCAACACCCTGGCCCGCATCAGCGAGGCCATGAAGGTCATCCGGGACCTCGCCGGCGGACGGGAGGCCGACCTCGGCGGCGGCACCGTCGTCCGGTTCCCCTGGATCAAGGAGGGCGCCGAACTGCCCGTGTGGATGGCGGCGTACGGCCCCAAGGCCCTGAAGATGACCGGCGAGGAAGCGGACGGGTTCATCCTCCAGCTGGCCGACCTCTATCTCACCGAGTACATGGTCAAGGCCGTGAAGGACGCGGCCGTCGCGGCCGGCCGGGACCCCGCCGAGGTGACCGTCTGCGTGGCCGCTCCGGCCTACGTCACCGAGGACGACTCGCCCGAGGCGCTCGCCCACGCACGCGAGCAGTGCCGCTGGTTCGGCGGCATGGTCGGCAACCACGTCGCCGACCTCGTCTCCAAGTACGGCGAGCACTCCGCCGCCGTCCCCGACGAACTCACCGACTACATCAAGGCCCGCGAGGGCTACGACTACTCCCACCACGGCCGCGCCGACAACCCGGACACCCGGTTCGTGCCCGACGAGATCGTCGACCGGTTCTGCCTCATCGGCCCGGTCGAGAAGCACATCGAGAAGCTGGAGGCGCTGCGGGCGCTCGGCGTGGACCAGTTCGCCGTCTACGACATGCACGACGCGCAGGAGGCCGTGATCGAGGCCTACGGATCCCAGGTGATCCCGGCCGTCAACGGCTGACCTCCGCCGCCGCACACCCCCTGTGAACTCCCCCTTCCCAGCGGCTCGGGAAGGGGGCCCAGGACGCTCCACGAGCGCACCCCCCATCGGCTCACCGCACGGCCTTTCCCGTCCCACCTCCCCTGATTGGCCCGGCCCATGACCGATACCGCTCCCACGGCCCCACCGCCGACCACCCAAGTCACCCTCGCCGACGGCCGGGTGGAGATCGCCCCGGGCGCCCCCGCACCGACCGGCCCCTACGCCAACGAGGACCTGCTGCCGGTCCCGGTGGAGAAGCGCACCTGGACGACGTACAACTTCTCCGCCCTGTGGGTCGGCATGGCCCACAACACGGCCTCCTGGACCCTCGCCTCCGGTCTCATAGCCGTCGGCATGGACTGGAAGCAGGCGGTGCTCACCATCGCCCTGGCCAACGTGATCGTGCTGATACCGATGCTGCTCACCGGGCACGCCGGGCCCAAGTACGGCATACCCTTCCCGGTCTTCGCCCGGGCCTCCTTCGGCATCCGCGGCGCCAACCTGCCCGCCGTCGTACGGGCGTTGGTGGCGTGCGGCTGGTTCGGGATCCAGACCTGGATCGGCGGCGAGGCCATCTTTTTCCTCGCCGGCAAACTCATCGGCAGCGGCTGGACGGACGCGGCGAAGGTCGGCGGCTACGCCTGGACCATGTGGCTGTCGTTCGCGATCTTCTGGGCGCTCCAGGTCGTCATCATCTACCGGGGCATGGAGACGATCCGCCGCTTCGAGAACTGGGCCGCGCCCTTCGTGCTCGTCGGCGCGTTCGTGATGCTGTGGTGGATGAGCGACAAGGCGGGCGGCCTCGGCCCGCTGTTCGACCAGCCCTCCAAGCTCGGCTGGGGCGCCGACTTCTGGAAACTGTTCGCCCCCGCCCTGATGGGCATGATCGGTTTCTGGTCCACGCTGTCGCTGAACATCCCCGACTTCACCCGCTACGGCAGGAGCCAGAAGGCACAGACCCGGGGCCAGGCCCTCGGCCTGCCGACCACCATGACCCTGTTCGCCTTCCTGTCGGTCATGGTCACCTCCGGCTCCCAGGCCGTCTACGGCGAGGCCATCTGGGACCCCGTACAGCTCGCCGCCAAGACCGACAACACGGTGGGCCTGCTCTTCGCCCTGGTCACGGTGCTGGTGGCGACGCTCTCCGTCAACGTCGCGGCCAACCTGGTCTCGCCGGCGTTCGACTTCTCCAACATCGCGCCCCGGCGCATCAGTTTCCGGGCCGGTGCCCTCGCCACCTGCGTCCTCGGTGTGCTGATCTTCCCGTGGAAGCTGTACTCCGACCCGCAGGGCTACATCTTCACCTGGCTCGGGCTGGTCGGCGGCCTGCTCGGCACCGTCGCCGGCATCCTCATCGCCGACTACTGGATCCTGCGCCGCTCCCGGCTCGACCTCGCCGACCTGTACCGGCCAGGCGGCCGCTACTGGTACGCGGGCGGCTGGAACTGGCGGGCCGTCGTCGCCTTCGTGGTCGGCGGTGTCCTCGCGGTCGGCGGCGCGAGCTTCAAGCCGCTGATCGACGGCCGTCCCGTCCCCGCGCTGGCCGATCTGGCCGACTACGGCTGGGCCGTGGGCCTGTGCACCTCGATGATCCTGTATCTGGCGCTGATGGCCACCCGGGGCCGCAGCACCCGCTGAGGGAGCCCGGCGTGCTGGAGAGCGCTCAGTCCTTGTCGCTCTCCAGCGCGGCCACCGCTTCCTTCGCGGCCTTGATGGCGCCTTTGTTGATCGTGTCCGTGCTCGGCGCCTTCTTCGACTCGAAGTCACTGCCGTTGTAGGTGATCGTCACCAGCGCGTTGGAGGCGCGGGCGAACACCACGCCCTCGCGGGTCTCCTGCTTGTCCTCCGTCGTCAGATTCACGACCGAGTACGCGCCGTCCCCCAGGCCGGGGACCGCTCCGCCACCGCTCTGCTTCTCGGTGTGCGCCAGGTACGACCTCCGCGCGGCCTCGTCCGACTCCATGATCTCGTAGGACACGTCGAGCCAGCGGTAGTCGTAGCCCTTGAGCGCGTTCCAGGAGCAGGTGCGGCGCAGCTCCGCGTCCGTGGAGGGGATCTCCTTGCCGGCCGTCTTGGCGCCCGGCACCAGATCCTCGATGGTCTTCTTGGCGATGCTCTCGCACGGGGCGGGCGCTGCCGAGTACGCCTTCGACACCGTCGACGTCGACGGCGCCGACTCCGAGCGGGTCTCGGTCTTCTCTTCGGCCGGCTTGTGCTCGGCGGCCTGCGGCGCGGCGGGCTGACCGGACGACAGCGCCCAGCCCACCGCGGCGAGCACCACCACGGGGGACAGACGGGCGGTCAGGGCCAGAGGCAGAGGTAGGGAACGCACGGCGCCCTTCAGGTGTGGACGGACGGTGCGGAACGGGTCCGCACGGCGGACGGGACGACAGTTTCACATGCGTGCCCGTGCGGCGGAAGTGCGGCCTCCCCACGCGTTCTGCGGAACACCGTACGTGTCGGCGCGGTCGCGCTGCGCCCGGCCCGGCCTGGCGATGCCGCCCGGGACAAGGCCGGACATGCCCCAACTTCCGGCGACAGGAAGGGACATTCACTCCCCGGCATTCACTCCCCGGTCGACGCCCGCAGCGCGTGGTCGAGGAAGCGCCGGGTGATCGGCGGCACGGCGCGGGAGCTCAGCCAGGCGATGCCGATGTCCCGGGCACCTCGTACGTCGGTGATCTCCAGATAGCGGATCGGCGACTCCGGCGCCGCCGTGACGTCCGGCGACGACGGGATCAGGGACACCCCGAGGCCCGCGGCGACCAGACCGCGCAGGGTCTCCACCTCTTCGCCCTCGAAGGCGATGACCGGCGCGAAACCGGCCTCGCGGCACAGTCCCGCGGTGATGTCGCGCAGCCCGTAGCCCGGTTTGAGCAGGATGAACCGTTCCTCGGCCACCTCGGCCAGGCGGATCCGGCGGCGCTTGGCCAGCCGGTGCCGGGACGGAACGGCCAGCCGCAGCGGCTCCACCAGCAGGCGGCGCCACGTGATGAGGGGGTGGCCGGGGTCGCTGCTGGTGATGACCAGATCCGCCGTCGTGTCCAGGAGGTGCCGCATGAGACCCATTTCGCCGTCCTGGTGCAGCTCGAACTGCGCCTGCGGGAAGGTCCGCCGGAAGTCGGTGACGAGCCGGGGGACCAGCCAGGTGCCCAGGGTGTGCAGGAAGGCCAGTGAGACCACGCCCGAGTCGGGGTGGACCATCTCGGCCACCGCTCGCCGGCCCCGGTCGTAGGTGTCGAGCACCCCGTCGACGTACTCCTTGAACACCCGGCCCGCCGGGGTGAGGCGCAGCACGCGCCCGACGCGCTGCAGGAGCTCGGCACCGACCTCGTCCTCCAGCCGGGCCAGGGCGCGGGACAGCGCGGGCTGGGTGATGCCGGCGTCCGTCGCGGCGTCGGTCACCGTCGTCCCCTCCGCGACGGACCGGAAGGAACGCAGCACCTGGAGATCCATGGTGCCATTCTGCCCCGTCATGGGTCGCCGACGACCCAGGCGGCTGCGGCATGGATCGACCCGCCGGGCCGCTGCCCGCGGGCAAGCCGGCCGGGAGCCGAATCCCAGGGCGAGAGCCGCTGCCGGGCAGGGACACGTGCTGCGGGGCCGGGAACCGCCGACCGTCCGGGGACCCGCGCCGCCCGTGCTCGCTACGAGGCCGGGTTCGCCGTACCCGCCACCACGCTTCCGGTCACCTGGTCGCAGAGCTGTTCGGCCGCGGTGATCGCGCTCTCCCAGTCGGGCAGCGGCCGCCCGCGGCGGGACGGTTCGCGCCGGGCGTGAGCGACCGTGCGGCGCGCCTCGGCCAGCTGGTGATAGGCGGTACGACGCAGCGACTGCCGCTGGACCGGGCCCGCTTCCGGCGCGGCGTCGCGGTAGCGCCGTGCGGCGGCGACGGCGGCCTCGGTCTGTGCCTCGGCGCGGTGAGCGGCGGAGTCCGGCCACACCGCGAAGTGCGCGACGAGCACCAGCGCCGACGCAAGCGCCGTGTCCACCACCCGCGTGCCGTACAACGGACGGTGGTCGCCCAGCAGGTCGAGCAGTACGAACACGACGGCGGTCAGGCCCAGCGTGGCGAGCGCGTAGTGGTGCCGCACGCCGATGGCCATGAGTGCGCCGAACACGGCCACGACGCCCACCACGGCGTACGTACCGGTGGCCGCCGCGGACACCGCCCCGATCGCGGCCACCCCGACGATCGTGCCGACGCACCGGTGCAGTGCGCGCGGGAACAGCGGCCCGAAGTCGGGCTTGTAGACGAAGGCCACCGTCATGGGCAGCCAGTAACCGCGAGGCCGGTGCAGCACCTCCGCGAGCACATGGGCGGCGAGCACGCACCCGGCCAGCAGCAGCGCGTACCGCACCCGCGCCGCCCGCCCGGGCCCGTCGTGCGCCGGCAGGCGCAACTCCAGGTCGGTCCCGTCCGGTTCACCGTCCACAGCGGTGACGAGTTCGGCCAGGGCGCGCCTGCCCGGAGACCCGGTCACCGGTGCGGGCGGCGCCGCACGCTCCTCCGAGGCCGCGAGGTGGTCCGGCAGAAGACGTCCGGCCAGGTGCCGCGGCACACCGGTGAGGGAGGGCGGAAGCGCACGACCTTCCCACACCACCGCCGTCACGGCCTCACCCAGCCGCACGGCGTAGTGGAACGCCTGGACCAGGTCACCCGTTTCGTCCCGCTGCCGCCGCCCGCGCGGGGCGAGGTGGGGGGCCATCACCTCGTGGGCGTGGTTCAGGGCCAGCGTCATCCGCAGGCGCGCCTCCTCGGCGGCCCCGGTGCCCGCGGCGGTCAGCGCCTCGCCCGCGCTCCGGTACACGGCGAGCACGGCGGCCCGTTCGACGTGGTACCGGCGCCACAGCCACGGCGCCGCGGACAGCACGAGGACGAGCGCGACACCGGCGAGCAGCGCCAGCGGCGGCTGCCACCACGGCCCCGGCACGGGGATGCCACTGCCGATCGTCACGCCGAGCAGCAGGTGCATGCCCGACACGGACGCGATCCGCCCGCGCAGGCCGACACAGCCCGCCACGAGCGCGGCCGTCACCAGACACCCCGCCACCGCCGCCGTCTGCCCGGTGCGCAGGGCGACTTCACCGGCGAGCAGACCGAGCGCGCTGGACACCCCGGTCCAGCCCAGCCGCCGCACCCGGACCCGGTACGGATCGGAACCGTCCTGGCTCACCCCCCACAGGGCGCCGATGGCGGCGATCGCCGAGAGCACGACCCACCCCGTGGCGAGCCCGACGAGCAGGGGCAGCGCCAGCGCGACCGCCCCCCGCGCCGCCGCGGCGAACGGCAGGGATCCGGGCAGGCGCCGGACAACGGAGCGCGGCCACGCCGGCCGCGACGGGCGGCGCGGGCGGCCCGGTCGCGAGTCTGCAGCCGAGGTCATGAGGCTGTGTCCTTTCGGGTGGTGAACCAGAGGTCGGGCGCGGAGCGCGAGAGACGCGGCCCCCAAACGCACCGTTCCGGCCGGGGTCAGCCGACGAGCTCGATGAGCAGGGGCAGGGTGACGAAGGAGAGGAGCAGGCTCAGCACGACGGCGGAGCCGACGGTCCGCACGTCCTCGGCCGAGCCGTGCCGGGCGGCGAACATCAGGGGGACGGGCGAGACCGGGAACGCGAGGATCAGCGCGGCCTGGGCGGCGACCGCCCCGGAGGTCAGGAGCAGCCCCGTCCCGTAGACGAGCAGGGGCAGGAGGACCACGCTGGTGAGCGAGACCGCCCACACGGCGGGGGACAGCGCGGGCCGGCCGATCCGGGCGACGGAGACGCCGACGTACAGCAGGGCCGTCGCCGAGGCGGCGCCCGCCAGCAGACTCAGCGCGGAGCCGGCGACCTCCGGCACACCGACCCCGGCGACCGACAGCACCAGGCCCAGGACGGGTCCCCAGCAGAACGGCTCGCGCAGCGCGTGCCCGACGGTGTGCAGCACGGAGGGGCGAGGGCCGGGCGCCCCGGCCTCGGCGGGGGCCGGCTTGGCGGCCGCCTCGGGCGCACTCCCGCCGACGGTGGCCAGGACGGGCTGCCGTGCGGGGGCCGCCGCCCCGGCGGTGACCGTCCGGGGCTCCGGATGTCCGGGCAGGCCGAGGAGGATCAGGACGACCGGGTCGAGGACGACGTTGACGATGATGCCCGCGACGGCGATCGGCACGGCGGCCTCGGCGGTCCCGAACAGGCCGCCCAGGATGGACGTGCCCATGAAGGCGTACTGCGGCTGGACGCAGGCCAGCGCGAACAGGGCCGCCCGCCGCAGCGGCCGGCGGGCCGCGAGGCGCAGCACGCCCAGCAGGACGGCGTACACGGCGAGAAACCCGAAGGCCAGCAGGCCCACCAGGGGCAGTTGCTCGACCAGCACGTGCCGTGGCGTCTGCCAGATGCTCAGCAACAGGGCGGCCGGAAGCGCCAGTTGCATGGTCAGCTCGCGCAGTGCCTGGGCGCCGCCCGCGTCGAAGAGCGCCCGGCGGCCGGTGCCGTAGCCGACCAGGATGAGGAGGAAGACCGGCACCACGACGGTGAAGATCTCGGCGAAAGACATGACTGCGTCAATCCTTTGGAGCAAGGCGGGGCGCGACCGTGCGGTCCGGTGACGCTGTGTCAGAGGGCCGGGAGAGTCCGGTCGGCGGCCCCTTGGGGGGTGTGGAGCGGTATCCGGGCGGGGCCGGTCAGACGGCCTCGATCGGCGGATACACCGGATGCCACATGGCCGCGCGGACCCGGTCCTCGACCGTGTCGTCGGCGCTCTCCCGGGCGACGCCGTCGGCGACCGCCGCGCGGGCCACGGCGACGGCCACCGCCACGGAGGTGTCGCGCAGCCGGTCGATCGGGGGCAGGATCGGCGCGCCCGGCGCCGTGGGGTCGGTCTGGTCCGCGATGGCGCGGGCCGCGGCCACCAGCATGCCGTCGGTGATCCGCTCGGCCCGCGCGACGGCCGTGCCGAGACCCAGCCCGGGGAAGACGAGGGCGTTGTTGGCCTGTCCGATGTGGTGGGTGACGCCGTCCGTCTCCACCGGCTCGAAGGGGCTGCCGGTGGCGATCAGGGCCCGGCCGCCGGTCCAGGCGAGCAGGTCGGCGGGGACGGCCTCGGCCAGCCGCGTGGGGTTGGACAGGGGCAGGATGACCGGACGGTCGATGTGGGCGGCCATGGACCGGACGATGTCCTCGGTGAAGGCGCCGCCCTGCCCCGAGGTGCCGATCAGGACGCTCGGGCGCACCCGGTCGACGACCTCCGCCAGCGGCACGCCACCGAGGTCGTCGTCGTGCCGCCAGCCGGAGACCTCGGCGCGGCCGCGGGCGAAGGGCATCTGGAAGTCACGCAGCCCCTGCTGGCCCTCGGTCAGCAGGCCGTGGCGGTCCACGGCCCAGATGCGCTCCGCGGCCTCCCGGGGCGTGAGCCCGTCGGCGATCATCGCGTCGCGGAGCTGCTCGGCGATCCCGATGCCGGCGGTTCCGGCACCGAAGAGCACCACCCGGTGGTCGCGCAGGGCGGCACCGCCGGCGCGCACGCCGGACAGCACGGCGGCCAGATTGACGGCGCCGGTGCCCTGGATGTCGTCGTTGAAGGTGAGCGTCTTCTCGCGGTAGCGGTCCAGGATGCGCCGCGCGTTGGAGGAGCCGAAGTCCTCCCAGTGCAGCAGGGCGTCGGGGAACAGCTTGGTGGCCGCGGCGACATAGGCGTCGACGAAGGCGTCGTAGCGGTCCCGGTCGGCGCGCGGGTGCCGGTTGCCCAGGTACAGCGGATCCTCCAGCAGCTCCTTCCGGTCGGTGCCGACGTCCAGCATCACCGCCAGGGTGCGGGCCGGGTCCACTCCGGCGGCGGCCGTGTAGACGGCGAGCTTGCCCACCGCGATGTCGATGCCGCCCACACCCCAGTCACCGATGCCGAGGATCGCCTCGCCGTCGGTCGCCACGATCAGGTCGACGTCGTCGGCGCCCAGCCCGCAGGCGCGCAGGGAGCTCTCGATGGACTCGGGGTCGTCGACCGAGAGGTACACCCCGCGCGGGCGGCGGTACTCGTAGCTGTAGCGTTCGATCGCCGTGCCCACGGTCGGGGTGTACACGATCGGCAGCATCTCGGCGAGATGGTCACCGAGGAGCCGGTGGAAGAGCACCTCGTTGCGGTCGCGCAGCGCCGTGAGATAGACGTTCTTGGCGAGGTCGTCGGGCTGGGACCGGAACTGCGTGTAGGCGCGGGCCGCCTGCTGGTCCTGTGTCAGGACCTGCGGCGGCACCAGACCGGTCAGCCCGAGCTCCTCGCGCTGCCGCCGGGTGAAGGCCGTGCCCCGGTTCAGACGCGGACTGTTCAGGACGGCGTGCCCGCGCGCGCTCGTCCGGATGACACCGTCGACGGTGCTCCTCTCTGTGCCCATGATGACTCCTCAAGGTCGGGACCGGGGACTCGTTCCAGACTGTGACGCTGTGTGTCATGCGTCCAATGCCTGGCATGGCAGAGGTCCATAACCTCAGGACATTCGAGCCTTTGACCTGCGGTTTTTCAGGGGCGGTGGAGTCGTCGGAAGCACCGACTGTGATCGACGTCGCCCGCGGACGTCATGAGGCCACGGACCGCGGAAGCGGCCCGGGAGGGAGTCGCGGTCACCTCACCGAGGTCCGCGTGGAGTCCGGCGATGCCCGGCGGGTCCCGACGGGACGGAGGGCGATCTTCTCGCGGTCGACGAAGAGCTCGATCCACAGGCCGTCGACGTCCTCGGGCAGCGG
This sequence comes from Streptomyces sp. NRRL B-1140, assembly GCF_001280065.1. Taxonomy (GTDB): domain Bacteria; phylum Actinomycetota; class Actinomycetes; order Streptomycetales; family Streptomycetaceae; genus Streptomyces. The sequence continues at coordinate 105,172 of NZ_LGEA01000096.1, forward strand.
ACCGGCCACGTCCAGCGGGATGTCCGCGTCGTCCAGGTGCAGCACCGCGACACCGTCTTCCTCCAGGCCCAGCCGTCCGCGCAGGACCACACAGTGCCCACCGGGGCGGACCCCGGGCCCGGTTCCGGACGCCGGCCTGGCATTCCGCCCCCAGGTGACGGCCTCCTCGAGAGTCCACTCCACGTCGTACGCGCCGGGCCCGGCGACACGATCCCCGCACCAGCGGGCCGTCGTGCGGCCGAACGCCGTCCTGATCTGGGCCAGCACCGGGCGCCGAGGGAACCGCGCGATCTTCTCCACCTCGACCAACACCGTTCGATCATGCAGCAGGACCCCGTCGGGGGAGAAGGGGCGCGGGAAGATCGCTAGCCTTCTGAGGAGCTGGAGGGGTGTCCCCGGCGCGCACTCCCCAGGCTCTCGCCAGAACCCGTCCCGGGTGCCCTTGTCCGTGCCGGTACACGTAACCGCGAGGTGAAAGCTCCATGTTCACCACCCGCCCCACCCTCCAGGGCACCTTCGGCATGGTCTCCTCCACCCACTGGCTCGCCTCGCAGTCGGCGATGGCCGTCCTGGAGAGCGGCGGCAACGCCTACGACGCGGCCGTGGCGGGCGCGTTCGTGCTGCACGTCGTCGAGCCGCACCTCAACGGCCCGGCAGGCGAGGTGCCGATCCTGCTCGCCCCGGCCGGTGGCGAGGTGCGGGTGCTGTGCGGGCAGGGCGTCGCCCCGGCGGGCGCCACCGTCGCGTACTACCGGGGCCTCGGACTGGATCTCGTCCCCGGCACCGGGCCGCTCGCCGCCGCCGTGCCGGGCGCGTTCGACGCCTGGATGCTGCTCTTGCGCGACCACGGCACCAAGTCCCTCGACGACGTCCTGGCCTACGCCATCGGCTACGCCGAGCACGGGCACGCGCCCGTGGAGCGGGTCGGCGAGACCGTGGAGACCGTGCGCGAGCTGTTCGAGACGGAATGGACCTCCTCGGCCGACGTCTACCTTCCCGGCGGCAGAGCTCCGCGCCCCGGCGAGCTCTTCGCCAACCCCACGCTCGCCGCCACCTGGAAGCGCCTGCTCGCCGAGACCGCGGGGGCGGGGGACAGGGAGGCGCGGATCGACGCCGCGCGGGAGGTGTGGCGCACCGGGTTCATAGCCGAAGCGCTCACCCGCCAGGCCGCGCGCCCCACGAAGGACACCAGCGGCGAACGCCACACCGGCACCCTCACGGCCGCCGACCTCGCCGGCTGGTCGGCGGCCTACGAGGCACCGGCGACGTACGACTGGAACGGCTGGACCGTGTGCAAGCCCGGCCCCTGGAGCCAGGGCCCGGTCCTCCTCCAGCAACTCGCCCTGCTCCCGCCCGAACTGCCCCCGTACGGCTCGGCCCGCTACGTCCATCTCCTGGTGGAGAACTGCAAGCTCGCCATGGCCGACCGGGAGGCCTGGTACGGGGACGCCACCGACGTGCCCCTCGACGACCTGCTGTCCGACGCGTACAACACGCCCCGCCGGGCCCTCGTCGGCGAGCGGGCCGAGAACGACCTGCGGCCCGGCAGCCCCGGCGGACGCACCCCGCGACTGTGCGCGCACGCGCGCGTGGCGGCCGCCGCGCAGGAGGGCTTCGACGCCCTGGGCGTCGGCGAACCGACCGTCGCCAAGAGCCCGGCGTCCCCCGTGCCCGGCGAGCCGGAGATCCTCGCCGACGGGAACACCCGCGGCGACACCTGCCACCTCGACGTCGTCGACCGCTGGGGCAACATGGTCTCGGCCACGCCCAGCGGCGGCTGGCTCCAGTCCAACCCCGTCGTGCCCGAACTCGGTTTCCCGCTCGGCACCCGGCTCCAGATGACCTGGCTGGAGGACGGCCTGCCCAACTCCCTCACTCCCGGCCGCCGCCCCCGCACCACGCTGACGCCCTCGATCGCGCTGCGCGACGGCGTGCCCGTCATGGCGTTCGGCACGCCCGGCGGGGACCAGCAGGACCAGTGGCAGCTGCACTTCTTCCTCGCGGTCGCCCTGCGCGGCCCCGTGCGCGGCGGCCTCGACCTCCAGGGTGCGATCGACGCCCCGAACTGGCACAACGACAGCTTCCCCGGCTCCTTCTACCCGCGCGGCATGCGCCCGGGCAGCGTGACCGTGGAGTCCCGCACCGATCCCGCCGTCGTGGCGGAGCTGCGGCGCCGCGGCCACGACGTGACCGTGGGCGGCCCCTGGTCGGAAGGCCGGCTGTGCGCGGTGGCACGGGACCCGGAGACCGGCGTGCTCTCGGCGGCGGCGAACCCGCGCGGGATGCAGGGGTACGCGGTGGGCCGGTGATCCGGCGGAGGCTCCACCGCCGCGCGAGCAGGCGGCGCCACGGGAGTCCGGCGGCGCCCGGCCGCCCCCGCTGTTCATCGTGATGCCACCCGGAGTGCACCCGGCGGGCAGGGGTTGTCAGTGGCTCGTGTTGTCATGGAGGGGTGATCGACAGCAACGAAACCATCGAAGAGTTTCTCGCAGAGCACGCCTCCGACGTCGAAGAGGCGGTCCGCAAGGCCGCCGCCGCCGAGATCCTGCCGCGCTGGCGCCGGCTCGCCGCGCACGAGGTCGACCAGAAGAGCGGCCCGCACGATCTGGTGACCGACGCCGACCGCAAGGCCGAGCTGCACCTGACCGAGGCCCTGGCCGACCTGCTGCCCGGCTCGGTCGTGGTCGGTGAGGAGGCGGTGCACGCCAACCCGGCGGCCTACGAGGCGATACAGGGCGACGCCCCGGTCTGGATCGTTGACCCGGTCGACGGGACACGCCAGTTCGTGCGCGGGGAGGCCGGCTTCTGCACCTTGGTCGCGCTGGCCCACCGCGGCCGCCTGCTCGCGTCATGGACGTACGCGCCCGCCCGCGACCGGCTCGCCTTCGCCCAGCGCGGCAAGGGCGCACACCTCGACGGGGAGCGGCTGTTCGCCGGAGTGCCGGAGCCCGGCCGGGACCTACGGGTGGCCACCTCCCACCCCGACTACACGACGGACGAGCAGAAGGAGGCCCTGCTCGGCCTGCGCGCCGACGGCGTGGCGCCGCGCCCGTGCGGCTCCGCCGGACTGGAGTATCTCGCCGTCGCCCGCGGTGAGTTGGACGCGGTGGCGTTCTCCTGGGAAGCGGCCTGGGACCACGCCGCCGGTCTGCTCCTGGTCGAGGAGGCGGGGGGCGCTCACCTCACCCTCACGGGCGACCCGTTCCGCGTCCAGGGCGGCAACGCCCTGCCCTTCACCGCCGCCCGCGACGCGGCCACGGCCCGCAGGGTGCTGGGGCTGCTGTCCGGCGGGGCCTGAACACCGAGGCCGTCGCGTGTCGCACACAGGTGATGACACAGGGTGCGCATGCGAGTGTTCCGGCCGCCGTGAAGTGCCCTTCCGCAGCGGAAATCACCCGTGGCCGGTGACTGTCAGTCTCCGGGCATATCCTGAGGCTCAGTGGCCGTCGGCTGACGAAGGGGTCCGAAGGTGCCGTCGATGCTCGATGCCGTCGTAGTGGGTGCGGGGCCGAACGGACTGACCGCGGCCGTGGAGCTGGCCCGCCGCGGTTTCTCCGTGGCCGTCTTCGAGGCCCGGAGCACCGTGGGCGGCGGTGCCCGCACCGAGGAGCTCACCCTCCCCGGCTTCCGTCACGACCCGTGCTCGGCGGCCCACCCGCTTGGCATCAACTCACCGGCGTTCCGTGCCCTGCCGCTCGAGCGGTACGGCCTGGAGTGGCTGCACGCCGAGCTGCCCATGGCGCATCCCTTCCCGGACGGCTCGGCGGCCGTCCTGGCCCGGACCGTCGGCGAGACGGCCGCCTCCTTCGGCCCGCGCGACGCCGGCGTGTACCGCAGGCTCGTCGAGCCCTTCCTGCCCAAGTGGGACACCCTCGCCCGGGACTTCATGTCGCTGCCACTGACCGCCCTGCCCCGCGATCCGGTGACCCTCGCCCGTTTCGGCCTGACCGGGCTGCCCCCCTCGACGCTGCTGATGCGCCGCTTCCGCGACGAGCCGGCCAAGGCCCTGTTCTCCGGGCTCGTCGCCCACGTCATGGCACCGCTCGGCGGCTTCGCCACCAGCGCCATCGGCCTGGTCTTCGCCCTCGCGGGGCACGCCCGCGGCTGGCCCGTCGCCCGCGGCGGCTCCCAGTCCCTCTCCGACGCCCTCGCCGCCTACCTGCGCGACCTCGGCGGCAGCGTCCACACCGACTACGAGGTCAAGCGCCTCGACGACCTGCCGCCGGCCCGGGCGTACGTCTTCGACACCTCACCCACCGCCCTGGCCCGCATCGCCGGCTTCGGCAACCACTACGGCGGATACCGCTACGGGCCGGGCGTTTTCAAGGTCGACTACGCGCTGGACGGACCCGTGCCCTGGACGGCGAAGGAGGCCCGCGCCGCCGGGACGGTGCAGGTCGGCGCGAGCAGTGCGGAAATCGGCGCGGCCCTGCGCGCGGCCTCCCGGGAGGGCCGGGCCCCCGACCCGCCGTTCCTGATCACGGTCCAGCCGAGCGTCGTCGACCCCACCCGGGCCCCGGCGGGCAAGCACGTCTTCTGGGCCTACGGCCACGTCCCGCACGGCTGGACCGGCGACCTCACCGACGCCATCGAACGCCAACTGGAGCGCTTCGCCCCGGGTTTCCGCGATCGCGTCCTCGCACGTGCCACGGCGGGGCCACCCGAGATCGCCGCCCGCAACGCCAACTACATCGGCGGGGACATCGCCTCCGGCGCGGCCTCCGGCCTCCAGCTCCTGCTGCGCCCGAGGCCCACGCTGTTCCCCTACCGCACCCCCCATCCGGCCGTCTTCATCTGCTCGTCGGCGACCCCGCCCGGCCCCGGAGTGCACGGCATGTCGGGGCACAACGCGGCGAAGGCCGTCTGGAAGCGACTGAGGCAGATATGACGGCCATCGAACTGGTCCGGGGCGACATCACCCGCGAGAGCGTCGACGCGATCGTCAACGCCGCCAACTCCTCGCTGCTGGGCGGGGGAGGGGTCGACGGGGCGATCCACCGCCGCGGCGGGCCCGCGATCCTTCAGGACTGCCGCAGACTCCGCGCGGCGCACCTCGGCAAGGGCCTGCCCACCGGCCAGGCGGTCGCCACCACGGCGGGCGACCTGGACGCCCGCTGGGTCGTCCACACCGTCGGCCCGGTGTTCAGCACGACCGAGGACCGCTCCGGCCTGCTCGCCTCCTGCTACCGCGAGTCGCTCCGCGTCGCCGGTGAACTCGGCGCCCGTACCGTGGCGTTCCCCGCGATCTCCACCGGCGTCTACGGCTGGCCGATGGACGACGGCGCCCGCATCGCGGTCGAGACCGTGCAGGCAGCGGACACCACCGTCGAGGAGGTCAGGTTCGTCCTCTTCGACGAGCGGGCGTACGAGGCGTTCGCCGCGCGGCTGCGCTGAGCCCGGCGACCGCGGGGCGGCTCACACGGGCTCCGGCTCGAAGTGCTGCAGCAGGTCCCGCCCGGGCTGCACGACGCCGTAGGTGCTCTCCGGTACGGCGTTCCACACGCCGGGGAGATCGCCCAGCGGCTCCGACACGACCAGCCGGGTCTCGTCCGAGACGTGGTTCAGGAACCCGAGGTCGGGGTGGAGCGCACGCACGTCCTCCACCCGGCTGCTGTAGTACAGCGACCGTGACTTTCCCGCGCTGGAGTAGCGGAAGAACCACACCCGCTCGCCGTCGGTCACCGCGACCGTCATCTGCAGCGGCTGCGGCACACCGTGCTCGCGGCCCAGCCGCTCGATCAGGCCCGTCATCCGGGCCACCGCGCCCGGCGGGTCGCCGTCCAGTCCGAGGGTGAGCGCCACGTGGAACATCACCTCGGAGTCCGTCGTGCCCTCCATCGACGAGAACAGCCCCGGGTCCACCGCCAGCGTGAGATCCCGGCGCAGTTCGCGGAACCCGTCGATCGCTCCGTTGTGCATCCACATCCACCGCCCGTGGCGGAACGGATGGCAGTTCGTCTGCTGCACGGCCGAACCGGTGGAGGCGCGCACATGCGCGAAGAACAACGGTGAGCGGACGTGGTCGGCGATCTCCCGCAGGTTGCGGTTGCTCCAGGCCGGGCCGGTGTCGCGGATGACGGCGGGAGTGCGCAGATGCCACGCGTACCAGCCGACGCCGAACCCGTCGCCGTTGGTGGTCTCGACTCCCATCCGCGCGTGCAGGCTCTGGTCGATCAGTGAGTGCTGCGGGCGGTAGAGGACGTCGTCGAGCAGCACGGGAGTGCCCGAGTAGGCGAGCCAGCGGCACATGGCCGTACCCCTGTTCCGAGCCGCCCGGGCCGGACCCGGGCCGCTCCGTAGGTGGTGTCCGTGGACCCAGGGAACCCCGTGTCGCGCTCCGGGCGCATCGCCCGCGGCGGGTGAGAGCGCGACGCCCCGCCGGCAGGGCGGGGACGCCCCGGCCCGCCCGAGGGCTGGGCGTCACTGCGCCGCCGCGCGGACCCGGCCCGAGCGGACCGCCGTGCGCAGGGCGTCGAAGTCCCGCTCGTTCCGGTCCGCGTACGCCTGGCCGAACACCGTGAGGGCGCGGTCGAAGCGGTCGCCGCCGCCCAGATAGGCCCCGATGGCAATGGGGTCACCGGAGCGGGCGTGGGCCCGTGCCAGGCTCGCTCCGCACAGCCGCCCGAACAGCCGCAGCAGGCCGGGGTCCATGGTCTCCGGCTGGGCGATGCCCTTCCAGTCGCGCAGCTGCCGCACGTAGAAGTCCCGCTCCTGCCCGTCGAGGCCCACGGCGTGCGTCCAGCCCAGCAGGATGTCGCTGGTCGTCTGGATCAGACGCTGTCCCGCCACCACACGGCGGCCCTGGTTGTCGTAGCGCTCGCCGCCGCTGTGCGCCGCGAGCACCGACTCCTGTGCCTCCTTGGCCTGGAGCAGCAGCGGATCGTCGTCGTCGCGTCCGAGCAGCAGCACGATCCAGCAGCGGGTGCCGACGCTGCCGACCCCGACGACCTTGCGGGCGATGTCCACCAGGCGGTACCGGCTCAGCAGATGCCGGCGCTCGGACGACAGACTGCGGGCGTACCCCTCCAGGACGGCGCGCAGCTCCTTTTCCCGTCCGTGCTCCGAGGAGTCGCCCACCAGGTCCCGCAGCGGGGTGATCAGCGGCGGGTCCGGTGTGATCCGCCGCCCTTCGGCCGTGTCCCGGGTGAGCTTGGCGTAGGCCTGCATGTGCGTGCGGGTACGGGCGCTCGCCGTGGCCTTCGCGGTGCGGCGCCGTGCCTCCTTGGATATCGACGCGGCCATCAGCTCCCGCATGTGGTCGGCGTCGTCCTGGGCATACCAGATGTCCAGGTTCCGCATACCGGCGAAGTCCCGCATCCGCCGCCGGTAGGCCCGGACGCAGGTCTCGATCGCACTGTTCTGCTCGGCGGTCGTGAAACCGTTGGCGCGGCCCGCGATGGCGAAGCTGGCCGCGAGCCGCTTGACGTCCCATTCGAACGGCCCGGCCAGCGTCTCGTCGAAGTCGTTGATGTCGAAGACCAGATGGCGCTCCGGCGAGGCCAGCAGCCGGAAGTTCAGCAGATGGGCGTCCCCGCACAACTGCACCCGCAGCCCGGTGTCCGTGGCGGCCCCCAGGTCCTCCGCCATGATCGCCGCCGCGCCGCGGTAGAAGCGGAACGGGGACTCCAGCATGCGGGCGTAACGCAGCGGCACCAGCTCCGGTACGCGGGTCGCCGACTGGCGCTCCAGCACGTCGACCGGGTCGAACCGGTCCGGCCCCGCCTCGAATCCGGCGTGGGACGACCGCGGCACCCGCCGCCGCGCCTGCCGGCCGGCGGCGGCCCGCTCGGCCGGTGACATGAAGGTCGTGAAGGGGCTCGGTGCGGTCATGACTCAGTCCTTCCGCCGCGTGGGGAAGTCGTCCGAGGGCTCCCGGCCCTGCCGGCGCAGTCCCGCCTGCACGGCGCCGGCCAGGATGCGCGCGGCCACGCCCACCAGCAGCAGGCCGCCCGTCATCTGAATCATCGTCAGCACTCGCCCGGTCTGTGAGCGGGCCGCGATGTCGCCGTATCCGACGGTGGTGAACGTCGTGAGGGTGAAGTACAGGGAGTCCGTCTTGGTCAGCGGCTCGCTGAACGAGCCGGGGGTGGTGTGCTCCAGCAGGAAGTAGGCGCCCGCGAAGAGCAGCAGGAAGAGCGCCAGCGTCGCGGCCAGGGCCTCGATGGCCTTCAGCCGGGGGTGAGACGAGGTCACGATGGCCCGCACCTGCCACCAGAACACCACGACGACCAGCAGCAGACCGCAGGCCAGCAGCACCGAGTCGCCGGTCGTGCCGCGACCGTCCAGGGGCAGCACGTAGTAGACGGTGACGAGCCCGGCCACGACGAGCACGGCGCGTACGAGGGCCGAGATCGCCGCACGCCGTCGCTGTCCCCGCCGCCGGTGCGGCTGCTCCGCTGGATCGTCCATTGCGCGTCTCTCGGTCGCGGTCCTGCCTCCGGCACCAGAGCGCCCCACAAGGCCTGTCCCACCACCTCAGCGTTCCGGCGGCGCATTGGGATCACCCGTCACGGGTGAGGCGGCCCGGACAGACCCTGGGCAGGCTGGGGTCGAGGGGACGGTTCCCGCACGTCGGGCTTTCCGGCCCCATACCCCCACCTCCGGTCGCTGACCGCGCCGGACACAGCGAATCGAGGCAGCAGGATGACCGCTACACACCCGACGCACGGAACGCCGAGGGCGAGGCACGGAACCGCCGCCGCAGGCTTGATGATCTTCGCGGCCATCATGCTCATGATCGCCGGGATCCTGGCGATCATGCGCGGCATCTCAGCCATCGCCGAGGACCAGGTCTTCGTTTCGACCCCCAACTACGTCTTCTCCTTCGACCTCACCGGCTGGGGCTGGATCCACCTCGCCCTCGGCGTGGTCGCCGTGCTCGTCAGCGTGGGGCTCTTCCAGGCATCCACCTGGGCGCGCGTCCTCGGTGTGGGGATCGCCGGACTCGTCCTCATCGCCAACTTCCTCTCCCTGCCCGCCTACCCGGTCTGGTCCGTGGTGATGATCGCTTTGACCGGGTTCATCATCTGGGCCCTGTGCACCGCGAAGAAGGGCGACATCTGAGAGCCGGGCGGCCGTACCCGCCCGCAAGGGACGGACGCGGCCGCGTCACGGCCCCGCGTTCAGGCCCGCGTGCGCACCAGCAGCAGCGCCACGTCGTCGTCAGGCTCGGGACTCAGCGCGCTGAGCAGACTGTCGCTCGCGCGCTGAAGACTGGGCCCGGCGTGCTGGAGCAGCCGGGTCAGCGTGCCGAGGCCGGTGTCGATGGGCTCCCCGCGGTTCTCGACCAGGCCGTCCGTGTACAGCGCGAGCAGGGAGCCCGGGGCCAGTTCCACCTCCACCGTGCCGAACTCCACGCCACCGACCCCGAGCGGGACACCGCCCGGCACCTCGACGAGCCGCGCACTGCCGTCCGCCCCGGCGAGCACCGGCGGCAGATGCCCGGCGCTGGACAGCTCGCAGGTGCCACGCCGCAGGTCGCACACCGCGTACACGCAGGTGGCGATCGCGTCACCGAGCGAGCCGGCGATGTCGTCCAGGTGCCGCAGCAGCTCGGCGGGCGGCAGGTCCAGCCGGGCCAGCGCCCGCGTCGCCGTGCTCAGCTGCCCCATGATCGCCGCGGCCTGGACGCCCTTGCCCATGACGTCCCCGACGACCAGCCCGGTACGTCCCGGACCGAGCGGGAGGACGTCGTACCAGTCGCCGCCGACCTCGCTGAGGGCCGGGCGGTAGCGGGCGGCGATGTCCAGCCCTTCCCGCTCGGCGGGGGTGCTCGGAAGCAGACTGCGCTGCAGGGTCAGGGCGGTGCCGCGTTCGCGGCCGTAGAGGCGGGCGTTGTCTATGCAGATCGCGGCCCGTGCGGCGAGTTCCGAGGCGAGCACCCGGTCCTGGTCGTCGAAGGGGCGCTCGTTGACCGTGCGGTACAGCGACAGCGTGCCGAGCACCTTGCCCCGGGCCACCAGCGGCAGCGCCAGGTAGGAGTGGGCACCGGCCTCGTGCAGGGCCAGGGCGGCCCGTGAGTCCCGGGCCAGACGCCGCAGCATCTTGGCGTCCACGCGCTCGACGAGGACCGGGCGGGCACTGCGGACGCACTGCGTGATGATCCGCGACGAGCCGTACACGGCGAGCTCGCCCACCGGGTCGGCGGCGTGGATGGCGTCGGTGGGGTAGCCGGCCGCGACGGCCAGCGCCCGGAACTCGGCGGGGGAGCCGCCCGACACGGGGGTGATGGTGCCGCGGGCCACGACCGACTCCAGGACGTCCACGGCGGCCAGGTCCGCCAGGTGCGGCACGACCACGCCGGCCAGTTCCCGGGCGGTCTGCTGGAGGTCCAGCGTGGTGCCGATCTTCATCCCCGCGTCGGCGATCACCGACAGGTGCTGGCGCGCCTGTGCGACCTCGGTCGCGGCCTGCTGGCGCTCGGTGACGTCCAGCACGGCCATCGCGAGGCCGAGGACCCGGCCGTCGGTGTCCTCGATGCGGTGGTACGACTCCGAGTAGGCGCGGTCCTGAGCGTCCGCCGCCGTACGCCCGACGGTCTGCTGGTCGAGCAGCGGCCTGCCGGTCTCCAGGACGTGCCGCATCCGTGCCTCGATGGCCGCCACGTCCAGGTCCGGCAGTACCTCCCCGACCCGGCGCCCCAGCACGGCCTCCTCGGGGACGCCGTTGATCCGCTCCAGCGCGGGGTTCACACCCACCCAGCGCAGGTCGTTGTCGAACACCGCGATGCCGAGCGGGGTCTGATTGACGAGGCTGTGGGAGAGGGCGAGGTCGCGCTCCACCTTGCGCACGGTCGTCGCGTCCGTGGCGAGTCCCAGCAGGTGGGGCTGCCCTTCGGGGTCGAGGAGGCGCATCGTGCGGAACTCCACGGCCCGTTCCGTGCCGTCGCGGTGCCGCAGCGGGAACACTCCGGCCCACCGCGCCCCCGTGCTGACCTGCGCGAACAGCTCCCTGCCCCGGGAGCGGTTCTCGGGGGAGACCAGGAGGGTGTCGGCCCGCTGCCGCAGGGCTTCCTCCGCGCTCCAGCCGAGCAGCTGCTCGATCTCGGGGCTCCACAGCACGATGTGGCCGCCGGCGTCGAGAACCACCGCCGCGACCTTGAGCAGATCCAGCAGCCCGCCGGGCGCGGCCGTGACGGCGTCGCGGTCCGAGGTCGCGTGGCCGTTCATGCGGGCCGCTCCTTCCGGCGCGGCAAAGGTACCGCCATGATCTGTTGTGCGGGCTGTCCGATGAGGTCACATTACGGTCGGAGCAGTGGCACTGTCGCGCCGAAATGACAAAAAAGCGCGGGTCACCACCCGCGACAGGAGGGAGCGGCACCGTGGAGGACTGGACGCTGCGGGAGAGCCTGCTCACCGGGTCGGGGACGGTGCGCTGGGACCGGTGGGGCGATCCCGGCGGAGAGCCGGTCGTGCTGCTGCACGGGACGCCCTTCTCGTCGTACGTGTGGCACGAGATCGCACCCGCCCTCGCCGCCGTCGGGCACCACGTCCACGTCTGGGACATGGCGGGCTACGGCGCCTCCGGCATGCACGACGGCCAGGACGTCTCACTGGGCGCCCAGGGCCGGATCCTCACCGAGCTGCTGGCGCACTGGGGGCTGCGGGAGCCGTCCGTGATCGCGCACGACTTCGGCGGGTGCGTGGCGCTGCGCGCCCACCTGCTGCACGGGGCCCGCTACCGGCGGCTCGCCCTGGTCGACCCGGTGGCCCTGAAGCCCTGGGGGTCGCCCTTCTTCCGTCTGGTCGGGGAGCACAGTCAGGTCTTCGAGCAGCTCCCGGCGGCGCTGCACGAGGCCCTGGTGCGCGAGTACGTCACCTCCGCGAGCCATCCCGGCCTGCGCCCGGCCGTGCTCGACGCCCTGATCGGGCCCTGGACGGGGGAGGAGGGGCAGGCGGCCTTCTACCGGCAGATCGCGCAGGCCGACCAGCGCTACACCGACGAGATCCAGCCGCTCTACCCCTCGATCGACCTGCCCGTCACGGTGTGCTGGGGCACCGAGGACACCTGGATCCCCTTCGCCAAGGGGCGGGAACTCGCCGACTTGATCCCGGGTGCACGGCTGGTGCCCGTACCCGAGGCAGGACATCTCGTCCCGCTGGACGCGCCCGCCCGCCTGACGAGCGAGCTGCTCGCCTTCCTGACGGTCTGAACCATCAGGACCGCACAAAGTCCGACGCGGTCATTGCTTCGAATGTGTGCGAGTCCTAGGGTGTGCCTGCTCAGCAGTTGCTCTGTCACCGTCAGTTGCCCTTCGAATCAACAGAAACACCCACCGCTGGTGCGCAGTTGAGGATGGCATCTGACGTGCCCTCAGTCCGTGCAGCACCGCACCTGTCGAACCGAGGAAGGCCACGTTCATGCCGCACCCCCCGCATCCGTCCCACGCCGACCGGCCCGTCGTCAGCCGCCGTCGTCTGCTGGAGGGAGGAGCCGCCGTGCTCGGCGCGCTCGCCCTCTCGGCGTCGCCCACCGCCTCCTACGCGGCCGGCCGGCGCCCGGCGGCGGACGGCCCTCCGGAGTGGAACGACGGCCTGAGCGTGTACCGGGTGGGCACCGAGCCGCCGCACACCACCCTCATGCCCTACGCGAACCTCGGGCAGGCACTGAAGGGCGACCGTGAGCGCTCGCCGTACCGGCTGAGCCTCGACGGCACCTGGAAGTTCGCCTACGCGGACCGCCCCGACGACCGTGACCCGGACTTCTACGGGACCGATGTCGACGACTCCGGCTGGGACACCATCCCCGTGCCCTCGGCCTGGCAGCTGCACGGCTACGACTTCCCGATCTACGTCAACATCACCTACCCCTGGTGGGGCCCCAACGGCGGTGGCGAGAACGCCCAGCCGCCCGCCGCCCCGACCCGCTACAACCCCGTCGGCCAGTACCGCCGCACGTTCACCGTGCCCCGCGACTGGAAGGGCCGGCGCACCTTCCTGCACTTCGAGGGCGTCAAGTCCGCCCACTACGTGTGGATCAACGGCAAGCTGGCCGGCTACCACGAGGACTCCTACACCTCCGCCGAGTACGACATCACCCCCCACCTCAAGCCGGGCACCAACCAGATCGCCGTCGAGGTGTACCGCTACTCCGACGCGGAGTGGCTGGAGGACCAGGACATGATCCGGCTGAGCGGTATCTTCCGCTCGGTCCACCTGTTCTCCACGCCTGCCGTGCACGTCCGCGACTTCCGCCTGGACACCCCGCTGGGCGACGACTACACCTCCGCCGAGCTCAAGGTCACCGCACAGGTCCGCGACTACGGCGGCGAGGGCGCGGGCCGCTACACCGTCGAGACCCAGCTCTACGACGCGCGCGGCCACGCCGTCTGGCCTCGCCCCCTCAACCGGACGGTCGACGTCCCCGACGGCGACGAGGCCACCGCCGAGGCGTCCAGGACCGTCCCCTCACCCAGGCTGTGGTCGGCCGAGCACCCGAACCTCTACACCGCCGTGCTCCGCCTGCGCGACCCGGCCGGCAAGGTGGTCGAGACCCTCTCGCACCGCGTCGGCTTCCGCGAGTTCGCGCTCAAGGACGGCCTGATGCGCATCAACGGCAAGCCGGTCTCCTTCCGCGGCACCAACCGGCACGAGATGCACCCCGTCACCGGCTCGGCGCTCACCCGCGCACAGATGGTCGAGGACATCGGGATCATCAAGCGACTCAACATCAACAGCGTCCGCACCTCGCACTACCCGAACAACCCGCTGTGGCTCGAACTCGCCGACGAGTACGGCCTGTACCTCGTCGACGAGACCAACCTGGAGACCCACGGCATCCGCGACAAGTACCCCGGCAGCGGACACGCGGAGTGGACCGAGGCGTGCGTGGTCCGCGCCCAGAACATGGTCCACCGCGACAAGAACCACGCCTCGGTGGTCATCTGGTCCCTCGGCAACGAGGCCGGCGGCGGCACGACCTTCAACGCCATGCACGACTGGATCCGCTCCTACGACCCCACCCGCGTCATCCAGTACGAGGGCGACGACCGCCCGGGCATCAGCGACATCCGCTCCGAGATGTACGACAGCCCGCAGCGGGTCGAACAGCGCGCCAAGGACACGAGCGACACCCGGCCGTACGTGATGATCGAGTACTCCCACGGCATGGGCAACTCCAACGGCAACTTCAAGAAGTACTGGGACATCGTCCGCCGCCACGACGTCCTCCAGGGTGGCTGGATCTGGGACTTCGTCGACCAGGCCCTGCGCTGGCCCACCCCGACGCGCAAGCTGCTGACCGAGTCAGGCCCGGGCACGCTGCGCGGCGAGGTCATGGCACCCGCCGGCACCTTCGACCCCGCCAAGGGCGTCTCCGGCGGCACCGTCTTCCCCCGCGACACCCGCCTCGACCTCACCGGCTCCCTGACCCTGGAAGCCTGGGTCACCCCGGACGTCACCGGCGGCCACCAGCCCGTCATCACCAAGGGCGACACCCAGTACGCCCTCAAGCAGAGCGACAAGAACCTGGAGTTCTTCATCCACGGCGGCGGCCAGTGGGTCACCGCGAGCTGGGCGCTGCCCGAGGGCTGGACCGGCAGGGAACACCACATCGCCGGCGTCTTCGACGCGGACGCGGGCACGCTCACCCTCTACGTCGACGGCCAGGTGCGCGGCACCAGGACCACCACCCGCCGCCCCGCCGACAACACCGCCCCCCTCTCGCTCGCCACCGACGTCGACAACCCGACCCGGGAATTCAGCGGCACCATCCGCCGGGCCCGTGTGTACGCCCGCGCCCTGAGCGCCGCGGAGCTCGCCTCGGACACCCGCACGCCCGACGACGAGGGCGTGCGCTTCTGGTTCGACGCCGCCACCGCCGGGTTCACCGAGAAGCGCCCGCGCGACAAGACCTTCTACGCCTACGGCGGCGACTGGGGCGACAACCCCAACGACGGCGCCTTCTCCGGTGACGGCATCGTCCTGCCCGACCGCACCCTCACCGGCAAGTCCGCCGAGGTCAAGCAGATCTACCAGGCCGTCAACGCCACACCGGCCTCGGGCGGCCCCGGTGCCGTCACCCTCACCAACGAGTACCTGTTCACCAACCTCCGGGAATTCGAGGGGCGTTGGTCCCTGGTCGCCGACGGCGAGGTCGTCCAGCATGGCCGGCTGACCCGCGACCAGCTGGACGTGGCGCCGCTGAGCAGCAAGGACATCGAGATCCCGGTGCGGATCCCGGCCAGGCCCGAGCCCGGTGCCGAGTACTTCCTCCAGCTCTCCTTCACCACCAGGGAAACCACCCCGTGGGCGAAGGCCGGCTTCGAGGTGGCCAAGCAGCAGCTCGCCCTCGACACGGACAGCCCGGCCGTGCAGCCCGCGCCGCTGCGGAGCGTGCCCGCCCTGAGCCACGCCGACCGGGACAAAACTGTCACCGTCAAGGGCAGGAATTTCGCCGTCACCGTCGACAAGAGCACCGGAGCCATCACCTCCTACGAGGCGGGCGGCACGCGTCTCCTCACCTCTGGACCCGTCCCGAACTTCTGGCGGGCTCCCACCGACAACGACCGCGGCAACGGCCAGCACACCCGCAACCAGACGTGGCGCGACGCCGGAGCGAAGCGGAAGGTGACCGACGTACGGGTCCGGCCCCTGGGTGACCGGGCCGTCGAGGTCACCGTCACCGGCACGCTGCCCACCGCCACGGAGTCCACGTACAGCACGACGTACACGGTCTTCGGCAACGGCGAGATCAAGGTCGACAACACCCTCCACCCGGGCGCGGCGAACCTGCCGTACATCCCGGAGGTCGGCACCCTGCTGTTCCTGCCGCGGAGCCTGGACCGGCTGCACTACTACGGCCGGGGTCCCGAGGAGAACATGTGGGACCGCAACAACGCCACCGACGTGGGCCTGTACTCCGGCACCGTCTCCGGGCAGTGGACCCCGTACCTGCGCCCCCAGGAGAACGGCAACAAGACCGACGTCCGCTGGGCCGCGCTGACCGACGGCCGGGGCCGCGGCCTGCTCGTGTCCGGTGAGCCGCTGGTGGAGGTCAACGCCTCGCACTTCACCCCCGAGGACCTGTCCGTCGGAGCGCGCCACGACTACCAGCTCACTCCCCGGGACGCCGTGGTCCTGCGGGTGAACCACCGCCAGATGGGCGTGGGCGGCGACGACAGCTGGGGCGCGCACACGCACGCCGAGTTCAAGCTGCTCGCCGACCGCGACTACGCGTACACCTACCGGCTGCGCCCGCTGACCCGGGTGAGCGAGGCGATGGAGGCCTCGGGACGGCCGACCGCCACCGACTAGAACCGGCGGTGGGACAGCGGCGCCGCCTCAGTCGGCGGCGTCGCTGATACCGAGCCGCAGATGCTCCACGTGGTAGACGGCCTGGTCGAGCAGCTCGGCGACATGGTGGTCGTGCAGCGCGTAGACCACCGAACGGCCCTGCCGCTCGCCCACGACCAGGCCCAGATTGCGCAGCAGCCGCAGCTGGTGGGAGCAGGCCGACTGTTCCATGCCCACCTCGGCGGCCAACTCCGTGGCCGGCAGCGGGCCTTCGCGTAGCCGCGCCAGGATGAGCAGCCGGGAGGGAGTGGACAGGGCCTGGAGCGTGGTGGCGACCTTCGCGACGTTGTCCGCGTCCAGGCGTACGCGTTCGGCGGCGTCCTGCGCGGGAGTGACGGCTCCATGACCCATGCCGTCATCGTACCGGCCCCGCACGAACACATGAATGAATATTCATCTGTGCCCGTCCGGCGGCCGGGCCGGAGCACCACGATGTCGGATTCTCGCCAGCCCCGCGCAGCCCGGTGCCGGATGCTGGACCCATGCAGAAGGGGATGCACACCGACACCGAGCGCTGCGTGCGCGCCGTCCGGTCCAAGGACGCACGGTTCGACGGCTGGTTCTTCACGGCCGTCCTGACCACCGGCATCTACTGCCGTCCCAGCTGCCCGGTGGTGCCGCCCAAGCCGGAGAACATGGTCTTCCACCCCAGCGCGGCGGCCTGTCAGCAGGCCGGGTTCCGGGCCTGCAAGCGCTGCCGGCCCGACACCAGTCCCGGCTCACCGGAGTGGAACCAGCGGGCCGACCTCGTGGCCCGCGCCATGCGGCTGATCGCCGACGGTGTCGTGGACCGCGAGGGCGTGCCCGGCCTCGCCGGCCGCCTCGGCTACAGCACCCGCCAGGTCGAACGCCAGCTCCTCGCCGAGCTGGGCGCGGGCCCCCTCGCGCTCGCCCGCGCCCAGCGTGCCCAGACCGCCCGGCTGCTCGTCGAGACGACCGCCCTGCCCATGGCGCAGATCGCCTTCGCCGCCGGCTTCGCCTCGATCCGGACCTTCAACGACACGGTCCGCGAGGTCTTCGCCCTGGCCCCGAGCGAGCTGCGCGCCCGCACCCCGAGACGGCAGGGCGCGAGCACACCCGGCGCCGTGTCCCTGCGGCTGCCGTTCCGCGCGCCGCTCAACCCCGACAACCTCTTCGGTCACCTCGCCGCGACGGCCGTCCCCGGCGTGGAGGAGTGGCGCGACGGCTCCTACCGCCGCACCCTGCGCCTGCCGTACGGCCACGGCATCGTGGCCCTCACCCCGAACCCCGACCACATCGCCTGCCGCCTCACCCTCGGCGACCTGCGCGATCTGACCGTCGCCATCAGCCGCTGCCGCCGTCTGCTCGACCTGGACGCCGACCCCGTCGCGATCGACGACCAGCTCCGCACGGACCCGGTCCTCGCGCCCCTGGTGGACAAGGCGCCCGGGCGCCGGGTGCCGCGCACGGTCGACGAGGCCGAGTTCGCCGTCCGGGCCGTGCTCGGGCAGCAGGTGTCCACCGCCGCCGCCCGCACCCACGCGGCCCGCCTGGTCACCGCCTGCGGCGAACCGGTCGAGGACCCCGAGGGCGGCCTCACCCACCTCTTCCCGTCCCCCGAGTCCCTCGCGGCGCTCGACCCCGGGACCCTGGCCATGCCGCGCACCCGCCGCACCACCTTCACCACCCTGGTCCGCCGGCTCGCCGACGGCGACCTCCACCTGGGCCTCGAGAGCGACTGGCCGCGCACGCGCGCCGAACTCCTCGCCCTGCCCGGATTCGGGCCCTGGACGGTGGACGTCATCGCCATGCGCGCCCTCGGCGATCCCGACGCCTTCCTCCCCACCGACCTCGGCATCCGCCGCGCCGCCCGCGAACTGGGCCTGCCGTCCACTCCGGCCGCCCTCACAGCTCGCGCGGCGGCCTGGCGCCCCTGGCGGGCCTACGCGGTCCAGTACCTCTGGGCGACCGACAGCCACCCGATCAACTTCCTTCCGGTATAGGGACCTCCGATGAAGCAGTACACCGTGACCGACAGCCCGTACGGCCCCCTCACCCTCGTCGCCGACGACGGCGTCCTGTGCGGCCTGTACATGACCGACCAACGCCACCGCCCGGCACAGGAGACCTTCGGCACCCGCGACGACACCCTCTTCGCGGAGGCACAGGAGCAGCTGAAGGCCTACTTCGCCGGCGACCTCACGGAGTTCACGGTCCCCCTGCGCCTGAACGGAACCCCGTTCCAGCGCACCGTCTGGGACCAGCTGTGCCGCATCCCCTATGGCGAGACCCGCACCTACGGCGAGCTCGCCGGCGCCCTCGGCGCCCCCGCCGCCTCCCGCGCGGTCGGCCTCGCCAACGGCCGCAACCCCGTCGGCATCATCGTCCCCTGTCACCGCGTCATCGGCGCGAACGGCAGCCTGACCGGGTACGGCGGCGGCCTGGAACGCAAGCAGCGCCTGCTGGACTTCGAACGCGGGGCGGCACTGTTCTAAGCGGCGGCACCCAGGGCACGCAGCAGCTTCGGCAGCGCCGTGCCGATAGGGTCGCGGACGATCTCCTCGGCACGGTCGTCGTACGGGGTCGGTTCGGCGTTGACGATGACCAGACGGGCACCGTGGTCGGCGGCGACACCGGCGAGACCGGCCGCGGGCTGCACCTGAAGGCTCGATCCGACGGCGACGAACACGTCACAGGCTTTGCTGACGGCGGCCGCCTCGCCGAGGACGACCGGGTCGAGCCGCTCGCCGAACATCACCGTGGCAGGCTTCAGGATCCCGCCGCACCGGAGGCACGGCGGATCGTCCTCGCCCGCCTCCACCCGGGCGAGCGCGTCCGCCATCGGGCCGCGGGCGAGGCAGCCGGTGCACACGACCTTCCGTGCCGTGCCGTGCAGTTCGAGCACCTTGCGGGCGGGTATCCCGGCGAGCTGGTGCAGCCCGTCCACGTTCTGTGTGATCACCCGTACCGGCACCCCGGACCGCTCCAGCTCCGCGACCGCCCGGTGCGCGGCGTTGGGCTCGGCCCGCAGCGCCCCCGTCTCGCGCCGCATCAGCCAGGACCGGCGGCGGATCTCGGCATCGGCCATGTAGTACTCGTACGTGACGAGCTTCTCGGCCTCGGGGTCGCGCCGCCACAGCCCGTTCGGCCCGCGGTAGTCCGGGATCCCCGAATCCGTGCTGATGCCGGCACCGGTGAGCAGGGCGACAAGGGGTTTGGCCATGTCGCCGAGGGTAGGCCGGTCCACGGGGCGGCGGCGAGCGGATATCGAACGGGGCGACGAGGGGTGAGCGGCCCGTGCTGTCAGTACACCCGCCTGCCGTTCTCCAGCTCCGCCGTCCCCGACCCGTCCGCCAGGACGTCGAGGGCGGCCAGGACGCGGCCGCTGTGGGCGCCTGACAGGTACTCGGTCAGCTTCTCGCGCGCCACCAGCCGCCAGGACAGCAGCTCCTCCTCCTGGAGGCGGATCGCTGTGAAGTCGTCCTCGCTCAGCACCCCGCCGTCGTACACGTAGGCCACCAGCGGCGGACGTCCCGCGCCCTGCACCCAGTCCACCGTCAGCAGCCGGCCGAGCTCACGGTCGAGGCCGATCTCCTCGGCCGTCTCGCGCCGCGCGCCCTGCCGCGGGGTCTCGCCGTCGTCGGATTCGACGGTGCCGCCGGGCAGTGTCCAGCCCTCCCGGTAGTTGGGCTCGACGAGCAGCACACGGCCCGCGTCGTCCCGGAACAGCGCGGCGGCACCGGCCAGGACGCGGGGCAGGGACGCGATGTAGGCGGCGTAGTCAGGAGAGGTGGTCATCGGTGCAGGGTAACCACCGGGCGCCGGATCAGCCGCAGGGGAAGACGTAGTCGGACTTGTAGTCGATGTAGAGGCTGCTGGACGAGGTGCCCATCTTGGCGGTCACCGGGGCGCAGGCGAAGCCGGAGACGTACACCGGTCCCGCGTACTCGCTGAAATTGCCCGAGTTCTTGTCGCACGAGGTGCCGCCGACCTTGCAGACCTGCACGAACATGTACCGGGACCGGCCGACGTTGTTGTCGAGGATGACGCAGCCCTTGCCGCCGTTCTCGTAGGCGAAGAGGGTGGCCAGACGCTCGCCGGGGTCGGTGCCGAGGGGCAGCGGGATCGCCTTGCGCAGGGTGTAACCGGTACCGCACACGTTGGCCGCCGCGGCCACGGGCGCGGGCTGCTCGGCGGCGACGGCCTGGGGGGCGGTGAGGACGGCGGCGGTCAGAACGGACACGGAAGCGGCGGCGCGGACAGCGGTTCTGAGACGAGACATGACAAGCAGACGCTTTCTGTCAGGCGCGGGGGTGTGCGGGCGCGGGGCGAGTGACTGGAAACGATCGGAAGATCCGATGGTCAGATCACTTTACGATCGGGTTTGATCGACATCGTCGGCTCGTGATCGAGTGGCCGGAATCAGCCGGAGGGAAGCTTTCCAAGCGGAACGGCCTACTGATCTCCGAGGTGCTGTCCGATTCTGAGCGGTCATGAGGCCCGGGCCTCGAAGCGGAAGGAGAGGCCGACCCACGCACGCTCCCGGGATCGGCCGGTTCGATCCGGTCAGGCCTCCGGTTCCGCCAGCCGCAGCGTCCGCTCCGCCAGCTCGCTGATCCGTACCCCGTCGAAGCCGAACACCGCGCTGCGGACCGTGTCCTCCAGCGGCGCCTTCCACTGGTCCGGGATGGCCGCGGCCCCGCCGAACACGCCGGCCACCGAACCCGCGGTCGCGCCGTTGGAGTCGGTGTCCAGGCCGCCGCGGACGGTGAGCGTGATGGTCCGGGTGAAGTCGCCGTCGCCGTAGAGCAGGCCGGCGGTGAGGACGGCCGCGTTCGGCACGGAATGGATCCAGCCCATCCCGGCGGTCTCCTCGGCGAGCGTGCTGAGCGTGTCCTCCCAGGACATCCGGGTGTCGTGCAGAGCGGCCACGCGGCGTACCGCGCGGGCGAGCCGGCTGCTCGCCGGGATCACGGCCAGGGCCTCCTCGACGGCGTGCCGCACGGTGGGCGCCGTGAACGCCGCCGAGATCAGCGCCGCCGCCCACATGGCGCCGTACACCCCGTTGCCGGTGTGCGACAGCACCGCGTCCCGCCGGGCGAGCAGCGCGGCGCGGCGCGGGACGCCCGGGCAGGTCCAGCCGAAGACGTCGGCCCGGATGAGGGCGCCGATCCACTCCTGGTAGGGGTTGTCGTAGGTCGCCGTCAGCGGCGGCTTGAGCCCGCTCGCCAGATTGCGGTACGCGGCCCGCTCGGCGGTGAACGTCTGCAGGTACGGCAGCCGCAGCAGCCACAGCTCGCCGACCTGCTCGGTGGTGAAGCCGAAGCCGTGGGTCTCCAGCAGGTCGAGGCCGAGGATCGCGTAGTCGACGTCGTCGTCACGGCAGCTGCCGTGGATGCGGCCGCGGACGCAGCTGCGCCACTCGGGGCGGAGCGCGAAGCCGTCGTGTTCGCTGACCGGCTCGGGCAGGTAGTCGGTCAGCGGCAGGGCCGCGGCCTGTCCGAGGTAGCGGTCGATGCGGTCGCGGGTCCACACCTCCCCCTGCTCGACCGGCTTGCCGAGCATGTTTCCCGCGATGCGGCCGGTCCAGCCGCCGAGGATGCGGTCGGAGAGCGCCGTTGCGGTGTCAACGAGGGTCATGGTTGTGGTCTACCCGTTTCGGGAGGGGGCTTGCGGCGCGTTCGGGGCTGCCGGTCCCCGGTGGCTGTTCGCGCAGTTCCCCACGCCCCCGACGCGTCGGTCCATGGGTTGGGCAAAGGCTGACGGGCGGGGGTTGTGCCGGTTAAGGTCGCAGCGGCGCGACTGGCCCTGACGTGCGTGAGGGCCCGGAGAGCAAGGGGAGTGCAAGTGGCGGACGCTGCAGTGAGCGGCACCCGGAAGGCACGGCGGGTGCTCGTCGCCGCGGACAAGTTCAAGGGGTCGCTGACGGCCGTGGAGGTCGCCGAGCGGGTGACGGCCGGGTTGCGCCATGTCCTGCCGGACCTCGAGGTCGAGGCGCTGCCCGTGGCCGACGGCGGCGACGGGACCGTGGCCGCGGCCGTCGCGGCCGGTTTCGAGCGCCGGGAGGTACGGGTCGCCGGCCCCCTCGGCGACGAGGTGACGGCGGCCTTCGCACTGCGCGAGGGCACCGCCGTCGTCGAGATGGCCGAGGCGAGCGGGCTGCAACGACTGCCCGCCGGGGTCTTCGCCCCGCTCACGGCATCCACCCACGGATCCGGTGAGCTGCTGCGGGCCGCGCTGGACGCGGGTGCCCGCACGATCGTCTTCGGGGTCGGCGGCAGCGCCACCACCGACGGTGGCGCCGGGATGCTGTCGGCGCTGGGCGCCCGGTTCCTGGACGCCGACGGGGAGCCGGTGCCCCCGGGCGGCGGTGGACTCGCCCGGCTGGTCACCGCCGACCTCTCGGGACTCGACCCGCGCCTCGCCGAGATCGAGCTGGTCCTCGCGAGCGACGTCGACAACCCGCTGACCGGCCCGAAGGGCGCCGCCGCGGTCTACGGCCCGCAGAAGGGCGCCTCATCCGGCGACGTGGCGGCGCTGGACACCGCCCTCGCGCACTTCGCCGAGGTGCTCCAGGGGCCGGCCGGTGCCCAGGCCGCCGAGTACGCGGCATCGCCGGGTGCGGGCGCGGCGGGTGGCATCGGCTTCGGTGCCCTGCTGCTGGGCGCCCGGTTCCGTCCCGGGATCGAGGTCATGCTCGACGTCCTGGGCTTCGCCCCGGCTCTGGAGCGCGCCGACCTGGTCATCACCGGCGAGGGCTCCCTCGACGAGCAGACCCTGCACGGCAAGGCCCCGGCGGGCGTGGCCGCGGCGGCCCGGGCCGCGGACAAGGACGTCGTGGCGGTCTGCGGCCGCCTGGCCCTGCCGCCCCAGACTCTCGGCCGCGCCGGTATCCGCCGGGCCTACCCCCTGACGGACGCGGAACCGGACGTCGCGAAGTGCATCGCGCAAGCGGGCCCGATCCTGGAGCGGGTGGCGGAGCGGATCGCGCGGGACTTCCTGACCTGATCCCCCTCCGCACAGGCAAGGGGCCCCGAACCGTATCCCGGTCCGGGGCCCCAGCCATGTCATGTCACTGCACTACGGCAGCTGCGCCGCCCGCGCCTCGCGGCGGTTGTCCCGGAAGTTGTTCACCCGCCGAGCCGTCGCGAACAGCGGGATCACCGCCCCCATGACCAGCTGGAGCGCGCAGCCCGTCTGGAGCAGCAGCTGGCCGCTCGGCGCGTCGAACGCCCAGGCGGCCATCATGCCCATGCCCAGCACGATCCACGACAGCATCGCCACGGCGAGCCGGCCCCGCGGCTTCGGGTACTCCACGCGGCTCACCATCAGCCACGCCGTCCCCAGGATCGCCAGAAGGGTCGCCACGAAGGGCAGCTCCAGCAACACGATGGACACGACGGTCAGTGCGCCGAACGGTGACGGCATGCCCTGGAAGGTGCCGTCCTTGACCGTGACGCACGAGAACCGGGCAAGCCGCAGCACCACCGCCAGCAGCACCACGATCGCCCCGACCGCCGCGACCCGCTGGTACGCGCCCTCCGCCACCATGCCGTAGACGAGGACGAAGTACGCCGGCGCCAGGCCGAAGCTGATCAGGTCGGACAGGTTGTCCAGCTCGGCGCCCATGGGGGAGGAGCGCAGCTTGCGCGCCACCAGGCCGTCGAACAGGTCGAAGACCGCCGCGCACAGCATCAGGATGACCGCCGTGGCCGCGCTGTTGCGGGCCATGCCGGACTCCTGGCTGCCCATGAGGTCCGGGATCAGGATGCCGGTGGTGGTGAAGTACACCGCCATGAAGCCGCATGTGGCGTTGCCGAGCGTGAGGGTGTCCGCTATCGACAGGCGAAGGGAGAGGGGCATCTCCTCTTCCTCGTCGACCCCGTCGGACTCCGGGACCCAGCCGGCCTTGGTGTCAGGATCAATCACGGTCAATGCGAGTCACCCCCGCCACGGTCTTCTGACCGACCTCGACCGCGACCTCCACGCCCTCGGGCAGGTAGAGGTCGACCCGCGAACCGAAGCGGATCAGACCGATCCGCTCACCCTGCTCGACCTTCGTGCCCTCGGGCAGGTACGGGACGATGCGACGGGCGACCGCGCCGGCGATCTGGATCATCTCGATGTCGCCGAGCTCGGTGTCGAAGTGCCAGACGACACGCTCGTTGTTCTCGCTCTCCTTGTTGAAGGCGGGAACGAAGCCACCGGGGATGTGCTCGACCGACGTCACCGTGCCGGCCAGCGGCGCGCGGTTGACGTGGACGTTGAGCGGGCTCATGAAGATCGCGACGCGGGTGCGGCCGTCCTTCCACGGCATGATGCTCTGCACCACACCGTCGGCGGGCGAGATGACCCGGCCCTGGGTGATCTCGCGCTCGGGGTCGCGGAAGAACCACAGCATCCCCGCCGCGAGCGCGGTGGCGGGAACGGCGACGGCCTTGGCGGCGCCGGAGCGCCGGGCCCGTGCCAGGCTGAGGGCTGCGGTGGCGACGGTCGGAAGGAGCCACGGCGATGCTCCGCGCGCGAGGCGTACGCCGGCCCGGCTGTCGCGAGGTGCAGAGGTTTGGCTGTGGGGCATGGATGACCTTCGTAGCGGATGATGCCGCACACTGACGGGGGACGGCGGCTTTCCGGCGATCGTAGCGGCTCGGGGCCGTAACTGGGTAAGCCAGGCAGCCGAGTCGGCGGCAGAAGAGTGCTGACGGGGTGTGATCTTCTTCTCCAAGAAAACACCCCGTATCCGGACATCTAGCCCTGGAACCGATACTCTTCGAGCAGCCGCCTGCCGATGATCATTTTCTGGATCTCGGCGGTACCTTCACCGATGAGCAGCATCGGGGCCTCACGGTAGAGGCGCTCGATCTCGTACTCCTTGGAGAAGCCGTAGCCGCCGTGGATCCGGAAGGCGTCTTCGACGACCTCCTTGCAGTACTCGGAGGCGAGGTACTTCGCCATCCCTGCCTCCAGGTCGTTTCGCTCCCCGGAGTCCTTTTTGCGTGCTGCGTTCACCATCATCGCATGGGCGGCCTCGACCTTGGTAGCCATCTCGGCCAGCTTGAACTGGATCGCCTGGTGCTGGGCGATCGGCTTGCCGAAGGTGTGGCGCTGCTGCGCGTACTGGACGCCCAGCTCGAACGCACGCTGAGCGACGCCGCAGCCACGCGCCGCCACGTTCACGCGGCCGACCTCGACCCCGTCCATCATCTGGTAGAAACCACGGCCGGTGACCCCGCCGAGCACACGATCCGCAGGAATCCGCAGGCCATCCATGATGAGTTCGGTGGTGTCGACCCCCTTGTAACCCATCTTGTCGATCTTGCCGGGGATGGTGAGGCCGGGACGCACCTCGCCGAAACCGGGCTCCTTCTCGACCAGGAAGGTCGTCATCGACTTGTGGGGCGCGGTGCCCTCGGCGTGACCTTCGTCACTTCTGACCAGAACGGCCACCAGAGACGACGTTCCGCCGTTCGTCAGCCACATCTTCTGGCCGTTGAGGACGTACTCGTCGCCGTCCTTCACCGCCTTCGACGTGATCGCCGACACATCCGAGCCCAGGCCCGGCTCCGACATCGAGAAGGCGCCCCGGATGTCGCCGGCGGCCATCCTCGGCAGGAAGTGGTCCTTCTGCTCCTGCGTGCCGTGCTGCTTGAGCATGTACGCCACGATGAAGTGGGTGTTGATGATGCCGGAGACCGACATCCAGCCGCGGGCGATCTCCTCGACGCAGAGGGCGTAGGTGAGGAGCGACTCGCCCAGACCCCCGTACTCCTCCGGGATCATCAGGCCGAACAGGCCCAACTCCTTCAGCCCGTCGACGATCGCTTGCGGGTACTCGTCGCGGTGCTCCAGCTCCGTGGCGACCGGAATGATCTCCTTGTCCACGAAGTCCCGGACGGTGGACAGGATCTCCTGCTGGACGTCCGTCAGACCGGCGGTCTGGGCGAGTCGCGCCATGGCTACTTCTCCTGCTCCCTGAGCTCGGGGCGGCCGGGCTGCTCGCCGCCGCGCTCCTTGATGTACGTCTCGGTCGGCACCATCACCTTGCGGCGGAACACACAGACCAGCGTGCCGTCCTGCTTGTAGCCCTTGGTCTCGACGTAGACGATCCCGCGGTCGTTCTTCGACTTCGAGGGCCACTTGTCGAGCACGGTCGTCTGGCCGTAGATCGTGTCGCCGTGGAAGGTCGGCGCCACGTGCTTGAGCGACTCGATCTCCAGGTTGGCGATGGCCTTTCCGGAGATGTCCGGCACGGACATGCCGAGCAGCAGCGAGTAGATGTAGTTGCCCACGACGACGTTCTTGCCGAAGTCGGTCGTCTTCTCCGCATAGTTCGTGTCCATGTGGAGCGGGTGGTGGTTCATGGTGAGGAGACAGAACAGGTGGTCGTCGTACTCCGTGACCGTCTTTCCCGGCCAGTGCTTGTACGTCGCCCCGACCTCGAACTCCTCGTACGTGCGCCCGAACTGCATCGCGCTCAGCCCTCCGGGATCTCGAACTTGCTGGTGCGCTGCATACCGGCGGCGCGGCCCTTGCCGGAGATGACCAGGGCCATCTTGCGGCTGGCCTCGTCGATCATCTCGTCGCCGAGCATCGCCGAGCCCTTCTTGCCGCCCGCCTCGGACGTGTAGTAGTCGTACGCGTCCAGGATCAGCTCGGCGTGGTCGAAGTCCTCCTGCGACGGCGAGAAGATCTCGTTGGACGCCTCGACCTGGCCCGGGTGCAGCACCCACTTGCCGTCGAAGCCGAGCGCGGCGGCGCGCTGGGCGACCTCGCGGTAGCCGTCGATGTTGCGGATCTGCAGGTAGGGACCGTCGATCGCCTGGAGGTTGTTGGCGCGGGCGGCCATCAGGATCTTCATCAGGATGTAGTGGTAGGCGTCCGCCGGGTAGCCGGGCGGCTGCTCGCCCACGACCAGCGACTTCATGTTGATGGACGCCATGAAGTCGGCCGGGCCGAAGATGATGGTCTCGACGCGCGGGGAGGCCTGCGCGATCTCGTTGACGTTGTTCAGGCCCTGCGCGTTCTCGATCTGCGCCTCGATGCCGATCTTGCCGACCTCGAAGCCCATCGTCTTCTCGATCTGCGTCAGCAGCAGGTCCAGGGCGACGACCTGCTGGGCCGTCTGCACCTTCGGCAGCATGATGCAGTCGAGGTTCTGGCCGGCGCCCTCGACGACCGTGACGACGTCCCGGTACGTCCACTCCGTCGTCCAGTCGTTGACGCGCACGACCCGCGTCTTGCCCGTCCAGTCGCCCTCGTTGAGGAACTTGACGATGGTGTGCCGCGCCTCGGGCTTGGCGAGCGGCGCGCACGCGTCCTCCAGGTCGAGGAAGACCTGGTCCGCCGGGAGGCCCTGCGCCTTCTCCAGGAAGCGGGGGTTGCTTCCCGGCACCGCGAGACACGAGCGGCGGGGACGCAGACGGTTGACGGTCATGCGGGGACCTCCAGGGGGTCGAGCTTGTTCGCTTTGCGGATCTCGTCGACGATGCGGCCGATGATTCCGGTGATGTCGAAGTCCTTCGGGGTGAAGACCGCGGCCACTCCGGCTTCCCTGAGCTGCTCGGCGTCACCATTCGGGATGATGCCACCGGCGATCACGGGTATATCTGTGGCACCGGCCACACGCAGCCGTTCGAGGACGTCCGGGACCAGCTGGGCGTGCGAGCCGGACAGGATCGACAGGCCCACCGCGTGCACGTCCTCGGCCAGGGCCGCGTCCACGATCTGCTCCGGCGTCAGCCGGATGCCCTGGTAGACCACCTCGAAGCCGGCGTCGCGCGCACGGACGGCGATCTGCTCGGCGCCGTTGGAGTGACCGTCCAGGCCCGGCTTGCCGACCAGGAAGCGCAGCTTGCCGACGCCCAGGTCCTTGGCCGTCAGGTCCACCTTGCGGCGGACCAGGTCGAGCGCGCTGCCTTCCTCGACGGGCACGGCCACCGGAGCGGAGGAGACACCCGTGGGCGCCCGGAACTCGCCGAACACCTCGCGCAGCGCCCCGGCCCACTCGCCGGTCGTCGCCCCGGCGCGGGCGCACTCCAGGGTGGCCTCCATGAGGTTCTCGTTGCCGCGCGCGGCCTCCTTCAGCCGCTCCAGGGCCTTGCAGGGCCGCGGGTGGTTGAAGGGCGGCTGGTAGCGGCTGTCGCGCCACTGCTCCAGCCCGGCGATGACCCGGGCCTCGACCGCCGGGTCCACCGTCTGGATCGCGGTGTCGAGGTCGGCGGTCAGCGGGTTGGGCTCGGTGCCCTCGAAGGCGTTGACACCGATGATCTTCTCCTGGCCGGACTCGATCCGGCCCCGGCGCTCGGCGTGCGAGGCGACCAGCTGCGACTTGAGGTAGCCGGACTCGACGGCCGCCATCGCGCCGCCCATCTCCTGGATGCGCTCGATCTCGGCGAACGCCTCCTCGACCAGCTGCTCCACCTTCGCCTCGATCACCTTCGAGCCCTCGAAGATGTCCTCGTACTCCAGCAGATCGCTCTCGTACGCCAGCACCTGCTGGATGCGCAGCGACCACTGCTGGTCCCAGGGGCGGGGCAGGCCCAGGGCCTCGTTCCAGGCGGGCAGCTGCACGGCACGCGCGCGGGCGTCCTTGGAGAGGGTGACGGCCAGCATCTCCAGCACGATCCGCTGGACGTTGTTCTCCGGCTGCGCCTCCGTCAGGCCCAGGGAGTTGACCTGGACGCCGTAGCGGAAGCGGCGCTGCTTGGGGTTCTCGATGCCGTAGCGCTCGCGGGTGATGCGGTCCCAGATGCGGCCGAACGCCCGCATCTTGCACATCTCCTCGATGAAGCGGACGCCCGCGTTCACGAAGAACGAGATGCGCGCCACGACATCGCCCATGCGCTCCTGCGGCACCTGGCCGGAGTCGCGCACGGCGTCGAGGACGGCGATCGCGGTGGACATCGCGTACGCGATCTCCTGGACCGGTGTGGCGCCCGCCTCCTGCAGGTGGTAGCTGCAGATGTTGATCGGGTTCCACTTCGGGATGTGGGAGACCGTGTACGCGATCATGTCCGTCGTCAGGCGCAGGCTCGGCCCCGGCGGGAAGACGTGCGTCCCGCGGGACAGGTACTCCTTGACGATGTCGTTCTGGGTCGTGCCCTGGAGCTTGGTGATGTCCGCACCCTGCTCCTCGGCGACGACCTGGTAGAGCGCCAGCAGCCACATGGCGGTGGCGTTGATCGTCATCGAGGTGTTCATCTGCTCCAGGGGGATGTCCTGGAACAGCCGGCGCATGTCACCGACGTGCGCGATCGGCACGCCGACCCGGCCGACCTCGCCGCGGGCGAGGATGTGGTCGGAGTCGTAGCCGGTCTGCGTCGGCAGGTCGAACGCCACCGACAGACCCGTCTGGCCCTTGGCGAGGTTGCGCCGGTACAGCTCGTTGGACGCCTCGGCCGTGGAGTGACCGGCATAGGTGCGCATCAACCACGGCCGGTCCTTCTGACGCTCAGTCATCTGTGCCCCCGTACGTCTCAGATGTTGCGGAAGCGGTTGATGGCGTCGATGTGCTGGGCTCGCTTCTCCTGGTCGCGCACGCCCAGGCCCTCCTCGGGGGACATGCACAGCACGCCGACCTTGCCCTGGTGGAGGTTGCGGTGCACGTCGAACGCGGCCTGGCCGGTGTCTTCCAGGGAGTACACCTTCGACAGGGTCGGGTGGATCTTGCCCTTGGCGATGAGGCGGTTGGCCTCCCAGGCCTCGCGGTAGTTGGCGAAGTGCGAGCCGATGATCCGCTTGAG
>NZ_LGEA01000097.1 GCF_001280065.1 Streptomyces sp. NRRL B-1140
GACTTCCTCCACGTCTACAACTACCATCGCTGCCACACCGCACTCGGAGGCCAGCCACCGATCAGCCGTGTGAACAACGCTCCAGGTCAATACACCTAGTCGAGCCCGTAGACCCGTCTCGCGTTCCCCGACGCCAGCATGCCCGCCACCCGCTGCGCGTCGGCCGGTGACCAGGCGCCCTCGGCTACCCAGGTGCCGAGCACCCGCCCCAGGGCCTCACGGAACAGCCGGGCCCCCACCACGTGCAGCTCGGGCAGGCCCTGGGCGCCGGTGGAGAAGAGGATCTTGCCGAAGGGGGCCAGCTCCAGGATCTCCGCGAGGACGGTCGCGGCCCGGGCGCCCGTGCGGACCAGGGCCGCGCCGCAGTCGACGTGGACGTGCGGGAAGACACCGGCGAGATGGGCGGCCTGCCGGTGGTACGGGTAGCCGTGCAGCAGGACCAGGTCCGTGCCGAGACCGGCGGTGGCCCGAACGAAGTCCGTCAGGAGCACCGGGTCCGTCCCGTCGGCCCGCAGCCCCGGTGCGCCGAGCCCCGCGTGCAGCTGCAGCGGCAGCCCCGAGGCGACCGCGCTCCACAGCAGGTGCCGTAGCAGCACCGGATCGCTCAGCTCTTCGCCGACCCCGCGCCCGGCGAGCCAGCGGCCGGCCGCGCCCCGCACCTCCCCCGGCCCGGGCGGCTCCGGCGCGAGGGCGAGGCCGTGCCGTGTGCCGGCGACCGAGGTGAAGGCGACGGCGGTCGCGGCGGCCGCGTGCACCGACTCGGCGAGGTTGGCGAGGAAGGACTCGACGGTGCCGGAGGTGTCGGCGACCTGCTCGGCGAGGAGTTCCAGGCGCACGATCTCGCGGGCCCGGGCGGCTCCCGCGCTGGCCAGTTCCCCCGGTTCCGTCAGGTCGCCGGGGAGGCCGGTGTCGACCAGGTAGGTGGTGATGCCGCTGCCGCGCAACAGGCGGCGGCCGGACTCCAGGACGCCCAGTTCCCGGCGTCGGGCCAGGTAGCGCGCGGGTGTGCAGTGGGATTCGAGGCCGAGCAGCGGCGGGCACCAGCGCCGCACGGCGAAGCCGGTCTGGGTGTCGAAGAGGGTGGTGCCGGGGGCGGGTGGGCCCTCGGTGCGGCTGAGGTGGGCCTCGAAGGTGCCGAGGCCCAGCTCCGTCCGGAGTACTCCGTGGCAGTACTGGTCCACCAGTGACGGCGTTTCGATCATCCGGGCCTCCCGGGGTGGACCCTGTTGCTCTCAAGGGTCCTAACGGGTGAACCGGGTGTGAGGTCGCGGGGCCGTCGTGGGAGTACCGGTGGGTTCGGCGGGTGCGGGGCCGTTGTGGCTGGTCGCGCCCACGCGGCGGAGCCGCACATCGATACAGCCCCGCGCCCCCGAAACGGGTCAGTCGTTCTTGGGGCCGCCGACCTGGATGCCGGCCATGCGCGACCACTCGTAGCGGCCGGTCTTGACCTTGGCCGCGAACTCGCCGTCGAAGGACTCGTGGCGGGTGATGCCCGCCTTCTGCACGGCCTGCTCGGCGATGTCGTAGGACGGGGCGACCAGGTCGCCCCAGTTGCCGTCCTCGCCGACCAGGACGATGCGGGCGCCGCGCTCGCCGAGGTAGGCGACCTGGCCCTCGGCGCCGCCGTGGGCCGCGGAGAAGGAGGAGATCTGCTTGGCCAGCCGGGCCACCTTGCGCTCGGCCTTCGGGTCAACCTGCTGCGTGTCTGCCATGGCCAGGATGCTACTCACGAGTAGATCGACTCGCGAGGGCGGGGCGGTGTGACGTGCGTCAGCGCAGGAAGGGGTCGACCGCGACCGCCACGAAGAGCAGCGACACATAGGTGATCGACCAGTGGAACAGGCGCATCTCCTTCAGCTTCGCGCCCGTCACCTCAGCCTTGGCGCGGTTCTGCAGGCCGTGCGCCTCCCAGAGCCAGAAGCCGCCCGCCAGCAGGGCCACCGAGGTGTAGAACCAGCCGGTGTAGCCCAGCGGGGTGAGCAGGAGCGAGACGCCGACCATGACCCAGCTGTAGATCACGATCTGCTTGGCGACCACCTTGTTGGAGGCCACCACCGGCAGCATGGGCACGCCCACGCGCGCGTAGTCGTCCTTGACCTTCATGGACAGCGGCCAGTAGTGCGGCGGCGTCCAGAAGAACATGACCATGAAGAGGATGACCGGCGCCCACGACATCGAGTTCGTGACCGAGGACCAGCCGATCAGCACCGGCAGGCAGCCGGCGATGCCGCCCCACACGATGTTCTGCGAGGTGCGGCGCTTGAGGATCATCGTGTAGACGACGACGTAGAAGAGGAGCGCGCCGAGGGCGAGCCAGGCGCTCAGCCAGTTCACGGTGAGGCCGAAGAGCAGGGTGGACGTGATGGCCAGGGTGATGCCGAAGGCCAGGCACTCGCGCGGGCTGACCATGCCGGTGACCAGCGGGCGCTGCGAGGTGCGGTCCATGAGCGCGTCGATGTCGCGGTCGATGTACATGTTGAGCGCGTTCGCGCCGCCCGCGGACAGGTAGCCGCCGAGACACGTCAGCAGCACCAGTGTCAGGTCGGGCACGCCCTGCTGCGCCAGGAACATCACCGGCACCGTGGTGATCAGCAGCAGCTCGATGATCCGCGGCTTGGTGAGAGCCACGAAAGCCATGACACGGGCCCCGAGCGGCCGGTGAGCCGGGCTCTGGTCCGCCCCGGTCATCCCCGCTGGACGGGATTCAACGGCCGTCACGCACACCCCTACAGAGACATCCCAGCAAGCCTCACCGCTGTGAAGTCCCGGTAAAGGCTCGCGCGTACCACGCCACTTTAGACGTTGCCCAGACTCGGACATTCGCGGGGGTCGTCTCGTGTTGGCGGGCACCTTCCGAAGGGCGCGCCGAAGCTCGATTGAGCACCCGGATGAGCGGCTCCGTATTCACCTGTCGAATACGGTACGGCCCAGTCAGGAAGCGGATCGGGATCCGTCCCGGCACTCTGGAGTGACTCGAAAAAACGCACGTCCCACGGGGGTAGGCTCGACTGCGGCCGGTGGGCGCCCCGATACACCGGCATCCGACATGTGGAGAGGAGCCCTGACCCAGGGTGAGCACCAAGCCGACCACCACAGACCTCGAGTGGACCGAGTTGGACCAGCGGTCCGTCGACACCGCGCGTGTCCTGGCCGCCGATGCCGTACAGAAGGTCGGCAACGGCCATCCGGGTACGGCGATGAGCCTGGCGCCTGCCGCCTACACCCTCTTCCAGAAGGTGATGCGGCACGACCCGGCGGACGCCGACTGGGTCGGACGGGACCGCTTCGTGCTGTCCGCCGGCCACTCGTCCCTGACCCTCTACACCCAGCTGTACCTGGCCGGCTTCGGCCTGGAGCTGGACGACCTGAAGTCCTTCCGCACGTGGGGCTCCAAGACCCCCGGTCACCCCGAGTACGGGCACACGACCGGTGTGGAGACGACGACCGGCCCGCTCGGCCAGGGTGTCGCGAACGCGGTCGGCATGGCGATGGCCGCCCGCTACGAGCGCGGCCTGTTCGACCCGGAGGCCGCCGAGGGCGAGTCGCCCTTCGACCACTTCGTCTACTGCATCGCCGGTGACGGCTGCCTCCAGGAGGGCATCTCCGCCGAGGCGTCCTCGATGGCGGGCCACCAGAAGCTCGGCAACCTGATCCTGCTGTGGGACGACAACCACATCTCGATCGAGGGCGACACCGAGACGGCCGTGTCCGAGGACACCGTCAAGCGGTACGAGGCGTACGGCTGGCACGTCCAGCGGGTGGAGCCGAAGGCCGACGGGGACCTGGACCCGGCCGCGATCTACGAGGCGATCCAGAAGGCCAAGGCCGTGAC
This sequence comes from Streptomyces sp. NRRL B-1140, assembly GCF_001280065.1. Classification (GTDB taxonomy): domain Bacteria; phylum Actinomycetota; class Actinomycetes; order Streptomycetales; family Streptomycetaceae; genus Streptomyces. The sequence continues at coordinate 3,833 of NZ_LGEA01000097.1, forward strand.
GGACAGGCCGTCGTTCATCGCGATGCGCTCGATCATCGCCTGGCCGGCCCCGAACGCGCAGAACACCGAGGCCGCGCACGGCTCGGCGCTGGGCGACGACGAGGTCGCGGCGACCAAGCGGGTCCTCGGCTTCGACCCGGAGCAGTCCTTCGAGGTGTCCGACGAGGTCATCTCGCACACCCGCAAGGCGCTGGAGCGGGGCCAGGCGGCCCGCGCGGTGTGGGAGAAGGCGTACCAGCAGTGGCGGGACAACAACCCCGAGCGCGCCGCGGAGTACGACCGGATCGCCAAGGGTGAGCTGCCCAAGGGCTGGGAGGAGAAGATCCCGGTCTTCGAGGTCGGCAAGGGTGTCGCCACGCGCGCCGCCTCCGGCAAGATCCTCCAGGCGCTCGGCGGGGTCGTCCCCGAGCTGTGGGGCGGATCGGCCGACCTGGCCGGCTCCAACAACACCACGATCGACAAGACCAGCTCCTTCCTCCCGGCGGACAACCCGCTGCCGGAGGCGGACCCGTACGGCCGCACGATCCACTTCGGTATCCGCGAGCACGCGATGGCCGCCGAGATGAACGGCATCGCGCTGCACGGCAACACCCGCATCTACGGCGGCACCTTCCTGGTGTTCTCCGACTACATGCGCAACGCGGTGCGGCTGTCGGCGCTGATGCACCTGCCGGTGACGTACGTGTGGACGCACGACTCCATCGGTCTGGGCGAGGACGGCCCGACGCACCAGCCGGTCGAGCACCTCGCCTCGCTGCGCGCGATCCCGGGCCTGAACGTCGTGCGCCCGGCCGACGCCAACGAGACCGCCATCGCCTGGCGCGAGATCCTCAAGCGCTGGACGAAGGAGTTCGGCAAGGGCCAGCCGCACGGTCTGGCGCTGACGCGTCAGGGCGTGCCGACGTACGCGCCCAACGAGGGTGCCGCGCGCGGCGGTTACGTGCTGTTCGAGGCCGACGGCGGCGAGCCCGAGGTCATCCTGATCGCCACCGGCTCGGAGGTGCACGTCGCCGTCGAGGCGCGCGAGCAGCTCCAGAGCGCCGGCGTGCCCACGCGCGTCGTGTCCATGCCGTCGGTGGAGTGGTTCGAGCAGCAGGACCAGGGGTACCGGGACAGCGTCCTGCCGCCGTCCGTCCGGGCTCGTGTCGCGGTGGAGGCCGGTATCGGTCTCACGTGGCACAAGTACGTGGGGGACGCCGGCCGCATCGTTTCCCTGGAGCACTTCGGTGCTTCGGCCGACGGCAAGGTCCTCTTCCGCGAGTTCGGCTTCACTCCCGAGAACGTGGCCGCCGCCGCGCGGGAATCGATCGCCGCAGCTCAGCGCTGACGCTTATACACGACACGTAGGAGATGGAATTTCCATGACAGACGCACTGAAGCGCCTCTCCGAGGAAGGCGTGGCGATCTGGCTGGACGACCTGTCGCGCAAGCGGATCACGTCCGGCAACCTCGCCGAGCTGATCGACCAGCAGCACGTCGTGGGCGTCACCACCAACCCGTCGATCTTCCAGAAGGCGATCTCGCAGGGCGACGGCTACGACACGCAGCTGACCGACCTCGCCGCCCGCAAGGTCACGGTCGAAGAGGCCATCCGCATGATCACGACGGCGGACGTCCGCGACGCCGCCGACATCCTGCGCCCGGTCTTCGACGCCACCGGCGGCCAGGACGGCCGGGTCTCGATCGAGGTCGACCCGCGCCTGGCGCACCACACGCGGGCGACGGTCGCCGAGGCCAAGCAGCTCGCCTGGCTGGTGGACCGGCCCAACACCCTCATCAAGATCCCGGCGACCGAGGCGGGCATCCCGGCCATCGCCGAGACCATCGGCCTGGGCATCAGCGTCAACGTCACGCTGATCTTCTCGCTGGAGCGCTACCGCCTGGTCATGGACGCGTTCCTGGAGGGCCTGGAGAAGGCCAAGGAGCGCGGCCTGGACCTGTCGCAGATCCACTCCGTGGCCTCGTTCTTCGTGTCCCGCGTGGACACCGAGATCGACAAGCGGATCGACGCGCTGGGCACCGACGAGGCCAAGGCCGCGCGGGGCAAGGCCGGTATCGCCAACGCCCGGCTGGCCTACCAGGCGTACGAGGAGGTCTTCTCCTCGGACCGCTGGAGCGCGCTGGAGAAGGCGGGCGCCAACAAGCAGCGTCCGCTGTGGGCGTCCACCGGCGTGAAGGACAAGGCGTACAAGCCCACCCTGTACGTCGACGAGCTGGTCGCGCCCAACACGGTGAACACCATGCCGGAGGCGACGCTGTTCGCCACGGAGGAGCAGGGCGAGATCCGCGGCAACGCCGTCGCCGGTACGTACGAGCAGGCCCGCGCCGACCTCGACGCGGTCGAGAAGCTCGGGATCAAGTACGACGACGTGGTGCGGCTGCTGGAGGAGGAGGGCGTCCAGAAGTTCGAGGACTCCTGGACCGACCTGCTGAAGTCGACCGAGGCCGAGCTTCAGCGCCTCGCCCCCTCGGAGGGCTGAACAGGTGTCGAGCAGCAACCCGCTGCGTGACCCCGCGGACCGACGGCTCCCGCGCATCGCGGGGCCGTCGGGCCTGGTCATCTTCGGCGTCACGGGGGACCTGTCCCGCAAGAAGCTCATGCCCGCCGTGTACGACCTCGCCAACCGGGGTCTGCTGCCGCCGGGCTTCTCGCTGGTCGGCTTCGCCCGCCGCGAGTGGGCGCACGAGGACTTCGCGCAGGAGGTCCACGACGCCGTCAAGGAGCACGCCCGCACGCCCTTCCGCGAGGAGGTCTGGCAGCAGCTCATCCAGGGCATGCGCTTCGTGCAGGGCACGTTCGACGACGACGACGCCTTCGAGCGGCTGCGCTCCACGATCGAGGAGCTCGACAAGGCACAGGGCACGGGCGGCAACTTCGCCTTCTACCTGTCGGTGCCGCCGTCGGCCTTCCCGGTGGTCATCAAGCAGCTGAAGAAGCACCAGCTGGCCGACCAGACGGGCGGTTCCTGGCGGCGCGCGATCATCGAGAAGCCGTTCGGCCACAACCTGGAGTCGGCCGAGGAGCTCAACAAGCTCGTCCACGAGGTCTTCGCCCCGGACCAGGTCTTCCGCATCGACCACTACCTGGGCAAGGAGACCGTCCAGAACATCCTGGCGCTGCGCTTCGCCAACACCATGTTCGAGCCGATCTGGAACCGGTCCCTCGTGGACCACGTGCAGATCACCATGGCCGAGGACATCGGCATCGGCGGCCGGGCCGGGTACTACGACGGCATCGGCGCCGCCCGGGACGTCATCCAGAACCACCTGCTCCAGCTGATGGCCCTGACGGCCATGGAGGAGCCGGCCTCCTTCGACGCGGACGCGCTGGCCGCGGAGAAGACGAAGGTGCTCGGCGCCGTGCGGCTGCCGAAGGACATGGGCCGCGACACCGTGCGCGCCCAGTACGCGGCCGGCTGGCAGGGCGGCGCGAAGGTGATCGGCTATCTCGACGAGGACGGTATCGACGCCTCCTCGAAGACCGACACGTACGCCGCGATCAAGCTGGAGATCGACAACCGCCGCTGGGCGGGCGTCCCCTTCTACCTGCGCACCGGCAAGCGCCTGGGCCGCCGGGTGACGGAGATCGCGGTCGTCTTCCAGCGGGCCCCGCACTCCCCCTTCGACTCCACCGCCACCGAGGAGCTCGGCTCCAACGCGATCGTCATCCGCGTCCAGCCGGACGAAGGCGTGACGGTCCGCTTCGGCTCGAAGGTGCCGGGTACGTCGATGGAGATCCGGGACGTGTCGATGGACTTCGCCTACGGCGAGTCCTTCACGGAGTCCAGCCCGGAGGCGTACGAGCGTCTGATCCTGGACGTTCTGCTCGGTGACTCGAACCTCTTCCCGCGCACCGAGGAGGTCGAGCTGTCCTGGAAGATCCTCGACCCGATCGAGGAGTACTGGGACAAGAACGGCAAGCCCGCCCAGTACCCGGCCGGTACCTGGGGGCCCGTCGAGGCGGACGAAATGCTCGAGCGACACGGACGGAGCTGGCGCCGGCCATGAAGACAGACCTCACGGACACCACGGCCAGCAAGGTCAACAAGGCCCTGGTGCAGGGGCGCCGGGCGATCGGCACTCCGGCGGTCGGCATGGTGCTCACGCTGGTCATCGTGACGGACGAGGAGAACGCCTACGACGCGCTGAAGGCCGCGAGCGACGCCGCGCACGAGCATCCCTCGCGCACGCTCGTGGTGATCAAGCGCGTCTCCCGCTCGCCCCGCGACCGCACACAGTCCCGTCTGGACGCGGAGGTCCGGGTCGGCGCGGACGCGGGCACCGGTGAGACGGTCGTGCTCCGGCTGTACGGCGAGGTCGCGGACCACGCCCAGTCGGTGGTGCTGCCGTTGCTGCTGCCGGACGCCCCGGTGGTGGTGTGGTGGCCGGTGAACGCGCCGCTGGACCCGGCGAAGGACCCCCTGGGTGCCCTCGCGCAGCGCCGCGTCACCGACACCTACGCCTCCGAGCAGCCGGTCCGCGACCTTGCGACCAGGTCCCGGGCCTACACCCCCGGTGACACGGACCTGTCCTGGACCCGCATCACGCCCTGGCGTTCCATGCTGGCGGCGGCCCTCGACCAGGTGGCCTGCGAGGTGCGGGCCGTCGAGGTGGAGGGCGAGGAGTTCAACCCGAGTTGTGAGCTGCTGGCGATGTGGCTCGCGGACCGGCTGGACGTCCCCGTGAAGCGCTCGCTGTCCAGCGGCCCGGGTCTGACGGCGGTCCGGATGGACACCAACTGCGGGCCGATCAAGCTGGACCGTGCCGACGGTTCGCTGGCGACGCTCTCCATCGAGGGCCAGCCGGACCGGGCCGTCGCGCTCAAGCGCAGGGAGACCGCCGAGCTGATGGCGGAGGAGCTGCGCCGCCTGGACCCGGACGACACATACGCGTCGGCGCTGCGGTTCGGGGTGGACCGGCTGAAGTCGTCCTGGTCGGCTCCGGCGCCGCGGGTCCCCGGGGACTCGGCCGCCAAAGGAGAGCGCGGAGAGCCCAAAAGTGACGGGCGAGGACGACTCGCCCTCCCCGCTCCCGTTGAAGCGGCTGCGAAAGCTCCCGCTTCACAAGCGACGGCGGAGGAACCGGTGAGGCAGGAACCGCCCGCGCTGGAACCGGTACGGAAGGCGACGACGAAGTGAGTACGGCACCGCAGCTGGTCGTCCACCGCGACAAGGAGCTGATGGCGCAGGCCGCGGCGGCGCGGCTGATCACCAGGATCGTGGACGCGCAGGCCTCCCGGGGTTCGGCGTCCGTGGTCCTGACGGGCGGCCGCAACGGCAACGGCCTGCTTGCCGCGTTGGCCGCGGCGCCCGCCCGGGACGCGATCGACTGGAGCCGGCTCGACCTCTGGTGGGGCGACGAGCGGTTCCTGCCCGAGGGCGACCCCGAGCGCAACGTCACCCAGGCCAGGGAGGCCCTGCTCGACTCGGTGCCGCTCGATCCGAAGCGGGTGCACGCGATGCCCGCGTCGGACGGGCCGCACGGGACCGACGTGGACGCGGCGGCCGCCGCGTACGCGCAGGAGCTGGCAGCGGCGGCGGGCCCGGAGAACCACGGGCCGGTGCCCACGTTCGACGTGCTGATGCTGGGCGTCGGGCCGGACACGCATGTGGCGTCACTGTTCCCGGAGTTGCCGGCGGTGCGGGAGACGGAGCGTACGGTCGTGGGCGTCCACGGCGCGCCCAAGCCGCCGCCGACCCGGGTGACGCTGACGCTGCCGGCGATCCGGACGGCGCGTGAGGTGTGGCTGCTGGCGGCGGGCGAGGACAAGGCGCAGGCGGCGGCGATCGCCCTGTCGGGGGCGGGAGAGATCCAGGCTCCGGCGGCGGGGGCGTACGGCAGGAGCCGGACCCTGTGGCTCCTGGACGGGGCGGCGGCGTCGCAGCTACCGCGTTCGCTGTATCCGCCGGCTTCGGCCTAGGCACACCAGGGGGCTCCGCCCCCTGGACCCCCATTCCTTCGCCCACCCACCACCCGAAGCGGTCAGCCAGGAGGCTGAACTCACGAGTTGCCCCCTGTCAGGGCAGTTTCGGGTGGTGGGTGGGCATAGGTCCGGGGGTCCAGGGGGCGGAGCCCTCTGGTACAGCGGCTACTTGACCGATCCGGCCATCACGCCCTGCACGAAGTGCCTCTGGAACGCGAAGAACACGACGACGGGGACGATCAGCGACACGAACGCCCCCGGTGCCAGCACGTCGATGTTGCTTCCGAACTGCCGTATCTGCGACTGGAGTTCCACGGTCAGCGGCTGTGACGTGCTGTCCGCGAACAGCAGCGCCACCAGCATGTCGTTCCATACCCAAAGGAACTGGAAGATGGCCAGGGAGGCGATCGCCGGCCGCCCCACGGGCAGGACCAGCCGCGTGAAGATGCGCCACTCACTGCCCCCGTCCATGCGAGCCGCCTCCAGCATCTCCTTCGGCATCTCGGCGAAGTAGTTGCGGAGCAGGAACACCGCGAACGGCAGGCCGTAGGCCACGTGGAAGAGGACGACACCGGGAATCGTGCCGAACAGGCCCAGTTGCCCGAAGAGTTTGGCGACCGGCAGCAGTCCGATCTGCACGGGCACCACCAGCAGCGCGACCACGACCAGGAAGATCGTCTCCCGCCCGGGGAAGTCCAGCCACGCGAAGGCGTAGCCCGCGAGTGCCGCGATCACCACGACCAGAACGGTCGTGGGCACCGATATCAGCACCGTGTTCCAGAACGCCTGGGTGATCCCGGCGTTGCCCAGCAGGGACGAGTAGTTGTCGAAGGACAGCTGCCCGGGGCTGGAGAACACCGTCCACCAGCCGCCCTTGGCCGTGTCCTCGGCGGACCGCAGCGAGGACAGGAACAGCCCCGCCAGCGGCGTCATCCACACCAGGCCGATCAGGACGAGGAAGGCCTGGACGGCCCCGTTGCCCAGTCCGCGCCGGACCGCGTTCATCGCTGACTCCTTCGGAAGCGGCGGACGTTGAACACCATGGCCGGGACGACCAGCAGCAGGAGCAGTACGCCGAGGGCGCTGCCGAGTCCCTGGTTGTTGCCGCCGCCGAACGACACCAGCCACATCTGCGTCGCGAGCACGGTCGCGTCCTCCTGCACGGGGCCGGGCGCGATGATGTAGACGAGGTCGAAGACCTTCATCACGTTGATGACGAGGGTGATGAACACGACCGACAGCACCGGTGCCAGCAGCGGCACCGTGATCCGCCGGAAGATCTGCCACTCGTTCGCGCCGTCCATCCGCGCCGCCTCCAGGGCGTCCCGGGGCAGTGTCGACAGTCCCGCCCCGATCAGCACCATGGCGAAGCCGGTCCATATCCACAGGTAGGCGCCGATGATCGCCGGGGTGACCAGCGCCGGCCCGAGCCAGGAGACGCCGTCGTAGGGCTGGGCGAAGTTCGACGACGGCAGTCTCACCTCGTAGGAGCCCGACGCGAGGCCCTCGAAGCGGAAGGAACCGTCGGCGGTCGTGGTGGTCGCGGCGATCGTCTCGCCGTCGCGGACCGCCTCGACCTTCATCTCCGGCAGCCCGCTCTCCCCCCGGTCGACCTTGCCCTGCTCCCCTCCGCCGCCGGGCTTGAAGTCGAGGTAGACGACTCCGCGCAGTTCGTCGGCGGCGGCCTTGCGTGCCGCCGCCGCGTAGGCCGGCTCGGCTCCGCCCGGCAGGTCGTCGGGCTGCACGCCGACCAGGCCCAGCGCCACCGCGTCGCCGGGCGCCACGCTCGTGCTCGTGCGGTACGAGCCGTCCTTGTCCTTCGTCAGGCCGTGGGCGTCGCGTGCCCGGGCCGTCGGGTAGGAGGACTCCCCCTTAAAGGCGTCGTGGACGGAGACGACCGCGGCGTTGAGCACGCCCTTGTCGGGATCCTCGTCGTAGGCGAGCCGGAAGATGATGCCGGCGGCGAGGAAGGAGACGGCCATCGGCATGAAGAGGAGCAGCTTGAAGGCCGTGGCCCAGCGGACCTTCTCCACCAGGACGGCGAGGATCAGCCCGAGGCCGGTGAGCAGAGCCGGGGCGATGACGACCCAGATGGCCGTGTTGCGGACGGCTTTGAGAGTCGCCGGGTCCCGGAACATCTCGGCGTAGTTGTCGCCGCCGACGAAGCTCGTCCCGGAGGCGTCGAAGAAGCTGCGGCCGATGCTGAACAGCACCGGGTAGACGACGAGCGCGCCGAGCAGCAGCAGTGCGGGCAGCACGAACAGCAGGGCGATGATCTTCCCGCGCCGGCGCAGTCGCCGGGTGCGGTCGGCGACCGGGCCGGGGGGTGGTGAACTCGTCTCTTGCGCGAGGGTCGCTGTCATGGCGTATCAGTCCTGGTACGCCTTGGCCGCCGCGGCCTCCAGCTTCGCCGCGGTGCCCTTCGGGTCGGACGGGTCGCGCAGGAAGTCCTGCAGCAGCTTCCACTCGCCGGTGCCCTTGGTGCCGCCGAACGCGGCCGGGGCCTGGTCGGACATGTCGAAGCGGACCGAGTCGCCCGCCTGGACGAGTGACTTGGCAGTGGCACGGGTGACGTCGTCGCCGTAGGAGGAGAGGTCGACCTTCTTGTTCGGCGAGAGGAAGCCGCCCGCCTCCGCCCACACGGCCGAGGCCTCGGGGGTCGACAGGTACTCCAGGAGGGCCTGCGCGGCCTTCTGGTTCTTGCCGTCCTTGAGGACGACGGCGGCGTCGCCGCCGCTGACGACCGGTGCCTCGCCGCCGCCGACCGCCGGGAACGGGAAGAAGTTCGCGTCCTGGCCGACCTTCTTGCCGAACTGGTCCTTGGCGACACCGGCGACGAAGTCACCCTCGTAGACCATGCCGGCCTCGGGCTCGGGGCCGAACACCTTCTCTACCGAGCCGGGGAAGTCGGTGTTCAGGGCGCCCTTCTGGCCGCCCGCGATGAGCTGCTTGTCCTTGAAGAGCTTGCCGAGCGTGGTGAGGGCGTCGACGACGGACGCGTCGGTCCACTTCAGCTTGTGGGCGGCGAGGGCGTCGTATTTCTCGGGTCCGGCCTGGGAGAGGTAGACGTTCTCGAACCAGTCGGTGAGGGTCCAGCCGTCCTGCCCGGCGACGGAGAACGCGGCGAGCCCGGAGTCGGACACGGTCTGCCCCGCCTTGAGCATCTCGTCGTAGCTCTTGGGGGGCTTGACGCCGGCCTGCTCCAGGGCGTCGGGGCTGTACCAGACGGTCGACTTGTGGGCGGCCTTGAAGTACAGGCCGTAGAGGGTGCCGTCGACGCTGCCGTACTTCTTCCACACGGGGGCGTAGCCCGCGTCGACGGCCTGCTCGGTCTTCTTCGACAGCGGCTTGAGCCAGCCCTTCTGCGCGAACTGCTTGAGCACGCCGACCTGCGGGACCATCACGACGTCGGGGGCGTTGCCGCCCTCGATCTTGCTGCCGACGACGGTGGAGACGTTGTCGCCGGTGGACGTGAACTGCGTCTTGGCGCCGGTCTTCTCGGTGAAGGCGTCCAGCACCTTCTGGAAGTTCTTCTGCTCGGTGCCGGACCAGACACCGGCCACGGTGACCGTCTGGCCGCCGAGCGCCTTGTCGCCGCCGCCGGCCGAGACGGGTCCGCCGCCGCAGGCGGTCGCGCCGAGCGCCAGGACGAGAGCGGTGCAGCCGGTGAGCAGGGTGGTACGTCGTCGCATCATCATTGATGTCCCTTCGGGAAGTTGACTTGCGAAGCGTTCGCTTGCGAGGCGTTCAGGAACGGATCCACCAGGCGGCCGTCGAGCCGGAGAGCACTCCGGACGGGCAGGGGCCACTGGCGAGCAGGGGGGCGCCGGGGACCGGCGCGGGGGTGGGGGCCGTGCCGAAGTTGACGGCACAGACCAGGTCGTCGCCGCGTTCGAAGGCCAGCACACCGGGCGGGGCGTCCAGCCAGCGCAGCGTGCCCTCACCCAACTGGGGAAGCGCGGAGCGCAGTTGGAGGCCGTCGCGGTACAGGTGCCAGAAGGAGCGGGTGTCGGCGAGGGCACGGTCGGTGGCGTACTCGGCGAAGTACTCCGGCTGCGGCAGCCACGGCTTGGCGCTCTCCACGCCCGGCGTGAAGCCGAACGGTGAGGCCTGGCCCGACCAGGGCAGGGGCACCCGGCAGCCGTCGCGGATGCGGGCACGGCTGCCGGTGCGGCGGAAGATCGGGTCGGTGAGCACGTCGTCGGGCAGGTCGACGACCTCCGGCAGCCCGAGCTCCTCGCCCTGGTAGATGTAGGCGGCGCCGGGCAGGGCCAGCATGAGCAGCGCCGCGGCGCGGGCGCGGGCGGCGCCGAGGCCGCTGCCCTCGGTGGCGGGTTCGCCGTAGCGGGTGACGGTGCGGACCTGGTCGTGGTTGTTGAGGACCCAGGTGACGGTCGAGCCGGTCCCGGCGATGTCCTGCATGGCCTCCGAGATGACCTTCTGGAAGGCGTCGGCGTCCCAGGAGGCGCTGAGCAGGTCGAAGAAGAAGGCCTGGTGCAGCTCGTCGGAGCGGACGTACTGCGCGTGCTCGCGGGCGGTCGGGACGGACACCTCGCCGACGAGGAGGCGTTCGCGGTCGTCCCGCTCGGTGTACTCCTCGCATATGGAGCGCCAGCGGCGCCACACGTCGTGCACCTCGGGCTGGTTCCAGGCGAGCGGGTTGACCGAGTCGCGGGTGCGGGCGTCGGCCTCCGGGTCGTCGGAGTCGGGCAGCTCGGGGTGCTTGTAGAGGCCGGCGGCGACGTCGATGCGGAAGCCGTCGACGCCCCGGTCGAGCCAGAAGCGCAGGACCCGGTCGAACTCGGCGGCGACCTCGGGGTCGCGCCAGTTCCAGTCGGGCTGCTCGGGCGTGAACATGTGCAGGTACCACTGGCCGGGCGTCCCGTCCGGCTCGGTCACCCGGCTCCACGCCGGGCCGCCGAACATGGCGTGCCAGTTGTTGGGCGGCTCGGCGCCGTCCGGGCCGCGGCCGTCGGCGAAGTGGAAGCGGGCGCGGGCCGGGCTGCCGGCTAGCGCCTCGCGGAACCAGGGGTGCTCGCTGGAGCAGTGGTTCGGGACGATGTCGAGGAGCACCTTGACGCCGAGTCGCCGCGCGGCCCCGACCAGCTGGTCGAACTCGTCGAGGTCACCGAAGAGCGGGTCGACGTCGCAGTAGTCGGCCACGTCGTAGCCGTGGTCGTGCTGCGGCGAGGGATAGAAGGGGCTCAGCCAGATCCCGTCGACGCCGAGCTTCTTGAGGTACGGCAGTCCGGCCCGGACGCCGGCGAGGTCGCCGATGCCGTCGCCGGTGCTGTCGAGGAAGCTGCGGACGTACACCTGATAGATCACTGCGTCACGCCACCAGTGGTGCCTGTTCAACCCATCGACCTGTCTCTGAGGAGGGCAGCGGTTATGCATGCATGTTAAGTAGGCGTGACGAGAGGGTGTCAATGAAAAGTCAGCAGGTATCGCATGCTTGGGGAGCCCAAAAAGGGACATAAAGGGGTGAACATCAGCGAGATGAGACGCCCGCGTTACCTAACAAGTAAGTAGGAAGGGCGAGAGAAAGCGCTAGCCGCGCGAGATGACGGCGAGCTCGCGCGCCAGTCGCCGCACCGCCGCGGCGGGCGTCTGGTGCCCGGCCATCGCGTCGTGCACGACCGCCTGCACCACCAGGCTCACCTGGCCGTAGCGCGGACTCTTGGGGCGCGGCTCGGCGGCCAGGACGCTCGTCCGCAGCGTCGGCAGGTAGGGGAACCTGCGGATGAGCGCGGGATCCCGGTAGAGATCCGCGCGCACGGGCGGCAGCGCGCCGCGCGTGAGCACCTGCCGCTGAACGCCCTCACTGGTGAGGTACGCGATCAGGCGGGCCGCCGAGTCGGGGTGGCGCGCATGCGCGCTGACGGCCAGGTTGGAGCCGCCCAGGACGCTGGTCCCCGGCCCGCCGGGTCCGGGCAGGGGTACGGCACCGACCTTCCCGGCGACCTTCGAACCGGGGGCGGAGGCACCGACGTAGGCGTAGGGCCAGTTCCGCAGGAAGAGCAGCCGGCCGTCCTGGAAGGCCTGTTTGGACTCCTCTTCCTTGTACGTCAGCGCTTCCCTCGGGATCCAGCCCTCGCGCACTCCGCGCGCCAGGAACCCGATGCCCTCGCGGGCCGCCACGGAGTCGACGGTGACGCGCTCGCCCTCGTCGCCGAGGATCGAGCCGCCCGCCGAGTAGACGGCCTCGGCCGCGTTCACGGTGAGGCCCTCGTAGGGCAGGAACTGCCCGGCATAACCGTCGAGGCCGTGCCTCGGGGCGATCGTCTTCGCGTACCGCTCCAGCTCCGCCCAGGTCCTCGGCGGATCGACGCCCTCCTTCGCGAGGACGTCCTTGCGGTACAGCAGCAGGCCGGCGTTGGTGACGTACGGGACGGCGTAGAGCTGTCCGTCGTAGGTCGCCGTGTCCACGACCGGCTGGAGGAAGGTCTTCAGGGGGAAGCGGTCCCGCGGCAGTGGCCTGATCCAGCCCGCAGCGGCGAACTCCGGGGTCCAGTTGACGTCGATGTTGAGCACGTCGAACCGGCTGCGGTCGACGTCGCGCAGGTCGGTGATCATCTGCGCCTGGGTCTCGTCGGCCGAGTCCGGCAGCTCGACGAGGGTCACCTTCTCGCCGAGGTGGGTGCGGTTCCAGCCCTCCAGCAGAGGGCCGAGATAGCCGGTGAGGTCCCCCGCGGTGGCCAGCGTGAGCGGCCCGCGCCCGTCCCCGGAGGGCTCGCCCGCCTGTGCTCCGGCGGCGACGTAGCCTGTCAGGACCACGACGAGAACAAGGAGGGCCCTACCCGCGGCATGGATCCACCGCATAGGTTCCTCCCTGTACACCGGCGCTGGGCACCCTTGCCCGGAATCAGAGGCCATGTATACCTGTTAGGTATGGGCGATACTAGGGCCTGGAGCACATTGGACCGGACAGGAGGACTGCACGCGTGCGCCTGCCCCTCCTGGCCCTCCTCGCCCGCGGACCCGCCCACGGCTACGAGCTCAAGCAGGACCTTGAGCAACTGCTGGGCTCCGCGTACCCTCAGCCGAATGTCGGCCAGATCTATGTGACCCTCGGCCGCCTCGAGAAGTCGGGACTGATCGAGGGCGAGGACGTGGCGCAGTCCAGCCGGCCCAATAAAAAGGTCTACCACCTCACCGACGCCGGGCGGGAGGAGCTGCGCGCCTGGTTCGAGGAGCCCGAGGACGAGCCGCGGGTACGGGACGAGTTCTTCATGAAGCTGGCGCTCGCTCCGCAGACCGGCCTCGCCGAGCAGATCACCCTGATCAACCAGCAGCGGCGCCAATACCTGAACACCATGCGGCAGCTGTCGAAGCTGGCCGCCGCCGAAGACCGCGACAACCGCATCGCCCAGCTGCTGATCGAGGGTGCGATGCTGCACCTGCAGGCCGACCTCGACTGGCTGGAGCGGTGCCAGGAAGAGCTGGAGGAGCTGGAGTGAGCGACGACCGTCCCGCTCCTGTGCTGCGCGCCGAGGGGCTGGTGAAAACCCACCACGGCGAGGGCGCCCCGGCCCACGCCGTGCGCGGGGTCGACCTGTGCGTACGGCAGGGCGAGTTCGTGGCGATCACCGGCCCGTCCGGCGCGGGCAAGTCGACGCTGCTGCATCTGCTCGGCGGACTCCAGCGGCCGGACGCGGGCCGCATCTGGCTCGACGGCGAGTCCACCGACACCTACGGCGAGGCGCGCTGGGCGGTGGAGCGCCGGAAGCGCATCGGCATCGTCTTCCAGTTCTTCAACCTCGTCTCGAACCTGTCCGTCGCCGACAACGTGGAGCTGCCCGCCCTGCTCGCCGGGACCCCGCCGAAGCAGGCGCGCGCCGAGCGGGAGGGGCTGCTGGCCGAGCTGGGCCTGACGGGCAAGGAGCGCAGCATGCCCGGCGAGCTGTCCGGCGGTGAGCAGCAGCGCGTCGCCCTGGCCCGGGCCCTGGTCAACCACCCGCCGCTGCTGCTGGCCGACGAGCCCGCGGGCAGCCTCGACAGCAAGGGCACCCGCGAGGTGATGCGGCTGCTGTCCCGCTTCCACCAGCGCGGCCAGACGATCGTGCTGGTCACCCACGACGCCCGGCTGGCGAGCGCCGCGGACCGGGTCATCAGCTTCTTCGACGGCAGAATCGCCGACGACGCGGCACTCGACGGCGGCAGCACCCCGCCGCGCCGGTCCGGCATATCCGGTGTGCTGGAGCTGAAGGACTGACATGCGGGTGCTCGACGACCCCCGGAAGGGCTGACCCGGATGCGAGCCACCCTGCGCTGGGCCCACTCCGATCTGCGCACGCACCGCGGCGAGGCGCTGTTCCTCGTCCTCGCCACCGCCGGCATCGTCGCCTCCCTGCTGCTGGCCACGGCCTTGTTCGGATACGCCACGAACCCCTGGCAGCGCGTCTTCACGCAGTCGCACGGCGCGCATGTGTGGCTGCACACGGACACGGCGGCCGACACCGGGAAACTGGCCGGTCTGGACGGCGTGGAATCCGTCGTCGGTCCCTACCCCAGCGCCGCCACCACCGTCGCCGCGCGTGGCAGCCGCGCCGCCGTCGAACTGCGCGGCATGCCGGAAGGGTCCTCCGACGGCCGCCCGCCGCTGGTCTCCGGGCACTGGCTGGACCCGTCGCGTCCCAACGGCGTGGTTCTGGAGAGCCGCCTGGCCCGTGCCCTGCTGGCCGGGCCCGGCGACACCCTCGACGTGCCCGGCACCGCCCGCGAGCTGACCGTCGTGGGCCTCGCCGACAGCGCCGAGCCGCGCTACCGGCCCGGGGAGCAGCCGGGTCTGGTGTGGGCACTGCCGTCGGCCGTGCCGGACCCCGGCGGCCAGGTGATCGGGCTGCGGCTGACGGACCCGGGCGACACGTCCTACATCGTCCAGCGCGCGGTGACGATGCTGGGCTCCGGGGCGATCGGCGAGGTCTCCACCTGGCAGCAGGCGCGGGCCGAGGCGCAGGGCGACAACCGGCTGCTCGGTCAGGTGCTGGGGCTGTTCGGGCTGGGTGCGCTGGTCGCGGCCGGACTCGCCGTGCACGGGGCGATCGGCACCCGCATCCGCGGGCACCTGCGCGACCTCTCCGTTCTGAAGGCCATCGGCTTCACGCCCGGCCAGGTGGTCCGCATCTTCCTGCTCCAGCACCTCGCCTACGCCCTGCTGGGCGCCCTGGCCGCCGCCGCCCTCGCCGAGGCCCTGGGCAGCCGCATACCCGGGCGGCTCGGGGACGCGGTCGGCGTGTGGCAGGGGCTGCCCGGCCACACCGCGGCGCTGCTCGTGGTGCCGGTGGGCGCGGTGCTGTTCATCGGCGCGACCACCGGGCTGGCCGCCTGGCGGGCCGGGCGCGTGCCGCCGGTGCCGGTGCCGAGATCCGCCGCGACTCCGGGCGGACGGCTGTCCGGCGTGGCGCGGCGGGCCCTCGGCGTGCGGGTACCGCCCGCGCTGGTGCTCGGGTGGCACCGGGCGTTCACGCGCCGCCCCCGGTCCCTGGCCACGGTCGCCCGGCTCACGCTGCCCCTGCTGCTGATCGTCGTGGCGGTGAGCGCCTGGACTACCCTCGACCGCTTCCACAGCGAACCCGAGCGGATCGGCCTGCCCACCACGCTCAGCGTCCGCGCCGACGCCGGTATGGGCGAACAGCAGGCCCGCTCCCTCCTGGAGAGCGACCCGGAGGTGACCGCCGCCTACCCGGGCGTGGAGACGACCGCCCTGGGTCCGAGCCAGACCGCGACCATCGCCCTGCGCGGCCTCGGCACCCGGCAGGATCCCTACCCCTACACCCTCGCCGAGGGCCGTCCGGCCCGCGGCACCGACGAGGCCGTGGCCGGGCAGGGGCTGCTGGACCTGCTGGACGTGCGCGTGGGCGCCTGGGTCCGGATGACCGTCGGCGACCAGCCGCAGATCCTGCACATCGTGGGCCGCAGCATCGAGCCGGAGAACGCCGGCCGGGTCATCTCCACGTCCCTCGACACCCTGCGCGAGAACAACCCGGGGCTGCGCCCGACCCTCTACGAGCTCCGCCTGGACCCCGGGGCCGACCCGCGGGAGGTCGCCGACCGGCTCGCCGCCGCAGGGCGCGGTCATCTGGACGTGCACAGGGTGGCGAACCCGGCGGACGGACTGTCCCCGTTGCGTGCGGTCGTCGCCTGGCTGATCGCCGTCCTCGCCCTCATCGGGCTCATCGAGCTGCTGACCGCGATCGGCGGCACCGTCCGGGAGAGCGAACGGGACCTGCTGGCCCTGAAGGCCATCGGGCTGTCCCCCCGGCAGATCACGGCGATCACCGTCACGGCCACCGGCCTCACGGCCCTGGCGGCCGTCCTCGCCGCCATCGCCCTGGGCCTGCCCCTGGCCCGGTGGCTGATCGACGCCCAGGGCAGGTCCAGCGGCATCGGCTCCGGGATCGCCCAGGGCCCCTCGGCGATCCTGATGGTGCTGCTCGGGGCGGCGGCGGTGCTCTGCGCAGCCGCACTGGCGGCCCTCCCCGCGGCCCGGGCGGCCCGACGGCGCCTCGCGGACACGCTGAGCGCGGTGGCCTGACGCCGTCACCGCCCAGGAGTCAGCCCCCGTAAGGGTGCTGAGGGGGGTACGGGGGCCGGGGGTACGGGGTGTACGGCTGCTGGGGATGTGCGGCGTACGGGTACTGCCCGTTCGGCGCGTAGGGATACCGATACCCGTACGGGTTCCCCTGCGGGGGCACGTGGGGCGAGCCGGCCGGGGGCATCGGAGGGACCGGCCCGGGCACGGGCGGGTGCGTGGCCGGATGGGCGTTCAGCCGGATTCCGTACCGGCGCTTCAGCCGCCGCATCTCCAGCAGCGCGATGGCGGTGACCGTCACGGGCGCGCCCAGGATGAAGACGATGCCAAGGGTGAGGCTGAGCCCGTGCAGATCACCGGTCACCAGGTCCGGGACGGCCACCAGCCAGCTGGTCACCAGGGCGAGCAGCGGCGGCAGGCAACGGTGGACGGCGGCCGTTCCGAAGAAGTTACCCGAGACCCGCACGGCTCCGGAGGCCGTGAAGGCGAGCAGCCAGAGCATCAGCATGCCGAACCCGATGATCCCGGCGACGTTCCCGGACGCGTTCACCGTTCGCACCAGCAGCAGCACGGCGGCCACGCAGCCTACGAACAGCACGAGCAGCGCGAGGGACCTGAGCAGCGGCGCCCTCAACTGCCGTACCGTGCCGCCACGCCGCCACACCCACAGCATCGCCCCGACGGTGAGCGGGGTGAGGAAGAGCAGGACGACCGAGGCCGTCATCGCGTTCTCCAGCAGCTCCGTGAGGTCGAAGCCGCCCTCGACGAAGGTGTAGACACCGAGCGAGGCGACCGCGCCGGCGATGACACGGAACCGCTTCAGGCGCTCCACGGACGGGTCGAGCGACTGCGGGATCCACGCGGGATGGAACACCGCCCGGGCCGCGTCGTGGGGTTTCAGCACGGCCCCCGCCGTCAGGGTGCCGCCCGTCCAACTGCCGCGTGTGCGTGCCACTTCGCGCTCCCCCGAGCACTCGCCGTGATGATCGCCCGGGAGTCTACGGGAAGCGGACGGCGCGCTGCCGCCCGCTTCCCGTACGGCGGTGGTCACCTTCGGCCGCGCAGCTCCCGGTACGTGGCGACCAGCGCCTGTGTGGAGGCGTCCAGGCCCTCGACCTCGGCGTCCCCGGTGAGCGCGGGCTCGACGCGCTTGGCGAGGACCTTGCCCAGCTCCACGCCCCACTGGTCGAAGGAGTCGATGTTCCAGACGGCGCCCTGCACGAACACCTTGTGCTCGTAGAGGGCGACCAACTGGCCGAGCACGGACGGCGTCAGCTCGGGCGCGAGGATGGTGGTCGTCGGGTGGCCGCCCCGGAACGTCTTGTGCGGCACCAGCTCCTCCGGCACTCCCTCGGCCCGCACCTCCTCGGGGGTCTTGCCGAAGGCGAGCGCCTGCGTCTGGGCGAAGAAGTTGGCCATCAGCAGGTCGTGCTGTGCCTTCAGCTGCTCGCTCAGCTCCGCGACGGGCCGGGCGAAGCCGATGAAGTCCGCGGGGATCAGCTTGGTGCCCTGGTGGATGAGCTGGTAGTAGGCGTGCTGCCCGTTGGTGCCCGGCGTGCCCCACACGACGGGACCCGTCTGCCATTCGACCTCGCGCCCGTCCCGGCCGACGTACTTGCCGTTGGACTCCATGTCGAGCTGCTGCAGGTAGGCGGTGAACCTGGACAGGTAGTGGCTGTACGGCAGCACCGCGTGCGACTGGGCGTCGTGGAAGTTGCCGTACCAGATGCCCAGCAGGCCCAGCAGCAACGGCACGTTGGACTCGGCGGGCGCGGTCCGGAAGTGCTCGTCGACGATGCGGAACCCGTCGAGCATCTCCCGGAAGCGGTCCGGGCCGATGGCGATCATGAGGGCGAGGCCGATCGCCGAGTCGTAGGAGTAGCGGCCGCCGACCCAGTCCCAGAACTCGAACATGTTGGCCGTGTCGATGCCGAACTCGGCCACCTTCTCGGCGTTGGTCGACAGCGCCACGAAGTGCTTGGCCACGGCGGCGTCGTCACCGAGCGCGTCCAGCAGCCAGGTGCGCGCGGACGTGGCGTTGGTGACCGTCTCGATGGTGGTGAAGGTCTTGGAGGCGATGACGAACAGCGTCTGTTCCGGGTCCAGGTCCCGGACCGCCTCGTGCAGGTCGGCGCCGTCCACGTTGGATACGAAACGCACCGTCAGCGAGCGGTCCGTGAAGGCGCGCAGCACCTCGTAGGCCATGGCGGGGCCGAGGTCGGAACCGCCGATGCCGACGTTGACGATGTTCCGGATCCGCTTGCCGGTGTGGCCGGTCCACTCGCCCGACCGCACCCGGTCGGCGAAGTCCGCCATCTTGTCGAGGACCGCGTGCACCTCGGGCACCACGTTCTCGCCGTCGACCTCGATCACCGCGTCCCGCGGGGCGCGCAACGCGGTGTGCAGCACGGCGCGGTTCTCGGTGGTGTTGATCTTCTCACCGCGGAACATGGCGTCGCGCAGCCCGAAGACGTCGGTGGCGGCGGCCAGTTCGCGCAGCAGACGCAGGGTGTCGTCGGTGACGAGGTGCTTGGAGTAGTCGACGTACAGGTCGCCGACCCGGAGGGTGTACCCGGTGCCGCGGCCGGCGTCGGCGGCGAACAGCTCGCGCAACCGGACGTCGCCGAGCTCCTCGCGGTGCTTGGCCAGTGCCGTCCACTCGGGCATCTGGTTGAGTCTGGTACGGCCGTCTGCGTTCATCTCGGACTTCAGCCTTCTTTCCTGTCCTGCCTGCGTACCTTGCCCCGCTGCCGGTCCCAACCTAGTTGATCAGCGTGTGGCGTCGGCTGTCGTGGTGCCGTCCTCCGGCTCGACGACAGATACGTTCACCGTGCGCACGGGTATCAGCGCGATGACGGCGAGGACGAAGAAGGCGGCCGTGAGCAGGGGCGGGGTGCTGGGTCCCCAGGCGGTGGCGACGGCTCCGCCCAGCAGGGCGCCGAGGGGGACTCCGGCGAAGGCCAGGGTCCGGAAGGCCGAGCTGACCCGGCCCAGGAGCCCTGCGGGACTGCGTTCCTGCATGAGCGTGGTCGTGTTGACGTTCCACACCATGCCCAGGAGCCCGAACACGGCCAGCGCGGCGACCAGCACGGTCAGGCTGCGCACGGTGCCCATGACGACGAGAAGGGCGGTCTGCACCGAGCCGGCGAGGAGCACCGACCGCAGCCGGCCGAGGCGCGCCACCAGCCGGCCGTTCACCACTCCCCCGGCCAGGCTGCCCAGGGTGAAGGCGGTGCCCGCCGCCGCGTATCCCGCGGGGCCCGCCCGCAGCCAGTCGGTGACGAGGACGACCAGCAGGGCGAGCATGGTGCCCATGCCGATGTTGCACAGAGCCGTGGCGGTGCACAGGGCGCGCAGGGCCCGGTCGCGCCACAGGGTGCGCAGGCCCTCGGCGATCTCCCGGCGCAGGGTGCTGCCCGCGGGTCTCGGCTCGCGGTCGGGCCGGGCGGCCGGCAGGGAGCCGATCAGCGCCGCGGCCACGAGGAAGGTCACGGCGTCGGCCGCGAAGGGCGCGGCGGTCCCGGCCGCCAGCAGCAGGGGCACGACGGGGCCGCCGAGCAGGCCTCCGGCTATGCGCTGACCGGTCATCAGCCGGGCGTTGGCGCTGCCCAGCGCCTCCCGGTCGACCAGGGCGGGCAGCAGTGCCGTGGCGGCGTTGTCGAAGAGGGTCTGGAGGGTGGTGAGCGCGACGGCCAGCGCGATGAGCAGGCCGATCGAGGCATGTCCGAACGCGACGGCCAGCGCGAAGAGGGCCACCAGCAGCCCGCGCAGGGTCTCCACCGTCCACATGGCCCGCCGTTGGTCGACTCGGTCGGCGACGGCCCCGCCGAGCAGGCCGAAGACGATCCAGGGCAGATAACCGCACGCCGTGACGGACGCGATGAGCAGCGGATCGTCGGTCAGGGTGACGGCCAGCAGGGGCAGTGCGGCCGTGCGCAGCGCGTCGCCGAAGCTGGACAGCACGGCGGCACCCCACAACCGCCCGAAGCCACCGCGCCACGCGGGCGCGCGCACTCCCCCGGCCTCGACCGTCGCCACCGCTCCCCCTCATGGTTCGTCCGACGCACAAACCGTAGAGGGCACCACTGACAATCGGCTGACGGTGACGGCGGTGGGGCACGGACGGGGAGCACCCGCTGGTGCGAAAAGGCCGGCCGGGCACCCGCTGGTGCCCGGCCGGTCCCGACTTCTAGATCTCGCCCCGCAGTTTGGCGAGCGCCTCCGCGAGGATCGCCTCGCCGTCCGCGTCGCTGCGCCGCTCCCGCACATACGCCAGGTGGGTCTTGTAGGGCTCGGTGCGCGGCGGGTCCGGCGGGTTGTCCCGGTCCTGGCCCGCCGGGAAGCCGCAGCGGGGACAGTCCCAGGTGTCGGGCACCTGCGCGTCGCTGGCGAAGCTCGGCTGGGTCTCGTGTCCGTTGGAGCACCAGAAGGAGATGCGCAGCCGCGGCGCGGACTCGCCGCGCTCGGCCTCGCCCATCGGCCCCGCCCCGACCCGGCTTCCCCGGATCGCGTTGCCACTTGCCACGGTCGTAACTCCCTGCGTGATGGTGCCGCGAAGCGAGTCGGCGTTCCGCTTCGCCGCGAGCGCCTCAGTCTACGTAAGGCCCAACGCGCGTCCAGTGGCTGGAGTTACCAACCCTCACACCTGGACGCAAGCCCCATGATAGGCCGCGCTCAGCTGCGCGTACCGAACATGGGGCTCTACGTACGAGTTCCGTGCGGCGTGCGGCTCGGTCAGTTGTTCACCTTCATCAGGATGCCGAGCACGACGATGCACGCGAACCACAGCAGACCGATCACGACGGTGATCCGGTCGAGGTTGCGCTCGGCGACCGAGGAGCCGCCGACGGAGGACTGCATGCCGCCACCGAACATGTCGGAGAGGCCGCCGCCCTTCCCCTTGTGCATCAGCACCAGCAGCATCAGCAGCAGGCTGAAGACGATCAGGGCGATCGAGAACCCCAAAACCACGGCTGGACCAACTTCCTCGGATTCGGATGGACGACGCGGGGCCCAGCACGGCGCTGGACCCCGCAAGGGTACGACGGATCGCCGCTACCGCATACTCACTGGTCGCGGAAGCGCACGATCTTGACGAACTCGTCGGCGTCCAGCGAGGCGCCCCCGACCAGGGCACCGTCGATGTCGGCCTGGGCCATGATCTCCGCGACGTTGCCGGCCTTGACCGAGCCGCCGTACTGGATGCGGACCTTGTCGGCCAGGTCCTGCGAGTACAGCTCGGCGATCTTGCCGCGGATCGCCGCGCAGACCTCCTGGGCGTCCTCGGCGCCGCAGACCTTGCCGGTGCCGATGGCCCACACGGGTTCGTAGGCGATCACGACGGTCTCGGCCTGCTCGGCGGGGAGGTCCTTCAGACCGCCCTCGACCTGGGTGAGGGTGTGGGAGACGTGGTTGCCCGCCTCGCGGACCTCCAGTTCCTCGCCGACGCAGAGGATCGGGGTCAGGCCGTGCTTGTAGGCGGCCTTGACCTTGGCGTTCACCAGCTCGTCGGTCTCGGCGTGGTACTGCCGGCGCTCGCTGTGGCCGATGGCGACGTACGTGCACTTCAGCTTGGCCAGCATGGGGCCGGAGATCTCGCCGGTGAAGGCACCGCCGTCGTGCGCCGAGATGTCCTGGGCGCCGTACTTGATCTTGAGCTTGTCGCCGTCGACCAGGGTCTGCACGGAGCGCAGGTCGGTGAAGGGGGGCAGGACGGCGACCTCGACGGCCTCGTAGTCCTTGTCGGCCAGGGCGAAGGCGAGCTTCTGGACGTGCGCGATGGCCTCGAGGTGGTTGAGGTTCATCTTCCAGTTGCCCGCCATCAGCGGCGTGCGCGTGCTCATATGGGGTCAGTCCTCCAGTGCGGCGAGGCCGGGGAGCGTCTTGCCCTCGAGGTATTCGAGGGAGGCGCCGCCACCGGTCGAGATGTGGCCGAATGCGTTCTCGTCGAAGCCCAGGATGCGGACGGCGGCGGCGGAGTCGCCACCGCCGACCACGGTGAAGGCCTTCGAGTCGAGGAGAGCCTGGGCGACGGCCTTGGTGCCCTCGGCGAAATCGGGGTGCTCGAAGACGCCCATGGGGCCGTTCCAGAAGACGGTGGCGGCGTCGGTGATCTTCGAGGCGTACAGCTTGCGGGACTCGGGACCGATGTCCAGGCCCATCTGGCCGGCCGGCATCGCGTCCGCGGCGACCGTGCCGGGCCGCCCCGGAGCCTTGGTCTTGAGGTCCGGGAACTCCGGCGCGACCACGACGTCCACGGGCAGGACCAGCTCGACGCCGCTCTTCTCGGCGCGCTCGATGTACTCCTGGACGACCGGGAGCTGGTCCTCCTGGACCAGGGACGAGCCGATCTCGTGGCCCTTGGCCTTGAGGAAGGTGAAGACCATGCCGCCGCCGATGAGCAGGCGGTCGGCCTTGCCGAGCAGCTGGTCGATGACGGCGAGCTTGTCGGACACCTTGGCGCCGCCCAGGACGACGGCGTAGGGGCGCTTGACGTCGTCGGTGAGCTTCTTCAGGACGCCGACCTCGGTGGCGATGAGGTGGCCGGCGTAGTGCGGCAGGCGGGTCGGGAGGTCGAAGACGGAGGCGTGCTTGCGGTGCACCGCTCCGAAGCCGTCCCCGACGTAGAGGTCCGCGAGGGCGGCGAGCTGGTCGGCGAAGGCGCCGCGCTCGGCGTCGTCCTTGCTCGTCTCACCGGCGTTGAAGCGCAGGTTCTCCACGACGGCGACCTGGCCGTCGGCGAGGCCGGCGACCGTGGCCTGGGCGGACTCGCCGACCGTGTCGGTCGCGAAGGCCACCTCCGAGCCGAGGAGCTCACCGAGGCGCGCGGCGGCCGGGGCGAGCGAGAAGGCGGGATCCGGGGCACCCTTGGGACGGCCCAGGTGGGAGGCGACGACGACCCGGGCGCCGGCGTCGGCGAGGGCCTTGACCGTGGGCAGCACGGCGCGGATGCGGCCGTCGTCGGTGATGCGCGTGCCGTCCAGCGGCACGTTCAGGTCGGCGCGGACGAAGACCCGCTTGCCCGCCACTCCCTCGGAGAGGAGTTCGTCGATCGTCTTCATGAAGGGGACTCCTGAAAGAGCTCGTTATCGCTCGTAAGTGCTCGTGATCGAACAGCTCTGATCTGTACGTGCGTCAGGGCTCGGACGGCGCGACCGCGCGCTGCCCGAGCCCTGCTCTCACACCGTGGTGCCTGACTATTCGATCAGAGCTGGTTACCGACGAAGACCGTGAGGTCGACGAGACGGTTGGAGTAGCCCCACTCGTTGTCGTACCAGCCGATGACCTTCACGTTCTTGCCTTCCTGGACCATGGTCAGGGAGGAGTCGAAGGTGCAGGACGCCGGGGCGTTCACGATGTCGGAGGAGACGATCGGGTCCTCGGTGTACTCGAGGATGCCCTTGAGCTCGCCCTCCGCGGCCTTCTGGAAGGCGGCGTTGACCTCTTCCTTGGTGACCTCGCGCCCGAGCTCCAGGACCAGGTCGGTGACCGAGCCGGTCGGGACCGGGACGCGCATCGCGATGCCGTCCAGCTTGCCCTTGAGCTGCGGCAGGACCAGCGCGGTGGCCTTGGCGGCGCCCGTGGTGGTCGGGATGATGTTCTCGGCGGCGGCACGCGCGCGACGCAGGTCCTTGTGCGGGAAGTCCAGGATGCGCTGGTCGTTGGTGTACGCGTGCACCGTGGTCATCAGACCCTTGACGATGCCGAAGTTCTCGTCGAGGACCTTCGCCATCGGCGCCACACAGTTGGTGGTGCAGGAGGCGTTGGAGATGACGTGGTGGTTCGCCGGGTCGTACTTGTCCTGGTTGACGCCCATCACGATGGTGACGTCCTCGTCCTTGGCCGGAGCCGAGATGAGGACCTTCTTCGCGCCACCGGCGAGGTGCTTCTCGGCGTCGGCCTTCTTGGTGAAGATGCCGGTCGACTCGATGACGATGTCGACGCCCAGCTCGCCCCAGGGGATGTCGGCGGGGTTGCGCTCGGCCAGGACCTTGATGGTCTTGCCGTCGACCGTGATCGTGTCGGCGGTGTGGGTGACCTCCTGCTTGAGGCGGCCCAGGATCGTGTCGTACTTCAGCAGGTGGGCGGTGGTCGCGGTGTCACCCAGGTCGTTGACAGCCACGATCTCGATGTCTGCACCCTGCTCCAGCAGCGCGCGGAAGTAGTTACGACCGATGCGGCCGAAGCCGTTGATGCCTACGCGGATCGTCACGAACCGATCTCCTCGTTGGTACGCCGGCCATGAAGTGCCGGCGAGCTCTGTTTGGGATGTCCCCGACCGCCTACGACCCTACCTCCCTGGAGGGCCGGTGGTGACATCCAGATGCCTCATACACGGCAGGGCGGTCCGTACCCGCCAGTAGGGGTACGGACCGCCCACCGCCGCGAGCAAGATCACTCGATTTCGCTACCTCACGGGTTCCCTGTTGACCAGGGAACTCACCCGTCGAGGGAAGCGAGTGCCTTCCTCATCAGCGCCGTCCGCTCGGCCGCCGCGGTGACGTGCTCCAGGCCGAAGCCCAGCAGCACCGTGTCGTCCGTGGTGACCGCGCCGTACGTCTGGAACAGGGCGCCGGTGCGGGCCCAGTCCTTGAGGACGGCCGGACTGCCCGCGGGCGGCCCGGCCGGCTTCCAGGCACCGAGCGAGGTCTCGAAGCCCTCGGTCTCCTTCGCCGTGCCGCCGACGACGAGCGAGGCGTCGTCGGCGAGGACGCCGCGCCCGCCGCTGCCCGGGTCGGTGACGTAGCTGATGGAGAGTTCGACCGTCTTGCCGGCGTAGGCGCTCAGGTCGAAGTTCACCTGCTGCCAGCCGTTGGAGGCGCCGGTGAGGCTGTTCCACGTGCCGGTGGTGCCGGTCGCGGTGCAGCCGTCGGCGGCCACGGTCAGGTAGTGCTTCAGCCAGGGGTGCTCACCCACGTAGAAGCCGCCCTGGCACTCCGTCGGCACGGCGGTCCTGGTGGCGCCGCCCGCCTCGGGAAGGGTCGTCCAGTCGTCGGCGCCCGCGGTGCGGGCCTCGACGATGACGTGGTCGTAGCCGGGCTCGGTGTCCCACAGCAGCTGGGTACGCAGGGTGGGCTTGTCGCCCCCGGGGACACCGGTGAGGTCCACGGTGCGGGTGAGGCGCTTGTAGGCGTCGTCGGTGTGGACGGCGGCGGCCATCGAGGAGCCCGCGTACGGGCCGTAGGGGCTGGCCGTGCCGGCGAACCGCCCGGCGCCCTCGCTCGCGAACTGGGGGAACGTGTCGGGGCGCAGTTCGTCGGAGGTGACGCTGTAGGTGCCGGCCTTGTCCAGCGGGTTGCCGGGGGCGGCACCCAGCGGGCCGGAGACACCGCTCAGGTCGCCCGAGCCGGTGAAGCCGGTGGCCCCCGGCGTGGCGGTGCGGGTGTAGGCGCCCAGGTAGTACTGGCTGAAGTCGTTCGACAGCGCGCCGCCGCCGAGGTCGACGTTGCCGCCTGCCTGCTCACCGGCCTCGATCAGCCGGCCCCCCTCGTTGAGGTAGGCCCGAAGCTGGAGCTGGGTGGCGTTGCCCGGGACACTCGCGCCCGTGTAGTGGACGACGGTGCCGAAGTGGCTCAGGACGCCCAGTGCGTCCGGAGCCCCTTGCTCGGCCACATCCCAGACGACGGCCTTGCGGCCGCTCGCCTTGAGCGCGTCCACGTACGTCTGTGCCTGCGTGGCGGTCGCACCCTCTTCGGCGATCACGAGGGTGTTCGCCCGGGGCCGCTCGGCGACGGTGTAGGTGAAGCGCTCACTGGAGAGCTTCTTGCCGTTCTTCGCCTCGCCGGTGAACCACACCTCGACCTTGTCGCCCGGCTCGCCGTCCTTGACCTTCGCCCGGTACTCGTCGAAGTAGAGGTTGTCCTCACCGCCGTAGGTCTCGCCGCCCTTCCAGGGCCTCAGCGCCATGTCCCAGGTGCGGCCGCCGTTGACGCGGTACTTGAGCTCCTTGTCGCGCACCGACTTCCGTACGACGACGGAGACCTCCTGGTCGGCGCCGCGGGAGTACGAGGTGGTGAACGCGGCCGGGGTGAAGTCGGCGGCACTCAGGCCGACCGCCGAGGACGGCCGGTCGGGGTGTGCGGCGGACTCGGCGACGGAGAGCGCGAACGGGACGTTCTTGGCGAACTCCTGCTGGATCAGCTTCTCGTCGTCCGGGAAGGTGAAGACCGACTGGCAGTCGGAGGCCTTCCACTCGTCGTTCGGGTTCAGGTCCGAGGCCGTCTGACAGGTCGACATCTCGGGGGTGAACATCGCCAGGCCGTTGACGTTGGCCGCGTGGCCGTCCGCTTCACCGTTGGTCGTGTACAGCTCGGAGGAGAGCTGCGGGTGGTAGCCCGGGATCGCGGAGTTGTCGGGCGTGCCGGCGAGCGCCTCGTACACGACGTCGTCCGGGGTGTGCGTGGCGACCTGCCAGCCGACCCCGTAGAGGAGGAGTTCGGCGGCGGAGTGGTAGTTGATGCCGTACGTGAAGCCGATCCGCTTCTGGAAGGCGTCCAGGGCCTTCGTCTCCGGCTCGGAGTTCGGGCCCGCGCCGCGGTAGGTCTGGCTGGTGGGGTTGGGGGACGAGCCCTCGTCGTCGTAGCCCCACTTGTAGGCGAAGTTGCGGTTGAGGTCGACGCCGTCGCCGGTGGTGATGGCGCCGTCGCCGTTGACGTCCCGCAGGTTCTTGCGCCACTGGCGGTTGGCGGGGTCCGCGAAGGTGTAGTCGTAGCCGTCGGGGTTGGCCGACAGCAGGAACCACAGTTCGGTGGAGTCGACGACCTTCTTGACGCGCCGGTCCTTCTTGTAGTTGTCCAGGTAGTGGTGCATCAGACGCCGGGTCATCTCCGGCGTGATCCATTCGCGCGCGTGCTGGTTGGACATGTACAGGACCGAGGGTTTGGAGCCGTCCTTCGTCTTCTTCGCGCCCTTGGTGAGCTTCAGCGCGAGGATGTCCTGGCCCTTGATCGTCTTGCCGATGGAGACGACCTTGGTGAGGTCCGGGTGGTCCTGGGCGGTGCGCAGGAGCTCCTCCCGCAGGCCGCCCTTGCCGCTGTACGGGCGGAACACGCCCTCGGCGGCGTCCTCGACCCGGGCCGCGGCCCGGGTGGAGAGTTCGTGCTCGGTGAGGTCGACGCCC
This sequence comes from Streptomyces sp. NRRL B-1140, assembly GCF_001280065.1. GTDB lineage: Bacteria > Actinomycetota > Actinomycetes > Streptomycetales > Streptomycetaceae > Streptomyces. The sequence continues at coordinate 31,409 of NZ_LGEA01000097.1, forward strand.
TCTTTCTCCAGCTTCTTCGCCTGCTGGTCCGTCAGGTAGACCTCGACGGTCGCGGTGCCCTTCTCCGGCACCCGCTCACTCAGTTCGTGGCCGTCCTGGCCGGCCGCCAGCAGCAGGGGTACCTGCTTCTGCGTGACGTCGGCGCGGAAGACCTTGACTTCCTCCGGGTCGGACAGGGCCGGGCTCCCGGGTCGTGCCTGGGCGATGGGTGCGAAGCTCGCTCCGCCGATCAGGAGCGCGCCGACAGCGAGGATCGATCTCGCTCTTCGTCTCATGAACCCCCCTAGCGTGGGTCCGCCACAGCAGCGAACAGATGCCAGGCTCATGACAGAGCATGATCGAGTCAAGGGTGCCTCAGCGACACGCAAAAACCGGTGCCGGTCACCCAAATGGGCGCCGACACCGGCTTTTTGACGTGGCGTGGGATCAGCCCACCAGGTTGTCGGCGAGTTCCTCGCTGAGGTTCGCCTCCGTGCCCGGGATGCCGAGATCGGAGGCGCGCTTGTCGGCCATGGCCAGCAGGCGGCGGATCCGGCCTGCGACGGCGTCCTTGGTCAGCGGCGGGTCGGCGAGCGCGCCCAGCTCCTCCAGGGAGGCCTGCTTGTGCTCCATGCGCAGCCGGCCGGCGGCGGCGAGGTGCTCGGGCACGTCGTCGGCGAGGATCTCCAGCGCGCGCTGCACCCGCGCCCCGGCGGCGACGGCCGCGCGGGCCGAGCGGCGCAGGTTGGCGTCGTCGAAGTTGGCGAGCCGGTTCGCCGTGGCGCGCACCTCGCGGCGCATCCGGCGCTCCTCCCAGGCCAGCACCGACTCGTGGGCGCCGAGCCGTGTCAGCAGCGCGCCGATCGCGTCACCGTCGCGGACGACGACCCGGTCCACGCCGCGCACCTCGCGGGCCTTGGCGGCGATCGACAGTCGGCGGGCGGCGCCGACCAGGGCGAGCGCGGCCTCGGGGCCCGGGCAGGTCACCTCCAGGGAGGACGAGCGGCCCGGCTCGGTGAGCGAGCCGTGCGCCAGGAACGCGCCACGCCAGGCGGCCTCGGCGTCGCAGGTGGCCCCCGAGACCACCTGCGGGGGCAGGCCGCGGATCGGGCGGCCCCGCCCGTCGACCAGGCCGGTCTGGCGGGCGAGCTGGTCGCCGCCCGCCACCACCCGCACCACGTAGCGCGAGCCTCTTCGCAGCCCGCCCGGAGCCATCACGATCAGCTCGGAGCCGTGGCCGAAGATCTCCAGGATGTCCCGCTTGAGACGGCGGGCCGCCATGGCCGTGTCCAGCTCCGCCTCGATCACGATCCGACCGCTCACCAGGTGGAGGCCGCCGGCGAACCGCAGGATGGCGGAGACCTCCGCCTTTCTGCAGCAGGTCCGGGTGACGGGGAGCCGGGAGATCTCGTCCTTCACCGCTGCCGTCATCGCCATGGGCCGATCCTTCCATGCATCCGAAAAATACGGTCGTACGCGGCGGCCAACAGCTCCGGGTCGTGCCTCGGGGTCCCGTCGGGTCTGGCCACCGGCGCCAGCTCGACCGCGGCCCCGAACCGCTTGGCGGCATCGGTAAGGGAGTCGCGGTCGGGCACGGCGGCCTCGTCGGCCAGCACCACGTCCAGGGCGAGTTTAGGGGCGTGTCGTCCCAAAACCTCCAAATGACGCTGCGGGGAGAAGCCCTCGGTTTCTCCGGGCTGCGGCGCGAGGTTCAGGGAGAGTACCCGGCGGGCCTTCGTCTGCGTGAGCGCGTCCAGCAGCTCGGGCACGAGCAGGTGCGGAATGACCGAGGAGAACCAGGAGCCGGGGCCGAGCACCACCCAGTCGGCGTCCAGGACGGCCTCGACCGCCTCGGGCACGGCCGGCGGGTCGCACGGCACCAGGTGCACGGACTGCACCTCACCCGGGGTGAGGGCGACGGTCGCCTGGCCGCGGACCGTGTCGACATCCTCCGGGCGCTCCGGGTCATGGCCCTTGACCATGGCCTGGAGCTCCAGCGGCACGGCGGACATCGGCAGCACCCGGCCCTGGGCGCCCAGCAGCCGTCCGACCAGGTCGAGGGCCTGGACGTGGTCGCCGAGCTGCTCCCACAGGGCGACGATCAGCAGATTGCCGACCGCGTGCTCGTGCAGGTCGCCCTGGGACTGGAAGCGGTGCTGGATGACCCGGGCCCAGGTCTGGCCCCAGTCGTCGTCGCCGCACAGGGCGGCCAGGGCCTTGCGCAGGTCTCCGGGCGGCAGCACGCCCAGCTCGTCGCGCAGCCGGCCGCTGGAGCCGCCGTCGTCGGCCACGGTGACCACGGCGGTGAGGTCGCCCGTGATCCGGCGCAGCGCGGCGAGCGAGGCGGACAGGCCCATGCCGCCGCCGAGCGCGACGACCTTGGGCTGGGCGCCCCGGCGGCGCGGTCTGCCGCCCCGGGCCTCGGCGGGCCGGCCGCTCTTGCCGCCGGGGCTGCCCTTGCCCTCGGGCACCACTCGGCGCAGCCGGCTCAGCCGCGGTGTACGCGGTGTCATTCGCGTCCCATGTCCCGGTGTACGACCACCGTCTCCACGCCCTCGGCGGCGAGCCGGGCGGCGAGCTTCTCCGACATCGCGACCGAGCGGTGCTTGCCGCCCGTGCAGCCCACGGCGATGGTCACGTAGCGCTTGCCCTCCCGGCGGTAGCCGGTGGCGATGAGCTGGAGGAGCTCCGTGTAGCGGTCGAGGAACTCCTTGGCACCGGGCTGGTTGAAGACGTACCCGGAGACCTCCTCGTTGAGGCCGGTGAACGGGCGCAGCTCCGGGACCCAATGCGGGTTCGGCAGGAAGCGGCAGTCGACGACGAGGTCGGCGTCGACCGGGAGGCCGTACTTGTAGCCGAACGACATGACCGTGGCCCGCAGCTCCGGCTCCTCCTCGCCCGCGAACTGGGCGTCCATCTTGGCGCGCAGCTCGTGGACGTTCAGACTGGAGGTGTCGATCACCAGGTCGGCGTCGCCGCGCAGCTCGCGCAGCAGCTCGCGTTCGGCCGCGATGCCGTCGACGATGCGGCCGTCGCCCTGCAGGGGGTGCGGGCGGCGCACCGACTCGAAGCGGCGCACCAGGGCCTCGTCGGAGGACTCCAGGAAGACGATCCGCCGTGTGACGTTCTTCGCCTCCAGGTCGGCGAGGGACTCGCGGAGGTTGTCGAAGAAGCGGCGGCCGCGGACGTCGACGACGACGGCGATCCTCGCCACGTTGCCCTGGGAGCGGGCGCCGAGCTCCACCATGGTGGGGATCAACGCCGGCGGCAGGTTGTCGACGACGAACCAGCCGAGGTCCTCCAGGCACTTCGCGGCCGTGGAGCGGCCGGCTCCGGACATGCCGGAGATGATCACCAGCTCGGGAATGGCCGCGTCCGGGACCTGGGCCTTGTCGTTGGGGGTGCCCGTACTCACCTGTGCTCCGTCTCCGGCTTGCTCGTGTTGCCCGTCGTGCTCGTTCACATTCATGTCTCCTGCCCCCGTCGTTCGTCCGGGGCGCCCGCTGCCACGGGTTCCCCACTGGAACCCATCGTGCCCGGTTCCTCTTCCATGATCTCTCCGGTCGCCGTGTTGACGGCGGGTGCGGCCGGAGCCGAGCGGGCGAGGGCCACGGCGATCGTCTCGGCCGTCTTGCGGCCTATGCCGGGGACCTCGCAGATCTGGTCGATCGTGGCGGATCGCAGTTTCTTCAACGAACCGAAGTGCTTCAGAAGTGCCTGCTTGCGTGTGTCCCCGAGGCCGGGAACGTCGTCCAGAGGGCTGGAGCGGAAGCGCTTGGACCGCTTGGCGCGCTGGTAGGTGATCGCGAACCTGTGGGCCTCGTCACGGACGCGCTGGAGCAGGTACAGGCCCTCGCTGGTGCGCGGCAGGACCACCGGGTCGTCGTCGCCGGGCAGCCAGACCTCCTCCAGGCGCTTGGCGAGGCCGCACACGGCGATGTCGTCGATGCCGAGCTCGTCCAGGGCGCGCCGGGCGGCCGCGACCTGCGGGGCGCCGCCGTCGACGACCACGAGCTGGGGCGGATAGGCGAATTTCCTCGGGCGGCCGTCGTCCTCGGTGGGGCCGGACCCGACGATCTCGCCTCTGCCGTCGATCTCGGGGGTCTCACGGGTCCCGGCGTTCTCGCCGTCCGTCCACTCCCCCGTCTTCTCCTTCTCGGCGAGGTAGCGCCGGAAGCGCCGGGTGATCACCTCGTGCATGGAGCGGACGTCGTCCTGCCCCGCGAAGCCCTTGATCTGGAAGCGCCGGTACTCGCTCTTGCGGGCCAGCCCGTCCTCGAAGACGACCATGGAGGCCACGACGTCGTCTCCCTGGAGGTGGGAGATGTCGTAGCACTCGATCCTGAGCGGGGCGCTGTCCAGGTCCAGGGCGTCGGCGATCTCCTCCAGGGCGCGCGAGCGCGTGGTCAGGTCGGAGGCACGCTTGGTCTTGTGCAGCACGAGCGCCTGCTGGGCGTTGCGCTCCACGGTCTCCATCAGCGCCTTCTTGTCGCCGCGCTGCGGGATGCGCAGGGACACGCCGGAGCCGCGCCGGCCGGTGAGCCACTCCTGGACCGGCTCGACGGGGTCGGGCAGGGCGGGGACGAGGACCTCCTTGGGGACCGCGTCACCGGTCTCCTCGCCGTACAGCTGCTGCAGGGCGTGCTCGACGAGGGCGCCGGTGGTGATCTCCTCCACCTTGTCGGTGACCCAGCCGCGCTGGCCGCGCACGCGCCCGCCGCGCACGTGGAAGATCTGGACGGCCGCCTCCAGCTCGTCCTCGGCGACCGCGATCAGGTCGGCGTCGGTCGCGTCGGCGAGCACGACCGCGTTCTTCTCCATGGCCTTCTTCAGGGCCCCGATGTCGTCGCGCAGCCGGGCGGCCCGCTCGTACTCCATCTCGTCGGCGGCCTCCGCCATCTGCCTCTCCAGCCGGCGGATGTACGTGTTGGTCCGGCCGGTCATGAAGTCGCAGAACTCGTCGGCCAGTTCGCGGTGCTCCTCGGCGGAGACCCGGTCCACGCAAGGGGCCGAGCACTTGCCGATGTAACCGAGGAGGCAGGGGCGGCCGGTGCGGGCGGCGTTCTTGAACACGCCCGCCGAGCAGGTGCGCACGGGGAAGACGCGCAGCAGCAGATCGACGGTGTCGCGGATCGCCCACGCGTGCGCGTAGGGACCGAAGTAGCGGACGCCCTTCTTCTTGTGACCGCGCATCACCTGCACGCGCGGGTACTCCTCGTTCATCGTGACCGCGAGGTAGGGGTAGCTCTTGTCGTCGCGGTACTTGACGTTGAACCGGGGGTCGTACTCCTTGATCCACGAGTACTCCAGCTGGAGCGCCTCGACCTCCGTGGACACCACCGTCCACTCCACGGACGCGGCCGTGGTGACCATGGAGCGGGTGCGCGGGTGCAGGCCTGCCAGGTCCTGGAAGTAGTTCGCCAGGCGCTGGCGCAGGCTTTTCGCCTTTCCGACGTAGATCACCCGGCGGTGCTCGTCACGGAACCTGTAGACCCCCGGCGAGTCGGGGATCTCACCCGGTTTGGGGCGGTAGCTGGAGGGGTCGGCCATGTCTCACACCCTACTGGCGGGCACCGACAGTCAGGCGCGGCGGAGGGGCATGATCAGGGATCCGGCGGCAGGCAGTTTCCAACGGCATGGGCCGTGCGGGGGTTACGGCCCTTCGGGAGCGGGAATGTGGCTCACCCACGGCACACGTCGACGCCCGGCGGGCGGAGTCCGTGCCGGTGCAGGCACAGGTTGTCGGTGCGGACCGGCCGTTTCCGGTGGGGAGCGGGCGGGCCACGGGTCGGAGGGCTGCGCAGATGAAGCGGATGCGGATCGAGAAAACCCGGCGGACGGTCCGTGCCCGCCGGTACGCGGACGACCCGTTCGCGCTGCCCGACGCCCAGGACCCGCGCGATCCCGACATCGTGCGGGCCAAGCGCCTGGCCCTGAGGGAACAGGGCGGAAGCGACCACTCCTGACGGCACACGTCCATCGCGAACGCCCGGGGCGTGCGCCCCGGGCGTTCGCATGTCCGGACCGAGCCGGCCGGCAGGACGTGGGTCACTGTCCGGCATCAGGTGTTGTCGGGACCGGGTCAACACGCTTCAATGCGGGGGAACTCGGGCCCTGAACGACGGCGTACGCATGCGAAGACCTGCCCCGCGCCGGCGGGAGGGCCCCGCGCAAGCGGTCTGACCAGCCGTTGCCGACCCTGAGAAGAGGCCCCTGCATGCCGCACGCCCCACAGCACGTGGACGTCGCCACCGCGGAACTGGAATCGGCCCTGCGGGGCGGCCCCTTCCACGTCGCCCTGCGGGCCGCGATCGCCGCCCGCGGCCTGCCCCTGCAGCGCGTGCAGCATCATCTGTCCCGCCACGGCGTGAAGGTCGGCGTCACGAGCCTGAGTTACTGGCAGCAGGGGGCCAGGCGCCCGCAGCGCCCCGAGTCACTGAGGGCCGTGCGCGCACTGGAGGAGATCCTGCAGCTTCCCGAGGAGTCGCTGATCCGGCTGCTCACCGAGTCCGGGGAGAGCCCGTCGGGGCCGCGGTCCGCCGCCCGCTCCTACCGCTCCCTCGTGGAGGCGTCCGGCGTCCTGGATCAGTTGCTGGCGGAGCTGGACTGCCCGCCGGACGGGGGCCTGCACTCCCTCGGCCACCACGAGCGGCTCCGGATCGGGGCGCGGCGCGAGCTGGCCGAGCGCGAGTCGCACCACATCGTGCGTGCCCACCGGGACGGCATCGACCGTTTCGTCGCCGTCCACCACGGCGACCTGGGGGCCGTGCCGGAGCACATGCGGGTACACGCCCTGGAGAACTGCCGCACCGGACGCGTCCGTTGGCACCGAGACACCGGGGTCCTCGCGGCCGAGCTGCTGTTCGACACCCGGCTGCGGGCCGGCGACACCTTCCTGTTCCGGTACGGCGTCGAGGACGGCACGGCGGGTCCGTCTTGCGAGTACGTGCGCGGCTTCGACTGCCCCGGCGGCCAGTACGCCCTCCAGGTGCGCTTCGACGCGGCAGCCGTGCCGGTGCGGTGCCACCGCTTCGCCCAGCCCTCGGCGGCGGCGCCGCGCAGCGGATGCCAGGACCTGGCGCTGAGCGGCCGGCACCGGTCGGTGCACCTGGTCGAGCCCCGGGTACGGGCGGGATTCCTCGGGATCGGCTGGGCCTGGGAGTAGCCGGGCCGTCCGAGTCCCGGACGTCTTTCGCGCCGGCCCGGGACGTGAGCTGACGTAAGCGATTGCGCAAACGTTTACGTGCGCCGCCGAGTGCGATACGTTCCCCGCCGGGGGCAGCCGAAGCACCGGAGGTGACGTTCATGGCGACCATGGCCGACGTCGCGCGGAGCGCCGGTGTCTCCGTGGCCACGGTCTCGCATGTCCTGAACGGCACCCGGCCGGTGCTGCCGCACACCCGCCAGGCGGTGCTGGACGCCGTGGAGGAGCTCGGCTACACCACGAACACACTGGCCCGTTCCCTGGTGACGGCCCGCACCCGGTCCATCGGGCTGGCGGTGTCGGCGATCAGCAACCCGTACTTCACGGAGATCCTCCAGGGCGTCGAGGCGGCCGCGCTGGACGCTGGATACAGCCTGCTGATCGCCGATCCGCACGACGACCCGGAGCACGAGTGCAAGGTCGTCCGGCTGCTGCACGAGCGCCGGGTCGACGGCATGATCGTCGCGCCCTCCGCCGATCCGCGCGGACTGCTCGCCTACCTGGGACGGCACGACGTACCGGCGGTGTTCCTGGACCGGCTGGTGGAGGCGCCCGGCACGGACGGCGGTCCGCTCTTCGACCAGGTGTGCGCCGACAACGCCGAACCGGTGTCCCGGCTGGTCACCCATCTCGCCGGGCTCGGTCACCGGCGGATCGGTCTGGTGGCGGGGCGGCCGGGGCTCAGCACCACGAGCGAGCGGATCACCGGTTACCGCAGCGGGCTGGCGTTCGCGGGGCTGGCGTACGACGAGCGGCTGCTGGTGCACGGCGACTCCGAGTCCACGGGTGCCGAGCAGGCGGCCGAGGCGCTGCTGTCGCTGGGTGTGCCGCCGACCGCGCTGGTCACCGGCAACAACGCCATGACCATCGGAGTCCTGCGTGCCCTGAGCGCGCACGGCCTGTCCGTCCCGGGCGACATCGCCCTGTGCTGCTTCGACGACTTCGCCTGGGCGGATCTGTTCTCGCCCCGGCTCACCGCGATCGCCCAGCCCGGCAGGGACATCGGCGCCCGGGCGGTCCGCGTACTCCTGGAGCGTCTCGCCGAGCCGGACCGGCCCGTCCGGACCGTGCGTCTGCCCTGCACCTTCGTCCACCGCACATCGTGCGGCTGTCCCAGCCCGTCCGAGGAAGGAACCCCGTCGTGATCGTCGTCGCCGGTGAGGCACTGATCGACCTGGTACCGCAGGGCACGGGTGCCCTGGCGGCGCTGCGGCCCGCACTCGGCGGCGGCCCGTACAACACGGCCGTGGCGCTGGGCCGCCTCGGCTCCCCCGCCGCCTTCTGCTCCCGGGTGTCGTCCGACGCCTTCGGACAGGCTCTGCTGGACCGGCTGAGCGCGACCGGGGTCGACGTGTCCGCGGTGCAACGGGGCACCGAGCCGACGACGCTCGCAGTCGCCACGGTCGGCGCGGACGGCTCGGCGGCGTACTCCTTCTACGTCGACGGGACGGCGGACCGGCTCTTCGAGGCGCCCTCCACGCTGCCGCCGGACACCCGGGCGGTGTCGTTCGGCACCTGCTCGCTGGTGCTGGAGCCGGGCGCGAGCGCGTACGAGGAGATGATGCGCCGGGCGGCCGCGCAGGGCGTGTTCACCGCGCTGGACCCGAACATCAGGGCCGGGCTGATCCCGGACGCGGACGCCTATCGGGCGCGTTTCAAGAGCTGGCTGCCTTCGGTGTCGCTGCTCAAACTGTCCGTGGAGGACGCGCAGTGGCTCGGGGGTACGCCCCACGAATGGCTCGCGTCCGGCCCGGCGGCGGTCGTGATCACCCGGGGCGGCGACGGGCTGACCGCCTTCACCGCCGACGGGGAGTACACGGTTCCCGGCGAACGCATCGAGGTCGTGGACACGATCGGCGCGGGCGACACGGTCAACGCGGCCCTGCTGCACGGGCTCGCGGTGCGCGACGCCCTAAGTGCCCGGGGCCTGGCCGCACTGGGCCCCGAGGGCTGGACCGAGCTGCTGGGCTTCGCGGCCCGCGCGGCGGCGATCACCTGCTCACGGGCCGGGGCGGAACCACCGTACGCCCACGAGCTGGAGGGCTGAGGGGGCGGGGCGGGAGGGCTGACACGGGCCGGACGCCCTGGGTGCCCCGCCCTTCCGCCGGACGCGCCGGGCCCACAGGACATCTCCTGTGGGCCCGGCGGATTCGGTGCGTTCGGCGGGATACGTCAGTCCTTGCTGGACCGGGTCGTCTTCTTCGCGGCCGACTTGGTGGTCTTGGCCGCCGTCTTCTTGGCGGCGCTCGTGCTCGTGACCTTCTTGGTGGCGGTCTTTCGGGCCGAAGCCGTCTTGGCCGCCGCGACCGTCTTGCGGGCCGTCGTCTTGCGCGGCGCCTTCACCGAGGACGCGTCGCTGACGCGGTCGGCACCGAGGACCTCCCGCAGGAACTTGCCCGTGTGGCTGGCCGGGACCCCGGCCACCTGCTCCGGCGTGCCCTCGGCGACGACCAGACCACCGCCGGCGCCGCCTTCGGGGCCCATGTCGACGATCCAGTCGGCGGTCTTGATCACGTCGAGGTTGTGTTCGATGACGATGACCGTGTTGCCCTTGTCGACCAGTCCGGACAGGACCGTCAGCAGCTTGCTGATGTCCTCGAAGTGCAGGCCGGTGGTCGGCTCGTCCAGGACGTAGACCGTGCGGCCGGTGGAGCGCTTCTGCAGTTCGCTGGCGAGCTTGACGCGCTGCGCCTCACCACCGGACAGGGTGGTCGCCGCCTGGCCGAGGCGGACGTAGCCGAGGCCGACGTCCTTCAGCGTGTTGAGGTGCCGGGCGATCGCCGGGACCGCCTCGAAGAAGGAGGTGGCCTCCTCGATCGGCATGTTCAGCACCTCGGCGATGGACTTGCCCTTGTAGTGGACCTCCAGGGTCTCCCGGTTGTAGCGGGCGCCGTGGCAGACCTCGCACGGGACGTAGACGTCCGGGAGGAAGTTCATCTCGATCTTGATGGTGCCGTCGCCCGCGCAGTTCTCGCAGCGGCCGCCCTTGACGTTGAAGGAGAAGCGGCCGGGCAGGTAGCCCCGGACCTTCGCCTCGGTGGTCTCGGCGAACAGCTTGCGGATGTGGTCGAAGACGCCGGTGTAGGTGGCCGGGTTCGAGCGCGGGGTGCGGCCGATGGGCGACTGGTCCACGTGCACGACCTTGTCGACGAGGTCGTCGCCGTCCACGCGCGTGTGCCGCCCGGGTACGCTCCGCGCGCCGTTCAGCTCGCGGGCCAGGTGCGTGTAGAGGATGTCGTTGACCAGCGTCGACTTGCCGGAGCCGGAGACGCCGGTGACGGCGGTGAAGACGCCCAGGGGGAACGAGACGTCGATGTCCTGGAGGTTGTTCTCCCGGGCGCCGTGCACGGTGAGCTGCCGGGACGGGTCCAGCGGCCGGCGGATGTCCGGCAGCGGGATGGCCTTCTTGCCGGACAGGTACTGACCGGTCTGCGACTCGGCGTTGGCGAGCAGCTCCTTGAAGGAGCCGCTGTGCACGACCTTGCCGCCGTGCTCACCGGCGCCGGGGCCGATGTCGACGATCCAGTCGGCGACCTTGATCGTGTCCTCGTCGTGCTCGACGACGATGAGCGTGTTGCCCATGTCGCGCAGCCGGACCAGGGTCTCGATCAGCCGGTGGTTGTCGCGCTGGTGCAGGCCGATGGACGGCTCGTCGAGGACGTACAGCACGCCGACGAGGCCGGAGCCGATCTGGGTGGCGAGGCGGATGCGCTGGGCCTCGCCGCCGGACAGGGTGCCGGCCGCGCGGTTCAGCGAGAGGTAGTCCAGGCCGACGTCGACCAGGAACCGCAGCCGCTCGTTGACCTCCTTCAGCACGCGCTCGGCGATCTTCTTGTCGCGGGCGGTGAGCTTCAGCTCGCCCAGGAAGTCCGCGCAGTCGCTGATCGACATCGCGGAGACCTCGGCGATGGACTTGTCCATGATCGTGACCGCGAGGACGATCGGCTTCAGGCGCGTGCCCTCACAGGTCGGGCAGGGCACCTCGCGCATGTAGCCCTCGAAGCGCTCGCGGCTGGAGTCGCTCTCGGCCTCGCTGTGCCGGCGCTTGACGAAGGGGACGGCGCCCTCGAAGGCCGTGGTGTAGCGGCGCTCGCGGCCGTAGCGGTTGCGGTAGCGGACTTCCACCTGGGTCTTGTGGCCGTGCAGGAGAGCCTTCTTGGCGCGCTGCGGCAGGCCGCCGAAGGGGATGTCCGTGCGGAAGCCCAGCGCGTCGGCGAGAGCGCCGATCAGACGGCCGAAGTAGTCCTTGGTGTGGCCGTGCGACCAGGGGTGGATGGCGCCTTCGTCGAGGCTCTTGTCGGGGTCCGGGACGATCAGCTCCGGGTCGACCTCCATGCGTGTGCCGATGCCGGTGCAGTCGGGGCAGGCGCCGAAGGGCGAGTTGAAGGAGAAGGAGCGCGGCTCCAGCTCCTCGAAGGACAGGTCGTCGTACGGGCAGTACAGGTGCTCCGAGAACATGCGCTCGCGCTCGGGGTCGTCCTCGGGGAGGTCGACGAAGTCGAGCACGACCATGCCGCCGGACAGGCCGAGGGCGGTCTCCACGGAGTCGGTGAGGCGGCGCTTGGCGCCGTCCTTGACCGTGAGGCGGTCGACGACCACCTCGATGGTGTGCTTCTCCTGCTTCTTCAGCGTGGGCGGGCTCGACAGCTGGATCGTCTCGCCGTCCACCCGGGCGCGGGAGTAGCCCTTGGTCTGGAGGTCGGCGAAGAGATCGACGAACTCGCCCTTGCGCTCGCGCACCAGCGGCGACAGCACCTGGAAGCGGCTGCCCTCCGGGAGCTCCAGGACCCTGTCGACGATGGCCTGGGGCGACTGGCGCGAGATCGGGCGGCGGCACTGCGGGCAGTGCGGCTTGCCGATGCGCGCGAAGAGCAGACGCAGGTAGTCGTAGACCTCGGTGATGGTGCCGACCGTGGAGCGCGGGTTGCGCGAGGTCGACTTCTGGTCGATGGAGACCGCCGGGGACAGACCCTCGATGAAGTCGACGTCCGGCTTGTCCATCTGGCCGAGGAACTGCCGGGCGTACGAGGAGAGGGACTCCACGTAGCGCCGCTGTCCCTCCGCGAAGATGGTGTCGAAGGCCAGCGAGGACTTGCCCGACCCCGACAGGCCCGTGAAGACGATGAGCGAGTCGCGCGGGAGGTCGAGCGAGACGTTCTTGAGGTTGTGCTCGCGCGCTCCACGAACGATGAGACGGTCGGCCACGCCGGTCCGCACCTTTCTTGAGAGAAGTGACAGGGGCGGGGCCCCCGTCTTTCTCAGACTAGGGGGAGCCACTGACAACGCCGGTCGGGTTCACGGGTTGCCAACAAACCCCGGCTCTCCAGCATGCCCGACGCCACGTCCGACCATATAGCACGTGCTTTCGATTTACGGCACTGCTTCACCACCTTCACCCGAAGGAGTGGCCCAGCTAAGGTCAGCACCATGATTGATCACGCTCATGACCTGGCGTCTGTACATGACGCGACGGAGCGGCTGCTGACCGCGGTCGGCGCACTGGACAACGCGTCTGTGACGGAGCCGTCACGGCTGCCCGGCTGGAGCCGCGGCCATGTCCTGGCCCACCTCGCCCGGAACGCGGACGCCCTCGTGAACGTGCTCGAGGGTCGTCCCATGTATGTGTCCGGCGAAGCCCGGGACGCCGACATCGAGCGGGACGCCCCGCGCCCCCTCGACGTCCAGCTCGCCGACCTGCGCGAGAGCTCCGCCCGCTTCCAGGAGGCCGGTGACGCACCGGCGGACTGGTCGCGGACGGTGGAGCTGCGCAACGGGGTCACGGACTCAGCCTCCCGGGTGCCGTTCCGGCGGTGGGTGGAGGTGGAGCTGCACCACGTGGACCTGGGGATCGGCTACGAGCTGGAGGACCTTCCGGAGGACTTCACCGAGCGGGAGATCGGCTTCCTGGCCGACCGGTTCAGCGGACACCCCGACGTCCCGGCCACCCGCGTCACGGACGGCACGCGCGCGTGGAGCACCGGACGGAAGCCGGGCGGGCAGGGCCCCGAGGTGACCGTCACGGGGTCCGCGGCCGACCTGCTGGGCTGGCTCGCGGGCCGCCGCGACGGGTCCGCGCTGGCCCCGGCCGGCGGTCCGCTCCCGGCGCTGCCGCCGCTATAGGCTGGCGGACATGACGTACAGCGGAGAGGTGACGGTCGGCGGACCGGCCGATGTGCACGAGCTCAAGGACCTGATGATCACCAAGATCGCGGTGGGTCCGATGAACAACAACGCCTATCTGCTGCGCTGCCGGGCCACGGACGAGCAGTTGCTGATCGACGCCGCGAACGAGGCGGACACGCTGCTCGGCATGATCGGTGGCGACGGTATCGCGTCCGTCGTCACCACCCACCGGCACGGCGACCACTGGCAGGCGCTCGCCGAGGTCGTGGCGGCCACCGGCGCCCGCACCCACGCGGGCCGGGAGGACGCCGAGGGCATCCCCGTTCGGACCGACGTGCCGGTCGACGACGGCGACATCATCCGGGTGGGGCGCGTGGAACTGACCGCGCGCCACCTGGTCGGGCACACGCCCGGCTCGATCGCCCTCGTCTACGACGATCCGCACGGGCACCCCCATGTGTTCACCGGGGACTGCCTGTTCCCGGGGGGCCCTGGGCGGACAACACGCCCCGAGGACTTCAAGTCGTTGATGGCGGGCCTGGAGGCGAAGGTCTTCGTACTCCCGGACGAGACCTGGATCTACCCGGGCCACGGCAACGACACCACGCTCGGCACCGAGCGGCCTCACCTCGGCGAGTGGCACGAGCGGGGCTGGTAGGCGCCCTCGCTTCAGGCGTGTCCAGCCGCGTCGCAGAATGCGCGACTGCATCCGTGGCCTGCTGAGCCCGGTCGGAAGAACGGCTGGCAGCCGGCCGAATACGCCGGGCACCGCACCCCCGACCGCCTGCCAGCGGCTCCTCAACAGCACCGCTGGGACACCGACGAGCTGCGCGACGACCTCCGGCACTACGCGGAGTGGACATCACTGCAGCGCGTCAGGCGAAGTACTTCCTGAGCCAGGTGAGCAAAGACGCGAACGCAGGGCTCATGGCGCCGTCCGACTGTTCCAGCGCCGTCACACGGTCGCCGTCCTCTATCGTGATCGTGTAGCTCATCGCATCCCTGGCGCGGCCGTCGTCGTCTGCCATGGGCATCGAGACGGCCGCCGCCACCAGTTGGTCCAGCTCGGCTGCAGCGTTCTCGGGCAGGGCGTCCGTGTCCAGCACCTTCGGCCGGCGGCGGGAGTCGATCACCGCCGCCAGCCCGCCGTATTCCTCCAGAGTCACCCTCACCTGTAGGCCTTCAGTTCGGCCATGGACTTGGCCAGCCCCGTGACCTTGTCGTTCAGTGCTCCGATCTGCCTGCTGAGGGCTGCGTCATCCCGCGCCGTGGCACCGTTCCCGTCGACCGCGAAGCTCCGTACCCGGGCGACTCCGGTGGGGACACCGCTGATCTCGACTTCCACCTCCTGCCACGCCGACAGCACTGCCGACTGCTCGGTACTGCCCGCGCCGAACAATTCCCCGGCCTTCTGGAAGGTGGTGCCGGCAAAGTCCTGGAACCGGTCCTCGACGCTGGACGCCTTGAGCGACTCGTACCAGATCGTTCCGGCAGCCTCCCAGGCGAATCCACCGATACGTACGGCTGTCAGGTAGAACGCCTTGTTCGGAATGCCGGAGTTGTAGTGCACCCCGCCGTAATCCCCTTTCCGAGTGTCCGGCAAGTGGATGAATTTGCTCATGCGGTCGGGCTGGGGGTCCTTTCCGAACTGCGTATTGTTGTACGCATGCCCCGGGTCCTTCATCGATCTCATGGCGTCGCCACTGATTCCTGGAGTCCACACGTCAGCCCCGATAAGCCAGTCCGCCTCGTCGGCTGTCTGCTTCAGAGACCACTGTTTGACCAGCGACCCGAAGACGTCCGACATCGACTCGTTCAGGGCCCCCGGCTGATTGTGGTACTCGAATCCCGAGGTGTAATCGGTGACTCCGTGCGCCAACTCGTGGTAGATCACCTCGGGGGATTTGGTGAGGTCGGTGAACTTCCTTCCGTCCCCGTCGCCGAAGAGCATCGCCCGTCCGTCCCAGTACGCATTGTTGATCTCAAAGCCGTAGTGGACGAACCCATCCAGGCGCATCCCCCGGCCATCGATCGAATTGCGCCGGAACACCTCCCTGTAGAAATCGCGCGTGACGCCGAGTGCGTCGAACGCCCGGTTGACGGACGGGTCCGCAGACTCCGGGCCGTCTTCCGGCCTGGCCAGGACGGCGTTGGAGAGGAATTCCCGCTGCTCGCAGTCGAAGACTGTACGCCGACCGTCACCGGGGGCGGCCGCGCCGACGAAGGACGCCCGGAGCCCTCGCTCACCCCGCAGGCGAGCAGTGATCAGCAGGGTGTCGAAGGCTGCCTGGCGTACCTCACTGTCTTCGCTCTCCAGGAGCTTCTCGAGAATGTACGGAGGGACGATGCAGTTGATTGGGCGCGGCCTGCTCATGGGACACCTCCTGAGAGAGGACTGACATTGAGCATTCATCATTTCGACTGCGTTCTCGGCTGTTTCAGATCACCGCTGATCGTGGACCGAAGAAGGAAAGACTCGCGGAGGTCGACGTCGACTTCCAACCATCAACGCGAGGACGGTCTTCAGACGTTCAACTTTCAGCGACGCAGTCACGCTGATAGCACCAGTCTCCTGCCGTCCCCAGCGACTGGCAAACCCAACACGAGGAACGAGAGCTGCCCGAGACCGCCATCAGACGCCAGAAAATGAGGAACACCTAGCGATAGATGGCGGAACCGGCTTGGCACTTTCTGCGCCGGTTTGACCATCTCAGTGCATGCGCCCTGGTGAGAGAAGTTCAACAGCTTCAGAACGACGAGGCGTACCTGGACCTCGTCGAGCAGTAGGAGGAACGAGGCTGACGCGACATCACAACGGAACGGCGGGGCCGTTCCATGACGTCGAGACCAAGATCTTCGACGCCCTCCCGGACGAGACGCGGGTGTATCCGGGACACGGCAACGACACCTCCCTGGGCGCGGAACGCCCGCATCTGCCGGAGTGGCACGCGCGCGGGTGGTGAGTACCGCGGGGGTGCCTTCGCGGTGAGTGGGGCGCCTCGGCATCCCGGATCGGGCGCCTTCGCGCTGGGTGGTGCGCCGCGCACGCGCCCCGTGTGAATCGTTCGCACGCGCCGGTGTCGCACGCGCGCTCCCCCCGTACGTAGTTGCGCAGTCAACTGGTCTCAGCCCCGCGAAGGATGACGGCTCCTGAGCGGATGGGCCGCCGGCCTGTCGATCCCCGCCCTCGGCCGGCGGCCCCGGCGCATGCCGACCCGACGGCGAGCGGGGCCCGTTCACACCACCGCAACACCCGTTCCCACTATCCGGACAGGTGTTGCCGTGACCTCGACAAACGGGACCGTCGGCTGTCAATCTCCCGCCATGCAACCCGTCCCGCGTGCCCTGCGCCGCGCAGCCGTCGCCGTCGTCCTCCTCACCGCCGCCGTGGGCTGCGCTCCGCAGCCGGAGGAAGCGGGCAAGCCGTCCTCTCCCGCCGCGAACGCCTGCGAGAAGGGCACGCTGGCCACCCGGACCCCGGGCAAGCTGACGATCGCCACCGACGAGCCCGCCTACGAGCCCTGGTTCAAGGACGACAAGCCCGCCAACGGCAAGGGCTACGAGTCGGCGGTCGCCTACGCCGTCGCCGAACGGCTCGGCTACGGCAAGGACAAGGTCGCCTGGCAGACCGTCCCCTTCAACAAGGCCTTCGCACCCGGCGAGAAGACCTTCGACTTCGACATCAACCAGGTGTCCGTCAGCCAGGAGCGCAAGAAGGCCGTGGACTTCTCCTCCGGCTACTACGACGTACGCCAGGCCGTCGTCGCGCTGAAGGGCTCCAAGGCCGCGAAAGCGAAGAGCATCGCCGACCTGAAGGGCGTGAAGCTGGGCGCACAGGTCGGCACCACCAGCCTCGACTACATCGACGACGTGGTGAAGCCCGAGCAGGCCGCGGCCGTCTACGGCAAGAACGACCAGGCCAAGTCCGCGCTGAAGAACGGCCAGGTCGACGCCATCGTCGTCGACCTGCCGACCGCCTTCTACATCACCGGCGCCGAGATCACCGACGCGACGATCGTCGGCCAGTTCGAGAACCAGGGCGGCACGCCGGAGCAGTTCGGTCTCGTGCTCGACAAGGGCAGCGCGCTCACCTCCTGCGTCTCACGGGCGGTGGACGACCTGCGTCAGGACGGCACGCTCGCGAAGATCGAGCAGCGGTGGCTGTCGGACGCCGTCGACGCGCCGGTGCTCAAGTGACGGTGCACAAGGAGGAACTGGGCTCGGGCGCGCACGAGGCCGCCGACGGCTACGTCCCGTCGCGGCGGCGCCTGGACCGGGAGCGCCACCGGCGCGCCCGCGCCCGGCGCGCGACGGCGATCGGCGCGTTCTCGACCCTGGTCACGGCGGTCGTCCTCTACCTGGTCGTCGTCAACGCACCGGGCTGGCCGCGCACCAAGGAGACGTTCTTCGACGCCGGTTACGCGCGCGAGGCGTTCCCGAAGGTGCTCGAAGGGCTGTGGCTGAACGTCCGGCTGCTGCTGATCTGCGGGGTCGCGGTGCTCGTCCTCGGGATGCTGATCGCCGTGGCCCGCACGCTGCGCGGGCCGGTGTTCTTCCCGTTGCGCTTCCTGGCCGCCGCGTACACGGACTTCTTCCGGGGGCTGCCGCTCATCATCAACCTGATGATCGTGGTCCTCGGCGTCCCGGCGCTGCGGCTCCAAGGGGTGACCGTCGATCCGGTGCTGCTCGGCGGCACCGCGCTCACCCTGACGTACTCGGCGTACGTCGCCGAGGTGTTCCGCGCAGGCATCGAGTCCGTGCACCCCTCACAGCGCGCCGCGGCCCGCTCACTGGGGCTGAGCAACCGCCAGGCGCTGCGGTACGTGGTGCTGCCCCAGGCGGTGCGCCGTCAGGTGCCGCCGCTGCTGAACGACCTGGTGTCGCTGCAGAAGGACACCGGGCTCGTCTCGATCGGCGGTGCGGTGGACGCCGTACGGGCCGCCGACATCATCGTGGGCCGCAGCCTCAACTACACGCCCTACATCGTCGCCGGGCTGGTCTTCGTCGCGCTGACCATCCCCATGACCCGCTTCACGGACTGGGTGACGGCACGGATGGACCGCCGGCAGGCCCAGGGAGGAACCGCATGAGCGAGACGCCCGTGCTGCGCATGGAGTCCGTCCGCAAGACCTTCGGCGGCTCGGTCGTCCTGCGGGACGTCGACCTGGAAGTCGCCCCGCACACGGTCACCGCGCTGATCGGCGCCTCCGGCTCCGGCAAGTCCACCCTGCTGCGGTGCGCGAACCTGCTGGAGGAGATCGACGACGGGGCGATATGGCTCGACGACGAGGAGATCACCGACCCGCGCGCCGACCAGGACGCCGTGCGCCGCCGGATCGGCGTGGTCTTCCAGGCGTACAACCTGTTTCCGCACATGACGGTCCTGGACAACATCACGCTCGCCCCGCGCCGCGTGCACGGTGTGCCCCGAGCCGAGGCCGAGGCACGGGCGCGTGAGCTGCTGGAGCGGCTGGGACTGGGCGGGAAGGCCGCCGAGTATCCGGACCGGCTGAGCGGCGGCCAGCAGCAGCGCGTGGCGATCGTCCGCGCCTTGGCGGTACGTCCGCGGCTGCTGCTGCTCGACGAGATCACCGCCGCCCTCGACCCCGAGCTGGTGGGCGAGGTCCTCACCGTCGTCCGCGGGCTGAAGGACGAGGGCATGACCATGGTGCTGGCGACGCACGAGATGGGCTTCGCCCGGGAGGTGGCCGACCAGGTGTGCTTCCTGGAGGGCGGCGTGGTGCTGGAGCGCGGCACCGCCGAGCAGGTCTTCGGGGATCCGCGGCAGGAGCGCACCCGGCGCTTCCTGCGGCGGATCGTGGAGGCGGGGCGCCTGTAGGAACCGGGTGGTAAGGGGCGCTCGCCATGGTCGGCGGGGCTTACCGGCGACCTCTCACGTGTCGGCCTTGCCCGCCCCGGCCAGCGCCGCGACGCGCTCCACGCCGAACACGTACCCCTGCACGCCGCATCCCGCGATGACCCCGTCGGCGCGCAGCGAGACGTAGGAGTGGTGCCGGAACGACTCGCGCTGGTGGATGTTGGAGATGTGGACCTCCAGCACCGGCAGGCCGTCACAGGTGTTGAGGGCGTCCAGGAGGGCGACGGAGGTGTGCGAGTAGGCACCGGGGTTGATCACGATGCCGCAGTGGTTCAGCCGCGCCTCGTGGATCCAGTCGACCAGCTCGCCCTCGTGGTTGGACTGGCGGAAGTCCACGGTGCCGCCGTGCGCGGCCGCCGCCTTGGCACACAGGGCCTCGACGTCGGCGAGGGTGTCGGAGCCGTAGATCTCCGGCTGGCGCTGGCCGAGCAGGTTCAGATTCGGGCCGTTGAGAATCATGATCGGGGCGTGGGCCAGGGTGCGGGGCACGGTTCCTCCGGTCCGTTCGGGGTCGTGCGGCCCGTGGCGGACCGCTGCTCACAGCCGGTTTATCACGATGCGCCGGCAGGTCGGCGGGTCGTAGTCTCCGGGCATGACGAGCCTGACCAGCCCGAGCTATCCGCCCAAGCCGTCCCCCGGCGACCGCGTCGCCGTGATCTCGCCCTCCTCGGGCCTGCCGGGGCTCTTCCCGCTCCCCTACGAGCTGGGGCTCGAGCGGCTGCGCGAGGAGTTCGGGCTGGAGCCGGTGGAGTATCCGGCGACCCGGAGGATGGGCTCCACGCCCCGGGAGCGCGCAGACGATCTTCACGCCGCCTTAGCCGACCCGGAGATCAAGGCGGTCATCGCGTCGATCGGCGGGGACGACCAGATCACCGTGCTCCGGTATCTGGACCGGGAGTTGATCCGCGCGAACCCCAAGCCGTTCTTCGGGATGAGCGACAACACGAACCTGCTCGCGTTCCTGCGCACCTGCGGCATCGTCGGCTTCCACGGCGCGAGCGTGATGTGCGAGCTGGGCCGCCCCGGGGCCATGCACCCGCTGACCGCCGAGTCCCTGCGGGCAGCCCTGTTCTCCCCGGGGCCGTACGAGTTGAAGCCCGCCGAGCGGTGGCGTGACATCGACCGCGACTGGGCGGACCCGGCGACCTTCGACGCCGAGCCGGAGACCCGGCCCGGCACCGGCTGGACCTGGGTGAACCCCGGCCGGGTGGTCGAGGGCCGCAGTTGGGGCGGCTGCCTGGAGATCCTCGCCTGGCTGCTGATGGCCGACCGGGAGGTCGCCCGCGACCTGTCCGCGTACGACGGCGGCGTGCTGCTCCTGGAGACCTCGGAGGACATGCCGAGCGCCACGGAGGTCTTCCGCACGCTGCGCGGCATGGGCGAACGCGGACTGCTGGAGCGATTCTCCGCCCTGCTGATGGGCCGTGCCAAGACCTGGTCCTTCGAACGGCCCACCACCCCGCAGGAGGCGGCGCGTTACGCGGCCGACCAGCGTGAGGCCGTCCTCCGCGCCATGCGGACCTACGCCCCCGGCACCACCATCGTGTTCGACGTGGACTTCGGGCACACCGATCCGCAACTGGTGATCCCGTACGGCGGCATCGTGCGGGTGGACGGACCCGCCCGGCGCATCACGGTCACGTACTGAGAACCCCCGGGCCCCCGCGCGCCCCCGTAACCGGTGATCACGGTGGGTAGTTGACGCGGCATGCACGACGTACGCACCGTAAGGGCACCCTCCATGCCACGCCTCGCGGCCGCCTCGCTCGCCGGCACGGCCATCGAGTTCTACGACTTCTTCGTCTACGGCACCGCGGCGGCCCTCATCCTGGGGCCGTTGTTCTTCCCGACCTTCTCTCCGATGGCCGGGACGCTGGCCGCCTTCGCCACCTTCGGTGTCGGTTTCGTGGCCCGGCCGCTCGGGTCGATCCTGTTCGGGCACATCGGGGACCGGCGCGGGCGGCGGCCGGTCCTCGTCGCCTCCCTGCTGCTGACCGGGGCTTCCACGGTCGCCGTCGGCTGCGTGCCGACGTACGACTCGATCGGTGTGGTCGCTCCCCTGCTGCTCCTGGTCCTGCGCTTCCTCCAGGGGCTGGGGCTCGGCGGGGAGTGGGGCGGGGCGGTGCTGCTGGCGGTGGAGCACGCGCCGGCCCGGCGGCGGGTGCTGTGGTCGAGTTTCCCGCAGGTCGGGCCCGCGCTGGGGTTCCTGCTCGCCAACGGTGTCGTGCTCGGGCTGTCCTCGACGCTGACGGAGGCGCAGTTCGCCGCCTGGGGGTGGCGGGTGCCTTTCTGGGCCGCGGGGGTGCTGGCCGTCGCCGGGCTGTGGCTGCGGTCGTCCCTTGCCGAGAGCCCGAGCTTCCTCGAGATCGACGACCACGCGCGCGTGCCGCTCGCCGAGGTCGTCCGGAACCACTGGCGGCTCCTGCTGCTGACCGGCGGCGGCCTGGCGATCGGCTACGCGATCTTCTACGCCGTGACGACCTGGTCCCTCGCCTACGGCACGGAACGGCTCGGAGTGAGCCGCTCCGTCATGCTGACCTGCATCATGGGCGCGGTGCTCGTGAAGGGTGCTCTCACGCCGCTGGTGGCGCTGCTCGGCGACCGCTACGGCAGGCGCCCGCTGTGCCTGGCCGGTTGTGCGGGCGCGGCCCTGTGGATGTTCCCGATGATCGCGCTCCTCGCCACCGCGGCGCCGCTGCCGATGTTCCTCGGTTTCCTCGGGGCGATGCTCGCGTTCATCACGATGTTCGCCGTGATCGCCGCCTATCTGCCGGAGCTGTACGAGCCGCGGGTGCGCTGCACCGGCGCCGCCGTCGGCTACAACCTCGGCGGGGTCGTCGGGGGCGCGCTCACACCGATCGTGGCGACGGCGCTCGCCGAGCAGGGCGGGCGGGTGCCGTGGGGTGTGGCCGCGTATCTGACGGCGATCGCGCTGTTCAGCCTCGGGTGCTTCGCGTTGCTGCCGGAGACGCGCCCGGTGCGGGTGGGCGCGGCCGCGGAGGCCGCTGCCGGATGAGCCGCGGTGGCTGTCGCAGCGCCCGGCGGACACCTGCGCCGTACGCCCGCCTACGGGTTGATCGCCAGCTCCAGATACGCCGCGAACAGCACCAGATGCACTCCGCCCTGGAGCGGCGTCGCCCGGCCCGGCACCACCGTCAGGGAGGCCACCACCACGGTCAGGGCGAGCAGCACCATGTGTGTGGCGCCGAGGCCGAGGACGAGCGGGCCGGAGAGCCACAACGACGCGAGGGCCACGGCGGGGATGGTCAGGCCGATGCTGGCCATGGCCGAGCCGAGGGCGAGATTCAGGCTGGTCTGCACACGGTCGCGGCGGGCGGAACGCAGTGCGGCGATGGTCTCCGGGAGCAGCACCAGCAGGGCGATGATCACGCCGACGACGGCGTGGTGGAGCCCGGCGGCCTCGACCCCCGACTCGATGGTGGGCGAGACACCCTTGGCCAGGCCGACCACGCCCACCAGGGCCAGGCCGAGCAGGGCCAGGCTGATCCGGGCGGTGAGAGCGGTCGGCGCCTCGGCGTGCTCTTCGGCGGTGATGACCTCGCCGTGCCGCGTGATCGGCAGGAAGTAGTCCCGGTGCCGCACGGTCTGCGTGGTGACGAACAGGCCGTACAGGATGAGCGAGGACACCGCGGCGAAGGTCAGCTGGACGGTGGAGAACTCGGGTCCCGGCTTGCTCGTGGTGAACGTGGGCAGGACCAGGCTGAGCGTGGCCAGGGTCGCGACGGTGGCGAGTGCGGCGCCGGTGCCCTCCGGGTTGAAGACGGCCGTGCCGTGCCGCAGTGAGGCGACGAGGAGGCACAGGCCGACGATGCCGTTGCAGGTGATCATCACGGCCGCGAAGACCGTGTCCCGGGCCAGGGTGGAGCTCTTGTCCCCGCCGTCGGCCATGAGGGTGACGATGAGGGCGACCTCGATGATCGTGACGGCGACGGCGAGCACGAGGGAGCCGAACGGTTCGCCGACCCGGTGAGCCACCACTTCGGCGTGGTGCACAGCGGCCAGGACGGCTCCCGCGAGGACCAGGGTCACCAGGGCGACGACCGCGACCGGCAGATCGCGCCCCCAGGTCAGGACCAGCAGCACGACCGCGAGCAGGGGCACCAGGGTCGTCCACTGTGCCGCGAACCGCCTGAGCCGAGCGATCATGACGCGACCGTCGCAGAGGGGCAGGGGCCCTGCACTGCGGTGGTGCCGGGCTCCCGCGGGCGTGCCGAGGAGCTACTTGAGGTCACGTGCGTCCAGGAGGTCGCAGTTGGTGAACACTCTTTCGCCCGTGCTGAGTGCGTCCAGCCGCTGAGCCATCGCGCTGGTCTCGGGGTCGTCATTGTTGCGCATGGCCTCCTCGTACGAGCCGAACTCGATCAGCGCCAGATAGCGGCCGGGCTTGTCCCGGTCCTTGAGCAGCATGCTGTGGGTCGGGCCGTTCGTGCGGTCGGCGTTGCGCCGGCCCGCCTCCTCGAGCACCTGCTGCATCTCTTCCAGACGCTCGGTCTCGAACTCGATGATCTGCACGAACCTCATGGCACCTCCAGCCGGCCACCGCGGCCCCGGGCCGGGGGACGCGCTCAGGAACCAAGCAAGCATCGGGACCGGCGGTCGGCAATTCGCGGAGCGCCGGTCCCGGTGATGGTCGTTCCTACGCCCGACGCGGTCAGGCGTCGATGCTGTCCTTCGGAGCGCCTCCGCTCCCGCCCTGCGCCGCCTCGGCCGCCGCCTGCTTCTTGGAAGCGCGCAGGCTGGTGATCGTGGTGACGATCAGGACGGAGCAGATCACGCCGAGCGAGACCGGAATGCTGATCTCGGGGACATGCACCCCGGACTCGTGCAGGGCGTGCAGCACCAGCTTCACGCCGATGAAGCCCAGGATGATCGACAGGCCGTAACTCAGGTGGACCAGCTTCTTCAGCAGGCCCCCGATGAGGAAGTACAGCTGGCGCAGACCCATCAGGGCGAAGGCATTGGCCGTGAAGACGATGTACGGGTCCTGCGTCAGGCCGAAGATCGCGGGGATGGAGTCGAGGGCGAAGAGCACATCGGTGGTGCCGATCGCCAGCATCACGACCAGCATCGGGGTCATGACCCGCTTGCCGTTCTCCTCGATCCACAGCTTGGTGCCGTGGTACCGGTCCGCCACGCCGAAGCGGCGCTCGGCGGCCTTGAGCAGCTTGTTCTCCTCGAACTCCTCGTCCTCCTCGTCGGCCCGGGCCTCCTGGATGAGCTTCCAGGCGGTCCAGATGAGGAAGGCGCCGAAGATGTAGAAGACCCAGGAGAAGCTGGCGAGGATCGCCGCACCGGCGGCGATGAAGATCGCTCGCAGGACCAGGGCGATGAGAACACCGATCAGCAGCACGCGCTGCTGGTACTGCGACGGCACCGCGAACTTCGCCATGATCAGGACGAAGACGAAGAGGTTGTCGACGCTGAGCGACTTCTCGGTGATGAAGCCGGCGAAGAACTCACCGGCGGGCTGACCACCCGCGAACAGGAGCAGGCCGACCCCGAAGAGCGCGGCCAGCACGATCCAGACGATCGTCCAGATTCCGGCTTCCTTGATCGACACGTCGTGCGGCTTGCGGCCGATGAAGAAGTCGACCGCGATGAGGGCGGCGAGGCCCACGATCGTCAGGACCCATAGGGTCACGGAAACATCCACTGCGCCTCCGGCAGTCGTAACGGCAAATGTCAGCGTCGTCGCTGCCGGAGGTCTCTTCCACCCAAGGATGGGCCGACGCCCCGGGATCTGGCCTGATCCGTATTGACGGGTACGCCGCAGCAGACAGGGAGTACTCCCCTCCGTGCCGTCAACAGTACCCAATCACCAAGAACAGGTAAAGCGTTCGGCAAAAGAAATCCCAAAATCCCAGGTCAGATGGCTTTACATGAACTTGGTACGAGCGGTGGCCACCTGGCTCAGCACCTGCTGGAGGATCTGGCTGCCGGGCGGCACGAGCGCCGGCTCGTACGTCCACGCGTGACCGACCCAGGGGTCCGCGAGGTGATCGTCGGCCACCGGAGTCAGTCGCAGCAGCGAACGCCACAGGGGGTCGAGCAAAGGCCCGTACCCGGAGGACTCCTCCCGGTGGGCCACCATCATCAGATGGACGCCGAAGGCGGGGCCCTCGTCGGCGAGGTAGCGCAGCTGGTTCACGGCCCGGTCGTCGAAACCGTGCGGGAAGTCGTTGACGATCAGAAGCTGCTGGGAGATGTCGAAGCCGGGCGGGAGGGAGTCGGCGGCGCCGCCCCGGACCGCCATCTGCACCAGGTCGACCCGCTGGGTGAGCCGGCCCAGCACGTCCGCCACGCCGGCGGCCCCACGCGCCGGCGGAGCCGCGAGCACGCCCGTCTGTACGAGGGGCGCCAGCGACTGCGCCCCGGAACCGGCCGGGTCGATGACGTGGACGGTGAACTCGCCCGCCGGGTAGACGGCGAGCAGCCGGGCCGCGTGCGCGACGGCCGTCTCCATGGCGAGACGGCTCATGGCGTGGGAATCGGTGAGCGAGCCGCCGGACGATCCGGCCGCTCCGCTGTCGATCCACAGGCCTCGCTCCAGCGGCAGCCGGACCAGCATCGGGATCCGGATCCGGTCGGCCTCCGGAAGGTGGAGATCGCCCAGGCGCAGGGCCATGGGGATCTCCATCGGCACCCGGTAGGCGTGCCACACCGGGTTGTCCCAGCGGGCGTACGCCGGCGGCAGGGCCGGTTCCACGACGCCGGCCTCGGCGGCGAGCTGGGCCAGGTCCCGGTCGAGGGCCTCCTGCGCCTGGGCGACGAGCTCGGCGTACCGGGTCCGCGCGGCCTCACGGGCGGCGTCGCCCTGCCCGCCGATCCGGCTGCGCGGGTCGGAGAGGACCTGTTCCAGCTCCTTGTCCATGCGTGACTCCGCGAAGTCGACGGCGCTGCGGTAGGCGGCGGTGGTGCGGGCCAGGTCCTCGAACATGCCCCACACCTGGTTGTAGAGCCGCTCCTCCATGGACCAGCCGGTCGCGTCGCCCGCCACCGGCTGCGCGGGCTGCCCGGGCGCGGCCGGGGGCGCGGTCGGCGGGGGCGGCGGAGCGGCGTTCTGCCGGCGCGGGTGGCTGTAGTCGATCGGGCCGCCGGCCGGGGGCGCTGACGGCTGGGTGACGGCGTCGGGGCCCGGCGTGGCGCCGGGATAAGACGGCTGCTGAGGACCGGGCTGCAACGGACCGCCGGGCGTCTGACCGCCGTAGGGGGACATCGCAGAGCCGGGACCGGGCTGGGGCGCGGTGCCGCCCTGGTCCGGGCCGAGGGCGGGAGCCGCTGCCTGCCGGGAGCGGTCGCCGTCCGCCGTGCGGGGCGGGGGCGCCTGTACCGAGCGGGCCAGCCCCTGGGCGACCGCGTCGTTGATGCCGCCGGCGAGCTGCCGGGCTTGCGGCAGGCCCTGGTCGGTGAGGAGTTCGGCGAGGCCGCCCGCGTAACCCTGGCCCACGGCGCGCACCTTCCAGGCGCCCTGCCGCCGGTAGAGCTCCAGGGCGACGACGGCCGACTCCGCCTCCAGACCGGTGATGGTGTAGCTGGCGACCTCCCCGCCGTCGAGACCGGTGACGGCGACGAAGGGGGCGGCCACGGCGCCGAAACGGACCGGTCCCGTCCCGCCGAGGGGCAGGGCGAGCAGCACGCCGACCCGGTGGACGGCCTCGGGGACGGCGTCGAGGTCCACCGCGAGGCGGTGGTCGGCGGCTGCCTGCCGGGGGACCTCGAGACCCGGCTGGGCGGGTGCGCCCGGATGGGCCACCCACTCCACACCGTGGATCCGGCCGTTCTCGTCACCGAGTGCGGCCACGGCCACGACCGGCGTACCGGCCGAGATCCGGATCTCGAGACGGGCCTGGGAGAGCGGGTGGTTCTGCCCCCGCACCAGCTCGGCCGTCATCGCCCTTGGTCCCCCTGTGTCGTTGTGCGGAGTCGGGTGCTGCTCCCCGGGCCCCGTGACTGCGGGGCCCGGCTGGGCTCAGAGCACCGGCAGGATCGCCGGCATCAGGTCCTGGAAGGTGCGGCCGTTGGCCGGGTTGCCCAGGGCCGTCATCGTCCAGCCCTGGCCGGAGCGGTGGACCTTGGCCATGATCTGGGCCGTGTACTGGCCGCCGCCGGCGAGCGTGTAGCGGGCGAGCTCCTGGCCGTTGGACTCGTCGACCAGCCGGCAGAACGCGTTCTGCACTTCCTGGAAGGTCTGGCCCGTGAAGGAGTTCACGGTGAAGACGATCTGGTCGATGTGGACCGGGACCCGCGCCAGGTCGACGAGGATCGCCTCGTCGTCGCCGCCCTGGCCGACACCGCCGACGAGGTTGTCACCGGTGTGGCGCACGGAGCCGTCGTCGCTCACCAGGTGACGGAAGAAGACGACGTCGACCGGCTGCTTGTCCGCGAACAGGACGGCGGAGGCGTCGAGGTCGATCTCTCGCGTGCGCGAGCCGAACAGGCCGCGCCGGGGAGCCGCCTGCCAGCCGAGACCCATGCGAACCGCGGTCAGGCTGCCACCGTCGTTCTTCTGCAGACTGATGGCCTGACCCTTGGTCATGTTGACGGTCACGCGCTGATTCCCCTCTCGAACGTCCCCTGTTGCCGCGTGGTCGCGGTTGACCAGCACCTTACGCAGGGGCACTGACCGTGCCGTACCCCGCTCCGCACTTTGTGTCGGTCTTGCAACACTGCGCGTGCGCGGCACGCTGTCAGGCCAGGCCGGCCTCCTTCATCTGGCGCAGTTCCTTCTTCATCTCGGAGACCTCGTCGCGCAGCCGGGCCGCGATCTCGAACTGGAGCTCCGCGGCGGCGGCCCGCATCCGCGCGGTCAGCTCCTCGATCTGCCCGGCCAGTTCGGCCGCGGGACGGTCGGTCGGCATGGTCTCCGCGGCCTTGCCCTTGCCCTTGCCCTTGGCGGACTTGGCATCGCCCGCCGCCTTGCCGAGGGACGGCACGGGCGCCTTGGTGCCCCCTCCGTCCTTCTTGGCCTTGCGGTAACCCGAGCCGAGCAGCTGCTCGGTGTCGATGTCCTCGCGGGCGATCTGGGCGACGATGTCGTTGATCTTCTTGCGGAGCGGCTGCGGGTCGATGCCCCGTTCCGTGTTGTACGCGATCTGCTTCTCGCGGCGCCGGTTGGTCTCCTCGATCGCCTTCTCCATCGCCGGGGTGATCTTGTCGGCGTACATGTGGACCTGACCGGAGACGTTGCGCGCGGCGCGGCCGATGGTCTGGATCAGGGAGGTGCCGGAGCGGAGGAAGCCCTCCTTGTCGGCGTCCAGGATCGCCACCAGGGACACCTCGGGCAGGTCGAGTCCCTCGCGCAGGAGGTTGATGCCGACCAGCACGTCGTACTCGCCGGCGCGCAGTTCACGCAGCAGTTCGACCCGGCGCAGGGTGTCGACGTCGCTGTGCAGATAGCGCACCTGGATGCCCAGTTCCAGGAAGTAGTCCGTGAGGTCCTCGGCCATCTTCTTGGTGAGCGTGGTGACCAGGACGCGCTCGTCCTTCTCGGTGCGCTGCCTGATCTCGTGCACCAGGTCGTCGATCTGGCCCTCGGTGGGCTTGACGACGACCTCGGGGTCGACGAGACCGGTGGGGCGGATGATCTGCTCGACGAAACCGTCCGAGCGGGACATCTCGTAGGTGCCCGGAGTGGCCGACAGGTAGACCGTCTGGCCGATGCGCTCCTGGAACTCCTCCCACTTCAGGGGGCGGTTGTCCAGGGCGGAGGGCAGCCGGAAGCCGTGGTCGACGAGGGTGCGCTTGCGGGAGGCGTCGCCCTCGTACATCGCGCCGATCTGCGGAACGGTGACGTGGGACTCGTCGATGACGAGGAGGAAGTCGTCCGGGAAGTAGTCCAGCAGGGTGTTGGGCGGGGAGCCGGGCGAGCGGCCGTCGAAGTGCATCGAGTAGTTCTCCACGCCGGAGCAGCTGCCGATCTGGCGCAGCATCTCGATGTCGTACGTGGTGCGCATGCGCAGGCGCTGGGCCTCCAGCAGCTTGCCCTGCTTCTCGAGCTCGGTCAGGCGCTCGGCCAGTTCCTTCTCGATGTCGTTGACGGCCCGCTCCAGGCGCTCGGGGCCCGCGACGTAGTGGGAGGCCGGGAAGACGTAGAGCTGCTCGTCGTCGCTGATGATCTCGCCGGTGAGCGGGTGCAGGGTGGACAGCGCCTCGATCTCGTCGCCGAACATCTCGATGCGGACGGCCAGCTCCTCGTAGACCGGGAAGATCTCGATGGTGTCGCCGCGCACGCGGAAGGTGCCGCGGGTGAAGGCCATGTCGTTGCGCGTGTACTGGATGTCCACGAAGCGGCGCAGCAGCTCGTCGCGGTCGATCTCCTCGCCGACCTTGAGGGGGACCATGCGGTCCACGTACTCCTGCGGGGTGCCCAGGCCGTAGATGCAGGAGACCGAGGCGACCACGACGACGTCACGACGGGTGAGCAGCGAGTTCGTCGCGGAGTGTCGGAGGCGCTCGACCTCCTCGTTGATCGAGGAGTCCTTCTCGATGTAGGTGTCCGACTGCGGGACGTAGGCCTCGGGCTGGTAGTAGTCGTAGTACGAGACGAAGTACTCGACGGCGTTGTTCGGCAGCAGCTCGCGGAACTCGTTCGCCAGCTGGGCGGCCAGCGTCTTGTTCGGCGCCATCACGAGCGTGGGGCGCTGGAGCTTCTCGATCATCCACGCGGTGGTGGCGGACTTGCCGGTGCCGGTCGCACCGAGCAGCACGACGTCCTTCTCGCCGGCCTCGATGCGCCGGGCCAGGTCGGCGATGGCTGTCGGCTGGTCGCCGTTCGGCTGGTAGGGGCTGACGACCTCGAAGGGCGCCACCGTGCGTTCGATCTTTGAAACGGGCCGCATGGGTTCCACCGTACGACCCCCCACTGACAACGGGCTCTGATCAGCGGTTCTGCGGGGTGCGGGACCCCCGGTGCTCCACGGTGCGGCGGGGGCGGAAGCGCAGGCGCCGGGCGGAATGGCGGACGTGGATGTGGGCGGGGACGCCGGGTTTGTGCTCGGCGGGGGCGACGGTGGGCTTCCCCATGACCATCAGCGGGTCGAACATCACCACCACGCCCGCGAGGAGCAGGAAGGCGAGCGGGCCGATCAGCATGGGCGCGAGCAGTGTCGCGGGCGAGTCCCCCGTGGCGGGCTCGGCCGTGCCGTGCAGGTGGACTCTGAGGGCGGCCATGCCCGTGTAGTGCATGCCGCTGACGGCGAGCCCCATGACGAGGCTGGCGCCCACGCTCCACAGGAAGCCCCTGATCTGCCCGGCGGCCCACAGGGCGGCGGTGGCGGCGCCCATGGCGATGACGACGGAGATGCCGACGGTGACGGTGTTGTACTCCAGCTTCCCGTCCAGGCTCATGCTGGCCATGCCCAGGTAGTGCATGGAAGCGATGCCCAGGCCGGTGATGGTGCCGCCCGTGAACAGGGCCGTGCCGCGGGCCCCCTTGTAGCCGACGATGAAGATCCCGATGCCCACCATGATGATCGCGACGGCCAGACTCGCGAAGGTCATCGCCTTGTCGTAGTGGATCGGGGTGCCGCGGACGGTGAATCCCATCATGGCGACGAAGTGCATGGTCCATATGCCGGAGCCGATGGCGGCGGAGCCGAGGGCGAGCCAGCCCGGACGCCAGGACTGGGCGACGAGCATGGATCTCGTGGTGCACCGCAGGCCCAGCGCGCCGCCGAGGCAGGCCATGAAGTAGGCCACCAGGGGTGTGACCAGGCCGTAGCTGAATCCGTCGACCGTGCCCTGCATGCGCGGCTGCCCTTCCCGCCCTCGTACGTCCCGGAATTCCTGATGTGCGCCCCCTCCCAGGACCGCACCAGCGGTCAGGGTTGACGCAGAGAGTATGACCCCCACCGGAATGGTCGAACGACTTTCCGGCAAAGAAACACGGCCTTGCCGCAGTTGTGCGGTACCAGTGAGCGGAGTTGAGCCTTCTCCGTTCGGCGTGTGGCCATCTCGCACCCCTCTCGCGTTGACCCTCTGCTGTCACAGTTGTGCTGTCTGTGATGTTGCCGTTCGCTCGTCGCGAGGAGTACGCATGCACGCGCGCGCTGTTGCCGCCTCGACCACCGCACTCCTGGGTACCGCCGCTCTCCTGTTCCCCGTCTCCCCCGCGCAGGCCGCGGGCGGTGACGCGCCCCCGCTGGTCATCGGGCACCGGGGGGCGTCCGCGTACGCGCCCGAGAACACCCTGGCCTCCCTCGACGCAGCCGCGGAGCTGGGCATCCGCTGGGTGGAGAACGACGTGCAGCGGACGCGGGACGGAGAGCTGGTCGTCATCCACGACGACAACCTCCGGCGCACCACCGACGTGGAGGAGGTGTATCCCGACCGGGCTCCCTGGAGGGTGGAGGACTTCACGGCAGCGGAGATCGCCCGTCTGGACGCGGGCAGCTGGTTCGGTCCCGCGTACGCGGGTGTGCGCGTGCCGACGCTGGAGCAGTTCGTGCGCCGCCTGGAGAGTCATCGTCAGAAGCTCCTCCTGGAGATCAAGAATCCGGAGCTGTACCCGGGCATCGAGCGGCAGACGTTGAAGGTCCTCAGCAACGAGGGCTGGCTCGACCGGTCGCATCTGGCGGGCCGGCTGATCGTGCAGAGCTTCAGCGCGGACAGCGTGCGGACGGTGCACGAGCTGAAGCCCGGTGTGAAGACCGGCCTCCTGGGGACGCCACGGTTGCCGGACCTGCTCGACTGCGCCGAGTTCGCCGACCAGATCAACCCCTCCTACGGCTCGCTCACCCCGGCATACGTGTCCTCCGTCCAGGCGTTCGACGGACCGCACGGCAGGCCGATGAAGGTTTTCGCCTGGACGGTCGACGACGCGAAGACGGCCCGGCGGGTCGCCGGTTACGGCGTCGACGGGATCATCACGAACAGGCCGGACGTGGTGCGAAGGGCCGTGGGCGACTGATCGGCGTTCCGCCCCGGAGGGCGTTGTCAGTGGCGGGTCCTACTGTGGGCGCATGGACAGCCGAGAGCAGGTCGAGCCGCACGTCGTGTGGACGGTCGTCGACAGCGGGATCGGGCCGCTGCTGCTGGCCGCGAGCCGGGAGGGGCTGGTCAACGTCGTGTTCCACGCCACGGACGCGGTGCGGGACCGGGCCGTCGAGCGGCTGGCGGCGCGGCTGGGCACCGAGCCCGTCGAGGCGCCCGGCTCGCCGCTGCTGGCCGAGGCGATACGCCAGTTCGAAGCGTACTTCGCGGGTGGGCGGCGCGACTTCGAGCTGCCTCTGGACTGGTCGCTGATCTCCGGCTTCAACCGGGCCGTCCTGCGTGAACTGGCCTCGGGCGTGCCGTACGGCCAGGTCGTCGGATACGGCGACCTGGCCGGACGCGTCGGTCAACCGGGCGCCGCCCAGGCTGTGGGCATGGCGATGGGCGCCAATCCGCTGCCGGTCGTGGTGCCCTGTCACCGGGTGGTGGAGAGCGACGGCGGCATCGGCGGCTTCGGGGGTGGCCTGGAGACCAAGCGGAGGCTGCTCGCCCTGGAGGGTGTGCTTCCCGAGCCGCTCTTCTGAGAGCCGCCGCTCCCGTGCGAGCCGAGGGGCTCGGTCAGTCGTAGTGCCGGGCCTCGAAGACGTTCCCGTCCGGGTCGCGGAAGTAGAAGCTGCGGGCGGCCTTGCCCTGGGCGCCGAAGGAACCGTGCGCGAGGTCCGACATCGGCACGGAGCGTTCTTCGAGGCGGCTGAGGAGGGCGTCGAAGTCGCCGCGGGGCAACGACAGGCAGACGTGGTTGACCGGGTGCCCCGCGCTGTCGGCTGAGCCGGGCAGCATCGTCATGCGTTCCGCGTAGCTCAGCGGCATGAGGTCGAGGATGGTCTCGCCGTTGACGCGCACGGAGGGGAAGGGCGCCTCACCCGCCGCGAATTCCGCGAGCCGGACCGATTCCAGGCCGACGGCCTTCTCGTAGAAGTCCGCGGCGGCGAGCGGGTCGCGCACCCAGAGCACGACGTGGTCGAGACGAGGTGTGTGGTCGGTCATCCCCCCAGGCTCGTGGGGACTCCGGCGGCCCGCAAGGGTTTGGCCCGGTCCGCCGCCCGCCAGAGATGAGGGAAGACGACTGACCGGCTGACAGGAGGCAGGCGCGTGGTGCTGGTGGTGTCCGAAGAAGTACGGGAGGCGATCGACGCGCGCCGGCCCGTGGTGGCCCTGGAATCCACGATCATCGCTCACGGGCTGCCGCGGCCGCGCAATCTCCGGGTGGCGCTGGAGCTGGAGACGGCCGTACGGCAGGAGGGCGCGGTGCCCGCCACGATCGCCGTGCTGGACGGGCGCCCGTGTGTGGGCCTGGACAAGGAGCAGCTGGAACGGGTCGCCAACGAGGACGGGATCCGCAAGCTCGGCCACCGCGACCTGCCGCTCGCGGTGGCGTCCGGGGTGAGCGGGGCGACCACGGTGTCGGCGACGGCGCTGCTGGCGGCGCTGGCGGGTGTGCGGGTCTTCGCGACGGGTGGACTCGGCGGGGTGCACCGGGAGTGGACGGCGACGCAGGACGAGTCGGCCGACCTGGGGCTGCTGGCGCGCACGCGCGTCACGGTGGTGTGTGCCGGGGTGAAGTCGATCCTGGACGTGCCGGCGACCCTGCAGCGGCTGGAGACACTGGGGGTCGCCGTGGCCGGTTACGGCACCGGCCGGTTTCCCGGCTTCTACCTCTCGGACTCCGGGCATCCGGTGGACTGGACGCTGGAGACGCCCGGGCAGGTGGCGGAGGCCATGCGCGCCCAGGACGCGCTCGACGGGCCGGATTCGGCCCTGATCGTCGCCAACCCCGTGCCCGAGGACGAGCAGCTGGACCCGGAACTGCACGCGCGGGTGCTCGCGGAGGCACTGCAGGCGTGCGCGCAGGCGGGCATCA
Organism: Streptomyces sp. NRRL B-1140; assembly: GCF_001280065.1. Taxonomy (GTDB): domain Bacteria; phylum Actinomycetota; class Actinomycetes; order Streptomycetales; family Streptomycetaceae; genus Streptomyces. Next base: position 65,465 of record NZ_LGEA01000097.1, read on the forward strand.
CCGGCCAGGCGGTCACTCCCTTCCTGCTCGACCACCTGGTGCGGCACACCGACGGCGCCTCCCTGAGCGCCAATCTGGCGGCGGTCCGGGGGAACGTTCGCCTGGCGGCACGGATCGCGGCGGCCTGGGCCCGGGGATGACGGCGGCCGCCGAAGCGGGGCCGGGAGGCAAGCCGGGCTCCGGGCGCACGGCCGACACGGGGCTGCTGGTCGTGGGCGACGTCATCACGGATGTCGTCGCGCGGCATCGAGGGCCGCTCGCGGCCGGCACGGACACGGCTGCCTCGATCCGCACGGTGGCCGGCGGGGCGGGCGCCAATGTGGCCTGCTGGGCGGCCCACCGGGGAACTGCGGACGTGCGGCTGCTCGGACGCGTCGGGGCGGATGCGGCGGCCTGGCACGAGCGGGAGCTGGTCGCCCAGGGGGTGCGTCCGCGGCTCGTCGTCGACCCGCTGGCGCCGACCGGCACGGTGATCTGCATGGTCGACGGGGGCGCTTCGGCGGAACGGACGTTCCTCACCGACAGCGGCGCGTCGGTACGTCTCGGGCCCGCCGACTGGTCGGACGCGCTCCTCGACGGCGTGGCCCGGCTGCACCTCTCGGGTTACCTGCTGTTCTCCGGCCCGAGCCGGGCCCTGGTGTCGGTGGCTCTCGATGCCGCACGTGCGCGGGGCGTGCCCGTGAGTCTGGACCCGGCGTCGGCCGGCTTCCTGGCGGAGCTGGGCGCCGAGCGGTTCCTCGAGCTCACCGAGGGCGTGGACGTACTGCTTCCCAGCCGTGACGAGGCGTGTCTGCTCACGGGGCTGGCGGATGCGGCCGCGGCGGCGGCCGAGCTGAGCCTGCGGGTGCCGCTGGTCGTCGCCAAACAGGGTCACGAGGGGGCACTCGTGGCCCGCTCGGGGAGGGTGAGCGCCCGCGTCCCGGCCGTCCCCGCGACACCGCGGGACACCACGGGGGCGGGTGACGCCTTCACCGGCGCGTTCCTCGCCGCCCTGCTCGCGGGCGCGGGGCCGGAGGACGCGGCCGCGGAGGGCTGCCGGGCGGGCGCGCGAGCGGTGGAGCAGGTGGGCGGCAGGCCGCCCGTGCCGGGCTGAGGACCGCACCCGCTCCGGCTACTCCTTGCGCCCCCACGCCGAGATCATCGGTGCCGTCGTCAGATCGAGCGCACCGGATGTGACGTTGTCCAGATGGCGGTCGATGTCCTGGTCCGTGGCGAGGCCTGCGGTGACGAGCTGGTCGCGGATCTGGCGGATGGTGACCGACTCCAGGGCCGCGCAGGCGGGCGAGGCGAGCGGGAAGTAGGCATCGGCGTGGACCCGGGTCAGTCCGGCGTTGCGGAGCAGCCGCGGCAGGGTGCGGCCGCAGGGCAGGTCGGTCCCGCGGTCGGCGAGCAGTCGGCGGAAGGCCTGCCGCAGCCGGTTCGCGAGCTGCTGCTCGGGGCCGTGCTCGTCGGGGCAGAGCAGGGGCTGCAGCGCGGGGTCGGCGTCCTCGACGAGGAGGCGTCCGCCTGGGCGCAGTGCCGCCGCCATGGATCGCAACGCCCCTTCCCGGTCGGTCACGTGGACGAGGGCGAGGCGGGCGTGCACCAGGTCGAAGCCCTCCCCCGGTGGCTCCTGCGCGCCGAGGTCGTGGAGCCGCACCTCGACGGGTGGCCGGGCGACGGAGGCGAGCCGGGAGGTGTCGGTATGCGTCGCGACGACGCGTCCCGTCGGGCCGACCTTCTTGGCCAGCCAGGACACCACGGAGGTGCCTGCGCCGACCTCCCAGCACCGCCAGCCGGATCCGATGCCGAGAGCTTCGAGGTGCCGGAACGTGGTGGGGTCGAAGAGGGCGGCGAAGGCACTGAAGTGCTCCGCGGCCTCGGTCTGCCGGTTGGCCAGGAGGTACCCATCGGTTCGCGTCATACGACGATCATCCCATTTGTCCGACTTGCCGTTACTCGTCGACGCTCCGGCACGGAGCACCGCGTCGGCGCGCGGCACGGCGTCGGATGCTGACGGCACGCAGCACGGCTTCTGACGCTGTCGCAGCGGGCACCAGTGACGCTTCCGTTCGAGAACCGTCCGGGCGGGACATGCGTCCCTACGGCAGGACCGCGGCGACTCCGCGGGTCGTCCGTCCACAGGCGGGAACGAAGCGGAATGGGCTTCGCCGACCTTGTCCACAGGCTTACCCGCAGCTCACGCGGGCCTGGCAGACTGGCGCGCCAAGGCGCAGGAACGGCGCGAGAAGTTCCATGCAAGGAGAGCCGGATGTCCATGGCGGGGAATCTGAGGAGGGTCACGGGCCTCGGCGGGGTCGGTGGCCTTCGCAAGGTGGCACGGCTGGCCCGGCGGCGTCCGCGCGTCGATCTGAGTCACCCGGCCCGGTCCCCGCTGGGCTCCTCGGTGGTGAACTGCGTGACGTACCGGGACGGCGTCCGCACCTCCGCGCGCGGCGATCTGGTGGACACCGTGGAGCGGGTGCGCAAGAGCCGGGAGGGTTTCGTCTGGCTCGGTCTGCACGAGCCCACGGACCAGGAGTTCGCGGGCATCGCCGAGCTCTTCGACCTGCATCCGCTGGCCGTCGAGGACGCGATCGAGGCGCATCAGCGGCCCAAGCTGGAGCGCTACGGCGAGACGCTCTTCGCGGTGTTCAAAACCGTCTGCTACGTCGAGCACGAGGAGCTGACGGCCACCAGCGAGGTCGTGAACACCGGCGAGATCATGGTGTTCGTCGGCGCGGACTTCGTGATCACGGTGCGGCACGGCCGGCACGGCTCACTGGGCCCGCTGCGCGAGGAGCTGGAGTCCGATCCCGGCCAGCTCGCCAAGGGCCCGTCGGCGGTGCTGCACGCGCTCGCGGACCACGTGGTGGACGACTACCTGACGGTCACGGACTCGGTGCAGGCGGACATCGACCAGGTCGAGACGGACGTGTTCTCGGAGGCCGGGGCGCGCACCGACCCGGGGCGCATCTACCAGCTCAAGCGGGAACTGCTGGAGCTGAAGCGGGCGGTGGTTCCTCTCAGCCGGCCGCTGGAGGATCTCGCCACCCGGCCGATCCGGGCGGTCGACCCGGAGATACAGGCGTACTTCCGCGACGTGTCGGACCATCTGCTGCGGGTGAAGGAGCAGATCGCCGCCTTCGACGAACTGCTCAACTCCATCCTCCAGGCGCACCTCGCGCAGGTCACGGTCGCGCAGAACGAGGACATGCGGAAGATCACGGCCTGGGCCGCCATCGTCGCGGTGCCGACGATGGTCTGCGGGGTCTACGGCATGAACTTCGACCACATGCCGGAGCTGCACTGGCGGTACGGCTACGGCATGGTCCTCGGCGTGATATCCGTCGCGTGCCTCGCTCTGTACCGGGGGTTCCGGCGCAGCGGCTGGCTCTGACACGGGCCCGGGGCCTGCGAGGGACCCGAGGGCGCGGTGCCCGCGGGGTGGTCCGGGCGGTCAGTGCATGGCGGTCGTGGCGTACACGCTCTCGGCCCAGGAGGCGATCTGGTCCTTCGCGAGATGCCGGGCCAGGTCGGCCTCGCTGATCATGCCGACCAGGCGCTTGTCCCGGATGACGGGCAGCCGGCGGATCTGGTGCTCCTGCATCTCGTGCAGCACCTCGCCGACATCGGCGTCCGCGTCGATCCAGCGGGGCGTGCCCTTGGCCATCTCGCCCGCGGTGATCCGGGCGGGGTCGTGGCCCATGGCGACGCAGCCGACGACGATGTCGCGGTCGGTGAGGATGCCGCAGAGCCGCTCGTTCTCGTCGCTGATGGGCAGGGCGCCGACATTGAGTTCGCGCATGAGCTGTGCGGCACGGTCGAGTGTTTCGTGAGCGGGGATCCACTGGGCGCCGCGGTGCATGATGTCTCCGGCGGTGGTCATGGTGTACCTCCCGGTGCCGGACGGCCGGCGCGGAGCGGGACGCACCGCGAGTCCCGGCGCCCTTCATTCTCGCCGCGCAGCGGGATGCCCGCACATGGAAGCCCGGCGGCCTGCGGCTCGGCTCCGAGCACGACTCGGCACGCCTCAGCCGTTCCACGCCGGATGACGCGGGTCGTCGGCTCGTACCAGGATGTCCGCCGTCTCCGCCGGATCCGTCTCGTGCTCGTAGCGCTCGAAGGCGGGGAGGGTCCAGTGCTCGCCCTCGGGGGTGCGGCGGCGCAGGGCGCCCGGGGACAGCAGGACGTGAACGCTCAGATCGAAGGGGAACCAGTGCCGGAGGAGGAAGGGGCCGTGCAGCAACAGCACACCGCCGGGCGGGAGTTCGACGTAGGGGCTGCGAGTGGCGCGGTCGGCGGCCGGGTCCCACAGGTCGGGCAGGACGCGGCCGTCGCCGTCGGCGTCGAGCGGGCCGAACACCTCGCGCCACAGGGCGCCCGTGTCGTACCAGCCGCCGTAGTAGGCCTCGACGTCCTGGTGGCCGTACTCCAGCCGTACGGAGGCGGGGCGCAGAAAGCCCTCGGTGCCCACGACGAGGGAGGAGCGGCCGCGTATGCGCAGTGCCTCGCCGACGCGGCGGGCGAGGTCGCCCGGGCGGGCGGCCGGGGCGCCGTCGAAGGCGATGCGCGGCCAGGGGCTGCCGTCGGCGGGCTCCAGATCGAGCACGCGATCGGCGAGCAGGTCGCCGAGCCGTTCCCAGGTGATCGCTTCGAGTCGCACACGGCCCATGATGCGTCAGGCGGGGACAGAGGCGCCCCGCCGTCCGTCGCCTCGGCGGAGCAGTGGGGGGATCGCCTGGATCCGTCCTGAAGTGCGCAGTTCGGGCTGCCGCCGCGGGGAATGAAACACGTATGGTCCCCCGCGCCTCGCTCCCGCCCCGCACCGGGCTCCTCGTCTTCCAGCCCCTCAAACGGCGCTCCTGCGCCGAGTGCCGACGGGGACCCCTACCGCTGCTGGTCCTGGAGGACGGCGTCCCGCGCTGCCTGGACTGCGCCGACCTCGCGCACCTGGTGTTCCTCCCGAGTGGCGACACCGCGCTGACCCGCAGATCGCGGGAGGAGAGCGCGCTGTCGGCGGTGGTCGTACGGTTCAACCGGCGCAAGAGCCGGTACGAGCGGCAGGGCGTCCTGGTCGAGGAGGCGGCGCTCGCGCGGGCCGAGCAGCGGTGCCTCGCGGATGCCGAGGCGAGACGGCGGCGCCGGGTGCGGGACGCGCGGCGGCGGGCGGCTCAGGACGCCCTGTTCGCCCAGGCGTTCGCGACGGAGATACTCCGGCTCTTTCCGGGATGCCCGTCCGGTCGAGCGCGGTCCATCGCCCTGCACGCCTCGGAGCGGGGCAGCGGACGGGTGGGCCGCAGCGCGGCGGGCCGTGCGCTCACCGAGGGGGCGGTGACCTCGGCGGTCGCGGCGTCCGTACGGCATCTGGACACGCCGTACGACCGGCTGCTGATGAGTGGTGTGCCGCGCCACGAGGCGCGGCGGCGGATCGCGGCGGCGGTGGCGACGGTGCTGCGGGGGTGGGCCGAGGAGGGACTCGGCTCCGCGGGGTGATGTGGGGCGGTCGGCAGGTCGTGACAGGTACCGCCCGGCGGACAGCGGGGCGGGGGCCGTTCGGCGGACCGTGGGCGTGTGCTCACGGCCCCCTGCGGCCCGGCCATGATCACTGTGCTCGTACGGGATTTCGCTTGTGCTGAGGAAGGGTGCCGGGCAGGATCCCGGCTCGACGGGCGGGAGAAGGACATGATCGACGGACCGTACTTCGTACTGACGGTGCTGGGGGTGCTCGGGACCGGCCTGGTGGCCGGGGTGTTCTGCGGGTTCTCGACCTTCGTGATGCGGGGCCTCGGCACGCTGCCGCCCGCGCAGGGGGTCGCCGCGATGAACGCGATCAACGCGGCCGCGGTGGCTCCGCCGTTCATGATCGTGTTCCTCGGATCCGCGGCGCTGTGCGCGGTGATCGCCGTGGTGACGTTCGTGCTGTGGCCGGACGAGGGCACGGTGGAGCTGCTGGTCGGCAGCGCCCTGTATCTGTTCGGGTCGTTGGGGCTGACCATGGTCGCGAACGTGCCGCGCAACGACGCACTGGCGGGGCTGGAGCCGGACACACCTCCGGCGGCGGCGTACTGGGCGGCGTATCTGCGGGAGTGGACGCTGTGGAACCACATCCGCACGGCCGCCTCGGCAGGGGCGGCCCTGGCGTACGTGCTCGCGCTCACCTGACACCGGCGGCTCACCGGAATCCGGTGTCACACGGCGACAGGCACCGGCCGGGAGGCGGACGTATCGTGGCGAGAAGAGTGCCGCACGACGAGTGAGAAGTGTGCCGCCAGACGCCGTACGGCCCGTCCCCCGCGCACGCAAGGAAGCCGGCCATGGCCGATCCCAAGGGTTTCATGACCACGCCCCGCCAGGACTGGCCGCGCAGGCCGGTCGAGGAACGCGCGCGGGACTGGGACGAGGTCTATGTCCCCGGGGCACTGCTGCCCATCATCAGCGAGCAGGCCGACCGTTGCATGGACTGCGGCATCCCCTTCTGTCACGACGCGTGCCCGCTGGGCAATCTGATCCCCGAGTGGAACGACCTGGTCTCCCGGGAGGACTGGCGGGCGGCCTCCGACCGGCTGCACGCGACGAACAACTTCCCGGAGTTCACCGGCCGGTTGTGCCCGGCTCCGTGCGAGACCGGGTGTGTCCTGGCGATCAACCAGCCGGCCGTCACGATCAAGAACGTCGAGTGTGCCATCGCGGACCGGGCCCAGGAGGAGGGCTTCGCACCGCCGAGGCCACCGGAGCGGCTGTCCGGCAAGACGGTCGCGGTGATCGGCTCGGGCCCGACGGGGCTGGCCGCGGCCCAGCAGCTGACGCGGGCCGGGCACACGGTCGCCGTGTACGAGAGGGACGACCGGCTCGGCGGGCTGCTGCGGTACGGCATCCCGGCGTTCAAGATGGAGAAGCGCCATCTGGAGCGCCGGCTGGAGCAGATGCGGGCCGAGGGGACGAAGTTCCGGACGTCCACCGCGGTCGGGCGGGACATCGGGGCCGAAGAGCTGCGGACCCGTTATGACGCCGTCGTGCTCGCCACCGGGGCGACCGCGTGGCGTGAACTGCAGGTGCCGGGGCGGGAGCTGACGGGGATCCACCAGGCGATGGAGTACCTGCCGCTGGCCAACCGGGTGCGTGAGGGTGATCTGGAGACGTCTCCGCTGTCGGCCGCGGGGAAGCACGTGGTCATCGTCGGCGGTGGCGACACCGGGGCGGACTGCCTGGGCACGGCGGTCCGGGAGGGCGCGGCGTCCGTGACCCAGCTGGACATCTACGCGCTGCCGGGCGCGGAGCGCGACGAGGAGACCGAGCCCTGGCCGACGTACCCGATCCGGGTCTACCGGCTCTCCGCCGCTCATGAAGAGGCCCGCGACCTGCGGACCGCGCCGGTCGCCAACGCGGACGCGCGGCTCTTCGCGGCGTCCACACTGCGCTTCGACGGCGACGCGCAAGGGCATGTGCGATCGCTGCACCTGGTCGAGGTGGACGCGCGGCGCCGCCCGGTGGAGGGCACCGGGCGGACGCTCCCCGCCGACCTCGTCCTGCTCGCCCTCGGCTTCTCCGGGCCCGACCGGGAGGACGGGCTAGTCGACCAGCTGAGGCTGGAGATGGAGCCCCGCGGGACGATCGCGCGGGACTCCCGGTTCGCCACGAACGTGCCCGGGGTGTTCGCCGCGGGCGACGCGGCACGGGGGCAGTCGCTCATCGTGTGGGCGATCGCCGAGGGACGGGCGGTGGCGGCCGCCGTCGACCGTCATCTGACGGGCAGTTCGAGGCTGCCGGCACCGATCGGGCCCCACGACCGGCCCATGGCGGTGTAGTCCGGCATCGATCCGGCCGTACGACCGGCCCATGGCGGTCCGCCCTGCTCGGCGGACGATCATCGCCCGCCTGCCCGAGGAGCGCTGCCCTTCCGACGCACGATCACCACCCGTCCCACGGACGCTCCGCCCCCGCCCCAGCCAGCCCCGCCCACGGAAGGATCACCGCTCGTCCGTCCCCGCGACCTTCGCCGTCGACAGCGCCACCCGGTTCCACGTGTTGATCGTGCAGATCAGGGCGATGACCTGGGCCAGTTCCCGTTCGTCGAAGAGCGTGGCCGCCTCCGCGTAGACGTCGTCCGGGACGCCGGCGTCGGCGACGAGCGTCAGCGCGTCCGTGAGGGCGAGGGCCGCCTGCTCCCGCTCGGAGAAGAAGTGACGGGCCTCGCGCCACACGGCGACCATGTGCAGCCGGTCCTCGCTCTCACCGGCCTTGCGGGCGTCGTTGGTGTGCATGTGGAGGCAGTACGCGCAGTGGTTGAGGTGCGAGGAACGGATCTGGAGCAGCTCCACCAGAGCCGGGTCGAGGCCGTCGCGGGCTGCGGCGTCGAAGGCGATGAGGGCCCGGAAGGCCTTCGGGGCGGACGCGCCGAAGTCCAGCCGGTTCGCCGTCCCGAAGATGCTCCTCGTGCTCGTGTTCGTCGTCATGCCCTTCAACCTACGAGCCGTAAAGACCCGTTGTAGGGTGCATTTCCGTGGGAGATTCGTGGGTCAATGTGGCGGAGCGCATCGGCTCCGACCTGCATCTGGAGCTGACCGGGCCGGGCGGCCGCCGGGCGGCGCTGATCCGGGCCCTGCGCGAGGCCGTCCGCAGCGGGCGGCTCGCCCCGGGCATGCGGCTGCCGCCGTACCGCTCGCTCGCGGCGGACCTCGGTGTCGCCCGCAACACGGTGGCGGACGCCTACGCGGAACTCGTCGCGGAGGGCTGGCTCACCGCCCGGCAGGGCTCGGGCACCCGGGTCGCGGAACGGGCCCAGCCGCTGCGGCCCGCCGCCCGTGTGCCGAAGAAGGCGCCTGCACGCGAGCGTGGTCCGCGGCACGACCTGCGGCAGGGCACGCCGGACGCCTCGGCCTTCCCGCGCACCGCCTGGCTGACCTCCTACCGGCGGGCCCTCCAGCAGGCGCCCCACGAGGTGTTCGGGCCGGGCGACCCCGCGGGGCGGCGGGAACTGCGGGAGGCACTCACGGAGTACCTGGCACGCGCCCGGGGCGTGCGGACCGCGCCGGACCGGATCGTGGTCTGCTCCGGTTTCGCGCACGCGCTACGGCTGCTGTTCGGCGGCGGCGTCCTGCGCGGGCCCCTGGCGGTGGAGGCGTACGGACTCGGGTTCCACCGGGAGGTCCTGGCCGCGGCCGGTGTGCGGACCGTGCCCCTCCCCCTCGACCAAGACGGCGCACAGGTCGGCCGGTTGGGGCGCGAACGAGCCGTACTGCTCACGCCGGCGCACCAGTTCCCGACCGGCGGCCCGCTGCACCCCGCGCGCCGGGCCGCCGTGACCGACTGGGCACGCGCGCGAGGCGGGCTGGTCCTGGAGGACGACTACGACGGGGAGTTCCGCTACGACCGCAAGCCGGTCGGCGCGGTCCAGGGGCTCGGCCCCGAGCAGGTGATCTACATCGGCTCGGTGAGCAAGAGCCTGTCGCCGGCGGTGCGGCTGGGCTGGATGGTACTCCCGGAGCGGTACGTCGGCGCCGTGCTGGAGGCCAAGGGCGAGCGGGAGGCGTGGGCGAGCGTCCTCGACCAGCTGAGCCTGGCGGACTTCCTCACCTCGGGGGCGTACGACCGGCACGTGCGGCGGATGCGGCAGCGCTACCGCGGCCGCCGGGACCGGCTCGTCGCCGCGCTCGCCGAGTACGCGCCGCACATCGAGGCCACCGGCATCGCGGCCGGCCTGCACGCGGTGCTGCGGCTGCCGCCCGGCACCGAGGCGTCCGCGGTCAAGGCCGCCGCCTGGCAGGGCATCGCCCTCGACGGCCTCGCCGCCTTCCGGCACCCGGAGACCCGCATGGCCGAAGGGGACGGGCTCGTCGTGGGGTACGCGACCCCCTCCGAGCACGCCTACGGGCCGGCCCTGGAGGCGCTGTGCGGTGTGCTGCCGCCGCCGTGACCGCTGCCGCCGCCGTGACCGGCCCCTGGGCGGAAGTCCGGAAGCCCCGGGATACCTAGGACTTGCGTCCGACCGCCCCGTAGCCGGGGATCACCCCGTCGTCCTGCCCGGGCACGGGCTCGCCCAGCTCGGGGTGCCAGTGGTGGGGCACCTCGACGCCGGGCTCGACGAGGTCGAGGCCGTCGAAGAAGCGGGCGAACTCCTGGCGGGAGCGCAGGGCCAGGGTGACGCCGGCGGCGCGCAGCTTGTCGGTGGCCGCCTTCGACTCCTTCGGGGTGAAGTCGGCGGTCGCGTGGGTCATCACCAGGTAGCTGCCGGAGGGCAGTTCGGCGAGCAGGCGGTTCACCAGGTCGTGGGCGCCGTCCTCGTCGGAGACGAAGTGCAGCAGCGCGACCAGCGACAGCGCGACGGGCCGGGTGAAGTCCAGGACCTTCCTCGCGCCCTCCAAAATGGCGTCCGGGTCGCGCACGTCGGCCTGGAGGTACTCGGTCACGCCCTCGTCCGTGCCGCGCAGCAGGGCCGCGGCATGGGCCAGGACGATGGGGTCGTTGTCGCAGTAGACGACCCGGGCGCCGGGCGCCGTCTCCTGGGCGACCTGGTGGAGGTTGGGCTCGGTCGGGATGCCGGTGCCGATGTCGAGGAACTGCCGTACGCCGTTGCGGGCCAGCCAGCGTGTGGCGCGGTGCATGAAGGCGCGGTTGACCCGGGCCATCACCGGCACTCTGGGGTCGAGGGTGAGCATCTGCCGGCCCATCTCCTCGTCGACCGGGTAGTTGTCCTTGCCGCCGAGGTACCAGTCGTACATCCGCGCGGGATGGGGTCTGGTCGTGTCGATCTGGACGGCCGAGGTGGGGTCCTGCCCGGTCATGAGGCACTCCGTAAGGCGCAAGGGACGGTCGATTCAGCACCAGCGTAGGAAGGTTGAGGACAGAAAATGGCACGTACGCATCAGGAGAGCAGGAAGTCCGCCTCCCCCGACTTCGCCCCCTCGATGAAGGCCGTCATCTCGTCGGTGGTGTAGATCAGCGCCGGCCCGTCCGGGTCGGTGGACTGACGGAGGGCGATCCGGCCGTCGGCGAGCTTCATCGCCTCCAGGCAGTTGCCTCCGTTGCCGCCGCTCCACGGCTTGTGCCAGCCTTCGCTGCCCAAGTCGCGCGCGGGCATACCGTTGTAGACGTGTTTGCGCGGCTTGATGCGATCCATTCACAGCTCCTTGCGGAGATCCCGGAGGATCTCCTTCGTGCGATGTGCCGTAGCGGCCTGCGCCGCCATGCGGTCCATGACCTCGAGGTGGGTCGCCACCTCGGTGCGCGCGTCGAGGTAGACGGCGCCGGTCAGGTACTCGCTGTAGACCATGTCCGGCAGTTCGGGCATGGCGAATCGGAACAGCACGAACGGCCCGTACGTGCCCGGGTGCGGGCCATTGGCGAACGGGGCGATCTGCAGCGTCACGTTGGGCAGCTTCGTGGCGTCGAGCAGTTTGTCGATCTGGGCCCGCATCACTTCCGGGCCGCCGGCCGGGCGCCGCAGCGCGGTTTCGTCCATCACGACCCACAGCCGCGGAGCGTCCTCGCGGGTGAGCAGGTCTTGGCGCTGCATGCGCAGGGCGACATGGCGCTCGATGTCATCGGGCCGGGTCTGGCCGATGGCGCCCGACCGGAGCACCCCGCGCGCGTAGTCCTCGGTCTGCAGCAGTCCGGGGACGAAATGGGGCTCGTAACTGCGGATGACGCTGGCCGCGCCCTCCAGGCTCACGTACATCGAGAACCAGCCGGGCAGGATGTCGTGGAAACGCTGCCACCAACCGGGCCTGTTGGCCTCCTCGGCCAGCAGAACGAAGGCCTCGGCCTCCTCCTCGGGGATCCCGTAGGCCTTGAGGAGCAGTTGCAGGTACGGGATTTTGAGCGCGACCTCGGCCATTTCCATGCGGCGGACCGTTGCGGGGGCGACGCGGAGGATGCGCGCGGCCTCCTCGCGCTTCATTCCGGCGCGTTCCCTCAGGTCCAACAGGCGTCGGCCGAGAACGACCTGACCGACCGTCGGCGCGGACCGCGGTTCACTCACGCTCCACCTCCAGGAAGAGTTCTGACGAGCCGGTCACACCAAACGCTGACAGCCCGGCGGCGCCATTCGAGGACCCTTCCGAAGAACTGATTCGAACAAAGGTTTCGAACGCATCTTCGATGATCTCAACTGGCGCCGCGCGGGGTGCTGTTGCGAGCAGTGTGCCACGGCCTTTCAGACCGTCACACAGCACTCTGCAATTTTCAGAGTGACACTTGCCAAGTGTTCACGGCGCGGCGATAGTGGCAAGCGTGATTCCGTCCGCGCCCTTAGGAACAGACGCCGCCGCAGGCCCTCCCGGGCTTCGCGCCGCCACGGAAGAGGTCCCCCTCGGGGCCGCTGCCGAGCGCCGGTTCCGTTTCGAGCTGGCCGCACACCCGGGTTCTCCGGCGCAGGCCAGACGCCTGACCCGAGCCCGGCTGACGGGCTGGTCGGTGTGCGAGGACACGTGCGACAGCGCGGCCCTGGTGGTTTCCGAACTGGTCACCAACGCCATCGTGCACACGGCGAGCACCCACATAGTGTGCGAGCTGCACGACGGTGACGACCTGGTGCGGATAGCCGTGCGCGACGAGGGCTGCGCCCCTGGCCAGCCCCGCGCCGCCGGCCGGACACGGCCCGAGGAGGAGCACGGGAGGGGGCTGCTCCTCGTCGACGCCCTCTGTCATTCCTGGGGCGCCCACGAGAACGGCCCCGGGCTGCTGGTCTGGGCCGAGCTGCCACGCACGGCGGACCCGTCGGGCGATCCGGCCGAGCCCTGTGACGACCTGGGCTGGGGCGCCCGCCCCAAGCGCGGACCCTCCGACGACCAGGACGACGGAGAGGGAACCCACCAGGAGGCCCGCCACCCGCGCGGAGTCCCGGAGGTCCCCCCGCAGAAGAACCGCCGAGAGACGGGGCGCGCATGAGCCCCGCACGGGGAGACCGCGTGCTGAACCTGGACACGCTGCTGCGCGTGCGCCGCGAGCTGCGGGCACCGGGTCCGGCCCTGCGGCTGCCCGTGCCCGAAGGCATGACGGCCCCGCTGGGCTGTGACGCGGTCGCCGTCCCCGCCGCCCTCGGCCCGCTGGTCATGCCGCGGCTGCCCCGCGTGGGCTGCGTCTACGCCGACGAGAGGCACTGGTGGTGGCTGGTGCCGTCCGACTCCGACCACGCCCTGGAGTGGCCCAAACCGGCGCGGTACGTCACCGGCGCGGCCGTCCCGGACCTGCCGGAGATTCCGGACCTGATCCACCGCCCGGACGGCACCCTCCCGTACACCCCGCCGATACCCCTCTATTTGGCGCTGTGCCGCACGACGGGCACGGCACCCTCCTGGTCCCGTCCGGTCAGCGCGTAGACGCCCCCGCCGGATCACCCCGCAGACGACCTCCCCGGTCCCCGCACGACCGGCCTTGTCACCCGACCCGATACGGACGGCACGGCCGGCCCGCGCACCGCCGACGCCCCTCCCTTCCGGCGCCCCCTTCATGCCGGCGCATGCCCCCCTCCCCTCACCACTCCACACCCCCGCGCCGCCCCGCACCTCCCGCGGCCGGGTCGTGCGCCCGCGCGCATCCGGCGCCCCGGGCTACGCCCTGCCCCAGGCGGAGTCCGCCCGGCGATAGTGGCCGTTCATGCAGGAGCGGGCCCGAGCGGAGGAGGTCGGTCAACCGTGGCGAAGAAGCGGACCGCGCCGGAGGTGTCCGAGTCGGAGCGGCTGCTCTTCGGCGGGCCGCTGCGCTACGACATGGGCTGGAACAGCCACGCCGAGGCGTTCCTGGAGCTGAACTTCCGCGCCATGATCACCCGGCTGCCGTCCCTGCTCGCGGCCAGCCTCCGGCTCGCCCGGCAGGCCGACCGGGGCGCCGCGCGCATCGTGCTGGCCGCCGAGGCGGGCCGGGGTGTGGCGCAGGCGGTGAGCCTGCTCGCGGTGAACAGCGCGCTGGGCCGGCTGATGGGCGGCGGCGGAATCGACGACCGGTTGCGCGGAGCCGTCCCCGCCCTGGTCACGGTGGCCGTCGTGATGTTCCTCGCGGCCCTGCTGCGCGCCGCGAGCACCTACGCCACCGGCAGGCTGGAGCCCAAGGTCGAACGTGTGGCGACGGAGCAGTACCTGGAGCGGGCCGCGGCCGTGGAGCTGGCCGCGATCGAGGACCACGCCTTCCACAAGCTGCTGGACACCGCGCAGTACGGCGCCGCCTCCGCGCGCCGGATGATCTCCTACGGGACGCGCGTGATCAACGCGATGATCTCGCTCGTCGCAGCGGCGGGCGTGCTGACCGTGCTGCACCCGGCCCTGCTGCCGCTGCTGGTCACCATGACCCTGCCGAGCGCCTGGAGCGCGCTGACCGTCGCCCGGCGCCGCTACGAGTCCTTCCACGCCTGGGTGCAGCACGCCCGCGCGGGCCGGCTGCTCGGCAGCCTGCTGATCGAACCCGAGGCGGCCCCCGAGATCCGGGTGCACGGGGTGGGCTCCTTCCTGCTGCGGCACTTCCGCGCGATGTCGGAGACGGCCGAGGCCGAGCAGGCCCGCCTGGCGAGGCTCGCCGCGCGCACCGGCCTGATCGCGGCGGCGTGGACGGGCCTGGCGACCGTGGCCACGTATGCGACGCTGGGCGGGCTGCTGCTGGCGGGCGCGATGGCCCTGTCGGTGGCGGGTACGGCCGTGATCGCGATCCGGACCGGCTCGCAGAGCCTCGACACGCTGGTGGTGGAGGTCAACGCGCTGCACGAGGAGGCGCTCTTCGTCGGCGATCTGCACCGGCTGTACACCGAGGCGGACCAGTGGGCGATCCCGGCGGGCGGCACACGGCTGCCGGAGGACCCGCGCGAGATCCGCTTCGAGAACGTCACCTTCCGCTACCCGGGCGAGTCCGCCCGCCCCGCCCTCGACGACGTGACGCTCAGCCTGCCGCTGGGCCGGATCGTGGCCCTGGTCGGCGAGAACGGCTCGGGCAAGACCACCTTGGTCAAGCTGCTCGCCGGGCTCTACACCCCGGAGCGGGGGCGCATCCTGTGGGACGGCGTCGACGCGTCGACCGCGGACCGGCACCTGCTGGCCGAGCGGATCGCGATGGTGGCGCAGGACTTCAAGCGGTGGCCGTTCACGGCCCGGGTGAACGTCGCCCTGGGGCGTACGTCGGTGCCCGTGTGCGAGGACCGGCTGGCCGCGTCGATCGCCGAGGCCGGGGCGGAAACGGTGGTCGCGGACCTGCCGCGCGGGCTGGACACGCTGCTCGCCCGCAACTTCAGCGGCGGGCACGAGCTGTCGGGCGGCCAGTGGCAGCGGCTGGGCATCGCCCGGGCGGCCTATCGCCGGGGCCGCATCCTGATCGTGGACGAGCCGACGGCGGCCCTGGACGCCCGCGCCGAGCTGGAGGTCTTCGAGCGGATCCGCGCCCTGGCCGACAGCGGCCAGACGGTCGTACTGATCACGCACCGGCTGGCGTCCGTGCGGCACGCGGATCTGGTGCACGTCCTGGACCAGGGCCGGCTCGTGGAGTCGGGGACGCCGGACGAGCTGCTGGCGACCGGCGGGCTCTACGCCGAGCTGTACGCGCTCCAGGCGGAGCAGTTCGCCTCGTCACCCGCGCCGGTCGGGAAGGTGCCGGCGCCGAAGGCGGGCTGACGGCAACGCGTCAGGCCGTGGCGTCGGCCGCGTCCCCGCTGCGCACGATCACCAGGAACATGTCCGTGGCGAGGTCCATGACGACCTCGGCAGGCAGGCCCTCGCTGCGCCGCGCCTGCGCGAATTCCTCCGCAGGCCAGGAGCCGCGCGGCCCACCGGCGGGAAAGCGCTCGAGCACCGTTCGCCCGTTCACCCTGCACCTCCATGTAGCGCTGTACTCGTAGAGTTAAACGCCAACGATGGGGTGAACGGCTCGGGAAGTGACGGTTCTGAGACGTACTTGACACGCGTTCACCGCTAAGTGTGACCAACTTCTCAGCCTCTTGGCGCATGTGTTCACTTTCCGCACCAGTCGTCGCACTCGTCGTGACGACACTCGTTTCTCACTTCCCGCAGACGCCCCAAAGCCCTCAGTGGGCCCCTTCGCCGCCTGGGAGGGGGCATCGATGCTCTTGATCGTCGTGCGTGAGGACGGCGGATGCGCTGATGATGAGCTCGGCGGGACCCGTCCGCGGCGGAAGGCGAGGCGTCACCACGCCGACGTGCGGCGGCGCAGCAGGGCGGCATGAGCCGAACCGCACATCCCGTCACCACTGCGTCGTGGGGCGGGCCGGGCGAGGGCCCTGGCCTCACCACCCCGACTGTCGGCTTCTGAAAGGAGCCCGGCATGCTCCTCGGCACCTGGAACCTGGAGAATCTCTACGAGCCCGGCGGGCCGTACGGCCCACAGGACGAGGCGGGGTACGAGGCGAAGCTCGCCGCGCTCGCCGCCGTGATCACGGAACTCGATCCGGTCCTGCTCGGCGTGCAGGAGGTCGGGGACCCGCAAGCCCTGAAGGACCTGGCCGGGATGCTCGACGACGACTGGCATGTCGCCGTGTCCGAGCACGCGGACAGCCGGGGCACACGGGTCGGCTTTCTCAGCCGTACCGCGATGACGGTGGTGGCCGACACGCGGGCGTTCCCGGGGGAGGTCCGCCCCGTGCAGGCGGACGACTCCGGACTGACGGCAGGGGAGGCAGGGCGGGGCGTCCTGGCGGTCGAGGTCGAGGGCGGGAACGGGCCGCTGTGGGTGGCGGTCTGCCATCTGAAGTCCAAGCTGCTGTCTTACCCGGACGGTCGTTTCCAGCCCCGCGACGAGGGTGAACGTGCCCGCTACGGCGCCTACGCCCTCTACCGGCGGGCCGCCGAGGCGACGGCCCTGCGCGCCCTCGCCGACCAACTGCTGGCCGGGGACGGGCAGGAGCGGGACGTGGCGGTGCTGGGCGATTTGAACGACGAGGTGCAGGCGGCGACCACACAGATCCTGCTCGGCCCGCCCGGCTCCGAGCTCGGCACACCGGGCTTCGACCGGCCCGACCGGGGCGACGCGACACGCCTGTGGGACGTGGCCCCGCTCATCCCGCCGGGTCAGCGCTGGTCCCGGGTCAACTCCGGGCGGCGCGAGCTGATCGACCACGTTCTGCTGAGCCACCGTCTGGTGCGCCGGGTGACGGCGGCGGGCACGGGTCTGCCGGGCGAGGGCCCGCCCGGCCTGCCGTCGGTCGGCCCGGACCCGGTGGAGCGGCGGGGCGAGCCCGGATCGGACCACGCTCCGGTGTGGGTGCGGGTCGGCGGCTGAGCACCTTGACGTCACGGCGATTAGCCGGTGACGTGCCGGGCGTGCCGGCCGGCGAGGGGTGTCCGCGGTGGCCGCAGGCCCAGGCCTTCCGCTCGTCCGGCGAGTTCGGTGAGGACGGCCGTGAGGCGCTCTTGGTGCAGGGGCCCGATCCGGCCCGTGTCGTCGAGGTGCACGGCGCAGGCGGTCGTGGTGTCGACGAGGCGTTCGAGGAGGTCGGCCACCTCGTCCGCGCCTTCGGTGTGCCGGGCGAGGGAGGGCAGTTCGTGGGCCGCGCGCGAGATGGCCGCACGGGCCTCGGCCAGGGTGCGGTAGGCCTCGCGGCGCAGGGTCCAGCGGGTGGCCCGGTTTTCGGAGGGGGTGCCGGGAGTCCCGATGCGCGGGGCGTCGGCTTCGTCGAGCACGTGCGTGAGGTAGGCGTACACGGCCTCGTTCGCCGCCACGAGCCGGGCGCGCACTCCCCCGCCGCGCTGGCCGGGCATCGGCAGGTGCCCCACGATCAGCACGATCGCGCAGGCCAGCAGCGTCTCGCCGATCCGGCCGGCGGAGGCCTGGGGCTCGCCGCCGACCATGACGAGCGCGAGGACCAGGACGGTGACGACGGCGGTCTGGGCGGCGAAGTGCCGGGTGGCCACGGGTATCAGCGCTCCGCTGAGGGCGACGAGCGCGATGAGCCCTTCGGGGTGCGGCAGGACGGCGGCGAGCCCGGCGAAGAGCAATGCCCCGAGGACGGTCCCGGCGGCCCGGTTCAGCACGCGCGAGGCCAGCGGGCCGAGGTCGGGCTTGACCAGGAAGACGACCGTGGCAGGCAGCCAGTACCAGTGCTCGTGCTGCCCGTACCACTGGCCTCGGTGCAGTGCCTGGGCGACCGCCGAGCCGGCGCCGAAGCAGAGCGCGACGCGCAGCCCGTACTCGCGTCCGGCACTGCCGAAGACGGTGCGCAGCCGGTCCCGGGCGCTGCGGGACCGGGTGTGCAGATCGCCGCCCCGGCCCTGGTCGAACGCCTCGGCGGCGTGCAGCAGGGCGTCGTCGAGGGCGCGCAGGGCGGGCGCCGAGCGGGAGGGCGCGGGCAGCGGCCCGGTGTGGGTGTTGCCGCGCACGGCGGCGGCGAGACGCCGGGGGCCTTCGGAGGCCCGCTCGGCGACGGCCTCCCCGGCCCAGGCGAGGGCGGTGGCGGCCTCGGCGAGGGGCAGCGCCGCGGCGTACTGCGCGTGCAGCCGCCGTTCGGCGGAGGAAGAGGCATACCTGCGCAGCCGGGGCCCGGCGAGGGCGTCCTGTGCGTGGTCGAGGGCGGCGGTGAGCGCGGCGCGGCGGCGGATGGCGTCCGGACCGCCGACGGCGTCGAGCAGTTCGGCGACGGCCTCGTACACACCGGCCACGGCCTGCCGCTCCCCGTCGAAACGGAAGTCACCGGCGAGGGAGCCGGGCGTGGGCAGGGCGAGCCGCAGCACGAGCAGCCACCCCGCGCCGACGAGGAAGGCGAGCGCCCGCAGCCATCCGGGCTCGGGCAGGGGCATTCCGGCACCGATCGCCGAGCCGACCAGCAGTTGCGTTCCGGCGGCGGACGCGACGGGCCCGACGGCGCTCATCCCTCCGGCGACGAGCCCGATCACCGTGAGCACGACGGTGAGGAGGACCGCCCCGGTCTCCTGCCCGGTGTAGGTCCCGGCCACGAGGCCCGTCGCACCGGCCAGGGCGGGCACTCCGATCCGCTTGACCGACAGGCGTCGGCTCCCGGGCCGGTCGTTGATCCCGGCGAGCATGGCGGCGATGGCGGCGACGACTCCGAGGGAGGTGAGACCGGTCCGCACGGCCACGAGCAGAAGGGGCCCGGCGGACAGGGCTCCCCGGGTCACCGCGTTCCAGGGCACCGGTCCCCGCTGGGCACGCAGGGCGTGCGCGAGCCAGGGCGGAAGCTGTGGGGCGATGCGGCGGGGCACGGAGCTCCTGTCGTCTCGGCGAGGGCAGGGGGGAGCCTTCGGGCGACGGCGGCCGGGGCGGGGTGTGGCTGTCCACGGTAGGCGGGGTTCCTGGAGGGCAGGTTTCCGGAACGTGTCGGACGGCCCGGAACCGGTGTTCTTTATGTACGCAATCAAGAGGTACGCCAACGAAGACGGGCCACGGCAACCTTTTCGTGCCCGGTGACCACCGGTGGGTCGAGAGCGCGTGTTCTCCCGAACCACGCAAGGACCCGAAGGACTCATCCGTGGCATCCCCCTCCCACCGCCGTCCCGTCCGCACGCGGCGCACGGCCCTCGTCTTCGCGGTCAGCGCGGCAGCCGTGGGCCTCCTCGTCTCCCTCGTGATCGCCCTGCGCCCCGGCGGCGAACCGGACACGGTGCGCACCGCGTCCCAGGCCACCGCCGGCGCCCGGCCGGCCGCTCCGCCGACGCCCCACAGGGCCACACCGGCCGCGAAGCCCCCCAAAGCACGCAAGGCATCCAAAACCCCCAAGGCTCCGAAGCCCGCCGCGAACACCCCCTCGGCGCGGCCCTCGCCCACCGCCACCCGGCCCGCCGCACCCCGTCCGGTGTCCGGCACGGCGCCCCTGGCGGGGAGGATCAAGCCGGGCACCACCTACGACGGCGTAGCCACCCACTACGACGCCAAGGACGGCGACGGGGCCTGCCTCTACGGCCCGAGTCCCGACCTCATGGTCGCGGCGATGAACCACACGGACTACGAGACGTCCCAGGCGTGCGGGGCGTACATCCTGGTCCGCGCGGCGAACGGCGCCTCCGTCACCGTCCGGATCACCAACGAGTGCCCCCTGCCCTGCGCTCCCGGGCAGATCGACCTCAGCAAGGAGGCGTTCGCGAAGCTCGCCGGGCTCTCCGCGGGCCGGATACCGATCACCTGGAGCCTGCAGAGCCCCGCCACCTCCCAGACGCTCTCGATCCGCTACAAGACCGGCTCCAGCCCCCACTGGTGCGGCATCCAGGTACTGGGCCACCGCAATCCGCTGGCCCGGCTGGAGGTCAGGACCGGCAGCGGCTGGACGCGGCTGACCCGTACCGACTACAACTACTTCCTCTCCCCCGGCGGCACCGGCTGCGGCGGCTCGCTCAGGCTCACCGACATCTACGGCGAGCAGCTCACCGTCGACGGCATCGCCATCCGCCCGGACGCCGTGCAGCCGACCCGCGTGCAGTTCACCCGGCGGTGACGGCTGCCACGGCCCGGGCGAGGAGGGTCTCCGTGGCGGTGACCGCCCGGGTGAGCACGGCCGGATCGTCCGTCAGGCCTCCGAGAACCGCGTCCACCTGACCCAACCCGGCCCGCGCGACCAGCCCCTTCTCGTTGGTGACCCACTCCCCGCGCGCGGCCAGCACCGCGTGCGCGGCCTGGGTCGTGGCGAGGGCGATCGCGCCCGCGACCTGGGTGACGGCGCTCTTCGGGGCGTGGCCCGCCTTGGCGTAGGCGAGGGCGGCAGCGGCCATGCCGTGCCAGTGCGCGGGGGCGCTCTCGCGCAGGGCCCGCGGATAGGCGGCCGGGCGGGTCAGTTCACCGCGCAGCACCCGGTTGACCGCGAGTTCGGCGACGAGCAGGTACGTCGGGATGCCCGCCAGGTGAAACATGAGGGGCTCGACGCGGAAGCGGCCCGCCTCCGCTTCCGCCGTCTCGCGTTCGACCACGTCCAGGTCGCGGTAGTGGACGTCCACGGAACGGCCCTCGATCGTCAGCCAGGCACCCGAGTTGAAGACGCCGCCGCCCCAGGCACCGAGCTCGAAGACCTCACCCTCCCAGCCGGCCGCGCGGAGGTCGCCGGGGTCGAAGGCGCCCCGGTAATAGACCGCCAGGTCCCAGTCGCTGTCGTGCCGTTCGGTGCCCTGGGCCCGGGAGCCGCCGAGGGTGACGGCCTCGACGGCGGGCAGGGCGGCGAGGCGGTCGGCGGTTGCGGTGAGGAAGGCGTGGTCCGTGAGGGCGGGCACGGCGGCTCCTGGGCAGAGGGGACCTGGACGGAACGGGCCCTGGGCCAACGGGACTCGGACGGCCGCGGCCGGGAACCTGGGGAGCGTAGAGGGAAGGCCCGGCCGCCGGGTACCGAAATACGGGTGCGCGCACGCGCCCCTCCCCGCATGATCGGTGGGTCGTGCCGCCGCCCGCAGATCGGAGCCCTCACGTGATCCGCCGCGTCACCGTCCCGAGCCTCTTCCCGCCGCCCGCCTACTCCCACGCGTCCGTCGTGGAGGCCGGAACACGGCTGGCGTTCCTCGCGGGATCCGTACCGCTGGGCCCGGACGGCACGCTCGTGGGACCCGGCGATCCCGTGCGGCAGGCCGGACAGGTCATCGACAACCTGCGCGAGCAACTGGCCGCCGTCGGCAGCGACCTGGAGCACGTGGTGGCGACCGACGTGTACGTGGTGAGCGACGAGCCGGCCGTGCTGTCCGCCGTCTGGAGTGTGGTCGAGGCGTCCGGCCTCAGTACGGGTCCCCACTCGTCGACGCTGATCGGCGTGGCGTGTCTCGGGTACACGGGCCAGCTGGTGGAGATCACGGCGACAGCCGTCGTACCCGAGTAGGCCGACAGCCGTCGTGACGCGGTGCTCGTCGGCCCGGCATGAGTCACCGCCCCGGGGGCCTCCCCCACACCCTCCCTTTGGGCAGTGGTCCGGCGTAGCTCCCCGCCCGGCTCGTCGTCAAGCCCAGTGCCACGAGCGACTCCGCCAGTCTGACCGCCGCTGCGACCCCGTCGACGACGGGCAGGCCGAGCTTCCGGCCGACGGCCCGCTGCAGCCCCGTCATGCCGGCGCAGCCCAGGACGAGCACCTCCGCCCCGGCCGCGCAGGCCCGTTCGGCGGCGGCCAGGAACGCCGTCTCGGTCCGCTCCGCGTCACCGAGGTCGAGCACGTTCAGGCCCGTACCGACGATCGCCGCGCAGTTGCGCGCCACACCGGCCGTCTCCAGGCTGTCCTCGATCTGGCCGCGCGAGCGCTCCAGAGTGGTCACGACGCCGTAGCGGCGGCCCAGAAGGCAGGCGAGGTGCGCCGCGGCCTCGGTGATGTCGACGACGGGCACGTCGACCAGTTCCCGCGCGCCCTCCCTCCCGTGCTCTCCGAATCCGGCCATGACCACGGCGTCGTACGGCGGCCCGTCGTAGGCGCGCAGTGTGTCCAGTACGGCGGCGGCGGACAGAAAGCTGTCGAGCCAGCCCTCCGCGGACTCCGGCCCCCAGGCCGGGGTCAGTCCGGTCACGGTGGTGCCCGGGCCTGCGGCGGCCCGGGCACCTCGTACGATCTCCTCGGTCATCTCCTGCGTGGTGTTGCAGTTGGTGACGACGATCCGCACGTCTCTCAGACCTCCGCGGTCGCGCGCTCGGGACGGCACAGGGCCGCGTACAGCCCGGCGGCGAGCGCCGTGCCGATGAACCAGGAGTACGGAGCCACGTCGCTGAAGGTCTTCACCAGCGCGAGCACCGCGGCGACACCGGCGGCCGGCAGGAACGCCCACAGCGCCTTGGGGTTGAAGCCCTTGCGGTAGTGGTAGCGGGCGCCGGGAGAGGCGTCGAACAGCTCGTCGACGTTCACCCGGCCGCGCTTGACCCAGTAGTAGTCGACCATGATCACGCCGAACAGCGGTCCGAGGAAGGCGCCGAGACCGCCGAGGAAGTAGTTCACGACGGTCGGGTTGGAGAAGAGGTTCCAGGGGGTGACGAGCAGCGCGGCGACGGTGCTGATCATGCCGCCGACCTTGAAAGTGATCTTCTGCGGCCACACGTTGGCCAGGTCGTACGCCGGCGAGACGAAGTTGGCGACGATGTTGACGCCCATGGTGGCGACGGCGAAGGTCAGCGCGCCCACGACCAGCACCCAGGTGTTGCCGATCTCGGCGACGAGGTAGGCGGGGTCGGTGATCTCCTTGCCGAAGACCTCGAAGGCGCCCGCGGTGACGATGACCGACACGATCACGAAGGCCGTGGAGTTGACGGGCAGGCCCCAGAAGTTGCCGCGCTTGACGGACCGGTAGTCGGGCGCGAAGCGGGAGAAGTCGCAGAAGTTGAGCATCAGGGTGCCGTAGGTGGCGAGGACCAGGCCGATCGCACCGAACCACTGGCGCCACTGCTCGCCGACGGAGACCGGGTGCGGGGTCGAGGTCAGCGAGATCGTCCAGTCCGCCTTGGCGAGGATCCACACGGCCAGCGCGATCATCACGAGCCAGATCGCGGGGCCGCAGAAGTCCTGGAACTTGCGGACCGATTCCATGCCCCGGCTGATGATCGCCGCCTGGACCAGCCACAGGGCGATGAAGGAGACCCAGCCGAGCGCGTCCAGGCCGAGGAAGGAGTTGTGCGTCCACGACTCCAGGCCGGGCCAGGCCGCCAGCAGCATCACGTTGACGGCGACCGAGGCGAGGTAGGTCTGGATGCCGTACCACATGATGGCGATCACGGCCCTGATCAGCGCCGGGATGTTGGCGCCCCAGATGCCGAAGGCGATCCGGCTGACGACCGGGAAGGGCACGCCGTGGCGCTGGCCGATCTTCCCCATCCAGTTCATGCCGATGTAGATGATCACGAACCCGACGAGCAGGGACGTGAAGATCTGCCAGACGTTCATGCCCAGGAAGAGCAGCCCGGCGGCGAAGGTGTAGTTGCCGAGGTTGTGGACGTCGGACATCCACATGGCGAAGAGGTCGAAGACCTTCCAGTTGCGTTTCCCGGCGGGCGCGAGGTCTTCGTTGGTGAGCCGGGGATCGGGGACGGACACGGGGGTGCCGGTGGTCACGGCACGATCGGCGAGGGACACGGGGCCTCCAGAGCAAGGGGACGGCGGAGGACTGCGCTGCGGGGGGGCTGCGGCGTGTTTGGTATACCAAACTGCGGTCATGGTCTCGCCGTCAACCGTTCCGACGGATATCGCTCCTGTTAACGCTCCGTAAAAGACCCCTCGCGTCGGCGAGGATGGCTGCATGACGAAGATCGAACCCCTGGGAGCGGTGCGCGAACGCGTCACGTCCGAGCTGCGGCAGCAGATCATCGCGGGCAGCCTGCTTCCCGGCGACCGCCTGGTCGAGCGCGAGCTGGCGGAGCGCTTCGGCGTCTCGCGCGTGCCGGTCCGCGAGGCGATCCGGGCCCTGGTGGCCGAGGGCTTCGTCCACTTCGAGACGCCCCGCCGCACGGTGGTCCGCCGTCTCACCCCGACCGACGTGAAGGAACTGTTCGAACTGCGAGAAGCCCTGGAGGTCTACGCCGCCGGACTGGCCGCCTCCCGCGCGACACCGCGGGACCTGGCCGAGGTCCGGGAGCTGATCGACCGCGCCGCCGCCGCCACCGAGGCCGGTGACGCCGAGACGATCACCGACGTGAACAGCCGGCTGCACGACCGCATCGTGGCCATGGCCGGCAACAGCCTGCTGACCGAGGCCCTGGAGCCGGTCGCCGGGCGGCTGCGCTGGATGACCCGGCGCAACGAGGAGTGGCCCCAGCTCCTCGTGGAACACCGCGAGCTGTACGAGGCCATCGCCTCGGGCGACCCGGACCGGGCCCGCGCGCACGCGCTGACGCACGTGCGGACCAATTACCGCTCCACCGTCCGCCACCTGTTCGGCGAGGAGGCGGCTCCCTACCCGCCCGGGGAAGCGGCCGCTCCCTGAACGCCACGGGTCGGCAGCCCCGCCGCCCGCCCGGCCGTCCGCAGGACGTCGCGCAACATGGCGGGGGTGAGCCGGCCGGTGAAGGTGTTGCGCTGGCTGACGTGGAAGCAGCCGAAGAGTTCCAGCCCGTCGAGGCGGAACCGGGCTCCGTGGGAGAAGGCGGGGCGTGGCCGGGGCAGGGGCCAGCCGGCCTCGGCGAACGCGGGCAGCGCGGCCTGCCAGCCGAAACCGCCGAGCACCACCACGGCCCGCAGCGTCGGGCGCAGCAGCCGCAGTTCCTGCACGAGCCAGGGACGGCAGGTGTCGCGCTCCTCGGGGGTGGGTTTGTTGGCCGGCGGGGCGCAGTGCACGGGCGAGGTGACGCGCACGCCGTGCAGTTCCAGACCGTCGTGGGCGTGCACGGCGGTCGGCTGGGAGGCGAGACCCACGTCGTACAGCGCCTCGTAGAGCACGTCCCCGGATCGGTCTCCGGTGAACATCCGGCCGGTGCGGTTGCCGCCGTGCGCTGCGGGGGCGAGTCCGACGATCAGCAGCCGGGCGTCCGCCGGCCCGAAACCGGGCACCGGCCGACCCCAGTAGGTCCAGTCCGCGAAGGCGGCCCGCTTGACCCGGGCCACCTCCTCGCGCCAGGAGACCAGCCGCGGGCAGGCCCTGCAGTCAGCGATGCGCCGGTCGAGGAGGGGAAGGCCGCTGGCGTCCATCACTCCACGGTAGGGGCGGCGGGGGCCACCTCCCTCATCGGGGGCGGAGCGCTCAGGACATGCCGGCAGGCGTGCCCGGGGCGACGGCCGCGCCCGGCGCGGGCTGTGCGCCGACGCGGCGCAGCCAGAGCAGCGCCCCGGCCAGCAGCAGCGCTCCGGTCAGCAACCACGGCAGCGGGCCCGGCCGCAACGCCCCGACGACGAGGCCGGCGAGCGCGCCGGCCAGCTGCAGGGCGAGCGACTGGACGGACAGGGCGGTGGCGCGGCCCGCACCCGCGACGCGGCGGTGCAGGAGATCGTTCTGGTTCGGGGACGCGGCACCGAGGCCGAGGTAGAGCAGGCAGAAGCCGACGACCGCCAAGGCCGTGGCCACCGGGCATACCGAGGTCGCGGTGACGGCGAGCAGCAACAGGCCCGTCGCCCCCGTCCCGAGACAGACCAGCACGGCCCGCTCCCCACTGCCCGCGACCCGGGCGGTGAGCGGCGCGAGGTGGCTGCCGACGCCGTTGCACACGAACCCCACACAAGCGAACGCGGCGTACACCATCGCTCCGGAGCCGGGCGCTCCGGTCAGCTCGACGGTACGGCCCGGTACAAGGAGTTCGATGGTGGCCACGGCACTGCCGACGGCCGCGGCGGTGAGCAGGATCCGGCGTACCAGCGCGTCGCGGCCACCCGTCCGCAGTCCGTCCAGGACGGTGACCGGGACGCCGCGCAGCACCGAGCGCAGGGTGGTCCGCGGCCGCGGCGGCTCCCGCAGGGAGGCCAGCGCGTAACAGACGAGGGCGACCCTGACGGCGGCTCCCAGCAGCATCGGAACGGACAGGGGCAGCACCGCGCCGGACGTCGCCTCGCTCAGCCTGGCCCCGAGGCCGGGCCCCAGCCCGAGGAGCCAGGGCAGGCCACCGCCGAGCAGCATGCCGACCGCGAGCGCGGCGGAGGTCGCGGAGCCGCCCCTTGCCAGGCCCGTGCGCAGATCTGCGCCCGGACCGGAACACTCCTGGACGGTGTCGACGTACCAGGCCTCGGCGGTGCCGCTGGACAGGGCCCGGGCCGCGCCCATGAGCACCATGCCGGCGGCGAGCACCCACGCGGTGGTGCCGAGGCCGACCAGGACGCAGGCGACCCCGTTGAGCGCCCCGGCCACGGCCAGTACCGGGCGGCGCCCGAGCACATCGGAGAGCCCGCCCGTGGGCAGCTCCAGCGCGGCCACGGTGAGCGAGTGGGCGGCGAAGAGCCCCGCGACCGTGGCCAGGGACATGCCGCGCTCGCCGAGCAGCAGGACCATCGAGGCCAGGCCCAGGCCCGACGGCAGCCACAGCAGGGCGCAGACGGTGACGTAGCGCCGACGAGCCGTTCGTGCCTGCGGCAGCTCGGTCATGAGGGACCCTGGCGGTCCGCGTCCGCGGGGTCGTGCGGGGCGAGTGGCAGCCCGGCGGTGAGGAGGACCACGTGTTCGGCACGCGGGTCGTCCGCGTCCCGGGCCGTCAGCTCCTCCAGCTTCCCGGCCAGGGTGTCCCAGAGCTCCGTGAGGGACTGGGCCGTCAGGCGGGGCATGACGTCGCTGACCCCGGACGGCTCCACCCACTCCTGGCCGAGGCGCCCGGCCGCCAGGTCCGCCTCGTGCCGGGCGAGGGACCTCTCCAGATGCTCGATCTGCTGCCGCCGCGAGAGGCTGACGAAGGCGCGGCCCGCGGCGGTGGACTCCATCGTCTCGTTGCTCCAGGACGTGAGGGTGTGCAGCGCCCGCCAGCGCCGCTCCCGCCCGTCGCGGTGCTCGGCCTCGGCGATGAACGCGTACTTCGCCAGCACCCGCAGGTGGTAGCTGGTCGACGCCGACGACTCCCGCGTCCGGGCGGCCAGCTCACTCGCCGTGGCTGGCCCGTCCTGCCGCAACAGCCCGAGCAGCCGGATGCGCAGGGGATGGGTCAGGGCCTTCAACGCGGCGGTGTCGCGCTCGGGATCGAGGAGGCGTTTGCGCTCGTCGCTGTCCATGCCGGGAGAGTAGGGCGCCGGGACATTTGGCAAAAGAGTTTTTGCAAAATTTGTTTGGGGGAAGCGGGCGCCAGGGCCAAATCAACCCGTCGGGGTGGTGCGGAGGACTAAGGTCGAGGACATGGCTTCTGAGGGTGCGCAGCACGACCCGAGGGACGGGACGCAGGATTCGGCGTCCGGGTCCCCCACCCCCGTCGGCACCTCCACGGGAGGCGATGCCCAGCAGCTGGATCCGAAGGTCGCCGCGGCGATCACCACTGCCGAGGCCGCGGGCCCGCAGACGGGTACGGCCGTCCGCGTCGACAGCTGGATCTGGTCCGTACGCCTCGTCAAGAGCCGCTCCATGGGAGCCACCGCCTGCCGGGGCGGCCACGTGCGCGTCAACGGCGAGCGCGTGAAGCCCGCACACGCCGTCCGCGTCGGTGACGAGGTGCGCCTGCGGCACGAAGGCCGCGAACGGGTCGTCATCGTCACGCGGCTGATCCGCAAGCGGGTCGGCGCTCCCGTGGCCACCCAGTGCTACATCGACAACTCCCCGCCCCCTCCGCCACGCGAGGCCGTCGCCCCCGCCGGTGTCCGCGACCGCGGCGCAGGCCGCCCCACCAAGCGGGACCGCCGCGAAATGGACCGCCTCCGCGGCTCGACGGGCCCCGGCAGCGTGTCCGGCCCCGGGCCCGTTCCCGGCGGCGGAGCGTTCGGCAGCGGCTCGGGCCGACGCGCGCCCTGAGCGAGTGTCACGGGCCGGCCGACCCGGGGAGGGACCCCGGGCAGGGGGCCGTGGGCCGGTAAAGACGCGGCCGGTCACGTCCGACGCCGCAGCAGCCGGAGCAGATCCGCGTTGTGACGCCGCCGCGCCCACGCTATGAGGGTGAGCGGAACGATCAGAATCACCGGCGTCGCCGCGTACTGCCCGTCGAAGACGGCTGTCTGCACGATGAACGCGCCCACCATCAACGCGCTCAGCGCCATCGCCGCCACGGACTGCAGCACCGGGATCAACAGTGCGACCGCCCCGGCCAGTTCGAGCGCGCCGATGGTGTACATCCCCGCGCTGCCCCAGCCGAGCCGCTCGAACGACTCGGCAGCCGAGGCGTGCCCGATCAGCTTGGGCAGGGCGCTCGCGATCGCGTAGAAGAGGGCGAGCAGCACCTGCACAGCACGCAGGGCGATGCGCGCACGCCGCCCTCGAGCGGTCGCGGACTCGGCGACGACGACGCCGACAGGGGTGGTGTCGGCCGGGACGGCAGCGGTGGTCTCGGACATGAGGGTCTCCTGGTCACAGTGGTCCGTGGTGGTGTCGGAGAGGTAGACCGGCTCCCGCTTCGGAACTCATCGCTGCCCGGAGCGTGAAGTGAACGGGTGACCGCGGCGCTGTCCGCCCCGTCCTGCCGGTCACGGACGAAGCAGGTGGAGCCTCTCCCTCGGGTAGGGGGTCGTCCGGCTTTCCTCCTGGAGGGTGCGGTAGAAGTCGGTCATCACAGCCGCGACCGGGGCGTTGCGTGTGAGGATCTCGGCTGCCCCTGGCGGCGCTCCGGCCGTTCGCCTCCCCCGGGCCCACGCTCGTATCAGCTCCTCACGGGTTTCCAAATCCCCGCCGTACAGGGCGGTGATCAGCCAGTTCACGAGGTAACTGGCCGTGTAGCAGCGGTCGTAGGCGTCGTGCTCCTCGTAGAAGCCGGCCTCGGCGGGTGTCAGACCGGCGTGCCGGAAACCTCCAGCCGGACCGATCTCCCCCCCCGATGCCGACACCCAACGGCTCGGCTGTGCCGACCAGGTCGCGCAGTTCGGCGTCCCCGAGCAGCGCCAGGGAGGTCGCGACCGTGTCGTACCGGCTCAGGCGCCCGGCCTCCGCTCCCCCGGGCCGGTTTTCACGCACTTCCGGCGGCCTCGGCCGTCGGCACCGCCCGTACCCATGTCCGGTCCTCCGTCAGACATCGGTCGACCGTCAGGCCCGCTTCCTCCAGCGCTTTCTCGAACTGCTTCTCCGTCAGAGGGCGCGCGCGGAAGGTCTGGGTCCAGACCGCGTCCGGGAACTCGTACTCCGCGCGCACCGAACGGACTCCATCGCCGACCGGCTCCGACGAGGTGATCCGCACAGTGAAGCCGCTGGGGTCCTTGCGTTCGCGCGGAACGTTGTCGTGGTAGTCCTCCCCCTCCCGCTGGATCAGCACGCAGCCGCCCTCCGCGACATGGCGCACGCAGGTGCGGAGCAAGCCGCGCCGCACCTCGGCGTCTCCCGCGTGCACGAGGAACGACGCGAGCAGCACCACGTCGAACGTCTCGCCCAGTGCCAGCTCCTCGATCGGGGCGCATATCGTCCGCGCGCCCCGCACCCGCTCCAGCATGGCCGCGGACTCGTCCACGGCGGTGACCGTGAATCCCCGCTCCAGCAGGGCGTGGGTCATGCGCCCCACCCCGCTCCCGAGCTCCAGAATGCGAGCGCCCTCGGGGACCGCGGCCGCGATGACATCCGGTTCCTCCCCGATGGGCAGCCGGGTGTACAGCTCCACCGCGCAGCCGTCCGGGGTGATGGCCCCGGGCCCGGTCCCCGCGTATCCCTCACGCATTGTCGTCTCCATGCCCGCACAACGGACGGCGTCCGCACACCCGTTCCACAAACCTCCACCTTCACCCGACCGGGTGAAAGAGACGGCGAGGGCGTCCACATGCGCCTCGCCGGAGCGTCCACCGGCACCTTTGCCGCCCTTGGTGCACCCTCGCCACGAGGAGTAGGTTGCAAGAAGGAGTGGTGATCGACGATGCGTACCGGCAGTGAGCCGAGGACCGCGCGCAGTGCCCTGCGGGCGCGCTTCTGGCTGAGCCTGTGGGGGCTGGTGTGGGCGCTCTTCGGGACCGTGGCGTTCGCCATCGCCGGGCGGAGCGGGTGGGCGATCGCCTGCGGAGTGCTGCTGCTGATCGTCACGGTCGATCTGGCCGTCGTCCTGCGGCACATCCGCCAGGGCCCGCACTACCAGCCGGGCCCCGACATCCCGCCCTACCAGCCGCCGGACGACCGCGCCTGAGAGCACCCTCCGAGCAGGCCTCTCACGCCCCAGGAGCGGGGCGCACCGGGCAGGCCCCTCACGAGTCGAAGCGCGCCGCCCTCAGGAACTCCGGATTCGGGTCGAGCGCCGCCGCCAGGCGGAAGTGGCGCTTCGCCTGGTCCGGGCGACCCTGGCGCTCATACGTACGAGCGAGCGCGAAGTGCGCGAACGCGTTGTCCGGCTCCCGCTCCAGAACGATCTGGAACTCCAGCTCCGCCGGCCTCAGCTGCGCCGCCGCGAAGAAGGCACGCGCCCGCAGCAGTCGGGCCGCGGTGTTCTCCGGGTGCGTGGCGATGACGCCGTCGAGCAGCTTCACCGCGCCCCTGGGATCCCGCGCTGCGAGCAGTTGCTCGGCGGCACGGAAGTCGATGACATGCGTCTCCGGGGTACGTCCGGTCGGACCGCTGGTCTCGGGCACGGCTGAGTCCTTCCCTCACTGCACGGGTTCAACGCCCCCGCGCGGTGCCGCTATTCCTCAGGTGACGGCCGGGACGCGCGTGACCTGCGCACCAGCTCGGCCCACACGTCCTTCACCCGCTGCTCCAGCCGCTCCAGCGGGACGTCGTTGTCGATCACGATGTCGGCGATCCGGCGGCGCTGCTCGCGCGTCGCCTGGGCGGCCATGCGCGCGCGGGCGTCCTCCTCGGTCATGCCGCGCAGGCGTACGAGCCGGTCGAGCTGGGTCCCGGGGTCCGCATCGACGACGATCACCAGGTCGTACAGCGGGGCCAGGCCGTTCTCCGTGAGGAGCGGGACGTCGTGGAGGACGACCGCGTCCTCGGCGGCGGCCTCCTCGAGCTCGCGGGAGCGGGCGCCCACCAGAGGGTGCACGATCGAGTTCAGCACGGCGAGTTTCTCCGGGTCGCCGAAGACGATGGCACCAAGGCGGGGCCGGTCCAGGCTGCCGTCGGCGGCGAGGATCTCCTCCCCGAAGGCCTCGACGACCGAGGCGAGCCCCGGCGTCCCGGGGGCGACGACCTCACGCGCGATGCGGTCCGCGTCGATCAGCACGGCCCCGCACGCGACGAGCAGCCGGGACACCTCGCTCTTGCCGGCGCCGATCCCGCCGGTCAGGCCCACCTTCAGCATGCCCGCAGCTTAGGCCCTGCCATGGACAAGCCCCTCGCCCGGGCAGGGCGTCGGTCGTCGCCTTCCCGGCCATCCGACGCCCGCCCGTTCAGTCACCGGCCCGGTCAGCGGTCATCCGCCCGTTCAACGGCCGCCGTCCCGTTCAGCCTTCGCCTTCTCGCTCCGCCAGGAAC
Source organism: Streptomyces sp. NRRL B-1140 (assembly GCF_001280065.1). Taxonomy (GTDB): domain Bacteria; phylum Actinomycetota; class Actinomycetes; order Streptomycetales; family Streptomycetaceae; genus Streptomyces. The sequence continues at coordinate 97,249 of NZ_LGEA01000097.1, forward strand.
TTCTCGAACTCCTGGCCGATCTCGTCCGCCGAGGGGATGTCCACCGGCTCGGCGAGCATGTTGCCCCGGGTCTCGGCGCCCGCGACGGCGTCGTACTGGTGCTCCAGGCCGTCGATGAGCGCGGTGAGGTCCTCGTCGCCCTCGCGGATCTGCCGGTCGATCTCCGTCTGGGTGCGGTGGGCGTCCGAACGCAGGGAGTGGGCGATACCGGGCAGGACCAGTCCGGTCGCCGCCGTGATGGCCTCCAGGACCGTCAGGGCCGCGTCCGGGTACGGGGAGCGGGCGATGTAGTGCGGGACGTGCGCGGCGACGCCCAGGACGTCGTGCCCGGCCTGGAGCAGGCGGTACTCGATGAGGGACTCGGCGCTGCCGGGCACCTGCGCCTCCTCGAAGGGGCTCGGGTGTCCCGGAACGAGGTCGGTGCGGTTGCCGTGCGGGGTGAGGCCGACGGGCCGGGTGTGCGGGACGCCCATGGGAATGCCGTGGAAGTTCACGGAGAGGCGGACACCGAGCCGCTCCACGATCTGCTTCACGGCGGCGGCGAAGCGCTCCCACTCCACGTCCGGCTCGGGGCCGGACAGCAGCAGGAAGGGCGCACCGGTGGCGTCCTGCACGAGCCTCACCTCGAGAGCGGGGTCCTCGTAATCGCTCCAGCGGTCGCGCTTGAACGTCAGAAGCGGGCGGCGGGCGCGGTAGTCGACGAGCCGGTCGTGATCGAAGCGGGCGACGACCTGATGAGGCAGGGAGCCGAGCACCCGGTCCACGATCTGGTCACCCGTCTCACCCGCGTCGATGTATCCGTCGAAGTGGTAGAGCATGACAAGTCCGGCCGACTCCTGGGCCAGCGCCATGTCGACGACGGCCAGCCCCTTCGGCTCCCAGGCGTACAAATCCTGCGGATCAAGCACAGTGACCGCTCCTCCTCGTGTTCGTACTCGACAACGCCGTCGCGGGCGCGGGCATTCCCGCGGGAGGAGATTCATGATCTTGGCGGCGGGGACGACGCCCTGCCTGAGGGGCGCGGGGAACTGCGCGACAAGCCCCGGCCGGTCCGCAGTCGACCGACAGGCCTGCTCACAGCAACACCAAGGGGCCGCACCTCGAAAGGTACGGCCCCTCGGCTATCGGCTATGCCTCAGCGGCGAGCGTTCAGCTCTGCCCGCCGGCCAGCTTCTCGCGCAGCGCGGCCAGCGCCTCGTCCGAGGCCAACGCGCCGGAGTTGTCCGGGCCCTCGGAGGAGTACGAACCGCCACCGGACGCGGCCGGAGCGGCGGCTTCGCCACCCTCGGCAGCGGCCTTCTCGTCCGCCTCGCGGGACTTGATGACCTGCGCCTGGTGCTGCTCGAAGCGCTGCTGCGCCTCGGCGTACTGGGTCTCCCACGCCTCGCGCTGGGTCTCGTAGCCCTCGAGCCAGTCGTTGGTCTCGGGGTCGAAGCCCTCGGGGTAGATGTAGTTGCCCTGGTCGTCGTAGGACGCGGCCATGCCGTACAGGGTCGGGTCGAACTCGACCGCGGCCGGGTCGGCACCGAAGGACTCGTTGGCCTGCTTCAGCGAGAGGCTGATGCGACGGCGCTCGAGGTCGATGTCGATGACCTTGACGAAGATCTCGTCGTTGACCTGGACGACCTGCTCCGGGATCTCCACGTGACGCTCGGCCAGCTCGGAGATGTGGACCAGACCCTCGATGCCCTCGTCCACGCGGACGAACGCACCGAACGGAACCAGCTTCGTGACCTTGCCGGGCACGACCTGGCCGATCTGGTGGGTGCGGGCGAACTGCTGCCACGGGTCTTCCTGGGTCGCCTTCAGCGACAGGGAGACACGCTCGCGGTCCATGTCCACGTCGAGAACCTCGACGGTGACTTCCTGGCCGACCTCGACAACCTCGGACGGGTGGTCGATGTGCTTCCAGGAGAGCTCGGAGACGTGGACCAGACCGTCGACGCCACCCAGGTCCACGAAGGCACCGAAGTTGACGATCGAGGAGACGACGCCGGAACGGACCTGACCCTTCTGGAGGGTGGTGAGGAACGTCTGGCGGACCTCGGACTGGGTCTGCTCCAGCCAGGCACGGCGGGACAGGACCACGTTGTTGCGGTTCTTGTCCAGCTCGATGATCTTCGCCTCGAGCTCCTTGCCCACGTAGGGCTGGAGGTCGCGGACGCGGCGCATCTCGACCAGGGAGGCCGGGAGGAAGCCACGGAGGCCGATGTCGAGGATGAGACCACCCTTGACGACCTCGATGACGGTACCGGTGACGATCCCGTCCTCTTCCTTGATCTTCTCGATGGTGCCCCAGGCACGCTCGTACTGGGCGCGCTTCTTCGAGAGGATCAGGCGGCCTTCCTTGTCCTCCTTCTGAAGGACGAGGGCCTCGATCTCGTCACCGACGGCGACGACCTCGTTGGGGTCGACGTCGTGCTTGATCGAGAGCTCGCGGCTCGGGATCACACCTTCGGTCTTGTAACCGATGTCGAGCAGGACCTCGTCCCGGTCGACCTTCACGATGACGCCGTCGACGATGTCGCCGTCGTTGAAGTACTTGATCGTCTCGTCGATCGCGGCGAGGAAGGCTTCCTCGTTACCGATGTCGTTGACCGCTACCTGCGGGGTGGTGGCGGTGGTCTCGGTGCTGCTCGTCATGTGGGAAAGGGCTCCGGTACGGACATTGAAGTCGTAGGTACTGCTACGCCGGGAGCCCGTTTCGCTCTGCAGAAGCCGGACAGCCAAGGAAGCGCCACTCAGAAACGGCGGCGCCTCGACAACCGAGGGGACATACATACAGATGCGAGCGCAGCCTGCTACGTCTGAGGTGCGCAGGCCCGCAGCGCAACTTGTAGCATACGGGGGCAGCCGGGCGGGGTCAATGCGCGAAGCCGCCCACGCGGGGCGAACGCCGCATATCCGGCACAAGTCGTGTCGTCCGAGGCCACGCGCGGCGCGCGACGCCCCCCTTACGACACCGCCGGGACCGGCCGGACGGCAGTGCCCGCACACTAGTACGAGGGAGCCGATCATCCAAGAGTCCGAAGCGTCCGAACCCGAGGCCACCCGGCGCGATGCCGATGTCACGGAAAGCTCCCGGGCCAATCGTGGCTGGTGGGACCGCAACGCGGACGAGTACCAGACCGAGCACGGCACCTTCCTCGGCGACGACCGCTTCGTGTGGGGTCCCGAGGGGCTGGACGAGGTGGAGGCCGAGCTGCTCGGCCCGCCGGAGGAGCTGAAGGGCCGGGACGTCCTGGAGATCGGCGCCGGCGCCGCCCAGTGCTCGCGCTGGCTGACCGCCCAGGGGGCGCGCCCCGTCGCCCTTGACATCTCGCACCGGCAGCTCCAGCACGCGCTGCGCATCGGCGGTTCCTTCCCCCTGGTGTGCGCCGACGCGGGCGCGCTCCCCTTCGCCGACGCCTCGTTCGACCTGGCCTGCTCGGCGTACGGGGCACTGCCCTTCGTCGCCGATCCGCGTCAGGTCCTGCGCGAGGTGCGCCGGGTGCTCCGGCCCGGGGGACGTCTGGTCTTCTCGGTGACGCACCCGATCCGCTGGGCCTTCCCGGACGAGCCGGGGCCCGAGGGTCTCTCGATCTCGGCCTCGTACTTCGACCGCACGCCGTACGTCGAGCAGGACGAGGAGGGCCGGGCGGTCTACGTCGAGCACCACCGCACGATCGGCGACCGCGTCCGGGACGTCGTCGCCTCGGGCTTCCGCCTGGTCGACCTGGTGGAGCCGGAGTGGCCCGCGTGGAACACCTCGGAGTGGGGCGGCTGGTCACCGCTGCGCGGGAACCTGATCCCCGGCACGGCGATCTTCGTCTGCGAGCGGGACTGAGCGGGACCGGAGCACGCGCGCGTGGGACCTCTTCCCGCGCGTACGACACTGAGGGCGTGATCCGTTACGACGCCCTGGAAGCCCTGCCCGTACGCGGTGCCCTGCCCGCCCTGGCCGACGCCCTGGAGGGGCACGGCACCGCCGTCCTGGTGGCGCCGCCCGGCACCGGCAAGACGACCCTGGTGCCACTGGCCCTCGCAGGGCTGCTCGGGGAGGGGCCCGGGCGGCGGGTGGTCGTCGCCGAGCCGCGGCGGATCGCGGCCCGGGCGGCGGCGCGGCGGATGGCGTGGCTGCTGGGTGAGAAGCCCGGCGAGAGCGTCGGCTACACCGTGCGCGGGGAGCGTGCCGTCGGGCGGCACACGCGCGTGGAGGTCGTGACCACCGGTGTGCTGGTGCAGCGGCTGCAACGGGACCAGGAGCTGGCCGGTGCCGACGTGGTGGTGCTCGACGAGTGCCACGAGCGGCACCTGGACGCGGACACCGCGGCGGCGTTCCTGTGGGACGTGCGGCAGACGCTGCGGCCGGAGCTGCGGCTGGTGGCCGCCTCGGCGACGACCGACGCGCAGGGGTGGGCGCGGCTGCTGGGCGGAGCGCCGGTGGTCGAGGCACAGGGGACCGCTCACCCGGTCGAGACCGTGTGGGCGCCTCCGGCGCGGCCCGTCCGCCCGCCGCACGGGATGCGGGTCGATCCGGCGTTGCTGACGCATGTGGCGGCCGTGGTCCGCCGGGCCCTGACCGAGCGGGACGGGGACGTGCTGTGTTTCCTGCCGGGCGTGGGGGAGATCGCCCGGGTCGCCGGGCAGCTCGGCGGTCTCGGGGACCTGGAGGTGCTCCAGGTGCACCGGAGGGCGCCGGCTGCCGTGCAGGACGCGGTGCTGGTGCCCGGGGAGCGGCGGCGGGTCGTGCTGGCCACGTCCGTCGCGGAGTCGTCGCTGACCGTGCCCGGGGTGCGGGTGGTGGTGGATTCGGGGCTGGCGCGCGAGCCGAGGGTGGACCACGCGCGCGGGCTGAGCGCGCTGACGACGGTACGGGCGTCGCAGGCCGCCGGGTGGCAACGGGCGGGGCGGGCCGGACGTGAGGCGCCCGGGGCGGTGTACCGGTGCTGGGCGGAGGCCGAGGACGCGCGGCTGCCGCGGTATCCGTCGCCGGAGATCAAGGTGGCCGACCTGACGGCGTTCGCGCTGCAGGTGGCGTGCTGGGGGGATCCGGACGCGTCCGGGCTCGCGCTGCTGGACGGGCCGCCGAGTGGGGCGATGGCGGCGGCGCGGGACGTCCTGACGGCGGTGGGTGCGGTCGACTCCTCCGGACGGGCCACGGAGCGGGGAGTCCGGCTGAGCCGGGTGGGGGCGCATCCCCGACTGGGGCGGGCGCTGCTCGACTCCGCCCCCCTTGTCGGGGCCGAGCGGGCCGCTGAGGTGGTCGCCCTGCTGAGCGAGGAGGCTCCGCGGGAGTACGGCGATGATCTGGCGGGCGCCTTGCGTCGTGCTCGGCATGGGGGCGACGCCTATGCCGCGCGGTGGCGCAGTGAGGTCCGGCGGCTGCGGGCCGCCGTCGGGGAGATCTCCCACCCACCCGTCCGCGACCGGCGTCCGGAGGCCGGGACAGAGGTTCTCGGGAAACTCACCGAGGAGCGCCGAGTGGGCCTCGTCGCCGCGCTCGCCTTTCCCGAGCGGGTCGCCAGGGCCGATGGCGGCTCGCACCTGATGGTGTCCGGAACGCGGGCGGAGGCCGGCGCGGGGAGTGCGCTGCGGGGTGCGGAGTGGGTGGCCGTCGCCGTGGCGGACCGGCCCGTCGGCCGGGGGCACGCGCGCGTGCAGTCGGGGGCGGTGGTGGACGAGGACGTGGCCCGGTTCGCCGCGGGGGCGCTGCTGGAGGAGCGGGACGAGGTCGGGTGGGACGGCGGGGACGTCGTGGCGCGGCGGGTGGAGCGGCTGGGAGCCGTGGAGCTGACCGTGCGGGCGCTGCGGGACGCCGACGCGGGCCTCGTGCGCGGTGCGTTGCTCGACGGGCTGCGGCGGGAGGGGTTCGGGTTGCTGCGGTGGTCGGCGGAGGCCGGCGTCCTGCGGCAGCGGCTCGCGTTCCTGCGGCTGCATCTCGGTGAGCCCTGGCCGGACGTGTCCGACGAGGCGCTCCACGCGCGCGTGGAGGAGTGGCTGGAGCCGGAGCTGGGCCGGGCCCGGCGGCGGGCCGATCTGGCGCGGATCGACGCCGGGGAGGCACTCGCCCGGCTGCTGCCGTGGGCTTCCGGTCAGGCGGGACGGCTCGACGAGCTGGCGCCTGAGCGGTGGACGGTGCCGAGCGGGTCGAGGGTCCGGATCGACTGGTCGCGGCCCGAGCAGCCCGTCCTGGCGGTGAAGCTGCAGGAGATGTTCGGGCTCCAGGAGTCGCCCCGGGTGGCCGGGGTGCCGCTGCTCGTGCATCTGCTGTCCCCGGCCGGGCGGCCTGCCGCCGTCACCGCCGACCTCGCCTCGTTCTGGCGGGACGGCTACAAGGGGGTGCGGGCGGAGCTGCGGGGGCGGTATCCGAAGCATCCGTGGCCCGAGGACCCGGCGGGCGCCGAGCCGACGCGGCACACCAACGCGCGGCTCAGGCGCTGACCGACGAGGGTCTCCCGGCCGCCGTGGAGGCCGGGCCGGAGGGGCGGCGGCCGCGGGCCTCCAGGTACAGGGCGAGGATCAGCAGGAGTACGCCGAGAGCCAGGAAGCCCCACGGCAGGTAGGAGGTCATGAGCAGGACGAGCAGCCGCTGGGACTTCACCAGGTCGACGGTGTGCGCGATGTAGTCCTCACGCATCTTCACGTGTCCGGCGAACGCGGTCACCTTTTCGCGGTCGCCGAGGAGGCTGCCTCCGCGCAGTTCCTCCCGGTGGATCTCCTCCCCGTAGACGGGCGCGCCGGTGAGGGGTTCGACCCAGAACCTGCGGACCGTGGTGTACCAGCGGGTCGTGCCGGTCTGCGCCACCGCCTCGGGGGTGAGGCCCTTGACGGGCAGGCTCCTGGGGATCTTCACCTTGGTCCAGGGGATGGTCTGCTCGAAGTAGTAGACCTCCAGGCCCCGGAAGTCACGGGTGCCCTGGTAGGCGATGGGCGCGGTGACGCGGGCCTGGGCGTCGAAGTACTCGTAGTCCCGTTTCTCTGTCAGGAAGGGCCACTTGAACTCGATGCCCCGGCGGCGCACCGGGTCGCCGTCGACCATCTCGCCGGTGGCGTGGACGGGCTCCTGGGTGTGGGCGTCGAAGATGTAGCGCTCGGGGATCTTGGAGACCATCGCCCCGTCGGGGCCGACGACGTAGGACAGGCCGTCCCAGACGACGACGTCCCGGCCCGCCGACTCCTCGATCCGCTCGGAGGCCTCCACGTCGCCTTTGAGGGTCTGGACGATCGTGACCTTGGAGACCTTCTTCGCCTTCATCGTGCCGTAGTCGAGGAGGGTGGCGTCCTTCGCCTCCAGGACCATGTCCTGGTACTGGTTCGCGGGAACCTTGGCGAGGCGCGGGAAGGCGTACCAGCGCAACAGCGGGGACAGCGCCGCGAAGAACACGGCGAGGGCGAGCAGGACCAGGCCGGCCTTGCGGCGCATCTCGGCCTCCCTCCCGGGCGGGCGGTCAGGGGTGTGCGGGCACGGTCGTCAGCAGCGGCTTCGGGGACGTCCCGCCGGACGGGGAGCCGAGGGCGGTCAGCGTCAGGATCACGGCGAACGCGAGGGCCAGACCGGTGGCGGCGGCGATGAGAGCGCGCATGCGGAACCTCCCCACGGGTCGGAACGGGGGGAACTGATGCCCCGTCAGGTTCCTCGGCACCGTAGCAACGCGCGACGGAGATGAGAACACGTTGCACACACAACAACGCCCCTCCTTGTAAGGAGGGGCGTCGTCTGTCGTACCTGAGAGCTACGCGCTCGGGCTGGCCGACGGGCTCGGCGAGGACGTCTCGGCAGCGGCCACGGTCAGTTCGACCGTGAGCGTCGCCCCGCCTGCCGTGGTGACGCGGAGCAGGAACGTGCCGGTGGTGTCGTCGGCGTACAGCCCGGGCAGTTTCAGCAGGCCCTTCGCGTCCGTCTTCAGACCCGTGAGGGTGCGGACGGTCTTGCCGTCGGCGTCCTTGAAGTAGGGGCCCTTGTCGGCGACGGTCGGGTCGTCCGCCGACTTGATCAGCGTGGCGGTGGCCGCGACGCCGTCGGCGACGGCGCCCTTGTAGGTCGCCTTCACCTCGACCCGGCTAGCGAACTCCCCGCCGGGGGCGCAGGTCAGTGCGGCGTCACCGGTACGGACGAGGGCGTCTGCCGCGCGCTCGGTCACGGTGGCCTTGTAGTCGAGGCCCGGGACGGTCCGCCCCACCACCGTGGCGCGGATGGTGACGGCGCCGGTCTCCTCCCCCGCTACGAGGGCGGGCGCCACGGCCACACCGGAGCTGTTGGTGGCGACCGTGGCCACGCTCTCGCCGCCGGTGAACGTGGTGTCCGTGTCGCCGACGATGGTGAAGCGGACCCTGACCTTGGCGACGGCCTTGCCCGCCTCGGTCTCGGCGCGGGTGCTGATCCGCCGGTCGAACGCGTCGCCGGCCATGGCCGCGAGCTTTCCGGTACCGGCGTCCTCCAGGTGGTCCACCGTGTCGGTGGGGGTGGGCGGCGTCGCGGGAGGCGACGACGGGGTGCCGGCGGGCGGCGAGGTGGGCGGCTTCGGGGTCGTCGTACCGCCGCCGCCGGGCTTCTCGGGCCTGCCGGGGCCCGAGACGGGCGGCTTGGGCTTCGAGCCGCCCGGAGAGGTCACACCCGGTGGGGTGACGCCCGGCGTGGTGGGCGCCGGGCTCGCGCCCGCGCCGTCGTCGCTGCGGTTGTCGGGCAGGGTGCCGGTGCCGTCCGGGACCTCGTGGGTGCCCTTGCGGTAGTAATCCAGCCACCTCATGACGAGGCTGAGGTAGTCGCGCGAGTTGTTGTAGCTGAGGATCGCCCGGTCCAGGTCGTCCTGCCGGGACAGGTCCCAGTTGTTGCGGCACAGGTAGTGGCCGGCGGCGAGCGCTGCGTCGTAGATGTTGTTCGGGTCCTTCTTGCCGTCGGCGTTGCCGTCGCGGCCGGCCCAGGCCCAGGTGGAGGGGATGAACTGCATGGGGCCGACGGCCTGGTCGTACGAGCTGTTGCCGTCGTACGCGCCGTCGTCGGTGTCCTTGATGAGGGCGAAGCCGTTGCCGTCGAGCTGCGGCCCGAGGATCTTCTTGATGGTGGTGCCGTCGGCGTCGACGCGGCCGCCGCGCGCCTGCCCCGACTCCACCCGGCCGATGGCCGCGAGGAGTTGCCAGGGCAGGTTGCAGCCGGGCTTGGACTCGCGCAGCGAGGCCTCCGCCTTCTTGTAGGCGTCGAGGACGGTCGCGGGGATGCCGGCTTCCGTCGTGCCCGTGCCGCCGGGGCCGGGGCCCGTGGTCGGCGACGGGTTCGGGCTCTTCAGCGGGGGCAGGTCCGTGTAGTACGGCGAGTTGCCGGTGGCGCTGCCGCGGGAGGCATTCACTTCGGGGGAGGGTGTGGCGTCGGCGGCGGTCTGTCTGCCGTGGTCGTTCACGCCCGGAGCCTGAGAGGCGGACAGGGCCGCGACCGCTACCGCGGCCACGGCGGTCGTCGCCGCCCCTTTGCAGAGCCTCCTGCCGAATTGCGCCGCCATAGAGTGAACCCCTCCCGTGGACGCCCGAGCGTCCGTCTACGTCTGCAGTGTCCGCCCTGTTGTGACGATCCAACCGCCCGAGGGGTTGCCCTCCGACAGCCACAACTCTGTTCTCGTGCGTGCTTTCCTCTTTACCGCCGTCGCGCATTCGACGCGCTCCCCGCGCGGCGACTCTGGCGACCCTACGGCAACTTCTTTTGACCGGGCACCCGTTCGTGACCGTTTTTCACCAGGTGGTCATGTGCGGTGGTGACGCCGGTCGGCAGGGCGACATCCCGCATACTGGGCCACTGACCGCCGGGCGCTCCGGCCCGGTGCAACGACCGTCGCGAGGAGCCGAGTTGCCGTTCACGCTGAGCCATGCGGCAGCCGTGCTGCCCGCCGTCCGCGCCGACGGCACCGGCCGGGGCCCGCTGGTGCCCGCCGTGCTCGTGGCGGGTTCCTTCGCGCCCGACATGACCTACTACGCGGCGAGTGTCCTTCCCGAGGCCATGGAGTTCGGCGACGTCACGCACGGGTTCCCCGGTGTGTTCACGGTCGATGTGCTCATCGCCTGGGCGCTGGTGGGGTTGTGGCTGCTGGTGCGTGAACCGCTCGTCGCGTTGCTGCCGCGGACCCGGCAGGCGCGGGTTGCGGCCCTGCTGCGGTGCGGGGCGCCGCGCGCGCGGGTGCGGCCGTCGCTGGTGGCGCGGTGGTACGCCTCCGCGGTGCTCGGGGCGTCGACCCATGTGGTCTGGGACGCGTTCACGCATCTCGACCGGTGGGGGATGCGGCTGTTCCCGGTGCTGGGCCGGGAGGTGGCGGGCTCACCGCTGTACTGGTACCTGCAGTACGGCGGTTCGGCGGTGGCCGCGGTGGTGATCGCCGTGTTCGTGGTGCACGCGCTGCGGCGGGCGCCGGGGGGCGAGCCGGTGGGGATCCCCGTGCTGGCGTACCGGGACCGGTGGGCGGCCGCGGCCGTGATCTGCGGCTTCGCCGTGGTGGGTGCGGTGCAGCGGGCGTCACGGTGGTGGGCGTACTGGGGCTCGGCCGCGAAACCGTGGGAGATCATTCCGACGGTGTGCTTCGGCGCGGGCGCGGGGCTCGTCCCCGCGCTGCTGCTCTACGCCATGGCGGTCCGGGTGCGGCGTCCGGTTCCGGTTCCCGTCGATCCCGCCCCCGCCGCGGCTACGGAGCCGAGCCGCCCGGCCGCTCGCTGACGGCGCCGCCGTTCGTCGTGATGTACACGGTGATGGTGGTGTGCGCGGGGCGGGGACGCGGGAGCAGCGTGAGAACGAGGGTGAGGTAGCCGCGGGCCAACCGGACCCAGGGGCGGGAGGGTTTGCCCTGGCCGCCGGGTATGCCGGGCGTGCCGGGGAACCGGATCTCGACGGGAGCGGGGCCGGTGACGGGCTGTGGACCGCTCCTGGCCGGCGTGGTCGCGCCGGCGACGAGACCGGCCAGGGCGGCGGGATCGACGACGCCGGCGAGGTCCACCACGGCCTTGGTGCCGACGAGAGCGGTCAGAGCGACCAGGGCGTCGGTGCCGACGAGACCGGTCGGAGCGGCCGGATCGTCGGCCCCGGCGAGGGCAGGAGCGGCGGTCGGGCCGACTGCACCGGGGAGAGCCGTGCCGGCAACAGGACCGGCACCGCCGAAGGGGCGCCGTCCGCCGACGGCCAGACGCTGTCGGAGGTCCGCCGTCGCGCGGCGCAGGGCCGTGCCGAAGGTGACGGGGACACGAACCGTACTCGCGGCGGCCTCGAACGCCGGGACCGGCTGCGATGCCACGCCTGGGCCCGTGCGGCTGAGGAACGTGCGTATACCCATGCCCCGCATCTTTGCGACCCCCCGGGGAGGGGGCGCCTTCTCGGGGGCCACGCGAGTGACGGTTCACGTGGGGAGGGGCAGGGCCGGTGGGCGGCTGGGGCATCCTGCTCCCCCGGGCCCGGCCGGGACCCCGGCGCGTTGCCCGCACGGGGAACCCGAGCGCCCCGGCCGAGGCGCAGGAGCACCCCGGCCGGGCACCGGACTGCGGGAGCGACCCGGCCCTGCCGCGCGGCGGCTAGTGGGCTGCCGACTCCCAGTCCGCGCCCGAACCCACCGAGACGCCCAGGGGGACACGGAGGTCGACGGCGTTCGCCATCTCCCTGCGGACCAGTTCCTCGGCGGACGCCCGCTCCCCGGGGGCGACCTCCAGCACGATCTCGTCGTGGACCTGGAGGAGCATGCGGGAGGCGAGGCCGGCTTCCCGCAGCGCGTCGTCCACCTTGAGCATGGCGATCTTGACGATGTCGGCCGCCGTGCCCTGGATCGGCGCGTTGAGGGCCATGCGCTCGGCGGCCTCGCGGCGCTGGCGGTTGTCGCTGTTGAGGTCGGGCAGGTAGCGGCGGCGTCCGAAGAGCGTCGCCGTGTAGCCCGTCGCCCGGGCCTCGTCGACCGCCCGCCGCAGATAGTCCCGTACGCCGCCGAACCGCTCGAAGTAGGCGTCCATCAGGGCGCGGGCCTCCGCCGCCTCGATGTTCAGCTGCTGGGAGAGGCCGAAGGCGGAGAGGCCGTACGCCAGGCCGTACGACATGGCCTTGATCTTGCGGCGCATCTCGGCGTCGACGGCGGTCGGCTCGACCGCGAAGACCTGGGAGGCGGCCGTGGTGTGCAGGTCCTCGCCGGAGGTGAACGCCTCGATCAGGCCCTCGTCCTCGGAGAGGTGCGCCATCACGCGCAGTTCGATCTGGCTGTAATCGGCCGTCATCAGCGACTCGAAGCCCTCGCCGACGACGAAGCCGCGGCGGATGGCGCGGCCCTCGTCGGTGCGGACCGGAATGTTCTGCAGGTTCGGGTCGGTGGAGGAGAGGCGGCCGGTGGCGGCGACGGTCTGGTTGAAGGTCGTGTGGATGCGGCCGTCCGCGGCGATCGTCTTGATCAGGCCCTCGACGGTGACGCGGAGCTTGGCCTGCTCGCGGTGCCGGAGCATGATCACCGGCAGTTCGCTGTCCGTCTGCGTGGCGAGCCAGGCGAGAGCGTCGGCGTCCGTGGTGTAGCCGGTCTTGGTCCGCTTGGTCTTGGGCAGCGCCAGCTCGCCGAACAGGACTTCCTGGAGCTGCTTGGGCGAGCCCAGGTTGAACTCGTGCCCGGCCGCCGCGTGGGCCTCCTTGACCGCCTGCTGGACGGCGCCGGCGAACATCTGCTCCATGGCCTCCAGGTGGGACCGGTCCGCCGCGATGCCGTGCCGCTCCATGCGGGCGAGCAGCACGGACGTGGGCAGCTCCATGTCGCGCAGCAGGTCGGCGGCGCCGACCTCCTCCAGACGGCTCTCGAAGGCCTGGCCCAGGTCGAGGACGGCCCGGGCCTGGATCATCAGGGCCTCGGCCTCGGCGGCGTCGTCCGCGCCGAAGGCGAGCTGGCCGTCGGCCGCGGCGGCCGGGGTCAGCTCACGGTGCAGGTACTCCAGGGACAGCGCGTCCAGGTCGAAGGAGCGGCGGCCCGGCTTGACCAGGTACGCGGCGAGCGCGGTGTCCATGCGCACGCCCTCGACGCTCCAGCCGTGCTCGGCGAAGACCCGCATGGCGCCCTTGGCGTTGTGGAAGACCTTCGGCCGCTCGGCGTCGGAGAGCCAGGCCGCGAAGGCCCGCTCGTCTGCCTCGTCCAGCTGGGAGGGGTCGAACCAGGCGGCGGGCCCTCCGGGCGCGGCGAGGGCGACCTCGGCGACGGAGCCGGTGCCGAGGGCCCAGGTGTCGACCGTGGCGATGCCGAGGGGCTGCGTGCCGTGCTCGGTGAGCCAGGCGGACAGCTCGCCGGTGCCGAGCACCGTGCCGTCCAGCTCCACGCCCTCGGCGCTGATCGGGGTGGTCTCGGCCTCCTCGGCGCCGGGGTCGACGGCGAAGAGCCGCTCGCGCAGCGACGGGTTGCGGATCTCCAGGGTGTCCAGGACCATCGCGACGGCCTTGCGGTCGTACGGCGCGCGCTCCAGCTCGGTGACCCCCTTGGGCAGCTCGACGCGGCGCTCCAGTTCGGTGAGCCGGCGGTTGAGCTTGACGGACTCCAGGTGGTCGCGGAGGTTCTGGCCGGCCTTGCCCTTGACCTCCTCGACGCGCTCGACGAGCTCCGCGAAGGAACCGAACTGGTTGATCCACTTCGCGGCGGTCTTCTCACCGACGCCGGGGATGCCGGGCAGGTTGTCCGAGGGGTCGCCGCGCAGGGCCGCGAAGTCGGGGTACTGCGCGGGCGTCAGTCCGTACTTCTCGAACACCTTCTCCGGGGTGAACCGGGTCAGCTCGGAGACGCCCTTGGTCGGGTACAGCACCGTGGTGTGCTCGCTGACCAGCTGGAACGAGTCGCGGTCGCCTGTGACGATCAGCACCTCGAAGCCCTCGGCCTCGGCCTGGGTGGCGAGCGTTGCGATGACGTCGTCCGCCTCGAAGCCGTCCACCGCGAAGCGGGCGGCACCCATCGCGTCCAGCAGCTCGCAGATCAGATCGACCTGGCCCTTGAACTCGTCCGGGGTCTTGGAGCGGTTCGCCTTGTACTCCGTGAACTCCTGGGACCGCCAGGTCTTGCGGGAGACGTCGAAGGCGACCGCGAAGTGCGTGGGCGCCTCGTCGCGCAGCGTGTTGGCGAGCATCGACGCGAAGCCGTAGATCGCGTTCGTCGGCTGGCCCGTCGCGGTGGTGAAGTTCTCCGCGGGCAGCGCGAAGAACGCGCGGTAGGCCAGCGAGTGCCCGTCCATGAGCATCAGTCGCGGCCGGCTGCCGCCGGAGGTCTGGTCGGTCGTCTTCGATGCTGTCTCTGCCACGCCCCCGATCCTGCCACGCCCCACTGACACTCGGTCCCGCCCCCGCGGGTGCCGGGCTCGGGCACGCCCCACTCGCCCCCGCGCGCGACTGCCGGGCCCGGGCACGCCCGCGAGTGCCGCGCTCGGGCATGCCCCCCATGGTGGGCCCCGGGCTCCCCCGCTTCCCCCCCGGCCCGCCCGTATCCGCTGTCACCGGGGCGTGGGAGGATTCGGAGGCTTGTCTCACAGCGCAGTCGAAGGGGAGTGTGCGATGGCGTCGAAGCCGCCCACGAGCGATCCGGTCCAGGACGCGCCGCAGGTCGCCGGCCCGAAGCACGCGGCCGCCGGGCTCCCGGCGATCGGGCACACCCTGCGGATCGCCCAGCAGCAGATGGGTGTGCGGCGCACCGCGCTGACGCTGCTGAGCGTGAACCAGAAGGACGGCTTCGACTGCCCCGGCTGCGCCTGGCCCGAGCCGGAGCACCGGCACAAGGCGGAGTTCTGCGAGAACGGCGCCAAGGCCGTGGCCGAGGAGGCCACCCTGCGCCGGGTCACGCCCGAGTTCTTCGCCGCGCACCCGGTCGCCGGTCTGGCCGGTCGCAGCGGCTACTGGCTCGGGCAGCAGGGCCGGCTCACCCACCCCATGTACCTGCCCGAGGGCGGCTCGCACTACGAGCCGGTCACCTGGGAGCGCGCCTTCGACATCATCGGTGAGGAGATCGAGGCGCTGGCCTCCCCGGACGAGGCCGTCTTCTACACCTCCGGCCGTACCAGCAACGAAGCCGCGTTCCTCTACCAGCTGTTCGCGCGCGAGCTCGGCACGAACAACCTGCCCGACTGCTCGAACATGTGCCACGAGTCGTCCGGCTCGGCCCTGTCGGAGACGATCGGCATCGGCAAGGGCAGCGTCCTGCTGGAGGACCTCCACAAGGCCGATCTGATCATCGTCGCCGGGCAGAACCCGGGGACGAACCACCCGCGCATGCTGTCCGCGCTGGAGAAGGCCAAGGCCGGAGGCGCGAAGATCATCAGCGTCAATCCGCTGCCCGAGGCGGGCCTGGAGCGCTTCAAGAATCCGCAGACCCCGCAGGGCATGCTCAAGGGCGCGGCGCTCACCGACCTCTTCCTGCAGATCCGCATCGGCGGCGACCAGGCGCTGTTCCGGCTGCTGAACAAGCTGATCCTCCAGACGGACGGCGCGGTCGACGAGACGTTCGTGCGGGAGCACACGCACGGCTACGAGGAGTTCGCCGAGGCCGCCCGCGCCGCCGACTGGGACGAGACGCTCACGGCGACCGGTCTGACCCGGGAGGAGATCGAGAAGGCCCTGCGGATGGTTCTCGGCTCGCGGCGCACCATCGTGTGCTGGGCGATGGGCCTCACCCAGCACAAGCACTCCGTCCCCACGATCCGCGAGGTCGTCAACTTCCTCCTGCTGCGCGGCAACATCGGCCGCCCGGGCGCGGGCGTGTGCCCGGTGCGCGGGCACTCGAACGTGCAGGGCGACCGCACGATGGGCATCTTCGAGCGGCCCGCCCCGGCCTTTCTGGACGCCTTGGAGAAGGAGTTCGGCTTCACGCCCCCGCGACGGCACGGCTATGACGTCGTGCGCGCCATCCGCGCTCTGCGCGACGGCGAGGCGAAGGTCTTCTTCGCCATGGGCGGCAACTTCGTCGCGGCGTCCCCCGACACGGACGTCACCGAGGCGGCCGTGCGACGGGCCCGGCTGACCGTGCACGTGTCGACGAAGCTGAACCGCAGCCACGCGGTCACGGGCGCGCGTGCCCTGATCCTGCCGACGCTCGGCCGCACCGAGCGCGATCTGCAGGGCAGCGGCGAGCAGTTCGTGACGGTGGAGGACTCGATGGGCATGGTGCACGCCTCCCGGGGGCGCCTGGAGCCCGCGAGCCGGCATCTGCTGTCGGAGCCGGCCATCGTCAGCCGGCTGGCCCGCCGCGTGCTCGGCGAGAACAGCCGCACTCCGTGGGAGGAGTTCGAGAAGGACTACGCGACGATCCGGGACCGCATCGCGCGCGTGATCCCGGGCTTCGAGGACTTCAACGCGCGCGTGGCCCGCCCGGGAGGCTTCGCGCTCCCCCACGCCCCGCGCGACGAGCGCCGCTTCCCCACGGCCACCGGCAAGGCCAACTTCACCGCCGCGCCCGTGGAGTACCCGCGGCTGCCCGAGGGCCGCCTGCTGCTGCAGACGCTGCGTTCGCACGACCAGTACAACACCACGATCTACGGGCTCGACGACCGCTACCGGGGCATCAGGAACGGCCGCCGGGTGGTGCTGGTCCACCCCGAGGACGCGCGGGCCCTGAAGCTGGCGGACGGGTCGTACGTCGACCTGGTCGGCGAGTGGAAGGACGGTGTGGAGCGCCGTGCACCCGGTTTCCGTGTCGTGCACTACCCGACGGCCCGGGGCTGCGCGGCCGCGTACTACCCGGAGACCAACGTCCTGGTGCCGCTGGATGCCACGGCGGACACCAGCAACACCCCGGCCAGCAAGTCCGTCGTGGTGCGTCTGGAACAATCGGCGACCGACTGAGCGTTCGCTCAGTGAAGCAGGCAGCCGAGTGACGAGGACGAACGGAGCAGGGCCCAATGGGTGAGCAGCAGCATGTGAAGTTCCCGCAAGAGGTCATCGACGAGTACGCCGCGCTCGGCGTGGACCTCCTGGCCCTGTTCTCCGCGGGCCACCTCGGGAACCGGATGGGCGTCCAGATCTCCGAGGCGTCGGCGGACCGGGTCGTCGGCACGATGCCGGTGGAAGGCAACACCCAGCCCTACGGGCTGCTGCACGGCGGGGCCTCCGCGGTGCTGGCCGAGACCCTGGGCTCGATCGGGTCGATGCTGCACGGCGGCAGCTCCAAGATCGCCGTGGGTGTCGACCTGAACTGCACCCACCACCGCGGGGTGCGCTCCGGGCTGGTCACCGGTGTGGCCGCACCGGTCCACCGGGGGCGGTCGACCGCCACGTACGAGATCGTCATCACGGACGAAAGCGACAAAAGGGTGTGCACGGCCCGGCTGACCTGCCTGCTGCGCGACGTCAAGCCGGGCGACGAGGAACTCATCCGCGCCGCGAACTGACCGCCGGGCCGGACGCCGTACTCACCGGCGTGCCGCCCGACGTAGGGAAAACCCTGGAGAGGCGGGCGCGCTCTTGTCGCGGCCGCCCTCCGGGCATTTCACTGGCGCCCACCCCCACAGGAGAAGACCCGTCCCACCCGCAGAAGGGTTTCTCTTGACCTCCGTACGCGCCTTCGCCGTCACCGCCGCGGCCTGTGCCACCGTGCTCGCCACCGCGCTGCCGTCCTCCGCCGTCAACTCCTACAACGCCACCCCCGCCCCCGAACGCACCGAGGTGGGCGCACTCGTGGCCACCTGGGACGACGACGGCGACCCGGCGACCCCCGACCGCGTCGACTGGGTCTGCTCCGGCACCATGATCGACGCGGACACCTTCCTGACCGCCGCGCACTGCACCTCGGACTGGCCCGACGACGTGCGGTTCTACGTCTCCCTCGACCAGGACGTGCAGTCGGGACTCGACGCGGCGGCGAGGAAGTACCCGGGCGACCCGGCCGCGCAGGCCGCCTCCGTCGCCGTCCCGGGCGCCGCCCACACCCACCCCGCGTACCCGGGGCCCGCCTCCGACACCCACGACATCGCGGTGATCCAGTTGCCCGCCGCCCAGGTCAGGGCCCGCTGGAGCTTCACCCCGGCGACCCTGCCCACCGCGAACCAGCTCGGCGCACTCGGCCCGCGGGGCCTGAACGACACCGACTGGCTCGTCGCCGGATACGGCACCCAGGAGGCCGTCAACGGACCCGGCGGCCAGACCCACCCCGGCGGCGGCGTCCGGATGAAGGCACCCGTCACGTTCAACGCCCTCAACGACTCCTGGGCCCGGCTCGCGATGACAGCGCCCCAGGGCAACGGCGGCGCCTGCTACGGCGATTCGGGCGGACCCAACTTCGCCATGATCGGCGGCAGGCGGATCCTGGCCGCCACCACCATCACCGGCGACACCCCCTGCTACGCGACCAACGTGACGTACCGCCTGGACACCCCCGGCGCCCGCGCCTTCCTCTCGCCGTTCGTGAAGCTGCCGTAACCCGCGTCACCGGTGTGCGGCGGCATCGGATGCCATCGGCCGCATGGCACGCCGGCCGCCCCGCCGCTCCGCGCACGACACGGACCGGCGGGGCGGCTGTCACGCACCCGGGAGAGCCGGCCGGACGCGGACGGCCCCAACACCTCGCCCCAGCACCGCCGTTACCCGGCCGAGCCGCTCAACCCGTCGCGCGAATGAGCGGGTTCGGCTCCGGCATCGCCACCGCACCGTCCGCGCCGCATCGCGCGCGGCCCCGGTCCGGCAAGCGACCCGCCGCATCCCGTGGAATATCGCCGATTCCGATAGCGCGGGAATTTCCTGTGTACAGACCACGCAATTCCTGGCGTGACGCTCCGTAACGCGCGCGCAATACAACGCCGCGGTTTCACCTTCGGCCGGGCCCACGCCCGGAACCTTTCCGATCTTGCTGGTCGGGCACACATTCCCGCAACCGCATGATCTCAGCCACGGCCAACCGGAAGTGCGGGTTCTCAGAATGCGGACCTCGGCGAAAAACCACCAAACCCGCCGAGAGGGCCCGCCGCGGAGACCGGGCATCCACGCCGTCATAACAAGAAAGTCACAAGCGAGCCCGCGCCGCTGACCCTGCCCTTACCCCGGGCTTAGAGTCACGGCCAGTCACCGCCTCCATCGGGAGTTCGGTACCAGCGCGGCACTCACCCCCCGACCAGGGCGGGGCCTGCCTGTGAAAGGACTGATTGTGCGACAGCGTTCCTTGGTGATTCTTACCTCCGTTCTCACGACCGGAGCTCTGACTCTCACCGCCTGCGGCTCCCGAGACGACAGCGGTGACAAGGGCGGAGACAACGGGAGCGGCACCACGCTGACCATCGGCGTCGACGCCCCCCTCTCCGGTGAGAACTCCACCACCGGCCTCGGCATCCAGTACGGCGCCCAGATCGCCGTCGACGACGCCAACAAGAACAACTGGGTCCCGGGCGTGAAGTTCAAGCTCAAGGCCCTGGACGACAAGGCGCAGCCCGCCACCGGCCAGTCCAACGCCACCAGCATCGTCGGCGACAAGACCGCCGTCGGCGCCGTCGGCCCGCTGAACTCCGGCGTCGCCCAGACGATGCAGCAGGTCTTCGCCTCGGCCAACATGGTCCAGATCTCCCCGGCCAACACCGCGCCCGAGCTCACCCAGGGCAAGAACTGGCAGACCGACAAGAAGCGCCCGTTCAAGACCTACTTCCGCACCGCCACCACCGACGAACTGCAGGGCAGCTTCGCCGCCGGCTACGCGTACAACGGCCTCAAGAAGAAGAAGGCCTTCGTCGTCGACGACAAGCAGACCTACGGCGCGGGCCTCGCGAAGATCTTCAACGAGCAGTACAAGAAGCTCGGCGGCAAGGTCGTCGGCACCGACCACGTCAACACCGGCGACAAGGACTTCGGTTCCCTCGTCACCAAGATCAAGAACTCCGGCGCCGACCTGCTCTACTACGGCGGCCAGTACGACGAGTCCGCGCTGATCACCAAGCAGCTCAAGGACGCCGGCGTCAAGATCCCGCTGTTCGGCGGCGACGGCATGTTCGCCTCCACCTACATCGAGGCCGCCGGCAAGTCCTCCGAGGGCGACCTCGCCACCGCCATCGGTGTCCCCGCCGACACCCTCCCCGCGGCCAAGACGTTCATCCAGACGTACAAGGACAAGGGCTACAAGGGCGACTACGGCGCGTACGGCGCCTACGCCTACGACGCCGCCACCGCCATCATCAAGGCCGTCAAGGCCGCGGCCGACGCCAACGGCGGCAAGGTGCCCGCCGACATCAACGACCTGCGCTCCAAGGTCGTCGAGGGCGTCCAGAAGTCCGACTTCGAAGGCCTCACCGGCAAGATCTCCTTCGACCAGTACGGCGACACCACCAACAAGCAGCTGACGGTCTACCAGGTCGAGAAGGGTGCCTGGAAGGACGTGGAGACCGGCACCGCCGACCTGAAGTAACCCGGCCCGCCACAACGCCGCACCACGGGCCGCGCGGAAGGAGGACCCCGACCGCGCGGCCCGTTTCCACACCCCCACACAGCACACGACCACGCACACATCCAGTGCACACGACCACCAGCGACATGGAGGCCATGCGGTGAACACCCTGCCGCAACAGCTGGCCAACGGGCTGCTTCTCGGCTCGATGTACGGGCTGATCGCCATCGGCTACACGATGGTGTACGGCATCGTCCAGCTCATCAACTTCGCGCACGGCGAGATCTTCATGACCGGGGCCTTCGGCGCCCTCACGGTCTACTTCTACATCCTTCCCGACGGCACCTCGATGGCCATCGCCGTACCGATGATGCTCATCGGCGGCGCCCTCGTGGCCATCCTCATCGCCGTCGGAGCGGAACGGTTCGCCTACCGCCCCCTGCGCGGAGCCCCACGCCTGGCGCCCCTCATCACCGCCATCGGCCTCTCCCTGGCCCTCCAGGAGGTCGTGCGCAACTTCTACCCCGGCGCCGACCGCGCCCGCGCCTTCCCCGGCCTCGACTCCACCCACGACATCGGCTCCGTCACCATCAAGGACGCCGACATCTTCCTCATCCTGGCCGCCGTCATCTGCATGGCCGCCCTCGCCCTCTTCGTGCGCCGCAGCCGCACCGGCCGCGCCATGCAGGCCACCGCGCAGGACCCCGACACCGCGCAGCTCATGGGCATCGACACCAACCGCATCATCGTCATCGCCTTCGCCATCGGCGGCTTCTTCGCCGCCGTCGCCGCCGTCGCCTACGGACTCAAGTACGGCAACGTCGACTACCGCATGGGCTTCCTCATGGGCCTCAAGGCCTTCACCGCGGCCGTCCTCGGCGGCATCGGCAACATCTACGGCGCCATGCTCGGCGGCGTCGTCCTCGGCATCGCCGAAACCCTCGCCTCGGCCTACATCGACGAGATCCCGGGCATGCAGCAGCTCGGCGGCCAGAGCTGGGCCAACGTCTGGGCCTTCTGCCTCCTCATCCTCGTGCTCCTCTTCAGGCCACAGGGCCTGCTCGGCGAGCGCGTCGCGGACAGGGCGTGATCACATGACCGAGACGACCAAGACCCCGGCACCGGACGCCGTCCCCACCCCGACGCCCGCCCCGCGCGGTCTCATCCCGCTGCCCACCGCCGCCGCCCGCGGCCTGCTGCTCGCCGGCGGCATCGCCACCGCCGCCTCCGCGTTCCTCGCCTGGACCTGGACCGCCGAATTCCCCGGCGACCTCACCTACAACGGCTACCCCGGCGGCCTGCAGTGGCTCACCTTCACCGCCGGCGTCCTCACCGCCCTGTTCGCCCTCGCCTCCTACGGCGTCCCCGGACTCGGCTGGCTGCTCCCCGCCCGCAACAACGCACCCCTGGTACTCAACGCGCTCGGCGGATTCACCGTCACCTGGTTCACCGTCATCGCCATCAGCGCCCAGCTCGGCGGCGTCATCAACCTCGAACCCGGTGGCTGGATAGCGGCCGTCGCCTCCCTGCTGCCCGTCCTCGGCGCCTTCGCCCTCCCCCAGGAGCGCAACCGAACCGACGGCACCAAGGAAGCCATCAAGGCCTACATCGCCAAGCCCGACCGCATCCCCGCCGCCCAGGCCACAGCGCCCTGGATCCAGCGGGCCGTCATCACCGTGGTCACCATCATCGGCCTCGGCGTCTTCACCTACGGCATCGACACCGAGTACGGCGAACTCTTCATCGGCTACCTCTTCGTCGTCACCTTCGCCATGTGGGCGCTGCACACCGCCGGCCTGATGGACCGCTTCTCGGCCATCGTCGCCGCCAACCGCAGCTTCACCCTCGCCATGGGCTTCGCGGCGGCCATCGCCTTCCCCTTCACCCAGACCGACGACCACTACGCCAACATCGGCGTCAACATCCTGATCTTCGGGACCGTGGCCCTCGGCCTCAACATCGTCGTCGGCCTCGCCGGACTCCTCGACCTCGGATACGTCGCCTTCCTCGGCGTCGGCGCCTACACCGCCGCGCTCGTCTCCGGCTCCGAGTTCTCCACCATCTCCGGCGTCCACCTGCCCTTCTGGGCCTCCGCCCTGGCCGGCGCCGCCGCATCCCTCGTCTTCGGCGTCCTCATCGGCGCCCCGACCCTGCGACTGCGCGGCGACTACCTCGCCATCGTCACCCTCGGCTTCGGAGAGATCTTCCGCATCGCCGTCAACAACATGGACGGCCAGTCCGGACCCGACGTCACCAACGGCCCCAACGGCATCGCCTCCATCCCCGACCTGAACCTCTTCGGGTTCAACCTCGGCCAGGCCCACGACATCGGCGGATTCACCCTCGGCCGCTTCGCCAACTACTACCTGCTGATGGTCCTCATCATGGCCATCGTGGTCCTGGTCTACACACGCGCCGCGGACTCCCGCATCGGCCGCTCCTGGATCGCCATCCGCGAAGACGAGACCGCCGCCACCGCCATGGGCATCAACGGCTTCCGCGTCAAACTCGTCGCCTTCGCCCTCGGCGCCTCCCTCGCCGGCCTCGCCGGCACCGTCAGCGCCCACGTCACCTACAGCGTCGTCCCCACGCCGTACCAGTTCGCCGGCTCCACCCCGCCCAACTCCGCGTTCCTCCTGGCCGCGGTCGTCCTCGGCGGCATGGGCACCGTGGCCGGCCCGCTCCTCGGCGCGGCCCTGCTCTACCTGCTCCCCGAGAAGCTGGTCTTCCTCCAGGACAAGTCGCTCCTCGCCTTCGGCCTCGCGCTCATCCTCCTGATGCGCTTCCGCCCCGAAGGCATCATCGCCAACCGCCGGCGCCAGCTCGAATTCCACGAGACCGGCCAACTCGACGTACCCAAACAGACCACGCTGACCGACGAACCGGCCGTCACCAAGGCGGGGGCGTAAGAACCATGACCACACCTGTACTCGAAGCACGCGACGTCACCATGCGCTTCGGCGGCCTCACCGCCGTACGCTCCGTCGACTTCACGGTCAACGCCGGCGAGATCGTCGGACTCATCGGCCCCAACGGCGCCGGCAAGACCACCTTCTTCAACTGCCTGACCGGCCTCTACGTCCCCACCGAGGGCACCGTCTCCTACAAGGGCACCGTCCTCCCCCCGAAGCCCCACCTGGTCACCCAGGCCGGCATCGCCCGCACCTTCCAGAACATCCGCCTGTTCGCCAACATGACGGTCCTGGAAAACGTCCTCGTCGGACGCCACACCCGCACCAAGGAAGGCCTCTGGTCCGCCCTCCTGCGCGGCCCCGGCTTCAAGAAGGCCGAACGCGCCAGCGAGGAACGCGCCATGGAACTCCTGGAGTTCATCGGCCTCGCCCACAAGCGCGACCACCTCGCCCGCAACCTCCCCTACGGCGAACAGCGCAAGCTCGAGATCGCCCGCGCCATGGCCTCCGAGCCCGGCCTGCTGCTCCTCGACGAGCCCACCGCCGGCATGAACCCCCAGGAGACACGGGCCACCGAGGAACTGGTCTTCGCCATCCGCGACCGGGGCATCGCCGTCCTCCTCATCGAGCACGACATGCGCTTCGTCTTCAACCTCTCCGACCGCGTCGCCGTCCTCGTCCAGGGCGAAAAACTCGTCGAAGGCACCTCCGACGTCGTCCAGGCCGACGAACGCGTCATCGCCGCCTACCTCGGAGAGCCCTTCGAAGGCGACCCCGGAGAAGCCGAAGCCGCCGAGGTCGAGGCCGCCGAAGCCGCCGCCGAAGCGCCCAGCACCACCAGCAGCACCAAGGGAGAAGCCCAGTGACCGCACTCCTCGAGGTCGAAGACCTCCGGGTCTCCTACGGCAAGATCGAAGCCGTCAAGGGCATCTCCTTCAGCGTCGAAGCCGGCCAGGTCGTCACCCTCATCGGCACCAACGGCGCCGGCAAGACCACCACCCTGCGCACCCTGTCGGGCCTCCTCAAGCCCACCGCCGGAAAGATCCTCTTCGACGGCAAGCCCCTCAGCGGGGTCCCCGCGCACAAGATCGTCGCCCTCGGCCTCGCCCACTCCCCCGAAGGCCGGCACATCTTCCCCCGCCTCACCATCGCCGAGAACCTCCAGCTCGGAGCGTTCCTCCGCAAGGACAAGGACGGCATCGAGAAGGACATCCAGCGCGCCTACGACCTCTTCCCCATCCTGGGCGAACGTCGCAAGCAGGCCGCGGGAACCCTCTCCGGCGGCGAACAGCAGATGCTCGCCATGGGACGCGCCCTCATGTCCCAGCCCAAGCTGCTCATGCTCGACGAGCCCTCCATGGGCCTCTCCCCCATCATGATGCAGAAGATCATGGCGACCATCTCCGAGCTCAAGTCCCAGGGCACGACGATCCTCCTCGTCGAACAGAACGCCCAGGCCGCGCTCTCCCTCGCCGACCAGGGCCACGTCATGGAGGTCGGCAACATCGTCCTCTCCGGGACGGGCCAGGACCTGCTCCACGACGAGTCGGTGCGCAAGGCGTACCTGGGCGAGGACTGAGGTCCCGGCCCGCACGCCAAGAGGCCCGTTCTCCTTCCGGTCCGGAAGGAGAACGGGCCTCTCGCCGTCTTGTCCTCAGCCCTTGTTGGCCTTCTTCTCGTCGGCGTCCTGAATGACCGCCTCCGCGACCTGCTGCATCGACATCCGCCGGTCCATCGACGTCTTCTGGATCCACCGGAACGCGGCCGGCTCGGTCAGCCCGTACTCCGTCTGCAGAATCGACTTCGCCCGGTCCACCAGCTTGCGCGTCTCCAGCCGGAGCGTGAGGTCGGCGACCTCCTTCTCCAGCTCCTTCAGCTCCGTGAACCGCGAGACGGCCATCTCGATCGCCGGTACGACGTCGGTCTTGCTGAACGGCTTGACGAGGTACGCCATGGCCCCGGCGTCCCGGGCGCGCTCCACGAGGTCGCGCTGCGAGAAGGCGGTCAGCATCAGCACCGGCGCGATGCTCTCCTCGGCGATCTTCTCGGCCGCCGAGATGCCGTCCAGCTTCGGCATCTTCACATCGAGGATCACGAGGTCGGGCCGGTGCTCACGGGCCAGCTCGACGGCCTGCTCCCCGTCCCCGGCCTCGCCGACGACGGTGTACCCCTCCTCCTCCAGCATCTCTTTGAGATCGAGCCGGATCAGCGCCTCGTCCTCGGCGATGACGACCCGCGTCGTCATCGGAGGCACGTGCGACTTGTCCTCTTCAGGCACGTCAACAGGCTGGGGCGACTCGGGGGCACTCACGTGGGCTCCTTGGTAGGGGCAGGCCGGTACTGCTCCCAAGAGCGTACCTAGCAGCAAGGCCCTGTAGTGAACCGGTACACTGCTCATCGGTCCCCTGACTTGCCCGGTTGGAGGAACTGGTCAGACTCGCGGCACTCAAAATGCCGTGCCCTTTGGGCATGTGGGTTCGAATCCCACACCGGGCACCGCAAGATCAAAGCGGAGTATCACGTTCGCGTGGTCCTCCGCTTTTTGCTGCTCATGGTCACCGTGAGTCACCCAGAGTGGCCGCATGAACTTCCATGGCACTGACGTACGACAGAAAGCACTCACCCTGCTGCGAGACGGCGCTAGGAACGCAGACGTCGCCCGCAGCCTCAACGTGCCGCTGGGGACGGTCGGCTATTGGAAACACCTGGACCGGGCGGAGCGCGGCGAGTGTCCGGGTCGCCACGATCCCGCGTGCCCGCGGTGCGACGGGCGGGACCTGGACGAGCCCGCCTACGCCTATCTACTAGGTCTGTATCTCGGGGACGGACACATCAGCCATTACTCCGCGCACCGCGTTCCCAACCTCATGATCACCTGCACGGAGTCATGGCCGGGGCTCATGGACGACTGCGAACGCGCCATGCGCGCGGTCTTCCCCGACAATTCCGTCTGCCGGGTCCGCAAGACCGGCTGCCGCAACGTGAAGGTCTACTCGAAGCACCTGCACTGCCTTTTCCCGCAGCACGGACCCGGCAAGAAGCACGAACGCCGTATCGTGCTCGAATCCTGGCAACAGGTCATCGTCGACTCCTGCCCCTGGGAGTTCATCCGCGGACTCATCCACTCCGACGGCTGTCGGATCACGAACTGGACGACTCGCCTGGTCGCCGGCGAGCGCAAGCGCTACGAGTATCCCCGCTACTTCTTCAGCAACGCCTCCGACGACATCCGGCGGCTTTACACCGACACCCTCGACAAGCTCGGCGTCGAGTGGACGCACTGCACCCGTTACGGCAACCCCTTCAACATCTCCGTCGCCCGCAAAGCCTCAGTCGCCCTCATGGACGCCCACGTAGGCCCCAAGTACTGACGTGGCTACTCCGCGATGTGGTGAACCCTGACCATGTTCGTCGAGCCCGAGACGCCGGGCGGGGAGCCGGACGTGATGACGACCGTGTCGCCGGGGCTGCAGCGGCCGTGGCGGAGCAGGAGTTCGTCGACCTGGTCGACCATCGCGTCCGTGGAGTCCACGCACGGGCCGAGGAAGGTCTCGACGCCCCAGGTCAGGCTGAGCTGGGAGCGGGTCGCCTGGTCGGGGGTGAAGGCGAGTAGGGGGATCGGGGAGCGGTAGCGGGAGAGGCGGCGGGCGGTGTCGCCGGACTGGGTGAAGGCGACGAGGAAGCGGGCGCCCAGGAAGTCGCCCGTCTCGGCTGCCGCCCGGGCGACCGCGCCGCCCTGGGTCCGGGGCTTGTTGCGTTCGGTCAGGGGCGGGAGGCCCTTGGCCAGGATGTCCTCCTCAGCCGCTTCGACGATGCGGGCCATCGTGCGGACCGTCTCGATCGGGTGTTTGCCGACGCTCGTCTCGCCGGAGAGCATCACCGCGTCGGTGCCGTCGATGACGGCGTTGGCGACGTCGGAGGCTTCGGCGCGGGTCGGGCGGGCGTTGTCGATCATCGAGTCGAGCATCTGGGTGGCGACGATGACCGGCTTGGCGTTGCGTTTGGCCAGCTTGATCGCGCGCTTCTGGACGATCGGGACCTGTTCGAGCGGCATTTCGACGCCGAGGTCGCCGCGGGCCACCATGATGCCGTCGAAGGCGCCGACGATGTCGTCGATGCTTTCGACGGCCTGCGGTTTTTCGATTTTGGCGATGACGGGGAGGCGGCGGCCCTCCTCGTCCATGATGAGGTGGACGTCCTGGATGTCGCGCCCGGAGCGGACGAAGGACAGGGCGATGACGTCGAAGCCGGTGCGCAGGGCCCAGCGGAGGTCGTCCTCGTCCTTCTTGGAGAGGGCGGGGACGGAGACGGCCACGCCGGGGAGGTTGAGGCCCTTGTGGTCGCTGATCACGCCGCCTTCGAGGACGGTGGTGTGGATGCGGGGGCCGTCGACGGAGGTGACCTTGAGGCAGACCTTGCCGTCGTCGACGAGGATGCGTTCGCCGGTGGTGACATCGGAGGCGAGGCCGGCGTAGGTGGTTCCGCAGATGTCGCGGTCGCCTTCGACGCCTTCTTCGACGGTGAGAGTGAAGGTGTCTCCGCGGTCGAGGAGTACGGGGCCTTCGGCGAAGCGGCCGAGCCTGATCTTCGGGCCTTGGAGGTCGGCGAGGAGGCCGACGCTGCGGCCGGTCTCGTCGGCTGCTTTGCGGACCCGGTGGTAGCGCTCCTCGTGTTCGGCGTGGCCGCCGTGGCTGAGGTTGAAGCGGGCTACGTCCATGCCGGCGTCGACCAGGTCTTTGATCCGGTCGTACGAGTCGGTGGCGGGTCCAAGGGTGCAGACGATTTTTGCTCGGCGCATGGAAGGAGCCTATGAGCTACCGGCCGGTAGTGAATTGGCCGGGCATGGCCGCTCAACGGACGTTGCGTTAAGCGTTATTGACCGCGTCGAATTGTGCGGAGAGGCGCTCCGATGAGCGCCCGCGGAAATATTCGGTCGCATTTTCGGAAATGGGTGCGCGGGAGTGCTTACAGCCGGGGCGGCGCCATCGTGAAGCGGGCGTTGATCTGGGCGTGGACGCGTTGGCGCTGGGGTTCGAGGTCGAGGGGGGCGGGGGTGTCCTCGGCGGCGCCGCCGTAGGCGGCGGAGCGCATGCGGCCGGGGGCCTGGGGGTAGGCCGGTGGGGCGCTTTCGGCGCCGATGTCGGCGAGTTCGACGAGGGCGGAGAGGCGGGTGCCGAGGGCTTCGGCGTACTCGCGGGCGCGCTGGACGGCTTCGTGCACGGCCTTCTTGCGGGCTTCGCGGTGGGCGGGTGAGTCGGGGCGCAGGGCCCACCAGGGTCCGTCGACGCGGGTGAGTTCGAGGTCGGCGAGGCGGGTGGTGAGTTCACCCAGGGCGGTGAAGTCGGTGAGTTCGGCGGTGATGCGGACGCTGCCGTGGTAGGTGCGGACGCGTTCGCCGCGGCCGTGTTTGGTGAGTTCCGGCGTGATGGAGATGGCGCCGGTCTCCAGGCGTTCGACGGCGTCTTGGTAGGACTTGACGAGGTCGAGGACGCCGGTGTTGCGGCGGGTGAGGTCGTCGAGGGCGGAGCGGCGGTCGCGGCCGCGGGCGGCGACGGTGATGCCGATGCGGGCGATCTCGGGGTCGACTTCTAGGCGGGCCTCGCCGCGGACGGCGATGCGCGGGGCTTCGGGCGTGCCGTAGGGGACGGCGGGCTGGGGGGCGTCTGGGGTGGCCGCTGTCATACGCCCCACTCTGTCATGTCTGGGCTGATTGACGGTCTTGGATCCGGAGGCCGAGTCATCAGATCGCAACCTGCCGGGTCTGTTGCGGCCGGTCATGGACGGGTCAGAATCTACGCGCGTTATCTACGCGCGTCGTTCACAGATTCCGCAGGGGAGCCAGACATGCCGTTGAACCGCCGGAAGTTCCTGGAGAAGTCCGCCGTGACCGGGGCGGGGGTGGCGCTGGCGGGTGCGGTCTCGGCGCCGGGTGCGCAGGCGGCCGAGGCGAAGCCGGGTGCCAAGCGGTACGCGTTCACCGTGCTGGGGACGACGGACCTGCACGGCAACGTCTTCAACTGGGACTACTTCACGGACAAGGAGTTCGACGACAAGGACCACAACGACGTGGGCCTCGCGAAGGTCTCGACGCTGGTGAACCGGGTCCGTGAGGAGAAGGGCCGCCGCAACACGCTGCTGATCGACGCGGGTGACACCATCCAGGGCACGCAGCTGTCGTACTACTACGCCAAGGTCGACCCGATCACGGCCGAGGGCGGCCCGGTGCACCCGATGGCGCAGGCGATGAACGCCATGGGCTACGACGCGGCGGCGCTCGGCAACCACGAGTTCAACTACGGCATCCCGGTGCTGCGGAAGTTCGAGCAGCAGTGCGACTTCCCGCTGCTGGGCGCGAACGCGCTGGACGCGAAGACGCTGCGCCCCGCGTTCGCGCCGTACAGCATGCACCGGTTGCGCACGCCGTTCGGGCGGGATGTGAAGGTGGCGGTGCTGGGGCTGACGAACCCGGGCATCGCGATCTGGGACAAGGCGAACGTGCAGGGGAAGATGACGTTCCCGGGTCTTGAGGAGCACGCGGCTAAGTGGGTGCCGAAGCTGCGGTCGATGGGCGCGGACGTCGTGATCGTGTCGGCGCACAGTGGTTCGTCGGGGACGTCGTCCTACGGTGATCAGCTGCCGTACATCGAGAACGCGGCCGCTCTGGTGGCGGAGCAGGTGCCGGGCATCGACGCGATCCTGGTCGGGCACGCCCACACGGAGATTCCCCAGTACTTCGTCACCAACAAGAAGACCGGCAAGCAGGTCGTGCTGTCGGAGCCGCTGAAGTGGGGGCAGCGGCTGACGCTGTTCGACTTCGAGCTGGTCTTCGAGAAGGGCTGCTGGAAGGTCGAGAAGGTGGGTGCGAAGGTCCTCAACTCCAACACGGTGGAGGAGGACCCGAAGATCACGAAGCTGCTCTCCGACGAGCACGAGAAGGTCGTTGAGTACGTCAACCAGGTCATCGGCACGAACGCGGCGGAGATGACGTCGGCCGAGGCACCGTACAAGGACGTGCCGATCATCGACCTGATCAACCACATCCAGGCGGACACGGTGAAGCAGGCGCTGGCGGGCACGGAGCACGCCGCGCTGCCGGTGCTGTCGCAGGCGGCGTGCTTCTCGCGCAGCGCGCGGATCCCGGCGGGCCAGGTGACGATCCGGGACGTGGCGGGTCTGTACGTCTTCGAGAACACGCTGGAGGCGCGTCTGATGACGGGCGCGCAGATGAAGGCGTACCTGGAGTTCTCGGCGAACTACTACGTGCAGACCGCGGCGGACGCCCCGGTGGACCCGGCGAAGCTGACGAACGCGAACGGCACGCCGGACTACAACTACGACGTGGTCAGCGGCCTGTCGTACGAGATCGACGTCGCGAAGCCGGCCGGGTCGCGGGTGATGAACGTGCGGTTCGAGGGGCAGCCGCTCGTGGACGACGCGCAGTTCGTCTTCGCGGTGAACAACTACCGGGCCAACGGCGGCGGGAACTTCCCGCACGTCGCCGCGGCCCGGGTGCTGTGGTCGAACTCCGAGGAGATCCGCAACACCATGATCGGCTGGGTGAAGGCGAAGGGGTCGATCGACCCGGCCGTCTTCGCGGGGGTGGACTGGAAGCTGACGCGCAACGGCACGCCCGTCTTCTGAGCCGCGCGCTGCGTCACCTTCGGTCGTCGACGAGCGGGGTCAGTGCCGGTGCCTCGCGGGGCGGCGGTACGTGTGCCCGCTGGGTGAGGCCGAAGGTGGTGAAGGCGGTGCGGGCGGGGAGTGCGTAGGCCTCCCCGCCCGTCAGGGAGTTGAGAATGATCGCGCTGCGCCAGGCGGCGAGGCCGAGGTCGGGGGCGCCCACGCCGTGGGTGTGGGTCTCGGCGTTCTGGACGTGGACCGTGCCGGTGACGGACGGGTCGAGGACGAGCCGGTGGTCCTCGTCGATGCGGGGTCGCTCCTGGTTGTCGCGGCGCATGTAGGGGTCGAGGCCGGCGAGGATCCGGTCGAGGGGGCGTTCGCGGTAGCCGGTGGCGAGGACGACGGCGTCGGTGGTGAGGCGGGAGCGGCTGCTCTGCAGGTCGTGCTCCAGGTGCAGTTCGACTTTGGTCGTGGCGACCCGGCCGGCGGTGCGGACGCGTACGCCGGGGGTGAGGACGGCGTCGGGCCAGCCGCCGTGCAGGGTGCGGCGGTAGAGCTCGTCGTGGACGGCGGCGATGGTGGCGGCGTCGATGCCCTTGTGCAGCTGCCACTGGCCTTCGACGAGCCGGTCGCGGGTGGATTCGGGCAGGGCGTGGAAGTAGCGGGTGTGGTCGGGGGTGAAGTGCTCCAGGCCGAGTTTGGAGTACTCCATGGGCGCGAAGGCGCCGGTGCGGCCCAGCCAGTGCAGTTTCTCGCGTCCGGCGGGCCGGTTGCGCAGCAGGTCGAGGAAGACTTCGGCGCCGGACTGCCCGATGCCGACGACGGTGACGTGTTCGGCGGCGAGCAGCGCGGAGCGGTGTTCGAGGTAGTCGGCGGCGTGCACGACGGGTACGCCGGGGGCGTCGACGAGGGGCTTGAGGGGGTCGGGGACGTAGGGCTCGGTTCCGATGCCGAGGACGACGTCGCGGGTGTAGGTGCGGCCGAGGGCTTCTGCTTCTCCGTCGCTGTCGAGCTGGGTGAAGTCGACTTCGAAGACGTCGCGTTCGGGGTTCCAGCGGACGGCGTCGACCTGGTGGCCGAAGCGGAGCCCGGGGAGGTTCTCGCTGACCCAGCGGCAGTAGGCGTCGTACTCGGCGCGCTGGATGTGGAAGCGCTCGGCGAAGTAGAAGGGGAAGATCCGCTCGCGGGACCTGAGGTAGTTGAGGAAGGTCCAGGGGCTGGTGGGGTCGGCCAGGGTGACCAGGTCGGCCAGGAAGGGGACCTGGATGGTGGCGCCGTCGATGAGCAGGCCGGGGTGCCAGGCGAAGGCGGGGTTCTGGTCGTAGAAGACGGTGTCGAGGCCGTCGAGCGGGTGGGCGAGCGCGGCGAGGGAGAGGTTGGCGGGGCCGATGCCGATGCCGACGAGGTCGCGGGGGGCGTCGGGGTCGGGGCG
>NZ_LGEA01000098.1 GCF_001280065.1 Streptomyces sp. NRRL B-1140
CGACTTCAGCGACCCCAGCCACAGCGGACGGCCCTCCGGCCGCCCCTGCCCGTACGTCGCCACGATCGCCTGCGCCTCGATCGGATCACCCAGCCGCGTGCCCGTCCCGTGCGCCTCCACCACGTCCACGTCAGCGGCGGCGACGCGGGCGTCCGCGAGGGCCTGGGTGATGGCCCGTTCCTGCGCGATGCCGTTGGGCGCGGTCAGGCCGTTGCTGGCGCCGTCCTGGTTCACCGCGGTGCCCCGGACGAGAGCCAGCACCCGGCGCCCGTTACGGCGGGCGTCGGAGAGCCGCTCCAGCATCAGCACGCCCACGCCCTCGGCCCAGCCCGTGCCGTCGGCGGAGGCGGCGAAGGCCTTGCAGCGGCCGTCCCGGGCCAGCCCGCCCTGACGCGAGAACTCGGTGAAGATGCCGGGCGAGGACATCACCGTCACCCCGCCCACGATCGCCATGTCGGACTCGCCCGAACGCAGCGACCGCACGGCCAGGTGCAGGGCCACCAGCGAGGACGAACACGCGGTGTCGACCGTCACCGCCGGACCCTCAAGGCCCAGGACGTACGCGATACGGCCGGAGACCACGCTGGACAGCGCGCCGGTCAGGGCGTGGCCGCCGCACGCCTCGGCGGTCCGGTGCAGGCGCGGCCCGTACTCCTGGGCGATGGCGCCGATGAACACACCCGTGCGGCTCTGGTGCAGCGAGGCCGGGTCGATGCCGGCCCGCTCGCACAGCTCCCAGGAGCACTCCAGCAGCAGTCGCTGCTGGGGGTCCATGGCGAGCGCCTCGCGCGGCGAGATGCCGAAGAAGTCGGCGTCGAACTCGCCGGCGTCGTAGAGGAACCCGCCGTGCCTGGTGTACGAGGTGCCGGGGCGCTCGCGGTCCGGGTGGTAGAGGGCGTCCTGGTCCCAGCCGCGGTCGCGGGGGAACTCCCCGACCGCGTCCCGGCCTTCCCGCACCAGCTCCCACAGGGCTTCCGGGGAGTCCGCGCCGCCGGGGAAGCGGCAGGCGGTGCTGGTGATCGCCACCGGCTCGGGGTTCTCCAGGCGGTGCAGGCGTTCTCGGGTCTTGCGCAGGTCGACGGTGACCCGGCGCAGATACTCGACCAGTTCCTGTTCGTCGTGTGCCACGTTGTGCCAACCCCTCGGTTCCTCAGGACTCAGCCGAGTTCCTGGTCGATGTAGCTGAGCAGTTCACTGACGGAGGCGATCTCCAGGCCTTCCGTGTCATCGGCTCCGACGCCGTTGGTGCCGGAGCCCGCGGCCACCCGGTCCAGCAGGGTGCGCAGGCGTTCCTCCACGCGCGCCCTGGCCGCCTCGTCGCCGAAGGTCCTGGGCAGGGCGGCCTCCAGCCGGTCCAGTTCGGGCAGACCGGGCGCCGGGGCGTCCGTCTCCGTGCCGACCTCGGTCAGCAGGTGGTCCGCGAGCCGCCCCGGTGTCGGGTGGTTGAAGAGCAGCGAGGGCGGCAGCCGCAGGCCGGTCGCCTCCATCAGCCGGTTGCGCAGTTCGACGGAGGTGAGCGAGTCGTAGCCGAGGTCCTTGAAGGTGGCGTCCGCGTCGACCGCCGTCGCGCCGCCCCGGCCGAGCACCGCCGCGGTGTGGTCGCGGACCAGGTCCACGACGGTGCGACGGCGTTCCTCCTCCGGCAGCCCGGAGAGCCGGCGGCCGAGGTCGGGCGCGGTGGCCCGGACGGTGTCCGGGGCGGCGGCCAGGGGGGCGAGGGAACGCAGCACGACGGGGCTCTTCTCCCCCTGGGCGCGCACCGTGGCCAGGTCCCATGCGGTCGGCACCACGGAGGGCTCCCCGAGGTCCAGGGCGGCGTCCAGCAGCGCGAGGCCGTCCGGCGCGGACAGCGGCACCAGGCCGGTGCGCCGCATCCGGGTCCGGTCCGCCGTGCCGAGCGAGGATCCGCCCATCCCGTCCTCGATGTCCCACCAGCCCCAGGCCAGGGAGAGGGCGGGCAGTCCGAGGGAGTGCCGGTGCTGGGCGAGGCCGTCCAGACAGGCGTTGGCGGCGGCGTAGTTGGCCTGGCCGGCGCCGCCGATGGTGCCCATCACGGAGGAGAACAGCACGAAGGCGGCGAGATCGCGGTCGGCGGTGAGCTCGTGCAGGGCGCGGGCGGCCTCCGCCTTGGGGCGCATCACCGCGGCCAGCCGCTCGGGGGTGAGGCCGGAGACCACGCCGTCGTCGAGTACGCCCGCCGCGTGCACGACGGCGGTCAGCGGGACGCCGTCCAGCAGGCGGGCGAGCGCCTCCCGGTCGGCGACGTCGCAGGCCACCAGGTCCGCTCGGGCGCCGAGTTCGGTGAGTTCGGCGAGGAACTCCGCCGCCTCGGGCGCGTCCGGTCCGCGCCGGCCCACCAGCAGCAGCCGCCGGACGCCGTGTTCGGTGACCAGGTGCCGTGCGGTGAGCCGACCGAGCGCGCCGGTGGCGCCGGTGATCAGGACGGTGCCCTCGGGGTCGAGGCGCGGCGGCAGGGTGAGGGCCACCTTGCCGGTGTGCCGGGCCTGGCTCATGTGCCGGAAGGCGTCCTTGGCGCGGCGCACGTCCCAGGTGGTGACGGGCAGGGGTGCCAGGGCTCCCGTCTCGAAGAGCCGGAGGAGCTCGGTGAGCATCGTGGCGATCTGCTGCGGGGCGAGGTCGAGGAGGTCGAACGCCTGGTACGCCACACCGGGATGCTCGGAGGCGACCTCGCCGGCGTCCCGGATGTCCGTCTTGCCCATCTCGATGAACCGGCCGCCGGGGCGCAGCAGACGCAGCGAGGCGTCGACGAACTCCCCGGCGAGGGAGTCGAGCACCACGTCCACGCCGTCGGCGAAGGTCTGCTCGAAGTCCAGGGTGCGGGAGGAGGCGAGCTGTCCGGAGGCCAGTCCCAGGCCGGTGAGCGTGTCCCACTTGCCGGGGCTCGCGGTGGCCCTGACCTCGGCGCCGAGGTGCCGGGCGAGCTGTACGGCGGCCATGCCGACGCCGCCCGCCGCGGAGTGGATCAGCACGGTCTCGCCGGGGCGGAGCGCGGCCAGTTCCACGAGGGCGTGGTAGGCGGTGAGGAACACCAGGGGTGCCGTGGCGGCCTCGGCGTCGCTCCACCCGTCGGGAACGCGGACGAGCGTGCGGTGGTCGGCCACCGCGACCGGCCCGAAGGCGCCGCGGAACAGCCCCATCACCCGGTCCCCCGGGGCGAGCCCGGTGACCTCCGGCCCGACCTCGGTGACGACGCCGGCGCCCTCCTGGCCGAGCAGACCGGCGTCGCCCGGGTACATGCCGAGCACGGTGAGAACGTCGCGGAAGTTGACA
The DNA here is from genome assembly GCF_001280065.1 of Streptomyces sp. NRRL B-1140. Taxonomy (GTDB): domain Bacteria; phylum Actinomycetota; class Actinomycetes; order Streptomycetales; family Streptomycetaceae; genus Streptomyces. The sequence goes on from NZ_LGEA01000098.1 coordinate 3,292, forward strand.
CCGGCGACGCTCACGGCGAGCCGTACCTGTCCGGGGGCCAGAGGGCCGGCGGCCTCGGGGCAGGGCTGGAGGGCGAGCACGTCGAGGGTGCCCGTGCGGGGTGCCGCCAGCCGCCAGGCGGGGGTGCCGGCGGGGGGCACGAGGCCCGTCGGCCGGGTCAGACGGGGCACGCGGGCGGTGCCCTCCCGCAGGGCCAGCTGAGGTTCACCGGTGGCGACGGCCGTGGACAGGGCGGCGTACGACTCGGGCCGGTCGTCGGTGTCCACGAGGACGAAGCGGCCGGGGTGCTCGGACTGCGCCGCGCGCACCAGGCCCCAGACGGCGGCCGTGCCGGGGTCGACCGGGTCGCCCTCGTCCGTGGCGACGCCGGAGCGGGTCACCAGGGCCAGGCGCGAGGTCGCGGCGCTGTCGTCGGAGAGCCAGTCCTGGACGAGGGCGAGCGCGGCCTCGGCGGGCGGGGCCCCGGTGGCGGGCAGGGTGCGGAAGGTCACGTCGGCCGCTCCGGACGCCGCCACGGGGCCGGACTTCGCCAGGGCCTCGGCGAGCGCGGTGTCCGCGGGGTCCGGCAGCGCCACGGAGGTCAGCGGGCCGCCGGTCAGGGGCAGTTCCTGCCACTCCAGGCGGAACAGGGCGTCGTGCGCCGAGGCCCTGAGCTGGGCCTGGGTGACGGGCCGCAGCACGAGGTCGTCCACGGTGGCCACGGTCCGGTCGCCGTCGGCGACGGTCAGCGCGAAGGCGTGCGGGCCGGTCCGCCGCAGCCGTACGCGCACGGTGTCGGGGCAGGGGGCGTACCGGGTGACACCGGTGAAGGAGAACGGCAGCAGGGCGCCGCCGGTCTCCTCGGCGAGGTGTGCCGCAGCGGCGTGCAGCGCGGCGTCGAGGAGCACCGGGTGCAGGGCGAAAGCGCCCGAGGGTGCCTCGTCGGGCCGGCGCACCTCGGCGTAGAGGTCCTCCCCCACGCGCCAGGCGGTGGTGACGCCCCGGAAGGCGGGGCCGTAGCCGTAGCCGAGGCCGGCGAGGCGTTCGTAGAGCCCGTCGGCGGTGATCTCCTCCGCTCCGGCGGGCGGCCACGCTCCGGCGGGCCGGGTGTCCGGGGCGTCCGGCAGGCCCGTCTCCAGTTCGCCGGTCGCGTTGCGGGTCCAGGGCGCGTCGTCGCGGAGCCGGGACGACAGGGTCAGCGGGCGGCGGCCGTCGCGCTCCGGCCCGACCGCGAGTTGCACGGCGACCGCGCCTCGCTCGGGCAGCGCCAGCGGGCTGTGCAGGGTCAGTTCGCCGACCCGGGGATGGCCGAGCCGCTCGCCGGCGTACTGGGCGAGGTCGAGCATCGCGGTGCCGGGCAGGACGGCGGAGCCGTGCACGGCGTGGTCGCCGAGCCAGGCGGCGCCGTGCCGGGACAGCCGTGCCGTGAACAGGGTCTCCCCGGAGGCCGCCGACTCCACGGCGGCCGCGAGCAGCGGATGGTCCTGGGCCTGAAGGCCGAGTCCGGTCGCGTCCTCGGCGGCGGGGGCGGGGGCGGGGGTGAGCCAGTAGCTCTCCCGCACCATCGCCGAGGTGGGCAGGTCCACGCGCCGCGCTCCGGCGAAGCGGGCGGTCCAGTCCACCTTCGCGCCCCGGGCGTGGGCGAGCCCCAGGGCATCGGCCAGCGCCTCGGGTTCGGGCCGTCCGGCGCGTACGGCGGCGATGAAACCGGCGTCCTCACGGTCGGCGAGGCATGCGTCGCCCAGGGCGGAGAGCACGCCGTCCGGGCCGACCTCCAGGAAGGTGCGGGCCCCCTCGTCGTGGAGTGAGCGCACGGCGTCGTGGAAGCGGACGGCGGCGCGCACCTGGCGGACCCAGTACGCGGCGGTGAAGTCGCTCTCCGGCCGCCCGGTGACGGTGGAGACCAGCGGCACGCGCGGCTCGCGGTACTCGAGGGTCTCGGCCACCTTGCGGAAGTCGTCGAGCATGGCGTCCATGTGCGGCGAGTGGAAGGCGTGGCTCACCCGCAGCCGCTTGGTCCGGCGGCCCTGTTCGCCCAGGGCGGCGGCGATCTCCAGGACGACGGACTCGGTGCCGGACAGGACGGTGGCGGCCGGTCCGTTGATTCCGGCAATCGCCGCGTCGGCCTCGCGGCCGGCCAGCAGGGGCAGCACCTCCGCCTCGGTGGCCTCGACCGCGACCATCGCGCCGCCGCCCGGGAGGGCCTGCATCAGCCGCCCCCGGGCGGCGGTCAGCGCGCACGCGTCGGCGAGGGTGAGCACACCGGCCGCGTGGGCGGCGGCGATCTCGCCGACCGAGTGCCCGGCCAGCAGGCCCGGGTGCACGCCCCAGTGCGCGAGCAGCCGGAACAGGGCGACCTCGAAGGCGAACAGCGAGGTCTGGGTGTAGACGGTCCGGTCCAGCAACGGCAGGCCGTCGGGGGCGATCGTGCCGTCGAACACGATCTCGCGCAGGGGCAGGTCCCCGTGGCGGCCGAGTTCCTCCCACACCTCGTCCAGCGCCCGCGCGAACTCGGGGTGGGCGTCGTACAGTTCGCGTCCCATGCCCACCCGCTGGGCCCCCTGCCCGGTGAACAGGAACGCGGTGGCTCCGCCCTGCCGGGCCGTGCCCCTGAGGAGGCCGGGGACCACCTCGCCGTCCGCGAGGGCCCGCAGGCGGTCCAGGACCTCGGGGTCGGTCCGGTCGCCCGCGCCGTGGGTCAGCGCCGCGCGATGGTCGTGGTGGGTGCGGGTGGTGGCGAGGGAGAGCGCCACGTCGGCCGGGTGCAGACCGGGCCGGGCCGTGAGGTGGGTGTGCAGGCGGTCGGCCTGGGCACGCAGCGCCTCGGGGCTCCTGGCGGACAGCAGCCAGGTCACGGGCCCGTCCTGGCGCCGGGCCGGTTCGTCCTCGGCGGGTTCCGGAACCTGCTCCAGGATGAGGTGCGCGTTGGTGCCGCTGATGCCGAACGACGACACGGCGGCCCTACGGGGGCGGCCGGTGTCCGGCCAGGGCGCCGCCTCGGTGAGGAGCCGGACGGCGCCGGTGGACCAGTCGGCGTGCGGACTGGGCGCGTCCACGTGCAGGGTGCGGGGCAGCCGGCCGTGGCGCAGCGCGAGCACCATCTTGATCACTCCGCCGACGCCGGCGGCGGCCTGGCTGTGGCCGATGTTCGACTTCAGCGAGCCGAGCAGCAGGGGCCGTTCCGCGGGCCGGTTCTGCCCGTAGGTGGCGAGCAGGGCGCCGGCCTCGATGGGGTCGCCGAGGGTGGTGCCGGTGCCGTGCGCCTCGACGGCGTCGACCTGGTCGGCCGTGAGCCGGGCGGCGGCCAGTGCCTGCCGGATGACGCGCTCCTGTGCGGGGCCGCTGGGAGCGCTCAGCCCGTTGCTCGCGCCGTCCTGGTTGACGGCGCTGCCACGGATCACGGCGAGCACCGGGTGCCCCCGGCGCCGGGCGTCCGACAGCCGCTCCAGCAGGACCATGCCGACGCCCTCGGCCCAGGCCGTGCCGTTCGCGGCGGCCGCGAAGGCCTTGCAGCGGCCGTCCGGGGCGAGTCCGCGCTGGCGGGAGAACTCCACGAACATGCCGGGCGTGGCCATCACCGTGGCGCCCCCGGCCAGGGCCAACTCGCACTCGCCCTGGCGCAGCGCCTGGGCGGCCATGTGCAGGGAGACCAGCGACGAGGAGCAGGCGGTGTCCACGGTGACGGCGGCGCCGCGCAGGCCGAGGGTGTAGGCCACCCGGCCCGAGGCGACGCTGGAGGAGCTGCCGGTGAGGAGGTAGCCGTCGGCGCCCTCGGCCGGTTCGTGCAGGCGGGGGCCGTAGTCCTGGGCCATCACACCGGCGAACACGCCGGTGCGGGTGCCGCGCAGGGACTCCGGGTCGAGACCGGCCCGCTCCACGGCCTCCCAGGACGTCTCCAGGAGCAGCCGCTGCTGGGGGTCCATGGCGAGCGCCTCGCGCGGGGAGATCCCGAAGAAGCCGGGGTCGAAGCGGTCGGCGTGGTCGAGGAATCCGCCCTGGGTGACATAGGTGCGGCCGGACCGCTCGGAGTCGGGGTCGTACAGGGTCTGGAGGTCCCAGCCCCGGTCGGTGGGGAAGTCGGAGACGGCGTCCACTCCGTCCGACACGAGCCGCCACAGGTCCTCGGGGGACTCGACGCCGCCGGGGTAGCGGCAGCTCATGGCGACGACGGCGATCGGCTCGTCGTGCGCGGGTCCCGAGGAGACGGCCTCGTCGGGGGGCTCCGGCCGCGCGCTGCGCAGACGGTCGATCAGGTCGGCCGGGGAGGGGTGGTCGTAGACCAGGGTGGTGGGCAGGTCCAGGCCCGTGGAGCGGCGCAGCAGGTTGCGGAACTCCACGCCGGCGCGGGAGTCGAACCCGAGGTCCTTGAAGGTGCTGTCGAGGTCGAGTCCGTCGGCCGAGGGCCGGCCGAGCACCTGGGCGAGGGCACGGGCGACGAGATCACCGGCGGCGGCGACCTCGCCGGGAGCGCCGTCGGCCGGCCGGCCGGCGGCCGGGTCCGCGGGGTCGGCGACGGTGTCGTACCAGTGGCGCTGCCGCTGGAAGGGGTAGGTCGGAAGGTCGACGCCGGTGCCGTCCGCGCCGTCGGGCAGGAAGGTCTCCCAGGCGACGGGGACACCGGCGGCCCAGGCGGAGGCCAGGGAGCGGGCGAAGCGCTCGGGGCCGCCGTCCTGGCGGCGCAGGGTTTCCAGTGCGCTGCCCGTGGCGCGGACGCCGTCGAGGATCTGCTCGACGCCGAGGGTGAGGACGGGGTGCGGGCTGCACTCCACGAAGGTGGTGCGGCCGTCGGTGACCAGGGCGCGGACCACCGGTTCGAACAGCACGGTGCTGCGCAGGTTGCGCACCCAGTACGAGCCGTCCAGTTCGCGGGTGTCGACCGGCTCGCCGGTGACCGTGGAGTGGAAGGGGACGCGGCCGGGGCGCGGGCGGACGGGGGCGAGCAGCGACGACAGCTCGTCGGCCAGCTCGTCCATGTGGGCGGTGTGGGAGGCGTAGTCGACCGGTACCAGGCGGGCCCGGACGTCGCGTTCCTCGCAGTGGGCGAGCAGTTCGTGGAGCGCGTCGGTGTCCCCGGCCACGACCGACGAGGCGGGACCGTTGACGGCGGCCAGGGAGAGCGCGCCGTCCCAGGGGGCGATCAGCTCCGTGGCCTCGGCGGCCGGCAGCAGCACCGACATCATGCCGCCCCGCCCGGCGGCGCGCCGGATCACCTGGGAGCGCAGGGCCACGACACGGGCGCCGTCCCCCAGGGTCAGCGCACCGGCCGCGCAGGCGGCGGCGATCTCGCCCTGGGAGTGGCCGACGACGGCCTCGGGGACCACACCGCGGTGCTCCCAGAGGGCGGCCAGGGAGACCATGACGGCCCACAGGACGGGCTGGACGACGTCGACGCGCTCCAGGTACGCATCCGCCTCGGCTCCCGTGGCCCGCATGACGTCGGTGAGGGACCAGTCGACGAACTCGCTCAGCGCCTCTTCGCAGGCGGCGACGGAACGGGCGAACTCCGGCTCTTGGTCCAGGAGTTCCACACCCATGCCGATCCACTGCGATCCTTGCCCGGGGAAGACGAAGACCGCGTTGCGGGGAGTCGCGGGAGTGGCCCCGTCCTCGGCGACGGCGGCGAGTCCGGCGAGGAGTTCGCCGGTGTCCCGGCCCAGTGAGACGGCCCGGTACTCGAACTCGGAGCGGGTGGTGAGCAGGGCGTGCGCCACATCGGCCGGTGCCCGCCCGGCCGCCGCCTCCGTGAGGCGCCCGGCCTGCTCGCGCAGGGCTCCGGGGCTCCGGGCGGAGAGGACCCAGGGCACCAGTGCGCCGTCGGCGGTGGCGGGGCGCTCGGCGGGGGGCTCTTCGGCTGCCGGGGCCTCGGCGAGGACGACGTGGCAGTTGGTGCCGCCCATGCCGAAGGAGCTGACTCCGGCGAGGAGCCGGCGGTCCGGGGCGGGCCAGTCGGACAGCTCGGTCTGCACCCGGAGTTTCCACTCGTCCAGCGGGATCGCCGGGTTGGCCCGGGTGAAGTTGAGGCTGGCGGGCAGCGCGCGGTGCCGCAGGGCCAGCGCCGTCTTGATGAAGCCGACGACCCCGGCACCGCCTTCCAGGTGCCCGACGTTGGTCTTCACCGAGCCGACCCGCAGCGGCTGCGAGGCGTCCCGGCCGGCCCCGAGGACATCGCCCAGGGCCCGCGCCTCGACGGGGTCGCCGACCCGGGTTCCGGTGCCGTGCAGTTCGACGTACTGCACCTCGGACGGCTCGACGCCGGCGCGGGCGCAGGCGGCGCGCAGCACCTGGCGCTGCCCGTCGGCGCTGGGGACGGCGAGCGCCTCCGAGTGACCGTCGTGGTTGACGGCGCTGCCGCGCACCACGCAGTAGACACGGTCGCCGTCGGCGAGCGCCCGGGAGAGGCGCTTGAGGACGACGAAGCCGCCTCCCTCGCCGCGCACGTAGCCGTTGGCGCGTTCGTCGAAGGTGTGGCAGCGGCCGTCGGGCGAGAGGGCGCCGAAGTCGTCGATGCGGCTGGTGGTCTCCTCGCTGAGCATGAGGTTGACGCCGCCGGCGAGGGCGAGGTCGCAGTCCCCGTCGAGCAGGCCGCGCACGGCCAGGTGGACGGCGACCAGGGAGGAGGACTGGGCGGTGTCCACGACCATGCTGGGGCCGCGCAGTCCCAGCAGGTGGGAGAGGCGGTTGGCGATCAGGCTGCGGTGACCGCCCGGGTAGGTGTACTGGCTCGGGGTGCCCGCCGTGCCCTGCTGGAGACGCGCGTAGTCGTCGGAGATGGCGCCGACGAACACGCCGGCGGCGGTGCCGCTGAGCCGGGCGGGCACGCTGCGGGCATCCTCCAGGGCCTCCCAGCCGAGTTCGAGCATGAGCCGCTGCTGGGGGTCCATCGCGGCGGCTTCCCGCCCGGTGATGCCGAAGAACGCGGGGTCGAAGCCGTCGACCCGGTCGAGGAAACCGCCGCGCCAGTCCCTGTTCCCCGTCGCCCGGCCGTTGTCGGCCCAACGGCCCTCCGGGACGCCCGTGATGGCCTCGCGGCCCTCGGTCAGCAGCCGCCAGAAGCCTCGGACGTCGCCCGCCTGCGGCAGTCGGCAGGACAGGCCGACGACCGCCACCGCGTCCTGGAACGTCATGTCACCGGTGTTCAATGTCATCTCCGCTGGTGGGTAGTCAGCCTGCATCGGTGCCCCTGGCCGGGGCCGGGCGAAGGCCGGTCGGGACGAGTGGCGTGGCCGGCGCGGCCCGGAGCGGGGGCCCGGGCGGGTGGGAGGACCCCACCGCCGCGCTCGCGACCGGAGCCGCCGTCTTGTCGCTCATTCGTGACCGTCCAAGGGGGGTACGGGACAGGGGAACGCCTGGCCGGGAGGGCACGGCTCGGTGGACGCGCACGCCGTCGCGGTCGCGTGGGTCCGGTCCCTCGGCAGGGGGCGGGGACCGGTTGGTCGGAGTAGGGGGGAGTGGACCGGCCGCCGCCTCAGAGGGCCCGGCGCGGGGCGTTCCCCTCGGCTGTGGCCTGCTGGATCCCAACGAAAACAGCCGGCATTCACCGCTCGGTCAGCGTGCACTCATCGCGGTGGGCGGACGACGCGTCGCGCCACGGGTCGTCCGGCCGGACGGCCCACGACGGCCGTCAGCCGTCGAACGGGCCGGTTCTCTGGAAGGCGCCGCCGAAGAAGGTCAGCGCCTGACGGCCGGCGCCGAGGCGGGCTTCGAGCACCCGCCCGATGAAGATCGAATGGTCACCGGACTCGACCGTGTCCGTGAGCAGGCACTCCAGCCAGGCGATGGCACCGGCGAGGAGCGGTGTGCCGGTGTGCGGGCCCGGGGTCCAGTCCGTGTGCGCGAACTGCTCGGGGCCGAGCACCCGGTTCTTGTCGGCGAAGTACCGGGCGACCCCTTCCTGGTCACCGCTCAGGACGGACACCCCGAAGTGCCCGGTCTCGCTGATCGCCCGCCGCATGACGGCGTCACGGGCGACGCAGCACAGCACACTGGGCGGATCGAGCGAGACCGAACTGAACGCGTTGGCGGTCATGCCGTGGATGTGGGCACCGCCCGTGGACAGCACCGTGACACCCGTCGCGAATCGCGACATCGCCTCGCGCAGTGACACGGACGAGGTGCGGTCCAGGGGGCTGCTGATGTCGGACGGCACGCGGTTCATGCCGTGTCCTCTGTACGAACCATGGGGGGAAACCTAGGCGGGCGGCTGCTATCGGCGACTCATCGCCGGATCATCACCCGCTCTACGTCTCACCGCACCGCTTCGCAGAACGACCTCCGCGGCGCCAGCGACACCCCGCTCCAGTTGACGTGTTCGATGTCGCCCGTACGCCCCGGGAAGCGCGTCAGCAGTTCCGGCCGCGCGGCGACGACGACCAGCAGCGGGACGGGGCCCTCGACCCGGTCCTCCGCCAGCGATTCCAGGAAGCGCAGGCCCGTCTCGTCCACGTCGTCGGCGTCGTCCACCATGACGACGAGCGGCCGCACCCGGGAGGCGGCCACCAGGAAGTCCCGCAGCGCGGGAAGCGCGTCCTGCTGCGCCGAGGCGTCGTGGGCCCCGTTTCCGGCCGAGGGCACGAGCAGCGGTGCCAGCCGGTCGCCGAGCTCCTTCCACCTGCCGGCCGCGTGCCGCAACGCCTCGCAGGCGGCGGCGAGCCGGGAACGCGCGTGCTCGGGCCCTCGCTCCGGTTCGATGCCGCAGTACGCCGCGAGGATACGTTTCGGCAGGTCCGCTCCGGCCCGCCACAGGGGGCCGTCGGCAGACCCGTGGTCCACCCTGACGAACCGGGCGGGGGTGTCGGCACCGCGGATCGCGGCGCGCTGCTCGAACTCCGCCAGCAGCCTCGTCTTGCCTGCTCCGTGCTGCCCGACCACCGTCACCAGGTGGGACTGCCCCCGGCCGCAGGTGCGCTCCAGCGCCTGGGCCAGCATGCCGAGTTCGTGGTCCCGGTCGACGAGCGGTCCGGGATCCTCGTCGGTGGACAGCTGGGCGCACACGGCCAGGTAGTCGCCGTACGTCCCGTTCACCTCCCACACGTCGGCGAGACCGTCGACCCGCAGGAACCGGAACAGTCCGATCACGGCCCTGCGGGTCTCGTCGCACACGCGGACGGTCTGGCCGTCCGTCCCGGCGAGCAGCGCGTGCGCCTGGTCCAGCAGCACGCCTGTGCCGTTGGGCAGTGAGCAGTGCGAATCGGCGGACGGAGGGGCGTAGGTCTGTCCTCGGGTCACCGCCAGTTTGACGACCACGTCGTCCCGCTTCTTCATCCGGTCCTGCACGGCGAGGGCGGCGAGCAGGGCACGTGTGGCGTCGCGGTCCGTGGAGCGCTGGACACCGAACAGGACGGCCGAGCAGGTGCCCCCGAGCACCACGTGCCGGCCGCCGTAGTAGTCGATCACCTCCCGGATCCCGGCGTCGATCGGGTCGGCGGGAAGGCCGCCCCCGGGACCCGCGTGACCGTCCTGGTGGACGGGGTGGGCGCAGATCAGCAGGTGACTCACCGGCCTGGACCGCACGGCTCCGCCCGGCTGCGGAGGCAGCGGCGGCGGGAAGGACTCGGCGGAGGGCACGGCGGACGCCTGAGGGAAGGGAGGGGGGACTTGAGGGAAAGGAGCGGAGACCTGAGGGAAGGGAGCGGGGACCTGGGGGAAGGGAGACGGGACGGCCTCGGGGCCGCGGATCACCACGGGCCGGGTCTGGACGGCGACCTCGGACAGGGAGGGGTCGTGGTTCAGGATCGCCCTCTGGAGCTCGCGGAGCTTCAGGCCGGGGTCGACGCCCAGGTTCTCGACGAGGTCGCAGCGCACCTGTTCGTAGAGGTTCAGCGCGTCGACCTGTCGTCCGCTGCGGTACAGCGCGAGCATCAGCTGCGCGCAGGTGGCTTCCCTCAGCGGGTGGCTCTCCAGCAGCTTCTCGAGCTCCCCGAGAATGATGTGGTGGCGCCCGCAGGCGAGTTCCGCCTGGAAATAGTCGTCCAGGGCGTCGAGGCGTGAATTCTGCGCGGCGACCAGATCCGGCCAGGCGATGCCGGCCTCGGCGAGATCGGCCAGCACCGGTCCCCGCCACAGGTCCAACGCCTGGCGCAGGACGGCGCTCGCCGTCACCGGATCACCTTTGGCCAAGTATTCACGGCCCGTTGCGACATCATCCCGGAACCGGTACAGATCGACCCGGCCGAGACCGACTTCGAGGATGTATCCCGGCTCCCTCGTGAGGAGTTTCGGCCACGAAGGTGACATTTCAGCCGACCGGAAATCCGCGCGCTCCTCCGGGGGGAATTCCCCGCCCGGCAGAACCCCCCGCAACCTCCACACCGCGTTCTGCAGAATACGGCGGGCCGTTCGCGGTTCCGTTCCACCGCTCCAGAGCGCTTCGAGCAGTTCGCTCACCGCGACGACCCGGTTCGCCTGGAGCAGGAGGTACCCGAGGACCGCTCGCTGCTTGATCCCGCCGAGGGGAACGTTGCCGCCGTCCACGGAGGCTTCCAGCGGGCCCAGTAACCTGAAATCCACCACACGTCCTCATTTCACTTGCCTGCAACATTCGACACACTTGGAAAGGCAAGCACAATGCCCGGTCGAATTCGGCACCCCCCTGCGTCTGCCCAGTTCACAGCAGCCCCAACCGCCACCATTCTCCTACTATACAAATCCCTAGACCCGCTTAATGCGGCCGCGAGAAGCGCCGCCCGGTTTCCCGCCTCCACAAAAGCGGTCGGCCGATTCTCCCCGAGCGGTACTCCGACCCGCCCACCGCTCGTCACCGTTCCGGACCGGCGAGCAGTTCGAGGGCTTCGGCCAGGTCGCCGCGGCCTCCGATGCCGAGTTTCCGGTAGACCTTGGTCAGGCGCTTCTCCACCGCCCTCGGCGTGACGTCCGCGGCCGCGGCGATCTCCTGGTTCGTCATGCCCTCCGCGGCCAGCCGGGCGGCCTGGATCTCGGGAAGCGTGAGTCCCCCGCCGGACACGAGATACGGGGGCCCGCCCGGTTCGGCCCTGCGCTGCTCGGCCGCCCAGCGCACTCCGCACACCTCCGCGAGCGCGCGGGCCGACCGCTCGTGCTGCCTGGCCGCCGAGTCGTCCGCTCCGCGCAGCCGTTGCGCCAAGGAGAAGTGCGCCCTCGACCGTTCGAGCAGGTCCTCGGCCCCGTCCAGCACCTCTGCCGCTTCCTGGAGCAGGGCGAGGCCCGCATCGCCCCCGGTCAGTTCGCCCCGCAGTCTCAGCGCCCGTCCGATCGCCGGGGGAGCCCCCCAGGCCAGCGCCCGGACGTGGTCCTCCTCCGCCAGCTCCGCCGCCTGCCGCAGGTCACCCAGGCGCCGGTGGAGTTCGACGGCGGCGCTGCGCCAGGGCAGCAGCGCCGGGTTGCGCCACCCTGCGCGCTCCAGGCGCCGGCCGCAGTCGACGATGTGCCGTACCGCGGCCCTCAGGTCGCCGGCCCCGGCGGCGACCGCACCGGCCACGAGGCCCTGAACCGGGCAGCCGGACGCCGCTCCGTCGGCACGGGCGCCGTCGGCGGGGGGCAGACACCCGGCCAGTGCGCCGTCGAGCGTCTCCAGCGCGAGCCCGGCCACCAGCGCCATCGACGGCCCGCCGAACCTCTCGCCCGCCCAGCCGGACGCCGCCCCTTCGAGCACCCGCGCCCGGGCGGCCGGGAGCCGTCCCGATGCCCTCATGACCCACGCCTCCTCGACGCAGAGCAAAGACCGCGCCGCCGGACTCATCCGCCCCCAGTCGTAACTCCGGACCGACTCCAGCCACGGGGTCACCTTGGCCGGCACGCCCGCCACGGCCAGAGTGCTCACCAGGAGCGACAGCCCTGTGTGCAGGTGTCCGCTCACCGCGGGTTCCCGCTCCAGGATGCGAACGCCCAGCCGGGCGGCCTCCGGCGCGGTGGTCCGGCCGGTGAGGATCGCCCCGTGCAGCAGGACGGCGGCCAGTTCGCGTTCCGCCGGGGTGTCGAGGAGCGTGTCCGGGTCCGGTGTCCGGGCACCGGGGCCCCCGGGGCGCGACCTCGGATCGCTCAGGTCCATCAGCGCCAGGTAGTGCCGGCGGGCCCTCAGCCGCAGGGCGAGTTCGCGCTCCGGCCCCGTCAGGTCGTCCGGGTCACCGAGATCCTCGGCGACGGTACGGACCCGTTCGACCACCCGAGGCGGGGCCGCGGCGAGGGTCGCCGGGGAGAAGCCCACCGCGACGGCGGCACGTTCGGCCGGCGTCGGGAGGAGCGCGAGGGCGTCGGCCAGGTGCCGTAAGGCCGCGGGCGGGTCGAAGTCCCGTTCCGCGACGCTCAGATCGGCCAGCAGCACCGCACGTTCGGTGCCCGTCTCAGGGGCTTCCAGCAGGGCCCGTCGCAGATACCGGGCCGCCGCTTCGGGGCGACCGGAACACAGCGCCTCCCGCGCCGCCGAGCTCAATACCCTCGTCGCCCAGGGCCCCTGCCCCGGTGTCACGGCGATGAGCTGCCCGGCCGCCTCCTCGGCCCGGTGGCCGTGCCCGTGCAGGGTGCCCGCGGTGCGGAGCCGGAGCGCCTCCTGTTCGTCGGCCGTCATGGACTCCTCCAACGCGGTCCGCACCATCGGGTGGGTGAACCGGGCCGGCGTGTCGTAGGTCAGCAGACCGAAACGGCGCAGGGCGCGCACCGCGTCGAGGTGGGTTTCGGGGTCCAGCTCGGCGACCACCACGGCCGGCCCGTCCCACGCCGACTCGGGCAGGAGGGCCATCGCCCTGGCCAGCCGGAGCGGGACGGCGGGCATCGAGATCAGCCGGTGCGTCAGCCAGTCGCCCAGACGGGGCGGTCGTGCGGACCGTACGGCGTCCGCCTCCGCGGCTCGCGGCCGCCGCCCGTCCGCCGCGAGTTCGGCCAGGTGGAAGGCGAGGTAGGCGGGGTTGCCGCCCGTCACCTCGTGGCATGCCCGGACGAACTCCTCGTCCCCGCGCTCGCCGAACCGCTCACGCACCATGGCGTGGATCCCGGACGGCCGCAACCTCCCCGGCCGCAGGCGGTGCTCCGCTCCCCTGCCGAACTCCCGCACCAGCCGGTGCCCCGCCGAATCGGTGCCCTCCTGGACCGCCGCCACGATCGCGACCCGGGAGGTGGTGATCCGCTTGGCGACGTGGCTGAGCCAGAGCAGCGACTCCTCGTCCGTCCACTGCAGGTCGTCCACCACCAGCAGCACCGGCTGGTCGGCACTCATCCGGCCGAGGAGCACCCACAGTGCCCGCAGGACCCGGTGGAGCCCGTCCGGTGCCGGAGGGACAGCGCAGTCCGAGACCGCCGGGAAGTCGGCGAACAGCCACTCGGTGTACTCGGCGACGTCCGCCCGCCAGCGGTGGAGAGTGGCGGCCGGGGTCCGGCCGACGAGAACGTCGAACAGCTGCCTCACCACTCCGAAGCGGTGGTCGGTCTCCAGGGGTGAACCGGCGGCCCTCAGCACACGGAAGCCGGTCGCGGAGGCACGGTCGGCCGCCGCGTGCAGCAGGGCCGATCGGCCGATGCCCAGCGGTCCGGAGACGACCGTCGCCGAGCCGCGGCCCCCGCGCGCGGCACGGAGCACGTCCTTCAGGAGGGCCAACTCGTCTTCACGGTCGGTCAGCATGTGCCGTGTCCTCTCGCCGCCCCACCGGGGAGGAAGCCGTCCGCCCCTGGGCCGGCGCGCACCGGCCGGGGACCCGCGGCGGCGGGCCGGACGACAGACGGGCAGCCGTCCACTCCGTGAGTTCCCGGGCGCTTCGCGTCCCGGGCGACGGGTCCCCGGGGGCGAGGAGCGGCCGGCCGGGGCCGGTGCGGCCGCCCCCGCGGCCGCGGGTCAGTGCCAGTCCCAGGGAGACCACCCCCGCCGCGGTGCGCGCGTCCCACGCGGGTGACTGCCGCTGGTGTTCGTCGGCCAGTCTCCCGGCCTCCTCCACGTCTCCGAGGACATGCCGGGCGACGGACGCGAAGTACCGCCACCAGAGGAACCCCGCGTTGGTGATCCCCTTGTACAGCAGCCAGCGCCCGCACTCCTCCAGGTCCCCGACGGCGGCGAGAGCGTCTCCTTCGGCGAGCCGCGCGCACCCGCGCGCGAACAGCTTGAGGGGCCGGCCCACGCCGTCCCGGACGGTGTCCGGTGAGGCGGACTCGGCCGCCTGCCGCGCCCTGGCGAACTCACCGTCGTACACGTGCATCAGCACCTGCAGCGCGGTGATCCTCAGCGCCACGGACGGGTGCCTGCGTGCGGGCGGCAGCCGACGGCACAGCGCGACGAGGTCGTCTCCGGCCTCGTCCGGCAGGCCGCGGTGCAGGTACGTCCAGGCCCGTGCCTCCAGCACCATGCCGGCCATGACGTCCAGCCCGAGCCCGTCCGCCTCCGCGAGCAGGGCGCCCAGCACGGGGAGGGACTCCTCCGTGTCGCCGCCCATGGTCAGCACCTGCGCGGCCATGATCCGTGTCATGAACAGGCAGCCGTCGTCCCAGGAACCCCCCAGCGCGCGACGGGCCAGCGGATGACTGCGCCGGGTGTCCTCGGCCTGCAGCATCATGCGCCAGGCGGTGAGCGCCGCGTGGATACGCCGGTCGGCGAGCGAGGTCAGCAGGGGGCTGCTCATCGCTCCCTCGCCCACGCCGCACTGGGGAACCGAACGGTCGACGAACCGGGGGGCGACCGCCTCGCCCCGGGTGTCGGCGGCCACCAGGAGGTCGGCGGCCACGCGGCGCAGCGGCAGCACGGCCCTGCCGCCGGGCGCCCTGATCACCTTCAGAAGGCGCCGCTCCCCCGCCTCGGCGGACCGGGACATCTCCACGACGGCCAGATCGAGGAGGACGTGCGCGCGTTCGACGTGGTCGAGTTCCTCGTCCAGGGCTCTGCACAGGAAGCGGCCCGCCGCACCGTCGTCGCCGGTGTCCCGACGGTGTGCGGCTGCCTCGCGCAGCGTCCGTGCCGCCCAGGGCCGGCCGGTCCGGCCGGTGCCCAGCAGGAGCCGCGCCACGCTTTCCTTCGCGGCCGCCGCCCGGTGCCCGAGCCCGGCGGCGGCGGCGTAGAGCTGTTCCCGCGCGCCGGGCGTGAGGTCGGACAGGATGCACGCGGCGGCACTCGGATCGGTCAGGACGAGCGGTTCGCCGTCGGCGACCAGCCGTGCCCGCCGGAGCAGACCGACGGCCTCCGAGGGTGAGGTGGACGTCAGGCGGGCGAGTGAGCAGACCAGTTCGGTGGGGAGTTCCCCGCCGCACACCGCGATCGCTCGCAGCAGCGACGCCTGCTCCTCGGGCATGGCGTCGAGCAGATCCCGCGTCTGTTCGTCGACCGCCTCCGCGACCCGCGAGCGCAGTTCCTCCAGACGCCCGGCCGACGGCGTGAGGCCGTCGCGCTCCAGCCCGGTGACGACGGCGCTCAGCAGCCTGGGACTGCCGTGGGTGACACGTGCAGCCGTGTCCACGAACGCGTCGTCGAGATCGCCGTCGTACGCCCGGGCCAGGAGGTGACGGATGGCGGCGGTGTCCAGCCCTTTCAGTTCGACGGCTTCCTCGATGCCCGGATCGGAAGCGACGCGCGTGCCGGACCTCACGGCGACGACCACCAGGACCGGGGCCTGGTGCATGCGTCGCATCAGCCCGTGCAGCATCCGCCGGGACCACGGATCGGCCCACTGCAGATCGTCGACGAGGACCAGCAGCGGACACCGGCGGGCGAGACCCAGGACCTTCCGGCACAGGCCGGGAAGGAGGGCGGCGTCCGGCGGCAGGCCCGCGCGGGCACCCTCCCACCGCAGGACGTCGAGGTGCCCGACGGGGTTCAGCAACTGCTGCACCACGGCGTACGGTGATCCGGCCTCCTGGAGGGAGCCCTGGGCGCGCAGCACCCGCGCGCCGGCGTCCTCGGCCAGCACCGCGGTCCAGTGCAACAGCGCGCTGCGGCCCATCCCGGGTGCCCCTTCGATCCTCAGGGCACGGGACCGGCCCGTCATCAGCCCCTGGACCGCGTCCCGCAGCCGCCGGCACTCCGACGCGCGTCCGGCCAGAGGACGGCGATCGGTCCGCTGCGTCCGGCACGCGAACTCCTGGCCCTGTCCCTGCCCTTGCCCCTGGTCGCCCGGCGTCGCGTTCACAGGTGGTCCGCCTGCGCCGTGTGCGGGGCTCCGGTGTCCACCGGGCCGCCCCTGCGGTCCCGCCGGCGCCACAAAGGGAGTTGTTCGGCCAGCTCTTTGCGGTTCCTCACCCCCAGCTTGCGGTACGTCTGCGTCAGATGGGTCTCGACGGTACGTGTGGCGACGAACAGTGCCTCGGCGATCTGCTGGTTGCTCAGTCCCGCGGCGGCCAGGTCCGCCACGTGCAGTTCACTCCTCGTCAGCAGCCCGCTGGCCAGGTCACCCGTGGGCCTCGGTACCCGGCCGCCCGCCGTGAGCAACAGCCGGGACGCGGCCTCACCGGCTCCCCGGGCGCCGCAGCGGATGGCCGCGCCGACCGCCCGGTGCAGCCGTTTGCGCGCCGCGCGCTCGTCGCCCTCACGCAGCAGCGCACGCCCGAGCAGGTAGTCGGCCCGTATGCGGCAGAGGCGGCCGGGGGCCTCGGCGAGGACGTCGACCGCCTCGCTGAGGACCTCGACGGCCCGGTCCCGGTCGACCACCGTGCTCACGGCCAGCAGGCTCTGCCCGATGGCGCGCGGAGTGCCCCAGCGCCGCGCCGACTCGGCGGTCTCCTCGACGAGTTCGCGGGCCTCCGCGACACGGTCACGCCGGACCAGCAGATGGACGGCGTGCGACCACCAGGGCGAGAACACCGGGTTGTCGATGCCCGACGTCCGCAGGTCGTCTCCCAGGCGCAGAAGCTGCTCCAGCGCGGCGTCCTGGTCTCCGCGCCGCCCTTGGGCGAGGGCACGGTGCAGCCGGAGGAGGCTCCAGCCCCGGCCCGTTCTGTCGCCGCCCCCCTCGTCGGCGGTGAGGAGTCCTTCCCGCGCGAGCCGTGCGTCCGCCGCCTCCGGACGGCCCGCGACGGTCAGCAGGGCGGCCTCGACCGCGAACGGCAGGAGGGTCGCCTGCCGCCAGGGCGCCTGTTCGGTGATGTCCAGGGCGTGCCGCACATCGGACATGGCCGCGTCCACGGCGCCGAGTTCGTACAGGGTCCATGCCCGCAGGCAGAGGACCTCGTGATGCGTCCAGTCGTCGCCCCGGGCCCGTGACTCCTCCAGGGCCTGGTCCCAGATCCGCATCACCGGGTCGATCTCGTCGGCCATGAACAGGGCGGGCCCGACGCTGTACGGCAGCCAGTCCGCCCAGCCGCCCGCCTGCGCTCGCTCCGCGATGTCCACCGTGTGGGGCGCCGAGCGGGACTCGAACGCCGCCAGCAGTGCCTGGGCGGCGAGGGTCCTCCGTTCGGCGGGCGTGTGCCCGGCGGGGGTGGCCGCCTCCCGCAGCCCGGCCGCCGCGTTCCGCACGAGGGCCCGGGCGCCCGGCGACCTGGTCTCGGTGCCGATGCCCGCGATCACCAGAGTGGACCGGAGCAGATCGGCGCCTTCGGTCGCGTCCGCGGAGGGCTCCGCCGCCATCACGTCGTCGAGCCGGTCCACGGCTTCGCCGAGCGCGGGCACTTCCCGCGCTCCGCCCTGTGCGGCCAGCGCGACCTCGCTGAACCGGGCGGCGATCCGGGCCCGCGCCCGGGCGTCGGACGTCCGGTCCAGTACCGTCCGCAGTTCGACCAGGGCTGCGAGCGGGTCCAGGCAGGCCAGCACCGACGCCAGCGTGACCTGGAGCATGTCCCGCTCCGTCTCGCCCTTCTCCTCCGCCGCGGTGTTCGGCACCTGCCGCAAGTAGCCCGCCGCGGACCGCAGATCGCCCTGCCGCAGCGCCTCGTCCGACGCGTCGAGCAGGGCGTCGGCCATCCACGGCTCCTCGGGCCAGGGGAGGTGCACCAACTGGTCCGCGACCCTGCGTACGGGCTCCCCGGCCTCGCTCAGCACCCGCGCCGCCCGGGTCCGCAGCCGCCGGGCCGCCTCGGGCGGGAGCTCGTCGAGCACCGCCCGCCGGACCGCCGCGCGCATACCAGCGGGTTCGGCTCGCGTCAGAAGGCCCTGCTCGCGGAGTGTCCGGAGAGCGGCTCTGGTCTGGGACGCCGGTACGCGGGCGAGGTCGCCGACCGCTTCCGGACGGGTCTCGTCGAGCACGGCGACAGCCGCGGCCACCGTCCGCACGCGGTGCGGCAGGGAGGGCAGCCGGGACGCCGCCAGGGCGCGGACCGCCTCCGCACCCAACTCCTCCACGGTCTCCGGTGTGACGGACGACGGTTCGCGGTCCGCCGCGGTCAGGGAGTCCAGGAGTGCATGGAGCAGCCGGGGATTGCCGCCCGACGTCCTGCCGCACGTCTGTACGATCAGCGCGCTCTGCGAGCCGAGCCGGTCCCGGACGACCGCGGCGACCCCGGCATCGTCGAGCGGGCGCAGCCGGAGCACGGTCGGCTCGGCCCAGTTGGTCGGCGACACCGGTTGCTCCGCGCCGAGACGGACGGACGGATCGCGCAGGGACATCACCACGAGCAGGGGGCAGCGGCCCGATCGGTGGATCAGGAAGCGCAGCCATCGCAGTGACGCCTCGTCGGCCCAGTGCGCGTCGTCGAGGACCAGGACCAGCGGGCGGTGCGACATGAGACGACCCGCGATCCGGTGGAGCGCACGCAGCGTGGCGTACTCCTGTGCGGCGCCGGGATCCCCGGGCCGCGTCGCGGCATACCCGTCCAGCACCCCGAGCGCCGTGCCCAGGCAGTCCCGCGTCCACCGGCGGTTCTCGGTGCCCTCGTCCTCCCGGGTGCCGAAGAGCTGCCGCACGACTCCGTAGGCCGTGCCGGACTCCGGCTCCCGGCACACGGCGCGCAGCACGGTGGCGTCCCCGATCACCCCGTCGCGGCGGTCGAAGGCCTTGCCGAGGAGCGCGCTCTTGCCGACACCCGCCTGACCGTGCACGAGCAGGAGCCGGCAGCGCCCTGCGCGCACTCCCGAAAAAGCGCCCGCGATCCGGCCGAACTCCTCGGTACGGCCCACCAGTCGATGAACAGCCGGTCGTCGTGTCATGGAAGTCACCGGTTCTCGCCCCCTCGGCACACCGTTCGGTGAATGCCGTGGCATATGCACCGACTGCACAGCGACCTGCACCTCCGTAAGCCGTGCCGAATTTCCGGCCGCCATGGCAGGACGGCCGGATCCTCGCGCAAAGCTCCGTATTGGAGGCCCGAGGGCCACAGGCTCATCCTCCGCGAAGTTCCGCCACGAAAACTTTTGAAAGCTTTAAATACTTGACCATCCAAGTCAAGTTTGCTCAAAAAGAGGCCGATAGTCGGCGAATCGGACAAGCCGCACGGTTGGAAGCAAGAGGTCCCCCCGCCATCAACCCCCGCCCTCCCCCCGCCGACAATGGCGGAAAATAACCCCCCGGCTGGCTGAATTCAGCACCGTACCTCCCCCCACGCACCGCCCTCGTCACAGGAACCACCACGGTGTTCACCCAGCGGAGCCGTGCGCCCTTGACGCCGCTCAAGACAGATCATTAGTTTGCCCTTAAAGAAATTCTCCCCTTCCATCTCCTTGCAAAAAAATGCGCAAAAAAGCGCCACGGAAGTCTCCCCGGTCCCCCACCACGAGGCAGAGCGGCCACGTGCGGACAGAGATTCAACCGAGGTGAAGATGTATTCACATATACCGATCCTCTTGGCTGAGACGTCAGGGATACACAGGACACGCCGCCCCGGTCAGTTGCAGGTGAAGAAGGCGGATCGCGGGACTCCGCTGCGTTACGGCCCCACCGGTGTGGCCGCCCCGGACGACGCGCTCTTCTCCGGTCTCCCGGCAGAAGTCACCGAGCCCCCGGGTGACGACGGCACCGTCGCATTCCCCGACCTCGCGAAGGCCGCGGATTCCAAGGACGGAAGCACGCCCCAGCCGCCGGAGGCGATCACCGAGATCGAGGCCCGGATTCTCGAAGGCATCGCGGCCGGATCCTCCTCGACCCAGATGGCATCGCGCCTCTATATGAGCCGGCAGGGCATCGAATACCACGTGACCGGGATGCTGCGGAAATTCCACGCGCCCAACCGCTCCGCCCTGGTGTCCCGCGCGTACTGCTCGGGATTGCTGTCGGTCGCGAGCTGGCCGCCCCGCGTCCTGCCCGAACGCGTGAAGTGACCACCCGTGGAATCTCCGGCACCAGCCCCGTCGACCTCGTGACGGGCCTCTGAACACGAGGTGAATCCGACCTGATTCAGTAGAACACCCGAGGGCCTTGTGGTATCGGATCCCATGAAGCTGCGAATCGGCCGAGGCAGAGCCACAACCGATCCACATCAATTCCGGACAGGCACGTTCGAGGAAACCCACCGGAGGCGGAAGTGGAGCGGAACGTGCCCCGGCGGGACCCAGACGCCCTGCGCCGACGCCGAAAGGTGATGGTTTCGAATGAGGCGAGGCAAGAAGACCCGGGCGGCGGCCTCAGCGGGCGGGAAATCGGCACCGAGCGGTGCTTTATCCCGAAGACGGCATGTGTCCACCCGGCTGACCGTCATCCTGCTCGTCCCGGTACTGATCAACCTGGTGATGGGCGGTGTCCAGGTGCGGTCCTCGATCGGCACCTGGAAAGCGGCCGAAGCCGCGGAGGCGGTCGCGCTGATCGTCGCCAGGTCGAGCGCCTATCACGGGGCGCTCCTCGACGAGCGTGATCTGTCCGTGACACCGCTGCTCCAGGGCAGACGGGACAGCGCGGTGGTACGGGACGCGCGGGCGGTCACCGACCGGCGGGCCGCCGACTTCCGGCGGGCGGTCGCCGCGCTGCCCGCCGAACTCGGCCTGGAGCAGCGGATCCGCCAGGTCGAGCGGGTCGGGCCGCGGCTGAGGGCGGTACGAGCACAGGCGTTCACCCCGGCCACGGACCCGGTGGCCACCGAGGAGAGCTACGCCGTACTGGGCCGGCAGATCACCGGGTTCGCCAACGAGTTGAGGTTCGGCCTCGAGAACTCCGCGTCGTACGGCCGCACGGTGCACTCCCTCGCCCAGGCGAAGGATGCCGCGTCCCTCCAGCGGTCGGCCGGCCTGCACCTGCTGGTCCGGCCCGGTGGCGCCGGGCCGCTTCGGGAACAGCAGCTCGACGCCTTCGTGACGTACCGCCGGCTGGAGACCATCGCCCTCCGGACCTACCGGGCCACCGGGACGGACACGGAGCACCAGGCGACGGTCGCGGGCCCGAGCCGTGCGGCGACACCCGCGCTGGAACGGATGACCGAGAGGATCGCGGCCGGAGCGAGGCCCGACGTCCTCGCGGCGCAGGGCATCACCCCGTCCACCTGGATGGCCGCCTCGACCCGGAAGGTCGAGGCATACGGAAGGGCCGAGAAGCAGCTCATCGACGGCGCGGTGGCCGAGGCCGCACGGATCGCCTCCGACGCCCGGCGTGAGGCGTTCGTCAAGGGCGCCGTCATCGTGGCCGCCCTGCTCGCCGGCTTCGTCGTCGCCGCGCTCATGGCACGGCAGATGAGCCGCTCGATGCGCCGCCTGCGCAACGCCGCCCTCGCCATCGCCGAGCGGCTTCCCATGCTGTGCGAACGGCTCTACCGCGCCTACCCGGCCCGGGTCGACACCCGGATCGCGCCCATTCCGATCTCCACCACGGACGAGATCGGCGAGGTGGCCCGGGCCTTCGACCAGGTCCACCGCGAGGCCGTCCGGCTCGCCGCCGAGCAGGCCCTGCTGGGGGGCAGCATCAACGCGATGTTCAGCAGCATGTCGCGCCGCAACCAGTCCCTGATCGAGGGCCAGCTGGCCCTGATCACCGACCTGGAGAACAACGAGGCCGACCCGGACCAGCTGGAGAACCTCTTCCGCCTGGACCACGTCGCGACCCGTATGCGCCGTAACGGCGAGAACCTCCTCGTGCTCGCCGGTGAGGAGCCCGGCCGCCGCTGGGACCGGCCGGTGCCGCTGGTCGACGTGCTGCGCGCGGCCTCCTCCGAGGTGGAGCAGTACGAGCGCGTCGAACTGTCCGGCGTCCCGGAGGCCGAGATCCACGGCCGTGCCGTGACCGACCTCGTGCACCTGCTCGCCGAGCTGCTGGAGAACGCGACGACGTTCTCCTCCCCGCAGACCAGGGTCCGCGTCACCGCGGCCCTTCTCCCCGACGGCCGCGTGATGATCGAGATCCACGACAAGGGCGTCGGTCTGAGCGCCGAGGACTGCGCGGACATCAACCACAAGCTGGCCAACCCGCCGTGCGTGGATGTCGCGATCTCGCAGCGCATGGGCCTGTTCGTGGTCGGCCGGCTGTCCGACCGGCACGGCATCCGCGTCCAGCTGCGCCCCTCGGGCGAAGGCCCCGGCACCACCTCGCTGGTCATGCTCCCGGGCCACCTCGCCCGGCACGACGGCACGTACGAGCAACCGGACGCCGTCTTCCCCGCCCCGGCCGGTCACCGGCCGCCGGCCCCCATCGTCGGCGAACCCTGGTCGGACGCGCCGTCCCCCGGCCCTTCGCCCCTGAGCACGGCGGGCGGGCGGACGGACCTCACGCGGCCCTACCGGGCGGCCTCCGCCAGGTCGGCGACGACCGCCGCGTGGTCGGAGGGCCAGAGCCCGTCGACCGGACCGTCGCAGGCCCGCCGTGCGTCCCGGACGCGGCCGAGTCCATCGGGTCCGGGCGGGCCCACGTGGATGTAGTCGATGCGCGCACTCGGCCCGTCGGCCGCCGCCACGTACGGGTTGGCGGCGTCCCAGGTGGCGTGGGGAGCGGCCGGACCGGCGTACGTCCAGGCGTCGAGCAGGACCTGGCCGGGCACGGCCGGGGCGGTCGTGCAGCCGCCGAGGAGGCGGACCTCGTCGGAGTCGGGCCAGGCGTTGAGGTCGCCGGTGACGACGGGCGGGAAGGAGGTGTCACCGCGGTGCCGGGCGACGAAACCGGCGAGCGCCGCGGCCTGCCCGCAGGACCCGCGGGTGCGGGTACGGATCCGGGGGCGGTGGCACGAGGGGACCGCGCACCTGATGCCGCAGGACGACCCGGCGGCACGGCTGCGGTCACTGCCCCGGGTCAACAGCCTGGGCGTGCGGGCGTTCGGGACGGATCTGCTGACGGTGCGGGTGGACCTTGACGCCTGAGAGCCCTCACCCCGGCCACACGATCGCCTGCACCTCGCTGTAGGCGTGCAGGGCGTACGAGCCGACGTCCCGGCCCACTCCGCTCTGCTTGAACCCGCCGAAAGGCGCCTCCATGTTGCGGCCCACCGTGTTGATCCCGACCCCGCCGGCCCGCAGCCGCCGGGCCACCCGGAAGGCCCGGGCGACGTCGCGCGACCAGACGTAGTCGATGAGGCCGTAGTCGGTGTCGTCGGCGAGCGCGATGCCCTCCTCCTCGTCGTCGAAGGGGATGACCACCACCACCGGCCCGAAGATCTCCTCGCGGGCCACGCGCATGTCACCGGTGCAGTCGGCGAGGAGGGTCGGGGCGACGTAGAAGCCGGTGGGCAGGTCCGGGCGTCGGCCGCCCGTCACCACCACCGCGCCCTCCTTGCGGCCCAGTTCGACGTACGACTCCACCCGGTCCCGGTGCGCCGCCGAGATCACCGGCCCGACCACCGTGTCCGGCTCCCGCGGGTCCCCGACCTTCAACCGCTGCGCATAGGCGGCCAGTCGCTCCACCAAGCGGTCGTGGATCCCGCGCTGCGCCAGCACCCGCGTCGGCGCCGTGCAGATCTGCCCGCTGTAGAAGGAGAAGGTGGTGCCGATCCCGGCCACGGCCGAGCCGAGGTCGGCGTCGTCGAAGACGAGCGCGGCGCCCTTCCCGCCCAGCTCCATCAGCTGCCGCTTCATGCCCCGCCCGCACACCTCGGCGATCCGCCGTCCGACCGCCGTGGAGCCGGTGAAGCTGACCATGTCGACGTCCGGCGATGCCACGGCCGCCTCACCCACCTCGGTGTGCGAGCCGCTGACGACGTTCACCACACCCGGCGGGGCGCCCGCCTCCTGCAGCGCCTCGGCCATCCGGTAGACCGACAGCGGATCCTGCGGGGCCGGTTTCACCACGACCGTGTTGCCCATGGCCAGTGCCGGGGCGACCTTCCCGGCCGGGTTGGCCCAGGGGTTGTTGTACGAGGTGACGCAGGTGACGACCCCGACGGGCTGCCGCACGGCCAGGGCGCCCATCACCCCGGCCTTCCCCATCGGCCCGGCCTCGTTGATCTGCGGCGGGATCGGCCACTCGGCGGGCTCCACGCGCGCGTAGCGCCGGAAGCGGGCGGCGGCGACCCCGACCTGCAGGGCGCGTGCGGTGCCGAGGGTCGCCCCGGTCTCGGCCCGGGCCAGCTCCGCGTACTCCTTCAGCCGGCCGGCGATGATCCCCGCCGCCCTGCCGAGGACCGCGGCCCGTTCCTCCGGGGCGGTGCGCGACCACGGCCCGAAGGCCTCGCGGGCCGCGGCGCAGGCCGCGAGCACCTGATCCCGCGAGGCCTCCGGCGCCCACCCGACGGTCTGCTCGCTCGCCGGGTCGGTCACCTCGTAGTGCCCGCCGTCCGGCTCCACCCAGGAGCCGCCGACGAACAGCGACTGGCGTGCCGTCACCTCGTGCTCACCGTCTCCGTGTCCCGCCCCGATCGGAGCACCCGCCCCGGTACGGCCCCGTTCACCACGTCGTCGCGGATGGCCTCGACGCCGTTGACCCACACGGCCCGTACGCCCAGCGCCCGGGAATCCAGCCGCGGGCTGTCACCCGGCAGGTCGTGCACCAGGGTGGCCGGGCCCGCGTCGACGCGCTCCGGGTCGAGCAGCACCAGGTCCGCGTGCCAGCCCTCCCGGATCCGCCCCCGCTCCCGCAGTCCGAAGAGCCGGGCCGGGTCGTCGGTGAGCATCTTCACGGCCTGCTCCAGCCCGACCAGCTTCCGGCCCCGCAGACAGTCCCCGAGGAACCGGGTCGTGTACGGCGCCCCGCACATCCGGTCCAGATGGGCACCGGCGTCGGACCCGCCGAGCAGCACGTCCTCGTGCTGCCAGGTCTGCGCCCGCAGGGCCCAGGACGCCGGGTCGTTGTCGGTCGGCATCGGCCACAGCACCGTGCGCAGTCCGTCGTTGGCGCAGATCTCCACCAGGCACGCGAAGGGCTCCAGCCGGCGTTCCTCGGCGATGTCCTTCACCACGCGTCCGGTCAGCCCGGCGTTCGCCTCGCTGTAGGTGTCGCCGATGACGTACCGCCCGAAGTTCGCGAGCCGCCGGAAGACTCCCGCCTCCTTGGAGTTCGCCCGCCGCAGCAGTTCGGCCCGCACGTCCGGATCCCGCAGCCGCTCGATCCGCTCCGGCACGGGCAGCCCCAGCACCGGCCCCCAGCCCGGGATGAGGTTCAGCGCGCAGAAGGTGCCCAGGGACATGTTCATGGGAGTGAGGATCGGCATGGTGAGGGCCACGACCCTCCCACCCGCCTTCCGCGCCTGCTCGCTCGCGAGCAGCTGCCGGGGCACGCGCTCGGGAACGGCCGCGTCGATCGTCAGCACGTTCCAGTTCAGCGGCCGTCCCGCGACCGCGCTCATCTCCACGAACAGATCGATCTCCGCGTCGCTGAACTGATCCAGACAGCCCGCGACGATCGCCTCGATCTGCGTGCCCTCGCACTCCCCGACGGCCCGCGACAGCGCCAGCAGCTCGGCCGGCCGGGCGTGCCGCGAGGCGACCGGCTGCCCGTCCCCGTCGGAGTGGCTGCTCGACTGGGTCGTGGACAGCCCCCAGGCCCCGGCGTCCATGGCCTCCCGCAGCAGCCGCACCATCGCGCCTAGCTGCTGCCGAGTCGGCTGCCCGCCCACCGCGTCCGGCCCCATCACGTACCGCCGCAGCGCGCAGTGCCCCACCATGAACCCGGCGTTGACGGCGATCCGACCCTCCAGGGCGCCCAGGTACTCCCCGAAGGAATGCCAGCTCCAGGGCGCCCCCTCCTCCAGCGCCACCAGCGCCATGCCCTCGACCCGGGACATCATCCGCCGTGTGTAGTCGGCGTCCTCGGGCCGGCCGGGATGCAGCGGCGCGAGCGTGAAACCGCAGTTGCCGCCGACGACGGTGGTGACCCCGTGGTTGAGCGAGGGCGTGGCGTACGGATCCCAGAAGAGCTGGGCGTCGTAGTGGGTGTGGGGGTCGACGAAGCCGGGGGTGAGGACGAGACCGGTGGCGTCCTCGGTGGTGCGGGCTTCCCGGGTGACCTCACCTATGACGGCGATCCTCCCGTCCTTGATGCCGACGTCGGCGGTCCGGCCGGCGGCACCGGTCCCGTCGACGACCGTCGCACCTTTGATGACGTGATCGAGCACTGGGCGCACCTCCTGGTGGGCGGTGGGACTGGTACCCAGGGGCGCGGGGAACTGCGCGACAAGCCACGACGAACCCGCACCCGCCGACGAACGCTCAACCACCCCGCCGGAACCGCGAAGTCCGATGCACAGGGTCCGTATCGATCTTGGGAATCACGTACTCCCCGACCAGCCGGATCGTCTGCAGCGTCTCCTCCTTCGGCACCCCCACCGGCAACCCGAAACTGAGCTGATCCGCCCCGGCCCGCTCCCACCGCTCACACTGCCGCAGCACCTCGTCCGGATCCCCGCAGATCAGCAACTCCTCCTCGATCAGCACCTCCACGAACTCCTCGGTGTACTCCGGCAGCGTCTCCGGCCACACCGGGAACCCCTCGGGCCGCGGGAAGGTGTCGTGGTACCGGAAGACCAGCGACGGCAGATAGTGCAGCCCCCCGCTCGCCGCGATCCGCAGGGCCTCCGCGTGGGTCGGCGCACAGATCGCCGTGGTCGTCACCATCACGTTGTCGTTCACGAAGTCCCCGACGGGCTCCGCGTCCACGATCGCCGTCTTGTACTGCTCCAGCACCCACTCCATGTCGGAGACCTTCTGCACACTGAAGCCGAGCACGCCGAGCCCCTTCTTCGCCGCCATGGCGTACGACGGCGGCGACCCGGCCGCGTACCACATCGCCGGGTGCGAGCCGCCGTACGGCTTCGGCAGGACCTTGCGCGGCGGCAGCGACCAGTGCTTGCCCTGGAAGCCCTGGTACTCGTCCTGGAGCCACATCTTGGGGAACTCGGCGATGGTCTCCTCCCAGAGTTCCTTGGTGTGGTTCATGTCGGTCACCCCCGGCATGAACCCGAGGATCTCGTGGGACCCGGCGCCCCGGCCGCTGCCGAACTCGAAGCGGTTGCCGCTGAGGTGGTCGAGCATGGCGACCTTCTCGGCGACCTTCACCGGGTGGTTGACCGGGGCGAGCGGGTTGAAGATCCCCGAGCCCAGGTGGATCCGCTCGGTCGCGTGCGCCAGGTAGCCGAGGAAGACGTCGTTGGCGGACAGGTGCGAGTACTCGTCCAGGAAGTGGTGCTCGGAGGCCCAGGCGTACTTGAAGCCGGACTTGTCCGCCTGGATGACGTACTCGGTCTCCTCCATCAGCGCCTTGTGCTCGGCGAGCGGGTCGGTCTCGGCCCGTTTGCCGACGTATCCCTGAACGAAGATGCCGAATTCCAAGGAGGTTCACCGCCCCACGGTCAGTTCTGACGGCGCGTCAGATTATGGCTCCGACTGTTCCACCGGCCCTCCGGGAGCGTCAATACCTGATGGAGTGTCAGATAACGGTGACCCCGGCCAGCCACCCGCCGTCGATCACGAACGGCTGCCCCGTGATGTACGAGGAGTCCTCCGAGGTCAGGAACAGCGCGAGCCTCGCCACCTCCTCGGGCCGCCCCACCCGGCCCAGCGGCACGAGCTTGCGGTACAGCCGGTCGAGGCCCTTCGCCGCCTGCTCCGGATCAGCGTCCGGGTCGAGCCGGGCCGGGTTGGCCATCGCGGTGTCGATCGCCCCCGGGCAGACGGCGTTGACCCGTATCCCGCGGCCCGCCAGCTCCAGTGCGGCGACCCGGGTCAGACCGACCACGGCGTGCTTGGTCGCCGCGTAGGAACCCACCGCGGCCATCCCGGTCAGGCCCGTGCAGGAGGCGGTGTTCACGATCGTGCCCCCGTCGGCCATCTCCGGGGCGACCGCCTTGATGCCGAGCAGACAGCCCACCTGGTTGACCTGCACGACCTGCATGAACTCGTCGAGGGGCGTGTCGAGGAGGCTGTTGAAGCGCAGGATGCCGGCGTTGTTGACGAGCCCGTCGACGTGGCCGTACGCCTCCTTGGCCGCGGCGACGGCGGCCTGCCAGTCGCCCTCCCGGCCCACGTCGAGATGGACGTACCGGGCGCCGATCTCCTTCGCCAGGGCCTCGCCCTGATCGTCGAGGACGTCCGCGACGACCACCCGGGCACCCTCGGCGGCGAAGAGCCTGGCCTCCTGCTCGCCCTGGCCGCGTGCGGCGCCTGTGACGAGGATGACACGTCCGTCGAGCTTGCCCATCAGGACTCCCTTCGCGGCGCATCGGCCGAGGTCAGCGTACCGCTGGAACTGACGGAACGTCAGGTGTTGCGCAAGCGCTTGCGCCAGCAATCGAAAGCGACTGATCAGTAGGGACATTTGACCCTGGGAGGCCCTTGCCGATCCCTCAATACTCCTCGAGCAGAAGGTAAAGACACTCTCAAGGAGAGCAGGCATGGGCAGGAGAAAGTTCAAGAACAAGAAGGTCCGGTTCATCGCGATCGGGTGCTCACTCACGGCCGGTGCGGCCGTCGCCGCCGTATTGCTTCCCTCGGCCAACGCCGCCGGGGAGGAGAAGACGCCCGAGCAGATCGCCTCGATGTGCCAGCGGTCCGCGGTCCTCAACGGGAAGAAGCAGACGACAGCCGATTTCGGAGGCGGACTGGGAGACGGTTTCGCGGCCGACAACTGCGACTTCGTCGAGACCAAGTTCGAAACCTTCGACGGCCCCACGGAAAAGGTGACCGTCGACTTCCCGAACTGTGAACCGAACGCCACCGGACCGTCCAAGGTCACGACCGAGTGGTCGAAGTCCATCGGTCAGGGCGAGGGCAAGTACACCGTCACCCAGCAGGGCGCCCTCGGTGGTCTGTTCGGCGCCCTGAGCGGCTCCTGGGTGAAGCACAAGGGGACGCTGGACATGACCATCAGGACGGCCACCGCCAGCGAGTCGGAGACCCGGGAAGTCCCCGTCGGCAAGGTGCTGCACGTCACGTTCACCCCGAAGATGCAGCGCATGACCGGTGAGTGGCGGGTGCGGATCGACGCCCGCGAGGCGGGCTTCGCCACCAACGCCACACCCGAGCAGAACTTCGTGGCGCCGGAGGTCGTCGAGGGCCCCGTCATCCGGCCCGGGGCAGCCGGCGCGCCGGGCCTCGTGGACGGCACGTCCAAGGCCGTCCTCGAGGACTGCTGACCTCCAGTTCCGTCACCGCGGACCCCCCTGAGTCACCCCCCACGACCCCGTACAGGAGACAGACCATGACACGCGAAGGC
Organism: Streptomyces sp. NRRL B-1140; assembly: GCF_001280065.1. Classification (GTDB taxonomy): domain Bacteria; phylum Actinomycetota; class Actinomycetes; order Streptomycetales; family Streptomycetaceae; genus Streptomyces. The sequence continues at coordinate 32,631 of NZ_LGEA01000098.1, forward strand.
CGCAGCAGAAGCCACCGGAGCAAGAAGAAGCGGATCACTCTCACCCTGGCCCCGGTGGCCGCACTCGCGGTGATCGTCCCGCTCATGAACAGCGCGGGGGCGGCCACTCCGGACGAGGTGAGCGCCGACTGCAGCAGCGACTCGGACAAGCTGGAGAACTGCGAGTTCGTCCCCGTACAGGACAAGAAGAACAGCCTGGGCCCCAACGAGCGGGTCACCACGGTCACCGACAACTGCGGCGTCGCCACCGCGGCGACCAAGACCTTCAGCGGCACCGCCTCCGTGCAACGCGTCGTCCAGCTGGAGAACGGCTTCGGCGTGGACGGCAGCACGAAGCTCGGAAATTCCTTCTTCGAGATCGGGCTCAAGTTCAACACGCAGGAAATCAACATCAAGCGTGACGACACCGCGTCCTCCTTCACCTTCAGCAGGAGCGACACGGTGCAGCCGGATCACATCGCCTTCTTCATGTGGTCCCACAAGCGCACCGACGTGAGCGGATTCCTGCGTGCCACCTACAAGGAAGCGCAGGACGGCCAAACGGTGTTCTTCTCCCCGAGTGAGGGATCCACCGCGGTTCACGTCTTCTATCCGCAACTTCTGAAGAACGGAACCCCGGACGGCCGGCTGTGGCTGCGCAACGTCAAGTGCGGCACCCCGCAGGCCGACGGAATTCTGGACAACCAGAACAGCGCCCGCGCCGAACCCGGATTCGAACAGGGTGGGGAAAACGTCACCGACGTGGAAGTCCCGCTGTCGGAGGTGCAGGTGTCGTAACCGACACCGTTTCGTTCTCAGACGCGAAGCACGGGCGCGGCACCCAGCCACCTCAGGACCGCGTCCGTGCTCCCCCTGGCGTCCAGCTTGGCGTAGATGTTGCTGAGGTTGTTGCGCACGGTCTTCTCGCTCAGCCCTAAGCGCAGCCCGATCTCCTGGGCGCCCAGGCCGGTCGAGAGCAGTTCCATGATCTGCCGCTCACGCGGCGCGAGCCGGCCGCGCAGCCGCTCCGTCGCCACGTCCGGGGCGGCTGCCTGCCACTCCCGCTCGCGCAGGGCCGCGCACGCCGCCGGGGAGAGGTAGGTGTGCCCGGCCGGGGCCCCGACGAGGGCCGAGGAGAGCATGCAGGTGCAGTAGTCGCCCTCGACCAGGTACCCGGCGCCTCGCCGGAACACCTCCGCGATGGTCTCGGGGTCCTGGTACGGAGCCACCACGATCACCGGTACCCCGCCCGCCCTCAACGACCCCAGATCGTCCACCGGGTTGGTGGAGTACAGGACCACGGCATCCACCCCCTCCGGTACGTGGAAGGGCGATGACGGGCGCAGCCTCACCGCCCGCTCGACGTACCGGTCGTCCGGGGCGGGCCAGTCGGGATGCGGCCAGGAGCCTCCCGGGCAGGCGAGGGCGACGGAGAGTTTCCGGGAAGTGCGCACGTCATGGTGTCCTTCCGGCGAAGCCGCACGTGTCCGTACGTGTCCGTACGTCCGTACGTACGCGGTCCGGCCGGGACGTGTTCAAGCTTTCAAAAACTTTGCCTACGACAGCAGCGGCGCGACCTCCCCTCCGAACTCCTCCATCTGGTCGATGAGTTCGTCTCGACCACGGCTGCGGAACCGCACCTGCAGCTGGTCCACGCCCATCGCCCGGTAGGCCCGCAGCGACTCGGCGATCACCTCGGGCGGCCCGCTGACCGTCCGCCGCCCGGCCTCCCAGCGCGGCGCACCGACGTACAGGGGCTCGGCGATGGCTCCGATGGCGAACGGCCCCTGGACGCCGGCCTCGTCCCGCAGCCGCCGGATCCGCTCGATCTGCCCCGGCAGCCGGTCACGCGGGTCTCCCTGCGGCAGCCATCCGTCGCCCTTGAGCGCCGCCCTCCGCACGGCGGCCGCCGAGGACCCGCCGACCCACACGGGGACGTGTTCCTGCGCCGGACGGGGCCGCTGCCCGAGCCCCCCGAAGTCGTACAGCTTGCCGTGGTGCTCGGGGAACTCGTCGGGTCCGAGGGCGGCGCGCAGGGCGTCGAGGCACTCGTCGAGCACGGCCCCGCGCTGCCGGAAGTCCACGCCCAGGGCCTCGAACTCCTCCTGGACGTGCCCGGCGCCGACCCCGAGGATCAGGCGGCCGCCCGAAAGGCGGTCGAGGGTGGCGTACTGCTTGGCGGTGAGCAGGGGGTGCCGCAGCCCGACGATGGCGACGTGGCTGAGCAGCCGGACGCGCTCGGTCGCCGCCGCGAGGAAGGCCAGGGTGGCGACGGGGTCGTACCAGACGGTGCTCATCGCGGCGGCGAGCCGGCGCGGGATGCCGACGTGGTCGCAGCTCGCGAGGTAGGCGAAGCCGGAGCGGTCGGCGGCGCGGGCGATCTCCAGCAGGTCCTCCGGCCCGGCCTCCGCCTCCCAGCCCTCGGCGTAGAGGGTGCTCTGCGACTGGACGGGAAGCTGCATCCCGTATCGCAGGCTCACCGGGTGCCGCCGCCGGAGCCCGGCCACAGGCCGTCGGCCGTCAGCCCGAGCAGCTCGATGGCGTTGCCCCGCACGATCCGCTCGACCACGCCGGGCTCCAGGTGCCCCATCTGCGCCTCGCCGACCTCGCGGGACTTGGGCCAGGTGGAGTCGGAGTGGGGGTAGTCGGTCTCGTAGAGGACGTTGCCGACGCCGATGGAGTCCAGGTTGCGCAGCCCGAAGGCGTCGTCGAAGAAGCAGCCGTGGACGTGCTCGGCGAACAGCTCGGACGGCGGCCGGTGCACCTTGTCGGCGACGCCGCCCCAGCCGCGGTTCTCCTCCCACACCACGTCGGCCCGCTCCAGGATGTAGGGGATCCAGCCGATCTGCCCCTCGGCGTACATGACCTTGAGGTTCGGGAACTGCTCGAACTTGCCGCTCATCAGCCAGTCGACCATGGAGAAGCAGCAGTTGGCGTAGGTGATGGTGGAGCCGACGGCGGGCGGGGCGTCGGCGGAGGTGGAGGGCATGCGGCTGCTGGAGCCGATGTGCATGGCGACGACCGTGCCGGTCTCGTCGCACGCCTGGAGGAACGGGTCCCAGCCGTCGGTGTGGATCGAGGGCAGCCCGAGAAAGGGCGGTATCTCGGAGAAGGCGACGGCCCGCACCCCGCGGGCGGCGTTGCGCCGGACCTCCGCAGCGGCCAGTTCGGCGTCCCACAGCGGGATGAGGGGCAGGGGTATGAGCCGCCCGTGCGCGTCCGGACCGCACCACTCCTCCACCATCCAGTCGTTGTAGGCCCGCACGCAGAGCAGGCCCAGCTCGTGGTCCTCGGCCTCGGTGAAGGTCTGGCCGCAGAAGCGCGGGAAGGTGGGGAAGCACAGGGCGGACTGGACGTGGTTCACGTCCATGTCGGCGAGCCGCGCGGTGACGTCGTAGGAGCCGGGCCGCATCTGCTCGTAGGTGATGACCTCCAGCCGGATCTCGTCCCTGTCGTACCCGACGGCGGTGTCGAGCCGGGTCAGGGGCCGCCGCAGATCCTCGTAGACCCACCAGTCCCCGACGGGACCGTCGTCCCCGGGCTGTCCCATGACGGGCTTGAAGCGCCCGCCGAGGAAGGTCATTTCCTTCACGGGGGCCCGGACGATCCGCGGTCCGACGCCCTTGTACTTCTCCGGAAGCCGGTCCTGCCAGACGCTCGCGGGCTCCACGGTGTGGTCGTCCACGGAGATGATCAGCGGAAAGGTGCTGTCGTGGGTGTCCATGGCGCTCACGGTAGCGCTGATCTGACGGGGCGTCAGCTATGCGTGCGCAGGGGCGGGTTCCGGCCGGGATGGCGTGATGTGCACGGTGCGGACGGCCGCGTGCGCAGAGAGTGTGCAGACCTGGTGGACTCCCCCGCGCCGCCCTGTGATCGGCGTCTCCCACGGCTGACGTATCCGCCGCCAACAAGGCAAACTGGCGTGGTTGCTCAGGATGTCTAGGGGGACTGCATGGACGGTGTACCGAACGGTGTGCCGCGCGTACCGGAGCAGCGGCGTCCAGACTCCACGCGCGAGTCGGCGACGACGGCTGGGGCGGCCGGACCCGCGGAGTCCCCGAGGACGGCCGGACCGGCTGAACGGGCCGGACCCGCCGGGTCCGCGGCCCTGCGCTTCGGCGTGCTCGGTCCCGTGCGCGCCTGGCGCGGCGACGACCCCGTCCCCACCGGCTCCCCCCAGCAACGTGCCCTGCTCGCAGCCCTGTTGCTGCGCGGGGGCCGGACGGCCACGGCGGCGGAGCTGATCGACGCCCTGTGGGGCGAGGAACCGCCCTCGCAGGCACTGGCGGCGGTACGGACGTACGCCTCCCGTCTGCGCAAGGTGCTCGGCCCGGGCGGCGAGGCAGGGCGGCCGGGCGGCCCCGGAGCCACCGCGACCGCAGTCCTGGTCAGCGAGTCCGGCGGCTACGCGGTCCGCGACCTCGCCGAAGGCGCCCTGGACCTCGCCGTCGCCCAGGACCTGGCGACCGAGGCGGAGAAGGCCCGCTCCGCCGGGGACCTCTGCCACGCCCGCGCCACCCTGCGCCGCGCCCTCGCCCTGTGGGACGGGGAGACCCTGGCCGGAGTGCCCGGACCGTACGCGGAGGCCCAGCGCGTCCGTCTGGAGGAGTGGCGGCTCCAGCTCCTCGAGTGGTGCCTGGACATGGACCTGGAGCGGGGCTGCCATGCCGAGGCCGTCTCCGAGCTCACCGCCCTCACCGCGGCTCATCCGCTCCGGGAGCGACTGCGCGAGCTGCTGATGCTGGCGCTCTACCGCAGCGGCCGCCAGGCGGAGGCCCTGGCCGTCTACGCCGACACCCGCCGGCTGCTCGCCGACGAACTCGGTGTGGATCCCTGCCCCGGCCTGAGCGAGCTGCAGCAGCGGATCCTCCAGGCGGACCCGTCGCTGGCGGAGCCCTCCTCGCCGGCGCCCGAGCCGGCCTCCGTCCCGGTCCGTCCGGCCCAACTGCCCGCCACAGTGCCGGACTTCACCGGCCGTTCCGGGTTCGTGCGCGAACTCGGCGAGATCCTGGCCTCGGCCGAGGGCCGGGTCATGGCGGTCTCGGCCCTCGCGGGCATCGGCGGCGTCGGCAAGACGACCCTCGCGGTGCACGTGGCCCACCAGGCCCGCACGGCCTTCCCGGACGGGCAGTTGTACGTCGACCTGCAGGGCGCGGGCGCCCGGGCGGCGGAGCCCGAGACGGTCCTCGGGTCCTTCCTGCGCGCCCTCGGCACGGCCGACTCGGCGATCCCCGACTCCCTGGAGGAGCGCGCGGCCCTGTTCCGCTCGGTCCTGGCCGGGCGCCGGGTGCTGGTCCTGCTGGACAACGCCCGCGACGCCGCCCAGGTGCGCCCCCTGCTGCCCGGCACGGACGGCTGCGCCGCGCTGGTCACCTCCCGTACGCGGATGGTGGGCCTGGCGGGCGCCCACCTGATCGACCTCGACGTGATGTCCCCGGACGAGGCCCTGGCGTTGTTCACGAAGATCGTGGGCGAGGAGCGGGTGGCCTCCGAGCGCAAGGCCGCCCTGGACGTGGTGGCCGCGTGCGGTTTCCTGCCGCTGGCGATCCGCATCGCGGCGTCCCGCCTGGCGGCCCGCCGCACCTGGACGGTGTCGGTCCTCGCGGCGAAGCTCGCCGACGAGCGCCGCCGCCTGGACGAACTCCAGGCCGGCGACCTGGCGGTGAAGGCCACGTTCGAACTCGGCTACGGGCAGCTGGAACCCGCTCAGGCCCGCGCGTTCCGCCTGCTCGGGCTGGCGGACGGCCCCGACATCTCCCTCACCGCCGCCGCGGCGGTCCTGGACCTGCCGGTCGAGGACACCGAGGATCTGCTGGAGTCCCTCGTGGACACCTCCCTCCTCGAATCGGCGGCTCCCGGCCGCTACCGCTTCCACGACCTGGTGCGGCTCTACGCGCGTGCCTGCGCGGAACGGGACGAACTCCCGCCGAGCGAACGGGGGGCGGCGCTGTCCCGGCTGCTGGACTTCTACCTGGCGTCCGCGGCGGGCGTGTACGCGATCGAGCGGCCGGGCGACCGGCTGGTGGATCACCTCGAGGCCACGTCGTACCCGGGGCTGCGGTTCGGCGACCGGCACGCGGCGCAGGACTGGCTGTACGCGGAGGCCATGTGCCTCCTGGCGTGCGCACGGCAGTCCGCGGGACGCCCGGAGAGCCTCCCCCGGGCGATCGACATGCTGTGGGCCGCGCACGACCTCTCCGAGTCGGGCGCCAACTCCCGGGAGTACGAGGCGACGGCCGAGGCGCTCGTCGGCGCGGCCCGCTCGCACGGCCTCGGGCGGGCGGAGGCGCGGGCACTGATGACCCTCGTCAACGTCCACCACGTCGGCGGCCGTTTCGAACGGGCCGAGGAGGAGGCGGAGCGGGCCATCCTGCTCGCCCAGGAGTCCGACGACCTGCTTCCCGTCTGCTGGGCCCGCAACGCCCGCGGCATCATCGCGCTGTACCAGAACCGGCACACGGACGGCGAAGAGCACCTCTCCCGGGCCATCGAGCACTTCCGCGCCCTGGGCGACCGTCCCGGCGAGGCCGCCGCGCTCTGCAACCTCTCCCGGATCCATCTCGCGACCGGACGCACGCAGAGCGCTGTCGCACTGGCCCAGGAGGGCATCGACATCTACGACGGCATGGGCAACTCCATGCGCGGGGCGAACGCCCGTTACGCCCTCGGGCTGGCCCTCACCCAGAGCGGGGAGCTGCGCGAGGCGGCCGACCGGCTCCAGGAGGCGCTGGAGGTGTTCCGCGACAGCAGGCAGCGCCTCTGGGAGGGCATGAGCCTGTTCCGGCTGGCCGAGGTGGATCTCGCCGCCCGGCATGCGGCGCGGGCCGCCGCGAACGCCGAGATGGCGCTCACGGTGCTGCGCGGGATCGGCGGCCAGTGGCGGCGGGGCAATGTCCTCACGGTCCTCGGGCGGGCGCTGAGCGGCATCGGCCAGACCGGCCGGGCCCAGGTCTGCTGGCAGGAAGCGGCCGGTATCTACGAGGAGCTGGGCTCGCCCGAGGCGGCCGAGGTGCGGGCGCTGCTGTCCCCGGTGCAGGCGGCCTGAGGGGCCGTCCGGGGCGCCGCCGGGGCGTTCATCATTCGTTTATCGCCTCCCGCCATGATGGACGCAGTCGATCCGTCGCGTCGGGGGGCAGACGGGTCGCCGCACGGGCCTCGCCCTGATGTTCCGGGGTGGGCGGCCCGGGTGGGCCCGTCCGGCCGTCCTCGGGGGAGTGGCCGGCCGGGCCCGCCGACCTCACTGTTGATCGACGCCAGAGGAGTTGACGATCATGGGCGACGAGCTCAAGCCGCAGGACCTGCACGCCACCGGCGAGCCGCTCAAGACCGAGGACCTGCACGCCACGGACGAGCCGCTCAAGACCGAGGACCTGCACGCGACGGACGAGCCGCTGGAGACGAAGGACCTGCACGCCACGTCGGAGCCGTTCAAGCCGACGAAGTAAGCCACCGTTGCACGGGGATCGGCCGCGGCGGCGCGGAGGGGGAGCCGTCGCGGCCGAGGTGTGTCCGCGGGCGGACGGCGTCGCGTCAGAGGGGAACGACCCGCACGCCCGGCCCGCACAGTTTCCCCATGTCGTCCTCGTCGGACGTGAAGAGCACCACGCCCGCGGGCTGTCGGCTCGCGATCACGGCCAGGGCCGCGTCGATCGCGTACTTGTGGCCGTGCAGGCCGGTGTCCTGAAGCAGGGTGACAGCCGCCTCGGCGACCTCCCGGGTCACGGGTTCCACCACGACCCGCGCCATCGCCCATGCCCAGGCCGCCCGTTTCACCCGGCCGTGACAGGCCTCGATCAGCGTCATCGAGCTGGTGACGACGCGGATGCCGGAACGGTGTGCGTCCTTGAGCCGAGCGAGCATCGCCCGGTCGCCCAGGACGACCCGGGACAACGCCTCGCAGTCCAGCACGTAGCAGGACGGCACCACTAGCCCGCCCTCCGGTGTCGCTCACCGGCCGTCCCGGGGTCCTGCTCGGTGAAGTGGCGCTCGAACTCCCTGCGCTCGGCCTCCGCCGAGGCGAGCTCCTCCTCGGTGACGGGGCCGTGCTCGTCTTCCAGCCAGGTCACCAGGTCTCCCAGCCGGTCCTGCTCACGCTGGCGCTCTATGGCCCGCGTCACATAGGCGCTGAAGCCACCGGGCCCGACCTCGTGCCGGATCTCCTCGGCGAGCTCCTCCGGCAGCGTCACGGTGTACTTCTTCGTTACCATACCAATTACCATACCGGCCGGGAGTGCCGTCCGCCCGGCAGAGTGCGCCGCCGGTTCCGGCGCGCGATAGTGGACCCGCGCAGATCACCCGTCGGCCCACTCATGAAGGCGGCCCCCCATGCCCGGCGAGCAGCCCCACCTCTACGAGACCCTCGACGAGCGGTTCCGGACCGGCAGGTGCCAGGCCGGGGACTCGCGGCTGGAGACGCTGTACGAGGGGTGCCGGTGGGCCGAGGGGCCGGTGTACGTGCCCGCCGGGCGGTACCTCGTGTGGAGCGACATCCCCAACGACCGGCTGCTGCGCTGGGACGAGACCACCGGGGCCGTCGGGGTGTTCCGCTCCCCCGCCGGGCACCCGAACGGCAACACCCTGGACGGCCAGGGCCGTCTCATCACCTGTGAGCAGGGCAATCGGCGGGTGACCCGGACCGAGCACGACGGCTCGGTCACCGTGATCGCCGAGCGGTTCCGCGGCAAGCGGCTCAACAGCCCGAACGACGCCGTCGTGAGGTCCGACGGGTCGGTGTGGTTCTCCGACCCCGAGTTCGGGATCGCCACCGACTACGAGGGACATCGCGCCGGGAGCGAGATCGGGGCCCGCAACGTCTACCGCGCCGACCCCGAGCGCGGCGAGGTGCGGCTGGTCGCGGACGGGTTCCAGGGGCCCAACGGGCTGGTCTTCTCGCCGGACGAGCGGCGGCTGTACGTGTCGGACAGCGTCGCCAACCACATCCGGGTCTTCGACGTCGGCGAGGACGGGACCTCGCTCTCGGGCGGCGAGGTCTTCGCCGCGTGCGGGAACGGCAACTTCGACAACATCCGGTTCGACGACCAGGGGCGGCTCTGGGCCGCCGCCATGGCAGGGGGCGTGCACTGCTACGACCCCGACGGCACGCTGATCGGCCGCGTCCTGGTGCCCGGCACCGTCGCCAACGTCCGGTTCGGCGGGGCCCGGCGCAACCGCCTGTTCATCGCCGCCGACACCACCCTGTACTCCCTGATGATGTCGGTCACCGGAACGCCGGCCCTGCCGCTCGGCCGGTGACCGCGTCCCGCAGGGCGCCCTTCACGACCTTCCCGCTCGCGTTGCGCGGCAGCTCCGCGACGAACTCGACGCTTCTGGGGACCTTGTAGTTCGCCATCTCCCTGCGCGACCAGGCGATCAGGTCGTCGGCGGTCAGCAGGGCGCCGGGGCGCCGTACGACGTAGGCCCGGCCGGCCTCCCCGAGCCGGGCGTCCGGCACGCCGACCACCGCCACGTCGGCCACGTCCGGGTGGAGGCCCAGGAGCTGCTCTATCTCGGCCGGGTAGGCGTTGAAGCCGCCGACGATGAACATGTCCTTGAGGCGGTCGGTGATGCGCAGGTTGCCCGCCGCGTCCAGGACGCCGATGTCGCCGGTGCGCAGCCAGCCGTCCTCCGAGAGCACCTCGGCGGTGGCCTGCTCGTCCTCGTGGTAGCCGGTCATGACGTGGAAACCGCGCACCAGGACCTCGCCCGGCACGCCGGGTTCCAGGGGCCGGCCCTCGGGGTCCACGACCCGTAGCTCCGTACCGGGGATGGGCCGGCCCGACGTGGACGCGATCACTGTCGGGTCGTCGCCGCGCCGGCACATCGTGACGACGCCGCTCGCCTCGGACAGGCCGTAGGCGGTGAGGACCGTGCCGACGCCGAGCTCGGTGCGCAGGCGCTCCACGAGACGCAGCGGTATGACGGCCGCTCCCGTCACGACCAGGCGCAGGGCCGTCAGGTCGTGGGCGTCGCGGGCGGGGTGGTCCAGGAGGGACTGCAGGAGGGTCGGGGGGCCGGGGAGCACGGAGACCCGCTCGGCGGCGATGTTGGCCAGGACCGTGGTCACGTTGAACACCGGCTGGGGGATCATCGTCGCGCCCCGCATCAGGCAGGCGATCACCCCGGCCTTGTAGCCGAAGGTGTGGAAGAAGGGGTTGACGATCAGGTAGCGGTCGCCCCGCGTGAGTCCGGCGAGTTCGCTCCAGATGCCGTACGCCCGCAGCGTCTGGCCGTGGGTGATGACCGCGCCCTTGGGGCGGCCCGTCGTGCCCGAGGTGAAGATGATGTCCGAGGGCCAGGTGCCCCGTACGGCCGCGGACCTTGCGCGGACCACCGCCGCCCCCGTCCCCTCCCCCGCGGCCAGGAAGTCCTTCCAGGTCAGGAAGTCCGCCGGGGCGTCCCCGGAGAGGACGACCGCGTGCTTCAGGGCGGGCAGGCCGGGCAGGGGGCCGGTGCCCGGGCCGTCCCCGGCCGCCCTGCGCAGGGACGCCACGTACGACGTGCCGAGGAACGTGCCGGTCACGAACAGCAGCCGGGCGCCGCTGCGGCGCAGGACGTCCGCCGCCTCGGCGCCCTTGAAGCGGGTGTTCAGCGGGACGAGCACCGCACCCGCCGAGACCGCGCCCAGGGCGCCGACGATCCAGTCGAGCGAGTTCGGGGCCCAGACGGCGACCCGGTCGCCCGGTTCCACGCCGGTCGCCAGGCAGGCCGCCGCCGCGCGCTCGACGCGTGCGCCCAGTTCCGCGTAGGTGACGCGGGTGCGCCCCTCGACGACGGCCTCGACGTCCGCGTAGCGCTCGGCCGCCGCCCCGACCAGGTCCGGAACGCTTTCCCATGCCGTATCCGCTCGCACAGCGCGCCTCCCGACGACGTAGGAGCTGACTACCCGTCAGATTATCTGTAATCTGACGGTCTGTCAGCGACAGTTCGGGCCCGGAGGTGCGCGCAGCATGGCAGCAGGATCGGGCGGCCTCAAGGACGCCACCGCCATCGTCGGCATAGGCCAGACCCCCTTCGCCAAACGGCTCCCGGAGGACGAACGCACCCTCGCCTGCCGTGCCGTCCTGGCCGCGCTCGACGACGCCGGGATCGCGCCCGGCGAGGTCGACGCCCTCGCCTCCTACACCATGGAGGAGACCGACGAGGTGGAGCTGGCGAAGGCGTGCGGCTTCGGCGACCTCACGTTCTTCGGCAAGGTCGGCTTCGGGGGCGGCGGTTCGTGTGCCACCGTCGCCCATCTCGCCGCCGCCATCACCGCCGGACAGGCGAGCGTCGGGGTGGCCTGGCGCTCCCGCAAGCGGGGCAGCGGACCCCGGCCCTGGACCAACACCACCGTCCAGCTGCCGACCCCGGCCCAGTGGACCCGGCCGTACGGACTGCTGCGCCCCGCCGACGAGATCGCGATGCTCACCCGCCGCTATCTGCACGAGTACGGCGCCACCCGCGACCACCTGTTCAACGTCGCCCTGGCCTGCCGCAACCGGGCCAACCAGAACCCCGCCGCGATCATGTACGAACGGCCCCTCACCCGCGAGATGTACATGACCTCCCGCTGGATCAGCGAGCCGCTCTGCCTCTTCGACAACTGCCTGGAGACCGACGGGGCACTGGCCTGCGTGGTGGTCCCCGCCGAGCGGGCCCGCGACTGCCGGCAACGTCCCGTGTACGTCCACTCCGCCGCCCAGTCGCTCCCGGCCCAGCACCACGGCATGGTCAACTACTGGAACGACGACCCCCTCACCGGCCCCGCCTGGAGCGCCGCCCGGCACTTGTGGAAGCACTCCGACCTCACCCCCGAGGACGTCGACGTCGCCCAGATCTACGACGCCTTCACGCCCCTGGTCCTGCTCTCCCTGGAGGGCTACGGCTTCTGCGGGCGGGGCGAGGGCGGGGCGTTCACCGAGGGCGGGGCGCTGGAGACCGGCGGGCTGCTGCCGCTGAACACCGGCGGGGGCGGGCTGTCCGAGGCCTACGTCCACGGCTTCAACCTCATCAACGAAGGGGTCAGGCAGCTGCGCGGCACCAGCACCGCGCAGGTTCCGGGCGCCTGTGCCTGTCTGGTCACCGCGGGTGAGGGAGTTCCTACCTCCGCCCTGCTGCTGAGGAATTGAGGAGCCCTTGATGCTGCGTCCCGTACCCGACACCGACGGCGGCCCCTTCTGGGAGTACGCCGCACAGGGCGAACTGCGCGTCCAGGCCTGCGCCGCGTGCGGCGAGTTCCGCTTCCCGCCCCGGCCCTGCTGCCCCCACTGCCAGTCCTTCGCGAGCGAGTGGCGTCCGGTGTCCGGCCGGGGCCGGATCTGGTCGTACGTCGTCGCCCATCCGCCGCTGCTGCCCGACTACGCGGCACAGGCGCCGTACAACGTGATCGTCGTCGAGCTGGACGAGGCGCCCCGCATCCGGCTGGTGGGCAACCTGGTCCCGAGGGCCGGAGCGCCCCTCGGTGCCTTCCCTCCGGAGAACCTGCGCATCGGGGCGCGGGTGCGGGCCGTCTTCCACGACGGCCTTCCCCAATGGGTTCCGGAGCGGTCATGAGCCGTGTGCTCGTCGAGGCCGACCCCGACAGCGGGGTCGCCGTCGTGACGCTGAACCGGCCCGGGCGGCTCAACGCCATCGACCTCGCCATGGCCGACGAACTGGCCTCCACCTGGGACGAGTTGCGGTTCGACGACTCCGTGCGGGCGATCGTCCTCACCGGGGCCGGGGAGCGCGCCTTCTGCACCGGCATCGACCGGGACGTCGTGGTCCCCCAGCCCAACTCGCCCTACGCGCAGGACGATCCGCTGCTCGGCATCGGGCCGAAGGCGAACGACCTGTGGAAGCCGGTCGTCGCCGCCGTGCGCGGCATGGCCTGCGGCGGGGCCTTCTACCTGCTCGGCGAGGCGGAGTTCCTCGTCGCCGACACCACCGCCTCCTTCTTCGACCCGCACACCGCCTACGGCATGGTCAGCGCCTACGAGTCGGTGCTCATGGCGCAGCGCATGCCGTACGGGGAGGTGGCGCGGATGGCGTTGATGGGGACGGCGGAGCGGATCTCGGCCCGGCGGGCGTACGAGACCGGGCTGGTGTCGGAACTCGTGGCGGAAGGAGAGGCGCTGAGGGCGGCGACCGCCTGCGCCGCCGTCCTCGCGGGGTATCCGGCCGAGGCCGTGCAGGGGACCGTGCGGGCGCTGTGGGCCGCGAGCGAGGCGGGCCGGGCGCAGGGGCTCGCACAGGCGCCGCATCTCATCGCACTCGGGAACGCGACGGGCGAGCGGCAGGCCCGGCTGTTCGCCGGGAGGTCGCGGGAGTACCGGTTGCGGTAGGAAATGGTTTCCCCCTACACGCGTATGCTCGGGGCGTGGTTGAGCATCGGATGATCGACGTCAATGGCATACAACTGCACATCGCGGAGCAGGGCGAGGGCCCGCTCGTGGTGCTGCTGCACGGTTTCCCGGAGTCCTGGCACTCCTGGCGCCACCAGTTCGGTCCGCTGGCCGAGGCCGGCTTCCGGGTGGTCGCGCCCGACCAGCGCGGGTACGGCGGCAGCGACCGCCCCGAGGACGTGTCCGCGTACAGCATCCTGCACCTGGTGGGAGACGTGGTCGGGCTGATCCACGCGCTGGGCGAGGAGCGGGCGTTCGTCGTCGGGCACGACTGGGGCGCCCCGGTGGCCTGGCACACCGCGCTGCTGCGGCCGGACGTGGTGCGCGGGGTGGCCGGACTGAGCGTGCCGCCGCCCTTCCGCGGCAGCCGGCCTCCGCTGGAGACCATGCAGGAGCGGTTCGGGGGCCGCTTCTACTGGAACTACTTCAACCGGCCCGGCGTCGCGGAGGCCGAGTTCGCCGACACCCGCACGACCCTGCGCAAGCTGCTGTACTCCGCCTCCGGTGACGCGCCGGGCGCCGGACGGCCCGAGCAGGCCCTGGCCGACCCGGAGCGCGGCTGGCTCGCGGACGCGCCGAACCCCGAGGTGCTGCCCGCGTGGCTCACCGAGGGCGACCTCGACACACTCACCGAGAGCTTCGAGCCGGGCTTCACCGGCGCCCTCAACTGGTACCGCAACCTGGACCGCAACTGGGAGCTGACCGCCCCCTGGCAGGGCGCGGTCGTGTCCCCGCCCGCGCTGTACGTCTACGGCGACCGGGACCTGGTCCCGGCCTTCCCGGGCACGCCGGAACTGATCGAGCGGCTGCCCGGCCTGATGCCGAACCTGCGCCGCAAGCCGCTCGTGCTGCCGGGCTGCGGTCACTGGACGCAGCAGGAGCGGCCCGCCGAGGTGAACGAGGCGCTGATCGAGTTCCTGACGGAGCTGCGGGGCTGACGTCCCGTCGTCCGCGGGCGGCGTCAGTCGTCGACGAGGGCCCGGCCCTCGACCTTGCAGTGGTCGACCGAGTCCACCAGGCCCGGGTCGCCCACCCGGACGTCGACGGTCGCCTTGCCGTTCGCGGGGACCGTGACGTCACCGTGCCGGCTGACGACGGTGATGCCGAGGTCGTTCTCGAAGGTCACCGAGACGGAGAAGTCCGCCGTGCGGCCGTTGGGGTTGCCGACCTCGACGGTCGCGTAGGGGGCCGCCGGGGTCGCGCAGCTCACCAGCCGCGCGGTGCCGTCCTCCAGGGGCTTGCGGCTGCCGGAGCCGGAGGAGGACGTCGGCGTGGAGCCGTAGGCCGGCCTGCGGTGGTAGGAGCTGCCACCGGTGCTGCCGGAGCTGCCGTAGCTGCCGCCGTGGTCATCGTCGTCGGAGCCGTAGGCGCCGCCGCTCGACGTGGACGACCTCGAACTGTCGTGGTCCTGGCCGGCGCTGCTGCACCCGCCGCCTCCACCGCCGCCGTGCCCGTGGCTGCCGCCGCGGCCCCGGCCGGAGGAGAAACCGGTGAGTGCCAGCACCACCAGGACCAGCACCGCCGTGAATCTGAGCCCGCGCCCCCGTGTCTGCATGCCGGAGAGCCTAGTGATCGTCTGTCACGGCCATGTCACCGCGTGGCGACCGGGGCGTGCCCGGCGTAGCGTCGGGGGTGGAAGCGGTGGACGGACCGCTCCCCAACGAACGACGGCCGCCGTCCGGATCCCCTTCCGTACGCCGGTGCGACGGCCGTCCCGGGCCGGTGCGGCGGTCCTGCGGTCGTCCGGGACCCGTCAGGCGGTGCGGGCCGTGCCCGTGCCCTTCTCCGCGTCCAGCGCGTAGACACAGCGGTCCTTGCTGCACGCGTACACCACCCCGTCCCGGACGACCGGGGAGCCGGTGATCTCGCCGCCGGTGGCGAGCTTCCAGCGCAGCCTGCCGTCGTCGGCCTTCAGGGTGTAGAGCAGGTGGTCGGTGGAGCCGAAGTGGATCCGGCCCTCGGCGACCGAGGGGGCGCCCACGATGTCGCCACCCGCCTGGAAGCGCCACTTCGGCGTGCCGGTGACCGCGTCGAGCGTGTAGAGGCCCTTGCCGCTGCCCACGTGGACATGGCCGGCGGCGACCAGGACGGGGTCGACGCAGGAGCGGGACTCGGTGGCGATGCGCCAGCGGTCGCGGCCGTCGGTGGCGTCGAGGGCGTAGACCGTGCCGAGGTAGTCGGCGAGGTAGATGCCACCACCGGTGACGGCCGGGCCGGGGACGAAGGTGGGCGGGCACAGGAACACGGCCGGTGCCTCGAAGTGCCACTTCACGTGCCCGGCGGCCACGTCCAGGGCGAGGACACGGGTGCCGGCGCAGACGTAGACGTAGCCGTCGGGGGCCTGGGTGAGCCGGATCGGGACGCCGCCGCAGGAGGCCGCGTCGCCGATCGGGTACGACCAGCGCTCCTCGCCGGTGCGGGCGTCCAGGGCGCGCAGCCGGGCGTCTTGCCACACGTAGACCGTGCCGTCGTGCAGGACCGGCCCGGCCTCGGGGGACTCGAAGTCGGTCTGGCAGCCGGTGAGCTCCCAGAGCTTCTGGCCGCCGGAGGCCTCCCAGCCCTGCACACCGCCGCCGCGGGTGCCGGTGACGACGGTGCCGCGGCCGGCCTGGAGCGTGTAGACCCAGGCGTCGGTCTGCAGGCGCCACAGGTCGGCGCCCTCACGGGCGTCCAGGGCGAACAGGGTGGGTCCGTCGGAGGCGTGGATCCTGCCCTCCGCGACCGCCATGGACCAGGCGACGTCCCGGGTCTTGAAGCGGCGGCGGCCGGTGGCCACGTCCAGGGCGTGCACCTCGAAGGAGGTGACGTAGACCAGGTCGTCGGCGACCGCGGGGGTGCCCCAGACGTCGTTGGACATGCGGAAGCGCCAGGGCCGCCAGCCGCCTGCCTGCTCCGGCGGCGCGGCCGGGGCCGGGGGTGCGGCGACGGCCGGGCCCACGGCGGGGCCGGTGCCGTTGACGCCGGGGCGGGGCTTGGCCCAGGAGGCGGCGAGGGCGGCCTCGGGAGGGGGCGCCATGACGGCGGCGGCGCGCACGTCGGCGACGCGCGGGCCCGGGCCGATGGGCACCTGCGCGCCGGCCAGCCGGACGGGGCCGGTGTCGGGGCCGCCGGCCGGGGCGGCCACGGACGCGGCGGGCGCCGGCGCCGGGACGACGGGGTCGTGCGCGGGCGGCGGCGGGATGGGCGCGGGGCTCGGGCCGGGGCCAGGGCGTCCGCCGCCGCTGCGGCCGGTGGCCTGGGCGGGCTTGCCGGCCGGGCGGCCGTTGCGGCGGGACTCGATCAGGCCCACGGCCCGCTCGGGCAGCCACGCGGAGGCCGTGCCGCTGTCGTCGGAGCCGGAGCCGAAGAGGTGCGGGGCGAGCTGGGCCTGGAGGTCGGCCGGGTTGGGGCGGGCCGTGGGGTCCATCTGCATACAGGACTCGATGAGCGGCCGCAGCTCGTCCGGGAGTCCTTCGAGGTCCGGGCCCTCGCGCAGCAGCATGAAGACCGTCTCGACCGGGTTGGCACCGTGGAAGGGCGGGTGTCCGGTGGCCGCGAAGACCAGCATCGAGCCCAGGGAGAAGACGTCGCTGGCGCCGGTGACGCTGCGGGAGTCCTTGGCCTGCTCGGGGGACATGTAGGCGGGGGTGCCGACGGCGACGTTCGTCATCGTCAGACGCGTGTTCGACACGCCCGAGGCGATACCGAAGTCGATCACCCGGGGGCCGTCCTCCACGACGAGGACGTTCGACGGCTTGAGGTCGCGGTGCACCAGGCCCGCACCGTGGATGGACTGGAGCGCCTCGGCCACGCCCGCCGCCAGCCAGCGCACCGCCTGGGCCGGCATGGGGCCGCAGTCGTTCACTATCTCCTCGAGGGAGGGCGCGGGGACGTACGCAGTGGCCAGCCACGGCACGGCGGCGCGCGGGTCGGCGTCCACGACCGCGGCCGTGTAGAAGCCGGAGACGGCGCGGGCCGCCTCCACCTCCCGCGTGAAGCGGACCCGGAACAGCTGGTCCTCGGCGAGCTCCGTCCGGACGGTCTTGATCGCCACGCGCCGACCGGATGCCGAACGCGCGAGATAGACCAGCCCCATGCCGCCGGCACCCAGCCGCCCCAGCACCTCGAACGGCCCGATCCGCCGCGGATCGTGCTGCGTCAGCTGATCCACCACTCTGCCTGCCACCTCCCCGTACGAGCCGCGCCAAGCCACATGTTCCACGCGACCTTCGTGCAGCGTCTCACCACCGCACCGCCATGGCGGCACGCACCCCGATTCTTCCTGGCCGGAGCCCTGGTGGCGAACCCGGTGACAATTGGGATGTCTCGGTATGGAAGTGATCGAATAATGACCAAATGATGCGCGCTCAGCGGTGCAGCAGCGCGAAGGAGGCCCCCTGATCGTCCGTGACGACGGCGACCTCTCCGTACGAAGTCGCGAAAGGCGGCGCCTGGACCCGGCCGCCGAGCCGCCGCACGTCCTCCAGCGCGGCCGGTACGTCCTCGACCGCGAAGTGCACGAGGAAGTGGGGCGGCATCCGGTCGGAGAAGACGGTGGTGACGGGGGCCCGGCCGAAGTCGGGCTCGGCCTCCGGCCCGAACAGGGCCTCATGGAAGAGATCGCCGTAGAAGGCGTTGGCCGCCTCGGTGTCCCGGGCGTACAGCTCGACCCAGGCGAAGGTGCCCGGCTCGTGCCGTGCGCCGAATCCGGGGTGGTCCTCCGGCTGCCACAGGGCGAAGACGGCACCCTCGGGGTCGGTGACGAGCGCGGTGACGCCCAGCTCACCGGCCGGCACCGGTGCCGAGACGACCTGACCGCCCGCGTCCCGGATGCGCCGGGCCAGGGCGGGTGCGTCCGGGGTCGCGAAGTACACCGTCCAGACGGTGGGCAGCCGCCCGTCGACCTTGCGGACCAGGGCGGCCACGGGTTCGCCGTCCTTCAGCGCCTGCGCGAAGGAGCCGAACCAGTCCTCGAAGGTCCACCCGAAAAGTTCACCGTAGAACCGCTTGCCCGCCTCGACGTCCGGGAGCTGCGCGTCCACCCAGCAGGGGACGCCCTCTCCGTACACCGATGCCCTGTTTTCGGCCATGCGGACAACGTAACCGCGACTGCCGCACACCGCAGACCAGGCACACCAGCCTCCGCACTCCCTTACACCCCATTTGCAGTCGGCCGAATCGCGCCCCGATCACGCCTCGGTAAGCTGACGTCATGACAGGACAAGTGCGTACCGTCGACGGCCGCGTGGCCGGCCGACGTGGGCAGGCGACCCGGCAGAAGCTGCTCGACTGCCTCAGCGAGATGCTCAGCTCCTCCCCGTACCGGGACGTCAAGGTCATCGATGTCGCCCGGAAGGCGGGTACTTCGCCCGCGACCTTCTACCAGTACTTCCCGGACGTCGAGGGCGCCGTCCTGGAGATCGCCGAGCAAATGGCGACCGAGGGCGCCGCGTTGACCGAGCTCCTGGAGGGCCGCTCCTGGGCCGGCAAGGCCGGCTGGCAGACGGCTCAGGAACTCGTCGACGGCTTCCTGGAGTTCTGGCGCAAGAACGACGCCATCCTCCGGGTCGTGGATCTCGGCGCCGCCGAGGGCGACAAGCGCTTCTACAAACTCCGCATGAAGATCCTCAACTCGGTGAACAACTCCCTCGCGGACGCCGTCGCCGAGCTCCAGGCCAAGGGCCGGGTCGACAAGGACGTGAACCCGGCGGCCGTCGCCGGTTCGCTCGTCGCGATGCTCGCGGCCGTCGCCTCCCACCAGAAGGGTTTCTCCTCCTGGGGCGTGAAGCAGGCCGAACTGAAGCCGAATCTCGCCTTGTTGGTGCACCTGGGCGTCACCGGCCGGAAGCCGACGAAGTAGCGCGGCGCGAAAGCCTTTTACCCAGCCAAGTCCTGTCTGGCAGGCGGTGGTCCACCCCGGTGGACCACCGCCTGTCGCGCGTTCACGCCCCGCGTCCTACCTCCGTACGAGCCGGAAGACGCGGATCTCCCGCTCCACCCGCGCCTGGTACGCCGCGTACGGCGGCCAGAACGCCAGCAGCGCCTGCCACGCCGCCGCCCGCTCCTCCCCCGCCAGCAGCGAGGCCGTGACCGGGACGTCCCGGCCCTTGAAGCTGATCTCCGCCTCGGGATGCGCGAGGAGGTTGTGGCTCCAGGCAGGGTGCCCCGGCCGTCCGAAGTTGGACCCGACCAGGATCCACCGGCGCCCGCCGTCCTCCGGCATGCAGGCCAGCGGGGTACGACGGGGCTGCCCGCTCCTCGCCCCGGTCGAGGTCAGCACCACGCCGGGCAGCATGTGCGCGCTGAGCAGCACTTTTCCCCGGGTGAGGCGGTGGACGGCCCGGTCGAGGGCGGGTATCACGTGCGGCGCCACCCGCGCGAACCCCCGGGTCGACGACACCTTCTGCACCATGCGTGCGCCCCTCATGTGCCGGCCTCCTCGAAGACGTGGGCCGCGTCGGCCGCGTGCGCCCGCAGCCGGTGCACCGGCCCGAACAGCAGCTCGTCGCCCGCGGCGCGCTTGAAGTACAGGTGAGCCTCGTGCTCCCAGGTGAATCCGATGCCGCCGTGCAGCTGGATCCCCTCGGCGGCGGCCCGGCGCAGCGCTTCGAGCGCCTGGGCGAGGGCGAGAGCGCCGGCCCTTTCCTCACCGGCCGGGGCGGTGGCTCCGGCCGCGGCCCAGGCCGCGTAGTACGCCGCCGAGCGGGCCGCCTGGACCTGGACGTACGCGTCGGCCAGCCGGTGCTTGACCGCCTGGAAGGAGCCGACCGGCCGCCCGAACTGCTCGCGCTGACCCACGTATTCGACGGTCCGCTCCAGCACCCGGGCGGCGGCCCCCACCGCCTCGGCGGCGAGGCAGGCGGCGACGGTGCCGCCGAGCCCGGCGAGGGCGGCGACGGCGTCGAAGTCCTCATCACCCAGCAACTCGGCCCGCGTATGGCGCAGTTGGATTCTGCCCTGCGGGCGGGTCGCGTCCAGTGCGGTCTGCCGTGCGCGGGTGAGACCGGCGGCGTCCGCGCGCACGAGGAAGAGCAGCACCCGGGAGCGGGCGAATCCCCCGGTGTGCGCGGCGACCACGAGCAACCCCGCGCTGTGTCCGTCGAGGACCTGGTCGGCCTGCCCGTACAGCTGCCAGCCACCCTCCGCCCGCCGGGCCTGCACGCCGCCGGCCCGTCCCCCGCCGGCCCACCGCCCGCCCCGGTCGTGGCCGGTGAGCGCGAGGGCGGTGGCGAGGGCGGGTCCCGGTATGGCGAGGGCGGCGGTGAGTTCGCCGGAGGCGACGCACGGCAGGAGCGCGGCCCGCTGGGCGCCGGTGCCGAGGGCGAGCAGCAGCGGGGCGGCGAGGACGGCGGTGGCCAGCAGCGGGGTGGGGGCGAGGGCCCGGCCCGTCTCCTCGCAGGCCAGCGCCAGTTCGGTCACGGTGCAGCCCGTGCCGCCGTGGCTCTCGGGAAGGGCCAGTGCGGGCAGGCCGAGGTGGCCGGCGAGGAGGGCCCACAGGGCGGGGTCGTGCCCGGCAGGGGTGTCGACGGCGGCCCGCAGCTCCTGGTGACCGCACCGCTTGCCGAGGAGTTCGCGCAGGGTGCGGCGGATCTCGTGCTGTTCGTCCGTGAAGCGGGCGTCCATGGGGGGCACCTCTCTCCGCATCTGACGGTGCGTCATATTAGGGCGCCGGAAAGGGGAAGCCCAGAGCCCTGCCGCACCCGACCACATCTGATGTACCGTCAGATTCATGGTGGCCCGGAGGAAAGCGGCCGTCGTCGGCGTGGCCCTGTCGGACTGCGGCCGGGTGGACGACGCGACCCCGTACGCCCTGCACGCCCAGGCGGCCCGGCGCGCCCTGGCCGACGCGGGCCTGGACCGGTCGCTGGTCGACGGCTTCGCCTCGGCCGGCCTCGGCACACTGGCGCCCGTGGAGGTCGCCGAGTACCTGGGCCTGCGCCCCAGCTGGGTCGACTCCACCTCCGTGGGCGGCTCCACCTGGGAGGTCATGGCGGCCCACGCGGCGGACGCGATCGCGGCCGGGCACGCCCGCGCGGTGCTGCTCGTCTACGGCTCGACGGCCCGCGCGGACGTCCGGGCCGGCCGCCGCACCGGAACCCTGTCCTTCGGCACGCGCGGCCCCCTGCAGTTCGAAGTCCCCTACGGCCACACCCTGATCGCCAAGTACGCCATGGCGGCCCGCCGTCACATGATCGAGTACGGCACGACGATCGAGCAGCTGGCCCAGGTCGCGGTACAGGCCCGGGCCAACGCGGCCCTCAACCCCGAGGCGATGTTCCGCACGCCGATCACGGTCGACGAGGTCCTGGCCGGGCCCGTGATCGCCGACCCCTTCACCAAGCTGCACTGCTGCGTCCGTTCCGACGGCGGGGCGGCGGTGCTGCTCGTGGCGCAGGAGTACGTACCGGACTGCCGTACAGCGCCGGTGTGGGTGCTGGGGAGCGGGGAGTCCGTCTCGCACGCGGCGATGTCCGAGTGGCCGGACTTCACGGTCTCGCCCGCGGCGGTGAGCGGGAGGCTGGCGTTCGAGCGGGCGGGGGTACGCCCCTCGGAGATCGACTTCGCCGAGCTCTACGACGCGTTCACGTACATGACGCTGGTGACGCTGGAGGACCTCGGTTTCTGCGGGAAGGGCGAGGGCGGGGCGTTCGTGGAGAAGGGGCGGCTGCGGGTGGCGGGCGGTGAGCTGCCGGTGAACACCGACGGGGGCGGACTGTCGGCGCAGCACCCCGGGATGCGGGGGCTGTTCCTGCTGGTGGAGGCGGTGCGGCAACTGCGCGGGGAGTGCGGGGAGCGGCAGGTGCGGCGGAGCGACGGTACGCTCCCGCGGCTGGCGGTGGCGTCGGGGACGGGGGGCTGGTTCTGCTCGTCGGGGACGGTGGTGCTGGGGGCGGGGTGAGGGGTGGGGCCGCTGCGGGCGGTGCGGCGGCTCGGCACCACGTACGCGCGGGCCCCGTGGCGGCCGTTGCCGGGCTGCGGCCACTTACGCTGCACGGTCGTTGGACACCAGCAGCGACCAGCGATCGGAGACCACATGGCAGGCATCGAGTACGAAGCGAAAGCCCTCGACGTCCACCCCGCGAAGATCGCGCGGCTCATCACCGAGGCCGGCGGCACCTGCACGACCGGCACGCGCCTCATGCGGCGACACGTGTACGACACCATCCCGGCCGTCCCCGGCCGCTGGGTGCGGCTTCGCGACACCGGAACCGACACCACTCTCTGCGTCAAGCAGATCACCACGGACGCCGTCGACGGGACCCACGAGACCGAGGTCACCGTCGACAGCTTCGAGGAAACCGCCGCTCTGCTGCGGCTCACCGGCCTGACGCCGCGCGGCTACCAGGAGAACCGGCGCACCTCGTACACCCTCGGCGCCGTCCGCCTGGAGGTCGACGAATGGCCCCGCATCCCGCCGTACCTGGAGATCGAGGCCGATGACGAAGCCCAGGTGTGGACGGCTGCCACCGCGCTGGGCATCGACCACGGCCGGCTCACGTCGGTCAACACCACCAAGGTCTACAGCCTGTACGGCATCGACCTGGACTCCATCGCCGACCTGCGCTTCGAGTAGGCCGGCGCCTGCGACACCTGGCCGGCTGGTCGGCTGCTCGACCTGCAACTGCTGCGCCATGATCGCCGACCCGAACACCGCGTCCGCCGTCCTCTTCCCGGCGGAACCGGCCGGGCATCAGGTGCTGCGAATGCGCCCGGGGGGGTGGCTGTCGTCAGACCTGCGGCAGGCCTGACCGGCGCATACCCCCAGGGTCGGCGGAACCGGTGACGGACAATCGAGGCATGGCAACCGATCTTCACGAACTGCTGAGGTCACTGCGGGTCTGGGACCCGAAGGTCACGGACCTGCCCTCCTTCGAGCCGGACACCGCTCCGGCCACTCCCCTGCCCCTGTTCACCGAGTGGTTCGCGGCGGCGGTGGCGGCCGGGCAGACCGAGCCGCACACCATGTCGCTGGCGACGTCCGACGAGTCGGGCCTGCCCGACGTACGGATCGTGATGCTGCACGGCGCGGACGCCGACGGCTGGTCCTTCGCGTCCCACACCGGCAGCCGCAAGGGCCGCCACCTCGCCGCCCGCCCGTACGCCGCGCTCGGGTTCTACTGGCCGGTGCTGGGCCGCCAGGTCCGGGTGCGCGGCCCGGTGACGGCGGCTCCGTCCGAGGAGGCCCAGGGCGACCTGCACGCCCGGTCGACGGGCGCCCTGGCGGCGGCGCTGACCGGCAGGCAGAGCGAGCTCCTGCCGTCCCTGGACGATCTGGCCCGGGCCTCGGAGTCGGCGTGGGAACGGGCGTCGCGCGAGCCGGGGGCACCGGTGCCGTCCTGGACGCTGTACCGGCTGCGGGCCGAGGAGGTGGAGTTCTTCCAGGGCGACGAGCGACGACGGCACGTCCGGCTCCGCTACCGACGGGAAGGGGGCGGGGAAGCGTGGGCGCGGGAGCTGCTGTGGCCGTGAGGACGGGCGGCCCCGGGCCTCGGCCCGGGACCGGTGGCCCGGGGCGTTCGGCCGGTGACGGTTTCGCCTACGCGAAGTCGTACACCGCGAAATCCGCCACCGGGCGGTAGCCGATGCGCTGGTAGAGGCCGTTGCTGGTCGGGTTGGACAGGTCCGTGAAGAGGAGGACCTCGTCCGCTCCGGCGGCCAGGGCGGTGCGGCTGACCTCGGCGGTCGCCGCGCCCGCGTAACCGCGGCCTCGCAGGTGGGCCGGGGTGTAGACCGTGGTGATGCGGACCTGGCCGGCGACCCGGGGGCTGGTGCCGGCCATGGCGACGGGCGTGCCGTCGGGGGTTTCCCAGAAGGTGATGGTGCCGCTGTCGATGCGGGCGTCCGCCCACTCCGCCGAGTCACGGACGGTACCCAGGTCCACGGACTCGCTGAACTCGTCGTGCCAGCGCCGGAGTCGCTCGCGGTCGGACTCGACGGCGACCCTGGGGCGGCCCGGCGGCACGGGCCCGGGTGCGGTCAGGGTGCCGAGCCGGTAGAGCCGCTGGCGCTGGCGCAGGGTGGCCGGGGCGCCCGTGTGCCGCTGCCAGGCATCGGCGAAGGCGGCTGCGGTGTCCCGGTCCGCGTTCACGCCGGGCAGGCGTCGGCCGAGGGCGGCCAGGCGCGCGGCGAGACGGTCGGCGTCCTCGGGGGTGAGAGCCGTGAGGTTGAGCCAGTGCGGCGGGGTGCGGAAGAAGGTCGCCCGGACCGCGCCGTCCCGTTCCAGGACGCCGAACTCCGGTGCGCCGTCTCCGTACACGCTCCGGCCGTTGGCCCGCAGCGTCTCCGTGACCGTCAACGGCACGGTGTGCAGCGCCGGCCGGGAGTGGAGGAAGGCTCCCGCTCGGGCGAGGAAGTCGTCGAGGTCGGGGGTCACGTGCCAACCGGTCTTCTCCGCCTGGGTGTTCGTATCGGTGTCCATGATTCATGGTGCCGTCCGGCACCTGACGTGCACCTCTGATTTTCCGGCGGGCCCCGGGCTCACTTGCCGCCGTCCTCGGCGAGCGTGTGCGCCACCAGCGCGTTGGCGTGGCCGTGCCCCAGGCCGTGTTCGGCCTTGAGTGGCCGGGCGGAACTGATCACCCACCCGAAGTGACGCCCGTCACACCCCATGTCGGGCCCCTTCAGGGATCCGCGGGCTCCGGGTCCGTGGCCAGGCGGGCGTGCAGATGGGCGTCCCGGAAGGCGTCGTGCCGGTCCTCCTGGAAGATCGCGCCGCGCAGGGTGCCTTCGCACGGGAACCCGCACCGCTCGGCGATCCGGCACGAGGCGTCGTGACCGACCGCGTGGTCCAACTCCAATCGATGCAGGCCGAGTTCTGTGAGGGCCCAGCGGGCGGCGAGCAGGAGAGCACCTGTGGCGACGCCCTGGCCGCGGGCCTCCGGGAGCACCCAGTAGCCGACCCGGGCGACCTTCAGGTGGTACTTGATCTCGTTGACGCCGATGTGCCCCAGCGGGGTGTCGCTGCGCGCGTCGGCGACGCGGAACGACACCGACGTCCCCTCCAGGGCACTCTGCGCCCGCGCGAGCAGCGACTCCCGCGCACTCGCCGGGTCGGTGACCGGCCGCAGCGGGGTGTTCCAGCGCCGGAACTCCGGATCACGCAGTCCGCGCAGCCACGTGTCGACGTCGGCACCCGACGCCGCGTCCCAGGGGCGCAGACGGAGGCCGTGGCCGTGCAGATCCGGCTGGGGGCCGGTCAGGGCTTGGTCGCGTATGGGGGCCATGGTCTTATTGAAGCCCCTGTTTCCGGTGATCGACCGTCGTGTTCGAGGGACGGCCCGGTTTCGGGTCGCGTCGACCGTCCGTGCCGAACGGCCGGGGCGACCGGCGGCCGTCGCTCGCCCCACTCCCTGCGGCGCACCACTCAGCCCCTCGGCGCCGCCCGGAACACCGGCACCCCCTCCCGGAACGCCACCTCGAGCTCCGCCCCGGCCGACAGGCCCGCGCCCTCGCCCGCGAGAGGTCCGAGCGGCTCCCCGGCCCCCACGATCTCCGTCATCATCCGCGGCCCCTCGGCCAGTTCGACCACGGCGGCGACGTACGGGGCTCGGTCCTTGAAGGGCGGCAGGTCGTTGCGGTGGACGACGGACCAGGTGTAGAGCGTGGCGCGGCCGCTCGCCGTCTCCCACGTCACGTCCTCGCTCCAGCAGTGGGGGCAGAACTCGCGCGGGTAGTGATGGGCCCGGCCGCACGCCCCGCAGCGGCGGATCAGCAGTCTGCCCTCGGCGGCGGCGTCCCAGTACGTCCGCGTGAAGGCGTCCGGCTCGGGCAGGTCGAAGCGGCCGGTCATCAGAACAGCCCCAGCGCACTGTCCAGCGACCACGTCTGCCAGGACATCCCGAACAACCCCACCACCGACATCAGCGCCATCATGGAGTTCTGCCCCTGCTCGGCGACGTCGTGGACCATGAGCGTGAAGTACAGGGCGTTGAGGAGGAACCCGCCGACCAGGGCGACCGGGGTGAGGAAGCCGGTGATCAGGCCCAGTCCGAGCGCGAGTTCCGCGTAGACGACGACGTACGCCATCAGGCGCGGGTGCGGGGCCACGGCCGCCTCGAAGCCCCGGCGGACGGCGCTCCAGCGGTGCTCGGCGGCTATGCCCGCGGCCCACGCGATGCCGGTACCCCGCTGGAACCAGGCCGTGCGGTCCTTGTGCCGCCAGCTCTCCAGCCACCACAGCCCGAGCCCGATCCGCAGCACGGCCAGCCATTCCGCTCCGGTGAGCCAGATCGCGTCCATGCGATCTGACGGTACGTCAGATCAGCGGATGCGCAAGAGTCCCCGCGGGGCCCAGCCCTCCGAAGGTGGCGCGGCCGGCGACGATCACCGCCCCGCCACAACCGGACCCGCTGCGCCACGAGCCCCACCCCCTCCCGTTACAGCCGTGATCAATCCGAAACCAATTCCGGTCTTGACCGAGACCCATCAACCAGTCCCGTGATTACGCTCGCGCTCATGGCCGACTCCACACCCCCCACACACGCCTCCGCACAGCCCCCACCCGACCGCCCCGTCTACGTCATCGGCGGCGGCCCCGGCGGGCTCGCCGTGGCGTACGCGCTGCGCGCCCGGGGTGTCCGGGCCGTCGTCCTGGAGAAGTCCGACCACGTCGGGGCGTCCTGGCGCCGCCACTACGACCGGCTGCACCTGCACACCACCCGCCGCCTCTCGGCCCTGCCCGGACTGCCGATGCCCCGCCGGTTCGGACGCTGGGTGTCCCGGGACGACGTGGTGCGGTACCTGGACAAGTACGCCGAGCACCACCGCCTGGAGATCGTCACCGGTGTCGAGGTGTCCCGCGTCGAGCGCGCCCCCGACGGCACGGGCTGGCTGCTGCACGCCACCGGCGGCCGGCAACTGACCGGCGCGGCGGTGGTCGTCGCCACCGGCTACAACCACACCCCGCGCCTGCCCGACTGGCCCGGCCGCTCCGCCTTCACCGGCGAGTTCCTGCACGCCGGCGAGTACCGCAGCGGAAAGCCCTACGCGGGCCGGGACGTCCTCGTCGTCGGGGTCGGCAACACCGGCGCCGAGATCGCCGTCGACCTGGTGGAGAACGGCGCCTCCCGGGTCCGGCTCGCCGTGCGCACGGTCCCCCACATCGTGCGCCGTTCGACCGCCGGCTGGGCCGCCCAGTACAGCGGCGTCCTCGTCCGCCGGCTGCCGGTCGGCCTGGTCGACCGCATCTCCCGCGTGCAGGCAAGGGTCGCCGTGCCCGACCTGTCGGCGCACGGACTGCCGCGCCCCGACACCGGGCTGTACACGCGGGTGCGGCAGGGGGCGATCCCGGTGCAGGACGTCGGCCTGATCGACGCGGTGCGCAAGGGCAGGGTCGAGATCGTGGCCGCCGTGGAGGGCTTCGAGGACGGCGGCAAGATCGCCCTGGCCGACGGCAGCCGGATCTCCCCGGACGTGGTGATCGCCGCCACCGGTTACGTCCGCGCCCTGGAGGGCCTGGTCGGCCACCTCGACGTCCTCGACGACCGGGGCAGGCCCGTGGCCCACGGCGCCCGTACCGCGAAGACCGCCCCCGGCCTGTACTTCACCGGCTTCACCAACCCGATCAGCGGCAACCTCCGCGAGCTGGCACTCGACGCGGTGAAGATCGCGAAGGCCGTCACGCGGAACGGCCCGGGGAGCGTGTCCCGGCTGCCGGGGTAAAGGGTCCGGCCGTAGATCGTGATCTTGTTGCTGGAGTGCGGTGGACAGGGGGAGCGGTCAGTCGTCGACGAGATCGAGCCGGGCAGGACAGGCGTCCCCTACCCGAGTCCTTCGCGACGGCGGGCATCTTTGATCTCGCGGAGCCTGGCAGCCGTCGTCGGGGTCCACTCCCTCCTCTGCCCAGCGGCACGGAGGGCTTCTCCCACCTCGCTGAGCTTCACGGAGGACAACACGCCCGCCCGCTCGATCAGGTCGTCCCGGGCCACGGTGGTCAGCCATGTGCACGGAGTGAAGCCCGGACGCGGGAACGCGAACCGCAGCACGCCTTCGAAGGGCAGTCCTTCCGGGGCTCCTACGGCCACTTCAACGCCCAGGCCGCTCATGTCGACGCCCGCCGGCGCAACGACCTGCATCGCCCGGAACCCGGATGACTCCTCGTCCGAGAGCAGCACGACCGGGCGTCGCTCATCGAAGTCGGCCCACCAGACCTCACCGCGTTGCATGTGTCCTCCTGGCACGAGACCGTGGGCGAACGCTGCGTGCCCCGTGCGGGACACGGAAGGAACGCAGGATCACGACCGGAGGCCGCATCCCTCATCACTCCAGCGTGCCACAGCCAACTTGGCACGCTCCGGGCCATTCCTGACGTCGCATCAGTTCGGATAATCTGACAGAGCGTCAGTTAGCGGCTGTCTCACAGGAGCGGGCGGAAACGATGCTTGGATCGACCCACGGCACCCTCACCACCGACTCCCGCCGGACCCGGGCCATCGCCTGTGGCGAGCGGTCCGGGCCCGTCGTGCACGGCAGGCCGGCCCAGGCGGGCGACCTCGACGTCAGCGGACGGCCGCTGCACGCGGGCGTACCCGACCTGGACCGCTTCTTCCGCCCACGGTCCGTCGCCGTGATCGGCGCCTCGGACGCCGAGGGCCGCCCGAACACCGGCATCACGCGGCAACTGGCGGACTGGGCGGAGCGGGTCGGCGCCCGGCTGTACCCGGTGCATCCCAGCCGGCCTGCCGTCTTCGGCATCCCCTGCTCCCCTTCCGTCGCCGGTCTGCCCGAACAGGTCGATCTGGCCGTGGTGCTGGTCGGCGACCCCCTGCCGGTGATCGAGGAACTGGCCGAGGCCAAAGCCCGGTTCGCGGTCGTGTTCGCGTCCGGGTTCGCGGAGACCGGGCCGCAGGGCGAGGCCGCCCAGCGGCGACTGGCCGCCGCCGTCGAGCAGTCCGGGATGCGGTTGCTGGGTCCCAACACCAACCTCAACGCCTTCGAGCGGTTCCGCGACGACCTCCAAGGCCCGGCGATCGCGCTGATCACCCAGTCCGGCCACCAGGGCCGCCCCCTCTTCGCCCTGCAGGAACTCGGCATCCGCCTCTCCCACTGGGCCCCCACCGGCAACGAGGCCGACCTGGACAGCGCCGACTTCCTGTCCTACTTCGCCGAGCAGCCCGAGGTCGGCGCCATCGCCTGCTACCTCGAAGGGCTGAAGGACGGCCGCTCCTTCCTGCTCGCCGCCGACCGGGCCGCCCGGCGCAAAGTCCCGGTCGTCGCCGTCAAGGTGGGCCGTACCGAGACCGGCGCCCGCACCGCCGCCTCCCACACCGGCCGACTGACCGGCGCGGACGCGGTGGTGGACGCGGCGCTGCGCCAGTACGGCGTGATCCGCGTCGACGGCCTCGACGAACTCCAGGACACCGCGGCCCTCCTGGCCCGGGCCCGGCCGCCGCGCGCCGACGGGGTCGTCGTCTACTCCATCTCGGGCGGCACGGGCGCCCACGTCGCGGACCTCGCGACCGGGGCGGGCCTGAGCCTGCCGGTCCTGTCCGAGGCCAAGCAGGCCGAACTGCACCAGTGGATCCCCGCGTACCTGTCCGTCGCCAACCCCGTCGACAACGGCGGCCATCCGGTCGGGGACGAACGCGGGCGGAAGATCATCGACGCGATCCTCGACGACCCTGAAGTGGGCGTCCTGATCTGCCCGGTGACCGGGCCGTTCCCGCCGCTCAGCGACCGGCTCGTCCGGGACCTGGTGGACGCGGCCGAGCAGACCGACAAGCTGGTGTGCGTGGTGTGGGGCTCGCCCGTCGGCACCGAGCCCGCCTACCGCGAGGTGCTGCTGGGCTCCTCGCGCGTGGCCACCTTCCGCACGGTCGGCAACTGCCTCACCGCCGTCCGCGCCCACCTCGCCCACCACCGCTTCACGGCCGCCTACCGCTCCCCCTTCGACGAGGCCCCGCGCACCCTCTCGCCGTCCTACCGCAAGGCGCAGGCGCTGATGCAGCCCGGCCGGCAGCTCAGCGAGCACGCGGCGAAGCAGCTGCTGCGGGCGTACGGCATCCGCGTACCGCGCGAGCAGCTGGTGACCAGTGCGGCGGCGGCCGTGCGCGCGGCCGGGCTCGTGGGCTACCCGGTGGTGATGAAGGCCTCCGGCGCCCGCATCGCCCACAAGACCGAGCTGGGCCTGGTGAAGATCGGGCTGACCTCGGCCAGCCAGGTCCGCGACGCGTACCGGGAGCTGACCGACATCGCCCGCTACGAGGACGTCGCCCTGGACGGTGTCCTGGTGTGCCAGATGGTCGAACAGGGCGTGGAGATGGTCGTCGGCGTCGCCCACGACGACCTGTTCGGCCCGACCGTGACCGTGGGGCTCGGCGGTGTCCTCGTCGAGGTGCTGCGCGACACCGCCGTAGGGGTGCCGCCCTTCGGGGAGGAGCAGGCGCGGGACATGCTCGCCGGGCTGCGCGGGCGGGCCCTGCTCGACGGGGTCCGGGGGCGGCCGCCGGCCGATCTGGACGCGCTGGTCGAGGTGGTCCTGCGGGTGCAGCGCATGGCCCTGGAACTCGGTGACCGGCTGGCGGAACTGGAGATCAATCCGCTGATGGTCCTGCCGCAGGGGCAGGGTGCCGTGGCGCTGGACGCGCTGGCGGTGTGCCGCTGATGACGGAGCCCGAGCTGGTGCACTCGACCGGCGGCCACGTCCTCTCGCTCACCCTCAACCGGCCCGAGCGTCTCAACGCCCTCACGCCCGGGCAGCGGGAGGACATCGTCCGGCTGCTGGCGGAGGCGTCGGCCACGGCGGAGGTGCGGGCGGTCGTGATCACGGGAGCGGGGCGCGGTTTCTGCTCCGGAGCGGACCTCCGGGGCTCGGGCGCACCCGGCGAACGCCTCGCGGGCGACGTCGCACGCATGCTGCGCACCGGTGCCCAGCGTCTGATCGCCGCCGTGCTCGACTGCGAGAAGCCGGTGATCGCGGCCGTGAACGGCACGGCGGCCGGCCTCGGCGCGCACCTCGCGTTCGCCTGCGACCTGGTCATCGCGGCCGAATCCGCCCGCTTCACCGAGGTGTTCGTGCGTCGCGGCCTGGTCCCCGACGGTGGCGGCTCCTATCTCCTGCCGCGGCTCGTCGGCCCGCAGCGGGCGAAGGAGCTGATGTTCTTCGGTGACGCGCTCACCGCGCCGGACGCCGAACGCCTCGGGCTCGTCAACCGGGTCGTGCCCGACGAGGAGCTCCGCAGGACGGCACGTGCCTGGGCCGAGCGCCTCGCCGCGGGCCCGACGCGCGCCCTCGCCCTGACCAAGCAGCTCGTCAACGCCTCGCTCGACACCGACCGCACGGCGGCCTTCGCCGCCGAGGCCGCCGCGCAGGAGATCAACATGACGACGGCGGACGCCCAGGAGGGCGTACGGAGCTTCGTGGAACGGCGCGGCGCGCGGTTCGGAGGACGCTGACCCTTCCTATCTGACGGTACGTCAGCTTCAATGGCGGTGTGATGGGACAAGCAGGGATGGCGGAGGCCGCCGTCCGCTACCTCAGGTCGGTCCGCCCGGCCGCCCCGGAGCCCGTCGAGGTGCTGCCGCGGCCCGAACTGCGCTGTGTCGGCGCCGACGAGCGGGCCCCGCTCGACCCAGAGGAGTTCCGCAGGGTCCTGGGGCACTTCGCGTCGGGCGTGGCCGTCGTCACGGCACCCCCTGCCACTGCCGGCGACCCTCCCGCCGGCTTCGCGTGCCAGTCCTTCACCTCCCTCTCCCTCGACCCGCCCCTCGTCGCCTTCATGGTCGGTCGCACGTCGACGACCTGGCCGCGGATCGCACGCGCCGGGGTGTTCTGCGTGAACGTCCTGGCTTCCGGGCAGGGCGAGTTGTGCCGCTCGTTCGCGGTGAGCGGCGCGGACAAGTTCGCGGGGGTGGCGTACGACGCGGCCCCGGTGTCCGGCTCGCCCCGCCTGACGGGCACGGTGGCGTGGATCGACTGCACGGTCCACGCCGTCCACCCGGGCGGCGACCACCTCGTCGTGGTCGGCCGGGTGAACGCCCTCGGCGCGGGCGACGGTGCGGACGGACCGCTCCTGTTCCACCGGGGGCGCTTCGCGCGGCTGGCGTCCTCGTAGGGCCTGGGCTGCCGCCCCCGGAGGGCTCTGCTGCCGGGTCCGGCTCAGGCTCGGCCCGCGTCCGGTGCCGCCGTCACGGCGGTGGCGGAAGCACCCGCCACGGAGGGACGCGGACCGCGGGGCCCGTCACCGGTGACCGGGGTGCCCACGTCACGGAAAGGAACAGCCAGATGAACGCCGAGGACAGCGCGCAGGAGCCGCCTGAGCACGCCCGCTTCGCTGCTCACCTGGCCGACCTGGAGCAGGTCACCGGCGCGGACGAGGAGGAGCTGGTGGCCGGAGTCCTCGCCGACCCGGATCCGGCGATGGCCGGGGCCGCCGTGGTGCGGCACCTCGACCGTCGAGCCGAGGAGTTGTACGCCGCATCCGGCTGGGAGGAGTGGGCGGAGGCGATGGCCCGGGTGGTGGGCGGCCGTCCGTTCCTGGTCCGGCGCCTGCGGGAGTGGGCCCTGTTCCGGGCTGTCGCACTCGAGCTGCCCTGGGAGGAGGACGACCTGCTCGCGTCGTCCGACTGGCTCCAGCTGAGGACCGCGGCCGGGGCGGGCCCCGGCGCCCTCGTCGTCCTCGCCGAGCGCGGGCGGACGAAGCGGATCCGCGGCACGGCCCGAGCGGGCCTCACACGGGGGAACCCCGCCTGAAGACCGGCCGGTTCAGGCCGCCGCCACCTCGCCGACCGACCTGCGCCGGATCACCAGCGCCATCAACGCCGCCGCCGCGCACAGCGCCCCCGACGCGTACCAGACCACGTCGTACGTGCCGAACGTGTCGCGGGCGACGCCGCCCAGGAAGGCGACGAGGGCTGCTCCGACCTGGTGGGAGGCGAGGACCCAGCCGAAGACGATCGCGCTGTCCTCGCCGTACTGCTCGCGGCACAGCGCGAGGGTGGGCGGGACCGTGGCGACCCAGTCGAGGCCGTAGAAGACGATGAAGAAGACCATCGGAGGGTGGACCGCGGGGCCCAGCAGGAGCGGGAGGAACATCAGCGACACGCCCCGCAGCGCGTAGTACACGGCCAGCAGGCGGCGCGGCTCGAAGCGGTCCGTGAACCAGCCGGAGGCGATCGTGCCGACGACGTCGAAGACCCCGATGACCGCGAGCAGGGAGGCGGCGGCCCGGACGGGCATGTGCGCGTCGTGCGCCGCGGGGATGAAGTGCGTCTGGATCAGGCCGTTGGTGGAGGCGCCGCAGATCGCGAAGGTGCCGGCGAGCAGCCAGAACGGGCCGGTGCGCACGGCGGACAGCAGCACGGTCACGGCCCGGCGGGCGGCGCCGGGCACGGGCGGGGGCTTCGGTACGAACTCGGCGGCCCCGTACGGCTTCTGCCCCACGTCGGCCGGGTGGTCGTGCAGCAGGAGCCACACGAACGGGACGACCGCGAGGGCGGCGAGCGCGACCGTCACGGCCGCCGGGCGCCAGTCGTAGCGGTCGATGATCCAGGACAGCAGGGGCAGGAAGATCAGCTGGCCGGAGGCCGAGGCGGCGGTGAGGATGCCGCTGACCAGGCCGCGCCGTGCGGTGAACCAGCGGTTGGTGACGGTCGCCGCGAAGGCCAGCGCCATGGAGCCGGAGCCGAGGCCGACCAGCAGGCCCCAGCACAGCATGAGCTGCCAGGCCGCGGTCATCCACACGGTGAGCCAGGAACCGGCCGCGATCACGGTCAGGGCGACCGCGACGACCCGGCGGATGCCGAAGCGGTCCATCAGGGCAGCGGCGAACGGGGCCGTCAGACCGTACAGCGCGAGGTTCACCGAGACGGCGGCGCCGATCGTGCCGCGCGACCAGTCGAATTCGTCGTGCAGGGGATCGATGAGCAGGCCCGGCACGGAACGGAAGGCTGCGGCGCCGATGATCGTCACGAAGGTCACGGCGGCGACGAACCAGGCGCGGTGCAGGCGCACCCGGGTCGGCTTCGGCGGCTGCCGCACAGCCGCTGTGTCGGTTGTCTGGGTCACGACATAGAGCTTCCGGCCTGCTGTGCCTTCCATCGAGTGGCCCGAAGGACAGCATTCGTTAGGATCGGGCCATGAGCCGTCAGCCGGAGTTCCGCCCGCACCGGGTCGTCGTCCTCGCCCTGGACGGCCTGCTCCCCTTCGAGCTGGGCATCCCGCACCGCATCTTCGGCCGCCCCCGGGACGCCGAGGGACGCCTGCTGTACGACGTCGTCACCTGCTCGGTCCGCCCGCCGGGCCCGGTGCGGACCGACGCCGACTTCGCCGTCCAGGTGGAGCACGGCCCCGAGGCGCTGGCCACGGCCGACACGGTGATCGTCCCGGCATCGTACGAACTCGGCCCGGTCTTCGAGCAGGGCGTGCTGACCGGCGAACTGGCCGCCGCCCTGGCCCACATCCGCCCGGGCACCCGCCTCGCCTCCATCTGCACCGGCGTCTACGTCCTCGCCGCCGCCGGTCTCCTCGACGGCCGGCCCGCCACCACCCACTGGGCCGACGCCGACCGTTTCCAGCGGCTCTTCCCGCGGATCGAGGTCGACCCGGACGTGCTGTTCATCGACGACGGCGACGTCCTGACCTCCGCCGGTGTCGCGGCCGGCATCGACCTGTGCCTGCACATGGTGCGCCGGGACCACGGCACGGCGGTCGCCAACGACGTGGCCCGCCGCACGGTCGTGCCGCCGCATCGCGACGGCGGTCAGGCGCAGTACATCCACCGGCCCGTGCCGGATCCGCAGCAGGCGACCACGACCTCCGCCCGCGCCTGGGCCCTGGGCCGTCTCCACGAGCCGATCCAGCTGCGCGACATGGCCGCCCAGGAGTCCATGTCGGTGCGCACGTTCACCCGCCGCTTCCGCGAGGAGACCGGCGTCAGCCCCGGCCAGTGGCTCACCCAGCAGCGCGTGGAACGGGCCCGCCACCTCCTGGAGTCCACCGACCGCTCCGTCGACCAGGTCGCCCGGGACGCGGGTTTCGGCACGGCCCAGTCGATGCGCCAGCACCTCCAGTCGGCCCTGGGGGTCACGCCCACGGCCTACCGGAGGACGTTCCGGGCGGAGAACGACGGGGCGCGGCTCTCAGAAGGTGAGCATCACCGCGGCTCTCAGAAGGTGAGCACCGCCCGCGCCACCCGCCCGGCCTCCGCGTCCGCCGCCGCCTTGTCGAAGTCCTCGACCGGGTAGGTCCGGGTGACCAGTTCGTCGAGCAGCAGGCGCCCTTGCCGGTACATCTCGGCGTACAGGGCGATGTCCCGCTGTGGGCGCGAGGAGCCGTAGCGGCAGCCCAGGATGGACTTGTCGAGGTACATCGAGGAGACGCGGAAGGACGCCTCGGCCGTGGCGGGCGGGACACCGAGGAGGATCGCCTGGCCGTGCCGGTCCAGCGCGTCGATCGCCTGCCGGATCAGCTCCACCCGGCCGACGCACTCGAAGGCGTGGTCCACGCCCGTGGGCAGGAGGTCGCGCACGCCCTCGGCCGAGGCGAGGAAGTCGGTCGCGCCGAACCTGCGGGCCGCCTCCTCCTTCCCCGGGTCGGCGTCGACGGCGACGATCCGCCCGGCGCCCGCGATGCGCGCCCCCTGGAGCACGTTCAGGCCGATGCCGCCCGTCCCGATGACCAGGACGCTGTCGCCGTGGTCGACCCGCGCCCGGTTGAGTACGGCGCCCACCCCGGTCAGCACCCCGCACCCGATGAGCGCGGCCGACGCCGGCGGGATGTCGTCGGGGATGCGGACCGCCTGTACGGCCTTGACGACCGTGCGCTCGGCGAACGCCGAGTTGGACGCGAACTGGTGCACCGGTGTGCCGCCCTGGCGGAACGGCCGGCCCGGGCGCCCGATGGCCCGCCGGCACATGGTCGGCCGCCCCCGGTCGCAGTCCGCGCACGCACCGCAGTTGGCCAGGGTGGACAGCGCCACATGGTCCCCGGCCGCGACATGGGTGACGCCCGCGCCCACCGCCTCCACGACCCCGGCCCCCTCATGGCCCAGCACCACGGGAACGGGGAAGGGGATGGTCCCGTCCACCACCGACAGGTCGCTGTGGCACAGCCCGGCCGCCGAGATCGCCACCCGCACCTCACCCGGCCCGGGCTCGCGCACGTGAAGATCCGTGACGACCCGGACCTGCTTGCCGTCGAAGAGCACACCTCGCATCACACGGCCCCCTTGGGCTCCCTGGGCAGGCCGAGCACGCGCTCGGCGATGATCGTGCGCTGGATCTGGTCCGAGCCGCCGTAGATCGTGTCGGCCCGCGAGAAGAGGAACAGGTGCTGCGCGGCGTCGAGTTCGTACGGCGCCGAGGCCGACCAGTCGGCGGGTCCCACACCGGCCGCCGCGCCCCGCACCAGTACCGCCAGCTCCCCGAGCCGCTGGTGCCAGCCGGCCCACAGCAGCTTGGCCACGCTCGGGGTGCCGGCGTCACCGGAACCCCCCAGCGTGCGCAGGGCGTGCCAGCGCATCGTGCGCAGCTCGGCCCACTGCCGCACGAGCCGTTCCCGTACGACGGGATCCCGCGCGGCGCCCGACTCCACGGCCGCCCGCACCACCGCGCCCAGTTCCTCGGCGAACCCGATCTGCTGGGCGAGCGTGGACACCCCCCTCTCGAAGCCGAGCAGGCTCATGGCGACGCGCCAGCCGTTGCCCGCGCCGCCGACGACGTGCTCCGCGCGGGCGCCGTCGAAGAAGACCTCGTTGAAGTCGCTGGTGCCGGTCATCTGCCGGATGGGGCGGACCTCGATCCGGCCCGGCTGGTCCATGGGGACGAGCAGGAAGGACAGGCCGTGGTGCCGCACCGAGCCGGGTTCGGTCCTGGCCAGCACGAAACACCAGTCCGCCTCGTGGGCCAGCGACGTCCAGATCTTCTGCCCGGTGACCCGGTACGTACGGCTGTCCGGCTCGGGCACGGCCGCGGTCCGGATCCCGGCCAGATCCGATCCGGCGCCTGGTTCGCTGTACCCCTGGCACCAGAGTTCCGTTCCGGCGGCGATCGGCGGCAGGAAGCGTGACCTCTGCTCGTCGGTGCCGTGGGCGATGAGCGTCGGACCGAGCAGATTCTCCCCGATGTGCCCGGACCGCGGCGGCGCCCCGGACCGCGCGTACTCCTCGGCCCAGACGACCTGCTGGGTGAGGGTGGCTCTGCGATTCCCGTAGCCGCCCTCACCCCAACCGAGCCCGATCCACCCGGCAGCACCGAGGGTGCGCTCCCAACTGCGTCGGTCCCGAGCGTCCTCGGCGCGCCCGGCCAGCCACGAGCGGGCGTCGGTACGGAAGTCCTCGTCCTCTTGCGTGAACCCGAAATCCACGGTCACCGCCTCAGATCGGCCAGGTCCCTCACATGGGCAGTGGAGCAACTCCCCAGGGGCGCGGGGAACTGCGCGACCAGCCACGACGAGACCCGCACCCGCCGGACAGCCCCACCCGCGAGCTACTGGGCGTTCGGCCGCTCCCCCCGAGCCGCCGCCCTCTCCATCTCCCCCACCCGCTCCAGCATCGGCATCGGATCCACCCCCACCGACCCGGGCAGAAACTCCGCGATCCCCTCCACGGTCCATCCGCCGGTGGCATACGCGGCGCGCAACTCCCTCGGCTGCGCCCACACCGCGATCTTCGGCCCGGCCACCGTGTACACCTGCCCGGTGATCCCCTCCCGGGAGGCCGCGTCGGACAGCAGGTACACCACCAGCGCGGCGACGTCCTCCGGCTCGCCGATCTCCGCCAGCTCCATCGGCACGCCCGCCGACATCCGCGTCCGCGCCACCGGCGCCACCGCGTTCGCGGTCACCCCGTACTTGTGCAGCCCCAGCGCGGCGCTGCGCACCAGCGAGATGATCCCGCCCTTCGCGGCGCTGTAGTTGGCCTGGGAGACGGACCCCTGGTGGTTGCCGCTGGTGAAGCCGATCAGCGTCCCGGCCCGCTGCCTGCGCATGACCGCGGAGGCCGCCCGGAACACCGTGAACGTGCCCTTCAGGTGCGTCGCGACGACCGGGTCCCACTCCTCCTCGGTCATGTTGAACAGCATCCGCTCGCGGAGGATCCCGGCCACGCAGACCACACCGTCCAGCCGTCCGTACGACGCCAGCGCCACGTCGACGACCCGCTGCCCGCCCGCCATCGTGGAGATGTCGTCGGCGACGGCCACCGCCTCCCCGCCCGCAGCCTCGATCTCCTTCACCACGGCCTGGGCGACCTCACTCGCCGGCGAGGCCCCGTCGACCGC
Organism: Streptomyces sp. NRRL B-1140; assembly: GCF_001280065.1. Classification (GTDB taxonomy): domain Bacteria; phylum Actinomycetota; class Actinomycetes; order Streptomycetales; family Streptomycetaceae; genus Streptomyces. The sequence goes on from NZ_LGEA01000098.1 coordinate 71,165, forward strand.
GACGCCGTAGTCGTTGACCACGACCTTCGCCCCCTCGGCCGCCGCGGCGAGCGCGACCGCCCGGCCGATGCCCCGCCCGGCACCCGTGACGGCGACGACCTTGCCTGCCAAGAAGTTCCCCACGCCCGGCCCCTTCCCGTCCCACGATTTCTGACGGACCGTTAGATTGTCGGTTCCCGAATTCTACGGCCCGTCAGATATGGGAAGACAAGCCCCGGGGAGGACTCATGTCGCTGCCGGACGCGTTCCTTGACATCGCCAAGCGCGTGAACAACTGGGGGCGCTGGGGAGCCGACGACGAGATCGGCACGCTGAATCTGATCACCGACGAGGTCGTGAGGCAGGCCGTGGCGACCGTCCGCACCGGTCGGCGCATCCCCCTCGCCCTGCCCCTCCAGCAGGACGGCGTGCAGACCGGCGTGATCCCCGGCCGCGTCAACCCCCTGCACACCATGGTGCAGATCAACCAGGAGATCTTCGGCCAGGGTACGGTCGCGTGCAGCGACGACGTCGTGACCATGGGCCTCCAGGCGGCCACCCACTGGGACGCGCTGCCCCACGTCTCGCACTCCGGCCGGCTCTACAACGGCCGCCCGGCCGACAGCATCACCCCGCACGGCGGTGCCGGGTTCAGCGGCATCGGCACGGTCCGGCACGTGCTCTCACGCGGAGTGCTGCTGGACGTCGCGCGGGCCCGGGGCGCGGACCGGCTCGACGGCGGGTACGCCGTCACGCCCGAGGACCTGGACGCCGCCGAGGAGCTGGCCGGTACGCGGGTACGGGCGGGGGACCTCGTGCTCGTGCGGACCGGGCAGATCCAGGCCTGCCTGGCCGGGGACCGGCACGGCTACGCGTATCCGTCGCCGGGGCTGTCGATCCGAACGCCGGAGTGGTTCCACGCGCGCGATGTCGCGGCCGTCGCCAACGACACCCTGACCTTCGAGGTGTTCCCGCCGGAGGTGGCGGATCTCTGGCTGCCGGTGCACGCGCTCCACCTCGTGGAGATGGGCATGCCACAGGGCCAGAACTGGAATCTCGAAACGTTGTCCACAGCCTGTGGAGAAGAGGGCCGGTACGCGTTCCTGCTGACGGCCACCCCCGAGCCGTTCACCGGGGCGACCGGCTCGCCGGTGGCACCCGTCGCCGTCCTGTAGGCCGGTGGGCCGACCGGCGGACCACAGGACCCGTCGCCACACCGGGCCGCCATCCGCCCCAGCAGGATGGCGGCGCCGCGCTGCTCGCCCCGAGCACGGCAGCGCGCGCCGCCACCCGACTCCGGCGCTCCCGCCCCGGCTCCCCGCCCCTGAAGGAAGCCGACGCCGAATCACGACTCACACTCGCCGAGGGCTGCCGTCCACCGAAGCCCTCGTCGTCCCCTCGCGGCGAATCGCTGCCCTCAAGCGTGAGCAAGCGGTCACGACCCGTCAACACCCGTTCGGTGATTTGTCGCCCTTGAGGCTTTTGCCGTAGGCGCGCACGGAAGCACATCCCGGCGCATCGCCGCATGACCCGGCCGAACCCGCCGACCCGGTGCATCCGTGCCCCGACCTCGCCGCACACACCCGCGGCATGTGCCGCCGTACACCGCGTCCGGCAGGCGCGGGCGACTAGACCGCCTCGTACGCCAGTCCCTCGAAGGCCGCCGTGCCGCCGTACGCCACCGCTCCGCCCCCGCACGACGTCGCGACGTCGCCGGACTTCGCGCTCCGGTCCAGTTCGCACCAGATGCGCTTGCCGGTGGCCTCGACGCTCCAGCCCCAGCGGTCGGCGAGTCCGTCCACGAGGGCAAGGCCCCGGCCGCCGGTCGCGTCGTCGCCGGCGCACCGGGGCACGGGGGCCCGGCCGCTGCGGTCCGCGACCTCGAGCCGGACCGTGGCCCCCTCCGTCACCACGTGGGGCAGGGACAGCCGCAGGACGGCGGGGCGTCCGGTGTGCACCACGGCGTTGGTGACGAGTTCGGAGACGAGCAGGATCAGCGTCTCGGCGAGGGGTTCGTCGGCCTGTATCCCGGACCCGGCCAGGCGGGAGCGGGCCCACCGGCGGGCTCGCCCCACTTCTGCGGGGTCGGGCCGGATCTCCAGCTGCACTTGAAGCACCTGCACCGCTCACACCATCCGAACCGGCGGACACTTAGGCTCGCGCCTCACGAGGGCCACGATCGTAGCCATTTTCTGCATGGCCAGAACAACGGCCGGGACAAGGATCACGGAACGTGAATCCCTTGTGGGACAGCATGGTTGACGTACAGTCACGTCAACAAGCGCTTCGGGCATATTCCAGCGCGAAGGAGTACCCGTGCGGCATACTGTGCGACGCCCGTCGCGGGCAGTCGAACAGGCGGCGCCACGGGGTCGCACTGCGCTCGGAGCCACTCGCATCTGACACAAGGTACCGGAGTGGGCAATCGACTCCAGGCCGTAACGAGTCACACTGAGGACACAAGCCGATATCAACGCTCCGTGATTCCGGTATGCCACGATCCGCGACATCTCCGGAAGCGTGCGGGGCGACACCGCAGCCAGACGGCCCGTCAGACCGTCTCGGATGCCAGAGCCGCCGCGAGCAACTCCTCACTCTCCGTCACACCGCCCGCACGCTGGGTTCGAACCCATGCGCGTTTCAGATGCAGGTGGACCTCGGACTCCCAGGTGAAGCCCATGCCGCCGTGCACCTGAAGACAGTCGCGGGCGCCGCGCACGGCGGCCTCGTCGGCGAGGAGCCGGGCCGCGGCGATGTCGGCGGGGTCGGCGGTGACGGCGGCCGCGTACACAGCGGCACGGGCCGTCTCCGCCCGGACCAGGATCCCCGCGCACAGATGTGCCACCGCCTGGAATGCGCCGACGGGCCGGCCGAACTGTTCGCGCGCCCGGGCGTGTTGCGCCGCGAGTTCGCCGACGCGGACGGCCGTGCCGAGTTGCTCGGCGGCGGAGAGCAGGATGGCGACGGGGTAGGGCGCCGGCGGCCCGGCGGGTACGCGGTGCAGCGGCGTGAGCGGATCGAGCGAACGCAGGGGCACGGCCCCGGTGGCGTCCCCGCGCACGACGTCCGCCTCCGCCAGCCACTCCACGAGTCCGCCGTCCACGGCCGCGACCACCGTCTCCCCGGTGGCGGCGCCCGGTACGGCCCCGGCCGCGAGGTGGGTGGCGACGAGCGGCCCGGGCAGCAGCACCCGCCCCGCCTCCTCGAACACCAACACGGCCTCCGGCAGCCCGAGTCCGACCCCGCCCTCCGCCTCCGGCAGCCGCAGGGCGAAGAACCCGAGCTGCCCGAGGACCCGCCACAGCCCCCGGTCGAGCCGCGCCACGCCCTCGGGAGCCGCAGAGGCTGCGGGTTCCGCACCACCGTCGACCACCGTCTCACCTCCGGCACCGGCGCCCCAGGCCCCCGCACCCGCCACCGCCGCACGCGTCGCCTCCCCGTCGAAGTGCCGGGCCAAGGCCTCGCGCACGCCCTCGCGCAGGGCCCGCTGGTCGTCGGTCGGACGGAACCGCACGGCACCTCACCGTCCCTTCGGCAGGCCGAGGATGCGCTCGGCGATGATGTTGTGCTGGATCTGCGAGGTGCCGGCCGCGATCGTGTACGCCAGGGAGGACAGCCGGTCGAGGGTCCACCGCCGGTCCAGGTCGAGGCAGTCGGGGCCGAGCACCTCGGCGGCGGCGTCGTAGAGCTCCTGGCGGGCGTGCGAGTAGCGGAGCTTGAAGACCGAGCCGCCGGCACCCGGCACCCCGCCCGCGGCCGCCGCCGCGCTGACGTTCCACTGCGTGAGCCGCCACAGCGCCCGGAACTCGGCGTGCAGCCTGCCCAGCCGGCGCCTGAGGGCGGCATCGTCCCAGCGGCCGTTCTTGCGGGCTTCGACGGCCAGTTCGGCCAGCACGCGCCGGCAGGCCACGACCTCTCCGGCGAACGCCGTACCGCGTTCGAAGGACAGCGTCACCATGGTCACGCGCCAGCCGTCGTTCTCCTCCCCGACCCGGTTCGCCACCGGCACCCGCACCTCGTCCAGGAACACCTCGGCGAACTCGGCCGAACCGGCGAGCGTCCTCAGCGGCCGTACGGTGACGCCGGGCGCGTCCATGGGCATCGCCAGCCAGGTGATGCCCCGGTGCTGGGGGGCGTCGGAGTCGGTGCGGACCAACAGCTCACACCAGTCGGCGACTTCCGCGTGGGACGTCCAGATCTTGGAGCCGGTCACCACGTAGGCGTCGCCGTCGCGCCACGCGCGGGTGCGCAGGGCCGCGAGGTCGGAGCCGGCCTCCGGTTCGCTGAAGCCCTGGCACCAGACCTCCTCCCCGCGCAGGATCGGCGGCAGCCAGCGCGCCCGCTGGTCCGGGGTGCCCTCCGCGGCGATCGTCGGACCGGCGTGCAGCAGGCCCACGAAGTTGGCGCCCACGTAGGGGGCACCGGCCCGCTCGGTCTCCTCCAGGAAGATCAGGCGGACGCTCGGGGTGGCGTCCCAGTGGACCCCGGCGTACCCCGCGTCGTGGAGCCGGCGCTGCCAGCCGAGGTCGTAGGCCCGTCGCCCCGGCCAGTCGCCGGGGGGCGGCGGGGGCGGGTGGCCGGGGAGCACCGCCGCGAGCCACTCCCGAAGCCGGGCCCGGAAGGCGGCCTCCTCGGGCGTGTCCGACAGGTCCATCAGCGGTCGAGGTCCAGGTCGAGCATCCGGATGGCGTTGCCCCGCATCAGCTTGTACACCGTCTCGTCGTCGAGGCCCTCGACGTGCTCGAGGGCGACCTCCTTGGTGTGCGGGAAGGTCGAGTCGACGTGCGGGTAGTCGGTCTCGAAGGTGGCGTTGTCGCGGCCCACGACGTCCAGGGACGCCACGCCGTGCTTGTCGCGGAAGAAGCAGCAGTACATCTGCCGGTAGTAGTAGGTGGACGGCGGCTCGGGGACCGTGTCGCGGACGCCGCCCCAGGCCCGGTGCTCCTCCCAGACGTCGTCGGCGCGCTCCAGGGCGTACGGGACCCAGCCCATCTGGCCCTCGGAGTAGGCGAGCTTCAGGCGCGGGAAGCGCACCAGGACCCCGCTGAAGAGGAAGTCCATCATCGAGGCCATGGCGTTGTTGAAGCTGAGGGAGGCCTGGACGGCGGGCGGGGCGTCCGGTGAGGCGGCCGGCATCTGCGAGCTGCTGCCGATGTGCATGTTGACGACCGTCCCGGTCTCCTGGCAGACCGCGAAGAACGGGTCCCAGTAGCCGGAGTGGATGGACGGCAGCCCGAGGTGGGTGGGGATCTCGGAGAAGGTCACCGCCTTCACCCCGCGTGCGGCGTTGCGGCGGATCTCCTCGACCGCCAGGGCGACGTCCCACAGCGGGATCAGGCACAGCGGGATGAGCCGCCCGCCGCTGTCGCCGCACCACTCCTCGACCATCCAGTCGTTGTAGGCGCGCACGCAGGCGAGGGCGACCTCCTTGTCGTGCGCCTCGGCGAAGGTCTGGCCGCAGAAGCGGGGGAAGGACGGGAAGCAGAGGGACGCCTCGACGTGGTTGAGGTCCATGTCCTTCAGGCGTTCCTTCGGGTCCCAGCAGCCGGGCCGCATCTCCTCGCGGGTGATGCCCTCCAGGGTCATCTCGTCCCGGTCGAAGCCGACGGCGGCGATGTTGCGCTTGTACGGGAACTTCAGGTCCTCGTAGATCCACCAGTCGGTGGGCTGGCCGTCCGGGTCCATGGTGATCCGGTACTTGCCGCCGATGTAGGCGAGTTCCCCGATGCCGGCGGTCAGCGCCCTGGGGCCGCGCTCGCGGTACCTGGCCGGCAGCCAGGTGTCGAAGAGGTGGGCGGGCTCGATCACGTGGTCGTCGACGCTGATGATGCGGGGCAGTTCGATGGCCATGGGTCCCCTCCACCGGACGGTACTTATCTGATGGCTCGTCAGTTAGCATCCCATCTGACGACCCGTCAGCCAAGGAGCAGGGGGCGCAGCCGTGAACGAGACCCCGTACGCCCTGAGTTCGTCGGCGACACTGTGGGAGCTGGTGACCCGCCGCGCCGCCCTCACCCCCGGCCGGCCGCTGTTCCATCAGGACGGCCGCACGCTCACGTTCGAGGCGCTGCGCGCCCGCGCCGAGCGGGTCGCGGCCGGGCTGTACGGCATGGGGGTACGCCCCGGCACGGTGGTCGCCTGGCAGCTGCCCACCCGCATCGAGACGGCCGTGCTGTCCTTCGCCCTGGCCCGGCTCGGTGCCGTGCAGACCCCGGTCATCCCCTTCCACCGGGACCGCGAGGTCGGCTTCGCACTGCGCGAGTCCCGGGCGGAGTTCTTCGCGGTGCCGGGCACCTGGCGCGGTTTCGACCATGCGGAGATGGCCCGGCGGCTGGGCGCGAAGGGCGTCTTCGAGGCCTACGACGACCTGCCCGACGGCGATCCGTCCTCGCTGCCTCCCCCGCCCTCCGACGGCACCGCCGTCCGCTGGATCTACTGGACGTCCGGCACGACCTCCGACCCCAAGGGCGTGCTGCACACGGACCGTTCACTGCTCGCGGGCGGCTCCTGCCTCGCGCACGCCCTGCGCCCCTCGGCGGACGACGTCGGCTCGATCGCCTTCCCGTACGCGCACATCGGCGGCCCCGACTACACGGTGATGCTGCTGCTGTACGGCTTTCCGGCGGTGCTGTTCGAGCAGTTCGCGCTGCCGGACGCGCTGGCGGCGTACCGCGCGCACGGGGTGACGATGGCGGGCGGGTCGACGGCGTTCTACTCGATGTTCCTCGCGGAGCAGCGCAAGCGGCCGGGGAAGCCGGTGGTGCCGTCGCTGCGGCTGCTGGCGGGCGGCGGGGCGCCCAAGCCGCCGGAGCTGTACCACGCGGTCGTGCGCGAGATGGGCGTGCGGCTCACCCACGGGTACGGCATGACCGAGGTGCCGATGATCACCATGGGGGCGCCGGACGACGATCCCGACCTGCTGGCGGCGACCGAGGGACGGCCGCCGGAGGGGATGGAGATCCGGATCGTGGACGGGGAGGTGCGGCTGCGCGGGGAGGCGGTGTGCCAGGGGTACCTGGACCCCGGGCAGACGGCGGAGGCCTTCGACGACGAGGGCTTCCTGCGCACCGGCGACCTCGGACGGCTCACGGACACCGGACACCTGGTGCTCACCGGCCGGCTGAAGGACGTGATCATCCGCAAGGGCGAGAACATCTCGGCCCAGGAGATCGAGGACCTGCTGCACCGGCATCCGGCGGTCGGGGACGTGGCCGTGATCGGGCTGCCCGACGCGGCGCGCGGCGAGCTGGTGTGCGCGGTGGTGGAACAGCCACCGGGGGCCGGGGCCTTGACGCTCGCGGACGTGACCGCCTTCCTGCGCGCCCAGGGCCTGTCGGTGCACAAGCTGCCGGAGCGGCTGGAGGTGGTGGACGCCCTTCCGCGGGGCGAGACCCTGCGGAAGGTGCTGAAGTACAAGCTCCGCGAGCGCTACTCGGGCACGTGACCGGCTGCGGAAAGGCCCCCCGGGGGCGGGGAACTGCGCGAACGACCATCGACCGCCCGCAGCCGCCCGCCCACGACAGTCCCTACGGCGAAGGGCGCGTGTGGCCCTACTCGGGGACGGTGAAGTAGCGGGCGAAGGCGGGCACGACCTCGGTCTCGCCGACCTTGCCGTCGCCGTCCGCGTCGAGCGCGGCGGCGGCCGGTCCGGCGGCGTCCTCGGGGACGCCGAGGCACTTCAGGACGCGGCCGGCCTCCTCGACCGTCGCCGCTCCGTCACCGTCGCCGTCCGCGACGTCCAGGGCCGCGTGCAGGAAGGGGCGGGCGATCTCGGCGAACCGGTCGGGGTTGTCGCGCAGGCGCTTGACCGCTCCGTTGACGAACTCCTCGCGCGTGATGCGCTGGTCGCCGTCGCGGTCCGCTATCCCGGCCATGCCCTGCCAGAAGGCCTCGGCGCCGCCGTACAGGGCCTGTCCCTTGTCGGACCGGGCCGCCACGCCGAACTCCGTGAGCAGCGCCTTGGCCGCGCCGTAGAAGTCCTCGCGGTCGATGTAGCCGTTGCCGTCCTGGTCGAAGGTGGCGAACCGGGCGGCGATCCTGCGCTCGTACTCGCTGCTGACCATGTCTCTCTCGGGCCGCCTTACGTCGGGTGGGGTACGTCTGGATCGGAGCGTACGACGGAGGACGCCGTTCGGGCGCGCGAAAACGTCACTTGTGCCAAGACCGGGGGAATTCCGGGACAACGGCGTGCCGGAACAGCGACATTCGCCGTACGGTGCGTCATCGGGCCGTCACGCGGACAGGGGTTCGCCCTCGTCTCCGAGGGCCGCGTCCACATCGCCGTACACGTCGAACAGTCTGCGGACGCCCAGCGCGCCGAGGACGCGGTTCACGTGGGACCCGTCGGCCGCGCCGCGGGCGGGCAGCACGAGGCGCAGCCGGCCCTGGCAGGAGCGGATCAGCCGGCGGGCCGCGATGAGCACGCCGACGCCGCTGGAGTCGCAGAAGAACACTTCGGACAGATCCAGGACGAGACAGTGATGTCCCTCGGCCACCACGTCGTGCACGCGCTGACGCAGCACCGGTGACGTCACCAGATCCAGTTCGCCCGACACCTGGAGCACGGCCCATTCACCCTGCTCGCCGCCGGTCACTTTGAAGGTCACCACCACGCCCTTCGATCGCCAAACCGGAAGCAGACCCTACGCTTCCTTGCTGCGCGGCTGCCCAGCGGCGGTTCCCTGAAACGCAACCCGGAAAACGGATCCCCCGCAGAAGAGGCTTGATTTGGACGTCTTCGATCCCGTTCGATCCTTTTTCAGTCATGTCTGATCGACGGTAGTCGGGGTAGGCGCGAGCCCAAAGGCTTCCGGTGCGGGTGCCGGCGGTCCTCTACCACTTGCGGCCGCTCAGGGGGCGCACATTGCCACAAAGGGGCGTGCGCCACCGGACGTGCCGACTACATTCGAGGAGACATCGGGCACAGGCTGGACAGAGCACGGGCGCGGGACACGAGCAGGGGGTGAGGGCATGGCGAAAAAGGACGTACCGCCTCGCTGGGACCGCAAGATGCAGCAGCGGCTCGCCCGCGGCGAAGCGGCCGCCCTCGGCGAGCTCTACGACCGGTTCGCCTCCCTCGTGCACGGCCTCGCCCACCGCGTGCTCGGCGACGAGCGCGCCGCCGACGGCATCACCCGCGAGGTCTTCGTCCACGTCTGGGAGCATCCGGACTCCTACGATCCCCGGCAGGGTCCGCTGCGCACCTGGATCGCGTCCTTGACCCACCGGCTCGCGGTGCAGCGACTGCGCGCCACCGAGACCGCCGCCCTCGCCCGGGAGGGCGCCGGAACCACGGAGGAACTGGAGCGCCGGGTGCGCCGCGCCTGGGTCGCCGCCCGCGCCGACTACATCGTGCAGTCCATGCCCGCCCCCCTGCGCTCGGCCCTGGAGCGGGCCTACTTCCAGCGCCGCGACTACCGCCAGACCGCCACCGACCTCGGCATCACCGAGGACGAGGCCCGCCGCCGCCTGCGGCTCGGCCTGCAACTGCTCTCCACCGCCCACGACACCGAGCCCCCGGGCGCACCGCCGGGGTACGGGGGTGCGGTGTGAACGGGCCGGACGGGTTCGAGGCGCACGAGTACGGCGAGGGGGACGCCGGCCACGAGAAGAAGGACAGCACCCGCAACTCCCGGGACGAGAGCGGCATTCGACCTGCAAGCGACGAATCCGGGCACGGTACCGGTGACGTTCCGGAGGGCGGGCGGCCGCCGCGGATCCCCCCGCCCCGGGTCTCCGTCGAGGACGGCGGGCTGCCACTGCCCGCGCCGGAGGACCTCGGCGACACGGCGGCGCCGCCCGCCCCGGCCGTCTTCGGGCACCCCGTACTGAAGGCCCTGCTCGGTGCCTGGGCGCTGGCCGCGTGTTCGGCCGAGGAGGCCGCGGCCGTCGAGGAGCACCTCGGCGCGTGCGGCTCCTGCGCGGACGAGGCCCGACGGCTGCGCGAGGCGGTCGGGCTGCTGCAACGCCCCGAGAGCCTCGACCTGGACCCGGGACTGCGCACCCGTGTCCTGGACACCTGCCTGGAGCGGCGCCCGCCGCGCATCCCGGTACCGGAGTGGGCCGCCGCGTACGACGCCGAGACCGCGCGCCTGGACGCCCTGCTGCAGGACTTCGGCGACGCCGAGTGGCACGCGCCGGTACGGCTGCGCTGGTTCCGCTCCGACGCGTCGACGAGCCGCCGCACCACCGTCGCCGGAGTCATCGCCCATCTGCTCACCGTCGACGGTCTGGTGGGGGTCGCGCTCGGCCTGGACGACCCGCTGGGCGACGTCCCGTCCAAGCGTCCTACGCCGGCGTCCCGCACCGAGGCGTTCTGGCGCGCCTCCCACTTCCCGCCCACCCGGTCCGTCCGGACGCCCTGGCGGGAGCAGAGCCACAGCCTCGTGCGCACGGCGTCGTTCACGGGCGGCGGCGCGGAGAGGACGCCGGTGTCGTACGGCGACTTCGAACTGCCCCTGCACGACGCGATGCTGGACCGCGCCTTCGAGTGCTGGGTGCACGCGGAGGACATCGCCGACGCGGTGGACTACCCCTACGACCCGCCCTCGCCGCGCCATCTGCACCGCATGATCGACCTTGCGGCCCGCATGCTGCCGACGGTCCTGGCCCACCGCCGCCGGGCCGGTCTGGCCGCCCCGGCCCACCACCGCCACCTGGTCGCCGCGGGCGAACCCGGCCGCAGCCTCCGCCTGGAGATCGAGGGCTCGGGCGGCGGCGAGTGGCTGATCCCCCTGGACTCCCCCGCGGCGAAGGGCTCCGCCGAGCACGAGGTGGCCCACGTGGCCCTGGACGGCGTCGAGTTCTGCCGCCTGGCCGCCGGCCACGTCCCTCCGCAGGAGGCGGCGGCAGGCCAGGTCGGAGACAGAGAGGCGATCAGGGACGTCCTGTTCGCGGCGGCTTCACTGAGCAGGATGTGAGGTTCTCGAACGTGACGCCCCGAGCTCCTAGGCGAAGATCACCGTCCGCCGCCCGTTGAGCAGAATCCTCCGCTCGGCATGCCACTTCACACCCCGGGCCAACGCCTGGCACTCCACGTCACGCCCGATCGCGACAAGCCCTTCCGGCGTCACGTCGTGCCCGACCCGCTCGACCTCCTGCTCGATGATCGGCCCCTCGTCGAGATCAGCCGTCACGTAATGAGCGGTCGCACCGATCAGCTTCACACCCCGGGCATGAGCCTGGTGATACGGCTTCGCCCCCTTGAAGCTCGGCAGGAACGAGTGGTGGATGTTGATGATCCGCCCGGAGAGCGCCTTGCACAGGTCGTCCGACAGCACCTGCATGTACCGGGCGAGCACGACCAGCTCGACGCCCTCCTCACGCACGATGTCGAGCAGTCGCCCCTCGGCCTCCGCCTTCGTGTCCTTCGTCACCGGAATGTGGTGGAAGGGGATGTTGTACGACTTCACCAGCTCGGCGAAGTCCGTGTGGTTCGACACCACTCCGGCGATCTCCACCGGCAGCGCCCCGGTCCGCGCCCGGAACAGCAGGTCGTTCAGGCAGTGCCCGAACTTGCTGACCATCAGCAGGATGCGCATCTTCTGGTCGGCCTGGTTGATCTGCCAGTCCATCTGGAAGGAGTCGCCGATCGCCGCGAAGCTGGCCCGCAGCTTCTCCACGGTCACCGGGGCGTCCGCCGAGAAGTGGACCCGCATGAAGAACAGTCCCGTGTCGTGGTCGCCGAACTGCTGGCTGTCCTCGATGTTGCAGCCGGTCATGAACAGGTAGCTCGACACGGCGTGCACGATGCCCTTCCTGTCCGGGCAGGAAAGGGTGAGGACGTACTGGTCGGCCGGGACCGCGGCGCTGGTGGACTGCTCGTTCATGCAGGACAGGTTCCCACAGGGAACGACACGACCGGCAACCGTCCCGCAGGTCGGACCGCCGCCCGGCCTCCGGACCGGCCGGCTGGGGAGACCGCTAGGCGGACCTGGTCATGATCCGCAGCACGTCCAGGCTGCGCGGCGCCGCGTCCGGCTCCTCGCCGTCACTCGCGGCGAGCCGCACATGCGCGTCGCGGGCCGCCTGGACCGCCTCCGGCCACGCCTCGTGCTGGAGGTAGGCGGCGACCGGAGCGTCCGGCCCGACCTGGTGCATGATCCGCAGCACCCTCAGCACCGCGGTGTCGACCAGGGCCGCCTCCTGCGAGTCGCGGAAGATCGTGCCGACGTACTTCTCGGCGGACCAGTGATCCAGCCAGGTGTCCTCGACCAGCCGGTACACCGCGTCGGTCACGTCACCGTAGCCGTCCGCACCGGCCAGCCAGACGTCCCGCTGGAACCCGGGATCGGAGAGCATGTGCAGCGCCGAGCGCACATTGCTGCGCCAGCGCCACCACGGCATGTCGTTGACAGGCATGCCGCCCATGGTGGATGAGCGACGGCCACGACGGGAAGAGTTCTCCGAAGCTTGCACGGTCATCGATCGTACGTTCCCCTCCACATCGGTCACACCGGCCCCTGCAATTCACCTGTGCGTCACCAATTGTTGATCGGACATCACGCAGGGGTTAGCGATGTGACGGAATCGTGCGGAACCATGACCGGCAGGCGACGCACCCGCAGCACATTCCTCCCCGGCCTCCTCACCCGTCACGCCAGACACGGCATCGTCTCCGCGGGCACGGCGGTCGCGTGCGCGTCGCTCCTCGCCGGATGCGGTGTCGTCCCCGGCACCACGGGGGGAGCCGGGGACGACACCATCACCGTGATGACCTGGGCCCCGCAGGGCACCGAGGCCACCAACAAACCCGGCATGCCCGCCTTCGCCCGCGCCTACGCCCGCTGGATCAACGCCAAGGGCGGGATCAACGGCCGCAAGATCAACGTGCTGACCTGCAACGACCACAACGACGGTGTGGCCGCCGCGAAGTGCGCCCGGCGGGCCGTCAAGGAGGAGGCGGTCGCGGTCGTCGGGTCCTACAGCCAGTACGCGGACTCCTTCTTCCCCTCGCTGGAGGGCGCGGGCATCCCCTACATCGGCGGCTACGGCATCACCAACGCCGAGTTCACCAGCCCCCTGTCCTACCCCGTCAACGGTGGGCAGCCCGCGCTGCTCGCCGGTCTGGGCAGCGCGCTCGCCGGCTGCGGGCCCGTCGCGCTGATCCGGCCCGACACCATCGCGGGCGACCAGCTGCCCCCGCTGCTCGACTCCGGTCTGAGGGCGGGCGGGCACCGGGGCTCGCACGACCAGCGGGCGGCGGAGGACGCCACCGAGTACGACGGCCAGGCGGAGCGGGCCCTGCGCACCGCGGCCGGCGGCACGGCGGACGACGGGTGCGTGGTGCCCGCGCTGGGGGACCGCAACGGCACTTTCATGGACTCCTTCCGCCGGGCCCGCCAGGACTTCCCCGAGGTGCGGACGGCGACCGTGCTGGGCAGCGTCGACCAGACGGTGATCGACGCGACCGGCGGGGCCTCGGGCCCCTACGAGGGCTCGTACATCACCGGCTGGTACCCGGTGGCGAGTGATCCGCGCTGGGACGGGATGAAGCAGGTGATCCGGGAGCAGGCCTTCGGCGACAACCGCATCGACCCGGCGGACGCCGGAGTGCAGACCACGTGGATCGCCTACACGGTCTTCCGGCAGATCGTCGAGTCGCTCGGCGAGGGCGAGGTGAGTGCCGACGCGGTGGGGGAGGCTCTGGACGACGGCCTGGAGGTCGGCACGGGCGGGCTCACGCCGAGACTGCGCTGGCGGTTCCAGGACAAGCTCGCCGCCGTGGGCTTCCCGCGCCTGGTCAACGCCGACGTGACCCTCCAGGTGGTGCGGGACGGGCGGCTGGTCTCGGCACGCAAGGGCTTCGTCGACACGACGCGGACCTTGGAGAACGCCGACCTCAACGCCTGACCCCCCACCCGGCGGCTCACACCGGACCCGGGGCTCCGGGCCTCCGGGCCTTCCCCAGCCGCGCCCCGCCCCGCAGCTCACGCCGGGGCCGGGCGTCCGGGGCTTTCCCGTTCTGTCAGAGCTGTGTCGGCTGGCGCTCGGTCAGGCCGTACTTCTTCGCGATCCCGTTCCACAGGCCGGCCGCCTTGGCCTTCTCGGTGCTGGCGACGCCGCTGGCCCGGTTGCCGGCCAGGGTCTGGTTGGTGGTGCGGGCCTGGCCCTTCTTGCAGCCCTTCTTGCCGGCGGTCTGGTCGGCCCAGGCGGCGTAGTGGTTGTCGGCCGACGCGGAGGCCTGCCAGGCCTTGGTGAGGGCGGCGGTCAGCGCGGCGTTGTCGGGCAGCTTGTCGACCTCGATGCCGGAGAGCCGGGTGACGAGCCCGCTGCGCTGCTTGGCCGCGTCCCGCAGGTTCTTCGCCGCCTGGGGGAGGTTGTCGCAGCCCCTGACGTCGGCGACCGCGTTGATCACGGTGCTGCGGCTGTTGCCGCTGTCGGCGAGCAGCTTGTCCAGTTCCACCGCCTGGGCCCGGGCCGGGTCGGCCGACGGCGAGGCGGAGCCGTCCGTCGCGGGAGCGGAGGCGGCCACGGTCTTCTTGTCGCCGCTGTCGTCGTCACCGCCGCCTCCACCACCGGCGAGCAGCGCGCCCGCACCGACGCCGAGCACCGCGATGCCGATGCCGACCGCGGCGATGACCGGCACACGGGATCCGGTACGGCCACCGCGCGAGCCGCCTCCGGCGGGCGGGACCTGGGAGGGCTGAGGGGTGCCGCCGTACGCGGGCCGCGAGGGCGGCTGCTCGATGCGGGGCATCTGCTGGGTGGCGCCGGCCGGGCCGCCGGCACCCTGGTCACTGCGGAAGAGGCTGTCGAACTCGGCGGGCGGCTGCTTGTCCCCGCCGGGCACCGGCGGGATGTACTGCGTCGCCTCGGCGTCCGGGTGCGAGGCCGACGGCAGCGGCCCGGCTCCCGCCCGGGGCCCGGTCCCCAGGTACCGCGTCGCGTCGGGGTCCTCCCCGGACGGCGTCTCGGGCGGCAGCGCCCCGGGGGACACCGGGGGTATGTACTGGGTCGCCCCCTCGTCGCCGGCCGGTGCGACGGGCGGCAGGTACTGCGTGGCCGCGGCGGCGTCGCCCGCGACGGGCGGGATGTACCGGGTCGCGCCCTCGTCGGCGGACGCCGGCAGCGGGGCGCCGCCGGCGGGTCCCCCGTACGCCCCGGAGGCCGGTGGCAGACCGCCCCCGTACGACTGCTGCGGTGCTCCCGCACCCGGTGCGCCGTACGGCCCGCCGGCCGGCTGACCGGCACCCGGCGGGTATCCGTAGCCGGAGCCTGCCTGCGGCGACTGCGCGCCGCCGTGTCCGGCACCGTGCGCGTCGGCCCCCTGCGGAGCTCCGTAGCCGGAGCCCTCCGGGGGCAGCGGGGCGGTGCCGTACGGGGCGTGGCCGACGGCACCCGCGGGCGGCTGGGCCGTGCCGTACGGGTCGGGGTTCGCCGGTGTGCCGGCGTACGGGTTCGGGGACGGGGCCCCCTCCGGCGGGAGGGTGCCCGGGGCCTGGGCGTCCCACGCGGGCTGCTCCGGCGTGCCCCACTGCTGGGGCTGGGGCTGGGGCTGCCAGGTCCGGCCCGGCGGCGGAGGCGGGGTCTGCTGCTCCGGGCCCCACGGCTGGCCCCAGGTCTGGCCCTCCGCGGGGGCCGACGCCTGCGGCCCGCCCGCCGAGGGCGGGGCGGGGCGACGGCCGGGGGCGTCTGCGGGTCCGCCCGTCATGCCCGGCAGCAGGGGTTCGCCACCGTCGGAGGGCAGCACGATGCCTTCGCGCGCGGGGCGCGCCGAGGGCTCCTCGCCCTGTCCACTCTGCGTCACCGGGACTCCTACTTATGGGGGACCTTGTGAATCGTCGGCTCACGCTACCGGGTCCCCAGAGCCCCGTGCCACGCAGCACAGAGCCCGACCGCATGCCCTGTGAGCGCGGTAACACCGGCGGGCCGCGGCGCGTTGCCCCTGTCACCTCCCCCGCACGCCGCAGCCGTTCCCGCACGTTCACGCATCCGCAGACCCTGTGTTCACGCAGCCGCCTGCAGGTCGAGCCGCGCCCCGAACTCCCTCACCACCGCCTCGTCCCGGTACGGCTCCAGCCGCTGCTGGAAGTCCTCCAGGTACTCGGCGCCCCGGTTGGACCGCAGCCCCTCCAGCAGTTCCACGGCCTTCATGCCCGTGTTGCAGGCCTCCTCGATCTCGCGCTGCTGCACCTGGGCCGTGGCCAACAGCACATATCCGATGGCCCGGCGGCGCGCCCGCGTCTCGGGATGCCCGGCCAGCGACTCCTGCGCGCACCGCGCCGCCGCCTCGGCCTGCCCGAGGTCCCGGTGGCAGTGGGCCAATTCGTCGGCCAGATAGGCCTCGTCGAAGTGCGCGATCCACACCGGGTCGTCCCCGGCGGCCGGGTCGGCCGCCTCCAGGGCGCTCACGGCGCGCCCCGCCGCGGACTGGGCGGCGCGCACGTCGCCCATGAGGGCGTGCCCGCGCGCCTCCGCCGCCAGGAACATCGACTCCGCCCGCGGCGACACGCGTCCCCGCGCCCCCTCCTGCGCCGCCCGCGCCAACTGCGAGATCTCCCGCGGGTTTCCGAGCTGCGCGGCGAGATGGCTCATGGAGGCCGCGAGGACGTACCCGCCGTAACCGCGGTCCCCGGCGGCCTGCGCCAGCCGCAGCGCCTGGATGTAGTAGCGCTGCGCCAGACCGGGCTGGCCCGTGTCGACGGCCATGTACCCGGCGAGCTCCGTCAGCCGGGCCACCGCGGCGAACAGGTCCCGCCCGACCGCTTCCCGGTACGACCCCGCCAGCAGCCCCGAGACGACGCTGTTGAGGTAGTGCACGACGACCGGCCGCACATGCCCGCTGCCGTACTGGTGGTCGAGCTCCACCAGCGCCTGCGTCATGGCCTGCACGGCCTGCACGTCGGACTGCCCCACCCGCGGCCCCGCCGAGCGCGACACCTGCGCGTCGGGTGCGGAGATCAGCCAGTCCCGGCTGGGCTCGACCAGCGCGGACGCGGCGACGGAGGAGCCGGACAGGAAGTCCCGCCGCCCCACGTCACTGCGCCACAGCTCGCAGACCTGCTCGATGGCCCCCAGTACCGTCGGCGAGAACTGCAGGCCCACGCCCGAGGCGAGGTTCTTGCCGTTGGCCATGCCGATCTCGTCGATCGTGACCGTACGGCCGAGTTTGCGGCCCAGGGCCTCGGCGATGATCGCCGGTGCCCGGCCCCGTGGCTGCTGTCCGCGCAGCCAGCGCGCCACCGACGTCTTGTCGTAGCGCAGGTCGAGGCCGTGCTCGGCACCGCACATGTTGACCCGGCGGGCCAGGCCCGCGTTGGAGCATCCGGCTTCCTGGATGAGCGCCTGGAGCCGTTCGTTCGGCTGCCGGGCGACGAGCGGCCTTGCGGCCATGGCGTACCCCCTGTGGCTGCGGTGCCTGCCCACGCACCGAGTTGACGTGTCTTCCGCGGCCGAGCCCCTCACGTCCCAGCGAAAAGATCCGGCCGTGAAGATCAATGCCCCGCCCAACAGGTGAAAATGCGAGGCATGTGAGGATTGCCGGGTAACGGCTGTTGCCGACCCCACACCTGGCTACCCAGCTCCGGCCACCGTTCCTCCTGCGCGCCCCCGCACATGCACCCATGCGCCCCGGGAACAGGGGCGATGCTCTCCCCCGCGCACGGGGGCAGGCGTAACCCCTGGTGACGACCAGAGTTGTGTTCATCGTGGAAGAGACGATCGCCGGCGCCCAGGCCGCTCAGATCCCGAAGCAGCGCGGGGAATCGCTGCTGGAGACCGCTGTTCGCTACGCCGAGGAGCGCCACTGGGACGTGTTCCCCGGCACCTGGCTGGAAGCCGTCGACGGCAGCCAGCGCTGCTCGTGCGGTGACACGGCGTGTCCGGCGCCCGGGTCGCACCCGGCGCGTCCGGACTGGGCGACGCAGGCGACGGGCAGTGCGACGGTCGCCCGGCGGATGTGGCAGAAGCAGCCGACCGCGTCGATCCTGCTGCCGACGGGGCGGACCTTCGACGCGATCTCCGTGCCGGAGACGGCCGGGTTCCTCGCGCTCGCGCGGATGGAGCGGATGGAGCTGACGCTCGGGCCGGTGACGCTCACGCCGGACCGCCGGATGGAGTTCTTCGTGCTGCCGGGGGCCGGGGTGAAGGTCCCCGATCTGGTGCGGAAGCTGGGGTGGTCGGTGCCGTCGCTGGATCTGACCGTGCTGGGTGAGGGGGCGTACGTTGCCGCGCCGCCCACGCGGTTCGGGTCCCGGGGAGCCGTGCAGTGGGCCTGCCGGCCGACTCCGGCCAATCGGTGGCTGCCGGATGCGGAGGAGCTGATCTCGCCGTTGGCGTATGCGTGCGGCCGGGATCGTTAGGACCGCCCGTTTTTCTGCCTGCTTCGTCATCGGCGGCGGCTGCGCGTTGTTCGTGGCTTGTCGCGCGGTTCCCCGCGCCCCTGAGGCACCACCGAAACCGTAGGGTGCACGGTGACGGAGGGAGGCGCGGTGGGGACCAGCGCTGTGCGTGTGCGGGGGCTCTGGAAGCGGTTCGGGGAGCAGGTCGCTGTTGCCGGGGTCGATCTCGACCTGCCCGCGGGCAAGTTCATCGGGCTCGTCGGGCCGAACGGGGCCGGGAAGACCACCACCTTGTCGATGGTGACCGGGCTGCTCGGGCCCGACCACGGGACCGTCGAGGTGGTCGGGCACGACGTGTGGCGGGACCCCGTCGAGGTGAAGGCCCGGATCGGGGTGCTGCCGGAGGGGCTGCGGCTGTTCGAGCGGCTGTCGGGACGCGAACTGCTGTCGTACACCGGCCGGTTGCGCGGGCTGCCCGGTGCCGAGGTCGACAAGCGGGCCACGCAACTCCTCGACGTCCTCGACCTGGCCGGGGCCCAGCACAAACTGGTCGTCGACTACTCGACCGGCATGCGCAAGAAGATCGGACTCGCCGCCGCTCTCCTCCACAACCCGGAAGTGCTCTTCCTGGACGAGCCGTTCGAGGGCGTCGACCCGGTCTCCGCGCAGACCATCCGGGGCGTCCTGGAGCGGTACACGGCCTCGGGCGCCACGGTCGTCTTCTCGTCCCACGTCATGGAGCTCGTCGAGTCGCTGTGCGACTGGGTCGCCGTGATGGCCGCCGGACGGATCCGCGCCACCGGCACCCTCGCCGAGGTGCGCGGCGACGCGCCCTCGCTGCAGCGGGCGTTCCTCGAACTCGTCGGCGCCCAGGGCCGGGACGCCGGGTCCGACCTCGACTGGCTGGGCGGTGGCTCGCGGTGAGCACCCCCGCGATCACCCCCGTCTTCGTCCGGCTGAAGCTGTCGCTGCTGCGCAACGGACTGCGGCAGTCCGGCGGCCGCAAGGCCGCCTACATCACGTCCGCGGTCTTCGCTCTGCTCTTCGCCGCGCTCCAGCTGATCGGCCTGATCGCGCTGCGCGGGCACGCGCACGCCGAGTCGGTGGTGATTCTGGCGGTGGCGGTACTGGGCCTCGGGTGGGCGGTGATGCCGCTGTTCTTCCCCAGCGGCGACGAGACGCTCGATCCGACCCGGCTGGTGATGCTGCCGCTGCGCCCCCGGCCGCTGGTAGGGGCGCTGCTGACGGCTTCGCTGGTGGGCATCGGGCCGTTGTTCACGCTGTGCCTGCTGGCCGGTTCCGTGATCGCGGTGGCGCGGGGCGGGGCCGCGTTCGTGGTGGGTGTGGTCGCCGTCGTGCCGGCGCTGCTGGTGTGCGTGGCCCTCGCGCGGGCCGTCGCCGCCGCCAACGTCCGGCTGCTGACCAGCCGCAAGGGACGGGACCTCGCGGTGCTCAGCGGGATCGTCATCGCGATCGGGGCGCAGGTCGTCAACTTCGGCGCGCAGCGGCTCGGGGCGTCGGGGCTGGGCGAACTCGACCCGGTGGCTGAGGTGCTGCGGTGGGTGCCGCCGGCGTCGGCGATCGGGGCCGTGCACGCGGTCAGCGAGGGGTCCTACGGTCTCGCGCTCGCGCAACTGGCGCTGACCGCCGGTGCGCTGGTGGCGCTGCTCGCGCTCTGGTCGCGGCATCTGACGCGACTGATGACCTCGCCCGACGGTTCGACGCTGCCGGGCGCCGGGGCGGCCGCGCGGAAGCGGACGTCGACCGGGCTGGGGCGGCTGCTGCCCCCGGGCCGCACCGGCACGGTCATGGAGCGCAGCCTGCGGTACGTGTGGCGCGACCCGAAGACCAAGGCGGCCTGGGTGACATCGCTGGCCATCGGGCTGATCGTGCCGGTGTTCAACGCCTGGCAGGGCACCGGGTCGGTGTACTTCGCGTGCTTCGCCGCCGGGATGCTCGGCATCCAGATGTACAACCAGTTCGGGCAGGACACCTCCGCGTTCTGGATGGTCGCGATGACGATCTCCTCGTCCCGGGACGCCTACGTCGAGCTGCGCGCCCGGGCGTACGCCCTGCTGCTGATCACCCTGCCCTACGCCACGCTGGTCACCGTGGTGACGACCGCCATGCTCGGCGACTGGCATCGGCTGCCCGAGGCGCTGGGGCTGTCCTTCGCGCTGCTCGGCGCGATGCTCGCGACCGGGGCGTGGACGTCCGCCCGCTTCCCCTACTCCATTCCGCAGGAGGGCTACAAGAACGTCGCCCCCGGGCAGACCGGGCTCGCCTGGATCTCCATCTTCGGCGGCATGGTGGCGGCCGCCCTGCTGTGCGCGCCGGTCATCGCGCTCACGATCTGGCTGAACGTGAGCGCCGACGGCGGCGACTGGGCGTGGCTGCTGCTGCCGGTGGGCACGGCGTACGGGGCGGCGCTCACGGCGGCGGGGCTGAAACTGGCCGCGCCACGGACGGCCCGGCGACTGCCGGAGATCCTGGCGGCGGTCAGCAAGGGGTGAGGCGCCCCCGTCCTCGGCGGCGTCCCGGTGCGGCCGCACGGGCCTGCACCGGAAGGCGCCCCCTCAGTGCTCGCCCAGCGAGTCCAGGAACGGCTCGATGGCGGCGCGCCAGGCCTCCGGCTGGTCGTAGTGCACCAGGTGGCCGGCGTCCGCCACTTCCGCGTACTGGCCGCGGGGCAGGACCCGGACCATCTCCTGGGCCTCGGCGCGGCCCAGCTCGCCGTCCAGACCGCGCACGACCAGGGCGGGGCAGCGGACCTGGGCCAGCTCCTCCCAGTGCGCGTCGTACACCCACGTCTCACGGGAGCGGAGCATCTGCTCCGGTTCGAAGACCGGGCGCCAGCCGTCCGGGGACTCGGCCATCACCTCGGCGTAGAACTCGCCACGGGCCGGATTGGGCCGCTCCACCCAGGGGTCGTCCTCGCCGAAGAACCTGCGGACGTCGGCGAGCGTGGCGAAGGGCAGCGGCCACGACTCGAACCACTGGCCCCACTCGCGCTGCGAGGCGGCTCCGAGCGCGGACGCCCGCATGTCGCAGATGACCAGCCCGCGGACCAGGTCGGGACGCTTGGCGGCGAGCTGCCAGGCGGTCAGCGCGCCCATGGCGTGGCCGATGAGGACGACCGGGGCGAGGCCGAGCTGCTCCAGGGCGGCCTCGGCGTCGTCGACGTAGGCGTCACGGGTGAAGGCGCCCTGCGGGGGTTTGTCGCTGCGGCCGTGGCCGCGCTGGTCGAGGGCGACCGCGCGGTAGCGCGCGGACAGCCAGCGGGCGGTGGACGCCCAGTGCGAGGCGCGGCCCATGAGGCCGTGCAGTAACAGCACGCCGGGCGAGCCCTCCGGCGCGGTGTGCCCGTCGTGCGCCCCCTGTCCGTCCCGCACGTCCCGCGCCGGGTCGGTCTTGGGCGGGTCGCCGAACTCCCAGGCCGCCAGGCGTACGCCGCCCGTCCCGGTCACGTCGATGCGTCGCGCCATGTCTGGCACCCCCCAAGCTTCGCGCGGACCGCGGCTTCCTCGAGCCGGCCGGTCCTGTGAACCGTGTTCTGCCTGCTGTGCCTTCTGCCGTGCTGCCTGCCGTACCCGTCGGTGCAAGTGTGCCGTGCGCCGCCCGCAGACTATCGAATGCGCATTCGAGGATGAGGTTCTCGCGGGCAACACCCCTCGTTCGAGTGACCACCCTCGGGGATTGATCGCCGCTGTCGAGGGGAGATCTTCAGCGGGAGGCGGACCGCTCGGGGAAACCGGTCCGCGGGGGATGACCCTGAGAGCTCGGGGCTCCGGGTCAGCACAGGGGAGGACAGGCCCCGGCGCCGCACGGCGCCGGGGCCCTCCGCGTCCTCACGGCACATCCTCCCGCCCCCTCCCCGGCCGGGCGGCATCGTCGTCGAGCCGCGGCCAAGAGCCCTCAGGTCATATGCCTCACGCGACAGCGTCGCACGGGAAGCGGGCGAGCGCTGCGATTCGGCGGACTGGACGCCGGATTCGGTCCGGATCACGCCAAGAGCCCACCACCGCCACAACAGACGCCCCCACACATCGAGTTGGCGACTGCCCCCGGCGCGACGGGCGATCGGCTCAGGGCTTGGCGACGAACACGTGGGAAGCGATGTCGGACTCCAGCTCGGCCGCCTCGCCGCCGCTGCCCACCAGCACCCCGCCCGCCGACTCGGTCACACTGACCACCGAGCCGGGCTGCACGCCCGCCCGCCGCAGCGTGTACATCAGCTGCGCGTCCGTCTGGATCGGCTCGCCGATCCGGCGCACCACGACCGTCTTGCCCTCGGCGCCCGGATCGAGGCTGGCCAGCGACACCATGCCCTCGTCCAGGAACGGGTCGGCACCGTCCTTCTCGCCCAGCTCCTCCAGACCCGGGATCGGGTTGCCGTACGGCGACTCCGTCGGGTGCCGCAGCAGCTCCAGGACGCGGCGCTCCACGGCCTCGCTCATCACGTGCTCCCAGCGGCACGCCTCCGCGTGGACCTGCTCCCACTCCAGGCCGATCACGTCGACGAGCAGACACTCGGCGAGGCGGTGCTTGCGCATCACGCGCGTCGCCAGCCGGCGGCCCTCGTCGGTCAGCTCCAGGTGCCGGTCGCTGGCGACGGACACCAGGCCGTCACGCTCCATCCGCGCCACGGTCTGGCTGACGGTCGGCCCGCTCTGGTCCAGCCGCTCGGCGATACGGGCGCGCATGGGGACCACACCCTCTTCCTCCAGCTCGAGGATGGTGCGGAGATACATCTCCGTGGTGTCGATCAGTCCGGACATACGTGCCCCTCGAATGAGATCTGCCGGAGGCTGGACGGCTCACCGGCGTGTGCGCTGGCCCTGCACCCAATTCTGCCGGATACCACCGACAAGCGTGCCGCGGGAGGCGAAGCGGGGGATTACCCGGCCCCGCGCAAGGGTACGGACCTCTCCTTCGGCAGACGTCCCGGCGCTCGGCGCGCGCACCATACGGCCGTGTTGACACCACACTGGTCCAGACCGCACCGTGATGCGCGACACAAGCCGCGAGGCCTGCCCGAAGGGACCCCGTATGAGCGACCGCGTGCCGGCCGGCCAGTTCCTCGACGCCGCGATCGGCCTGCTGCGGCGGCTGCGCGACGAGGAGACCGACGGCATCACCGCGGCCGGGACGCTCCTCGCCGACACCGTCGCGGCCGGCGGCCGGCTCTTCGCCTTCGGCGCCGGGCACTCCTCCCTCGCCGCGCAGGACCTGGTCTACCGCGCCGGCGGCCTCGCGCTGATGAACCTGCTCGCCGTGCCCGGTGTCGTCGGCGTCGACGTCATGCCCGCGCCGCTCGGCTCCGCGCTCGAACGCGTCGACGGCCTCGCGAGCGCCGTCCTCGACAGCTCCCCGCTCCGCGAGGGCGACGCCCTGCTGATCATCTCTCTGTCCGGCCGCAACGCCCTGCCCGTGGAGATGGCCATGAAAGCCCGCGCCCTGGGTGTGAAGGTCATCGGCGTGACCTCGGTGGCCTACGCCTCGGAGACGACGTCACGGCACGCCTCCGGGACGTATCTGAAGGACCACTGCGACCTCGTCCTCGACTCGAGGATCGCGGTCGGCGACGCGGAACTCACCCACGACGCCATCCCGGCCCCCTTCGCCCCCGCCTCGACGGTCGTCACCGCGGCCCTCCTCCAGGCCGTCATGGCGACGGCCGCCACCGCCCTCGCCGACCGCGGCATCGAACCGCCCCTGCTGCGCTCCGGCAACGTCGACGGCGGCCACGACTGGAACGCCCGGGTGATGGAGCAGTACCGCGACCGGATCTTCTACCGGCACTGAGGAGGAGCGGCAGACGGACCGGGCCGGAGCGCCGGGCGCCTCTCGCTCCCCACCCGGCGGCCCGCTCACTCCCCGCCCGACAACCCCGCCAGATCCAGCGCCGCGGCGATCCGCACCGCCACGTCCTCCGCGTACAGGGCGTCGGAACGCTCGAAGGCACTGCGGCCCGCGCCCCGCAGGAACGTCACGACGCCCAGGGTCCGGCCCCGGCTGCGCAGCACCGCGCACAGGGCGTGCACCGCGTCCGCGGGCCACTGGCGGGCCAGGGCCCACTCCCGGGCCGCCTCCGGCCGGGCCGCGCCCGCACTCGCGCGCAGAGCCCCCGCCCGCTCCACGCACTGCAGGGCAGGGTGCCCCTCGGCGTAGCGGACGGGCAGGCTCGCGTGCCCGGACAGCCGGGTCGGCCCGGGCGCGCCGGAGGGTGTGGCGGCGACCCGGACCAGCCGGACGGGCCCCTCGGCCTCCGCGTCGGTCAGCGCACCGCCCGCGACCCGGTCGATCAGACCGTGATCGGCGAAACCGGCCAGGGCGAAGTCCAGGTGGACCGTCGCCGCCTCGGCCGGGTCCTCGCACTCGGCCGCCGCCCGGGACGCCCGGTGCAGCTGCTGCGTACGGAAGCGCAGCAGGGAGGCCTCCTGCTCGGCCTGCTTGGCCTCCGTCACGTCCTGGAACAGCCAGCCCACCCCCAGCGGAACCGGCTCCTCCGCGAGCGGCGAGGCCAGCCGCAGGAAGCCGCTGCGCCAGCATCGCCGCCGTTCCCCCTCCGGCGTCCGCACACTCACCCACACCTCGGCGGGCGCCGGGGGCGCGCCCTCCGCCAGCACGTGCTGCAGCGCGCTCTCCAGCTCCTCCACGCCCTGCGACAGCAATTCCCCGAGCGGCCGCCCCAGCACCGTCGTCCGCCCGGTGCCCAGGGCCCTGGCCGCGTGCGCGTTCACCACCGCCGGCCGCAGGTCCACGTCGACCAGCACGACACCCCAGCCGGCGTCCTCGAACAGCGCCTCGCTCAGCGCGATCGACCGCTCCAGATCGATCTGCGCGTGCACCTCGCTGAACGCGCAGTACACACCCGCCGGCTTCCCGTCGGGCCCGCGTACCGCCGCCGACTGCGTCCGCACGAGCACCCGGCCGCCGTCCTTCGTCAGCAGCGCGAACTCGTGCACCTGCCTGCCGGGGGCATGCATCGACGACAGCAGCCGGCTCTCGACCTCCTCGGCGTCGGCGGTGCGCACGGCCCACCCGGCCAGCCCGCGCCGCCCCACGGCTTCCTCCGCACTCCACCCGAGGATCCGCTCGGCCTCGCGGTTCCAGTGCGTCACGACACCGTCGGCGTCGAACGCGCACAGCGCCGCGTCCATCCCGTCCAGCAAAGCGGCAAGCAGATCCGAACCATCCGAACCGTCCCGCCCGGGCTCGTCCGGCCCCAGCTCGTCGGTGGTCCCACTACGCCGGGAAGCACTCACCTGGACCCCCTGCAGGCTGCGTCCGCACGTACGGCACGTCGGTTCGCTCCTTGCAATCATTCAACTCGAACGTGACCCAGCGCACACCGAGTTCCCACAACATTGAAGGAATCGTTGTACTGCGGCAATGCCCACGTCAACGCAACAGAAACGTTCATCCGGAGGCGTCGGCAGCCCGGCCGGCGCCTCGGCCGATCAACCGTCGATCAACGGCAGGGGCCCGTCGCCGCTCCCCCGCCGCGCGTACACCTCGATCTCGATCTTCATACGGGGGTCCGCCAGCCCGCACACCAACATCGTCGCGGCCGGCCGCACCTCTCCGAAGCACTTCCGCAGCACCGGCCAGCACGGCTCGAAGTCCTCCCGCTCGGGCAGCAGGTACCGCACCCGCACGACGTCCGCGAACGAACACCCGGCCGCCTCCAGCGCGGCCCCGATGTTCCGCAGACACTGTTCGGCCTGCTCCACCACGTCCTCGGAGATCGTCATGTCCGCGTAGTCGAACCCGGTCGTCCCCGACACGTGCACCCAGTCCCCGTCCACGACGGCCCGGGCGTACCCGATCCGCTCCTCGAACACCGAACCACTGAGAATCGCCTGCCGCTTCGTCATGGAGTCAAGGTCTCAAAAAACAGGTTGATCCGAGGCCGAACGGTTTCTAGGGTTGCAAGCACTTCAGAAGGGAGGTGGTTCGGCAGATGTATGGATACCGGACGGAAGAGGTGGCTGCGGGCTAGCGGCCCGTCACCCCACTCAGTGCGGTGCCGAGCCGGCGCGTGAGCGAGCGTGCAGCCGGCCCAATCTCAAGCAGTCACCCGACCCGCGAGTCGCCGGTACGTCCGGCCGGCTCCTCTCCGGAGGAACCAGACTCGCGGGTCGTCTGCGTTTTTCCGTGGTGCTCGGGGAGGGCGATGGCGGTGGGCGGGTGGCGCGAGGACCGGATCGGGAGCGCCCTGCGGGGTGAGAACCCGGCCGTGATGCGGAGGCTGGACTCCGGGTTCGCGGTGATCGGTGACGTGCAGTTCCTGCCCGGCTATGCGGTGCTGCTGACCGATGATCCCGGCGTCCAGCGGTTGTCCGAGCTGCCGCGGAGCGCGCGGCTGGCGTTCCTCGCCGACATGGACCGGCTCGGGGAGGCCGTCGAGCGGGCCTGCCGGCGGCTGGAGCCGGGGTTCCGGCGGGTCAATCTGGAGATCCTCGGGAACACCGACGCGTTCCTGCACGCGCATGTGTGGCCGCGCTACGACTGGGAGCCCGGGGAGCTCGTACGGCTGCCCGTGTGGCTCTACCCGCGGGAGCGGTGGAGCGAGGAGCGGTACGCGCTCGGGCCCCGGCACGACCGGCTGCGGGAGGCCATCGGCGAGGAGCTGGACCGGCTCGCGGGGTGAGGCATGCGGACGGCCCCACCCCGAGTGGGGTGAGGCCGTGGGGCGGGCGGGTCAGTGGGCGATGTCCTCGTAGCCCTCGATCTCGCGCGGGTCGCGGGTGCCCGGGCCCACGTAGCGGGCCGAGGGGCGCACCAGGCGGCCCGTGCGCTTCTGCTCCAGGATGTGGGCGGACCAGCCGGCCGTGCGGGCGCAGGTGAACATGGACGTGAACATGTGGGCCGGGACCTCGGCGAAGTCCAGCACGATGGCCGCCCAGAACTCGACGTTCGTGGCGAGGACGCGGTCGGGGCGGCGGGCGTGGAGCTCGGCCAGGGCCGCCTTCTCCAGGGCCTCGGCGACCTCGAAGCGGGGGGCGCCCAGTTCGCGGGCGGTGCGGCGCAGGACCCGGGCGCGGGGGTCCTCGGCTCGGTAGACGCGGTGGCCGAAGCCCATCAGGCGCTCGCCCTTGTCGAGCGCGTTCTTCACGTAGGCCTCCGCGTCGCCCGTGCGCTCGATCTCCTCGATCATGCCGAGCACGCGGGAGGGGGCGCCGCCGTGGAGCGGGCCGGACATCGCGCCCACCGCGCCGGAGAGCGCCGCCGCCACGTCCGCGCCGGTCGAGGCGATCACGCGGGCCGTGAAAGTGGAGGCGTTCATGCCGTGCTCCGCGGCGCTCGTCCAGTACGCGTCCACCGCCGCCACGTGCTTGGGGTCCGGCTCGCCGCGCCAGCGGATCATGAAGCGTTCGACGACGGACTGCGCCTTGTCGATCTCCCGCTGCGGGACCATCGGCAGGCCCTGGCCACGGGCGGACTGAGCGACGTAGGAGAGCGCCATGACGGCCGCTCGGGCCAGGTCGGCCCGGGCCTGCTCGGCATCGATGTCGAGGAGGGGTTTGAGGCCCCAGACGGGCGCCAGCATGGCCAGGGCGGACTGGACGTCGACCCGGATGTCCCCGGAGTGCACGGGGATGGGGAACGGCTCGGCGGGCGGCAGGCCGGGATTGAAGGCGCCGTCGACGAGGAGGCCCCAGACGTTGCCGAAGGAGACGTGGCCGACGAGGTCCTCGATGTCGACGCCGCGGTACCGGAGCGCGCCGCCCTCCTTGTCGGGTTCGGCGATCTCCGTCTCGAACGCGACGACTCCCTCGAGCCCGGGTACGAAGTCGGACATCAGGCGGCTCCTCGTGATGTAAGTGACAGATGGTGCTGGTGTGGGGTGACGCGTACGACCATGTGTCGGTGAGCTGGCGAAGCGTGCACCGTCCAGCGGATCCACGGTCGTGTACGGCGACTCGCGGTCCTGGCCGGTTGCCCCTGTGATGCCCCGTACGGCAGGCGGTCACCCCATCGGAACGGCACGGAAACGATATCCCCGAGTGCCACGCTTGGGGAGGGGTCACGGCACTCAGTGCCATGCAGTGACGAAGGACACCGTCCGTACGGCAAGATGACCGGGTGACCGACCGCGACGACGTCCCCTTCGATCTGGCCTCGATGCGCAAGCAGTACCGGGCCGACGGGCTCTCCGAGACCGACCTGGCCGCGACGCCCGTCGAGCAGTTCGCGCGCTGGTTCAAGCAGGCCGCGACGGACGGCGGGCTGTTCGAGCCGAACGCCATGATCGTGTCGACGGCCGACGCGGAGGGTCGGACGAGCGCCCGCACGGTGCTGCTGAAGCACTTCGACGAGCAGGGGTTCGTCTTCTACACGAACTACGACTCGCGCAAGGCGCGTGACCTGGCGGAGAACCCGTACGTCTCGCTGCTGTTCCCCTGGCATCCGATGGCACGGCAGGTCATCGTGACCGGGGTCGCCCGGCGGACCGGGCGGGACGAGACGGCGGCGTACTTCCGCACCCGTCCGCACGGCTCGCAGCTGGGGGCGTGGGCCAGCGCGCAGTCCTCGGTGATCTCCACCCGGGCCGACATCGACGCCGCGTACGCCGAGCTGGCCGCCCGCTATCCGGAGGGCGAGCAGGTGCCGGTGCCGCCGCACTGGGGCGGCTTCCGGGTGGCCCCGCAGGCGGTGGAGTTCTGGCAGGGCCGGGAGAACCGGCTGCACGACCGGTTGCGGTACGTGGGGCGGCCGGACGGCAGCTGGCGGGTGGAGCGGCTCAGTCCGTGAGGTTCAGATGCCGATGAGCCGGACTCGGTCGCCGCACAGCCGCGCCATGTCGTCGACATCGGACGTCAGCACGGCCACGGGGCCCGGCTGCCGCAAAGCCACCTCGGCGACGGTCGCATCGATCGCGTACTTGTGGCCGTGCAGCCCGGCGGCCTTCAGCAGTTCCGCGGATGCTTTCGCGGCGCCCTCGGTCACCGGCTCGACCTTGACGCGGGAGAGCGCCCACTGCAATCGAGGCATGTTCACCCGCGCATGGCTTGCTTCCACGATGGTGTTGGCGCAGATGACGAAATCGGCGCCCATGGCGTGCAGCACCTGGAACATCGCCAGGATCTTGCGGTCCTGGGCGATCCAGGCGGAGAGCCCCTGAGAATCCAGGACCACCGTCTCGACGTGCTCCGTCACGCAGCACTCGCCGATCCGCCGGCATCCGTCGTGCCGAAGATCCTGGAGCGGGCCTCGGCCAGCTCCTCCTCGGTGAAGGCACCGCACTCCTCCTGGTGACGCACCAGGTCGGCGCCGAGCAGCTGATGCCGCAGCCGGCGTGCCACCGCCTCGGCGACATAGCCGGAGACGTTGTCGGTGAGCTTCCTGAGTTCTGCGACCTGTTCGGTCGGCAGTGTCACCGTGATGCGTGTCGTGTCCGCCATGCCACGAGCATACTGCGGTATGCGCATCCAGCGTCCGCGCTGACACCTGCTCTCTCAGCCCAGCGTCTCCTCCAGCAGCCCCGCCCACTGGGCCACCACCCGTTCCCGGCGGGCCGTGTCGTCCGTGAGGAGGTTGGCCAGGCCCAGGCCGCGGGCCATGTCGAGGAGGCCCTGGACGGTTTCGCGGACGCCGGGGGCGGACTCGTCGGCGGCGAGGAGGTCGACGGCTATGCGGTGGGTCTCGCGGCCGACGCGGGATTCCAGCTCGGTGACGCGGGGCCGGAGCTGCTCCTCGTTGGACGCGGCGACCCAGAGGTGCAGGGCCGCGCGGAACAACGGCCCGGTGTAGAGGTCGACGAGGGCGGCGACGACGGCGTGCCGGTCGCCCGCGGCGCCCTCGGGGAACAGGTCGCGCAGGGCCGTGGAGCGTTCCTCGGCGACGTATTCGACGGCCGCGGTGAAGAGGTCCTCGCGGGTCGGGAAGTGGTGCTGGGCCGCGCCGCGGGAGACGCCGGCCCGTTCGGCGACCACGGAGACGGTGGATCCCGCCCAGCCGTGTTCGGCGAGGCAGGACACGGCTGCTTCGAGGAGCCGCTGCCGGGTGGCCCGGCTGCGGTCCTGCTTGGGGACTCTCTCCGCACGGTCGACCGTGCTCACACCACCCATGCCGGATCCCGTCGTTCGAGGAAGGCCGTCGTCCCCTCGCGAGCCTGCGGGGAGGAGAACAGCCGGGCCGAGAGCGCGGTCAGGTCGGCGGCGTCCCGGTCGAAGGCTTCCAGCACCCTAGCCGTGAGCAGCCGTTTCGTCTCGGCCAGGGCGCCGGGAGCGGAGCGGCGCAGGCCGTCGAGGATGGGGGCGAGGGCCTCGTCGACATCGCTGTCACAGGTGGTGAGCAGGCCCGTTGCCACGGCCTGACGGGCTGTGAAGCGTTCGCCGGTGAGGTAGTGGCGGGCGAGGGCGCGCGGGTCGGCGCGGGGCAGGATCGGCAGGGAGATGACGGCGGGGGCGACCCCGATGCGGACCTCGGTGAAGGCGAAGGTGGCCTGCGTGGAGGCGGCGGCGATGTCGCAGGCGGCCAGGAGGCCGAGGCCGCCCGCGCGGACGTGTCCGGTGACGCGGGCGAGGACCGGTTTGGGCAGCTCGATGATCTGCCGCAGCAGGACGACCAGCGCCTCGGGCGACGGGGGGTCCTTGAGGTCGGCGCCCGCGCTGAAGGTGTTGCCGGTGTGGGTGAGGACGACCGCGCGGACGCCGGGGTCCTCGCCGGCGTCGGTGAGCGCGTCGGCCAGCTCGCCGACCAGGGTGGCCGAGAGGGCGTTGCGGGTGTGCGGCGAGTCGAGGGCCAGGGTTTCCACGGCCCGGGCGCGGGTGCGGGCGATCAGTGTCACGTGCTCTCCCTGAGCTGTCGGCGGAGGATCTTGCCGGAGGCCGCACGAGGGACGCCGACGATGAAGGTGACCTGGCGGATCCGCTTGTAGGGGGCCACGCGCTCGGCGACGTACAGCATGATCTCCGCCTCCGTGAGGTCCGCGGCGGACGGCTGGCGGACCACGTAGGCGTGCGGGGCCTCGTTGCCGTCGTCGTCGTACCTGCCGATGACGGCGGCGTCCGCGATGCCCGGGTGGGTGAGGAGCAGGGCCTCCAGTTCGGCGGGGGCCACCTGGAAGCCCTTGTACTTGATGAGTTCCTTGACCCGGTCGACGACGAACAGCCAGCCGTCCTCGTCGACGTGGCCCACGTCCCCGGTGTGCAGCCAGCCGTCGGGATCGATCATCGCGGTGGTGGCGTCGGGGCGGCCGAGGTAGCCCTTCATGATCTGCGGGCCGCGGATGAGGATCTCGCCGGATTCGCCGGCGGGGAGGTCCTTGCCGGGGTCGTCGAGGGAGACGATGCGCATCTCGGTGCCGGCGATGAGCTTGCCGACGGTTCCGGGCGGGGCGTCGTGCATGGCGTCCAGGGGGACGACGTGGGTGCCGGGTGACAGTTCCGTCATGCCGTAGGCCTGGCCGACGGGCGGCAGGCCGAGGCGGGCGGAGCAGACCGCGGCGAGACGGGCGTCCAGGGGTGCGGCGGCGCTGATGACGTACTTCAGGGACGACAGGTCGTACTGGGCGACGGCCGGGTGCTTGGCGAGGGCCAGGACGATCGGCGGGGCCACGTAGAGCGCCGTGATGCAGTGGTTCTGGATGGCCGCGAGGAACTGTTCGAGGTCGAAGCGGGGCAGGACGACGACGGTGGCGCCCTGCCGCAGGGGCGCGTTCATCAGAGCCGTGAGGCCGTAGATGTGGAAGAAGGGCAGGACCGCCAGGACTCGGTCTCCTGGGCCCGCGGGTATCGCCGGGTGGAGCTGGGCGAGGTTGGTGGCGATCTGCCGGTGGGTGAGCATCACGCCCTTGGGGATGCCGGTGGTGCCGGAGGAGTACGGCAGGGCGGCGACGTCCTCGGCGGGGTCGATGCCGACCTGTGGCTCGGGGGCCGCGGAGGCGAGCATGTCGATCAGGGAGCGGTGGCCGCTCGCGCTGTCGCACACGAAGATCTCCCGTACGCCGCCCGCGAGTTCGGCGGCCCGGCGGGCGGCGTCCAGCAGCGGTGACACGGTGACGATCCAGCGGGCCGCCGAGTCCCGCAGCTGTTTGGCGAACTCGTCGGCGGTGGCGAGCGGGTGCACGGTGGTGACGGTGGCACCCGCACGCGTGGCCGCGTAGAAGGCGGTCGGGAAGGCGACGGTGTTGGGGCTGTGCAGGGCGAGGACGTCGCCCTTGCGGACCCCGGCCTCGGCGAGGGCGGCGGCGACGCGCCGGTGGAAGCGGTCGACCTGCTCGTAGGTGAGGGTGGTGCCATCGGTGCCGTCGATGAGCGCCGGGGTGTCACCGAACTCGGCGGCCCGGGCCAGAACGGCGTCGTGGATCGGCAGTTCGACGGCCGGGACGTCTGCGTACTCGCTGCGGAACATGCTGGTTCCTCCTCGCGGCGCGGGAAGTCTCAGGTTCTCAGTACGACTTGGGCAGGCCCAGGGTCTGGTGGGAGACGAAATTGAGAATCATCTCCCGGCTCACCGGGGCGATCCGTGCCACGCGCGCGGCCGTGATCAGCCGGGCCAGACCGTACTCGCGGGTGAGACCGTTGCCGCCGAGGGTGTGCACGGCCTGGTCGACGGCCTTCACGCAGGCTTCCCCGGCTGCGTACTTGGCCATGTTGGCGGCCTCTCCGGCGGCCATGTCGTCACCCGCGTCGTAGAGGGCGGCGGCCTTCTGCGTCATCAGGCGGGCGAGTTCGAGGTCGATGTGCGCCGCGGCCAGGGGGTGGGCGATGGCCTGGTGGGCGCCGATGGGGGTGTTCCAGACGGTGCGGTCGCGGGCGTACTCGATGGCCTTGGCGAGGGCGTGACGGCCCATGCCGATCGCGAAGGCGGCGGTCATGACGCGTTCGGGGTTGAGGCCGGCGAAGAGCTGGAGGAGGCCCGCGTCCTCGTCGCCGACCAAGGCGTCGGCGGGCAGCCGTACGTCGTCCAGGACCAGTTCGAACTGCTTCTCCGCGGCGTTCAGTTCCATGTCGATGGGGCGGTGGGTGAAGCCGGGGGTGTCGCGCGGGACGATGAAGAGGCAGGGCTTGAGGCGGCCGGTGCGGGCGTCTTCGGTGCGGCCGACGATGAGGGTCGCGTCCGCGATGTCCACGCCGGAGATGAAGACCTTCCGGCCGGTGAGGAGCCAGTCGGTGCCGTCCCTGCGGGCCGTGGTGGTGATGCGGTGGCTGTTGGAGCCGGCGTCGGGTTCGGTGATGCCGAAGGCCATCCGGCGAGTTCCGTCCGACAGGCCGGGGAGCCACTCCTCCTTCTGTGTGTCGGTGCCGAAGCGGGCTATCACCGTGCCGCAGATGGCCGGTGAGACAACGAGCATGAGGAGGGGACAGCCGGCCGCGCCGAGTTCTTCGAGGACGATGGAGAGTTCGGAGATTCCTCCGCCGCCGCCTCCGTACTCCTCGGGGAGGTTGACTCCGAGGTAGCCGAGTTTTCCTGCGTCTGCCCAGAGTTGGGTGGGGTCGCTTCCGGGGCCGTGGCGTTTGCCCAGGGCGGCGACGGCTTCTCGGAGCGCCTTGTGGTCTTCGGTGTCCATGGGGAGTCCTTTCGGTGCGGGCCGTATGTGGCTGATCGCGCAGTTCCCCGCGCCCCTTCAGGCCTCCTGCACAACCGCCAGCAACATGCCCGGCTCTACTTGTTGACCGGGAGTGACCGGCAACGAGGTCAGCGTTCCCGTCACCGGCGCGGTGACCTTGTGCTGCATCTTCATCGCCTCCAGCCAGAGGAGGGGCTCGCCCGCCTTGACCGGTGTTCCTGCCATGAGGCCGTCGGCCACGCGGACGACCGTGCCCGGCATCGGCGCCAGGAGGGAGCCCGCGGCGTGCTGGGTGGTGGGGTCGGGGAAGCGGGGCAGGACGGTCAGGGCGGTGGTGTTGACGTAGACCTGCTCGCCGTAGCGGGTGACCTCGTACTTCCGCTCCACCCCGTCCACTTCGAGGACGACCAGGCCCGCCTCGGCGCGCACCACTCGTACTCCGTCCGCCTCCAGGCCGTTCCGGGTGTGCCGGTAGCGGGCCTCGTGCTCCTCCCCCGCCCTCAGGTACCGCTTGGTCTGCGGCTGTGAGGGGACGTTGCGCCAGCCGCCGAATCCGGGCCGGGAGCGGGCCCGGGCATCGGCGAGGGCGGCGGCCAGAGGGGCGTGCGGGTCGGGGGGCGGCTCGGCCAGGCCCGGCAGGTGACGGTCGTAGAAGCCGGTGTCCATGCGGGCCGCGGTGAACTCGGGGTGGCGCAGGGAGCGGACCAACAGGTCGCGGTTGGTGACGGGGCCGTGGATCACCGCCCGTTCCAGTGCGGCGGCGAGCCTGCGGGCGGCCTCCGTGCGGGTGGGGGCGTGGGCCACGACCTTGGCGAGCATGGGGTCGTAGTGGACGCCGATCTCGTCGCCGTCCGTGTAGCCGGTGTCCAGGCGGACGGGCCCGGGGACGGTCAGGCGGTGCAGGGTGCCGGTCTGCGGGGACCAGTCGCGGGCCGGGTCCTCGGCGTACAGGCGGGCCTCGACGGCGTGGCCGTGTGCGCGCGGCGGGTCGGCTTCGAGGGGGTGGCCCTCGGCGATCCGGATCTGTTCCGCGACCAGGTCGACGCCGAACACGGCCTCGGTGACGGGGTGTTCGACCTGGAGGCGGGTGTTCATCTCCAGGAAGTGCGCCCTGCCTCGGGCGACGAGGAACTCGACCGTGCCGGCACCCACGTAGTCGACGGCCCGGGCGGCCCGTACGGCGAGGGAGCGGACCTCCTCGTCGAGTTCCGGGGACAGGCCGGGAGCCGGGGCCTCCTCGATCACCTTCTGGTGGCGGCGCTGCAGGGAGCAGTCGCGGGTGCCGAGGGGCCAGACCGCTCCGTGGCTGTCGGCGAGGATCTGCACCTCGACGTGCCGGCCGTTCTCCACGTACGGCTCGACGAAGACCTCGCCGTCGCCGAAGGCGCTCGCGGCCTCGGCCCGGGCCGCGTGCAACTCGGCTTCCAGATCGCCGAGTCGGCGTACGACCCGCATGCCGCGGCCGCCGCCGCCCGCCGCCGCCTTCACCAGCACGGGCAGGTCGGCCTCGGTGACGCCGGTGAGGGGCTCGATGCCCATGAGCTGCTTGGCGCGGGTCTTGGACGCCATGGCCTCGATGGCGTCCGGGGACGGGCCGATCCAGCGCAGGCCCGCGTCCAGGACGGCCCGGGCGAAGCCGGCGTTCTCGGAGAGGAAGCCGTAGCCGGGGTGCACGGCGTCCGCCCCGGCGGCGTGGGCGGCCTTCACGATCAGGTCGCCGCGCAGATAGGTGTCGGCAGGCGCCTCCCCCGGAAGTCGTACGCTCACGTCGGCCGTGCGCGTGTGCAGGGCGGTCGCGTCGGCGTCCGAGTGCACGGCGATCGTGCGGATGCCCAGGTCGTGGCAGGTGCGGAAGACGCGGCAGGCGATCTCGCCCCGGTTGGCGACCAGCACAGAAGTGATCACTGAGGGTTCCTCACATCCGGAAGACGCCGAAGCCGCCGCGCGCGCCCGCGTAGGGGGCGGTGTGGATCGCGGAGAGGCACAGGCCGAGGACGGTGCGGGTGTCGCGCGGGTCGATGACGCCGTCGTCGTACAGCCGCCCGGACAGGAACATCGGCAGCGACTCGGACTCGATCTGCTGCTCGACCATGGCGCGCAGCGCCGCGTCCGCCTCCTCGTCGTAGGGCCGGCCCTTGGCGGCGGCCGACTGGCGGGCGACGATCGACAGCACGCCCGCGAGCTGCTGCGGGCCCATGACGGCCGACTTGGCGCTGGGCCAGGCGAAGAGGAAGCGGGGGTCGTAGGCGCGGCCGCACATGCCGTAGTGGCCGGCGCCGTAGGAGGCCCCCATCAGGACGGACAGGTGCGGGACCTTCGAGTTGCTCACGGCGTTGATCATCATCGCGCCGTGTTTGATGATGCCGCCCTGCTCGTACTCCTTGCCGACCATGTAGCCGGTGGTGTTGTGCAGGAAGAGCAGGGGGATGTCGCGCTGGTTGGCGAGCTGGATGAACTGGGCGGCCTTCTGGGACTCCGCGCTGAAGAGGACCCCCTGGGCGTTCGCCAGCACCCCCACGGGATAGCCGTGGAGCGTGGCCCAGCCGGTGGTCAGGCTCGTCCCGTAGAGCGGTTTGAACTCGTCGAAGTCGGAGGCGTCGACGATGCGGGCGACGACCTCGCGCGGGTCGAAGGGGCTCTTCAGGTCGCCCGGGACGATGCCCAGCAGCTCCTCCGGGTCGTATTTCGGCGGCTCGGCGGGCCCCGGGTCCTCGTACGTCTTGCGGTGGTTGAGGCGGGCGACCACGCGCCGGGCCTGCCGGAGCGCGTCCGGCTCGTCGACGGCGAAGTAATCGGCGAGGCCCGAGGTGCGCGCGTGCATCTCGGCGCCGCCCAGGGACTCGTCGTCGCTCTCCTCCCCGGTGGCCATCTTCACCAGCGGCGGACCGCCGAGGAACACCTTCGCCCGCTCCTTGACCATGATCACGTGGTCGGACATGCCGGGGATGTAGGCGCCGCCGGCGGTGGAGTTGCCGAAGACGACGGCGACGGTGGGGATTCCGGCGGCCGACAGCCGGGTGAGGTCGCGGAAGATCGCGCCGCCCGGGATGAAGATCTCCTTCTGGGACGGCAGGTCGGCGCCCCCGGACTCCACCAGGCTGATGCAGGGCAGCCGGTTGGCGAGCGCGATGTCGTTGGCGCGCAGGGCCTTCTTCAGCGACCAGGGGTTGCTCGCTCCGCCGCGCACGGTCGGGTCGTTGGCGGTGATCAGGCACTCCACGCCCTCCACCACCCCGATACCGGTGACGAGGGACGCGCCGACGGTGTAGTCGCTGCCCCAGGCGGCCAGCGGGGACAGCTCCAGGAACGGCGTGTCGGGGTCGAGGAGCAGCTCGATGCGCTCACGGGCGAGGAGCTTGCCGCGCGCCCGGTGCCGTGCGACGTACTTCTCGCCGCCGCCCGCGAGGGCCTGGGCGTGCGCGGCGTCGAGGGCCGCGAGCTTGGCGAGCATCGCCTCGCGGTTGGCCGCGTAGTCCGGGCCGTCGGTGTCGAGCCCGGAGGTCAGGACGGTCACAGCAAGGCCTCCGGTATCTCCAGGTGGCGGGAGCGCAGCCATTCGCCGAGGGCCTTGGCCTGCGGGTCGAAGCGGTGCCGCGCGGCGACACCGGCGCCGAGGATCCCCTCGACGACGAAGTTCAGGGCGCGCAGATTCGGCAGCACGTGCCGTACGACGGTCAGCCCGCGGCTCTCGGGGATCAGCTCCCGGAACCGGTCGGCGGTCAGCTCGTGGGCGAGCCACCGCCAGGCCTCGTCCGTGCGCGCCCACACCCCGACGTTGGCGTTGCCGCCCTTGTCGCCGCTGCGGGCTCCCGCGATACGGCCGAGGGCGGCCCTGGTCACCGGCCCGGGCGGCAGCGGCTCGGGCAGGGGAGGCTGCGGAACCTCTTCGAGGGCGAGCGTGTCGTGGGGCGGCGGCACCGGAACCCGCTGTCCGTCGTGGAGGACGGCCACATGGTCGACTCCTCCATGGGGGACGTACACATCCTCGAAGACCCCATAGGGCGAGCCCTTTCCGGGTGGGGCCAGCACATGGAAGCCGGGGTAGCTGGCGAGGGCGAGCTCCACGGCCGCCCCGCTCAGCGCCCGTCCGACGGCCTCCTGGTCGGGGTCCCGCACGACGAGCCGCAGCAACGCGCTCGCCGTCTCCTCGGTGGGCGCGTCGGGGCGGTCGGTGCGAGCCAGTTCCCAGCGCACGTCGGACACTTCGGCGAGGGCCGGTTCCAGCTGCTCCCGCACCAGGGCGGCCTTGGCCTCGACGTCGAGGCCGGTGAGCACGAAGACCACCTCGTTGCGGAAGCCGCCGAGCCGGTTGAGGCCGACTTTGAGGGTGGGCGGCGGTGCCTCGCCGCGCACGCCCTCGATCCGCACCCGGTCGGGCCCGTCCTGGCTCAGCCACACGGTGTCCAGCCGGGTCGTGACGTCCGGGCCCGCGTACCGGGCACCGGCCGTCTCGTACAGCAGCTGCGCGGTGACCGTGCCGACGTCGACGAAGCCGCCGGTGCCGGGGTGCTTGGTGATGACGCAGCCGCCGTCCTCGTGCAGCTCGGCGAGCGGGAAGCCGGGGCGGCGGACGTCGCCGTCCCGGAAGAACGCGTAGTTGCCGCCGGTGGTCTGCGCCCCGCACTCCAGGACGTGCCCCGCGACCACGGCGCCCGCGAGCCGGTCGTGGTCCTGCGGCGTCCAGCCGAAGTGTGCGGCGGCGGGCCCGGTGACCAGGGCCGCGTCCGTCACCCGACCGGTGACGACGACGTCGGCGCCCGCCCGCAGACACTCCGCGATGCCGAAGCCGCCGAGGTAGGCGTGGGCGGCGAGCGAGCCCGGGTGCGCGGCGGTGAGGTCGTCGCCCGCCACATGGGCGACGCGTACGGGGATGCCCAGCCGGTCGGCCAACCGCCGTACGGCGTCCGCGAGTCCGGCCGGGTTGAGCCCGCCCGCGTTGGTGACGATCCTGACGCCCCGCTCGTACGCGAGCCCCAGGCACTCCTCCAGCTGCCGCGGGAA
Source organism: Streptomyces sp. NRRL B-1140 (assembly GCF_001280065.1). Taxonomy (GTDB): domain Bacteria; phylum Actinomycetota; class Actinomycetes; order Streptomycetales; family Streptomycetaceae; genus Streptomyces. Next base: position 109,949 of record NZ_LGEA01000098.1, read on the forward strand.
GGTGCGGGCGTATCCGGCGGCGGGATCCTTCATGCGGTCCCGGCCGAGGATGAGCATGGTCAGCTCGGCGAGGTAGTCACCGGTGAGGACGTCGAGTTCGCCGCCGGTGAGCATCTCGTGCATCGCGTCGAAGCGGTCGCCGTAGAAGCCGGAGGCGTTGCCTATGCGGAGGGTCACGCGGCGGACTCCTCCGGCGGGCGTCCGCCGCCCGGCGGCCCGGCGAAGGCCTGCGCGATGTCGAGCCAGCGGTCGGCGTCGGGGCCGTCGGCGCGCAGGGCGAGGCTGCTGCGGTGGGCGCGCTGGGTGACCAGGAGGCAGAAGTCGAGGGCGGGCCCGGTGACGCGCTGCCGAGCGTCCTCGGGCCCGTAGGTCCACAGGTCGCCGGAGGGGGCCTGGAGTTCGACGCGGAACGGGTCGGCCGGCGGGGTCAGGCCGTGCACGCCGTAGGCGAAGTCCCGGGTCCGCACCCCGAGCCGCACCACATGCCGCAGCCGGTCGGTGGGTGGGCGCACCACACCCAGGGCGTCGGCCACGTCCTGTCCGTGGGCCCAGGTCTCCATCAGGCGGGCCGTCGCCATGGAGGCGGCCGACATGGGCGGGCCGTACCAGGGGAAGCGCGCCTTCGGCGGGGCGGCCCGCAGTGCCTCCTCCAGCGCCGTACGGCCGTCGCGCCACCGGGCGAGCAGCTCGCCGGGCGGGAGCCCCGCACCCTCCTCGGCGCCCTCGTCGACGAAGGAGCCCGGCGCTGCGAGGGCCTTCTCGACCAGCGTGTGGAAGCCGTCGGCGTCGGTGACGGCGAGCAGGGCCGAGCGGTCCGTCCAGGCGAGATGGGCGATCTGGTGGGCCACGGTCCAGCCGGGCGCGGGGGTCGCGAGCGACCATCGCTGCGGGGCCGACGCGGCCACGAGGCGGTCGAGTTCCTCGCTCTCCTCGCGCAGATCGTCGATCACGGGCATCGGATCGGACACGGGCGCTCCCCTCGGGGCACGGCGGTGTGCGGGGTGGTGCGGTGCGGCGTGCTGAGGAGCATGGCAGCGGCACCAGAAACAATCAAGCATGCTTGCATGAATTCTTCCCGGAAGGGTGACGCTGTCGAGCGGCGCCCCGCCGACGCTCCCGCGCCCGGCCCCTCGCCCCGCCCGGCCCCGCCCGCCGCGCGGAGATTCAGGCGCCCCGGTCCGCCGCCCTCGCCACCTCCTCCAGCCGGTGCCGATGGGCCTCCCACATGGCACGGTCCCCCGGCGGCATGCTGTCCTTGCCCGGCGTCAGTCCGACCGATCCGTCGATGAGTTCGCGCACGATGTCGGCGTGGCCGGCGTGACGGCTGGTGTCGGCGATCACGCGCACCAGGAGGTGGTGCAGTGTGGCCTCCCGCCGCTCCTCGGGCCACCAGGGGACGCGCCCGGTGGCGTCCAGCGGCAGCGCCCCGATGGTGCCGTCCGCGTGCCGCCACGCCCGGCGGTACAGGCCGGTGATGTCCTCGCGGGACTCGTCCGGCGTGGCCCACATGTCGGCGTTGGGTTCGGCGTCCCGCGTGTACCACCAGGGCGGTGGGTCCCCGGCGAAGAACGGCCGGCCGAACGTGTCCCCGAAGTACCCCAGCTCCACCCCGGCGGTGTGCTTGACCAGCCCGAGCAGATTGGTGCCGGTCGGTGTCAGGGGGCGGCGGATGTCGTACTCCGAGAGCCCGTCGAGCTTCCACAGCAGGGCGTCACGAGCGTCCTGGAGACAGCGCAGGAGGTCGGCCTTGGGGTCGGGTGCGGTCATGCGGGCAGTCTGGCACCGGCCACCGACAACGGGACCGGACCGCGACGGGACCGCCCCTGGCCTCGGGTCTACCCCTCCAGCCCCGTGCTCTCCAGCGCCGCCTTCCTCTTCCGCCCCGGACCCACCTGGGTGCGCACCGCCCCCATGCTCGCCGCGACGACGAGGGCGATCGCGGCGGCCTCGGCGGCGCTGAGGGCCTGGTCGAGGATGAGGAAGCCGGCCGTCGCGGCGATGGCCGGTTCGAGGCTCATCAGAATCGCGAAGGTGGAGGCGGGCAAGCGGCGCAGGGCGAGGAGTTCGAGGGTGTAGGGCAGGACGGAGGAGAGCAGGGCCACCGCCGCGCCCAGGCCCAGTGTGACCGGGTCGAGCAGCTTCGTGCCCGACTCGGCGATGCCCAGGGGCAGGAACAGCACCGCCCCGACCGCCATCGCGAGGGCCAGCCCGTCTGCCTGCGGGAAGCGGCGGCCCGTGCGGGCGCTGAAGACGATGTAGGCCGCCCACATGGCGCCGGCCCCCAGGGCGAAGGCCGCACCCGTGGGGTCGAGACCGCTGAAGCCTCCGCCGCCGAGGAGGAAGACCCCGGCGAGGGCGAGGGCGGCCCAGAGGACGTTGATCGCGCGGCGGGAGGCGAACACGGAGAGGGCGAGCGGGCCGAGGACCTCCAGCGTGACCGCGGGGCCCAGCGGGATGCGCGCGACGGCCTGGTAGAAGAGGCCGTTCATCGCGGCCATGGTGACGCCGAAGACGACCACCGTGCCCCAGTCGGTGCGCGAGTGGCCGCGCAGCCGAGGACGGCAGACCAGGAGCAGCACGACGGCCGCGACCAGCAGGCGCAGCGCCACGACCCCGAGGGCACCCGCCCTGGGCATCAGCGTCACCGCCAGGGCGCCGCCGAACTGCACGGAGATGCCACCGGCGAGCACCAGGCCCACGGGCCCGAGCGAGCCGAGCCGGCCCGGGCCGGCCGGGGGTGCGGCGGTGCCGGTCGTGGACTGGGGTGTGGCGGTGGTCTCCGGCGTGGTCACGGGCGGGTCCTGGGCTCGGGGTTCGGTGTCCGGGATCGGACGGCGTGTGCGGTGCGTGCACCCGGACCTACGCAACGTACATCCCGATGCACTGCACAGTCCAGGGTAATGGACTTGGTCAGGTGCGTGAAGCCCTTTTGCCACTGTCTCGTGGCATGAGACGTCAGCGCCGGGAGAGGTAGAGGTCGAACGCCTTGTGGAGCAGCCGGTTGAGCGGGTAGTCCCATTCGCCGAGGTACTCCACGGCCTCGCCTCCGGTGCCCACCTTGAAGCGGAGCAGGCCCAGCAGGTGGCTGGACTCCTCCAGGGTGTCGGTGATGCCGCGCAGGTCGTAGACGGCGGCGCCCCGTTCGTGCGCGTCGGTCATCATGCGCCACTGCACGGCGCTGCTCGCCTGCACCTCACGGCGGCGGCCGGTGGAGGCGCCGTAGGAGTACCAGACGTGGTCGCCGACGGTCAGCATCGTGGCCGCGGCGAGCACCTCACCGTCGTGGTGGGCGAGGTAGAGCCGCATGCGGTCCGGGTGTTCGGCGGTCAGCGCGCTCCACATGCGCTGGAAGTACGGCAGGGGGCGCGGGACGAAGCGGTCCCGTTCGGCGGTCTCGCAGTACAGCTCGTGGAAGGCCGGCAGGTCCGCCAGGTCGCCGCGCACGACCTTCACGCCGGCCTTCTCCGCCTTCTTGATGTTGCGGCGCCACTGCTGGTTCAGGCCGTTGTGGATGTCCTCCAGCGACCGGCCCGCGAAGGGCACCTGGAAGACGTAGCGGGGCTGCCCCGCGGCGAAGCCGTCCCCGCCGGAGACCTCGGACCGCCGCCAGCCCATCCGGCGCAGGCTGTCCGCGACCTGACCGGCCCGCGGTTCGTACGACGTCGCCCGCACATCGCCCAGCCGCCGGGCGGCCGGGTCCGCGATCGCCGTCTTGACCGCGTCGGCGCTCCAGCGGCGCACCACGACCGGGGGGCCCATGCGCACCGCGAAGGCGCCCCGGCGTCTCAAGTGCGCGAGCATCGGCTCCAGCAGGCGGTCGAGGCCGGGCTCGAGCCAGTCGAGCAGCGGACCCTCGGGCAGATAGGCGAAGTAGCGCGGCAGTCCGGGCAGCCGCGGCCCGGGCAGGGGGCGCAGCAGCACCAGTCCCGCGCCGACGGGCTGCCCTTCGTCGTCGAACCAGCCGAGGCTCTCCGCCTTCCAGTCGGGCTTCACCTCGCCCCAGGACGGGACCTGGGTGTGGCTGGCCGAGGGGCGGGCCGTGACGAACGCGAGGTGCTCGTCGCGGGTGATCGGCTGGACGCGGACGCTCATGCGCGGGCTCCTTCGAGCAACGGCCCTGGACGGGCGGTGACTGGTCCCGCGAGCCTAGGAGCGGCGTCGGCCCGCCCCCGGTTCAGACACTCGGGTCCGCCGGCCCGTGGCCCGAACGCCTCATGAGCCGTCGCGTCCGGGGTCCTCGTCCAGCGCCTCGGCCAGCACCTCCGCCAGGTGCCTGCCCCGCACGCCCGCCAGCTGCTCCAGCTGGGTGCGGCAGGAGAAACCGTCCGCCAGGACCACCGTGCCGTCCGGGGCGTCCCGCACCGAGGGCAGGAGCTGTTCCTCCGCGCAGGCGGTGGACACCTCCCAGTGGCCCTTCTCGAAGCCGAAGTTCCCCGCGAGGCCGCAGCAGCCGCCGCTCAGTTCGCCGGTGAGCCGGGCAGCCTCCCGCAGCCGGCGGTCGGCGGCGTCGCCGAGCACCGCATGCTGGTGGCAGTGGGTCTGCCCGGTCACCGGACGGTCCACGCGCGGCGGCGACCAGCCGGGGGCGTGGCGCTCCAGCGTCTCGGCGAAGGTGAGGACCTGCGCGGCGAGGCGGGCCGCACGCGGGTCGCCGTGCAGCAGCTCGGGGACATCGGTGCGCAGGGCCGCGGCGCAGCTCGGCTCCAGGACCACGACCGGCGCGTCGGTCTCCAGCACCGGTTCCATCAGGTCCAGCGTGCGGCGCATGACGGCACGGGCGCGGTCGAGCTGGCCCGTCGACACGTACGTCAGCCCGCAGCAGACCCGGCCCCGGCCGCGCAGCAGGGACAGCGGATCGAGGGCGACGGTCCTGCCGTCCCCCACGGGCGGTTGCGCCAGCCGCACGGTCGGCGGCAGCGCCACCCGCAGCCCGGCCGCCTCCAGCACCCGTACGGCGGCCTGCCCGACGTGGGGCGAGAGGTGCTCGGTGAAGGTGTCCGGCCACAGCACGACGAGGTCGCCGCGGACAGCGGCCCCCTCCCCACGCCGCCGCTCCCACCAGCGGCTGAACGTCCGCGACGCCACCCTCGGGATCTCCCGCTCGGGTGCGATCCCGCCCAGCCGCTTCGCCGCCCGGGCGAGGGGCCGTACCGCGGACAGCGCGTTGACCAGCCATGCCGTGCGGGTGCGGGACACCGCCCGGAGCCACACCGGCAGCCGGCCCATCGACTGGTGGGCTGCGGGCCGGCGCCGCCCGGCGTAGTGCTGGTGCAGGAACTCCGCCTTGTACGTGGCCATGTCGACCCCGACCGGGCAGTCCGACCGGCAGCCCTTGCAGGACAGGCACAGGTCCAGCGCGTCCCGGACCTCCTCGGAGCGCCAGCCGTCCGTGATCACCTCACCGGCGAGCATCTCGTGCAGCAGCCGGGCCCGCCCACGCGTGGAGTGCTCCTCCGCACCCGTCGCCCGGAAGGACGGGCACATGACACCCGAGCCGGACACCGACGTCGTACGGCACTTGGCGACGCCCACGCAGCGCCGCACCGCCGCCGGGAAGTCGCCGCCGTCGGCGGGGTAGCCGAAGGCCACGTCGACCGGTTCGCGGGGCAGGACCGAGAAGCGCAGGCCGGCGTCGAGGGGCGCGGGGCGCACGAGCATCCCGGGGTTGAGCAGGTCGTCCGGGTCCCACACGCCCTTGACCCGCTCGAACAGGCCGACCATCTCGGCCCCGTACATCTTCGGCAGCAGTTCCGCCCGCGCCTGCCCGTCGCCGTGCTCCCCGGACAGCGATCCGCCGTGCGCCACCACCAGCTCGGCGAGCTCCTCCGAGAAGCGGCGGAAGCGGGCGACGCCGGCCCCGGTGAGGAGGTCGAAGTCGATCCGGACGTGGATGCAGCCGTCCCCGAAGTGCCCGTAGGGCGTGCCGCGCAGCCCGTGCGCCGCCAGCAGGGCCCGGAAGTCCCGCAGGTACGCGCCGAGCCGGGCGGGCGGGACCGCGCAGTCCTCCCAGCCCGGCCACGCCTCCGTCCCGTCCGGCATGCGGGTCGCCGTACCGCTCGCGTCCTCCCGGATCCGCCACAGCGCGCGCTGCCCCGCCGGGTCGGTGACCACGAGCGCGTCCAGGACGTCGGCGGCCCGCACGATCGCCTCGGCTCGCGCGCGTGCCTCGCCCGCCGATTCCCCGCCGGTCTCCACGAACAGCCAGGCCCCGCCCCGCGGCAGCGCCTCCGGGGACGGCACCAGGTCTGCCGCCATGCCCTCCACCGTCAGCGGGCGGAACGGCAGCAGCCCGGCCGCCGCCTCCGCCGCCGCGCTCTCGTCGGCGTAGCCGAGCACGGCCAGCGCACGCGCGCGTGGCGCCTCGACCAGGCGTACGACCGCCTCCGTCAGCACGCCGAGTGTGCCCTCGGAGCCGCAGAAGGAGCGGGCCACGTCGGCGCCGCGCTCGGGCAGCAGGGCGTCCAGCGCGTACCCGGAGATGCGGCGGGGCAGGTCGGGGAAGCCGGTGCGCAGGCGGGCCAGTTCCCCCTCGGCCAGGGCGCGCAGCCCGTCCGGCGCCCCGGCCCAGTCCCGCCCGAGCCGCAGACGCTCGCCGCGCGCGGTGACGACGTCCAGCTCGCGCACACTGTCCGCGGTCGTCCCCCACGCCACGGAGTGCGAGCCGCAGGAGTTGTTGCCGATCATGCCGCCGAGCGTGCAGCGGCTGTGGGTGGAGGGGTCGGGGCCGAACCGCAGGCCGTGCGGGGCGGCGGCGTCCTGGAGCCGGTCGAGGACGAGGCCGGGCTGGACGACGGCGGTGCGGGTCTCCGGATCGAGCGACAGCAGCCGGTTCATGTGCCGGGTGAAGTCCAGGACGACACCGGTGCCGGTGGCCTGTCCGGCGATGGAGGTGCCTCCGCCGCGGGCGACCACGGGCACCCCCCGCTCCCGGCACACCGCGAGCACCGCCGCCACGTCGTCGGCGTCGCGCGGCGCGACCACGCCCGCCGGGACCCGACGGTAGTTGGACGCGTCCATGGTCGTCAGGGCCCGGGACGTGACGTCGAACCCGACCTCGCCCCGGACGACGGCACGCAGCCGCGCTTCGAGATCCGTCATGCGTCCAGCATGCCCCCGGGGCCTCAGCCCTTGACGGCGGAGCTGGCCACACCCTCGACGAACCAGCGCTGGAAGAACGCGAAGACGATCAGCACGGGCAGCACCAGCAGCACGCCGAAGGCGAGGATCTGGCCCCAGTCCGGCGGCTGCTGGCCCTGGAAGACGCTCATCTCCAGCGGCAGCGGGCGCACCGACGGGTCGGACACCATCAGCACCGGCCACAGGAAGGAGCCCCACTGGATGAGGAAGGTGAGGATCGCGACCGAGGCGAACACCGGCCTGGACATCGGCACGATGATCGCGAAGAAGGTGCGCCAGGGTCCCGCGCCGTCCAGCCGGGCCGCCTCCTCGATGCTCGGCGGGATCTTCTTGAAGAACGTGTGGAACTGGTAGATCGCGAAGGCGTTGGCGACGAACGGCAGCGCCTGGATGAACAGGGTGTTGCGCTGGCCGTTGAACATGTAGAACAGCGGCACCGCCACCGACTCGAACGGGATCAGCATCAGCAGCAGGACGAGGGTGAACACCGCGTTCTGCCCCCGCCACTTCAGCCGCGTCAGCCCGTAGGCCGCCATCGAGTTGACGATCAGCCCGCCCGTCACCACCACGAACGACAGCAGCACCGACACGCCCATGAACTGCCAGAAGTAGCCGGTGCTGTCCGAGTTCAGGCTGTCGAGGACGGCCGTGTAGTTGTCGAAGGAGAGGTGGGTGGGCAGGAAGCCGGACAGGCCGTTCAGGACCTCGTCCGAGGGCTTGAGGCTGCCGAGGAAGAGGTAGAGCGCGGGCAGGGCGAAGACGAACGCCAGGACACCCAGGACGGTGTAGTCGAGGACGCGGCGCACGGGCGTACGGGTCATGGCCATGGGTGGGTCAGTCCTCGTTGTCGGGCCGGACGACGCGGCGCTGGACGATGGTCAGGGCGACGACGATCAGGAAGAACACCACCGTGACGGCCGAGGCCTGGCCGATGTCGTTCTGGTCGAAGGCGGTGGTGACGGCCTGGTACATGACCGTGCGGGTGGCGTCCTCGTCCAGGCCGCCGCCGCGGATGAGGATGTACACCTGGTCGAAGACCCGGAAGGACAGCACCGAGGTCAGCATCGCGACGAACACCAGGGTGCCGCGGATGCCGGGCAGGGTGACGTGCCGGAACTGCTGCCAGCGTGAGGCCCGGTCCAGCTCGGAGGCCTCGTAGAGCTCGCCCGGGATCTGCTGGAGGCCGGCCAGCAGGATGACCATCTGGAAGCCGACGCCCTGCCACACCGACAGCACGATGATCGAGCCCATGGCGGTGAGGCCGTCACCGAGCCAGTCGAAGGCGCCCCAGTTGCCGAACGTGACCACGTCCAGCACGGAGTTGAGCATGCCCTGCTCGCTGCGGGCGAGGATCAGCCGCCAGATCACGGCGACCAGCGCCATCGGGAAGACGACCGGCATGAAGAAGAAGGACCGGAACAGACCGATGGCCTTCAGCTTGCGGTTGAGCAGGATCGCCAGCGCCAGCGCCAGACCGGTCTGGAGCGGTACGACGACGGCGGCGAAGGTCAGGTTGTTCAGCAGCGCCCGCAGGAACGGGCCGGACAGGTCGGGGTCGGTGAACAGCCGCCGGTAGTGCTCCACGCCGAAGAAGGTGGGCTCCAGCGGCGATCCGAGGCGGACGTTGTAGAAGGAGAGCACCACGGCGTAGCCGAACGGGATGCCGACGAAGGCGATCAGCCCGCCGACGGCCGGGGCGGCCATCAGCAGCCCGTGCAGGCGGTCCCGGTTGCCGCGCGCGGGGCGCGGGGGCTTGGCGGCGGGTGCGGACGAGACGGCCTGCGCCCGGTCTCGGGCCGCGGCGTGCGCGGGTTCCACGGTTTTCACGGGAGGGTCCTCTTCCCGGCGGGGCGGGCGCGGTCGGTACGTGGCGGTGTCACCACGTCGACGGCGGCCGCCCGGGCCGATGCGTCCTGCGGGTTACGGGATCTCGTAGCCGGCGTTGTCGGTGAAGTCCCGGTCGATGGCGCGGGCGGCCTTCCGCAGGGCTTCCTGGGGGTCGGCGCCGCCGTAGATCGAGTTGAGGGCCGTGTTGAACTTGGCGGTGACGGTGGGGTATCCGGCGGTCACCGGGCGGGTGACGGCGATACAGGAGGACGTGATGTCGCTGTCGCCGCAGGGCTTGGCGAGCTGGTCGGCGAAGAGCTGGAGCGGGCCGCCCTTCTTGTACAGCTCGCTCTTGGCGAGGGCGGACTTGGTGGCGGGCACCGCGCCGTTGGCCTTCGTCATCGCGCCGACGTTGGTGTCGTTGAGCAGGTAGTCCAGGAAGGTGCCGGCGGCCTTGCCGTTCTTGCTCTTGGCGCCGATGCCCCAGGCCCAGGAACCCTGCCCGGTCTTGGGCCCGTTGCCGAAGTCCGGCAGCGGCAGGACCGCGAGGTCGTCACCGAGGGCCTCGCTGTAGGCGGGGTAGTTCCAGTGGCCGACCCAGCTCAGCGCCACCTTGCCCTTGGCGAAGGCGTTGCCGTCGGTGTTGGGGTCGACGTAGGGCTTCCAGGACTGGAAGGTCTTCATCGCGGAGACGACCTTCGGGCTGTCCAGGGCGCCCTCGGCCTTGCCGTCCTTCAGCAGGCCGCCGCCGGCCGACCAGACGATCGGGGAGAAGCCGAAGGTGCCCCACTCGGAGGCCAGGCCGTACTGCTCCGATATGTCCAGGACCTTGCCGTCGGAGTCCTTGCCCTTGAGCGCCGCGAGGGCCTTGCCGAACTCCTCGGCCGTCCAGGCGTCGTCCGGGCTGGTCGGGTACTTCACGCCGGCCGTGTCCAGCAGTTTCTTGTTGGCGTACATGCCGAGCCCGGCGTCGAACATGCCGAGGCCGTAGTGCTTGCCGTCGATCTCGCCCTGCGCCTTGATCGCGTCGGTGGCGTTGGCGAGGGTCTTGGCGGAGACGTGGCCGTCGACCGGGGCGAGCTTGCTGTTGTAGACGAAGTTGGCCATCGTCGGGCCGTCGAACTCCAGCACGTCCGGCAGTTCGGAGGCGTCCGTGGCGGTGATGGTCTTGGTGTAGTCCTTCTCCGGTATGAGCTTCAGCTCGGCCTTGACGGCGCTCTGCGAGGAGTTGAAGGACTTCACCGCGTTCTGCAGCGCCTTCGCCTCGCTCGCCTGGCCCTGGTGCGCCCAGACGCTGATGGTGCCCTTGCCGCTGCCCTCCTCGGCGGAGGTGTCACCGCCGCCGCTCCCGCCGCCGCAGGCGGCCAGCGCGGCCAGGGGCAGCAGGGCGAGGGCCGTGAGGCCCGTACGGCGGAGTTTTCCGTGGCCGGTGATCATGGTGGTGCCTCCGAGCGGGTGTGCGGTGGGAGCGGGGACGGGGGGCCGGGGCGGCAATGGCCTCCCCGGTGGGGACGGTCGCGGGAGCGGGCCTACGACTGCAGGCGGCTGTGCGGCGGAGCGGTGGTCTCGCGGAGGATCAGGCGGATGGGCATCTCGACGGGCCGCGGCGATCCGGCGTCCGGTCCGTCCAGCCGCGTCAGCAGCAGCCGGGCCGCCTCCCGGCCCTGGGCCGCGACCGGCTGGGCCACCGTGGTCAGCCCGACCACCTCGGACAGCTCGTGATCGTCGAAGCCGACCACGGACACGTCCTCCGGAACCCTCAGCCGGTGCCGGCGCAGGGCGCGCAGCGCGCCCATCGCCATCTCGTCGGACTGGGCGAACACCGCGGTCGGCGGGTGACGCAGCGCCAGCAGCTCGGTCATGGCCCGCTCGCCGCCCTCGACCGTGTAACCGCCGTCCGCCTCCAGGGCGCGATCGTGCTCGATCCCGGCGTCGGCCAGCACGTCCAGGTAGCCCTGCCGGCGGTCGAGGGGCGTGGTCCAGTGCAGCGGCTCGCTGGCGCCGGAGATCATCCCGATCCGCCGGTGCCCGAGGTTCACCAGGTGCCGTACGGCGCTCTCCGCCCCGCCCCGGTCGTCGATGCCGACCACCGTGAACCCGGGCCGGGCGCCGCCGACGGTGGTCGCCAGCGGCACGCCGAGGGAGCGCAGGGCGGCGGCCTCCTCCAGGTCCGGGATCAGCAGGGACAGCACGGCGTCGACCCGCTTGCGGATCGGCAGCTTGGTGAAGAAACGCTTGCGCGCCTCCGGTGAGCCGAGGTTGTACAGCAGGACGTCGTAACCGGCGGTGCTGAAGACCTTCTCGGCGGCGTCCAGCACCGTGCCGAAGAACCAGCGGCCGACGTAGGGCACGACCACGCCGATGGTGTAGGTGCGCCCGCTGGCCAGGCTGGAGGCCGAGCGCGAGGCGGTGTAGCCGAGGTCGGCGGCGGCCGCGACGATCCGGGCCCGCATCTGCTCCGACACTCCCGGACGGCCGCGCAGGGCGCGGGACACGGTGGACGCCGAGACCCCGGTGGCCTCGGCGACATCGGTGATGCTGACCGTCACGGGACGCTCCTTGATCGGGTGCACGCCGCCTGCCCGGGTTCCTGGAACACGTCGGCGTGAGGGGGGAGTGACGAGACCGTAAACCCGCTCACCTGGTTGCGCAAGCGTTTGCGTTCAGTTTTACTTCGGCTGACTCCCAGAAGAGATCCCCCCAGCAAGATCACAGCGCACACGTTTGAGTGCCGCTGACGGCAGACAGGACCAGTCCATGCGATATGCGCCTCCCGGCCTCTGCGTGAACGACTTCGACCTCCTGCGCCACGCGGACGGCACCTACACCGCGCTGCACCTCCAGGGCCCGTGGACGGCCGAGTTCGACCACCTGCGCATGGAGACCTCCTACGGCCGGGCCACCTCCACCGACCTGGTCCGCTGGGAGCCGCAGGGCACCGCCTTCGGCAACGGCCTGCCCGGCCGCTTCGACCAGCAGGCGGTGTGGACCATGCACGCCTTCCCGCACGGGTCCGGCACGGCGATGTTCTACACCGCCGTCTCCGGGCTCACCGCGGGCGGCTGGCCCCTGCAGTCGATCGGCCTGGCCCGCTCCGAGCGCACCGACGGCACCGGCTGGCGCCGCCACGGCACGGGGCCGGTCGTCGAGGCGGACGGGCGCTGGTACCGCACGACCGAGCGCATGGGCTGGCGCGACCCCTTCGTCGTACGCGACGACGAGTCCGACGGCTGGGTGATGGTGCTCTGCGCCGCCGACGCCTCCCTGCCCGTCGAGGCCGGCGGGTGCGTCGCCTGGGCGACCTCCGACGACCTGGAGCACTGGACCGTTCAGCCGCCGCTGCTCTCCCCCGGCGACGTCGACGAGTTCGAGTGCCCGGTCCTCGAACGCCTCGACGACGGCGGCTGGCTGCTGCTCGGCTCGATCGGCGCCACCCGGGGCTTCGAGGCGTGGACCGCCCCGCGCCTGCGCGGCCCGTGGACCCGCCGCGGCCCGCTCGGCCCGACCGGCGCGTACGCCCCGCGCGTGGTGGCCGCCCCCGACGGCTCCCGGGTCGTGCTGCACACCACCCCGCGCCGCGTCGGCCTCAGCGACACCGGCGAGCGCTGCCGCGGCATGCTCACCCAGCCCAAATCCCTCGTGGTGCCCGAGGATTCCGCGCCCCGCCTGGAATGGTGGCCGGGCCTGGACCCCTGGCTCGGCGAGGAGACGTACGACGCCCCGCTGCACGCGGTCGGTGACGTCGGACTCGGCGGCCGCACCGAGATCACCCTGCGCACGCATGTCTCCGACGGGGACCGGCCCGCGCTCACGGTCGGCTGCGACGGCAAGAACCTGTGGGTCACCGGCCCGGACGACGACCTGCTCGGCGAGACCCTCCTGACGGAACCCGCCGCCGCACTGCGCATCCTCACCGTCGGCGAGTACGTCGAGGTCTACGCCGACGGCGTCTTCGTCCTCACCACCCTCTGCTACTCCGGCCGCCCCGCCCCCTGGACGGCCACCACCGAGGGCGGGGTCCGGCCCGTCGCCGTCCGCCCCCTCCTGCTGCCGGACCCGCACCGCGACGACGCCTCGGCCGTCTGGCCCGGCCCGCAGCCGCACTGACCCGTCCACGCCCCGTCTCACCCGACGGACGACGTTTCGCCCACGTTTCTGGAAACGGCTACGCTCCCCTTCGTGGCTGAGATCCAGATTCCTGCTGACATCAAGCCCGCCGACGGTCGATTCGGCGCTGGCCCCTCCAAGGTGCGGGTGGAGGCGCTGGACGCCCTGGCCGCCACCGGCACGTCCCTGCTCGGCACCTCCCACCGTCAGGCCCCCGTCAAGAACCTGGTCGGCCAGGTGCGCGAGGGCATCAGCGAGCTGTTCCAGCTCCCCGACGGCTACGAGGTGGTCCTCGGCAACGGCGGCTCGACCGCGTTCTGGGACATCGCGACGCACGGCCTGATCGAGAACAGGTCCCAGCACCTGACCTTCGGCGAGTTCTCCTCCAAGTTCGCCAAGGCCGCCAAGCTCGCGCCCTGGCTGGCCGAGCCGGACGTCATCTCCTCCGACCCGGGCACCCACCCCGAGGCGGTCGCCGAGGCCGGCGTGGACGTCTACGCGTTCACCCACAACGAGACCTCGACCGGTGTCGCCATGCCGATCAAGCGCGTGGCCGGTGCCGACGAGGGCGCGCTGGTCCTGGTGGACGCCACCTCCGGCGCGGGCGGCCTGCCGGTCGACATCGCCGAGACGGACGTCTACTACTTCGCCCCGCAGAAGTCCTTCGCCTCCGACGGCGGCCTGTGGATCGGCGTCTTCTCCCCGGCCGCGATCGAGCGCGCCGAGCGGGTCCACGCCTCCGGCCGCCACGTCCCGGAGTTCTTCTCGCTCCCGACGGCGATCGACAACTCCCGCAAGAACCAGACGTACAACACCCCGGCGCTGGCCACCCTCTTCCTGCTGAACCAGCAGCTGGAGTGGATCAACAGCCAGGGCGGCCTGGACTGGTCGGTCCGGCGCACCGCCACCTCCGCCCGCACCCTCTACGGCTGGGCCGAGGACATCAAGTACGCCAACCCGTTCGTCACCGACCCCGCCAAGCGCTCGCAGGTCATCGGCACGATCGACTTCACGGACGAGGTCGACGCGGCCGCCGTCGCCAAGGTGCTGCGCGCCAACGGCATCGTCGACACCGAGCCCTACCGCAAGCTCGGCCGCAACCAGCTGCGCGTCGCGATGTTCCCGGCGATCGACCCGGCGGACATCGAGGCGCTCACGAAGTGCGTCGACTACGTGATCGAGAAGCTCTGACCTGCTCACGCAGGTGAGTGCCGAGGGCGCCCCGCCGGTGCGGGGCGCCCTCTCCCGTGCTCAGGCCGGCACCGAGCGCGCCACCCGGAACCCCACGTCGTCGATCCGGAACGTCGGATGGCTCCGGCGGCGTACGGAGGCGCGGCAGCTCCAGTGCTCGTCGGACCAGCCGCCGCCGCGCAGCACCCGGTAGGTGCCGTAGACCTCGGCGTCGTAGAGGTCCCAGCACCAGTCCCAGGTGTTGCCCAGCATGTCGTACAGGCCCCAGGCGTTGGGCTGTCTGCCGCCCACGGGACGGACGGTCTCCGCCGAGTTGCCCCGGTACCAGGCGATCTCGTCGAGCGGTCCGTAGCGGGGGCCGGTGGTCCCGGCGCGGCAGGCGTGCTCCCACTCCGCCTCGGTCGGCAGCCGGTATCCGTCGGCGGTGGTGTCCCAGCCGGCCTCCCCGTCCCCGGGCCGCGCGTCGTACGCGGGGGTCAGGCCCTCGCGCACGGACAGGGCGTCGCAGAACCGGAGCGCGTCCCACCAGGACACGCCCTCGACGGGCAGCCGGTCACCCCGGGCGGTGCTCGGGCGCTCGCCGGTGACCTCGGCGTACCAGGCCTGCGTGACCGGGAACGCCGACATCCGGAACGACGCGACCTCCACCGCCCAACTGCGCTCGGTCCGCCGGTCGGACAGCGTGACGCGCCCCGCCGGGACGGCCACCATCTCGTTGTGCACGCGCTCCCCCATGACCGGACACCCTAGGTGTATTGATCACGAGCGTTGTTGACAGGGCCGGGGTCTTGATCACGGCGAAGACCTCCGGTGTGGTGGAGGTGTCTAAGCTGCACCGCACACG
>NZ_LGEA01000099.1 GCF_001280065.1 Streptomyces sp. NRRL B-1140
GCTGCGGGCCCGGAGCCCGACCCTGGGCCGCTCGGTCCCGGTCTCGCTCTCGGTCATGGGGACCGTCGCCGGACGGCCGGGGACCGGCGGGGGGGTGGCGCCCGGTACCGCCGGCGCCCCCTCCCCCCGCACCGGAGCCCGCTCCCCCGCCGCCGGCGCCGTCGGCCACGCCCGCCCCGTCCGCGAAGCCCGTGCACTATCCGCGCTACCGCGCCGCACCGCCGCGGCCACGGCCGGCGAACGGCACGCTGTCGCCGCTCACCTTCGTCCTGCTCGTCACGGTGCCCGCGGTGGTGGCCGTCGCCGCGCTGCGTGCGCGCTGATCCCTGAAGCCCAGGAGGTACCTCTTGCCGGAATGGCTTGTTCTCACCCTCGCGATGCTGGCCGCCTGTGCCGTGGTGGTCGTCATCACCTTCGTACGCCACCGCGCGGCCCCGGAGGACGAGGACCCCAGTGAGACCCCGGACGTCATCGAGTACATGACGATGTGGATCGGCGTGGTCTACGCCATCGTCCTGGGTCTGGCGATCGCCGGTGTCTGGGAGGGGCGCAGCGCCGCACAGGACCACGTCCAGGCCGAGGCGACCGCGCTGCACGAGATCTCGGAGCGGGTGCGGGTCTATCCCGCCGAGGAACGCGACCGCATCAGGGACGACATCCGGAACTACGTGAGCCATGTCGTGACCACCGAGTGGGACACCATGGCCGACAAGGGCGAGGTCACCGGGCGGGGCACCGAACTCTTCGAGCGGATCCGCGAGGACGTCACCGACTACGAGCCGGCGACGGACTTCGAGGCCCAGGCCTACCAGCCGCTCCTGGACCAGGTGACAGCGGCGAACCAGGCCCGCATCGCCCGGGCCGAGTCGACCGGGGAGACGATGCCGGGCGTGGTGTGGTTCGGGCTGGTCGCCGGCGCCGTGATCACCATCGGGATGATCTTCGCACTGCAGATCCGCAGAACGACACGCGAACTGGTCCTCGCCGGGCTGTTCTCGGCGCTGATCGCCTTCCTGCTGTTCCTGATCTGGGACTTCGACTCGCCCTACAGCAGGGGTGTGACAGCCTCGGCGGATCCGTTCCTGAACCTCTTCCCGGGCGTCGGCGACTGACGGCGCCCCGCAGCACGGGCCCCGGCCGGGGGGCGCGCGACACGCCGTCGCCGTCCCCCGGCCGCCTTTGCTGTGTTCCCCCGGGCGGCGCACACCCGTGACCCGTTCGCGCTACTGCGATCGCGCCGTCGCGCGCGTCTTCCTAGCGTTTCGGGCATCGAGGTGCATGTGTGACGTGAGCGGAACAGGTCCGCGGCTGCTCCTCGGGGACCCGGAGGATTCACCATGCGCGCGATATGCCTCGCCTCGGCCGTACTGCTGGGTGCCGGTGCCCTCACCTCCTGCGTGCCCGCCGCCGACGCGGCGATCCAGACCGACTTCAACTTCAGCGTCCTGCCCTCCACCGTCAGGGCGGGGGGTGAGGTGACCCTGCACGTCACACGCAACCGGGCGTGCCGGGGGGAGGCGGCGGTCGACTCACCGGCCTTCGACCCGGTCACCATCCCGCGGGGCGAGACCTGGACGACGGTGGTCGTCGACCGGGACGCCGAGCCCGGCGCGCTCTACGACGTCGAGTTCGAGTGTGACGGGTCGAGGGGGTTCGCGCGTCTGACGATCGCGCGCGGGCGGCCGGCGCACCACCCCGACCGTCACCCGGCGCACCACCCCCGCAAGGGTGTGCACGCCGGTGAGGGCGGCACCCTCGCCGGCTTCGACCTCAAGGAGATCGGGCTGGGCGCCGCACTGATCGCCGGATCGCTCGGCGTCGCCTACCACTTCGCGCGCCGCCGCACCGACGGCGACGCCGGCTGACACACCCGCGAGCAGGCAAGGCCATCGCCCCGGCTCCCCTGATGGGAGGGAGCCGGGGCGATGCGGGTGGGGTGTGTCAGATGCGCCGCTCGGCCCGGCGGCGCATCCAGAACACACCGCCGCCGACCAGCGCCGCGGCCACGAGACCGCCGCCGATGGCCATGTCGGTCGGGGTCGCACCGGTGGTGCTGCTGCCGCCGATGCCGCCACGGACGCCACCGATGACGGTGAAGGCCTGCGGCTTGGTCATCCGCCTGCCGTTGCAGTCGACCGTGATGTCGTACGAGCCGGGGCGGGCGTTGCTGTTGATGGTGGCGGTGCCGCGCGCGGTCCCGCTTCCGGTGCCGCCCCGGCCGTCCTCGTTGCCCTTGCCGCCGCCGACCGGAGAGAGCCGCGTCGGTGAGAACGCGTTGGACGTCGCCGTACCGCCGCTCCGGCAGCCGTCGACGGTGATGGTCAGCTGACCGCCACGGGCGATCACGCTGGGCAGGGCGGTGATGTTGCTCGGTGTGTCCCACGCGACGGCCGCGGGGGCGGAGAGACCGAGGGCGGCGACCGCTGCGCCGGCGACCGCCAGGGCACGAGTGTTACGCATGTGAACCTCCGCGGAAGACGCCCCGGGACCCGTCCCCGGTCGATCGGCGAGAAAGCGCCTCCCAGAAAGACAGTCAGTTGCCGTGCCGCGAGGCGCATTTCGGGAATGGTCCGTACCGGTGAGAGAAGGCGCTGCGGGACAAGCGTCCGTTCGGATATCGCCGCAGGTCACAGACCGTCAGAAATTTCCTCGCGGCGGCAACTCGGATGGCTCACCTCATAGCACCGCACCACCCCTCACGAACCCGGGCCACCCGTTCGCCGCCGCCCCGTCGCCGGTTTCCCGCACGCCACTTAGCGTGTCGCTATGCGCGATGGACACGGCGACGGCCGGGTCGAGAGGGGAAGGCGAATGTCTGCGTCCGAGCTGGCCCGAGCGGAAGAGGAGGCGCGGCCCACAAAGCGCGCCCCGTGGGGCGTGATAGCGCTGGTCCTGCTGACCGGTCTCGCGCTCATCCGGAACGGTTCGGGAGAGTTCGACGAGGGTCCGCCCCAGCCGGCGAGTGCGGCCGCGGCGGACAGCCGGGTGCCCGGCGGCGCCTTCGCGGGCAGCGTCCGGCCCTTGCCCTACGCCCTCCCCGACCGGGTCAGGATCCCCGCGATCCAGGTCGACGCGCCGATCATCCCCGTGGGCCTGGACGCGGACGGCTGGGTCGGCGCGCCGCCGCCGGAGGACCCCAACCTGGCCGGCTGGTTCACCGGTGCCGTCACTCCCGGCGAGAAGGGCACCGCGGTCGTGGTCGGCCATGTCGACAACCAGCAGGGGCCCGCCGTGTTCTACGGACTCGGGGCCCTGAGGCAGGGACATCGCGTCGAGGTCGCCCGACAGGACGGAAAGACCGCCGAGTTCGAGATCTACGGCGTCGAGGTGTTCGAGAAGGACAACTTCCCCGGCGACCGTGTCTACGCTTCCAAGGGCGCGCCGGAACTGCGGGTCATCACCTGCGGCGGCGGTTTCTCCAAGCAGGAGGGCTACGCGGGCAATGTCGTCGCCTTCGCCCGCCTGGTCGCGGTGCGCTGAGCGCGCCCGGTCCGGCGGGCGAAGGCCCTGGTACGTCCCCTAGGCGTAGTTCCGCCGGGGCACGGTGACGTGGTAGCCGGAGTCCAGCAGTTCGGGCAGATAGCGCCGCAGGGCCCGCACACTCTGCGAGCGGTCGCCGCCGGCGTCGTGCGAGAGCACCACGACGCCGGGTGCGGCGCCGCGTTCGACCCGGTTCGCGATGGCCCGTACGCCGGGGGTGGCCCAGTCGAGGGTGTCGACCGTCCAGCCGAGGGGTTCCATGCCGAGCTCCGCGCCGATCCGGAAGGTGGTGCGGTTCCAGGCGCCGTAGGGCGCGCGGAACCACTCGGGGCGCTCCCCGTAGGCGTCCTCGATGACGTCGCTGGTGCGTTCGATCTCGGAGCGGATCTGCCGTCGGGTGAGGCGGGTGAGCAGGGGGTGGGACCAGGTGTGGTTCCCCACGACATGGCCCTCGTCGGCCATCCTCGCCAGCAGGTTCCTGCCGCCGGCGACCATCTCGCCGCACACGAAGAACATCGCCCGCACGTCGTACTCGGCCAGGGTGTCCAGGATGTGCGGGGTGTAGCGGGGATCGGGGCCGTCGTCGAAGGTGAGCACCATGGTGCGGCCCCGGCCGGACACGCGCAGCGGCGCCTCGCGGTGAACCAGGGTCCGGCGTGGCGCGGCACGGGGCGGGCCGAAGCCGGTCAGGGGCTGCAGCCGGTATGCGGAGGAATTGACGTGGCGGCGGGCCTGGGGGCCCGAGGCGGGGGTCGAGGTGCCGGGCCCGTCCCCGGTGACCGCTGTGACCACTCCGGCCGTCACGGCCGCTCCCACCGCTCCGGCGCCCGCGATCATCGCGTGACGCCTGGTGAACAACCGGGTGGGCAACTGATCCTTCTTCATGACTCATGAGTCGCCCGGCGGAAGGCAGACGCACACGAGCAACACCGGTGCGGCGGCACACATTCACCCGATCGGCCCACACGGTGGGTCACTGGCGGCGCACCGGCGGGAAGGGCAGGGTCTCGCGGAGGGTGAGTCCGGTGAGGGCCGGAGGCCTCGGGTCAGGGCGAGTTGGTGGTGTCCCGCCAGTCGCACAGGACGACGAGGACGATGCCGTCGAAGTCGCGAGGCGCAGCCGGTCCGGCTTGTGGTGCCGGACGCGGACCTCGGGCAGGCCGGAGAGGGCGTCGGCGGGCTCGGTCCCGTCCCCTCCGGCGAGGCCGAGCGCCGCCGACGACGGCTGCCCCGCCGTGGTGGCGGGGGCGCTGCCGCCGTTCGGGTGCCCCGTTCCCTCTCCCCACAACGTGCGCATCGACGGTACGGACGCGAAAGCTTCGGCGTTGCCGGAGGCGGGGCAGTTCAGCGAGACCTTGCGCACGCCCAGCTCCCGTGCGACGGCGCACGGTTCACCGCGCACGGTTCGGCGACCATGAACTCCATGACGCCCTTGAGGGCGGTACGGTCACGGCGCATCAAGTCCCCGTCCCCGCCCTGCAGCCGGACCTGGGCGTTCCGATAGCCTCGCGGCGTGACGGAACAGCACTCCCATCAGTTCGAGCGGGGCACGGACGGGCCGAAGGTGATCGTGGCCGGGGTGGACGGCTCCGACTCCTCCTTGCGGGCCGCGGCCTACGCGGCCGGGCTGGCCCGCCGGCAGCACGCGCTGCTCGCCGTGGTGTACGTGCAGCCCGTGCTGGCGGCGGGGGCGGCGCTGGGCGCGCCGGTGGCCGGGACGACGGACGAGATCGCCGAGGACCTGGTGGCGCAGATCCGGGACGCGGCCGAGCGGCTCAAGGGGATGTTCGAGGTCCGCTGGGAGTTCCACACGTTCCGCGGCGACCCGTACAACGGCCTGGTGACGGCCGCCGACGAACTCAAGGCGGACGCGGTGGTCGTGGGCGCCTCGCAACAGGCGGGCCACCGCATCGTCGGCTCGGTGGCGGTACGCCTGGTGAAGGCGGGCCGGTGGCCGGTGACCGTCGTGCCGTAGCCGGACCCATGTCTCCGGTCGGTGGCACGCGAGCGCCGGGGCACGAGGATCCGCGACGACTCCGCACACCTTGCGCACGGCCTTCGTCACCCCGGGTCGGACCGCGCCCCGGTCGGCGTTACTCCCCCATCATCAGGCCGTCCCCGGCCGCGCCGCGGCTGAGGACGACCTCGCGAATACGGTCGCGGACGGCTCGGAGGTCGGCGCCCTGGGCGAGCGCCCGGTTGAGGTTCACGACCCGGCCCGCGTCGACGTCGAAGAGCTGGGGGACGAACTCCGCCCTGGTCACCTTCCAGCGCTCCCCCGGCCGTGCGGGCGGGGCGAAGGTGAAGCGGCCGAGGGTGGACTGGTTGCCGCGCGGGTCCTTGGCGCCCTGGTGGTTGGTCATCTCGCCGGCGATCTGGTCACCCATGCCGTAGACGACCCAGGTGCCGTTGACCTTCTCGTAGGCCTGCGGGACGTGCGCGTGGGTGCCCAGGATCAGGTCGACGTCGGGGCGTTCCCCGGTGCGCGCGGCGGTGAGGCTCCTGGCCAGGGTCAGCTGCAGGTCGTCGGGGGCGTCCTGCCATTCGGTGCCCCAGTGCAGGGAGACCACGACCACGTCGGCGCCGGCCCGGCGCGCGGCCCGGGCGTCCTCGACGATCCTCGCCTCGTCGATGAGGTCGACGGCCCAGGGCTGTCCCTGCGGGAGCGGGATGCCGTTGGTGTCGTAGGTGTAGGCGAGGTGGGCGACCTCGGCGGGGCCGGCCTCGAGGACCGTCACCGTGCGTGCCTCCTCCTCGGTGCGTGCCGAGCCGGCGTGCCGGACGCCCGCGCGGTCGAGGGCGTCGAGCGTGCGGCGGATGCCGTCGGCACCGTCGTCCAGGGTGTGGTTGGAGGCGGTGGAGCATCCGTCGTAGCCGGTGGCGGCCAGGGCCTCGGCCACCTCGGGCGGGGACTTGAAGGTGGGGTAGCCGGTGTAGACGCCGTTCGCGCCGTAGACGGTCTCCATATGGCACAGGGCGATGTCGGCGCGGGAGACGACGGAGCGGATCCCGGCGAGCATGGGCCGGAAGTCGTAGCCGGTGCCGCCGGCGTCGAAGCGGGCCCGGTCGATGATCGTGCTGTGCGGGAGGACGTCACCGGAGGCGACCAGGGTGAACCCGCGCGACCCGGCGGCCGGCGCCGGGCGTCCGCGGTCGGGCGCGTGGCCGCGGGCCTGGCAAGCGGCGCCCGCGGCGAGGAGGACGGTCAGGGCCAGGGCGATCTGTCGACTGCGTGTGAGCATGCATTCACCCCACTGTGGGCGTTGTGGTCATATTTACGCACCATCAGGAAAGAAGGCTCCTGCGGTCCCACGCGTCTCCGACACGCTCATCAGCCCCTCCGGCACCCACATGGCCGGGGGCCCGACCGTTCGTCGAACCGTTCGTCGACGCGATCGACCGTCCGTCGCACAGCCGGGTACGTGCCCTGTGCCGGGGCCGCGCCCTGCGATGGCATACGGCCATGACGGCCGGATCCACTCTCACGAACGGAACGACCGCCGAGCACGAGCTCGCCGCGCTGCAGCGCGAGCACGGCCGGCCCCTCTTCGCGTTGCTGCTGCGGCTCTGCGACGGCGACCGGCAGCGCGCCGAGGACCTGGTCCAGGAGACGCTGGTGCGTGCCTGGCAGCACCCCGAGGCCCTGCGCGCCGACGACTTCGACTCGGTGCGGCCCTGGCTGATGACCGTCGCGCGGCGGCTCGCGATCGACGCCCGGCGGGCCCGCCAGGCCCGCCCGCCCGAGGTCGGCGACGCCGTGCTGGAGAACGCGCGCGTCATCTCCGACCACGCCGAGCGGGCGGCGGCGATGCTGGACGTCCGCGAGGCTGTGAAGACACTCACTCCGCAGCACCGTGAAGTCCTGGTGCTCGTGTACTTCCAGGGGGCGAGTGTGGCGGAAGCCGCGACGGCCCTCGGGATTCCGCCCGGTACCGTGAAGTCCCGCGCGTACTACGCGCTGCGTGCCCTGCGCAGGGTGCTTCCGGGATACGCCGCCGACCTGCGGTGAAACCAATGGGTGGGTCAAGCCTCCGTAAAGCGCCTTGCCGATGACCCCGGTTGAGTAATCGGCTGTTCCCATCCGTGTTCCGGAGGGGGCCGTCAGCCTCCTCGGGGCCCGGTGTCGGGCGACGCGCACGTACCGGAGGAAGGCAGGAAGGGATGCTGGACGAAGAGCAGGGGAACACGGACGGTGCCGACGGCGAACTGACCGTCCCCATGGCGTGGTTGTACGCCGAGTACATCGCCGACGAGCTGCTGCGGACCGGCGATCTGATGCCGCCGACGTCCTTCGAGTTCCGTGCCGGGCGCGATGCCCTGGCGCTGACCGTCTTCCTGTCCGACACCGACGGGGAGCTGTCGGGCATCCGGGTCATCACGCAGCTGGAGACGTGGCTGTCGCTGACGGCGTACGACCAGCCGTGGCAGGAGTGGGTGCGTGAGCGGCTGGCCGAGCTCGGCGCCGCGTCGTCGGGACGGCCCGCGCCGGACCTGGAGCTCGCCGAGGAGGCCTGGCGCTGGCTGCAGGAGACGGAGCTGCTCGCGCCCGATCTCAACGCGGTCCCGGGCGGCGCTCCGGTGGTCGGCGAGGACGAGGGACCGAAGGTCTGGACACCCGCCTGGCAGCTCGGACTGCCGCTGGGACACCTCGCGATCCATCTTTTTTAGATTTCTGCGGACCCGGACCAATCCGGGAGCCGGAGGGCTCCGAATCCTTTGGTTGCGATTGTGTCACCGGCTTGAGTGATTCGGCTGCCTGGTCCGTACCGGTGGGAGCAAGGAGTAACCCCACCCGCACCCAACGGCACGAGGATTCGGCATGAGGTCCCTGGAGAGGCATCGCGACGTCGCGGCCTACGCGCTCGGCGTGCTGGACGAGGCGGAGGCCTTCCGCTTCGAGGACCACCTCATGGAGTGCCCTCGGTGCGCTGCAGAGGTGACGGAATTCGGCCCGACCACACGGCAGTTGATGCTGTACCGGCGGTCGACGCCACGGTTCGTGCACCCCATGGCGCAGCCCGGGCCGCGCATGCTGGACGGACTGCTGGCCGAGGTGGCGACCCGGCGCCGGACCGGACGCAGACGTCTGCTGTTCGCCCTGGCCGCCTCGGTCGTCTTCGCGGCGTCGGTCCCCGGCATCGCGATGATGGCCGAGGGCAACGCCGAAGAGGCCCGCACCGTCGCGGCGACCGACACGAGGACGGGGGTGTGGGCGCAGGTCACGACAGCGGACGAGGCCTCGGGCAGCCAGGTCGAGCTGCAGGTCAAGGACGGCGCGGGCTCACGCGCCTGCCATCTGGTGATCATCGGCCACAACGGCACCGAGGAGACCGCGACCAGCTGGCACGGGCCCGGCCACGACGACCGCCCCCACACGATGATGGCCAGCTCCTCCCTGCATCCGGAGGACATCGCCCGCTACGAGATCCGCTCGGCGGCCGGCGAGGTCCTGTGGAGGATCCGGCCGAGCTGACCATCCGTCCGCCCCTGCCGCCGGGCGCCGGGCACGCCCCGGTGTGAGACTGCTGGACGACGCACCCGGAGGATCGCCGGGTGCCCGCGGTCCCGGTGAGGGGAGACGAGGTGACGGCAGAGCCCGGGGGCGGCCGGCTGGAGGAGTTCCTCGCCGACCCGGAGAACGCCACCCTGGACCTGCCCACGGCGGCGGCCCGCTGCACCAAGGCCCTCGGGCTCCAGAGCTCCGTGGTCTACCTGTCCGACATCCAGCAGCGCCGCCTCGTACCGCTCACCGACGTCGCCTCCCCGCTGCTCGTCGACGGCTCCCTCGCGGGCTGGACCTACCGCACCCAGTCCCTGCGCGTGGAGGTGTCCGACGCGGGTGGCATGACGGCCTGGATCCCGCTCGTGGACGGTGCCGAACGCCTCGGCGTCATCGCGGTGAACTCCCCCGCCCTGACACCCGACGTGCTGCGCCGCGGCCGCGCCCTGGCCCAGCTGCTCGCCATGATGATCACCTCCGCGCGGGCGTACCAGGACTCCTTCGTACGGCGTCTGCGCACCCGGCCGATGCGCCTGCCCGCCGAGATGCTGCGGGCCTTCCTCCCGCCCCGGACGATCGGCACCTCCCATGTCGTGTCGACGGCCGTGCTGGAGCCGGCCTACGAGCTCGGGGGCGACGGATTCGACCACTCCCTGACGGAGACGACCCTGCACGTCGCGGTCCTCGACTCCATGGGGCACAACCTGGCGTCCGGGCTCACCACGGCGGTGTCGCTGGCCGCGTGCCGCAACGCCCGGCGCACCGGGGCGGACCTGCCCGAACTGGTGGAGAGCGTCGACGACGCGCTGTCGCAGTGGCTTCCCGACCAGTTCTGCACGGGTGTCCTGGCCCAGCTGGACCTGGCCTCGGGGATGCTGCGGTGGGTCAACTGCGGGCACCCCACCCCGCTGCTCATCCGCGACCGGCGGCCGCTGGTCGACGCCATGCGGCGCGAGCCGGACCTGCCGATGGGGATGCCGTCCCTGCTGACCGAGCGGAGGCGGGAGACGCACGAGATCGCGCTGAAGCCCGGCGACCGGGTGCTGATGTACACCGACGGTGTCACGGAGGCCAGGGCCGTCGACGGCGCGGAGTTCGGGCTGGAACAGTTCGCCGACTACATCATCGGGGCGACGGCCGCGGGCGAGCTGCCGTCCGAGACGCTGCGGCGGCTCATCCACTCCATCCTGGACTCGCCGACGAGCCGGCTGCGGGACGACGCGACCATCCTGATGTTCGAGTGGTCGCCGCCGTCCCGGTAGCCGCGAGGCCCGGGCCCGGTCACTTCAGCAGCCGGGACATCCTGCGGTCCGCCAGCGGCTTGCCGCCCGTCTGGCAGGTCGGGCAGTACTGGAGCGAGGAGTCGCTGAAGGACACCTCACGGACGGTGTCGCCGCACACCGGGCAGGGCTCGCCGGTGCGGCCGTGGACGCGCAGCCCGCTCTTCTTCTCCGCCTTGAGCCGCCCGGCCGCCACGCCCCGGGAGCGTTCGACCGCTTCGGTGAGCGTGTCGCGCAGGGCCGCGTAGAGCCGCCCGGTCTCCTCCTCGCTCAGGGAAGCCGCCAGTTTGAAGGGCGACATCTTCGCCACGTGCAGGATCTCGTCGCTGTAGGCGTTGCCCACGCCCGCGATCAGGCTCTGGTCGCGCAACGCGCCCTTGAGCTGCCGTCGTTCGCCTGCCAGGAGTTCCGCGAGGCGCCGCTCGTCGAAGTCGTCGGCGAGCGGGTCCGGGCCGAGCCGGGCGACGCCCGGGACCTGCTGCGGATCGCCCACGACGTACACCGCGAGCCGTTTCTGGGTACCGGCCTCGGTCAGGTCGAACCCGGCGCCGGTCTCCAGGGCCACGCGCAGCGCGAGGGGGCCCTTGCCCGGGCGGGGCAGGCCGTCGGGGAGGCGGTCCTTCCAGTGCAGCCAGCCCGCCCGGGCCAGGTGCGTCACGAGGTGCGGCCCGTCCGCGGTGGCGAGGTCGAGGAACTTGCCGTACCGGCGTACGCCGACCACCTCGTGGCCCTCCAGCGCGGACAGGGGAGGTTCGTACGTCTTCAGGACGCTGATAGCGACGGGCAGCACCCGTACGATCTCGTGGCCGACGAGGTGCTCGGTCAGGAAGTCCTTGAGCGCCTCGACCTCGGGGAGTTCCGGCATAGGTCCAGAGTGCCACGCGGGGTCAGTCCCGGCCGGGCACCACGAACTCGCACCACACGGCCTTGCCGCCGCCCCGGGCCTCCACGCCCCACGCGTCGGTGAGCAGCTCGACCAGGAGCAGGCCCCGCCCGGAGACGCCCGACTCGCCCGCCTCGCGCCGGCGCGGCAGGGCGCTGGAGGAATCCGCGACCTCGACGCGCAGCCGGGGCTCGGAGCCGGTGAAGGCGCGCAGGGTGACGAGCGCCGAGCCCTCGGTGTGCATCAGGGCGTTGGTGATCAGCTCGTCGGCGACCAGTTCGATCTCGTCGACGCGATCGCCCACGCCCCAGGCGGCGACCGCGGTGCGGATCATGTGCCGGGTCTCGGCGAGGGCTCCGGGGTCGCCGGGGGCCACGCGCCGCTGGAGCGGGCGGCCGGACTGCGGGCCCTCGGGTCCGCGCCGGCGCAGCAGGAGCAGGGCCACGTCGTCGTCGCCGCCGCGCTCGTCGGCCACCTCGATGAGGCGCTCTGCGAGGTCCCGTACGTCCTCGGGGCCGGTGGCGACGAGCGCGCTCAGGGTGCGCATGCCGTCGTCGAGATCGGCGCCGGGCTGCTCCACCAGACCGTCGGTGCACAGCAGCAGGGTGTCGCCGGGGTCGAGCTCCATGGTGGTGACGGGGTACTCCAGGCGGCCGAACTCGGCGGACAGGCCGAGCGGCAGCCCGCCGGGCACGGGGACGCGGCGGCAGGAGCCGTCGGGATGGCGCACCAGCGGGTCGATGTGACCGGCCCGGACCATCTGGAGCACGCCGGTGGACAGGTCGGCCTCGGCGTAGAGGCAGGTCGCGGAGCGGTCGGTGTCGAGCTCGTGCAGGAAGACGGAGGCCCGGGCCATCACGGTGGCCGGGGGGTGTCCCTCGGCGGCGTAGGCGCGCAGCACGATGCGCAGCTGGCCCATGACGGCGGCCGCGTGGGTGTCGTGGCCCTGGACGTCGCCGATGACGGCGCCGACCCGGCCGCCGGGCAGCGGGATCAGGTCGTACCAGTCACCGCCGATGTCCCGGCCGGCGGATCCGCCGATGGTGGCGGCGCGGTAGCGCACGGCGACGTCGGCGCCGGGCACGCTCGGGATGGTGCGCGGCAGCATGGCCTGCTGGAGGCCCTGGGCGAGGTCCATCTCCTGTTCGTAGAACATGGCCCGCTGCAGGCTCTGCGCGATGCTGCTGCCGAGGGCGACGAGGATGTTGCGCTCCTCGGACGTGAAGCCGTACCGGTCGCTGTAGAGCAGACCCATGGCGCCGATCGGCCGGGCCTGGACGATGAGCGGCAGATAGGCGGCCGAGGTGATGTCGAGGCCGGTGATGTGCGGCCACAGGATCGGGTAGCGCTCGGCGAACTCCTCCGGCGACTCGATGAAGCAGGGGCCGAGGGTGCGGACGGCCTCGCTCATCGGGTAGGGCTCGTCGATCCGGGTGACGCGCGTGCCGGGGACGAAGCTGCCCACGGGGCCCTCGGCGACCAGACGGATGCGGCCGGCCTCGACCAGGCCCATGACGAGACTGGTGGCGCCCAGGTGGACCAGGCCGTGGGTGTCCTTGAGGACGTCGATGACGTCCTGGACGGTGCGGGCGTGGGCGAGGGCGGCCGTGGTGAGTTCGACGACGCTGGTCTGCTGCCGGCGGGCCTCGTCCCGGGCCGCCTGGTCGCGGCGGGCGTCGATCTCGCCGAGTTCCTGGGTGGCGTCCCGGATGATGCCGATGATGCGGCGGGGCCGCCCGGTGTCGTCGCGCCGGATGTAGCCCTGCGTGTGGGTCCAGCGCAGGCTGCCGTCGCGGCGACGGATGCGGAAATAGGCGCCGTAGTTCTCGCTGCCGTCCTTGAGCGCCTGTGAGACGGCCGTGTCCAGACGGCGGGACTCGTCGGGCGGTACGCGCTGGGCGAGGGTCTCGGGGTGGTCGTCGTACTCGTCGGAGCGCACGTCGAAGACCTCGTGGGCCTGGGCGTCCATCTGCATCAGGCCGGTGTCCAGATCCCAGTCGAAGCTGCCCATCCGGTTGAGCGCGAGGATCGGGTCCGGGTGGGCGGGCCAGTCGTCCGGGAAGGACAGGGCTCTCGCTCCCCGATCAGCCATGGGCCCACCTTGCCAGGGTTCGTCCGATTCTTCGACCGGATGTGCCGAGTGTACGAGCCGCCGCGCCGGACCGGCCCTCGGTTACTGAAGACGCCCGAGGGGCCGCCGGGGATGCGGTCGGCGGCCCGGCCGCCGGAAAATCGTTCCGGCTCCACCGGACGGATCGGGGCAGTCCGGCAGGAGCCGGGCCGGCACTATGGTGGGCTTCGGTCGCCCCGGTCACGCAACCGCAGCGTCGGGACACCGAGCGTGAGGGCCGGGCCTCCGGCGCCGCACGGGAAGGAGGGCCCCACGGCCGTGGAATGGTTCGCCGCATCCGGCTACTGGCTGACCCGGCTGGTCTTCCAGCGGGCGCTGGCGGCCGTGTATCTGGTGGCGTTCCTGACGGCGGCGCTCCAGTTCCGCGCGCTGATCGGCCGGCGCGGCATGCTGCCGGTGCCGCGGTTCGTCGAGCGGGTGCCGTTCACACGGGCGCCGAGCCTGTTCCAGTGGCACTACTCGGACCGTTTCTTCGCGCTCTGCGCATGGACGGGCTGCGCGGTGTCCGCGGCGCTGCTGGCCGGGCTGGACTCGCTGCTGCCGCTGTGGGGCGGCATGCTGCTGTGGCTGGTGCCGTGGGCGCTGTATCTGTCGATCGTCAACGTCGGGCAGACCTGGTACGCGTTCGGCTGGGAGTCGCTGCTGCTGGAGGTCGGGTTCCTCGCGGTGTTCCTCGGCAACGACGAGGTGGCGCCGCCGGTCGTGGTGCTGTTCCTGCTGCGGTGGGTCCTGTTCCGCGTGGAGTTCGGCGCGGGTCTGATCAAGATGCGTGGCGACGCCTGCTGGCGCAAGCTCACCTGCCTGGACCACCATCACGAGACGCAGCCGATGCCGGGCCCGCTGAGCTGGTTCTTCCACCATCTGCCCAGACCCCTGCACCGCGTCGAGGTGGCCGCCAACCACGTCACCCAGCTCGTGGTGCCGTTCCTGCTGTTCACCCCGCAGCCCGTCGCGACGGCCGCCGCGTCGCTGATGATCGTCACCCAGCTGTGGCTGGTGCTGTCGGGCAACTTCTCCTGGCTGAACTGGATCACGATCGTGCTCGCCCTTTCGGCGGTGCGGTTCCCGGCCGATCCGCCCACGGTGCCCGGCGCCCCGCTGTGGTACGTCGTCGTGGTGCTCGCGGTGTCGGCGCTGCTGCTCGGCCTCGGCTACCGGCCGGTGCGCAACATGGTGTCCCGGCGCCAGGTCATGAACCGTTCCTTCGACCCGCTGCATCTGGTCAACACCTACGGCGCGTTCGGCAGTGTGAGCCGGGTGCGGTACGAGGTGGTGGTGGAGGGCACCGCGGACGACGTACCGCACCCGGAATCGGGGTGGCGGGAGTACGAGTTCAAGGGGAAGCCGGGCGGTCCGCGGCGCTGGCCGCGCCAGTTCGCTCCCTACCATCTGCGGCTCGACTGGCTGATGTGGTTCGCGGCCCTCTCCCCCGCCTACGCGGAGTCCTGGTTCGGGACGCTGGTGGAACGGCTGCTGGAGAACGACCGGGACACCCTGAAGCTGCTGCGCCGCTCGCCGTTCCCGCCGGGGGAACCCCCTCGGTACGTGCGCGCCCGCCTGTTCCGCTACCGCTACACGACCTGGCGCGAGCTGCGGGAGACGGGCGCGTGCTGGGAGCGGACGTACGTACGGGAGTACCTGCCGCCGACGCGGCTGGCGGGGCCGGGCCGGCGGGCCTGACCCGGCTCCGGCGCTCCGGGGTTACGCGAACTGGCCGGGCCGGTAGTCGCCCGCCGGCTGCTCGAGCATGACGTTCAGCCGGTTCGCGGTGTTCATGAAGGCGATCAGGGTCACCAGCGCCATGAGCTGTTCCTCGTCGTAGTGCTCGGCGGCTCGCCGCCACACGGCGTCCGGCACGCCGCCGGCTCCGTCCGCGATCCTGGTTCCCTGCTCGGCCAGCTCCAGCGCGGCTCGCTCGGCCTCGGTGAAGACCGTGGCCTCCCGCCACGCCGCGACGAGATGGAGACGGACGGAGCTCTCGCCCGCCGCGGCGGCCTCCTTGGTGTGCATGTCGATGCAGACCGCGCAGCCGTTGATCTGGCTCGTGCGGAGCGAGACCAGTTCCCGGGTGGCGGCGGGCAGCGGCGACTCCACCACCAGCCGCCCCAGGGAGTGGAACTGCTTCACGACCTTGCTCGCGCTCGGAATGGCGAAGACGTCCAGTCGTGCGCTCATGGTGAGCTCCTCTGCCGTTGTCGGTGCGTACACCCCTATGAGGCAGCGGCCGATCTCGATGTGACATGGGCGCATGTGACCTGCGCCATAAGACCCGCTGCGGGGCTTCGCGCGCGGGCGGACCTGTCCCCCGGCGCTCCGCCGCGTCACACTGGGCCGTATGCGGCCTCGGGGCATCGCCTGCGCGGCCGCCGGACTGCTGCTGGCCGTCGCGCTGGGCTGCACCGGCGGCGCGGGGGACGGTGCTTCCATGGCCTCCACGGCACCGGCCCGGGCCGCCCAGGAGACCCCCCGCACCCCCCCCTCCCCCACCCCGGCCGACCCCGTCTCCCTTCGGGCCCTGATCCAGCGCGAGCACACCGGCTCCGGTCTTCGCCTCGGCGCGGTGCTCGACCGCACGTCCGCCTACACCCGCTACGCCGTCACCTACGAGGCCGACGGCCTGACGATCTCAGGGATCATGAACATCCCCGCGGGTGAGGGCCCCTTCCCGGCGCTGGTGCTGGCGCACGGCTACATCGACCCGGACGTGTACGTCAGCGGCCAGGGCATGCCGCGCGAGCAGGACCGCCTGGCCCGCGGCGGCTACGTCGTCCTGCACACCGACTACCGCAATCACGCCGGTTCCGACGAGGACCCGGACAACGACGTGAACCTGCGCCTCGGCTACACCGAGGACGTCATCGGCGCCGCCCTGGCCCTGCGCGACTCCGGGCGCCCGGAGATCGACGGCGACCGCATCGGGCTGTTCGGGCGGTCCATGGGCGGCGGAGTCGTGTACAACACGCTGGTCGTCGCGCCGGGCCTGTTCGACGCGGCGGTGGCTTACGCCCCGGTCAGCGCGCGACCGGAGGAGAACATCGACCACTTCCAGCGGCCCGAGGGCGATCCGGTCGTCGCCGAGATCGAGGAGAAGCACGGCACTCCCGAGGACGACCCGGCGTTCTGGCGGGGTGTCTCCCCGCTCACCCACGCCGACCGCCTCACCGAGCCCCTGCTGATCCAGCACGGCACCGAGGACGACACCTGCCCCCTCGCCTGGTCACGCGAGGCCGCCGCCACGTTCCGGAAGGCGGGCAAGGACGTCGATCTCCGCACCGTCTCCGGCGAGGGGCACACGTTCGGGCCGAAGTGGGCCGCCTCGATGGACGTCACCGAAGCCTTCCTCGCACGCCACCTGCGCTGAGCCGACCGCCCCCCCCACGGCAACGGTTCGGCCCCGGCCCGGTCCGCGACCTCGACGCACGGTCCTCGCCGGGTGCACAGTTCTCCCTACGTACTCGTCAGTAAGTCCGCCCTCTCCCCTTTCGAGGAGCCACTGTGACCACGTGGGCCGGCCGCACCGCCGCCGAGATATCCGCCGCCGTACGCGAGAAGCGGGTCACGCCCCGCGAGGTGGTCGCCGAGCACCTCGCCCGGATCGAGCGGCTCGACGGCCGGGTCGGCGCCTTCCGCGCGGTGCGCGCCGAGGCGGCCCTGGCCGAGGCCGATGAGCTGGCGGCGCGCGGCGATGTCGCCGAACTGCCCCTGGCCGGGGTGCCGGTGGCCGTCAAGGACAACCTCGCCGTGCGCGGTGAGTCCCGGCGGATCGGTTCGGCCGCGACGCCGGACACGCCCGCCGCGCGGGACCATGTGACGGTGGCCCGGCTGCGGGCGGCGGGCGCGGTGGTCGTGGGGGTGACGAACGTCCCCGAGCTGTGCGTCTTCGGGACGACGGACGGCGTGCTGGGCATCGCCCGCAACCCCTGGGACCCCACGCGTTCGGCGGGCGGTTCGTCCGGCGGCAGCGCGGCGGCCGTCTCCGCCGGGATGGTCCCGATCGCGCTCGGCAACGACGGGATGGGCTCCTTGCGCATACCTGCCGCCAACTGCGGCCTCGTGACCATCAAGCCGGGGCATGGGGTGATCCCGGCCGACGAGGGCGACAGCACCTGGTTCGGCATGGCGGAGAACGGGCCGCTCGCCACGACCGTCGAGGACGCCCGCCTGATGTTCTCGGTCCTCGCCGGTGCCGAGCCCGGCACGGAGCCCGGTCACCTGCCGGCGCCCGGCGTCCTCAGGATCGCCGTGTCGCTGCGCAGCCCGCTGGCCGGCGTCACCATCAGCCGTCCGTACGCGGCGGCCGCCCGGGACGCCGCGGCGCTGCTGATGAGAGCGGGCCACCAGGTCCGGCGCGCCGACCCGCCCTACCCGATGTCACTCGCCACGACCTCCCTGGTGCACTGGACGGCGGGCACCGCCGCGGACGCCCGGCCGCTCGACCCCCGGCTGCTGACCCGGCGCACCCGCGTCCACGCCCGGCTCGGCCGTCCCTTCCTGCGCACCGTGAGCTCCGGGGCGAGCCGCGAGCGGCTGCGCCGACGGCTGGAGCCGTTCTTCGCCGAGCACGACGTGCTGCTCACGCCCGCGCTCGCCCGCCGCTCCCCCAAGGCCGGGCCCTGGCACGAGCGGGGCTGGCTGAGCAACGTGCTGGCGAACACGAACTACTCGCCCCTCACGCCCGCGTGGAACCTGACCGGCTGGCCCGCCATGTCCGTCCCCTGCGGCACCCTCCCCTCGGGAGCCCCGTGCGCCGTGCAGCTCGTGGGCCGCCCCGGCACGGAGTCCCGACTCCTCGCTCTGGCCGGGCAGTTGGAGGAACGAAACCCGTGGCAGCGCACGGCGCCGATGGACTAGGGTCGGCCGGGTGACTGCCGGGTCGGCCGTAGGCCATGCACGAGTGAGGCGCCCGGCCTCGGAGTGAGCGCGGCGGGGGTGACCCCGCCCGGGCCCGCCCGAGAGCCGGAGAGGGCACGCGCCCCGCCTCCTGTCTTCGTTGTCCTCGTCCCCGCGCCCCTGGACGGCGCTTCCTCACGGACCTCGAGACTCGGAGAAGAACCCACGCATGTCCCACACCCCGCACGCCACCGCGTTGCCCACCACGGTCGCCCGCCTCGACCACACCGCCGTCTACGCCTCCGACCGCCAACTGTCCGCGGAGTTCCTCGCGGCCGTCCTGGGTCTGGAGGTCGGCGCCCCCTTCGGCCCGTTCCTGCCCGTCGATCTGGGCAACGGCGTGACCCTCGACTACTACGCGAAGACCGACGAGCCGATCCAGTCCCAGCACTACGCGTTCCTCGTGCCCGAGGAACGCTTCGACGGGATGATCGACCGGCTGGAGGCGCTCGGCGTCACCTACTACGCCGACCCGGGCCACACCCGGCCCGGCCGGGTCAACGACCTCTTCGGCGGTCGCGGCGCCTACTTCGACGACCCGGACGGCCACAACATGGAGATCATGACCCGGCCGTACGTCCGGCCCTGACGGTCGCGCACTCCCGGCCGCCTACAACGCCCGGTGCATGATGTGCAGCCCCACCCGGCCGTGCCGGGGGTGGTCGAACGCGTCGGGCACCGTGCCGAGGATCGTGAAGCCGAGGGAGGTCCACAGTGACACGGCCGGGTTGGTCTCGACGACTGCGTTGAACACCATGCCCCGGTAGCCGGCGGCCCGGGCCTCGGCCAGGAGGTGTTCGGCGAGGGCCCGCCCGTAACCCCGGCCGCCCCGGCCGGGGTCGACCATGAAGCCGGCGTTGGCGATACGCGCGGCGGGGCCGCCGTAGTTGGGGGTGAGGTAGGCGGAGGCGACGACAGCACCGCTGTCGTCCTCGACGACGTAGACGCGTTTCGCCGGGTTCATCCACAGGACCCGGGCCTCCTCCTCGGAGGTGCCCGGGTCCCATGCGTAGGTCTCGCCCGCGGCGACGATGCGGTGCCAGAACGGCCAGATGCGAGGCCAGTCGTCAGCCGTTGCTTCCCTGATCAGCATGGGCGCGAGTCTGGCACGGCCATGCGCTCGGAGGTCGCGGAGGGGTGCGCCCGATGTCAGTCGACGCTGGGCAGGATGTGGGGCTCCGCGAGGTCGTCCTCGTAGCCCGCGAGGCGGATCGGGGCCGAACGGGCCCACACGTCGAGGCTGCCGAGCTCGTCGGCCCGTCGGCCGGCGCGCTCGCCGCGTTCCTTGGGGCGCTGATCGCGATTCGTCTTCTCCGGTGTCACCGCGCACTCCTTATGTGTCGGTCACCCTCGGGACGTACGCGCCGGTCCTGCTGCGCCTGACGCCCGCTCGGGCCTCTATGCCAAATGCAGTTCGGACGCGGTGGCGCCGGTCGACTCACGGGAGAGCAGGCCGTGGTGAACCGGCTGGTCCCATGACGGACCGTGGGTGTGGGTAGGACCCCGTGCTGCTGTCCGTCCGCATCAGACTAACCAAATGAGCAGGGCCCCGCTCGATGGGGCTGAAAACAACCGGTAACGATCGCGCGTCATCCCGCGTTCAACTCCGGTTTACCTACCGGTTTGTAACTGAATAGGCGTTTCGTGAATCACTCGAACGGCGTACATCGAGGACGGCGCTTTTCGGACGGTTCCCAGCTCAGGTGCCGTTGGCCGGGTCGGCAGCGTGCCCGGCCCGCAACTCCCGGCTCGCCGTGCTGGACTGACGGGCACCGCAAGAGGGGAAACGCCGTGCTCGTCACCCGGGGCCCCGCATGACCGGCTCAGGGGCGCGGGAGAACTGCACGACCGGCCCCCACGCAGCCCGCTGACGCCCGACCGGACCCGCCTACCACTTACCCGGCGCGTAGTCCTTCAGGAAGACCCCGTACAAGTCCTCTCCCGCCTCGCCCCGCACGATCGGGTCGTAGACCCGGGCCGCACCGTCGACCAGGTCGAGCGGCGCGTGGAACCCGGCCTCGGCGAGCCGCAGTTTGTCGTAGTGCGGCCGCTCGTCCGTGATCCAGCCGGTGTCCACCGAGGTCATCAGGATGCCGTCGGTCTGGAACATCTCCTGGGCGCTGGTCCGCGTCACCATGTTCATCGCGGCCTTCGCGGCGTTGGTGTTCGGGTGCCCGGCTCCCTTGTACCCGCGCCCGAAGACACCCTCCATCGCTGACACGTTCACCACGTACGCGCGCCCGCTCTCCGCCTTCCTGGCGGCCTCGGCCATGGCCGGCCGCAGCGCGCTGATCAGAATGAACGGCGCCGTGTAGTTGCACAGCTGCGTCTCCAGCAGCTCGACGGGCGAGATCTGCTCGATCGTCTGCACCCAGGTGTTGGAGTCGACCACGTCGGGCACGAGACCGCCCGCGTCGATCGCTGTGCCGTCCAGGTGCCGCTCGACGCTGGCGTTGCCCGCGACCAGCGCGAGGTCGGCGACCTTCTGGGCGTCGAGGCCGCTGGTCCCCAGCGGCAGCGCGGCGATGCCGTCGACCGCGCCGGAGTTGAAGGCGCCGATGACGTGGTGGGCGGGCAGCTCACCGGCGGGCAGCGGGGCGCTCTCGCCCTCGACGAGGGCGGCGTAGGCGGAGGGCAGGCGGCGCACGGTCTGCGTCGCGTTGTTGACGAGGATGTCGAGCGGTCCCGCCTCCGCGACCTGTTCGGCGAGGGCCACGGCCTGTGCCGGGTCGCGCAGGTCGATGCCGACGACCTCCAGGCGGTGCATCCAGTCCGCGGAGTCGTCCATGGCCTTGAAGCGGCGGATGGCGTCCTTGGGGAAGCGCGTGGTGATCGTGGTGTGCGCACCGTCGCGCAGCAGCCGGAGCGCGATGTACATGCCGATCTTGGCGCGGCCGCCGGTGAGCAGGGCCCGCTTGCCGGTGAGGTCGGCGCGGACGTCGCGCTTCTCGCGGTTCACGCGGGCGCAGTCCGGACAGAGCTGGTGGTAGAAGTAATCGACTTCCACGTACCGGGTCTTGCAGGTGTAGCAGGAGCGGGGGCGCTGGAGTATGCCCGCGATCCGGCCTTCCTCGGTGGCCGACGACGGCAGCAGCCCCTCTGTCTCGTCGTCGATGCGCTGGGCGGAGCCGGTCGCGGTGGCCTCCGTGACCGCCTTGTCGTGGGCGGTCTTGGCGGCCCGGCGCTCCTGGCGGCGGCGCTGCTTGACCGTGCGGTAGATCCCGGCGGTGGCCCGGCGCACCGCGATGGCGTCCGGGTGGTCGACCTCCAGCTTGTCGAGTTCCTCGAGCACGCTGAGGCAGACGGCCAGGCGCTCGGGGTCGATGCCGGGTCCGTACGAGAGCCCGCCGGCCTCGTCCATGGCCTGCGCGCCGTCCTGTGTCACCGTCATCGCCGCTGTCGTTCCCTGCTCTGCCCTCGCGGCGCGCCGGTCGCGCCCGCTTTCGAAGGGCGGATTTTACTTCAGCGGCGGGTCGCACCGCCAAATCCGCCCCGATCAGGACCGGCAGGCCTTGATCAGCGTCGCCACCTCCTTGGAGACGGCCGCCGCGAACAGATCGACGTCGGGGACCGCCTCGGCGTCGGCGACGAGGCCGTAGTGGACACTCCCCCGGTAGGTGGAGACCGCGACCGCCAGGGAGTGGCCGGGGGCGAGCGGGGCGAAGGGGAAGACGGCGGTGAGGGGGTGGCCGCCGAGCTTCAGGCCCAGGCTGGGCAGGGGCACGCTGGTGACCAGCAGGTCGAACCAGAGCCGGGCCGCCTGGCCGACCAGGGGCCCGCCGAGCCGGTGGGCGAGGGCGGGGACGTGGTCGGCGAGCAGGGCGACGGCGCCCGCGCCCCGGTTGGGGCCGGCGTCCTTGTTGCGATCCATGGCGTCCCGGACCGCTGCCAGACGGGTCAGCGGGTCCGGGTCGTCGACCGGAAGCCGTATCAAGTACCCGGAGAGCCGGTTGCCCTGCGGGTACGCCGTACGGGGGCGGCGCTTGGAGACGGGGATCAGCGCGCGGGGCGCAACGCCCTCGCTGCTGTCGCCGCGCTCGTCGAGCCAGCGGCGCAGGGCACCCGCGACGACGGCGATGAGGACGTCGTTGACGGTGCCGCCGACGGTCTTGCGGATGCGGTGGATGTCATCCAGGTCGAGCACCACTCCGGCGGTACGGCGGGCGCCGCTCGGCTCGCAGGTGAGAGCGGGCGTGGAGCGCACGTCGAGGGAGGATCGGGCGACGGAGGCGCCGATGTCCAGGGCGCGGCTCACGTCGGAGAGGGCGCCGCGCATCATCGCGGGCAGATCGCGCACGTCCGGCACGAGAGCGCGCGGGGTCACGGCGGGGCGGGGCCGGGGCGGAGGCATGTCCATGGGGTCCATGACGCCCGCCGCGAGGGTCAGCGCCCGCAGCCCGTCGGCCAGGGCGTGGTGGAACTTGAACAGCACGGCGAAGCAGACGCCGTCCTCGCCCGGCAGCACATGGGCCTCCCAGGGCGGCCGGTCGCGCTCCAGGGGGCGCCCCATGAGCCGGCCCGCCACCGCGTGGAAATCGGCGGTGGGGGCGTGCAGCCGTACGTGGTTCAGCGGGTCGAAGTCCGGGTCCGCCTCACGGGCCGCGCCGCCGAAGGCCAGCGGCCGGCGCAGGGCCGAGGGCAGCGGCTGCCACACGTCGCGGATGCGCATCCGCAGCCCGGGGACACCGGCGGCCCGGGCCGCGAGCAGGTCCGCCGCGTGGGCGCCCGCGGCGGGCGAGTGGGCCGAGAAGACCCCGAGCGCGCCGAGGTGCATCGGGTGCTCGGCGGACTCCAGGTTCCAGAACGCCAGGTCGAGAGGAGCGAGCAGATCAGCAGTCAAGGGCTTGCCTCGCGTCGACGACGGGTGGGCCAGCAGTCAACCGCCCCCAGCCGATTACGGTCAAGTACGATCAGGCTACGTACAGTTAACAGCAGATTAAGTCCCGCCCCGGCGGAGGGGGCGGGACTTATGGTGCATGTGCCGTCAGTTCAGCACAGGTTGCGTCGCCGGGCACCCCGTGCGAGTCACCCGGGAGGCGTCATGGGTCGATGATCAACGCGGACGCCACGCCACGCGTATGTCAGGACAAGGCGTTCACGCCGTCGGGCGTCAGGTGACCAACTGCCCCTTGCCCAAGGCGATGACTCCGCCCTTGGACACGGTGTACAGCTCCGCGTCCCGCTCGGGGTTGACGCCGATCGTCGCGCCCGGCGGCACCTCGACGTTCTTGTCGAGGACGGCGCCGCGCACCACCGCGCCCCGGCCGATGTGCACGTTGTCGTGCAGCACCGAGCCCTGCACCACGGCCCCCGGGTCGACCACCACGCCCGGCGACAGCACGGACCGCGTGACCTGCCCGCGCACCAGGCAGCCCGCGCTGATGATCGACTCGCTGGCGATGCCCCCGGCGTTGAAGCGGGCCGGCGAGAGCTGGTACGAGTGCGTGTAGATGGGCCAGCTGCGGTTGTACAGATTGAAGGCGGGGCGCTCCGCGATCAGGTCCATGTGGGCCTCGTAGTAGGCGTCCAGCGTGCCGACGTCCCGCCAGTAGCCCTGGTCGCGGGTGGTCTCGCCGGGGACGTGGTTGGCGCTGAAGTCGTACAGCGCGGCCTCGCCCCGGTCGGTGAGCTGGGGCAGGATCGAGCCGCCCATGTCGTGCACGGACGACTCGTCCTCCGCGTCCCGCTTGAGCGCCTCGATGAGGGCCTTGGTGGTGAAGATGTAGTTGCCCATCGACGCGAAGACACAGTTCGGGTCGTCCGAGAGACCCGGCGGGTCGGTCGGCTTCTCCAGGAAGCGCTCCACCGTCTGGCCGTCCGAGCCCGGCGTGATCACCCCGAAGGCCGAGGATTCGGTGCGCGGCACCCGGATACCGGCCACCGTCACCCCCGCGCCGCTCTCGATGTGCTGGGCGAGCATCTGGCGCGGGTCCATGCGGTAGACGTGGTCGGCACCGAAGACGGCGACGTACTCGGGCTGCTCGTCGTAGACGAGGTTCAGCGACTGCAGGATCGCGTCGGCGCTGCCCAGGTACCAGCGCGGGCCGAGGCGCTGCTGGGCGGGCACGGGCGTGACGTAGTTGCCCAGCAGGTTGGACATCCGCCAGGTGGTCGTGATGTGCCGGTCGAGCGAATGCGACTTGTACTGCGTCAGGACGCAGATGCGCAGGATGTCGCCGTTGACGAGGTTGGACAGGACGAAGTCGACCAGGCGGTACGTGCCGCCGAAGGTCACCGCCGGTTTGGCCCGGTCCGCGGTCAGGGGCATCAGCCGCTTGCCCTCGCCGCCCG
Source organism: Streptomyces sp. NRRL B-1140 (assembly GCF_001280065.1). Classification (GTDB taxonomy): domain Bacteria; phylum Actinomycetota; class Actinomycetes; order Streptomycetales; family Streptomycetaceae; genus Streptomyces. The sequence continues at coordinate 24,456 of NZ_LGEA01000099.1, forward strand.
CCAGCACGATCCCCAGGACCGAAGGACCACCACCACGCATGGCCGCTCCCCTCACGCCGATTTCCCGATGCCTGCCCCTGTGCAGTACCCGCTAAGCCTGTTTGACGATCTCCTCGTAGAGCCGGACCGTGCGGCGGGCCACCGCGTCCCAGCCGAATTCGCCGACCGCGCGCCCCCGCCCGGTCTCGCCCATCCGCCGGGCGGCCGCCGGATCGGCCAGGACGGTGTCCATGGCCCGGGCGAGCCCCGCCTCGAAGTCGTCGCCGGGCTGGACGAGCAGCCCTGTCGTGCCGTCGTCCACGACCTCGGGGATGCCGCCGACCGCCGAGGCCACCACCGGCGTGCCGCAGGCCATCGCCTCCAGGTTCACGATGCCGAGCGGCTCGTACACCGACGGGCAGACGAAGAGGGCGGCGTGGGTGAGGAGCTGGATCACCTCCGGGCGCGGCAGCATCTTCGGGATCCAGAACACCCCGTCACGGACCCCGCTCAGCTCCCCGAACAGCTCGCGGAACTCCTGGTCGATCTCCGGCGTGTCCGGGGCGCCCGCGCACAGCACGACCTGCGCGGCCGGGTCGATGTCGCGCACCGCGCGCAGCAGGTGGGGCACGCCCTTCTGCCGGGTGATACGCCCGACGAACAGCACGTACGGGCGGGAGCGGTCCAGGCCGATCCGGTCCAGGGCGTCCGTGCCGGGGTCGGGCCGGTAGAGCGTGGTGTCGATGCCGTTGTGCACGACGTGGACCCGCTCCGGGTCGAGCGCCGGGTAGCAGCCGAGGATGTCCTCGCGCATGGCGCCGGACACGGCGATCACCGCGTCGGCGGCCTCGATCGCGGTGCGTTCGGCCCAGCTGGACAGTTCGTAGCCGCCACCGAGCTGCTCGGCCTTCCAGGGGCGCAGGGGCTCCAGCGAGTGCGCGGTCATGACGTGCGGGATGCCGTACAGCATCTTCGCGAGGTGGCCGCCGAGGTTGGCGTACCAGGTGTGGGAGTGGACCAGTTCGCGGCCTTCCAGAGCGGCGGCCATGGCGAGGTCGACGGAGAACGTGCGCAGCGCGTCGTTGGCGCCGTCGAGCGCCGACCAGGGCCGGTGCCTGCGCACACCGTCGGCGCGGCCCTCGCCCCAGCAGTGCACGTCCAGGTCGACCAGTGGTCGCAGCTCCCGGGCGAGGAACTCCACATGGACACCTGCACCGCCGTACACGTCCGGCGGGTACTCCCGGGTCAGCAGTCCGACGCGCACCCGCAACTCCCTGCTCTCAGCGGCCGTTCCCTTTCATGGTCACCCAGATGAGGCGCGTGGGGAAGAGCGGGGCGGTCGTGGGAAGCAACAGTCGCCGCAGACGCCCCCTCCGGGGACCCGGTAGTAGAGGCAGCAGCTGCGGCGCCGGAAGGCGCTGCCGGTGAGGGTTCCGGCGCCGGTGAGCCGGGGGTCCGCGAGGAGTTCCGCGGCCAGGGAGCGGGCCCGGGCGGCGATGTCCCCACGGCCGTGCCGCCGGGCCCAGCGGTCCAGTTCCCGGGCGGCCCCGGCCAGCGCGGAGGCGGCGTTGCCCCGCAGCAGGCCGATGGCGAGACCGTGACGGGAGCGCAGGGCCGCCGCCAGGGGAGCGAGGTGGCCGTCCAGGACGAGGTCCGCGACCGTCGGGGCGTCACCGGGCAGGGGCGTGACCTCCGTGAGCCACAGGTCGTCGGGGGCGCTGCCGTCGGCGTCCCAGCGCAGCAGCCGGGCGTCCAGGTCGGGGACGCGGCCGTACAGCGCGGCGCAGCCGAGGGCGACCGACCAGAGCCGGGCCGCGAGACCCTGGTGGGTCACGGACGCGGCGACCCGCGGCTCCGGGACCCGCAGGGCGGTCGCGACCTTCTGCACACGAAAAAACAGGGGATTTCCTGACACTTCCGGTGACGTTGTGGCATACGCCTGTGCGAGAGTGGGAAGGGACCCGGCCGGTGCTCCTCGCGTGCGCAGCACGAAGAAGCCGGCGAGCGGGCGGAGCGCGGCGAGGTCGGGGTCGAGGTCCACGAACAGCAGTAGTACCAAGGCCCTTAGGGGACGCGCCCGGTGACCCCCGACCGGACCCGCCCACCCTGGGGATGACGGTGCTCCCCGCGTACTCCATCGGCAGTAGGACCCAATGAGTGCTCAGGGACGACGACGGGAAGACCTGGACACGGCAGGGTGTTGGTCATGAAAGCCCACCTTTCGCCGCGTCGGGCCGATCGCCCCCGCCTCACGCAGAGGAGCAGCCGATGAGCGCCCTCGCGTTGTCCGTCCTGCTGTCGCTCGTCTCCGCGTTCGCCTACGCGGGCGGGGCGATCGTGCAGGAGCGGGTGGCGGAGTCCTCGCCCGGCGAGCAGTACGCGCCGCTGCGCCGGCCGGGCTGGTGGGCGGCGGTCGGGCTGAACGGTCTCGGTGGACTGCTGCACGTGGTGGCTCTGGCCTACGGCCCGCTGAGCCTCGTGCAGCCGCTCGGCGCACTGACCATCGTGGTGGCGCTGCCCATGGCGGCGCTGTTCGTCGGCCGCAAGGCCGGTGCCACGGCCTGGCGCGGCGCGATCATGGCGACGGTGGGGCTCGCCGGTCTGCTCTCCCTGGTCGCCGCGTCCGACGCGCGGTCGCTGGACACGGCACAGCGGGTGGCCGTCGCCGTCGTCACCGCCGGTGTGGTCGTCTCGCTGATGATCGCGGCCCGGGCTGCGCACCGGCATCCGGCGGTGCGCAGCATGCTGCTGGCGACGGCCTCGGGGATCGCGTTCGGCATGTCCTCGGTGTTCACCAAGACCGTTGCCGTCGACTGGACCGGCGGTGTGTCGGCTGCGGACGTGCCCTCCCTCGCCGTGATCGGCGTCCTCGCCACGGCCGGGATGCTGCTGTCGCAGGCCTCCTACCGGGGCGCCGGCCTCGCCGCCCCGCTGGCCACGCTGACGGTCGTGAACCCGGTGGTGGCGGCCGCGGTGGGCATCACGATGTTCGGCGAAACCTTCCGCTACGGCACCACGGGGACAGCGCTCGCGCTGAGCTGCGGTGTGGTGGCGGCGGGTGGCCTGATCCTGCTGACGACGGAGCGGCTCACACACGGGCAGCCGGCGGATGCGGCACCCGGGCCGGTGGCCGGGGCCGGGCCGATCGAAGCACCTCGGTCCGGCGCCGCCCCCGAGCCCGCGGTGGTGCCGGAGCCGGTCGCGGCATCGCAGCCCGGGGTGGGGCCCCGGTCCGGCGCCGCCCCCGGGCCTGCGGCTGTGGCCGGGCCGGTCGCAGCATCGCAGCCCAGGGTGGCACCCCGGTCCATCGCGGCGTCCGAGCCGGTGGCTGTGCCAGGGCCGGTCACAGCCGTGGCCGAGGCCGCCGGTGGGCGGCCACGCGTGGAGGGCGTGTCCGTCCCCGGGCCCGGACCGCGACCGGCGGCGGCCGTGCTCGTACCCGGGCCGGAGGCGCGGCTCACGGTGCTCGCGACGGGGCCGGGGGCAGTGGCGGCACCCGGTGCGGATGCCGCGCCCGAGAGCGGGGAGCCGTCGCCGGCGGCCGACGACGAACGCCCGCTCTCCTACGTCCCCTTCTACGGCATCCCGTACGTCCCGCTCCCCACGGTCGACCGGCACCGCATGCGCGTCAGATCCTGACGCCGCCGGCCCGCAGGTACGCCACCGGGTCGACGTCCGAGCCGAAACCGGGCCCCGTCCGCACCTCGAAGTGCAGATGCGGGCCCGAGCTGTTGCCGGTGGAACCGGAGCGGCCGATGCGCTGGCCGGCACTCACCGACTGCCCGTCCCGCACGGAGATCGCGGACAGATGGGCGTACTGGCTGTACCGGCCGTCGGCGTGCCGGACCACGACCTGGTAGCCGAACGAGCCGCCCCATCCCGCGCTGACGACGCTGCCCGCACCGACCGACTTGACCGAGGTGCCCGTGGGCACGGGGAAGTCGATGCCGGTGTGGTAGCCCTTCGACCAGGAGGAGCCCGCCTTGCGGTAGGGCGTCCCGAGCGAGGCGCCGACGGGCGCGACGAGGCCCTGCCGGGTGGCCGTGGACCGGCCGGCCCGCTCGTCGGCCTTGTCCTTGGACCGCTCCTTCGACCGCTCCCTGGCACTGTCCTGGGCCGGCTTCTTCGTCGAGGGCCCGGCCGACGGCGCCGGTTTGTGCGCCGGACGCGTCTTCGTGGCGCCCTCGCCGCGCAGCGCGAGGCGCTGGCCGGGCACGATCAGGTCCGGGTCGGACCCTATGGCCGACCGGTTGGCCGTGTACAGGCCCCGCCAGCCACCCCGCACGTCCTGCTCGTCCGCGATGCCCGAGAGGGTGTCGCCGCGGACCACGGTGTACATCTCGGTGTTGCCCGCCCGGGACTGCGGCGTGGACTGCGGCCGTACCTCCTCGAGGGAGGTCTTCTTCTTCGCGTCCCTCTGCCCGGTGCGCTCGGCGGCCGGCCGGACACCGGGCTCGCCGCCGCCCCGCGTCAGTCCGGCCCGTGCGGAGCAGACGGGCCACGCCCCCGGGCCCTGCCCGTCGAGCACCTTCTCCGCGACGGCGATCTGCTGGTCCTTGCTCGCCAGGTCCGCGCGTGCCGCGTAGGCCCGGCCGCCGTAGGCCTCCCAGGTGGACTGGGTGAACTGCAGTCCGCCGTAGAAGCCGTTGCCGCTGTTGATGCTCCAGTTGCTGGTGGACTCGCAGGCGGCGACCTTGTTCCAGGTGTCCATGTCCGCCGCCTGAGCGGCGCCGGTGCCCATGAACGGCAGTGCCATGCCCGCGCCGCCCGCCGTGACGGTGAGTGAGGCGCGGTTGATCCTGTTCGGCTGATACCGGCGGTGCCGGCCGCGTACGGCCATCGATAGCCCCCCTAGACATGCGTCAGGAGGGGCAAAAGTAAGCGCTGCTAACCGGCCAGAACAAGACGGCTTTTCGCCGCCCGGGAGCCCAAATGGCCGGTATGAGGCCCCTGTTGCGCGACGTGCGCCTCGGTGGCGCACCGTGTACGGCACCCGGTGCGCGGGTGCGCCGTGCGCGGGGACGCGTGCGTCGGCTGAGTGCGACGGGGCTCTGGTCCGTATCAGCCTGCGCGATGTCGTGCGACCCGCGCGTGCGCACGAGGTAGTGGCACGTCAGGATGGTCGACGGGGGCATGCTTGTGGGGCCCCACCGGCAGCACCGATACCGAGGTCTTTAGGAGCGAACCGAATGAGCAGTACAGCGCAGATCGGCGTCACCGGTCTCGCGGTCATGGGCCGCAACCTCGCCCGCAACTTCGCCCGCAACGGCTACACGGTCGCGGTGCACAACCGGACGCCCGCGCGTACGCACGCCCTGGTGGAGGAGTTCGGCGGCGAGGGGGAGTTCGTCGCGTGCGAGAGCGCCAAGGACTTCGTGGCGGCGCTGGAGAGGCCGCGGCGCCTGGTCGTGATGGTGAAGGCCGGTGAGCCGACCGACGCGGTGATCCAGGAGTTCGCGCCGCTGCTGGAGCCCGGCGACATGATCATCGACGGTGGCAACGCGCACTTCGCGGACACCCGGCGCAGGGAACGGGACCTGCGCGAGCAGGGCATCCACTTCGTCGGCATGGGCGTCTCCGGCGGCGAGGAGGGCGCGCTGAACGGCCCGAGCATCATGCCGGGCGGACCGAAGGAGTCGTACGACTCGCTGGGCCCGATGCTGGAGAAGATCTCGGCGAAGGCGGCCGACGGCACGCCGTGTGTCTCGCACGTCGGTCCGGACGGTGCCGGGCACTTCGTGAAGATGGTGCACAACGGCATCGAGTACGCGGACATGCAGCTCATCGGCGAGGCGTACCAGCTGCTGCGGGACGTCGCCGGGTACTCCCCCGCCGAGATCGCGGAGATCTTCCGGACCTGGAACCGGGGCCGTCTCGACTCGTACCTGATCGAGATCACGGCCGAGGTGCTGTCGCACGTGGACGCGGAGACGGGCAAGCCGTTCGTGGACGTGGTGGTCGACCAGGCCGAGCAGAAGGGCACCGGCCGCTGGACCGTGCAGATCGCCCTGGACCTGGGTGTGCCGGTGTCGGGTATCGCCGAGGCGGTCTTCGCACGCTCCCTGTCGGGCCACGCGGCGCTGCGGGAGGCCTCGCGCGAGTTGGCCGGCCCGAAGGCGCAGCCGCTGAGCGAGGCCGAGGCCCGGGCGTTCGCGGACCGGGTCGAGCAGGCCCTGTACGCGTCGAAGATCGTGTCGTACACGCAGGGCTTCCACGAGATCGACGCGGCCCGCGACGAGTACGGCTGGGACATCGACCTCGGCGCGGTGTCGGCGCTGTGGCGGGGCGGCTGCATCATCCGCGCGGCGTTCCTGGACCGGATCCGGTCCGCGTACGACACCCGGCCGGATCTGCCGAGCCTGCTGTCGGACGCCACGTTCGCGCAGGAGATCGCGGACGCCCAGGACGACTGGCGTGAGGTGCTGGTCGCCGCGACCCGCCAGGGTGTGCCGACGCCCGGCTTCGCCGCGGCCCTCGCCTACTACGACGCCCTGCGCGCGGAGCGGCTGCCGGCGGCGCTGACGCAGGGGCAGCGGGACTACTTCGGTGCGCACACGTACCGCAGGGTGGACCGTGACGGCTCGTTCCACACGCTGTGGGGCGGGGACCGGTCGGAGACCTCCGCCTAGGCGCCTGACCCTCGGGAAGGTGAGCGGGGCGGTGGACGGCACGAGTGGCCGTCCACCGCCCCGTTCGCGTACGAGGGTCACGACAGGGGCGGACCGGGCTCCGGGTTCGGCACGGGCTCCGGTCCCGGGGGGATCGGGGACGGGTCGGGACCCGGCACGGGGTCGGGGCCCGGCGGCGCCGGCGGGGTGGGCGCGGGCGGCGGAGGGGTCGGCTCCGGGCCCGGCGGGGGTTGCGGGTTCGGCACCGGATCGGGATGCGGGTCCGGGTGCTGGGGATCGGGGCCCGGTGTCGGCGCCGGCGGCACGGGGTCGGGGATCGGGTTCGTCATCAGGTCCTCCAGCCAGTGGGTCGACTCCGGCTCTGGACTAATCCCCGCCTACCCGGCCCCCGCGCCCGCAGTCACTCGACCGCGGGACCGGTGTGGACCAGGTGGGGGGAAGGAGGTTGGGGGTTGGAGGCGGAGAGGGGTGGGGCCGGGTCAGCAGCGCCCGGGATGGGCCGTCAGCCACTCCTTCGCTGCCACGACCAGATCCTGATCGGCGGGCGAGGCCTCGTCGGGGTGTCGCTCGATCCACTTGGTGACGTAGGGACAGAGGGAGGCGACCGCGCTGTGCTCGCGGCCGGCGAGGGCGAACAGTTCGCGCGCGAGCGAACCGGCGATGCCCTTGCCCTCGTGGGCCGGCTCGACGATCGTGTGGACGGGCACGAGCGCGCGCTCGGGGCTTTCGAGTACGAAGTACTCGATGCGTCCGATGACCTCACCGCCGGACACGGCCTCCAGTCGGCCCGCCGCCCGGTCGTCGCGGATCTCCGGGTCGCTCATGGACACGCTCCTCCTCTTCTGCGGATCCTTCGGTCAGGCCCTGACGGCCTGCGGACTGCGCTGCTGGTCCGACCCGGGCACCGGCTCGGACGGGTCGGCCCCCAGGGCCACGATCCTGTTGTCGCGGTCCACGTGCACGACCCGGGGGGCGAGTGCCCGCGCCTCTTCATCCGTCACCTGGGCGTAACTGATGATGATCACGAGGTCGCCGGGGTGGACGAGATGGGCCGCGGCCCCGTTGATCCCGATCACACCGGACCCGCGCTCGCCCTCGATGACGTACGTCTCCAGCCGGGCGCCGTTGGTGATGTCCACGATGTGCACGAGTTCACCGGGCAGCAGATCGGCGGCGTCGAGCAGGTCGGCGTCGATGGTCACGGATCCCACGTAGTGCAGGTCGGCCTGGGTGACGGTGGCTCTGTGGATCTTGGACTTGAACATGGTGCGCAGCATGTTGAACTCCTGGAAGACGGCTCCCTGCCTGCTTTGTGCAGGTCAAGGGCGGTCTCGACTGTACACCGGGACACGCGGGTCGAGAATTGTGAGGAACATCGCTCCGCTCGGGCGAGACGGCTTCACGCCTGGGCTTTCGCGCCGCACCGGCGCCTGCTCGGGCAATCCTCCAGGAAAGCCCGGCGACTCATGCTGACCGGATGTTGACTTGTCTGATGAGTCATCAGGTAAGTCGAGGCGCTCCCCCACCGCTCCCAGGAAGAGTGAGGCTCGGCCCGGGGAGGCGCGAGCTTCGCCTTGTCGGTCCTTGACGACGGGCTCCGACTCCTGGGCTGCCCACCCCGGAAGGGCCGCTCGCAGCCGGGGGCGTTCTGAGGGGGCTGCACGGCGCGGTCCAGCGGCGGTCGGCTCGCATGGGCGCCGACGCCCTCACGGAACGAAGCCCGTTATGCCCCGTTAAGATGATTTTTGTGATCAGGACAGGACGACCCCGGCACCACCGTCCTTCATCCGATGCCCGACGCGAGATCGTCCTGCTGTCCCCCGTGATTCTCACCGTCTCATCACCGGCTTGGCCTTCGCCCCTCTCAGGGAGATCGCCTTCAGCCGTCTCCTGCCTGCCGCACCCGCCCTCGCCGCTGCGATGTGGCCCGTGCTCCCGCCGATCGCGCTGGGGGCGTTCTGCCTGCTGACCATGATCGGGCTCAGCCTCGTGTACTCCGATCTCGGAACGCCCTACACGGCGGCTGCGATCGTCGCGGTCACCTTGACGGCCGCATATACGAGTCATCTTCGTCCAGCGAGAGGAAACGCTCTTCCAGGTCCGGCTCGTCGCCGACGCAGCGCAGCAGGTGTTGCTGCGCCCGCTGCCACGCCGTGTCCAAGGCCTCGATGTCGAGTCGCTGTATCTGGCGGCTCAGGCGGCGGAAGGCTCGATGACGACATCGCTGTCGTCGCCGTCCGCCGTCCGCTGTGGGCGCCCTGGGACTCCAGAGTGCTCCGCGTAGGTGGCTGGAAGCCGTGTTACGGCTGCGTCTGCTCCCGGTGAGCAGGCGACCGCGCCAGCGATGCGGCGCAGACGGGTATCTGCTCTCGACGCCTTGCTCTCGCTCAGCTCGTTGCTTCCTGCACCGACGCCCTCTGCTGCTGCGACGCGGCAGCCGCGCGACGGAGTTGATCAGCGTCGGCTTGCCCACAATGGTGTTATCAAGGGTGTATGGAGGCATTCTCCGGACGCCCTCTGAGCCCGGAACGTCATCCGCCCGTCGGACGCTCGCGCGAAGGTCGCGCTTCTCGAATGAATCTGCGCAGTGCGGCCGGTCAGGTGTTTCTCCTCCAGGTCGTCATCGTGGTCCTGCTGGTGGTGGCCGCGGTGGTGGGCATGGTGCTCCAGACGGCGAATGACGCTCTGCAGCAGGGGCGACGGGAGTCGGTCATCGTGGCCCAGTCGTTCGCGAGTGCCCCTGGCGTGGCCGCGGCACTGCAGAGCCGGGACCCCTCAGCGGTGCTCCAGCCGCGGGCCGAGGCGGCGCGCAAGCGCACAGGCATGGATTTCGTCGTCGTCATGAGCACCAAGGGGATTCGCTACACCTACCCCTATCCGGGGGAGATCGGGAAGAAGTTCGTCGGCACCATCGCACCGGCGCTGAAGGGCCGTACCGTCGTCGAGCAGGCCGGTGGGCCGCCTCTGCCCGCGGGCCGGGGGACGGGCGTGCAGGCGGTGGTCCCGGTGACCGACTCGCGCGGCAAGGTGGTCGGCCTGGTCTCCGCCGGAATCACGGTCAAGAACGTGGCGGGGCGGTGGCTGCCGCAGCTGCCGATCATCTTGGCCAGCGGCGCGGTCGCGCTGGCGCTGGCCCTGACGGGAACGACGCTGGTGTCCCGGCGGCTGCGGCGGCAGACCTTCGGCCTGGCTCCGGTGGAGCTGGCACAGATGTACGAGCACCACGACGCGGTCCTGCACGCGGTGCGGGAAGGGGTGCTGATCACCGACTCCGACGGACGGCTGCTGTTGGCGAACGACGAGGCGACGCGGCTTCTCGGACTGCCGGCTGACGTGCGGGGGCGCTCGGTGCGGGAGCTGGGACTGCCGGAGCCGGTCATGAGCCTGCTGTCGTCGCCGGAGGAGGTCACCGACGAGGTGCTTCGCGCGGGGGACCGACTGCTGGCGGTGAACAAACGGCCGACGTACCCGCAGGGCGACCGGGGAGGCAGCGTGGTGACCCTCCGGGACACCACGGAGCTGGCGGAGATCTCGGGTCGGGCCGAGGTCGTGCGGGAGCGGCTGAGGCTGCTGTACGAGGCCGGGGTGCGGATCGGGACGACGCTGGATGTGAGGCGTACGGCCCAGGAGCTGGCCGACGTGGCGGCGCCGCAGTTCGCCGACCTCGTTACGGTGGATCTGCTCGACGCGGTGCTGCGGGGGTGGGAGCCGACGGCGGAGGGCTGGCGGCATCTGCGCCGGGCGGCGATCGGCGGCGAACAGCGGATGATGCCGGTGTATCCGCTGGACGAAGTGATCGCGTTCTCGCCCCGCACCCCGCAGATGCGGACGCTGCAGGAGGGGCGGGGAATGCTGGAGACGGACCTGCGCCGGGCAGACGGCTGGCGGGAACAGGACCCGGAGCGCGCCTGGAAGGCCCTGGAGGGCGGGCTGCGGTCGCTGGTGGCCGTGCCGCTGCGGGCGCGGAACGTACCGCTGGGCGTGGCGAACTTCTACCGGACGGCGGATTCCCCTGCGTTCGAGCCGGAGGATGTCACCTTCGCGGAGGAACTGGCCGTACGGGCGGCGGTAGCCATCGACAACGCCCGGAGGTTCACCCGGGAGCACGCGATGGCGGTGGCGCTGCAGCGCAGTCTGCTGCCGCGTGGACAGCCGGAGCAGGACGCGCTGGAGGTGGCCTGGCGGTATCTGCCCTCGGAGGCGGGGGTGGGCGGGGACTGGTTCGACGTCATCCCGCTTCCGGGCGCGCGCGTGGCCCTGGTGATGGGTGACGTCGTCGGTCACGGGCTGCACGCGGCGGCGACGATGGGTCGGCTGCGTACCGCTGTGCACAACTTCTCCACCCTGGACCTGCCCGTGGACGAGGTGCTCGGGAACCTGGACGACCTGGTTGTGCGCATGGACAACGAGGAGAACAGCGGTGATGCCGTGGATGGCCACGAAGGGGAGGCGGTGACCGGAGCGACCTGTCTGTACGCGGTCTACGACCCGGTGGCGGGGACCTGCACGATGGCCCGTGCGGGACACCCGGAACCGGTGGTGGTGCGCCCGGACGGGACGGTCACCTCCCTTGGGGTGCCGGTCTCGGCGCCCCTCGGTCTGGGCGGCTACCCCTTCGAGAGCACCGAGGTGTCCCTGCCGGAGGGTTCACAACTCGTGCTGTACACCGACGGCCTGGTGGAGAACCGCGCCCACGACTTCGACGTCGGGATGGAGAGGCTGCGCCGGGCTTTGGGCGGGTCCGGGAAACGCACTCCGGAGGAGATGTGTCAGGCGGTGATCGACGCGCTGAAGCCGTCACACCCCTCGGACGACATCGCGCTGCTGACGGCACGTACCCGGATGTTCCCGCCCTCGCGCGTGGCCGAGTGGGACGTGCCGCCCGATCCGGCGTTGGTTCCCTCGGTGCGGGCGCGCTGCAGGGAGACGTTGCGGGAGTGGGGGCTGGAGGAGATCGGATTCGCCACGGAGCTGATCGTCAGCGAGTTGGTCACGAACGCGATCCGGTACGGCTCGCCGCCGGTCGGCGTGCGGTTGTTGCACGGACGCTGTCTGATCTGTGAGGTCTCGGACGCCAGCGGTACCTCGCCGCGCCTGCGGCGGGCGGCGACCACCGACGAAGGCGGGCGGGGGCTCTTTCTGGTGGCGCAGTTCGCGCAGCGATGGGGAACGCGGTACACGACCCGCGGCAAGGTCATCTGGACGGAGCAGCTTCTTCACGACGGCGAATCCACCGCCTCGGGCCTCGCACCGGTCGACTTCCTTCTCGACCAGTTCGATGATCCCGGTTTGTAAGCCGCAGTTGACCCCGAGCGCCATGGACAGCGGCGTGTCCGGCGTACTGCCTGCATTTCCGTGCGCACCAGTCTGCTGTGATCAGTCGGCGCACCGGCGCCTGGACGGCGGGGATGCGGGGGTGTCGTCCTGGTTCCCACCCGGGACGCACGACCCCCTCGTCCTCTCCAGGTTGGTACGGCGCACCGTAGTTCTCCACCGTGCACCGCCTGCTCTGTCCGCAGCCAGGCCGTTGGGTTCAGCAATGCATGGGGTGGTGTCCCAGGGCGAACTGCTCCACGACGGCGGCGCAGAAGGCAGGCAGGTCGGCCGGGCCGCGGCTGGTGACCAGCTGTCCATGGGCCGTGGCAGATCGATGCGACCGGTTTCCCGCTGGCCATGAAGTCCCTGACGAACTGCACCGCGTCGCGGTCCATGCGCAGTTGGTCGGGATTCATGGTGCCGCCGGGCAGGAGCAGGGCGTGGTAGTCGTCGACGAAGGTGTTGGCGACCAGGCGGTCCGCAGGGAAGGTTCCTGCCGCGTTGAGGTCGAACTGGCGGGCCTGGATCTCCCCGGGATGGAGCGAGATGATTTCGGTCTTCGCCCCTGCGCCCTGTAGCGCACCGCGCGGTTGGTCGAGTTCCACGCGCTCGACGCCGTCGGTGGCCAGAATGGCCACCCGCATCCCCGCAGTTCCTGTGTCATGGTGTGGCTCCGTTCACGAGTCGCTGGTTGTACGCCACGAGTGGTTGGCACACCCGGCAAGGCCCGTCCGGATTTCTTTCCCGGACCGGGGAGTGCAAGGCGCGGCCGAGAGTGCCCCGAGCGTGTATGTGCGTGCGCTGCAAGTGCGTGCGATCAGCCGGAGCCGCCGCCCGGGTCGAGGACGATTTCGGTCCAGCCGTCGTCGCCGGCGTCGAGGTGCCGGTATCCGTTGCGTGGGAGAAATCAGGCGTGATCTTCTCCCGTCTCCACCCACCGGGAACCCGGACGGCGTCGTTCGCTCCCGCCAGCGCCGCCATCGGCTGTTACCGGTCGAGATTCGCAGAGCCCGCCTGCTGAGCGCCTCCACACCCCCGGCCGAAAAGGAACACCTCCTCCTACCCTGGCGGAGCAGCATGAAGCGGGACTGTGTCAGGGCGCCCCGAGGAGCGGCATCACCCCGCTCCCCCGACAAGCCGGCAACACACCAGAGCGCCCTGGTGGAAGCGAGGCGGGCCGGCACCTTGTCCGGCGAGGTCATGCTCGTCCTTTGGGTGCCCGTGGGAGCCGCGCCGGCCGTGCCCCACGAGAACGGCGCCCTGACGCACATCCGGCGGACCGGCGGCGGTGTCCCCTTTGCGGCGACGGAGGCCGTCTGCACTTGTGCTCGCAGGTCCACGAAGCCCGGCGCTTTTCCGCCCGCGGGAGCAGGCATGGGGTGGCCCCCATCCCGAGCATGGAAGTGGCGTCTGATGAGGCGCATGCACCATGACGCGGAGCGCCGAAGTAGCAGAGGTCGGGCGGCGACTCCGCGCATGGGACGCGAACCCCCAGAAGGCCCGGGTGCATCAGCTTGCCGCGACATGGGACCAATCAGTACGTGTGAGCGGGTCCGGGCGTGGAAACCCGAGGGGCCCCGACTGCAGGGAGGCGTCATGGACGCCCAAGTCACTGCCCAGGGAAGCCCCATCGCCACGGTCAACCCGTACACCGGTGAACGGGTTCGTGAGTTCCCGGCGCTGAGCGCGGAGGACGTAGGGCGCGCGATCGCCGCGGCGCACTCCAGCTTTCCGGAGTGGCGTGCCCGGTCGACGGCCGACCGAGGGGCCCTCGTGCAACGCGCCGGCCGGCTCATGAGGGAGCGCAAGGAGGAACTGGCGCACCTCCTGACCCTCGAGGTCGGCAAGCTGATCGACTCGAGCCGTGCGGAGGTCGACCTCGCGTCCGACATTCTCACCTACTACGGCGAGCACGGCCCCGAGTTGCTGGAAGAACGGCCCCTGCCGGTGCCCGAGGGCATGGCCGTGCTGGTGAACGAGCCGCTCGGCGTCCTTCTCGGTGTGATGCCGTGGAACTTCCCGCTCTACCAGGTCGTCCGGTTCGCGGGTCCGAACCTCGTCCTCGGCAACACGATCCTGCTCAAGCACGCGAGTAGCTGCCCCCAGTCCGCACTGGCACTCGAGCAGCTGTTCACGGATGCGGGGGTGCCGACCGGGGTCTACACCAATCTTTTCGTGCGGGGCAGAGACGTCGGAAAGATCATCGATGACTCGCGAGTTCAGGGAGCGTCACTGACCGGAAGCGAGCGGGCGGGCGTGAGCTTGGGCGAGATCGCCGGCCGCAATGTCAAGAAGTCCGTCCTCGAGCTGGGTGGCAGTGATCCCTTCGTCGTGCTGGACGATCACAACCTCGAGCGCACCGTGTACGCCGCGTTCCTCGGCCGGATGGGCAACACCGGGCAGTGCTGCGTGGCGGCCAAGCGTTTCATCGTCCATGCCGACGTCTACGAAGCCTTCGTCACCGGGCTGCGTGACCGGATGAGCGAAGTGCAACCGGGAGATCCGGTCGACCCCGCCACCACGCTCGGCCCGCTGTCCTCCGAGGCCGCGGCCGACCTCCTGATGGAGCAGGTTCGTGACGCGGTGGACAAGGGAGCCACGGTGGTGCTGGGCGGCGGGCGGCCCGACCTGCCGGGCGCCTTCGTCGAGCCGACCCTTCTCACCGATGTCACACCGGAGATGCGGGCCTACCGGGAAGAGCTCTTCGGGCCCGTCGCCACGGTCTACCGGGTCGCCGACGAGGACGAGGCCGTGGCACTGGCCAACACCTCCCCCTACGGCCTGGGAGGCGCGGTCTTCGCCGCCGACCCGCAACGTGCTCGCGGAGTCGCGGACCGGCTGGAGGCGGGCATGGTGTGGATCAACCACCCGACCGCGTCCCGACCGGAGCTGCCCTTCGGCGGCATCAAGCGCTCCGGCTACGGGCGCGAACTCGGCGACGTGGGCATCATGGAATTCGCGAACCGCAAGCTCGTGCGCTACGTGGACACCGACGCCCCGATCGCAGAAGTACTGGGCTGACTGCGTTCGATCACCCAGTGGCGGCGGCCCGATCGCTCGCTGGCCTCGATGGACTCCGTGCGGCCCGTGATGCCACCGCTGGTGCCGCGCGGGGTCGACACGCTGCCCCACGCCTGGAGTCGATGAGGAGCTCGCTCAGGCCGGGCAGCTCGGCGGCGATGCCGACCGGGCGGCGAGGCGGCACGCCCGCTGAGGGGGTGGTCCGGCGTGGGCCGGGGACCGGCTCCGGCCCGGCGGGGCGGGCGCGACCGGCAGCGAGCGGCCCGGCCGTCAGCTGTCCAGCTCCTCCTCGACCGGCGGTTTCGGCACCTCGCGCAGATGCTGGGACTGTCCCGGCCTGCCGCCCGCCCGGGCCTGCTCGGCTCGCTGTGCCGGGCTCAGCCCGAGGTCGGAGTCGGGGTCCACGCGGACCGAACGGGCCACCTCCTCGCGGTTGGCGTACTGCTCGGCCGGGATGCCGCGCAGCGCCTTGACGACCTCCGGCGCGGCGCCCGAACGGCTCGCCGCTTCGATCAGCTCGTCCTTGCCGGCGGGGAAGTCGACATCCTTGATGGCCTTCACCACGTCCCGGGCGCTCGTACTGTGAGTCATGGCCCGTTCTCCCTCATCGGACTCCGGAATCCTGGTCCACCCAGGTAACCGGCAGGGGTCGCTCACTCACCTCCTTCGCCCGCGGGATTTTCCCCCCGGTTTGCCGGTCTGGGCCGGACCCTGCCCGGCAGGGTTCGGCAGTCGGCCGTGGGGTGCCGCCGGCGCTGCCCCGTGGAAGGCTGCCCCTCCGGCGGGAGTAGCGGTGGTTCGTCCAGTGGCGCTAGGCGTCGTCGCCCCGTTCGCCCTCGGCCTGGGACGGCTCGCTCCGGGGGACGTCCGGGTGCCGTTCCATTGCGGTACGCTCGCCCGTCTCCTCCCGCTCGCCCTCGGCCTGCGAGGGTGTGCGCGAGTACCAGGCGTCGTAATCAGGGGCTCCGGATTTCATGACGGGCCTCCTTCGCCGCTCGCGTCCATCCTCCCAGCTTGTCCGAGGCCTCCGCGACGTGCCCCGTGTCGGCCTCGCTGCGCTGCGCCTCTTGCAGCGCCCGGGTGTGAGCCATGACCCGCACGCGGGCGAAGGCGGAGTGCGACGTCAGCCGCCGGCCACGGCGCGTACCGCCTCCTCGACCGGGGTGGACCCGCTGATCAGCTCGAGGATGCGCCCGGCGGTCCTGGGCTCGTGGAGCAGGGCGGCGAGCACCGCAGCCACGTCCTCGCGCGGCACCCGGCCGCGGCCCGTGTGCTCGGCGAGCGTGACGCGGCCGCTACCGGGGTCGTCGGTCAGCGTCCCCGGGCGCAGAATCGTCCAGTCCAGTCCCGGACGGGAGGCGATGTCGGCGTCCGCCTCGCCCTTGGCCCTCAGGTAGGCGGCGAACACCGGGTCGGTGCCGGGCGGCGGCGGACTGTCCACGCCCATCGCGGAGATCACCAGGAAGCGGCGCACCCCGGCGCGCTCGGCCGCGTCGGCGAGGAGGATGGCCGCATTCCGGTCCACCGTCTGCTTGCGGGCCGCGCCGCTGCCCGGTCCAGCGCCCGCTGCGAACAGTGCCGCGTCGGCACCGCCGAGGTGGCCGGCCACCTCGTCCAGCGAGGCGTGCTCCAGGTCGCACACCACCGGTTCCGCACCGTCCGCGCGCAGGTCGTCGGCGTGGTCCGGGTTGCGAATCAACCCTGTGATGTTGTCGCCGCGCGCCGAGAGCAGCCGGGTCAGCCGGCGCGCGATCTTTCCGTGTCCACCCGCGATCACCATGTGCATGGGGTCATTCTTGCCACAGGCGACCGCTCACGCCGGGTTGCGGGACCGCCGCGGCAGGTCGGGTCCCGCGGTTGCCGCAAAGTCGGCGTACTCGGGCACCGCGCTGGTGCGCGAGACCACCCGGCCACGGGTCGCACCACAGGTGCTCGGGGATTCGCGATCGCGATTCTGTCGTCAGGAGCGCGCGAGCCGGGCCGCGAGATAGGGCGCGGTGGCGCTGCGGCGGGCCCTCGCCACCTTGGTCGGCGGGCCCGCCGCGACCACCCGCCCGCCCGCGTCACCGCCGCCCGGCCCGAGGTCGATGATCCAGTCGGCGGTGGCGATCGTGGCCAGGTCGTGCTCGACGACGACGACCGTGTTGCCGGCGTCGACAAGCCGGTGCAACTGTCGCAGCAGCAGCGCGATGTCCGAGGGGTGCAGCCCCGCCGTCGGCTCGTCGAGCAGGTAGAGCGCGTGCCCGCGGCGGGCTCGCTGCAGTTCGGTGGCCAGTTTGATGCGTTGCGCCTCACCACCGCTGAGTTCCGTCGCGGGCTGGCCCAGCCGCAGGTATCCCAGGCCCACCTCGCGCAACGTCTCCAGACTGCGGGAGGCGGCCGGGACGTCGGACAGAACCTTGGCGGCGGCGTCGACGGACAGCGCCAGCACTTCCGCGATGTTCTTGCCGCGGTAGGTGACTTCCAGCGTTTCGGCGTTGTACCGGGCGCCCTGGCAGGTCGGGCACGGCGCGTAGGTGCCCGGCAGGAACAGCAGTTCCACCGCGACGAATCCTTCGCCCTGGCAGGTCTCGCACCGCCCTTCGGGCACGTTGAAGGAGAACCGCCCGGCCGAGTAGCCGCGGGCCCTGGCTTCGTCCGTCGCCGCGTACAGCTTGCGCACCGCGTCGAACATCCCGGTGTACGTGGCCAGGTTGGACCGGGGAGTCCGGCCGATGGGCCGCTGGTCGACCAGGACCAGCCGGTCGAACGACTCGACCCCCGACGCGTCCTGGACGTCGACCTCCAGCTGCGCCTCGTCGGGCTCCTCGGGTACGAGTCCGAGGTGGCCGCGGACGACCTCGGCGAGTACCTGTGTCACCAGCGTCGACTTGCCGGAATCGGACACGCCCGTCACCGCCGTCAGTACGCAGAGCGGTACGTCGACGGACACGTCGTGCAGATTGTGGCGGGAGACGCCGCGCAGGTGCAGCCAGCCGTGCGGTGTGCGCGGGCGGTGATCGACCGGTCGGGCGCGCCCGAACAGGTACTGGCTCGTGGCTGACTCCCCCACCTGCTCAAGACCGGCGACCGGGCCGCTGTACAGCACGCGCCCGCCGCCCTCGCCCGCACCGGGGCCGATGTCGACCACCCAGTCCGCCCGCCGTACGACGTCCATGTCGTGCTCCACGACGAACAGCGAGTTGCCCGCCGCCTTGAGACGGTCCAGCACGTCCAGCAGCGGCTCCGCGTCAGCCGGGTGCAGGCCCGCGGAGGGTTCGTCGAGGACGTAGACGACGCCGAACAGCCCCGAGCGCAGCTGGGTGGCGATCCGCAGGCGCTGCGCCTCGCCGGGCGACAGGGTCGTCGAGCGGCGCCCGAGGCTGAGATATCCCAGGCCCAGGTCGAGCAGTACCTCGATCCGTGCGACCAGATCGCCGCAGATCCGGACGGCGACCTCGGTCGTCTCCCCGGATCGGGCGGTCGACGTGGTGGCGTCGGCCTCGGACCGCCCCGCGACGGGCCGTAGAAGCGCCACGATCTCGGTGAGCGGCATCGCGTTGATCTCGGCGATGGAACGTCCGGCGAAGGTCACGGCGAGCGCCTCGGGCCGCAGTCCGCTGCCCCCACACTCGGGGCAGGGCACGCTCCTGACGAACCGGAGCGCCCGTTCGCGCATCTTCTCGCTCTTGGAGTCGGCGAGGACGTGCATGACGTGCTTGCGGGCACTCCAGAACTTGCCCTGGTAGCCGTAGTCGACGCGGTCCTCCTCCGGCTCGATGTATACGGAGGGCTGCTCGTCCGTGTACAGCAGCCAGTCCCGGTCCTTCTTCCTGAGCCTGCGCCACGGTCGGTCGATGTCGATCCCCAGGCCGTTCACGACACTGCGCAGGTTGGCCCCCTGCCAGGCGCCCGGCCAGGCGGCGATTGCCCCCTCGCGGATGCTCAGCGAAGGGTCCGGGACGAGCAGTTCCTCGGCGACGTCGTGGACGACGCCCAGTCCGTGGCACTCCGGGCAGGCGCCGGCCGCGGTGTTGGGTGAGAACGACTCGGCTTCCAGCCGTGCGGCCCCGGACGGATAGGTGCCGGCGCGGGAGTACAGCATGCGCAGCAGATTGGACAGCGTGGTGATGGTGCCGACCGTCGAGCGCGAGCTGGGCGACCCGCGTCGCTGCTGCAGGGCCACGGCGGGTGGCAGTCCGGTGATTTCCTGCACGTGCGGTGCGCCGACCTGTTGCAACAGCCTTCGGGCGTACGGTGCCACGGACTCGAAGTAGCGCCGCTGGGCCTCCGCGTAGAGCGTGCCGAACGCGAGCGAGGACTTGCCCGAACCGGAGATGCCGGTGAAGGCGACCATGGCGTCCCGCGGAACGTCGACATCGATGTTCCGCAGGTTGTTCTCACTGGCGCCCCGGACATGCACGAAGGGGTCGGTCGCGTCCTTGTTCACCGTTCCTGATTACCTGATCGCGCCGGGAACCGCGCGACAGGCGCCGTCACCGGGCCCCGCACGCCGACATGCGCAGGGCACTGCTGGAGAGCAGGCGCGCGGCGATGCTCATGGAGAGCCACGTCCTGCGGCCCGACGGCCGTTTCGTCCCCGAGGCCGAGCGGTTCGCCGAGGCCCTGGAGGCGAACACCGCAAAGGCAGCAGTCGCCATGCGCGAGCACACAGCGCCTCACGCTTCCTGCCGAGAGCATCCCGCAACCGGATCGTGTACGAGTGCGGGCAACGAGACGGTCTCGAACAACCGCATTCCTTGGAGAACGACCCCATCCCACGGGCAAGCTGTCGAGCCACGCCTCAAGCCTTCCGAGTAGGGCGATGGGCAGCGCAGGAGGCCCCTGCTGTGGGTGCAGGTCAGCAAGCCGCCCTGCCTGCTTTCTGCAGGTCAAGGGCGGTCTTCGGAGCGTACAACGATTCGCATGTGCGGTCAGCTGTCCCCAGGTGTTTCAGGACTCACACTGACCGTTGCCGGTCCTCACTACAACCCCCCGCCCTTCCCGAAGGTCTGGGTCGGCGGTGGGAAGACACCGTCTTCCCACCGCCGACCCAGACAGAAGGAAGGCATGAACCGAGCCACTCGTGCGTCCGCCCTCGCCGCGACCACCGTCCTCGCGACGACCGGAACCCTGCTCACGTGCACGTCCGCCGCCGGTGCCGCCACGGCGACCGTGACCTGTAAGGCGCCCGTCTTCAAACGGCAGTTCTACGCGAACACGACCTTCTCCGGTACGCCGAAGAAGACCGACTGCGATTCGAAGATTGATCAGAACTGGGGCACCGGCGCCCCCGCCGCCGGGCTGCCCGGCGACCACTTCGGCGTGCGCTGGACGGTCACCCGGGACTTCGGCTCCGGCGGCCCGTTCTCGATCCCCGTCGCGACCCGCGACGGCCTGCGCGTCTACCTCGACGGCACGCGCAAGGTCGACATCTGGAAGAACGTCTCGACGACCCAGACGAAGACCGTCAACATCACCGTCCCATCCGGGACGCACACCCTCCGCTTCGACTTCGTCAACTGGACGGGCGCCGCGAACGTCAAGGCGGACTACCTGCCCCGCACGTCCGCCACCGTCGACACGGTCAAGCCCCTCGTGCCCACCGGTACCTCCCTCACGTACGACTCCTCGTACCAGGCCGACTTCAGCTGGACGGCCAACAGGGAGATGGACCTCGCGGGCTACCGCGTGTACCGCCGGCTCCAGGGCACCTCGTACGGCACCAAGCCGCTGGCCACGACGACCTCCACCTCGTACACGGACACCACGCTGCCGAAGAACGGCGCGGTCTACTACTACGAGGTCCGCGCCTTCGACAAGGCGGGCAACGAGTCCGCGGGCACGGCGGACAAGTCCGTCACCACCGTCGACGAGAGCGCTCCCGCGGCGCCGAAGGGGGTCGAGGATGCCTGGAAGCCCGACTACTCCGAGAAGGTCGGCCTTTCCTGGTACGGGAACACCGAGGCGGACCTCGCCGGGTACAACGTGTACCGCTCCACCACCGGCAGCCCGGTCGCGCTCACCGCGGCGAACCGGCTGAACGGCGACAAGCCGCTCACCTCCTCCTGGTACCAGGGGCCGCTGCCGCTGACCGGGCACACGTACTACTACGTCGTCACGGCGGTCGACACGCACGGCAACGAGTCGGCGGCTTCCGGCACGGCGGAGTTCTACACGCGGGACAAGACGGGCCCCGTGGACACCGCGCACAACGCAACGGCGGTCGAGGACGAGCGCGGGGTCACGCTGACATGGGACAAGTCCGAGACCACCAGCGAGGACTTCGTCGGGTACACGGTCCTGCGCCATGACAAGCCGCGCACGGAGCCCGGGCGCACGAGCGTGGAGGTCGCCAAGGGCGTCCGGGGCACGTCCTTCACGGACGCGGCCCCGCCGCCGGGCGCCACGTACCACTACTCGGTCGTGGCTGTGGACGACGCCGGGAACGGGGGCACCCCCTCCGTCGAGATGCCGGTCGCGGTCGCCGGAAACAGCACGCCGCCGCCCCCGGTGACGGGCACGACCGCCACCGCCCAGGAGGACGGCGTCTCGCTGAGCTGGGACGCCAGTGACGATCCCGGTCTCGACCACTACCGCGTCCTGCGGGGCACCCTCGTCGACGGCGAGTGGGTCTACAAGCCGCTCGTCGACACCTGGACCCTCAAGCCCAAGGAGTTCACGCAGACCCACCACCTCGACCGTATGGCCGCCGACGGTGAGCAGTTCCGCTACAGCGTCATCGCCGTCGACCAGTACGGCAACCAGCTCACCGTCGAGACCGGGGCCCCCGTCCAGGACGTCACCGAGCTCGACCTGCGCCCTGACGCCGACGCGGGCCCCGCCGTGGGCGACACCCCGATCGGCCACCTCTACGGCGACGTGAACGGCTGGGTCGCCTGGTGGCTGGGCAGCGACACGGGCGCCAACGGCAGCAAGGTGACCGGCTTCACCGTCTACCGCTGGAACCGGTCGACCCACGTCTTCGACAAGGTTGACGTCCAGACGCGCGGTGACAGCACCAGTTGGTCGTACGTGGACACCGCCCGGCCCAAGGGAACGACCTCGTACTACCGCGTGACGGCCACCCTCGCGGACGGCACGGAGACGGCCGCCCGCGAGATGGCGTTCGCCTCGGAGAACTAGCTCCCGCCAGGGGAAGCAGTGGAGGCGCCCGGCCGGAGTTCCCGGCCGGGCGCCTCCTTGTTTTGTGCCGCTGTATGCGTCACTCGTCAAGGACGTCGTTCATGCCCGGCGCAACGAGGCACCCCCCGGCGGGACACCGGGGGGCCTTACCGCACCTGGTCGGACTCCATGGCCGCGGCGACCTTCTCGCAGAGTTCCGCGAACAGGGCGCTCTCGCCCTTGGTGAGGACCGAGGCGGCGACCTGTGCGACGTCGTGGTGGCCCCGGGCGATCCGGGCGAGGAAGAGGTGCCCCTCGGGGGTGAGGGAGGTGCTCAGCTCGCGCCGGTCCTCGTCGGCGGCCACCTGCGTCACCAGGTTCAGGTCCTTCAGCACGCGCAGGGCCTTCGACGTGGTCTGCCGGGAGACCTCCAGCACGTCGCTCAGTTCGGAGGGCCGCATGGAGCCGCGCGCCCGCAGGAGTTCGAGGACGTCGTACTGGTGCCAGTTGACGCCCTCGGGGTTGACGCGGGACCGGCGTGCGACCAGGAGGCACTGAAGGTGGGTCAGGGCTGCCTGCAGAACGGTCGGTTCCGGATGGCGGGTGGGGGTCGAGCCGTCTCGTGGAGTCATGAGCGCTTCCGGTACGGGGGTAACCGGTGGGGGAGTTACCAAGATATCAAGGGCTCGCCCCCTGGCCGCCATGGTCCGCCGGAAATGATTTCCCTGAGGACACCATCTGGGGGGCGTGAGGGCCCGAAGCAGGGGTACGGGAGTGCGAGGACCGGCACGGACACGTACCGGCCGATCGCACCGAACGGGCACAGAGGACAGAACGGACCGGCACGGAAGCTGGGCGACACACGCCACCCCATGCCGTCCGCCGGCACGCGCGCACGACGCACGAAATACCCGCTCAACTCGCTTCACGGCACAGGCGTTTGACATCGATGCGAAATCGTGATTAGCATCGATTTCCAAAAGGAAACCATATGTTCACCTTTGCACGCTGACCCTGCACCAGCCCGCCTCATATCCTCCCGGGAATGCGCGGTGCGCGTTCCCCAGGAATCGCGGGAGCCCTTCCTCCGGACACCCACCAGAGGAGATCAGCAATCATGGAGAACAACGTCCCGTCCTTATCAGCGGAACCGGCGCAATCGACGGAATGGAAAGGACCGGCACAGCCGAGAAAGTCGACGGAAGAATCAGGAACCGCGTTACGGGCGGGAGGTCCACCGACCGCGGACCCCCCTCTCGTCCTCACCACCCTCTTCGAACGGACGGTCCGCGACCACGGCGGGGCCGTCGCCCTGGCGGACGGCGCGGAGCGCATCACTTACGACCGCCTGAACCGGCGGGCCAACCGCATGGCCCGGCACCTCCAGGACCGCGGCATCAGGAGAGGCGACCGCGTCGGAGTGCACATGCGCCGGTCGCCCGACCTCTACGCGGTCCTCCTCGCCGTCCTCAAGGCCGGCGGCTGCGTGGTCCCGCTCGACCCCGCGTATCCCACGGAGTACCTGGCCCGCATCCTGCGGGAGGCCCGCCCGTCGCCGGTGATCTGCGACGACCCGGACGATCTGCCCCCCGAAGCCCGCGACGTCGCACTCGCCCGGGACGACCTGGTCCGAGGCGCCGAGGACCTCCCCGAGGACGACCGGGACCCCGGCACCGGCCCGGAGGACACCGCCTTCCTCATGTACACCTCCGGCTCCACCGGCCGGCCCAAGGGCGTACGGATCGCGCACCGCGGACTGGCGCGGCTCGGCCCGCACAGCGGCCCCCTCGACATCACCCCCCAGGACGGGCTGACCCAGTCGGCCGCGTTCTCGTTCGCCGCCTCGACCATCGAGATCTGGCTCGCCTTCCTGCACGGCGCCACCCTGCTGCCGATGCCCCCCGGACTCCCCTCGCTGCCGGTCCTGCGCGAGGCCGTCGAGGAACGCGGCGCGACCGTGCTCAGCCTCCCCTGCGGCCTGTTCAACGCCCTGGTCGACCAGGAACCGGAGTGCCTGCGCTCGGTGCGGATCGTGCTGCTCAGCGGCGACTTCCCCTCTCCCGACCACCTGCGCCGGGCCCTGGCGCACACCGACGCGGTCGTCTACAACGGCTACGGCTGCACCGAGAACTCCTCCATCACCGCCCTGCACCCGCTGACCTCGCCCGAGGACGTCGACGGCGCGGGCGTCGTCCCGATCGGCCGCCCGCTGCCGACGGTCACGCTGGAGGTGTACGACTCGTCGCTGCGCCCCTGCGACACCGACGAGGTGGGCGAACTCTGCGTGGGCGGCACGGGCGTGGCCCTCGGGTACGCCGACCAGCCGGAGTTGACCGCCCAGAAGTTCTGCCAGGACCCGGACGGCGACGGGCTGCTCTACCGCACCGGCGACCTCGCCCGACGGAACAAGAACGGCGACATCGTGCTGGTCGGGCGGTCCGACAGCATGGTGAAGATCCGCGGGTTCCGGGTGGAGACCAGCGCCGTCACGCTGGCGATGCGCGCCCTCGACGGGATCGCGGACGCCGCCGTGAAGGCGTTCGAGGACGACGACACCCGCGAGAAGCACCTCGTGGCCTTCTACACCACCCGCGACGGCCGCCCCGCCGACCCCGCGGACCTGGTCCGGCGGCTCTCCGCGGCCGTGCCCTCGCACATGGTCCCGTCCGCGTTCCGGCACCTGGAGAAAATGCCGACGAACGTCAACGGGAAGATCGACCGCACCGCCCTCACCGTGGAATCCCGGAACGACGAGAAAAGCCGGAACAACCGGAACGAGAAATCCAAGAAAGGCGAGAAGACCATGCAGAACCCCCTCGAGGCTGTCGTCCTCCAGTCCTGGATCGAGATCTCCGGAATGGACGACTTCTCGACCACCGACTCCTTCCTGGGACACGGCGGGAACTCCCTCCACTTCGTGCAGCTGGCCTCCCGCCTCCAGAAGATATTCGGGATCGAGATCACCACCGAGTCGGTCTTCCGGCACGGCACGGTCGAGCAGCTGGCGCGCTTCATCGAGGAGTCCCGCGCCCAGGCCACCACCGCTTCGTCGCACGGCTGACGAAGTGCCCGACAGCGACCGGCACGCGCGCCGCGCCGGTCGCCCGATGTCCGCGGAGGGTGGCGAACCCGTGAACAACCCTTTGACCTCGGCAATTCTGGACCTGGCACGGAGAACGCTCCGGTCCCCCGGCCTCGGACCGGACGAGGCCTTCTCCGACCACTGTCACGACCCCGCGCTGCTGGACGAACTGGGCGCCGTGCTGCGGGCCGTATTCGCCGTCGACCCGCCGGCCGGGCAACGATTGGGCGCTCAGAGCGCGGCGGCCATGGCCGAGCGGCTCGCTCGGGGCCGGTCCGGCTCCGCCGGGCAGGAGGTGACGGCCGGGTCCGCGCCGCGCACCGGCGGTACGACGGAGGCCTCGTTCGGCCAGAGCGGCATCTGGCTCATCGACCAGTACCTGCCGACCCCGCAGGCGTACAACGGGCCGTTCCTGGCGCGGCTGCCGTATCGGCTCGACGGGGAACGGCTGCGCCGGGCCGTCGCCGGGGTGCTGCGGCGGCAGGAAGTGCTGCGCACCACCTACGCATTGCGCGACGCCCGGCTCCTCCAGGTCGTCTCCGACGACGACACGGCCTTCCACTACGGCGTCGAGCACTACGGCGACGACAAGGAACTCGACGCGCTCGCCCAGCGCGTGGCGAACACCCGCTTCGACCTGGAGCACGGGCCCGTGGTCTCGGTGACCTGCGCGCTCGGTCGGGGCGAGGAGAGCGCGATCGTCTGCAACATCCACCACATCGCCTCCGACGCCGCCTCGGCCGGGATCTTCCTGCGCGAACTCCTCGACGCCTACGACCGCACCGGGCGGGGCCTGCCGGTGGAGGCCGTGCCGGGACGCCCGCAGTACGCCGACTTCGCGCACTGGCACCGCACGCACCTCACGCCCGAGCGGACCACACGGCTGCTCGACGAGTGGGCCGAACGGCTCGCCGGAGACCTGCCGGTGCTCGCCCTGCCCTCCGACCGGCCGCGGCCCGCCGCGCAGGAACACCGTGGCGGCACCGTCCCGTTGCGCGTCCCGGCCGAGGTGAGCGAGAAGCTGGAGCGGCTCGCGGAGCGCGAGGGCGTCACGCTGTTCATGGCGCTGCTCGCGGTGTACGGCACGTTCCTCGCCAAGCTGTCCGGGCAGGAACGGGTCCTCGTCGGCTCGCCCGTCTCCCTGCGGGACGACCCGCAGACCAAGGACCTCGTCGGCTACTTCGTGAACATGGTCGTGCTGCGCCAGGACATCACGGGCGCGATGACCGTGCGCGAGGTGCTGGGGCGGGCGCGGGAGGAAGTGGCCGACGCCCTGCGGCTGAAGTGGGCCCCCTTCGACAAGGTCGTCGAGCGGCTGCGGCCCGACCGCACCGGAGGGCACACGCCGGTCGTCCAGACGATGCTCGTCCTGACCGATCCCGGCTCCGCCCAGGTCACCCACGGTGGCCAGCCGCTGACGATCCGGCGGGACATGGCGCACGGCGCGAAGTACGACCTGTCGGTGGTGTTCGCCCGCGAGCCGGACGGGCTGCACGGCACCCTGGAGTACGACGCGCACCTCTTCGACGAGGCGACGGCGCGGAGCATGGGCGAACGGCTGGGCCGGCTGCTGGCTCGGTTCGCCGGGGCCGCCCCGGACACCCCGGTCCGCGACCTCGGCCTGCTCACCGCCGACGAGGAGCGGGAGGTGCTGGCGCACGACGACCGTGTGGACCGCTCGGCGCCCCCGTTGCCGGTGGCCGAGCTGTTCGAGCGGCAAGCGGCGGCCACCCCGGACGCCGTGGCCGTGACCGACGGCGGCCGCGAGTGGACGTACCGGGAACTCGACGAGCGCGCCGGACGGCTCGCTCGGGTCCTGCGCGAGGAGGGGGCGGCGGCCGGGCGCCGGGTGGCCATCGCCCTTCCCCGCTCGTTCGACATGGTCGCCGGGCTGCTCGCCGTGGTGAAGTCCGGGGCGTCCTACGTCCCGCTGGACCCCTCGCACCCGCCGGAGCGGGTGGCGTACGTCCTGGACGACGCCGAGGCCCTCCTCGTCCTCACCGACAGCACCACGGGAGCACAACTCCCGCCCGGGACACCACTGCTGGAGATCGACCGGCAGGCGCACCGGATCGCCGCGGCCGCCCCCGGACCGCTCGGCCCGACCCGGACGCCCGACGACGAGATCTACGTCATCCACACCTCCGGCTCGACCGGCGCCCCCAAGGGCGTCGTCATCCGGGACCGCACGATCGGCAATCTCGTCGCCGCCCAGCACCGGGTCTCCCCGTGCGGGGCGACGGGCACCACCCTCCAGTACATGACGCTCTCCTTCGACGTCTCCGTGATGGAGATCCTGGGGACGCTCTGCGTCGGCGGGACACTCGCCCTCATTCCCGGCGAACTCCAGAAGGACCTCCACCGGCTGGCCGCGTTCGTCGCCGAGCACGACGTCACCCGCCTGTACCTGCCGTACATCGCGCTCCAGCGGTTCGCGGCGCTCGCCGTCGCGGAGGACCTGCGCTGCGACGCGCTGCGCGAGGTGACCTCGGTGGGCGAGGCGCTGGTCGTCTCCCCGCAGATCCGGGAGTTCTTCGCCCGGCACCCCCGGGCCCGGCTGCTCAACATGTACGGCCCGTCCGAGACCCACCTCGCCACCTGGCACGAGCTGTCCGGCGACCCTGCCGACTGGCCGGAGGCGCCGCCGATCGGGCGGGCGGTCGACGGGATGCGGCTGCGCGTCCTCGGCCCGGACCGCGAACTCCTCCCGCCGGGCGTCACCGGCGAGCTGTACATCGGCGGCCCGTATCTGTCGCCGGGCTACCGGGGCCGCCCCGAGGAGACGGCACGCCGCTTCCTCCCCGATCCCTACGGCGGCGAGGGTGAGCTGCTCTACCGCACCGGGGACCTCGTCCGGTGGAACGCGCGCGGCGACCTGGAGTACCTGGGCCGCGCCGACGACCAGATCAAGATCCGCGGCTACCGCGTGGAGCCCAGCGAGGTCGAGGCCGCTCTCGACGCCCTCGACGGAGTGCGGGACTCGGCGGTGGTCGCCGTGGACTTCGGGCCCGGCGACCGGCGCCTGGTGGCCGCCGTCACGGGCGACGGCGCCGGCGACACCGTACGGCTGCGGGCCGCGCTGGCCCAGCGGCTGCCGGAGTACCTGGTGCCCGCGCACCTCGTCCGGCTGGACCGGCTTCCGACCACGCCGAGCGGGAAGATCGACCGGGGCGGGCTGGCCGGGCGGCTCGCCGGACAGGTGCGCGACCGGGGCGCGGACGAGGGCCAGGGGGCGGCGGAGCCGCCGCGGACCGCGACCGAACGCGCCGTCGCCGAGGCGTGGGCGGACGTCCTCGGCGGCGGTGTCCCCGGGCGCGAGGGCGACTTCTTCACGCTCGGCGGCAACAGCATCATCGCCACCGAACTCGTCTACCGGCTGCGGACCTTGTTCGACGTCGACATCCCGCTGCGGACCCTGTTCGACAACCCCACGGTCGCCGGGATGGCCGCGCGGATCGACGAGGGGCGGGCGGGCGGCACCACCGCGTTCACGGAGCCGGCGGCCGACCTGCGTGCCGACGTGACCCTGCCGGACACCGTCCGGCCCGGCGACCGCACACCGGTCCCGCCGGACGCCGCGACCCGGTTCCTGCTGACCGGCGCGACCGGCTTCCTCGGCTGCTGGCTGCTGCGGGAGCTGGCGGCCGTCCCCGGACACACCGTCACCTGCCTGGTGCGCGCCGACGACGCGGACGCCGCCCTGGCCCGGCTGCACGCCACGGCCGGCCGGTACGGCATCGCCGGTGACATCGCCTGGGACCGGGTGCGTGCCGTCGCCGGCGACCTCACCCGGACCCGGATGGGCCTGTCCGACGCGGACCACGCCGAGCTGGCCGAGTCCGTCGAGGCGGTCCACCACGCGGCGGCGCACATCAACTTCGTGCTGCCGTACGCCTCGGTGAAGCCGGCCAACGTCGACGGGCTGCGCTCGGTGCTGGAGTTCGCCGCCACGGGACGGCTCAAGCACGTGCACCACATGTCGACCGTCGCGGTGTTCGCCCCCGGCCGCGAGGGCGGGCCGATCACCGAGGAGGCGGTGCCCGACACGTGCGAGGGGCTGGGCATCGGCTACACGCAGAGCAAGTGGGTCGCCGAGGGCGTCGCCCGGCTGGCCCGCGAGCGTGGGATGCCGGTGACCGTCTACCGCATGGGCCGGATCTCCGGCGACAGCGTCACCGGCGCCTGCCAGAGCGACGACTTCCTGTGGCGCCAGATCAAGAGCTTCATCGAGCTCGGTTCCGCCCCGCCCGCCGAGGAGCTGACCACCGACCTGCTGCCGGTGGACTTCGTCGCCCGGGCCGTTCTCGCCCTCTCCCGCGAGCCGTCCGCCGACGGCGCCACGTACCACCTGTTCCACCCGCGCGGCTCCGACTTCACGCCCGTGCACGCCGCCGTCCGCGACTGCGGCCACCCGCTGGACACGGTGCCCGCAGAGGAGTGGCTGACCCGCCTGGAGGAGTCGGCCCGCCGCCCCGGGGGCAACGCCCTCGCCGCGGCCGTGCCGCTTTTCCGGGAGGGCGCGCTGGAGCTCGGCGAGAACACCTACGGCAACGAGCGGACCACCCGGCTCCTCGACCGGCTCGGGCTGCGCTGGCCCGACATCGACCGCCGCTCCCTGGCCCGCATGATCCGCTGGTTCGAGGCGGCCGGTGAGCTTCAGGGCCGGTCCCCCGCGCGGCAGAGCGCGTAGAGCGGGCCGCCCAGCGGCTCCCCCCACCCAGACATCCGCAGGCGGCCACCCCCACGGGACCGTCTCCGAAAGAAGGCCGACAGCATGTCTCGATACCCCTTTCCGGGCGCCGGACACGACCCGTTGATCACCTCGATGGTGGCCGGACTCCCCGCCCGCCAGCAGCCCCGCTGGCCCGACCGTTCCCTCCTGGCCCCGGTGCACGACCGACTGGCCCGCGAGTCCCCGCTGGTGTCGTACGCGAGCGTCCGCGAGCTGCGCGGGCTCCTCGCGCGGGCCGCGGAGGGCGAGTTCTGCCTCATCCAGGCCGGCGACTGCGTGGAGCTGACCACCGAGTGCGAGCCATGTGACGTCGAACGCAAGGTGGAGATGCTCGACGTTCTCGGTGACGTCATGCGCACCGGCTCCGGGCTGCCCGTCGTACGCGTCGGGCGGATGGCCGGGCAGTTCGCCAAGCCCCGCTCCGACGACTGGGAGACCGTGCCCGGGGGACGGCTCCCGGTGTTCCGGGGCCCCGTCGTCAACGCGCCGGACGCCTGTGGGGAGGCCCGCACCCCCGACCCGTCCCGCGTCGTCGCCGGGCTGGAGGCCGCCCGCTGCGCCGTGACCGCCCTCGACCGGCTCGGACGCGGTGAGGGCGCCGCTCCCGAGGACCGGGTGTGGACCAGCCACGAGGCGCTCCTGCTCGACTACGAACTCCCCCAGGTACGGCGGCACGCGGACGGCGGCAGCTACCTGGCGTCCACGCACTGGCCGTGGATCGGCGAGCGCACCCGGCAGGCCGACTTCGCGCACGTGCGGCTGATGGCCGAGCTGGACAACCCGGTGGCCTGCAAGATCGGGCCCGAGGCGACGGTCGACGAGGTGCTGGATCTGTGCGCGGTGCTCGACCCGCACCGCACCCCGGGCCGCCTCACCCTCATCGCCCGGTTCGGTGCGGGCCGGGTCGCCGGGCTGGCCCCGCTGGTGCGGGCGGTCCGGCAGGCCGGGCATCCGGTGCTGTGGATGTGCGACCCGATGCACGGCAACACCGTCAAGACGCCCGACGGGCTCAAGACGCGCCGCCTCGACGCGATCATGTCCGAGATCCGGCAGTGCGTGGACCTCCTGGCGGAGAACTCCGAGCGGTGCGCGGGCCTGCACCTGGAGGCCTCCCCCGACGACATCTCCGAGTGCGAGGGCGCGGGCTGCGTCCCGGTGCGCGGGCCGGGTTACCGCAGCCTGTGCGACCCCCGGCTCAGCCTCGTCCAGGCCGTCGCGGCCGCCGCGCACTGGCGGCTGCCGGTGGGGGTGGCGGCATGAGTGTGCCCCCCGCCACCGCTCCGGCGGAGGCCCATGACGTGCTGCTGCCGCCGCCGGGCCGCCCCTTCGCGGTGCTGCACCGCCCCGGCGCCGACCACGCGGCGCCGGTGGAGATCCTCAGCGGCCCGGTACGGCACGCCGACGACCTGGACTCCCTCGGTCTGGACCGGTCCGGCCGCACGGACCGGGGCACCGACGGCGGCGCCGGCACCACGGACGCCACGGACACCCTCGTCCTCGCCCCCTACCGGCAGATCCGGGAACGCGGCTTCGCGCACCCCGACGACGGTGAGCCGCTGCTGGCCATGGAGGTGCGCGAGCACCGGTGCGTCCCGCTGGACCGGCTGCTGGCCTGCCTGCCGGTCCGGGCGCCGCGGGTGGAGGAGACCCGCTTCGACATCGACGACGACGACTACGCGGCGGCGGTGGACGGCATCGTCCACCACGAGATCCACCGCGGTGAGGGCTCCAACTTCGTGCTGGCGCGCAGTCTGCACGGCAGGGTCCGCGCCTTCGACCGCACGGCCGCGCTGGCGGTGCTGCGCGGGCTGATGACGGCGGAGACCGGGGCGTACTGGACCTTCCTGATCTTCACCGGCGACCGGTACCTGATCGGCTCCACCCCGGAGCAGCAGGTGCGGGTGCGGGGTGACCGGGTGGAGATGAACCCGATCAGCGGGACCTACCGCTACCCGCGCACCGGCGCCGACCTGCCGGGGCTGCTGCGCTTCCTGCGCGACCCCAAGGAGACCGACGAGCTGTACATGGTCGTCGACGAGGAACTGAAGATGATGGCCGCCCTGTGCGGCGACGGGGTGCGGGTCAGCGGGCCGTCCCTGAAGTGGATGTCCCGGCTCGCTCACACCGAGTACTACCTCTCCGGTCGCTCGGACCGCCCGCTCACGGAGATCCTGCGCACCACGATGCCCGCCCCGACCGTGACCGGCAGCCCCGTGGAGAACGCGTGCCGGGTGATCGAGCGGTACGAGCCACGTGGCCGGGGCTACTACAGCGGGGTCATCGCCCTGCTCGGCCGCGAGGGCGGGCAGCGGCGGCTGGACGCGGCGCTGATGCTGCGGACGGCGGACCTCGGGGCGGACGGCTCGGTGCGGCTGACGGCGGGCGCCACGGTCGTCCGGGAGTCGGTGCCCGCGCACGAGACGGCGGAGACCACCGCCAAGCTGTCGGGCCTGCTGGACGCCCTGTCCGGGCGGCGGTCCGCGAAGGAGCCGGTCCAGGCGTCCGCCGCGGGCCTGGCCGAGGCCGGTCCGGTGCGCGGCGCGCTGGCCGCCCGCAACGACGGGCTGGCGGCGTTCTGGCTGCGCGGGACCGGCGGCGGCGCCCCCGCCGCCCGGTCCGTCGCGGGCGCCGAGGTGACCATCGTCGACGCCGAGGACGGATTCACGTCGATGCTCGCCTACCAACTGCGGTCGCTGGGCTGCGCGGTGCGGCTGGTGCCCTGGCACCGGGCGGCGGGCGCGGGCGGCGGGGTCGCCGGAGCGCCCGGGGTGCTCCTGCTCGGGCCGGGGCCGGGCGATCCGCGGGACGTCTCCAATCCCCGGGTGCGTGCCCTGCGGGCCACGGCCGCCGACCGGCTCGCGGCCGGGCTGCCGCTGGCGGCGGTCTGCCTGGGGCACCAGGTCGTGTGCACCCTGCTGGGGCTGCGGGTGGCCCGGCTGCCGGACCCTGCGCAGGGCAGGCGGCTGCGGGTCCCGCTGTGGGGCAGGCCCCGCATGGCCGGCTTCTACAACAGCTATGCCGCGCGGGCCGACGACGACTGGCTGCACCCGCCGCTGGCCGGCGGGCCGGTCCAGGTGCAGCGCGTGGGCGACGAGGTGATCGCGCTGCGCGGCCCGGCCCTGTCCACGATCCAGTTCCACGCGGAGTCGTTCCTGACCGAGGACGGCCCCGGCATCCTGGCCGACCTGCTGACCGGCGCCCTGGCACCGGCCGCGGCCCACCGGCCGGGCGTCCACGACAGCTGTGCGGCCGGTGTCCGCGGCGCCGGCCCCTGGGAGTCCAGGGGGACCCATGAGCATGCCTGAGCGAGGGGGCGTGGACACCGCGCCCCGTCCGATCGACCCGCGCGCCCTGCGCAGCTGCATGGGCCAGTTCGCCACCGGGGTCACGGTGATCACCTGCCGCCGCGGCGACCTCGTCCACGGCACGACGGTCAACGCGTTCACCTCGGTGTCGCTGGACCCGCCGCTGGCCCTGGTGGCGCTGGACCGGCGCAGCCGGGCAGGCGCGCTGCTGCGGGAGGACGGCGACTACGTCGTCAACATCCTGGACGCCTCACAACGCGACCTGGCCATGCACTTCGCCGGGCGGCCCATGGCGGAGCCGGTGCGGTGGGTGGACGAGGACGGGCCGCACCCGCGGCTGGCGGGCACGGTGGCCCACCTGGTCTGCCGGCCCTGGCAGATACACGACGGCGGCGACCACACGCTGCACATCGGGAGCGTCCAGGAGTTCGAGAGCCGCCCGGGACGGCCGCTGCTGTTCCACGGCGGCGCCTTCCCGGAGCTGGCGCCGGACGACTCCGCGGTCGCCTGGTCGCTGTGCCTGGACGGCATGAACCCGGTGGCGCACCTCCCGGTGCACGACGAGCCCGACCGGACCGATCGCACCGACCGAACCGGCAGGACCGACAGGACAGGGGACTGACGCACATGACGGACACGACGCACACCGCGGGCACGCCGGGCTCCCCCGGCTCCGGCATCGCCGACGGTACCGGGGCCGCCGGGGGCACCGGACCGCGCCGCACGACCCGCCCGATGACCGGCGACGAGTACCTGGAGAGCATCCGCGACGGCCGGGAGATCTGGGCGTACGGGGAGCGGGTCGACGATGTCACCAAGCACCCGGCGTTCCGCAACACGGCACGGATGACCGCGCGGCTGTACGACGCGCTGCACGACCCGGAGCACCACGACACGCTGACCACGCCCACGGACACCGGCAGCGACGGCTACACGCACAAGTTCTACCGGGTGCCGCGCAGCGTGGAGGACCTGGTCGGCGACCGGGACGCGATCGCCCGGTGGGCCCGGATGACGTACGGCTGGATGGGGCGCAGCCCGGACTACAAGGCCAGTTTCCTGGTGACGCTGGGCGCGGACCCGGAGTACTACGGGGAGTTCGCGGACAACGCGCGCCGCTGGTACGCGGAGGCGCAGGAGCGGGTGCTGTTCTGGAACCACGCGGTGATCAACCCGCCCGTGGACCGCCACCGGGCGCCGGACGAGGTCGGCGACGTCTTCGTGCACGTCGAGAAGGAGTGCGACGACGGCCTGGTGGTCAGCGGCGCGAAGGTGGTGGCCACGGGGTCGGCGCTGACCCACTTCAACTTCGTGGCGCACTACGGACTGCCGGTGAAGAAGAAGGAGTTCGCGCTCGTGGCGACGCTGCCCATGGACGCGCCGGGGGTGAAGCTGGTCTGCCGTCAGTCGTACGAGCTGGCCGCGAACCGGATGGGCAGCCCGTTCGACTACCCGCTGTCGAGCCGCCTCGACGAGAACGACACCGTCTTCATCCTGGACAAGGTGAAGATCCCCTGGGAGAACGTCTTCATCTACGGGGACACGGCGAAGGCCGGGACCTTCCTGAACACCTCCGGGTTCACGCACCGGCTCACCTTCCACGGCGTGACCCGGCTCGCGGTGAAACTGGACTTCCTCGCCGGTCTTCTGCTCAAGGGGCTGGACGTCACCGGGACGAAGGATTTCCGGGGCATCCAGACCCGGGTGGGCGAGGTGCTCGCCTGGCGGAACATGTTCTGGGGTCTCAGCGACGCGATGGCGCACAATCCGAACGCGTGGCACGACGGCGGGCTGCTGCCGAACCTGGATTACGGCATGGCGTACCGCTGGTTCATGACGATCGGTTATCCGCGCGTCCGCGAGATCATTCTGCAGGACCTCAGCAGCGGTCTCATCTACTTGAATTCACACGCCAAGGACTTCCAGAACCCCGAACTGCGGCCGCACCTGGAACGGTACATGCGGGGGTCGAACGGATACGACTCGGTGGAGCGGGTCAAGCTGATGAAGCTGATCTGGGACTCGGTGGGCACGGAGTTCGCGGGCCGGCACGAACTGTACGAGCGCAACTACTCGGGCAACCACGAGAACGTGCGCATCGAGCTGCTCATGGCGCAGACGGCGTCCGGTCTGGTCGACGGCTACCGGGGCTTCGCCGAGGAGTGCATGGCGGAGTACGACCTGGACGGCTGGACGGCGCCGGACCTGATCGGGCCCGACCAGGCATGAGCGGCCGGGCGGCACGGCGACGGGGGCGGCGGGCGGCCGGTGTCCGGTCCGCCGCCGCCCCCGCGGGGCCGCCCTCCCGCCGGACGTCAGGGCAGGTCGGCCGCCTCGGGCCGGTCGTCCCGACCGGGCAGGACCACGGCCAGAGTGAAGCCGTCGTAGCCCTTGGCGCCCACCGTCTGGATCGTGGTGGCGCTCACCCGGGGCTCCGCGGCGACCTTCTCGTGGAAGCGCCGCATCCCGCGGACACCGCCGTCGGGGTTGCCGGCGTCGGCGACCGCGCCGCCGAGCACGACGTTGTCGACGACGATCACGCCGCCGGGCCGGGAGAGTTCGAGCGCCCAGTCGAAGTACTCGGGGGTGTCGGGCTTGTTGGCGTCGATGAAGACCAGGTCGAACGGCTCCTCGGCGGTCTTCGCGAGGTCGGGCAGGATGTCGAGGGCGCGGCCCACCCGCTGGTCGACACGGTCGGCGACGCCGGCCCGCGCCAGGTGGCCGGCGGCGGTCTCGGCGAACGAGCGCTCCCACTCGATGGTGACCAGTCGGCCGCCGGGCGGCAGGGCGCGGGCCAGCCAGATGGAGCTGTAGCCGCCGAAGGTGCCTATCTCCAGAATGCGCTCGGCACGCTGGACGAGGGCCAGCAAGTGCAGCAGCTTTCCCTGGGAGCGGGAGACCCCGATATCGGGGAGGTCGAATCCGATGTGTGCCTCGGCGGCGGCGGCCAGAGCGGGGTCCTCGTCACCGAAAACCGCGTCGAAGTAGCCGTCCACCGCGCTCCACTGATTCTGTGTCATGACTCCAGTGTTCCCTGTGAGGAGGAAATTCGACACCCGGAAGGATGAAATTCCAGAAAGTCGACGGATTCATTTCGTCCACTTATACCTGTCGGTTAGAGAACCGAGTTTCCGGGAAATCGCCTGCCTGAACGAGAAAGATAACGCCTTTTCATCTCCCTGGCACGACCGCACCGAGAGGAGCGCAGAATCTTGCCCCGAACCGGGACCACGACAGAGCGAACGACGGACCTCGATCTCGATCTCGTACCGGAGCTGCACCACGTGGGCGTGCAGACGGACGACCTCGACAACTGCGCCGCCTGGTACGAGGAGTTCTTCGGCTGCCGGACCAACTGGACGCTGGACACCTTCTCCGACCTGACGCTGAGCCGCCTGCCCGGCATCACCCGGCTGACCGAGGTGATGGTGGCCGGACTGCGCTTCCACCTCTTCGAGCGCACCGGGCACGACGGCGCCGTCCCCGGCGCCAACACCCGCCAGTTCCAGCACGTCTGCCTGGCGACCGGCTCCCCCGAGGAGCTGCGGGCCTGGCGCGAGCGCTGGTTCCGGCTGTACGAGTCCGGCCGCTTCACGTTCGCCGGTGACGAGAAGCCCACCGACATCGTCATCGACGCGGACGGCGTCCAGAGCTGTTACGTCCTCGACGTCAACGGCCTGGAGTTCGAGTTCACCTATGTGCCGCCAGGAGGAGACCGATGAGCACGCGCATCCACCGCACCGTCACCGAGCTGCCGGTTCCCGACGGCTGGGACTTCGGGGACTTCCCGTACGGCCTGGAGCCGCTGACGCTGCCCGAGCCGCCGACGCCGGGGACCGAGACCGCGATATCCGACGTGCTGCCCGCCGACGCGTACCGCGCGGACCGCGACGTCCCGTGCCCGCGGACCGGGCCGGCCCTCGCCGCCGAGGAGATCGCCCACCAGCTGTTCTGGTTCCGCTGGATCACGGGTCACCAGGCCACCTTCGCCATCTGGCAGCTGACGGCGCACGCCCTGCATCAGGCCCGCTCGCGCTCCGACCCGGCGCCCTCCCTGCGGGCGATGACGGACCTCACCGACGCCTACACGGCGATGCTGCTGTACACCAGCTCCTGCCCCGCCGACGTCTACGGCACGGTCATCCGGCCCTCGATGTACCTCCAGCACCGCAGCTTCAGCGGGACCTGGGCCCCGGACTTCGTCCCCGTGCGCTCGCTGCTGCGCGGGAAGAAGACCGAGTGGGAGGGGACACCCGAGGCCGAGCGGCTGAAGCAGGCGGTGCGGATGTACCACACGGTGCACGCGGGGGTGGCGGCCAAGCTGGTGCCGGGCGGCCGCTCGCTGCTCCAGGAGTCGGCCGCGGAGGTCACGCCGACCCGCCCCGAGACCCAGGCCCTGATCTACGACCACTACTTCCTCACCCTGCGGGCGCCGGTCGACGCGTCGGAGCTGGTCGGCCAGCTGCGGTGCCGGCTGCGCGCGATCACCCAGGACGTGGCGACCAACGGGCTGTACCCCGGCCTCACGCCCGAGGACGAAGCCGTCTTCCCCGAGGAACTGCGGGGCGAGGAGGTGCGGCGGAAGTACGAGGAGGGCTTCGCCGCCGTCCTGGAACGGATCGACGCCGCCGCCCGGCGGCTCAGGCCGAGGGTGCTGCACCACAGCGCGCCCTGACCGGCCGGCGGCCGGCGCGACCGAGCGCCGACGGACGGAACGAGCACGGACGAGCACGAACAAGGAGGAGTACGCGTGCGGCACGGAGTGGTGATCCTGCCCGAGCGGCGCTGGTCGCGGGCGCGCGAGCAGTGGGTCCTGGCCGAGCGCCTGGGCTTCGACCACGCCTGGACCTACGACCAGTTGATGTGGCGGTGGCTGCGGGACGATCCCTGGTTCGCCTGTGTGCCCACGCTGGCGGCCGCGGCGGCCGTCACCTCGCGGATCACACTGGGCACGATGGTCGCCACGCCCACCTACCGCCATCCGGTGACGCTGGCCAAGGAGGTGATGTCGCTGGAGGACGTCGCCGGGGGCCGCTTCGTCTGCGGACTGGGCGCGGGGGCGGGCGGCCTCGACGACCGGGTGGTGGACCCCACCGAGCGGACCCCGCGTCAACGAGCCGAACGGTTCGCCGAGTTCGTCGAGGCGCTGGACCGGCTGCTCACCGAGCGGACCGCCTCGTACGCGGGCGAGCACTACGCCTTCGAGGACGTGCCGGTGAACCCGGGGTGCCTGACACGGCCCCGGCTGCCGTTCGCGATCGCCGCGACCGGCCCGCGCGGGATGCGGCTCGCGGCCCGGCGGGCGGACACCTGGGTCACGGCGGGTCCGCCGGGCCGCTTCGACGCACTGCCCTACGAGAAGGCGCTGCCGGACATCGCCCGGCAGCTGGACGAGCTGGACGCCGCCTGTGAGGCGACCGGCCGCGATCCGGGAACGCTGAACCGGCTGCTGCTGACCGGCGCCCTGGTCGGCGGTGTGCTCGACTCCGTCGAGTCCTACCGGGACGCGGTGGGCCGCTTCGGTGAGCTGGGCGTCACCGACCTGGTGGTGCACTGGCCGCGCGCGTCCTTCCCCTACCAGGGGGACCCGCGCGTGCTGGAGGCGGTCGCGGAGGAGGTGCTGCTCCCCGCGCGGGAGGCGGCGCCGGGGACCGGGCCCGCGCCGGTGCGGCCGGGCGGCGTACCGGGCAGCGAAGGAGAGGGACGTTGATCGCGTACGAGATCGTCGACATGTTCACGGACACCCCCTACGACGGCTGCGCCCTCGGTGTGGTCCCTGACGCGGCGGAGCTCTCGTCGGCCGACATGCTGGCCGTCGCCCGGGAGATCGCCCTGACCGAGACGGCGTTGGTGGTGCCGCCCCGTCTGCCCGGATCGACGTACGGGGTGCGGGTGATGACCCCGGACGGAGAGTCGCCGTTCGGCGGCCACAGCGCGGTGGGCACGGCCAGCGTGCTGGTACGCGCTGGGCGGCTGGCGGCCGGGGAGGCGGTGCAGGAGTGCGGCGGGCGGCAGCTCGCCCTGACCGCCGGCGCCGACGGCTCGACCCTGTGCGTCGCGGGCGAGCCGCTTCTGCACCCCGAGTGGGACCCCGGCCCGCTGCTGGCGGCCTGCGGGCTGACGGACGCCGACCTGGCGGGCACCCCGCACCTGACCGGCTTCGGGCCGGCGTTCCACGTCCTGCCGGTGGACTCGCAGGCCCTGGCCCGCGCCTCGGCTCACCTGACCGACCCGGTCTGGGCGGACTGCGCGGACGCGGTGCTCGTCGCCTGGGACCCCGCGAGCGGCACCGCCGCCGTCCGCGTGTTCGCCCCGGGCTACGGCATGCCCGAGGACCCCGCCTGCGCATCCGCCGCGCTGGGCCTGGGCGCCTGGCTGGCGCGGGAGAAGGCGCTGCCCGGCACCGACGGCCGCTACTCCTACCAGGTCCGCCAGGGCGAGGACATCGGCCGCCCGGCCACCCTGTCCTGCACAGTCGACCTGACCGAGGGCCGGGCCACCGCCGCCACGGTCCACGGCCGGGTCACCGCCACCGCCTCCGGCCGAATGACACTCCCCGGGCGGTAGGTCGTGTCCCGTACGCGTGACGACCGCGGACGACCGGATGACCGGATGACCAGAAAGGAATACCTCGGTGCTCTTCCGACCGGAACTGCACGGCACCCGTGGTGCCGTTGCCTCGACCCACTGGCTGGCCTCCTCGGCAGGCATGTCCATGCTGGACCGCGGCGGCAACGCCTTCGACGCCGCGACCGCCGCCGCCTTCGTCATCCAGGTGGTGGAACCGCATCTCAACGGGCCGGGGGGCGACGTGCCGATCCTCGCCCACCGCTCCGGGACCGGCGCGGTCGACGTCGTCTGCGGGCAGGGACCGATGCCCGCTGCGGCCACCGTGGAGGCCTTCACCAAGCGCGGTCTGGCCGTGATCCCCGGTTCCGGGCTGCTGCCCGCTGTCGTCCCCGGCGCCTTCGGCGCCTGGCTCCGCCTGCTGAAGGAGTACGGCACGCTGCCCCTGGAGGACGTGCTGGAGCCCGCCATCGGCTACGCGGAGCGCGGCTACCCGGTGTTGCCCAAGTGCGCCGCCATGATCGGCGCCCTCACGGAGCTGTTCCGCGACACCTGGACGGAGTCGGGCCGCACCTACCTGCGAGGCGGGGTCGCCCCGCGCCCCGGGGAGCTGGTCACCAACCCGGCGCTGGCCCGCACCTACCGGCGGCTGCTCGCCGAGGCGAAGGCGTCCGGCCGGGACCGTGAGGGACGGATCGACGCGGCGACGGAGGCGTTCTACACCGGCTTCGTGGCGGAGGCGATCGACACCTACCTCGCCAAGGCCGAGGAGATGGACTCCACCGGGCGGCTCAACGGCGGCCTGCTCACCGGCGCGGACCTCGCGGCCTGGCGGCCGGGCCTGGAGCGGCCTCTCAGCCTCGGCCACCGGGGTTTCACGGTGCACAAGGCGGGCCCCTGGTCGCAGGGCCCCGTCTTCCTCCAGCAGCTCGCCCTGCTGGCCGACGCCGACCTCACGGCGACGGGCCCGGAGAGCGCGGACTACGTCCACACGGTGGTCGAGGCCGCCAAGCTCGCCTTCGCCGACCGCGAGGCCTGGTACGGCGACCCGGATCACGCGGACGTCCCCGTCGACGCCCTGCTGGACCCGGCGTACTCCGCCGCGCGTCGGGCGCTGCTGGGCGCGGAGGCCTCCCACGAGCTGCGGCCGGGACGGCCCGGCGGGCGGGAACCGCTGCTGCCGCCGCTGCACGACGAGAGCGGTGCGCCCGCCGACCCGGCCTGGCTGGGCGAGCTGGAACAGGGCATCCCGGCGATCATGAAGCTGACCGCGGCGACCGGCGACACCTGCTGCGTCAGCGCCACCGACGCCGCGGGCAACATGGTGGTGGCCACGCCCAGCGGCGGCTGGCTGAAGAGTTCCCCGGTGGTGCCGGGGCTGGGCTTCCCGCTGGGGACCCGGGGGCAGATGGCCACCCTCACCCCCGGCC
Source organism: Streptomyces sp. NRRL B-1140 (assembly GCF_001280065.1). Classification (GTDB taxonomy): domain Bacteria; phylum Actinomycetota; class Actinomycetes; order Streptomycetales; family Streptomycetaceae; genus Streptomyces. The sequence continues at coordinate 65,621 of NZ_LGEA01000099.1, forward strand.
ACCCCAACACGGTGGCACCGGGCAAGCGCCCGCGGACCACCCTCAGCCCGACCCTGGTTCTGCGGGACGGCCGGCCGTACCTGGCGTTCGGGACGCCGGGCGGCGACCAGCAGGACCAGTGGACGCTCAGCTTCTTCCTGCACCACGCGGAGCACGGGATGGGCCCGCAGGCGGCGATCGAGGCGCGCACCTTCCACACCGACCACGTGCCCACGTCGTTCGCCCCGCGCCGCTTCCGCCCGGGGACCGTCGTCCTGGAGGGCGGCTGGCCCGCGGAGGAGGTCGAGGCGCTGCGGCGGCGCGGGCATCAGGTGGACCTGGTGGCGGACCGTTCGCTCAGCAAGGTGTGCGCCACCGGGCTGACCGGGGACGGGCTGGTGCTCGGCGCGGCGAGTCCGCGCGGCGCGCAGGCGTACGCGGTCGCGGGGTAGGAGGGAAGGACATGGAATGATTTCCCACAGGAAACCACCCGTCCTATCGCGGAAGGTGCTGACATGGAGGCTCACCGGAAGAACCACGCCGAGGACTTCATCGTGCTGGGCGAGGCCCGTCAGAACAATCTCAAGGGCGTCGACCTGCGCATCCCCAAGGGAAAGCTGACCGTCTTCACCGGGGTCTCCGGGTCGGGGAAGTCCTCGGTGGTCTTCGACACCCTGGCGATCGAGTCGCAGCGGCAGCTCAACGAGACCCTGCCGGCCTTCGTCCGCCACCGGATGCCGAAGTACGAACGGCCGGCGGCGGAGGTGATGGAGAACCTCTCCACGGCGATCGTCGTCGACCAGCGGCAGGTCGGCGGCAACGCCCGCTCCACGGTCGGCACGATGACCGAGATCCTGCCCATGCTGCGGGTGCTGTTCTCCCGCGCGGGCACCCCCAGCGCGGGCCCCTCCCACATGTACTCGCCCAACGACCCGCGCGGCATGTGCGAGGAGTGCCAGGGCCTCGGCACGACGGTCCGCCTCGAACTCGGCAAGCTCCTCGACGAGGACAAGAGCCTCAACGAGGGGGCGATCCGGTTCCCGTCCTTCGCGGTCGGCACCTTCCAGTGGCAGCTGTACGGCGAGTCCGGGCTCTTCGACCCCGACAAGCCGTTACGCGATTTCTCCGCCGAGGACCGCGAACTGCTGCTGCACGGCAAGGGGTTCACCGTCGACCGGCAGGGCCGCAACGGCGTCTACAAGAACGAGTACGAGGGCATCGTCGAGCGCTTCACCCGCCGGCACATCACCCCCGGCCTGGACAACGCGAAGAGCAAGGAGCGCGCGGAGATCGAGCGGGTGGTGACCCAGGGCCCCTGCGCCGTCTGCCACGGCGGACGGCTCAACAAGGCCGCCCTCGCCTCACGCATCGACGGCGACAACATCGCGGACTTCTCGGCGATGGAGATCACCGACCTGATCGAACGGCTCGCCCGGATCGACGCGCCGGCCGTCAAGCCGGTGGTGGCGGGCGCGCGGGCCGCGCTGGAGCGCATCCGGGCGGTCGGCCTCGGCTATCTGAGCCTCGGACGGCAGACGAGGACCCTGTCCGGCGGCGAGGCCCAGCGGCTCAAGATGGTGCGCCACCTGGGCAGCAGCCTGACCGGGCTGACGTACATCTTCGACGAGCCCAGCGTCGGCCTGCACCCGCGCGACGTGCGGCGGATGAACGACATCCTGCTCGCCCTGCGCGACAAGGGGAACACCGTACTGGTCGTGGAGCACGACCGGGACGTCATCGCGATCGCCGACCACGTCGTCGACATGGGCCCGGGAGCCGGCCGCGACGGCGGCGAGGTGACGTTCGAGGGCACGCCCGCGGGGCTGCGCCGCTCCGACACCGTCACAGGGAAGCAGCTGCGGAGCGTGACCGGGCTCAAGGAGGAGGTCCGCTCCCCCACCGGCGAGCTGACGGTGCGGGCGGCGAAGCTGCACAACCTGCGGGACGTCACGGTCGGTTTCCCCACCGGCGTGCTCACGGCGGTGACCGGCGTGGCCGGGTCCGGCAAGAGCACCCTCGTGTCGAAGGTGTTCACCGCGCAGTACCCCGAGGCCGTGGTGATCGACCAGTCGTCGGTGGGCATCTCCGCGCGCTCCAACCCGGCGACGTACACCGACATCATGGACAGCCTGCGGCAGCGGTTCGCGCGTGCCTCCGGCGAGAAGCCGGGACTGTTCAGCTTCAACTCGGAGGGCGCCTGCCCGGAGTGCGGCGGCAAGGGCGTCATCGAGACCGACCTCGCCTTCATGGACCCGGTCACCACGGTGTGCGAGCGCTGCGACGGACGCCGGTTCAACGAGGAGGCGCTGCGCCACACCGTGCGCGGCCGGACGGTCGTCGACGTCCTCGCCATGACCGCCGAGGAGGCGTCGGACTTCTTCGACGACGCGCCCGTACGGCGCAAGCTGGCCCTCCTCACCGAGGTGGGGCTCGGCTACCTCACCCTGGGCCAGCCGCTGTCCACGCTCTCCGGCGGCGAGCGGCAGCGGCTGAAGCTGGCGCACCGCCTGAAGGAGACCGGCACCGTCTACGTCTTCGACGAGCCGACCACCGGCCTGCACATGAGCGACACACGCCGGTTGCTGAACCTGTTCGACCGGCTCGTGGACGGCGGCAACACGGTGCTGGTGATCGAGCACGACCTCGACGTCGTCAAGCACGCCGACTGGGTCGTGGACCTGGGCCCGGAGGCGGGCAGCCAGGGCGGCCGGGTGGTGTTCGAGGGCACGCCCGCCGAGCTGGCCCGGTCCAAGGACTCGCACACGGGCCGCTGTCTCGCGGCCGATCTGCGGGCCGCGCGCAAGCACACCTCGTCCTGAGACGCCGTGCCCGGGGCGCACCGTCCCGGGCACGCAACGGAAGGAGTCGGAGATGCCCCTCATCCGCGTCACCCTGCTGCAGGGCCGGACGCCGCAGGAGGTGGCCGCCCTCGGCAGGGCGCTCACCGCCGCGGCGCACGAGGCCCTCGGCGCCCCGGCGGAGGCCGTCCGCGTGATCGTGGAGGATACGCCGCCGGACCGCTGGTTCGTGGGCGGCCGGTCGGTGGCCGAGCGTCGCGCCTCCCCCTCGTGACCTGCCCCGGAGCTGCCGGGGCCGGCGCGAGCGGCCCCGGGGTTCCCGGGGCGGCCGGGGCCGCCGGTTCAGCGGACGGCGCTTCCGCGCGGGCTGCGGTCGGCGCGGGCGAAGCGCTCACGGACGTGTTCGACGCGCTCCGGGGACCAGGACGCGAGGTCGTCGCGGGTGAGGCGGCCGCTGCGGGTGATCAGGTGGGCGTTGAACGCCTCCGGTTCGAGGTCGACGTACTGCTCCAGTTCCTCGAACCACTCCTGGCTCGTGCGCGCGGTGCGCTGCATGGCCGCGACCTCCGGCAGACGCGCCGCCTCGTACGCGGCGAGCGCCTCGGGGACCGACCCGTGGTCGTCCAGGGCCAGGGCGAGGGCCAGGCCGTCCTCCATGGCGAGACGGGTGCCGGAGCCGACGGAGAAGTGCGTGGTGTGGGCGCTGTCGCCGAGGAGGGCCACGCGACCGTGGCTCCAGCGGCGGTTGTGCACGGAGACGAAGCGGCCCCAGCGCGACCTGTTGGTGCGCAGATCGTGGCCGTCCAGGACGTCGGCGAAGAGGTCCGCGAGCCGGTTCGTGTCGCTCCGGCCGGAGCCGTCCGGCGTGCCGGCGTCGCCCTCGGTGAACCCGGCCGCCTCCCACACCCGGTCGTCGACCTCGGCGATGAAGGTGCTGAGGCCGGGGGCGTAGGGGTAGGCGTGGGCGTGCAGCGTGCCGTACTCCGTCTCGGCGACGGCGAAGGTCAGCGCGGTGAAGGCCCGGTCGGTGCCGAGCCACAGGTAACGCGAGCCGCGCCGGGTGGTCTCGGTGCCGTACTCCTCCCGACGGGCCTCGCGGGTCGCGGAGTTGACGCCGTCGGCGGCCACCACCAGGTCGTACGTCCGGGCCAGCGCGCCCGCCTCGGGCGCGCGGGTGCCGTGGCGGACGGTGACGCCGAGGTCGGCGCAGCGGGCGCGCAGCATGCCGAGCAGGGCACGGCGGCCGATCGCGGAGAAGCGGTAGCCGCCATTGCGCGTGGTGCGTCCCCGGTGGTGGACGTCGATCCTCGACCAGTGGGTGCACTCGGCGCCGAGCGCGGCGAACAGCGAGGGGTCGGCCGCTTCGATGCCGCCGAGCGCCCCCTCGGAGAAGACGACGCCGAAGCCGAAGGTCACGTCGGGGGCGTTCACCTCCCAGACGTCTATCTCGCTTCCCGGCCTCAGCCGCTTGACGAGCGCGGCCGTGTAGAGGCCGCCGGGTCCGGCTCCGATGATCGCGATTCGCATGACACCTCACGGGGACTCGGTCGAGTGACGGGGTGGCGCGACCGGGGGGTGGCAAGTGGCCCCTCCGACGGGCTACTTATTGCCCGTCAGGCTGAAAGTATTATCCGCAGGGAAACCAATCGCCTCGGGCGGGCCGCCGCGCGGCCGGCCGGGAGGGAGCGCGGTCGATGAGGCCGACGGCGGACGCGGGTGCGCTGGAGCGGCTGTACGGGGCGGACGTGCCGCCCTTCGCGCTGCTGCGCAGGCAGCACCCCGGGGCACCCGGACCGGCCCCGGTGGAGCTGCTGTTCGGGGCGGTCGAGACCGCGGAGTCCATCGAGGCCGTGCAGACCGTCCGGTCACCGGACGGGGCGGGTGCGACCGGTGCAGCGCCCGGTCCCGGTCTGCTGGCGCTGCTGCCGTTCCGGCTGCTGACGGAACACGGTCTGCCGTGCCACGACGACGGTACGCCGCTGCGGGTGCTGCGGGTGCGCGAGCACCACGTCCTGCCGGAGGACGCGTTCACCGGCCGACACGCGCCGGCGCAACAGCCGGTGGAGTGGCAGGACGCCGGGTTCACGACGACCGACGCGCAGTACGAGGACCTGGTACGGGAGTTCGTGGCGTCGGACGCGGCGCGGGACGGGCTGAACGTCCTGCTGCGCCGGGACTGGACCGCGCGGCTTCCGAATTTCCGACCCGCGGCGGCGGTGGAGCTGTTCCGGCGGCTGCTGACCACGGAGTCGGGTGCGTACTGGACCTTCGTCGTACACACCGGGGGCACGCGGCCGGTCACCCTGGTGGGCGCGAGCCCGCAGGGGCATGTGGGCGTCGAGCGCGGCCGGGTGGTGATGAACCCGCTGTGCGGCACGTACCGGCGTCCGCCCGAGGGGACGCGCGCCGGGGACCTGCTCGCCTTCCTCGCCGACCGCAAGGAGTCGGAGGAGCTGGCGACCACGGTCGACGCGGAGCTGGCGGTGCTGTGCGGGCTGGCCGGGCCGGGGGTACGGGTGGAGGGGCCGTTCCTGCGCGAGATGGCGCACCTGGTGCACACCCAGTGCCGCATCAGCGGGCCCGCGGCGGCCGGGGCCCGGGAGACCCTCGCGCGGGCCCTGTTCGCGTCGACGGTGGTGGGCAGCCCGTACGCGCGGGCGTGCCGGGCGATCCACCGGTACGAGGCGACCGGGCGCGGCTACTACGGCGGTCTCCTCGCGCTGATCGGCCGCGACGGGGCCGGCGAGGAGGAGCTGGACACGGCGGCGGTGATCCGGACCCTGATCGTGGACCACCGGGGCGAGGCACGGCTGTCGGTGGGGGCGACCGTGGGCGGCCGGTCGTCGCCGGAGGCGGAGGCGGCCGAGACGCGGGCCAAGGCACGGGCGGTGCTGAGCGCCCTCACGGCGGACGTTCCCGCCGCCGGGCCGGCGCGCACGCCCCGCGCCCGCACCGACCCGGACCTGGACGCGGCGGTACGGGACGCCCTGGCCCGGCGGCACGCGGCGCTGTCGTCGTTCTGGACGCGGGGCGCCGCCGCACCGCCCATGGACGCCGCCCCGGTGCTGGTGCTCGACCCGGGCGGCGAGGCCCCCACCGAACTGGCGGCCCTGTTGCACCTGGTGACCGCGGTGCACGGCCCGGCCGAGGTGGTCCGCCACGACACCCCCGGCGTGGCCGGCATCCTGGTCCGGCACCCGGCGCCGGTGCTGCTGGCGTCCGGGCCGGGCCGCCCCGACGACCCCGGGTGCGCACGGATGGCGGGACTGCGCCGCACTGCGGCGGCCCTGGTCCGGGAGCGGCCGCCCGACGGGCCCCCGGTGGCGGGAGTGGGCCTCGGCTTCCAGGTGCTGGCGCTGGCCGCCCTGCCGGACGCCCGGGTCGTGCCGAGGAAGGGCGGGGCCGGGCCGGCGCGGGAGGTGGAGGTCTTCGGACGGCCGGTCACCGCCGCCTTCCGCAACGCCCACACGATCGTGTCGGGCCCCGACGGGCGCGAGGTGATCGCGCTGCGCGAACGTGCCGTGCGGGGCGTGCAGTTCCGCCCGGAGTCGGTGCTGACCACCGACGGGGCCGGGGTGCTGCGCCGACTCCTCGGCTGACTCCCCCGGCCCCGCCGGCGCGGGCTCAGGACTCCCCGGCCGCCGCGCCGAGTTCCACCAGGGTGCGGGCCGCGGACTCCAGCGCAAAGGTCATCGAGCCGCCGTTGGGCTCGAAACCGGCGTGGTCGCCGGCGAAGTGGATGCGCCCCTCGGGCCTGCGGATCACCGGCATGAGGGCGCTGTGCCCGCGCTCGGGCAGGATGTACGCGCCCTCGGCGTACGGGCGCTGGTCCCAGCAGACGGACGTGCCGGTCTCGAAGTGCTCCCGGGCACCCGGCAGCATCCGTTCGACCTCGTCGAGCACGAAGCCGAGGCGCTCCTCCTCGGTCATGACCGACACCGCCCGCGCCCGCCACCCCGTCATCAGGCACTCCAGGATCTTGCGGGGGCCGGGGAGCCGGGGCGTGGCGTCGCGTATCCAGCGGATGGGCAGGTCGGTGGAGAAGCTGGCGTTGTGCTGCGGCCAGAACTGGCGGCGCATCTGGAGGTAGACGCGGACGATCGAGGCGTACTTCACCCGGCGCATCACGTCGTGCTTGGCGTCGGAGAGGCCCGCTTCGGTGAAGTCGATGTGCCGGATCGCACTGAACGGGACGGTGACGACGACCCGTTCGGCCTCCAGGGTCTGCATCCGGCCGTGGGCGAGGACAGTGACCCGGGCCCGCTCGGCGTCCTGCTCCACGCGGACCACCGGACGGCGGTAGTGGACGCGGCTCTTGAGCCGCTCCGCGAAGGCCTGCGGGAAGCGGTCGGTGCCGCCCTTCACCTTGGCCCAGCGCGGGTCGGCGTTGCCCAGCGAGTGCGGGCTCGCCTCGTGGCGCAGCCAGGACAGCGCGGACGCCGACTTCAGGTCGCCGCCGCGCATCTCCAGGAAGAGGGGCTCCATGAGGTCGATCGCCGCCTGGGAGGCACCCCGGTCGGTGAGGACCTCGTGCACGGAGAGGTGGTCGTAGGGGGCGAGGCGCTGGGTGACCGCCCAGTCGGGGGCGCTCAGGTCGGGCTGGAGGCTGTCGGCGACAGCCGAGACGTACCGCTCGATCATGCCGGCGACGCCGAGGTCCTTCTCGTGCGGGTGCAGGTCGAGCCCGGCCTCGGCGACGGACTCCGGGTCCGGGGTGAAGAAGCGGCCCCGCGCGAAGTAGGAGAAGGTGGTGCCGAGGAGGTCGGCGGTGTCCGTCTCGACGCCGAGTTCGCGCAGGTAGTGCATGGCGTAGTGGCAGTGCGGGGTGAGCGTCATCGCGCCGGCCTCGGCGTGCAGGCCGTCGGCGAACGGCGCCCTTAAGGTATACGCGCGCCCGCCGGGCCGGTCGGACGCCTCCAGGACGGTCACCTCGCAGTCCCGCGCGGCGAGTTCGTGGGCGACGGCCAGTCCGGCGAGTCCGGCGCCGACGACGATGACGGATCGCGGGGGCCGCAGCCCCGGCAGTCCGCTGTCGAAGGCATGTCGTACCTCGGTCTGAGTGGCTTCCCGCATGGCGTGCTCCGTTTCCGTGGTTCGGTGGCTCGACGGCTCCGTGCTGCGGTGGTTCAGCGGCCCGATGGCCGAATACCCGTACCTGTGCCGCTACTTGTTCGTCTACCACCTGCCGCCGGGGCCATGTTCCGGCCGGCACGCCTGTGCGGAAGCCCGGTACGTTGCCGGACAGCCCCTCAGACGGAGCTGCGGGAGTGCCGGAAGGGTCGACGGCCCGTGATCCTCGACTCGGACGCCGTAGCGCGGGTCTCAGGTGGCTGACCTGGGCAGTCGTTGAGGCTCTCCTGAGGTTCTGAGTGATTGAATCGAGTCAACATCATTCAACCTTCACAGGTCCCCCGCAGGGCATCCATGGGTTCAAACTCTCTATTTGCCCGGTTCGACCCTTCCGAATTCGGCACATGCCGGGAACGATCAAATTCGGCCAGCCCTCGAAGCATGTCTGCCTCGAATGATCACCCGCGCGTTACTGTTCGTGCCCCCTCGGACGCTCGTTCGACGAGTCGGGTCAACACCCCCAACCACCTGTGGTTCTCAAGCGAACAGTGTGCGTCTGGAGGGCAGCGACCCGCCCGGTGTACCAGAAGGACATCTCAGTGACTCATCCACATGCGCAGGGGGCACCTCCTGCACGCCGTACTCGGCTTGCGGTGCACGCCGCCTGCCTGACGGCCCTCCTCGCAGGCGGGATCACGATCCCGAGTCCGCTCTTCTCGCCCGTCGCGCAGGCCGCCGAATCGTGCCGAAGCCACGTTGCCGCATACGTGATGGAAGCGACCCCCGGTACGGGCTGGACCAACGTCGCCAAGCCGCGCCTGCTGCGGAAGTACGTCGACTGGGATCCCAAGAACGGCGATACCAACGGCACGATGCTCGACACCGGCAAGACGGCGCAAATTCCTTACGGGAGCCGAGTGTTCACCGGTGGGCAGGGCGTGATCTACGAGATCACCAATGAGGGCGTCCTGAAGTCCTACAAGGACAAGACCGACACCGGTGGCAGCTTGCTGGCCCCCGCGCGCACGTACGACGTGAACTGGACCACCCGCAAGCGGGTCTGGTCCAACGGCAGCCGCATCTTCTCCGTCCATGAAGGCGGCAAGCTTGAGGTGTTCAAGCAGAGCGATCCGGCCACCGGAGCAGGAACGGTGAGCCTCCTCGGTACGCTGCCGTCCGACAGACCGGGCGTCCTCGCGTTCAAGAACGCCGATGACGTCTGGGCGGCCGGCAATCGGATCTTCACGCTGAAGGACGGAGAGATCCGCGCCTGGGACTACCGTGAGGAGGGAACCATACCGGTCCTGCCGGACAGCGGCGTTCTCCTCGCTTCAGGTCTGACTGACGCGGTCAACGGATGGAGCCCGGGACCGGGCTCCGTCTACACCGCCACCAGCGCGAGGGACTACTCCGGCATCGTCAGAAGCTACACGGGAACCACCGCGCTGGCCTTGGCCAACGATGATGTCATGACCGGCCTGTACGGCGACGTGTTCGCCGATACCGCCTCGTGCCTGGTGGATGCGCCGGACACCAAGCCCCTTCTCGGCAGCATGCCGACCGAGACGGAGACTCCTCCACCAGCCGTTACGGATGACACCGCGGGCTCCGAGCCCGTGGACCCCGCGCAGTTCTCGGGCAAGTTCGTCCTGGGCGACGGTCGGCCGGCCGCCGGCATGACCGTTCGAGTGGAGGCCGACAACGTCACTGAGGAAAGCGCCACGGAGAGCGAGCTGACCACGCTCGGTACCGCGACCACAGCGTCGGACGGCACGTGGAAGCTCGAGCTCCCGGCCACGCTTCCTGCCTCCGTGAGCAGCGCGGCCGCTGAGAACGGCGGGGCCGTCAACGCCATGGCCAGCGTGATGGGGAAGACCTCCACCGGCGTGCCGATGCGCGGTGTGGACCATGTGACCGCAGCGCCGGCCACCGCCCCCGCCACCGCTCAGGCGCTGGCCGCAACGGCGGCGGAGGACTCCGCGAAGCCGGCACCGGTCCTCCCCCTCGTCGAGGACACCGCACCACAGCCGACCGAGCAGGAGTACACCCAGAGCTGGGGCGCGCAGCAAGAGGCCCTGGCGCAGGACACCCTCGGCGACAGCCCGCTGCCCATGTGGCAGAGCGATGTGGGCAACCCCTCCAACGCCGACCCGTACATGGTCGGTGGTGTGGACACGAAGCGGATGTCCATCGAGCCGTATGACGGCGGATGCGACAAGACCAGTGAAAAGGTCGTCGACAAGAAGACCTACTACACGACCGTCGCGGAAGGACATGCCTACTGGGACGCCAAGGCCAGCGTGGACTACGACCAGAAGCTCGCCTCCAACATGGAGGTCGCGGTGAAGACCGGTTCGAACTGGTCGATCCAGGGCTCGGTGACGCTCGGTTCCTCGATGTCCGTCACTACCGGATACACCAACCGGGGGCCGCACTTCGCCAAGCAGTGGAAGGTGCCCATCCAGTACAAGAAGATCAAGATGATCTGGAAGTGCGGTGGTGGCAACACCTTCACCCAGTACAAGATTCAGGCCGGGAAGTACCATGTCCCCGCCGGCGGCGCCACCGGCAAGTACGGCAAGGACGTGCGCAACAAGGACGGTATGACCGCCTACTACAACTCCCCGAAGTCCCATCGGGCCTACGTGGAACGCGGAGCGTACTTCCAGCTTTCCAAGAACCGGAGCATCAAATGGTCCGGGGCGGTCACTGCCTTCGGTGTCACCCTGGGCGGCTCCACGCAGTTCGACAGGGAACACAAGCAGCGCATCACCGCGGGAATGAAGACGGGGTCCCGGCACGACATCTGGGGGAAGAATGACAGGGTCTCGGGCAAGCCGGGCATTTTCTTCTCGTTCTAGCCTGCTGGTCGCGATCGCTGTCGTTGCGCTCAGTGCCTGCTCGTCCCCGACAGACTCGGTCAAGTCCGGCCGGGCACTGGCGAGCGAGGGCGCCCAGTCCAGCGGCGTCGTGGGGACCGAGCATGCCAAGGTCGGTGAGACGTGGTGGTTCGCGCTGCCCGTACCGGCCAACACCACCTCGCACCCTATCGAGATCACTGACGTGGCAGTGATCCACGTTCCCCACGGAATCAAGGTGCTGAAGTACGGCGCGTACAGCAAGGTGGACACCGAGGGCGTCCCCCTTCTGGTACGTGAAGGCGGTGACGCCCCCGACTTCGCCAGACTGACCAACCACATCGACAAGCCGGTGAAGGTAGCCCCCGGCGCCGAGAGCGACATCTTCTACCTTGCCAAACTGAAGATCACCTCTCCCCCTCGGGGAAGCGCCCGAGAGTGCCGGTTCGACTACCGGCAGGGCGACCAGGACTACACACAGACCCTCGACTGTGAAGTGGAACTGAAAACCGGCTAGGCACTGCGGGCCGGTACGGCACGCGGACAAGGGCAACGGACGCCAGGTCCTGCTTCGAACCACGAAGCAGGACCTGCGCGCGTTCACGGAGCGGCAGTTGGGGACGGGCAAGTGGTGCCGCTCGAGTCCCACACCAGGCACCAGGCCCCGGCGCAAGCCCCGTGCCCGCGGTCTGCCGCGCCGGGGTCAGCCGGTCATGAGCCGGCGGAGCAGGTCGACGAGAGGCTGAACGGGGACGGTGGGGTCGAACGCGCGCTGGACGCCGATGCCGATCCCGAGGCTGAGCAGGGTCAAGGCGGCGGTGTCCGCGGGCATGTGGGGCGTGCGGCCCAGTTCCCGCATCTGCACCCGGATGAGGTCCGCGAGGGTCTCGGTGACGGCGCGCCGTCGGTGGGCGAGTTGTTCGCAGACCTGTGCGTCGTGGCGGTTGGCGGTGGCGAACTCGACTTCCAGCGCGGTCCACGAGCTGTCACCGATGTGCTGCTCGGCCCACCGCGCGAAACCAGCGATCCGGTCCTCCAAGCGGGGCGCTTCGCCCATCGCGGCGGCGATGTAGGCCACTTGCTGCAGGGCGATGCGGTCAAGGACGGCCAGGCAGAGCTCGTTCTTGGTCGCGAAGTTGGAGTACACCGCACCCTTCGAGTAGCCGGCGGCCTCCGCTACCCGCTCGATGGAGGTCGTCGTGAAGCCGTCGCGCAGGAAGAGCTCGTGAGCGGTGTCGAGGACGTGTTCGCGGGTGCGGGCCTGGCTCTCGGCCCGGGTCAGTCTTGCCACGCCTGCACATTACCGCTAGCTTCCGGATTCCATTGATATCTGAATTCCGGGAGAATCCATGGCCTTACGGCGTGCGCTGGTGGTCGGGTGCGGCGGCACGCTCGGCTTCGCCTGGACGGTCGCCGCGCTCACCGCGGTGGAAGAGCAACTGGACTGGGACGCGCGGACCGCCGAGGTGTGCGTGGGGACGTCCGCCGGAGCGGAGGTCGTGTCCGCTCTTGGCTCCGGGCGGTCCGTGTCCGATCTGCTCGCGGCCGTCCGGGGAGAGCCCGGTGCGGACCCGGTGCTGCTCGGACATGTCCGCGCCCATCCGGGTGCGCTGCCTCCCTTCCCGTGGCCCGGGTTGCCGGGGGCCGGACTGACGGCGGCTGCCGTACGCGGCCGGGTCTCGCCGGGTGCCGGGCTGGTGGGCCTGCTACCGCGCGGCCGGGGTGATGCGGAGTGGCTGCGTCGATTCGGGGCCGCGCTGGCGAAGGACCGCCCCTGGCCGCGGTCCACACGCACGTGGCTCGTCGCGGCCGACGCGCGCTCGGGCCGGCGGGTCGCGTTCGGGGCGCCGGGAGCGCCGGACACCGACCTGGGCAGCGCGATCGCCGCGTCCTGGGCGATCCCGGGCTGGTTCCCACCGGTGCGGATCGACGGGCGGACCTACCTCGACGGCGGGGCGGTGTCCCCGACCTCGGCGGATCTCCTCGCCCCCCTCGGACTGGACGAGGTGGTGATCGTCGCGCCCATGTCCTCCTCCGGGGGCGCACCCGCCACCGGCCTGAGCCGTCTCGAACGGGTCCTGCGCCGCTGGATGACCCGGACCGTCGACGCGGAGGAGCGCCTGTTGCGGGCGGCGGGCTGCCGTGTCGTCCGGATCGAGCCCGGCGTGGAGGAACTGGCCGTGATGGGGGCCAACTTCATGGACCCGCGACGGCGTGGGGCCACCCTCGACGTCTCCCTGCGCACCGCACCCGGCCGCGTCGAGCGGGCCATCGACAGGAGCATCACGGTATGAGCACCCACTTCGAGGTCATCGTCATCGGCGCCGGCATCTCCGGGGTCGGCGCCGGGGCCAGGCTCCGCGGCGCCAGCATCCGGGACTTCCTGATCATCGAGGCGGCCGACGACTTCGGCGGCACGTGGCGGGCCAACACCTATCCCGGGTGCCAGTGCGACGTACCGTCCCGCCTGTACAGCTACTCCTTCGCACCGAACCCGGACTGGACGCGGGTGTACGCGCATCAGCCGGAGATCCTCTCGTACGTGCGGCGGGTCGCCGACACCCACCGGCTGCGCGAGCACACCCGGTTCGGGGTGCGGATGACCGGAGCGCGATGGCAGCCCGGCCCGGCCCGCTGGCTCGTCCGCACCGATGCCGGGGAGTTCACCGCCCGGTTCCTGGTCGCCGGCGCCGGCCCGTGGAACGAGCCCCTCGTCCCGGACCTCCCCGGCCTCGACGGTTTCGCCGGCGAGGTGTTCCACTCCGCGCGCTGGAACCACGGCTACGACCTGCGGGGCAAGCGGGTCGCGGTGCTCGGCACCGGCGCCTCGGCCGTGCAGTTCGTCCCGGCGATCGCCCCCGACGTCGCCCGGCTCCATCTGTTCCAGCGCACCGCGCAGTGGGTGCTGCCCAAGCTGGACCATCACATACCGAAGGCCGAACGGTGGGCCATGCGCCACCTGCCGGGCGCGCGAGCCGCGGTGGCGGGCCTGGAGTACCGGGCCATGGAGATACTCGGGCGCGGATTCCGGCGCCCCGGGCTGATGCGTGGCGTCCAGGCCGTCGCACGGGCCCATCTGCGGGCCACCGTGCGCGACGCCGCACTGCGCCGCAAGCTGACCCCCGACTACACCATCGGCTGCAAGCGCATCCTGTTCTCCAACCGCTACTACCCCGCGCTGAACCGGGCGAATGTCGCCGTGCACGCCACCGCGGTGCGCGCCGTCGAGGGCAACACGGTGCACGGCGCCGACGGCAGCGCCGCCGAGGTGGACGCGGTCATCCTCGGCACCGGCTTCCGTATTCTCGACACGCCGCTCGCCGGCCTGGTCCGCGACGGGGCCGGCCGCTCGCTCGCCGACCGCTGGCAGGGCTCCCCCGAGGCATATCTCGGCACCGTCGTGGCGGGCTTCCCCAACGCCTTCATGCTGCTCGGCCCCGGCCTGGGCACCGGGCACTCGTCGGCGTTCGCCATCCTGGAGGCACAGCTCGACCTCGTCCTGGGCGCCATCGGCGCCGCACGGGAGGGGAATTGGGCGGCGCTGGAGGTACGCGGCGACGTGCAGGCCGCGTACAACGCCCGGCTGCAGTCCGCGCTGGCCGGCACCGTGTACAACTCCGGTGGATGCAGGAGCTATTACCTCGACGCCAACGGCCGCAACAGCTTCAGCTGGCCCTGGTCCACCGGGCGGCTCCGCACCGACGTCGGTCGGTTCGATCCGGAGGACTTCACCGCGTCCCCCGTGGAAGGCCGAGCGCGGTAGGGAAGCCGTCGCCGGACACCGCGCGGGCGTGGATGGCCCGGAGCGGCCTCAGCCCTCGGTCAGTCCGGGAAGGTGCTCGGCGAGGTGCAGGGCGTGGAGCCGTGCGAACTCGTCGTGCGAACAGCGGCCGTAGGCGGGGTGGAGGGCGTGCTCAGCGGTGTGGCCGGTGAACAGGGCCACTGCCTCGGCGAGGCCGGCCGCCGCCTCGGGCACCGGCAGCGCCGGGTCCAACGGGGGCGCGCCGTCGATCTCCGCACCGAGCGGATGCTTCATCGCTCCGCGGCGCAGGAAGACCCGTTTGGCCAGCGAGCCTGCCGTCGCCCGGAACAGGGCGGGCTTGAGCACGGGATATCCGGTCACGGAGTAGCGGACGGTCTGGGCACAGTGCTGCACGGTCTGGGAGAGGTTCCAGGTGCTGCCGGGGGCCAGCAGGTCCCGCTCCGGGCGGTCGAGGTTCTGGTGGAGCCGCTCGACGAGCCGGGCGAGGTCGGGGGAGGACATGCCGCGAGCCTACTCAGGGCGGGAACCCGCCAGTCCCCCGCCCCGGCGCTTCCCCGGTCCGCCCCGCTGTGGACACGGGGCGCTGTCGGTCGGCCTGGTGTGCGGCCTCGGCGGATTCAGGCGTCCTGGGACGCGGCGAGGGACGCGGGGCGCAGGTCCGTCCAGTGGGTCTCGACATACTCCAGGCAGGCCTCGCGGGTGTTCTCCGCGAAGGCGATCGCCCATCCCCCGGGCACCTCTGCGAAGGACGGCCAGAGGGAGTGCTGGCCCTCGTCGTTCACCAGGACCAGGAAACGGCCTTCGTTGTCGTCGAAGGGGTTGGTGCTCATGCGCGCTGCCTCCTCTGAGGGCCAAGATTAGGTTAGGCTCGCCTAATTGATGGAGCTTAGCCTTTGGCCCTTCCCCCTCACAAGGAGACGTTCATGCGCGTGGCCGCGGCCGACGGGGAGGATGTGTTCGCCGGCTTCGGGGTGCCCGGGGTGCCCGGCACGGAGGCGTTCTGGGCCGGAGCGGGAGCACCGGCGGCCGTACCGGACGGTGACGGCGGCTGGACGGCCCTGTTCCTGTGGCGCGGGTCGTCGCCGGTCAGGATCGAGTTCGAGAGCTGGTCGGATCCCGTGCCCCTGCGGCGCTGGGCCGACTCGGACTGCTGGTACGCCGAGGTGCGGATGCCCGCGCGGCTGCGGGTGACGTACCGGTTCGTGACGGAAGACGCCGTGCACGCAGACCCGTTCAACCCGGCCGGTGCGGGCGGGGACCGGTCCATCGTGGCGACGCCGGACGCCCCGGAGCAGCCGCACTGGCCCGTCGTCGGTCCCGACGCGGTGCTGCCGGTGCCGCGGGCGCGGATCCGCTGGGCGAGTGAACGCCTGGGTGGGCGGCGTACGGTGCGGCTTCATCCGGCGGGGGGTGGCGGGCCGGTGGTGCTGCTGCTCGACGGGGACGACTGGTTGTATCTGCATCCGGCCGTGACCGCCTTCGACTCGGCCGTGGCGGCGGGTGAGATGCCGCCGGTCACGCTGGTCTTCCTGCCGGCCAAGGACCGGGTCGCCGAGTTCGCCTGCCGGCCCGGCCTGTGGGAGGCCGTGCGCGAGGAACTGCTGCCGCTGGTGGCGGAGTCGGACGTACCCGCCGACCTGGAGCGGCTGGTGGTCGCCGGGCAGAGTCTCGGGGGGCTGAGTGCGGTGTACGCGGCGCTGGAGTTTCCCGGGTTGGTGTCGCGGGTGGCGTGTCAGTCGGGGTCGTTCTGGTGGACGCCGGATGCCCTGCGGGCTGCCGATCCGTTGGGGGGTCCGGTGGGGGGTGCGATCGCCGAGCGGTTGCGGGCGGGGGTTGATCTGTCGGGGCTGCGGGTCGCGTTCGATGTCGGGGAGCACGAGGACCGGATGCTGCCGCATGGTGAGGTGACCGAGGGGCTGGTGGAGCGGGCCGGGGCGACCGTGCGGGTGTCCCGGTCCGCGTCGGGGCATGATCGGGCGGGGTGGCGTCATGCGTTGCTCAGGGATGTCGGCTGGGCGCTTCGCGCGTAGCGCCGTTGTCGGGTGCGGGTGGGTGGGGGCTGATCGCGCAGTTCCCCGCGCCCCTGAGGGCATCTCCCCCCCCCGGCCCCTTGACCCGCGCCCCTGAAGAGAAGGTCAGCGTGCCACTGCCGAGCAGTAGGCCTGGTCTTGTGCCAGCAGGTTGCGGTGGGTGTCCTCGGCTGTGATCGTGCCGTTGTCCAGGACCAGGACCCGGTCCGCCGCGTCCAGGAACGCCGGGCTGCTGGTGATCACGATCGTCGTGCGGCCCCGGCGCAGCTTCGCCACGTTGCGGGCGATGAGTTGTTCGGTGACCGCGTCCACCGCCGTCGTCGGATCGTGCAGGACGAGGACCTCGGTGTCGGCGGCCAGGGCGCGCGCCAGGGACAGGCGTTGGCGCTGGCCGCCGGAGAGGTTGGCGCCCCGGTCGCGGACGCCGTGGTCGAGGCCCTCGCGGTGCAGGGCGACGACGTCGGTCAGCATGGAGGCCTCCACGGCGTCGGGGACGGTCCGGCTGGTGCCCGTCGGGTCGATGTTGGTGCGGAGGGTGCCCGCGAAGATCTCCCCGTCGTACGGGTTGACCAGCAGGTGTTCACGGACCGCCTCGACGGAGAGGTCGCCCAGTTCCCGGCCGCCGATCCGTACCGTCCCCTCGTACGCGGTGGGCGGGACCCGTACCGCCAGGACGGCCGCGAGGTCGGCCGCCGCACGGGGCTGGTAGGGGGCGACGGCCACGAACTCCCCCGCCTTCACCCGGAATTTCAGGCCGGTCAGGGTGCCGTGGCGGACGG
Organism: Streptomyces sp. NRRL B-1140; assembly: GCF_001280065.1. GTDB lineage: Bacteria > Actinomycetota > Actinomycetes > Streptomycetales > Streptomycetaceae > Streptomyces. Next base: position 82,898 of record NZ_LGEA01000099.1, read on the forward strand.
AGTCGATCTCGAGGTCGCTGCCCGGTGACGGGCGGGCGGAGCCCGGCGTCATGACCGGCGGAGCCGACAGCACCAGTGCCATGCGTTCGGCCGACGCGCGCGCGATCATCACGTACTTGGGCATCTCCGAGAACAGCTTCAGCGGCTCCATGATGAACTGCGCCAGGCCCACCGCCATGACGAGTTCGCCGATGGTGACGCGTCCCTCGAACGCCAGCCAGCCGGCCGTCAGGGTCACGGCGCCGGCGAGGACCGCGTTGAGGGCCAGTGCGGTGCCCGCGTAGGCACCGTTCACCTTGGCGACCGTGATCGACTGGTGCTTCGCCTCGGTGCTCACCTTCCGGTACGACAGGAACGCCGCGTGGTTGCCGCCGAAGCCGTGCAGCGGGCGCAGGCCGGTGATCAGGTCGGCGACCTTCGCCCCCGCCCGCGCCACCCGGGCCTGCTGTTCCTGGGTGCTGCTGCCGATCCGCTTGGACATCACGCTGAGCACGGACAGGATCGCGACGGTGCCCACGATCACCAGCAGACCGAGCCGTACGTCGGCCAGGCCCAGGGCCACCGCCGCGACCAGCACCGCGACCAGCGAGCTGATCAGCAGCGGCACCACCTCGATGATGTCGGCGGTCTGGTCGGCGTCCTCGGTGGCGATGGTCAGCACCTCGCCGGACTTGAGGTCGACGTCCCGGGCCACCGGTTGCAGACCGCAAGCGGCGACGTTCACCCGCCAGCGGTGCGCCTCGGTCGTGTTGGCCTTCTGCAGGATCCTCATGCCGAACCGCCACGACAGCGAGACGGTCGTGATGATCACGGCCAGCGCGCCGATCGACAGGGCAAGCGCCCGGAGGCTGCGGCCGTCCCGCATCGTGTGCTCGACGATCAGGCCGAGTGCGATGGGGAAGGCCGTCTCACCGGCCTGGTAGAGGCCCATGAGGAGGGTGCCCCAGGCCATGGCGCCGATGTTGCGGCGCAGGGCGGTCCGCAGGATGGCGGCCCCTCGGCGGGGCCGCTGCGTGTCAGTTGTCATCGAGGTGGCGGGCAATCGCTTCCGGGGTGCGCAGGGTGAACAGATCGCGGATGGTGATGACAGGACCGTACTCGCGGCGGAGCAGTCCGATGAGCCGTACCGCCAGCATGGAGTGTCCTCCCAGGGACACGAAGTCGCTCACCGCGCTCACCTCGTCGTCCTCCAGGTCCAGTGCCTCGGCGAAGTACTCGCACACCACGGTCTCGGTCTCGGTCCGCGGGCCCCGCTCCCCCGCCGTGGTCAGCGCGCCCAGCGGCTTGGCCTCGGGCAGCGCCTTGGTGTCGGCCTTCCCGTTCACCGTCAGCGGGATGCCGTCGACCTGGGCGTAGTGCGTGGGCCGCAGGAAGTCCGGCAGTCCGGCGCCCACCTCGGCGGCGACGGCCGCCAGGTCCGCGCCGTCCAGGACCAGGTAGGCGGCCAGCCGGTGGGCGCCGTCGACCTGCGGGTCGGGCTGGGCGACCGCGGCGACGAACCGCACGGCCGGGTGCGCGGCGAACACGGCCTCCACCTCGCCGAGTTCGACGCGATGGCCGCGGATCTTGACCTGCTGGTCGGTGCGGCCCAGGTACATCAGGTTGCCGTCCGGCCGACGGACCACCAGGTCGCCGGTGCGGTACATGCGCTCCCCTGGCTCGCCGAACGGGCAGGCGACGAAGCGGTGCGCGGTCTGCGCGGGCTGTCCGAGGTAGCCGCGCGCGATGCCGATGCCGGACACGTACAGCTCGCCGGGCACCCCGTCCGGCAGCGGCCGCAGCCAGGGGTCCAGGACGTACACGTCCGTGTTGTCGATGGCGACACCCACCACCGGGTCCTGGCAGTCGAAGGTGCCGACGCCGAGGGTGTTGATGGTGTACTCGGTGGGCCCGTACAGGTTGTATCCGACCGTGCCCTCGGTCCCGGCGAGCCGCTGCCACAGCGTCGGGGTGACGGCCTCACCGCCCAGCAGCACCAGCGCGGGCCGCCGTGCCGGGTCGTCGAGCAGGCCCTCGGCCACCAACTGCTGGGCGTAGGTCGGGGTCACGTTGACGACGTCGATCCCGTGCTCCCGGCAGTACTCCACCAGCCGGGGCGCGTCCCGCCGCAACTCCTCGTCACAAATGTGCACTTCATGGCCGTCGGCGAGCCACAGCAGCTCCTCCCACGACATGTCGAAGGCGAACGACACGGTGTGGGCGATCTTGAAGACCCGGTGACCGTGCTCGGCCAGCACCGGCTGGAAGATCCGGCGCTGATGGTTGATCAGCATGTTGGTGAGACCGGCGTACTCGGTCACCACGCCCTTGGGCTTCCCGGTGGAGCCGGAGGTGTAGATCGTGTACGCGGGGTGGCGCAGGCGGTGGGGGTCGTCCGGCGCGAACGTCACGAACGGCTCCGCCTCCGGAAGCGGCCGGTCCAGTTCGATCAGGTCGCCGGTCAGCCGGGGCGAGACGGCACTCACGGTGAGGATGACGTCGGGGTGGGCGTCGCCGACGATGGCGGCGATCCGCTCGTCCGGATGGTCCAGCTCCAGCGGCACGTACGCGGCGCCGACCCGCAGGACGGCGAACAGCGCCGCGACCCAGTCGAGGGAGCGCGGGATCGCGAGGCCCACGGTGGTCTCCGGCCCGATGCCGCGTGCGGCGAGCACGCCGGCCACGGCCCGGCTGCGGTCGCGGAGTTCGGCGAACGTCATCGTCGAGCCGTGGGCGACGAGCGCCACGCGCCGCGGGTCGCGGTCCGCCGCCCGGTCGAAACGGTCGACGACGGTGTCCGTGCCGACGTCGGTGCGTACGGCCGGCTCGGGCAGCGCGCCCGGTCCCCGCAGCGCGCCGACCGGCCCGCTCGCCCGGGGCAGGTCCTCCAGCACGCGCAGATAGTCGTCGAGGAGACGGCGGGCGTTGCCGGTGTCGCCCTCGCGGTACTCCAGCTTGACCGTGAGCCGCTCCCCGGGTGTGACGACCCAGGTGAACGGATAGTGGGTGGAGTCGTCGGCCTGCACCGAGGTGATGCCGTGCCGGGCGTTCATCTCTGCGAACGCGTCCATGTCCAGGAAGTTCTGCAGTACGAACAGGTTGTCGAACAGGGTGTCGTGGCCGCTGGCCCGCTGGATCTCGCCGAGTCCGAGGTGCTCGTGCTCCATCGCCTCGACCCGGGCGCTCTGGACGGCCGAGAGGTAGGCACGGACGGTGTCGTCCGGGCGGGCCCGGGTCCACATCGGCACGGTGTTGAGCAGCACGCCCACGATGCCGGAGAGTCCCTCTCCCTCGCGGCCGGAGACGGTCACGCCGAACACGGCGTCGGCGCGGCCTGTGTGCGCGCCGAGCAGCAGGCCGAACGCGCCGGTCAGCACCGAGTTCAGGGTGACGCCGTGCACCCGTGCCGCCTCTCGCACCAGCTCGGACCGTTCGGCCGACAGCGTGTGCACGAGGGCCTTCGGCAGGTCGTCCGAGAAGGCCGGCGCCGGTCCGGCGAGCAGGGTGGGGCCGGGGAGGGCGGCCAGCTGGTCCGCCCAGAAGCGTTCCGATGCGGCGGAGTCCCGCGCCGCGAGCGCCCGGGTGTACTCCTCGAAGCCCGGCGTGGCCGGTGCGTTGTCGAGCGGCTCGCCGGCGAGGAGGGCACGGTAGGCGTCGAACAGGTCGCGCAGGACGATCTCGCGGGACCAGCCGTCCCACAGCAGCAGGTGGTAGCTGAGGAGCAGACCGTCCCGGCCGCCGGGCAGGCGCACGACCGTCAGCCGGATCAGGGGCGGCTCGCCCGGGTCGAACCCGGTGTCGCGGTCCCGGGCGCGCAGGGCGTCGACCTCCGCGTCCGTCGCCAGGTCGACCGTACGCACCCCGACGCGCCGGCCGGCCTTGAGGACCTGCACCGGGTTGCCGTCGTCGTCGGTGGTGAAACCGGCGCCGACGACCGGGTGCCGGGCGATCACGTGCGCCATCGCCTCGGCCAGCGCGCCGGTGTCCAGGCGCCGGTCGAAGGTGAACCAGTTCTGTGCGACGTAGTGTCCGGCCGGGCCCGTCAGCTGGGCCTGGAAGAACAGGCCGCGCTGGAGCGGGGTGACCGGGGCGGTGCGCTCGGCCGTCGTCGCGGCGTCCGCGAGGTGCTGCAGGGCGCTGCGCCAGTGCTCGGTGATCTCGTCGGGAACGCCCTCGGCGAGGACGAACTCGGCGAGCAGGCTTCCGGTGGCCTCGTCGGTCCACGCGTTGACCTCGACGGCGTACGGGCTGCCCTGGTCTCCGGGCGTGAGGTGCAGCGCCTGGGACTCGCTGCCCCGGCCGAGGTAGTTGAACAGCACCTGTGGGCGGGCGGTGAGCAGGGGGGCCGTCTGCGCATTGAGGTACCTGAGCAGGCCGTAGGCGACGTGCTCGTCCTCGTCCGGCAGGCGCTCGGCGACCTCACGCGCGGCGGCGACGGGGTCGGTGTGCGGGGTGAGCCGTACGGGTGCGATGGAGGTGAACCAGCCGACGGTACGGGTGTAGTCGTGCTGTGCGCGGGCCGGGACCCTGCCGTGCCGCTCCAGGTCGATCGCGAGGTCGGTGGGCGAGGGCTGGATCCTGGTCAGCGCGATGCGCAGGGCGCCGCAGAGCAGCTCGGTGAGACCGACGCCGAGGGCGGCGGGAGCGGTGCGGGTGAGGCGGTCACTCACGTCGGCGGCGAGTACGACCGTCGTCCGACGCAAGGGGCCCGGGGTGGGCAGCGGTTCGGGGGCCTGGAGCGTGGTGACCCAGCGGTCGAGGCCGCCGACGGCCTGTGCCGACCGGAGCGTCAGGGTTTCGGCGTACTCGGCGTAGGGGGTGGTCGGCGGGGCGAGTGGCCCACCGCGCAGGGCCGCGGCCAGATCGTCCAGCAGGATCAGCCAGGAGACCGAGTCGACGGCGAGGTGGTGGACGGTGACGACGAGGGTCCTGCTCGCCTCCAGCCACGCGAACGCGACGACGTCACCCGACTCGGGATCGAGCCGTCCGGCGGCCTCGTCGGCCACGGCCGTCGCGTCGGTCGTGTCCGGGCGTACGACGGTGATCTCGTGGGCGGGGCCGGTGCGGAGGGTCCAGACGCCGTGGGCGGTTTCGAGGCGCAGCCGCAGGGCCGGGTGCGTGGCGACCACGGCGTTCGCGGCGCGTACGGCGTCGGCGTAGCCGGTGCCTTCGGGGGTCTGGAGGGACCTGGCCTGGGCGAAGCGGGTGAGGGAGCCGCCGAGTTCGCGTTGGCGGAGGATGATCGGGGTGGGGGGCAGTGGGCCGTCTTCGCGGTGGGTGGTCTCCGGAGCGTTCCGGGAGGTGTTCGTCTGCGTTCCCAGGTGTGCGGCCAGTGCGCGGGGGGTCTTGAGCAGGAAGACGTCCCTCGGGGTCAGGGGCAGGCCGTGGGCGCGGGCCCGGTTCACGACCGTGATGGCGATGATGCTGTCGCCTCCGGCGCGGAAGAAGTCGGTGTCGGCGGTCACCTCGGTGCCGGGGAGTGCCGACGTGAAGATCTCCATGAGCGTGGCGAGCGCCGAGGGCTCGCCGGCGGGTGCGTCGTGGCGTGGTGCGCAGTTCCCCGCGCCCCTGAGGGGACGTTCCGCCAAGGCCCGTCGATCGAGCTTGCCGTTGATCGTCAGCGGTAGGGCATCGATCGTCAGCACTCTGCCCGGGATCATGTGGACGGGCAGCCTGGAGGACAGACGGTCGGTCAGGTCGTCCGGCGCGCTGCCCACCACGTGCGCCACCAGGTGGTCCCCGGTGTCCGCCACCGTCACGGCCACGTCGGTCACGCCGTCGAGGTCCCTGATCGCGGACTCCACCTCACCCGGCTCGATGCGGAAGCCCTTGAGTTGCACCTGGTCGTCCGCACGGCCGGTGAAGACCAGTTCGCCGTCGAGGGTGCGGATGGCGAGGTCGCCCGTGTGGTACATGCGGGAGCCGTCGGCCGCGAACGGGTCGGCCACGAAGCGGCCCGCGGTCAGCCCGGGCCGGCCCAGGTAGCCGAGGGACACCTGGTCACCGGCGACGTAGATGGCGCCCCGGCGGCCCGGCGGCACCGGGCGGAGCCGTTCGTCGAGGAGGTGGGTGACCAGGCCGGGGATCGGGCCGCCGATGGGGCTGACGTCGTTTCCGGGGGTGAAGTCCTCGTCGGTGAGCACCCGGTGGGTGACGTGGACGGTGGTCTCGGTGATGCCGTACATGTTGACCAGCTCGGGGGCGGCCGTGCCGTGCCGCTCGACCCAGCCGCGCAGCCGCCCGAGGTCCAGTGCCTCACCGCCGAAGACGATACGGCGCAGTGCGGGCAGCGGTTCGCCGGCCAGTCGGTCGGCCTCGATGAACTGGTAGAAGGCCGAGGGGGTCTGGTTGAGGACGGTGACGCCGCGCTCGCGGACCAGCCGGTGGAAGTCGACCGGGGAGCGTGTCAGGCCGTACTCGGGCAGCAGCAGCTCCCCGCCGTGGACCAGCGCGCCCCACAACTCCCAGACCGCGAAGTCGAAGGAGAAGGAGTGGAACTGGACCCAGACGTCGTCGGGGCCGAAGCCCATGGCGGGTCGGGTGCGGGCGAGCAGGGTCACCACGCTGGAGTGCGGGACGACGACGCCCTTGGGGCGGCCGGTCGAGCCGGAGGTGTAGATCACGTAGGCGGGGGTGTGCCAGTCGGGCTCGGCGGCGGGCTCCGTGAGGGCGCCCGGGGGCTCTTCGCCCCGCACCAGCACGCGCGCGGGCGCCCCCGCCCGGGCCAGGAGCCGCGTGAAGCGGTCGCGCTGGTCGCGTTCCACCAGCACGACCTGGGGGGCCGCGTCGGCGAGGACGTACTCCAGCCGTTCGTCCGGGTAGGCCAGGTCGAGCGGAACGTACGCGCCGCCCGCGGTGACGGTCGCGACCAGGGCGACGACCTGTTCCACGGAGCGCGGTACGGCCACGGCGACCCGCTTGCCCGGGCCGACACCTGCCGCGCGCAGTACGGAGGCCAGGTCGTTCCTGGCGTCGGACAGCTCGCCGTAGGTGAGCGAGCGGGTCGCGCCGTCGAGGCCGCACTGGGTGACGGCGGTGGCCGCCGGGTCGCGGCGGGCCGCGAGGTCGAACAGTGCGCCCAGGGTGATCGGGACGATGGGGGCGGGGCGTCGTCCGGCTCCCGCCGCCAGGCCGTCGACCGGGGTGTCCGGGTGGGCGAGCAGGCCGGTCAGGGTCCGGCTGAACGTGTGCAGGATCGACCGGGCGGCCGTCTCGCGCAGCAGTTCACCGTCGTAGATGAGGTTGAAGCGTGGCCGGCCGTCGCGGGTGCGCTCGACCACGAGGGTGAGCGGGTAGTGCGGGGCGCCCTCGTTGGCGAGGCCGGTGATGGTCAGCGTGTCACCGGGGCGCCGGAGCGAGGCCACGTCGGTGGCCACGTCGAAGACGACGAGTGTGTCGAAGAGGGGGCCGGAGCCGGTCCGGCGGCCGATGCGGGCCAGGGAGACGTGCTGGTGCGGCAGGACGGCACTCTGGTGGTCGCGTACGGCGGTGAGCAGGTCGGCCGAGGTGGACTCGGGGGTCCAGCGGGCGCGTACGGGGATGGTGCTGATGAACAGGCCCACCATCTCCTCGATGCCGGGCACATCGGCGTCACGGCCGGAGACCGTGGAGCCGAAGACGACGTCCCGGCCCTGGAGGATGCCGCCCAGGGTGACGGCCCAGGCGCTGTGCACGGCGACGCTCAGCGGCACTCCGGCCTCGCGGACGGCGGCGTCGAGGTCGCCCTCGGGTTCCACGGCGGTGTCGGCGAACCGGTCGGAGGGAGTGTGGCCTTCGGCGATCAGTGAGGGGCCGGGCAGTTCCGCGAGTTCCCGACGCCAGACGCGGTCGCTCTCGTCGGCGTCGCGTCCGGCGAGCCAGTGCACGTAGTCGGCGAAGCCGCCGAGTGGATGGACGGTGCCCGGCGCGTGGTACTCGGTGAGCAGCGCGCGGAGCATGGGCGGCACCGACCAGCCGTCGGCGATGATGTGGTGCACGGTCTGCACGAGGACGCTGCGGCCGAATCCGGTGCGGATGAGCGTGTACCGCATGAGGGGGCCGGTGGCCAGGTCGAATCCGGTGCGGCGGTCCCGTTCGGCGAGGGCGTGTATCTCCTCGGCGGTGATGCCGGGACGGTCGAGCGTGGTGAAGGGGGCCCGAAGTCCGTTCTCCAGGACGGAGACCACGCGGCCGTCGGTGAGGGCCGTGAAGCGGGCGGTCAGGTTGGGGAACACGGTGAGCAGCCGGGTGGCCGCCGTCGCGAGCCGGTCGGCGTCCACGTCGCCCTCCAGGGTGAGCAGTTGCTGCTCGACGTAGGCACCCGCGGAGTCGTCGTCGAAGACGGAGTGGAAGTAGAGGCCTTCCTGGAGCGGGGTCAGCGGAAGGATATCCCTCAGTTGGGGGCCGTCCAGGGCGTCGACGTCGGCTTGGGTGAGCGGGACGAGGGGGAAGTCGCTGGGCGAGTGGCCGCCCTGGTCGAGCGCGGCGAGTCCGGTCAGGGCCGTGCGGAAGTGGTCGGCGAGTGCCGTGATGTCGGCGTCGGTGAACAGGCCGTCGGGCCAGGAGATGGTGGTGACCAGCTCGTACGCGCCGGACGCTGCCGGCTCGGCGATCGCGTTGAACTCCAGGGCGCGCGGCAGGCGCATCCGCGGGTCGCGCTTCTCGCCCAGCTGCCCGGTGGTGCCGGCGAGTTGCCAGTCGCCGGGCGCGCCGGCGGCGAAGCGGCCGAGGTAGTTGAAGAGCACCTGGGGTGCGGGGGCGTCGAACTCGCTGTGGGCGAGGTAGCGCAGGGCGCCGTAGGAGATGCCGTTGTCCGGTACCCGGGCGAGGTCCTCCTTGACCGCCTTGAGGGCGGCGGTCAGGTACGCGGGGGTGGTGAGGTCGGATGCCGGGCCGGGGTCCACGGTGACCGGGAACAGGGTGGTGAACCAGCCCACCGTCCGGGACAGATCCGGTTCGAACCCGGCCGGGCCCGCCACGAAGTGCCCTTCCCGGCCGTGGCCTTCGAGCTCGATGTGGGCGAAGGTCTGGTCCTGGCCGAGGTCGCGGCGCCACCGGGCGAGGGCGACGGCGAGGGCGGTGAGGAGGACGTCGTTGACGCCGGCGTGGAACCTCGCGGGGATCTCGCCCAGCAGCGCGGTCGTGGCCTCGGGGCCGACCGTGACGGTCCGCCGGCGTTCGCCGGCGACGGTGTCCGTCTCGGCCAGGGCGCGGCGGGCCAGCGGCTGGTCCTCGCCCGGCAGGGGGCGCCGGTAGGAGGAGCTGTCGGCGTCGAACGCGGCGCGCTCCAGCAGTTGCGTCCAGCGCCGGAACGACGTTCCCGGCGGGGGGAGTTCGACGGGCTCACCGGCTCTGAGACGCCGCCAGGCGGTGGCCAGGTCCTCCATCAGGATGCGCCAGGACACGCCGTCGACGACCACGTGGTGGGCGACGAGGACGAGGTGACGCGCCCGGGGGCGCCAGACGGCCCGGAGCATCACGCCGTTCGCCGGGTCGAGCCCGGCCGTCGCGAGGGCGATGCACTCGTCGAGCGGCCGGTCGCTGCGCTGCCAGCCGGGCTCGGCCGGCTCGGCTCCGGGGATGTCGAAGCTCCAGCGGCTGCCGCGCACGAGCTTGGCGCGGAGCATGTCGTGCCGGACGAGGAGGGCGGTGAGGATCGTGTCGAGGGCGTCGGCGGTGAGGTCCGCGGGGGTGTTCAGGACGACCGACTGGACGAAGCCGTCGACGGCGTCCGTGGTTTCGCCGAGCCACTGCACGATGGGCGAGCCGACGACGGTGCCGGTGGCCACGTCGGCGTGGTCCACGGCGGGCGCGTCCTCGCGGCTTGCGACGGCGGCCAGCGCGCCCAGGGTGGTGTGGGTGAAGATCTGCCGTGCCGTGACGTGCAGGCCCTGCTCGCGCAGTGCGCTCAGCAGGGAGACCGCCAGGATGCTGTCGCCGCCGAGCTGGAAGAAGTCCTGGTCGACGCCGACCTCTTCGAGGCGCAGCACCTGCGCGACCGCGGCACAGACCGCCCGCTCGTCGTCACTGCTGGGGCGGGTGAGTGAGCCCGTCTCGAGGACGGGCTCGGGCAGGGCGTTGCGGTCGAGCTTGCCGTTGGCGGTGAGCGGGAACTCCTCCAGCACCACGAGGTGGGCGGGCACCATGTACTCGACCATGTGCGCCGCGGCCCAGGCCTTGACCTCCTCCGCGTTCAGGTCCTCGGCGCCGGCGGCCGGTATGACGTAGCCGACGAGGTAGGTGCCGCCGGCCGTGTTCTTCTTCGCGACGACGCAGGTGTGCCGGACCCGGGGGTGTTCGGCGAGCCCGGCCTCCACGTCCTCGATCTCCAGCCGCATGCCGCGGATCTTGATCTGGTTGTCGGCGCGGCCGAGGAAGTCCAGTGATCCGTCGGGGGCGAAGCGGGCGAGGTCGCCGGTGCGGTAGAGGCGGGAGCCGTCGTTCGCGAAGGGGTTGGCGACGAAGCGGGAGGCGGTCAGGCCGGGCGCGCCCACGTAGCCGCGGCCCAGGAGGAAGCCGCCGACGTAGAGTTCACCGCCGACGCCGACCGGGACCGGGCGCAGTTCGTCGTCCAGGACGTAGAGCTGGGTGTTGGGGTTGGCCTTGCCGATGGACGTCGACAGGCGCTCCGCCGCGCCCCGGTAGATGACGTGGGAGACACCGATGGTGGTCTCGGCGGGGCCGTAGCCGTGGTACATGGGGATGTCGAGCTTGGTCCGGAAGCGCTCGTACAGCTCGGGGGTGAGGACCTCGCCGCCGCACCACACGTGCCGCAGGCTGTCCAGGCGGCCGGAGTCGCCGGCCATCTCCAGCAGTACGTCCAGCATGGACGACACCAAGTAGGTGAAGGTGACGCGTTGTTCGGCGATGACGCTCAGCAGGTGGTGCGGGTCGCGTTCGCCGCCGGGCCGCAGGACGACGAGCCGGCCGCCGGAGACCAGCGGCAGGAAGATCTCGTTGACGGAGATGTCGAAGGACAGCGGCGCCTTGAACAGTGAGGCGTCGTCGTGGCCGAAGCCGAGGATCTCGTTCACCTGCCACAGCAGGCGCTCGCTGATCGCCTCGTGCCGGATCATCGCGCCCTTGGGCCGCCCGGTGGAACCGGACGTGAAGATCACGTAGGCCAGCGCGTCACCGAGGACGGTGACGTCGGGCCCCTGCGCCGGGTACGAGCCGTACCGCCAGTCGCCCAGGTCGACGGCCAGGGCGTCCGGTTCGGCCGGATCGTGCTCGCCGGAGGCGTTGAGCTGCACGACGACCCGGGCGTCCTCGATGACGACGGCCCGGCGTGCGGCGGGCCACTGCGGATCGAGCGGTACGAAGGCGCAGCCGGCCTGGAGCACGGCGAGCAGCCCGACGACCATGTCGGCGGAGCGGGTGAGGGAGATGCCGACGACCTGTTCGCAGCCGAGGCCGCGGGCGCGCAGGTGGTGGGACAACTGGGCGGTGCGTTCCGCGACTTCACGGTAGGTCAGCGACCGGTGCTGGTCGACGAGCGCCACGGCGTCGGGTCGTGCGCTCGCCTGCTCGCGGAACATCTCCACGATGGTGGGGCGGTCCCGGTCGGCCCGGTTGTCGTTCCACTCGGCGAGGGTCCGCAGCCGGGCCGCGACGCCGGAGGGGCCGATGGTGCCCAGCGGCCGGTCCGGGAAGTCGGCCAGGTCGTCCAGCGCGAGCTGCGCGTCCTCGGGTGTGACGCCCTCGGGGACGGTGATGCCGCGGCCGTCCGGGGTGACCCCGAAACCGCCGGACGCGGTACCGCCGTTGCCGACGAAGCCGAGGACGTCGGCGAAGAGCGTGCCGGGGGTGAGGTCGATGCCCTCGGGGCTGTGGCCCGTCGCCCAGTACGACAGGCCGAGGGCGCAGGCCTCGGTGATGGTCCGGTCCGGGTAGTCGCCGATCCGCCGGCGCACATCGGCCAGGCGCGTGGGTGAAAGCGGTACGAGACGAGCACGCGGTTCCATCATCGAAGACTCAGCGTCCCTTCCAGAATGTGGAGTTAGGCTAGCCTAAATAAGGGTTACCTAACTACCCTCTCGCCAGGCCCGCCACAGTCGTGCGTACCGGCCGCCCAGAGCCACCAGTTCCTCGTGCGTCCCCTGCTCCACGAGGCGTCCCGCGTCGAGCACGGCGATCCGGTCCGCCGCCATCGCCTGGGTCAGCCGGTGCGCCACGAACAGTGCGGTCCGCCCCGCGCACGCGGCCCGTACGGCCCGCTCCAGCTCGGCGGCGCCCTCACTGCCGGCCTCCGCCGTCGACTCGTCGAGCACCACCACCGGCGCCCTACCCAGCACCAGCCGCGCCAGGGCGATCTGGGCGACCTTGGTGACGTCCAGGCGCTCCCCGCCCTCACCGACCGGGGTGTTCAGCCCGTCGGACAGCGCGGCGACCCAGCCCTCGGCACCGACCGTGCGCAACGCGTCCATCAGCTCCGCGTCGCTCGCCCCGGGCGCGGACAACCGCAGGTCGTCGGCGAGCGGGCCGGAGAAGACGTGCGTCTCCTGCGTCAGGATGCTGACCAGGCCCCGCGCCCCGGCCTCGTCCAGGTCGGCCAGATCGGTCGTCCCGACACGCACCGACCCGGCCTGCGGCGTGCCGATCCCGGCGATCAGCGCGGCCAGGGTCGTCTTGCCCGCGCCTGTGGCGCCCACCAGCGCGAGGGACCCACCGGCCGGGATCCTCAGGTGCACGTCCCGCAACACCGGCTCCTCGGAGCCCGGGTAACGGAACGTCAGCCCCTCGACCGTCACCGGGTACGCCCCCGCACGGGCCTGCGTCACGGAGTCGTCGCCGACCAGCCGCTCCTCGGGCGACTCCCCCAGCACCCCGACCAGACGGGTCAGGCTCGCGCCCGACTTCTGCGCCTCGTCGAAGGTGAACATGATGGCGCCGAGCGGGGTGAACAGCCGGTGGAACAGCAGCGGAGCCGCCGACACCTCGCCCAGGGTGGCCGCGTCGGCCTCCAGCAGGGCGTACCCCACCACGAGGATCAGGACCAGACCGATGAACTCGGCGCGGTTCTCCCGGCCGACGAAACGGCCGAAGAACCGGAACACCTCGATGCCGAGCTCGCGCACCCGCCACGACTCGGTGGTGACCTTCTCGCGGAAGGCTCCCTCCAGGCGGTAGGCCCGGACCGTGTCGATGCCGTTCAGGCCGCTGATGAACGCCTGGGCCCGGTCGGCCTGGGCGACGCGCTGCCTCCGGTAGAGCGGGGCGGACCGGGGCAGATACCAGCGCAGCGCGAGCGCGTAGGCGGGCAGCGCGCCCGCGCCGGCCAGGCCGAGCCGCCAGTCGAGCCCGAACATGCCGAGGGTGGCGATGACGACCAGCACGCCCGCCGAGAACACCGTGGGGACGGCCGTGCGGATGCCCTTGGAGATGACGGCCACGTCGTCTCCGACCCGGGAGAGCACGTCACCCCGGCCGACCTGCTCGATGCGTGCGCTCGGCATGCCGAGCACCGCGCGGACGGCGCCTTCGCGCAGCCGGGCGAGCAGATCCGCGCCGAGCCGTCCGATGAGGTAGGTGGACACCGCGGTGGCCGCCGCGCCGAGCAGCGCGGCAGCCCCGATGAGCACCCCGATCGTGACCAGGACCGAACGGTCCTCGCCCCCGACGACCCCGTCGACCACCCGGCCGAGCAGGAGCACGGGGAGCACCTGGAGCGCCGCCCCCGCGACCGTGGTGAGCACGGTCGCGAGCGTCAGCCCGGGCATCGCGCGGCAGTGCTCCGCGACCCAGCGGGCGGCCTCGCGTCCGGTCGTCGTGCGCAGGGCCGCCGGGGCGACGCGCGTGTCGGTGGCGCTCACTTCCCTACTCGACCGACTTGACGAGCTCGCCGATCGCGTACGGCATGGACAGCAGGGTGCCCTGGGAGATGGCCGCACCGACCGCCGGTCCCTCGCTGTCGAGCAGGTAGGACACGTTGCCCTTCTTCACGGCGTCGAGGTTGGCGAACAGCTTGAACTTCTTGAGCGCTTCGGTGTCGGCCTTGTCGTTGATGACGAAGACGTGGTCGACGTCGACGAGGTCGATACGCTCGGGCGAGAGCGTGGTGTAGAAGTTGCCGCCCGCGACCTTGTCGATCCCGGTCTGGTACTTGTAGCCGATGCCCGTGACGAGCCGGCCACGCACGTCGGTGGAGGTGAAGGGTGCCACCGAGTTCTTGTACCAGGACAGTGCGACGGCGGTCTGCTTGCCGAGCTCGGGATGCGCCTTCTTGGCCGAGTCCAGTCGCCCCTGGATGTCGTCGACCATCTTCTGGCCCTCGTCCGCCTTGCCGAGCGCCTTGGCGATGTGCAGGGCGTTGTCCTGCCAGGGAGCGCTGAAGGGCTCCTTCTCGCCCTTGGTGCGGGCCACCGTCGGGGCGATCCTGGAGAGCTTGTCGTAGGCGGCCCGGTCGATCTCGGAGTACACCGCGACGATCAGGTCGGGGCGAAGGGCGGCGATCTTCTCGTAGTTGGGGCCGGAGTCGCCGTTCTCCATGACGACCTCGGGCTTGGTGTCGCCCCACTTGTCCTTCACCCAGGGCCACTGGGTGTTGATGTCGGGGCTCTTGCCGGGCGGGTTCGGATACTGGTCGACCATGCCGACGGGCTTGATTCCGAAGGCCAGGACGGTCTGGTCGTCGGTGTAGCCGACGGACACGACCCGCTGGGGCGCCTTCTCGACCGTCGTGGATCCGAACGCGTGCTCCACGGTGACCGGGAAGTCACCGCCGGCCGCGGCCTGAGTGCCCTCACCCTTGCTGCCGGAGGCATCCGACGAGTCGGAACCGCACCCCGCGAGGAGACTGACGCCGAGGGCGGCCGCGGACAGGACCGCTGCCAGCCGCCGCCATGGCTTTCCGGGCGTCGTTCGATGGAGGAGCATCCAAATCCCCTTGCTGTCGCGCCAGTTCGCTGCACCCTCGCCTAAGGGCAGCCAAACCTTACCGCGCCAGAGTGAGGTTAGCCTAGCCTTACTAGTTCTCCTGTGCCGGTGGGTGTCCCGGCCGCACATGGGCCCGTCCGATCGGCACGATGAGCGGCCGGTCGCCGACCGGGTCGTCGATGACCCGGGCACGCAACCCGAAGGCCTCCTGGAGCAGTTCGGCGGTGACGACGTCCCGCGGATGCCCCTGCGCCAGGATCGAGCCCTCCCGCATCACCACGAGATGGTCGCTGTAGCGCACGGCCAGATTGAGGTCGTGCAGCACCATGACGACGGTGCAGCCGGACTCGTGCAGATCGTCGACCAGGTCGAGGACGTCGAGGGCGTGCGCCAGGTCCAGATAGGTCGTCGGCTCGTCCAGCAACAGCAGATCGGTGCCCTGAGCCAGCGTCATCGAGATCCAGACGCGCTGGCGCTGGCCGCCCGACAGCGCGTCGACCGGACGGTCGGCGAGGTCGGACACGCCGGTCATGGCCAAAGCGCGTTCCACCACGTCGGCGTCGTCGGAGGACCACTGCCGCAGCCAGCTCTGGTGCGGGTGGCGTCCCCTGGCGACCAGGTCGGCCACGGTCAGCCCCTCCGGCGCGACCGGCGCCTGCGGCAGCAGCCCCAGCTTCTTCGCCACGTCCCGGGTCCGGAGCCTGCCGATGTCCTCGCCGTCCAGGACGACCGTCCCGCCGGCCGGCTTGAGCAGCCGCGACAGGGTGCGCAACAGGGTCGACTTCCCACAGCCGTTGGGGCCGATGATCGTGGTGATCACGCCGGGCGGTATCGCCACGTCGAGCTTGTCGATGACGACCCGGCCGCCGTAGCCGACCGTGA
This sequence comes from Streptomyces sp. NRRL B-1140, assembly GCF_001280065.1. GTDB lineage: Bacteria > Actinomycetota > Actinomycetes > Streptomycetales > Streptomycetaceae > Streptomyces. The sequence continues at coordinate 98,612 of NZ_LGEA01000099.1, forward strand.
CGCCTCGGGCTGCGAGCCGCGACGTGCCGACGGCCGTGGCTTCGGTGACGGACTGTACGACCACGGGTCGCCCCCCTTGCTCCGGTTCACTGACTCTTGTACATCTACCGCAGGTTCGCCCGCACCAGCAGAAAGACGAGGAAGGGCCCGCCGATCGCGGCGGTGACCACCCCGACCGGGAGCGAGACCGGCAGCGCCGTGCGGGCGACGAGGTCCGAGCCGGTCAGCAGCAACGCTCCCGTCAGGCCCGAAGCCACCATCGGCGGTGTGGGGCAGCGCGCCAGACGCATCGCCACCTGCGGTGCCACCAGCGCGACGAAGGGCACCGGGCCCGCCGCGCTCACCGCCACACCGGCCAGCAGCACCGCGCACAGCAGCAGGACCGCCCGCACCCTCGCGTACCGGACGCCCAGGCCCGCGGCGACCTCGTCGCCGAAGTGCATCGGCCTGAACTGGAAGGCGACGCAGGAGACGACGGCCAGGAGGACGATTCCGCACCCCAGGGCCGTCCGGACCTCGCCCCAGGAGCGGTCCTCCAGCGAGCCGACCAGCCACGCCTGGGCCCGGGCCACGTCCCTGATGTCGGCCGTGACCAGCAGCCAGGTCGTGATCGCCTCCATCACGGCGCTCACCGAGATGCCGATGAGGATGAGCCGGAAGCCGTCGACACCCCGCCGCCAGGCCAGGAAGTACACCAGCAGACCGGTGCCGAGACCGCCCGCGAGCGCCGCGGCCGGCAGACCGACGGAGCTGACGATCGCCGCGGCGGCCCCGCCCGACACCGTCACCAGGAACACCGCGACGGCACTGGCCCCCGAAGTGATCCCCAGGACGTCGGGGCTGGCCAGCGGATTGCGCGCGATGGACTGCGTGAGCGCCCCGGACACGCCGAGGGCGACGCCCACGACGAGCCCGGCCAGGGCGCGCGGCATTCGCAGGTCCATGATGACGAACTCGTCGACCTGTTCACCCCGCCCGAAGAGCGTGGCGATCACCTGCGGGAGGCCGATCGGGAAATCCCCGACGCCGATGGACACGCAGAACACCAGGAAGGTCGCCGCCGCCAGCAGCAGCGTGACGCACAGGAGCCAGGGCCGCCAGACGAACGACACCCGGCCGAGCCGTACGCCCGGCGGCAGGGACGGCTTCACTTCGGTCATGTTCATGCTTTCCTGAACTTTCCGCGCCACACGAGAACCGCGAAGAAGGGGGCGCCGAGCAGCGCCACGAGGACGCCGGCGTCCAACTCGCCCGGCCGCACCACCAGTCGGCCGACGATGTCACACAGCAGCAGCACGACGGCCCCGAGCAGACCGGCGAAGGGCACCAGCCAGCGGTAGTCCGGGCCGGTCAGGTACCGGGCCACATGGGCGACCATGAGGCCGAGGAAGGCGATGGGGCCGCACGCGGCCGTCGCCGCGCCCGCCAGCAGGGTGATGGCGGTGATGCCGGCGGTCCGGCTCAGCGCGATGTTCACACCCAGCCCCCGGGCCACGTCGTCGCCCAGGTTGAGCAGGTTGAGGGAGGGCAGCGTGGTCAGGGCCAGCACGAGACCGGCGCCGATGAACGCGGTCACCGGCCAGATGACGTCGAACCCGGCCCCGGCGAGGGAACCGGCGTTCCAGAACCGCAGGGCGTTCAGCGCCGCCTGGTCGGAGAGCGCGACGGCGGTGGTCATCGCCGCGAGGAACACCGTGACGCCCTGACCGGCCAGGGCGAGGGTCAGCGGGTTGCCGGCGCCGCGCCCGATGCTCGAGAGACCGAACACCACGACACCGGCGACGGCCGCCCCCGCGAAGGCGAACCAGACGTACTGGAGCGGGTCGCCGAGCCCGAACACGGTGATCGCCACCACGACCGCGAACGAGGCGCCGGAGTTCACGCCCAGCAGGCCGGTGTCGGCGATCGGGTTGCGGGTGAAGCCCTGGATCAGCGCCCCGCCGACGCCGAGGGCGATGCCGGCGACGATCCCGAGGACCGTGCGGGGCACCCGTACGGTCTCGACGATGAGTCTGATCTCCGTGAGCCGCCGGTCGGGGTCCGGGGCGCCGGACAACGCGTGCCACACCTCGGCGGGGCTCAACGCGCGTGCGCCGACGGCCAGCGACAGGACCACGGCGATCACGAGGACCGTCACCAGGGTGCCCAGACCCGCGACCCGTCGCCGGCGGGTCGCTGTCGCGCCCTTGGCCGGGGGGCGCTCCACTGCAGCAGTCGTGCCCATGTCGACGTACGTTATCCCTTGTGCGGTGGGCGAGTTGACCGGACGGCGCCTGCGACGCCCGAAGTGCTGCCGGGGGTCGGCACGATCGGCCAGGGCGGCGCTGGGGGCCGATCGGTGACGAGGAATCCCTAGCGGGCGTTGCTGCCCGTGCCGTCGGCCACCGTGCGCGTCCGGTCGGCGGCCGGCTCGGCGCCGCGGCCGAGGAGGGAGTCCAGGATCTCGCCCACCCGGACGGCGGTGTTGGAGAGCAGCGACGAGGTGATGCCGTGCGTGTGCTCCGTGCCGCCCTGCAGGTAGATGCCGCAGCGCAGAGCGGGGTCGGCCGCGATGCGCCAGTCGCGCTCGACGCGGACGCGGCCCTCGTCGTCGCGCAGGCAGCGGTCGGCGACCTCCCCGAGCAGGCTGGTGGGGTCGACGGAGCTGTAGCCGGTGGCGAAGACCACGACGTCCGCGTCCAGATCGGTCTCCTCACCGGTGACCAGGGACGTCACCGTGGCGCGGACGCTCGACGAGGTCTCCTTGACACCGGTGAGCCGGGACACGTTGAGGAACCGCAGCCGCTCGGCGCCGAGCACCTTCTCCTGGTACGACTGCCGGTAGAGGTCGTCGATGAGGTCGATGTCCACCACGGAGTAGTTGGTGTTGCCGTGGTAGTCCATCAGCCGGCGCTTGACGTCCTCGGGCGCGGCGAAGTACTCGTCGACGGCCTGCGGGTCGAAGATCCGGTTGGCGAAGCTGCTGTCGTCCGCCGGGCTGTAACCGTAGCGGGAGAAGACGGCACAGACCTCGGCACCGGGGAAGCGGCGGTGCAGGTAGGCGACGTTCTCGGCGGCACTCTGACCGGCGCCCACGACGACGAAGCGCGAGGGCGAGGTGCCCTCCAACTCATCTACCCTCGCCAGGAGTTCCGAGTTGTGCCAGACGCGGTCGCCGCGTTCCACACCCTCGGGCATGAGGGGGCGCAGGCCGGTGCCGATGACCAGGTTGCGGGCCCGGTGGACCTCGAGGCCGCCGCCCGACCGGACGGTCACTTCCAGGTGGTCCACGACGCCGTCCCGGGCCACGGGCGCGACGCCGACGACCTCGTGGCCGTAGGAGACCATGTCCCCGACCTGGGCCGCGGCCCATTCGAAGTAGTCGTGGAACTCGACGCGCAGCGGGAACAGGTTCTTGTGGTTGATGAAGTCGATCAGCCGGCCCTTGCTCTGCAGGTAGCAGAGGAAGCTGTACTCGCTGGCCGGGTTCCGCAGGGTCACCAGGTCCTTGAGGAAGGAGACCTGCATGGTGGCGTCCTCGATGAGCATGCCGCGATGCCAGCCGAAGCGGGGCTGCTGCTCGAAGAAGTGAGCGGTGATCGCCCCCTGCCCGCCGACGCGGGTGTTGTGCTCGCGGAGCGCGATCGCCATGGCCACGTTGGACGGCCCGAAGCCGATTCCGATCAGGTCGTGGACCGGTGATGCGTCATCGGGAAGAACCTGCGACATGTCACTCCCATCGTGCGGGGCAGCCGCGCGTGTCAGGTGTGAAAGGAAGGGGAGACGGGCATGCCGACGACGCGACACACCAACGAACTTAGGTGAGCCTAAGCTAAACAAATGGAGGTGTCGACAGGACAAAACGGACGTCACCCAAAGGCGCATCGCGTCAACTGGCGCCGCCTGCAGACCCGTTGCGGACTAAGGTAAGCCTTGCTTTACTTGCCTCGGCCAACACCCTGCGTCGAGGAGGAACCCCATGCGGGTCGTCATGTTCGGTTACCAGACCTGGGGGCACCGCACCCTGCAAGCCCTCCTGGAGTCCGAGCACGACGTGGTGCTGGTGGTGACCCACCCCAAGAGCGAGCACGCCTACGAGAAGATCTGGAGCGACTCGGTCGCCGACCTCGCCGAGGAGCACGGCGTCCCGGTCCTGATCCGCAACCGCCCCGACGACGAGGAGTTGTTCGAGCGCCTCAAGGACGCCGACCCGGACATCATCGTGGCCAACAACTGGCGTACCTGGATCCCCCCGCGCATCTTCGGCCTGCCGCGCCACGGCACGCTGAACGTGCACGACTCGCTGCTGCCGAAGTACGCCGGCTTCTCCCCGCTGATCTGGGCGCTCATCAACGGCGAGCCCGAAGTGGGCGTCACGGCGCACATGATGAACGACGAACTCGACGCCGGCGACATCGTCCGGCAGGAGGCGGTGCCGGTCGGCCCGGCGGACACCGCGACCGACCTGTTCCACAAGACCGTCGACCTCATCGCACCGGTCACCATCGGCGCGCTCGGTCTGATCGCCTCGGGGCAGACCGAGTTCACCGCGCAGGACCGCTCCCAGGCGTCGTTCTTCCACAAGCGTTCCGACGACGACAGCCGCATCGACTGGAGCTGGCCGGCGGAGGCCCTGGAGCGCCTGGTGCGCGCCCAGTCCGAGCCGTACCCCAGCGCCCACACCTTCCACCGGGGCAAGCGGCTCGACGTCCTGGCCGCGTTCGTCTCCGAGGGCCGCTACGGCGGCACGCCCGGCCGGATCTTCTACCGCGAGGGCGACGGCGTGGTGATCGTCGCCGGCGCCGACGCCCGCACGGGACGCAACCACGGCCTGGCCCTCACCCGCGTACGCACCGAGGACGGCCGGGAGCTGCCGGCGGCCGAGTACTTCACCTCCATGGGCGGCTACCTCACCGGCCGCCCCTGACCCACCGGCCCCGGCACCGCCCCAGGGCCGGCCGGCAGCGTCGCCGTACGGACCCGCCCCGCACGGCGGCGATTGTGGGAAGTACTGCCGTCGGGGTCGCCAAGTGCCCTAATTTTGAACCGTGTTCACAGAAAAGGCACAGCCGGACCACCGTCCACGCATGACGCCGCCCAGCGTGCTGGACCTCAGCGCGTACCTGATGTACGCGACGGGAAAGGCAGCCCGCCGCACCTTGTCGGAGAAACTCACGGCCAGGGGGCTGCGGTTGTGGCATCTGACCGTCCTGACCCTGGTCGCCGACCTCGGTCCGCAGCCCAAGGGCGTGCTGGCCGCCCGGCTGGACATGAACGCCAGCGACGTCGCGCGCATCGTGAAGGACCTGGCCGACGCCGGACAGGTCGAGTGCGTCCGCAGCCTCGCCGACCGCCGCCGCGTCGACGTCCGCGTCACCCCGCGAGGCAGAACGGCCCTCGACCATCTCAACGCCGACATCGCCTCCGCGGACGACGACCTGCTGGCTCCGCTGAGCGATGCCGAACGGGAGCACCTGGCCTCCCTGCTCCGGCGCGTGCACGCCCACCACGAGGAACAGGGCCCCGCCGCGGGGTTCCGGGAGGCGGCTCAGGCCCGCCAGCCGTAGCGGCGTTCGGGCCGGCCTGCGGCGCCGTAGCGCAGGGACACCTCCGCACTGCCGGTGCCGTGGAAGTACTCCAGGTAGCGGCGGGCGCTCACCCGGGACACGCCGGTGACGGCGGCGCACTCGGTGGCGGAGAGGGTGCCGTCCGCCTCGCGCAGGGCCCGCTCGACCAGTTCGGCGGTCTCCACGCTCATGCCCTTGGGCAGGGTGGGGGCCGGTGCCGGGCCGAACGCTCCGGCCAGGACACGGTCCACGTCCGCCTGGCCGCGGACCACCGTCGTGAGCAATCTCCCCCGCTGAGTGGCGTAACGCTCCAGGCGCAGGCGCAGGTCCTCGAAGTCGAAGGGTTTGAGGAGGTAGTCGACCACACCGCGGCGGACGGCGCCGCGTACCGTCTCGGCCTCCGCCGCCGCGCTGATGACCATGACGTCGCAGTCGTGCCCCGCGGTGCGCAGCCGGGGGATGACGTCGAGCCCGAACAGGTCGGGGAGGTACAGGTCGAGCAGGATGAGGTCGGGGCGCAGGGTCTCGACCGCCTCGATGGCCTGTCCTGCGCTGTGGGCCGTGCCGACGACGCGGAACGGCTCGACGCGTTCGACGAACGCGCGGTGGACCCTGGCCACCATGAAGTCGTCGTCGACCACGAGGACGTCGATCGCGTCCGCCTTGTCGCTCGCCTCGGTCATGGGGCCGCTCCTTCCGCCACCGCGCCGGTGAGGTGGCCGACGGTCATGCGTGCGGTGAACACGGCCCCTTCCGGCGTGTTGGACACCGAGATCTCTCCCCCGTGCCGCTCGCAGACCAGTTTGGTCAGGGCCAGTCCGATGCCGCGCTCGCCCTCGCGGGCGGCCTTGGTGGTGAAACCGTGGGAGAAGACCTCGCGGGCCAGTTCCGGGGCCACGCCCGGCCCCGAGTCGCGGACCACGATCTCCACGCTGGAGGCGTCCTGCCGCAGCGCCACCTCCACCCAGGCGTCGTCCCGGGCACCGGCGGCGTCGACGGCGTTGTCCACGAGGTTGCCGACCACCGTCGCCACATCGGCGGCGTCCTCGGGGGCCAGCCGCTCCAGCGCGGTGTCGTCCGAGATCCGCAGGCTGACCTTCCGTTCCGCCGCGAGCGAGGCCTTCGCCATCAGCAGCGCGGCGACCGCGGTGTCCCGGACGCGGCGGCTGAGGGTGACGTCCAGCGACTGACGGTGGCGGCTCAACGCGCGGATGTAGGCCACGACTTCGTCCTGCTCACCGATCTGGATCAGCCCGGAGATGGTGTGCAGCTGGTTGGCGAACTCGTGCGCCTGCGCCCGCAGCAGCTCGGAGGAGCTGCGGAAGGATCCGATCTCCCTTTCCAGCCGGGCCAGTTCGGTGCGGTCGCGCAGGGTGGTGACCGAGCCGAGGGGCCGGCCGTCCTTGGTGACGGTCATCCGGTTCATCACCAGGACCCGGCCGTGGCGGACGACGACCTCGTCGCGCTCGCCGGCGGCTGTGCCGGACAGCACGTCGCGCAGCCGCCCGTCGATGCCGAGGCCTTCGAGGCTCTGGCCGACGCAGTCCCCGGGCAGGTCGAGCAGGCGGCGGCCCATGTCGTTGACGAGGGTGAGCCGGTGCTGCGGGTCCAGGGCGATCACGCCCTCGGCGATCCCGTAGAGCATCGCCTCCCGGTGCTCGGCGAGCCCGGCGATCTCGCCCGGCTCCAGCCCCAGGGTCTGGCGCTTCACCCGCCGCGCGAGCAGCCAGGAACCGGCCACGCCCAGTCCGCTGGCGATGCCCAGATAGGCGAGCAGATAGGAGGAGGCACCGCTGAGCCGCTGCCACACCGTCGGATCGGCCTCACCGATCATCACTGTGCCGAGGATCCGGCCGAGGTTCTCCTCACTCGCCCCGAGGACGGGCACCTGGGCGGCGAGCTCGCGGTTGCCGTCCAGGGTCAGCTGCCCGGACCAGCCGCGCCCCCGGGCCGTGCCCGGCCCCAGCCGCATCCGGTCCCCGAGGACCGTGGGGTTCGTGGAGCTGACGATCCGCCCGGTCGCGTCGGCCACCGTCACCGAGGTCACCCCCGACTGCGCCTGGGTGGCGAGCACCAGCGGGGCGAGCGCCTCCCCCGGCGCCGGGCGCACCAGCTGGCTGCGCACCAGGGGGTTGGCGGCCAGCTGTTCGGCGAGCGCGCCCACCCGGCGCCCTTCGACACGGTTGAAGGTGGCCTGGGACTGGGCGAGGGAGACCGCGGCGACGGCCAGCAGCACCACCACGACGATGGCGAGCTGGAGCACCAGCATCTCGCCCGCGAGCGAGTGGCGACGAAAGGTGGCGACCACGACGAACTCAATCTGCGATGCCGCCGCGAGCGGGGCGGCTCATGTGCCGAGCCGCACCATCATGACGCCCACCAGCCGAAATCGAAAGAGAGCCGTCACCGCCCGCCCGGCTTGGGGCCGATGCCCCGCAGCTCCCTGATCGTCCCGCCGAGCTTCGCGCGGAACGACTCCAGCAGCGCCGGCTTCACACTGACCACCCAGCGCGTGCCGACGAGGTACTTGCCTCCGTAGACGCGCGCCTCCTCCAGCCAGGTCTCCTTGAACCTCTCCTCGGGGAAGGTGGTGATGAGGTAGTCGGCCTTCTCGGTGTGGCACAGGCCCTGGCGCAGTTCGTCGGCGTCGATGCGGATCTTCGCCTTGCAGCCGGTCAGCCCGGCGATCACCTCCACCTTGGCCGGTGCGACGACCCCGGCGGCGGGAGCGGCGGTCACACTCGGCGCGGCCTTGCCGCCACCCGCGCCCCCGGTGTCGTCACCGCCGCCGCAGGCGGCGGTGAGGGGGAGGACGACCAGGGCACCGGCCGCCGTGACGGTCCGCAGCCGGTCGGCACGGGAGAGGTTCCGGCGGGTGGATCGTACGGGCGCTTGCTGCTGGGACACGTCGCCTCTCCGGATACGGGCTGTCGGGCTCTGGTCGGAGCGTCTTCGGAGTGCTCGTGGAGGAGTACGCACAGGTCCGACCAGGCGTTCACGCCTACGCGGCCTCCCCCACCGCCTCCCCCACCGCCTCGCCGGCCGGTGCGCCGAACTGGGTGCGGTACAGCTCCGCGTAGCGCTTTCCGGCCGCCAGGAGTTCCTCGTGCGTGCCCCGTTCCAGGATCCGGCCCGCCTCGACGACCAGGATCTGGTCGGCCGCGCGGACGGTGGAGAGACGGTGGGCGATCACGACGGCCGTGCGGCCTTCGAGGGCTTCGGCGAGGGCTTCCTGGACGGCGGCCTCGGAGGTGTTGTCGAGGTGGGCCGTGGCCTCGTCGAGGATGACGACGCGCTGGCGGGCCAGCAGCAGCCGGGCGATGGTCATGCGCTGGCGTTCGCCGCCGGACAGGCGGTAGCCGCGCTCGCCGACGACCGTGTCGAGTCCGTCGGGCAGGGACCGGACGAGTTCGTCGAGGCGGGCCCGGCGCAGGGCGTCCCACAGGTCGCTCTCGGTGGCCTCGGGCCGGGCGAGCAGCAGGTTGGCGCGGACGGTGTCGTGGAAGAGGTGGCCGTCCTGGGTGACCATGCCCAGGGTCTGCCGCAGCGAACGCGCCGTGAGGTCGCGGACGTCGACGCCGCCGATGCGCACGGCCCCCTCGTCTGCGTCGTACAGGCGCGGCATCAGCTGCGCGATGGTCGACTTGCCCGCGCCGGAGGAGCCCACGAGCGCCACGGTCTGGCCGGCTTCGGCGCGGAAGGACAGGCCGTGCAGGACCTCGTCACCGCCTCGGCCGTCCAGGGAGGCGACCTCCTCCAGGGAGGCCAGGGAGACCTTGTCGGCGGCCGGGTAGCCGAAGCGGACCTGCTCGAACTCGACCGCCACGGGCCCGTCGGGCACCGGGCGCGCGTCCGGCTTCTCCTCGATGAGGGGCCGCAGGTCGAGCACCTCGAAGACCCGCTCGAAGCTGACCAGGGCGCTCATCACCTCGACGCGCGCCCCCGCGAGCGCCGTCAGCGGCGCGTACAACCGGGTCAGGAGCAGCGCGAGCGACACGACCGCGCCGGGTTCCAGGGCCCCTCGCAGGGCGAACCAGCCGCCGAGGCCGTAGACCAGGGCCAGGGCGAGGGCCGAGACGAGGGTGAGCGCGGTGATGAAGGCCGCCTGGGCGGTCGCGGTCCGGATCCCGATGTCGGCGACCCGGCGGGCTCGTTCGGCGAACTCCCGCGACTCCTCCTCGGGACGTCCGAAGAGCTTGACCAGGGTGGCGCCGGGGGCGGAGAACCGCTCGGTCATACGGGTTCCCATCGCTGCGTTCAGCGTCGCCGCCTCCCGCTGCATCCGGGCCATGCGGCTGCCCATGCGCCGGGCCGGGACCACGAACACCGGCAGCAGGACCAGCGCCAGCAGGGTGATCTGCCAGGACAGCGTGAGCATCACCACGAGGGTGAGCAGCAGCGTGACGAGGTTGCCGACCACTCCGGACAGGGTGGTGCTGAACGCACGCTGGGCGCCGATGACGTCGTTGTTGAGCCGGGAGACGAGGGCGCCCGTACGTGTGCGTGTGAAGAACGCGACCGGCATGCGCTGCACATGGTCGAAGACGGCCGTGCGCAGATCGAGGATGAGATGCTCACCGAGCGTCGCGGACAGTCTCCGGCCGAGGATGCCCAGGGCCGCCTCCGCCACCGCGATCACCGCGATGAGCAGGGCGAGGCGTACGACTCTGTCCTCGTCCCCGTGCGACACGATCGTGTCCACGACCCACCCGGCCAGGACGGGTGTCGCCACGGCCAGCAGGGCGGTACCCACGCCGAGCAGGACAAAAAGGGCGATGCGGCGCCGGTGCGGGCGGGCGAACACGCCGATGCGGCGCAGGGTGGCCAGGGCGAACGGACGGCGCTCCTGTTCGGCGTTCATGACGCTGTGCAACTGCGTCCACGCTGTGGTCTCCATACTCATGACGGAGACCGTAGAACCTCAAGCAATCTTGAGGTCAAGGAGCTCGCACCATTCCACGGCATCCCGCACAATCTCCCCCATCCCCCTCTTCCCCGTCCCCTTCACGCAAAGGCCCCGATGACGCTCCCCACCCAGCCGCTTCCCGCGCGCCATCCCCAGTCCCCGATCCCGCAACCCGCAGTTGGCACGGCCTGGACAGCCTCTGCGGACGTGACTGCGGTACAACTCCCCGAACTCCGGCCGGGCCGACTCCCCCGTCGCGTCCCGGTCCGCCGTCTGCGGCAGATCCTGTGCCTGCTCCCCCTCCTCCTCGTCACCGTGGTCGCGGTGCGGCACCGGTCGGTGCTGGCGGAGGGTTTCGCGCACCTGGGCACCGCCGAGTGGCCCTGGCTGCTGGCTGCCGTCGGTGCGACCTGCCTGACCTGGGTCGCGGCCTCCTGCACCCGGCAGGGGGCGGTCGTCGAACGACTGCCCCGACGACGGCTGCTGGCCACGCAGTTCGCGGCCGGAGCGGCCAACCACCTGCTGCCCACCGGGCTGGGCGCGAGCGCGGTCAACCTGCGGTTCATGACGGTCTGCGGACTGCCCCTCGCCCGCTCCTCGGCCGCCCTCGGCCTGTATCTGCTCGCCGAGAGCGCCGGCCGGGTCCTGCTGCTGGGGGCCCTGCTCGTCGCGTTCCCCGACGCGCTGCGGCTCGGCACGCTGGTGCCCGAGACGGCGTTCGGTCCGCTGCTGGCCGGCGCCGGGGTGGTGCTGGTGATCGCCGCGACCGTGCTCGTCCTCGTACGGCGGCTGCGCTCGGCGCTGGTGTCCTTCCTGCGGACGGCGCTCGGCGAAGCACGCTCGGTGCACGCCCGGCCCGCCCGCGTCCTGGCGTTGTGGGGCGGGTCCTTCGCCTTCCCGGCCCTGCAGGCATCGGTCCTGGTGCTGGTGGGGCGGGCGTTGGGGCTGGACATCCCGGCCGCGCACATGGCGGTGGCCTACCTGGCGGCGACGGTGGCCGTCGCGCTGGTGCCCACGCCGGGCGGGATCGGCTCGGTGGAGGCGGCGCTGGTCGTGGCACTGGTGGCGGCGGGCGGCCCGGCCGCGGTGGCCACCGCCGTGGTCCTGGCCTTCCGGGTCATCACCGTCTGGCTGCCGCTGGTGCCGGGCGCGCTCACGCTGGCGGCGCTGGTGCGGCTGAAAGTGATCTGACCAGGGCGCGACGGGACGTGACGGTGTGTCATGTGAAGGGACTCACCCTTCGCTCACCCCCGTCTCCGGTACGGAACCCCGTACGGGATACGGCAGGATGAACGATCGTGCCGACCGCTGGTCAGGGTGGTCGGGCACCTTCGGACATCCCGGAAAACGAGCAGGTGACGACGTGACGAGACTTCACATCCGGCCGCCGGTGGCGGCGTTCGCCGCGGTTCCCCGCCCCGGAGGTGACCGGTGAACCGGGCGCTCACCGTGGACGATCTGCTGTTCGCCGGCATCGCCCTCGGCTCGGGCCTGCTGGCGGCGTTCGCACTGCGCGTTCTGCTGCGCTGGCTGGGCCGGCACGCCGACCGCACTCGCTGGAGCGGCGACGACGTGATCGTGCACGCGCTGCGGGCCGTGGTGCCCTGGGCCGCGGTCGTCGGCGGCGTGGCGGGCGCGGCGGCGGTGCTGCCGCTGACCCGGACGGTTCAGCACACCACCAACCAGGTGCTCACCGTGCTGCTGATCTTCGTCGCGACGGTGTCGGTGGCCCGGGTGGTGACGGGGCTGGTGCGCACGGTCACCCAGTCCCGCTCCGGGGTCGCCGGATCGGCCACCATCTTCGTCAACATCACCCGGATCCTGGTCCTGGCGATCGGCTTCCTGGTGGTGCTGCAGACCCTGGGCATCTCCATAGCCCCGCTGCTCACCGCCCTCGGTGTCGGCGGTCTGGCGGTCGCACTGGCGTTGCAGGACACCCTCGCCAACCTCTTCGCGGGCATCCACATCCTCGCCTCCAAGACCGTCCAGCCCGGTGACTACATCCGGCTCAGCAGCGGTGAGGAGGGCTACGTCGAGGACATCAACTGGCGGCAGACGACGATCCGCAACCTGTCCAACAATCTCATCGTGCTCCCCAACGGCCAGCTCGCGCAGGCGAACATGACCAACTTCATGCGCCCCGAGGAGCAGCTGACCGTCCTCGTGCAGGTCGGGGTGGCCTACGACAGCGATCTGGAGCACGTGGAGCGCGTGACCAACGAGGTCATCGCCGAGACGATGACCGAGGTCGACGGCGCCGTGCCGGACCACGAGCCCATCATCAGGTTCCACACCTTCGGCGACTCCCGCATCGGCTTCACCGTCATCCTGGGCGTCGGCGAGTTCAGCGACCAGTACCGGATCAAGCACGAGTTCATCAAGCGCCTGCACAAGCGCTACCGCGCGGAGGGCATCCGCATCCCCGCCCCGGCGCGCACGGTGGCGCTCCAGCAGGGCGGGGCCGTCATCCCGCAGCAGCGGACCGGCGAGATCGAGGCGGGGGGGGTGCGCCGCGCCAGGGGAGGACCCGCTTCCACAACGAGCCCTCCGCAACCCCCGGGCGGGGGGCCTAAGAGAGGGGGGGCGGAGCGGTCCCCTCCCGCCTCGATCTCGCCGGTCCGCTGCTGCGGGACGCAGGAAGCCGGTCAGATCCTGCCCGGAGACCTCCGAGGCGACGGCGATGTAGTCCTCGGTGGAGGCGGTGGAGTCGCGGTACCGCTCCAGGAACGTGCGCTCCAGGGCCGTGAAGGCCTCCTCGCCGACCTGCTGCCGCAGCGCGTACAGCACGAGCACGCCGCCCACGTAGCGCTGGCTGTCGAACAGGTTGGCCGCGTTGGGCGCCGCCACCGGCCCGGAGTCGCGACGCCACTGGTCACCCAGGGCGTAGGTGTACTTCATGCGCGCCTCTAGCGTGGTCATGCCAAGCGAATCGGTCCATCCGCGCTCGTAGCGGTAGAGCAGGCCGTAGAAGTCGGCGTGGCCCTCGTTCAGCCACAGGTCGGCCCAGGTGGCGGGGCTGACGCTGTTGCCGAAGTAGGAGTGGACCAGCTCGTGCATCATGTGCGAGCCGATCTTGCTCTCCTCCTGGAGGAGGTAGTTCGGCTTGTAGAGCGTGAGGGTCTGGGTCTCCAGGCCCGTGAAGTCGAAGGCGTTCGAGGCGTCGTTGTTGCAGGGCAGCAGGCCGTACGTCTCGAAGGGGTACGCGCCGAGCCGCTGCTCGACCCACGACACCAGCGCGGGGGTGAGCGCCAGGGCCGGCTCCAGGGCGGCGGCCCGGGCGACGGGGACGACGTCGCGCAGCGGCAGGCCGTGCGGGCCCTGCCGGTCCTTGATCACATAGTCGCCGACGGTGATCTGCACCACCTCGGTGGCGATCGGCGAGCGGGAGCGGTACGTGTACGCGGTCCGGCCGCCGGACAGCTGCTCGGTGCACATCAGCCGGCCGCTGGCGACGCCCCGCAGCCCGTCGGGGACGGTGAGGCGGAAGGTGAAGTCGGCCTTGTCGGAGGGGTGGTCGTTGCAGGGGAAGACGGTGTGCGCCACGTCCGGCTGGCAGCACACCGCGAACCCGTCCGGGGTGGCCACCCAGCCGCCGGCGGGCGGCGGGGTCCGGCGGGGATCGGCGCCGTAGGCCACCACCACCTTGACCCGGGCCTTCGCCGCGAGCGGACGGGCGGGGGTGATCCGCAGCTTGTCGGCCACCTGCTCGAAAGCGGCGGTACGGCCGCCGACGCGGACGGAGCGTATGTCCAGGCCGCGCGCGTCCAGGGAGAAGCGGCTCAGGGCCTGGGTGGTGCGGATGGTCAGGGCCGCGGTGGCCTCGACGAGCTTGGTCGTGGCGTCGTAGGCGAAGTCGAGGTGGTAGGCGGAGACCCGGTATCCGTCGTTGCCGAGGGCGGGGTAGACGGGGTCACCGAGGGTCTCGGCGCCCGGGGTGGCTCCGGTGCCGGGGGCCGCCTGGGCCGGGATCCCCGTGGTCAGTGCCGCCGCCGTGCCGAGAAGGGCGGCCGCGGGGGCCGTCACTCTGGTGCGATATCTCATGGTCAGCCTTCGCTCATACGGCCGGGTGGTCAGATCCGGCCGTGGCTTGGAGTGAGTGATCTCTCTCCAGGACTCGGGAGCGGGGCGATCGGTTGCACGAAACCGGTCGCGGACCCCTGTCGAGACGAGGTCGCTCACGAGATATCTTGATGTCGAGCAATGTTGCAGACGTGGAGCGGAGCACCCGGTGACTGACTCGACCATCATCTATACGCACACTGACGAGGCCCCCGCCCTGGCGACGTATTCCTTCCTGCCGGTGGTCCGGGCGTACGCCTCGCAGGCGGGTGTCGCGGTGGAGACCCGCGACATCTCGCTGGCCGGGCGCATCATCGCCGTGTTCCCGGAGTACCTCACCGAGGACCAGCGCATCCCGGACGCCCTCGCGGAGCTCGGCGAGCTGGCCAAGACGCCCGCCGCCAACATCATCAAGCTGCCGAACATCTCGGCGTCCATCCCCCAGCTCAAGGCGGCCGTCGCCGAGCTGCAGGGCCAGGGCTACGCGCTGCCGGACTACCCGGACGACCCGAAGACCGACGAGGAGCGCGAGATCCGCGCCCGCTACGACAAGGTCAAGGGCTCCGCCGTGAACCCGGTCCTGCGTGAGGGCAACTCCGACCGGCGCGCCCCCGCCTCGGTCAAGAACTACGCCAAGTCCCACCCGCACCGCATGGGCGCCTGGACCCCCGAGTCCAAGACCAACGTGGCGACCATGGGCCAGAACGACTTCCGCTCCACCGAGAAGTCCGTCGTGATCGCCGAGGACGGCGCGCTGCGCATCGAGCTCGTCGGCGACGACGGCACCACCACGGTGCTGCGCGAGTCCGTCCCCGTCCTCGCCGGTGAGGTCGTCGACGCCTCCGTGATGCGCGTCGCCGCCCTGCGCGAGTTCCTGACCGCGCAGGTCGCCAGGGCCAAGGCCGAAGGTGTGCTGTTCTCGGTGCACCTGAAGGCGACGATGATGAAGGTCTCCGACCCGATCGTCTTCGGCCACGTGGTGCGCGCCTTCTTCCCGAAGACGTTCGCGCGGTTCGGCGACAAGCTCGCCGCGGCCGGCCTCACCCCGAACGACGGCCTGGGCGGCATCTGGAAGGGCCTGGACGCCCTGCCGGAGGGCGCCGAGATCAAGGCCTCCTTCGACGCCGAGCTCGCCGAGGGCCCGGAGCTGGCGATGGTCGACTCCGACAAGGGCATCACCAACCTGCACGTGCCGTCCGACGTCATCATCGACGCCTCCATGCCGGCCATGATCCGCACCTCCGGCCACATGTGGGGCCCGGACGGGCAGGAGCACGACGCCCTCGCGGTCATCCCGGACTCCTCCTACGCAGGCGTCTACCAGGCCGTGATCGAGGACTGCCGGGCCAACGGCGCCTTCGACCCGTCCACCATGGGCACGGTGCCGAACGTCGGTCTCATGGCGCAGAAGGCCGAGGAGTACGGCAGCCACGACAAGACCTTCGAGATCGCCACCACGGGCACGGTGCGCCTGGTCGACGCGGGCGGCACCGCCGTCATCGAGCAGACGGTCTCGGCCGGTGACATCTTCCGCGCCTGCCAGACCAAGGACGCGCCGATCAAGGACTGGGTGAAGCTGGCCGTCACCCGCGCCCGCGCCACCGGCGACCCGGCGGTGTTCTGGCTGGACGAGACCCGCGCGCACGACGCCAACCTGATCGCCAAGGTCAACACCTACCTCGCCGAGCACGACACCGAGGGCCTGGACATCCGGATCCTCAACCCGGTCGAGGCCACGAAGCTGTCGGTGGAGCGCATTCGCCGCGGCGAGAACACGATCTCGGTCACCGGCAACGTCCTGCGCGACTACCTGACCGACCTGTTCCCGATCCTGGAGCTGGGCACCAGCGCCAAGATGCTGTCGGTCGTGCCGCTGATGGCGGGCGGCGGCCTGTTCGAGACGGGTGCGGGCGGCTCGGCGCCGAAGCACGTGCAGCAGCTCGTCAAGGAGAACTACCTGCGCTGGGACTCCCTCGGTGAGTTCTTCGCCCTGGTGCCGTCCTTCGAGCAGCTCGCGAAGGTGGCGGGCAACAGCCGCGCCCAGGTCCTGGCCGACACGCTCGACCGCGCCACGGCGACCTTCCTCGAGGAGGACAAGTCCCCGACCCGCCGCGTCGGCGGCATCGACAACCGCGGCAGCCACTTCTACCTGTCCCTGTACTGGGCGCAGGAGCTGGCCCGGCAGACCGACGACGCGGACCTGGCGAAGGCCTTCTCGCCGCTCGCCGAGACGCTCGCCGCGAACGAGCAGCGAATCGTCGACGAGCTGGTCGGCGCTCAGGGCAAGCCGGTCGACATCGGCGGCTACTACCAGCCCGACCCGGCGAAGGCCGAAGCGGCCATGCGCCCGTCCACCACGTGGAACGAGGCCCTGGCGTCCCTGAGCTGACGCCCCGGGCCCGACGGCCCACCCCCTCCGCCCCGGCCGGCGCCACGCCCGGCCGGGGCGGAGCCGTGTGCGGCCCCTGTCCCGGTCTCGTATGGCACGTTGGTTCCTTCGGACACACCATGGGAACCAAGCCCCCGGAGCCGCCTCATGACCGACGCGTCGCACTCCTTCGAGCTGCTGCCCGGGGACGGGCAGTCGCCCGTGATCCTCCATGTGCCGCACGCCGCGCGGGAGATACCGGACGCCGTGCGGGCGGGGATCATGCTCGGCGACGAGGAACTGGCGCGGGAGCTGGACCTCATCACGGACGCGCACACGGACCGGATCGCCGAGGTGGCGGCCGGACTGGCGGGCGTCACACCCTGGCGGTTCGTCAACCGGCTGTCGCGGCTGGTCGTCGATCCGGAGCGGTTCCCGGACGAGCGGGAGGAGATGCTCGCCGTGGGGATGGGCGCGGTGTACACGCGGACCACGCACGGCGGGGTGCTGCGGGCCGAGGCCGTCGATGCCGGGCCGCTCGTGGAACGGTACTTCCTGCCCTACGCGCGGGCGATGACCGAGGCCGTGGCGGACCGGCTGGAGACGACCGGGCGCGCCGTGATCATCGACGTGCACTCGTACCCGAGCCGGAGGCTGCCCTACGAACTGCACGGGGAGGGGCCCCGCCCACCGGTCTGCCTCGGTACCGACTCCTTCCACACGCCCCCCGCGCTGCTGGACGCGGCCCGGGAGGCGTTCGGGGAGACCCGGCTCGACACCCCGTTCGGCGGGACGTACGTCCCTCTGGAGTTCCACGGGAAGCGGCCCGAGGTGAGCGCCCTCATGGTGGAGATCCGGCGGGACAGTTACATGACGGAGCCGGGCGGCCCCGCCGGTCCCGGGCTGGGGCGGCTCGGCGGGGCGCTGGCCGGGCTGGTGGACGCCGCGTCCCGCTGAACCGCCCGCGCGGGCAAGCCGCCTTTCTGCGTGGTGCGTCGAGGCTGGGGGCCACCGGCTCGTGCGCACCGGATGCGGCCCACCAGCGCGTGCGCCGCCATCCGCTCGTGCACTCCGACGTCCGGCCGGGGCCGGGGGCGCACGCTCCCTGGACGCGCTGCCGTCCGGCGCTCCGTCGAGGGCCGCGGGGCGGACGCGGGGCGCACCGGCCGGGGCGCCGTGGATCCATCCCCGGGGTGAGGAGCGTTCAGCGGCGGTCGCCACCGGGCATCGTGCAGAGGAACGGCCGCAAATGGTGTTACGCCGTTCGAGTGTTCACATCTACGCTTGATTGCTCTCGCGGTTGCACGTCCGTATCGATCGGCGCACGAGGTGCCTACGGCCGGACTACGCTCGCGGCGTGACACCGGGGGATGGGGGGAGCAGGTGGACAGGTCCCGACGCGACCGTGGCCGGCGGCGGAGGCTGCCGGCTGTTCCGGCCGTTCTGCTCGGAGCGCTGGGCGCACTGGCTCTGGGGACGTCGATCGGCCTGGCGGCGGACCCGACACGTCTCGTCGGCACCACCGGGTACGTGGTCGCCACCGGCCTTCTGCTGGCCGTCGGGCTTTACGGCAGCACGTACGGCATCGATCTCGCCGATCTGCGTCGTGACCTGCGGGGCGTGGTGGCGGCCGTCACGCTGGGAGTCGTTCTCAAGGCGGCGATGATCTCGGCCGTGATGGTCTGGGCCTTCGACCGGCCGGAGTACCTGGTCCTCGGCATCGTCGTCGCGCAGATCGACCCGCTGTCGGTGACCGCGCTCAGCAAGGACGGGCACATGTCACGGCGTGCCCGCTCGCTGCTCACCGCGTGGGCCTCGTTCGACGACCCGATGACGGTGCTGCTGACCCTGTACGTCGCCGGGTACGCCTACACGGCCGCCGGGCACACGGGCGCGCCCTCGGTGGTGGGCGGCGGGGCCCGGGGATACGCCCTCGGGCTGGCGCTGAACGCGCTGTTGACGGCCGGCGCCCTTCTGGCGTGGTGGGCGGGCGGCAGGCTGTGGCCGGCCCGGCGGGCCGGGCGGCCCGCGCGCCCCCGGCGCCCGGCGACGGTGCTCGCCGCCCTCCTGGTCGTGGTCATGCTGGTGCTCGCCGCCGCGAACATGCTCATGCTGGCCGTGGCGGTGGCCGGACTGTTCCTGCGGACGGAGCCGTTCGCCCGCCCTCTGACGCGGGCGGTGACCAGTGCCTTCCTGCTCGCCACGGTCCTGCTGGGCCTGTTCGTCGCCCAAGGGGTGTCGATCACGCCGGGGCTGCTGCTGGGAGGTTCGGCGTTCCTCGCGCAGGCCGTGGTGGCCATGCTGCTGATGCCGCTCTTCGTCCGCGGCCTGTCCGGGAGGGACCGGATCCTGCTGGGAATCGGACAGCAGAACGGGCTCACGGCCGTGCTGCTCGCCCTCACCCTGGAACGCGACTTCCCCAAGACGGTCGGCATCGTCGCCCCGGCCGTGGTGACGGTGAATCTGCTGCACTACGGGGCGCGGATCGCGTTCGGCTGCTGGTCGCGTCACCGGGCCGGAAAGCGTCGGCAACCCGCGGCCGGGCAGAAGCGTCTCCCCCGGCATCCGGCGCCCGGTGACGGCACACCGGGCGGGGCACCGGCCGCGGCCGACGGACTGCGGTCCTCCGCATAGCCGAAGGATGTGCGGCGTCCCGAACGGGTCGCGGCCAGGGGAACGGGGAGGCCGGATGGGTGAGCGGGAAGGGAGCGGCGGGGGGTGTCCCCGCCGCGGCGGACGCGTCCGCGGCCTTCTGAGCCGCCCCGGCGTCCTGCGCCCGCTCCGCGGCCGCACCCTTCACGACGGCTCGCAACCGCCCCCCGCCCCGGGCCGGAAGCGTGCGTCGCACTGGAAGTCCGTCCTGCTCGGCGCCCTGCTGCTCCTGTCCGCCACCGCCGCTCAGGCCGTCGCCGACACCGGCAGGAGTGATGTCCGTCTGGTGTACTGCCTGGCCGACGAGCACCGGGACGAGCTCCGGGACGCCGCGCTACAACTGGAGGTGGTGCGGCGCCCCTTGACACCGGCCGCCGGTGTGGACGCCGTCCGGGTGCCCGGCCCCGAAGGCGGCGTGATGTCGCTCGACGACTGGGCCGACAAGCACCGGGGCGACTTCGAGCGGGTCTGCGAGGCGGTTCTGGCCGCGGCGGGGGATCCCCCGGGGGCGTCCGCGGACCAGGGCGGCTCCGGCGGACTGGGTGGTTTCCTCGACGGGGTGTACCTGCTGGCGGCCGGCGCGGCCCTGACGCTGGTCGGACAGACGACGGAACGGATCTCGGCCGAGCGGCGCACGCGCGACCGGCAACTGGCGGCGGCCGTGCAGGAATTCCGGAGGATCGCATGGCTGTATCTCACGGCGTACGAACAGGATCCCGAGACGGACCACGCCGAGGCGTTACGGGCCCGGGAGGCGCTCTCCGGTCTCCTCGCCCAGGTGCCCGGCCCGGCCCCCCGCCGCGAGGCGGCCCGGCGGCTGGCCGATTCCCTCCCCCTGACGAACAGACTGCCGGGCAGCAGGGACGGGCAACCTCTGCTGCCGCGCCAGAGAAAGAGCGAGGCGGACGCCGTGCGCACGACCCTGGACCTGCAGACCCGCGAGGTGGCGGATCTGCGACGCCCGGCGCCCCTGTGGTGGCTGCCCGGAGCACGCGGCAGCGACCGTCCCACCAGCGCCGGAGGACCGCACGCATGATCAGCTCCGACTGGGCCAACCCCTACGGAGTGCGCAAACCGTACGGAACGAACGGCGCGTACCACGGTGACCACGGCGGCAAGGGCCGAGCGGCGCTCAGCGCCGACCATCCCCTCGTGCCGTGGAAGCAGCCGGACCACCTGCACCAGTGGGTCGACGTGGATCACTCACGCGAGGAACTGGACCGCTTCAGCACCGGTTGGCCCCCGCTCGGTGAACTCCTCGACGGGAGCTCGGGGCACGGCCGCGTGGTGGTCGTCAGCGGACCCCCCGGCATGGGCAAGACCAGTCTCATCCACCGGTGCATCCACGAGGTGAAACAGCAGGTAGCAGCGGCGGCGGCCTGGGCGGGCGACCCGCTCGCCGTCTGCGTGCCGACCGCGGGCCTGGCGAACGACGGCCGTCGCATCAGCGTCGACCCGGACGGGGCGTTCGCTCCGACCAGTCTGATCAACGCCCGCATACGCCGGGAGATCGCGAAGAGTCTGCGGTTCCACGACTTTCCCGAATCCCGTGTGCAGTCGATCGTCGCGGAAGAGGATCCGTTCCAGGCCTACAGCGACATGAGCGAACTGCTGGTGCAGCACAACGCACTGCTCCTGGCGGTGATCCCGCACATACGGTGGAACGACGCCGATCTGCGGGCGAGGTTCCTGAGCACCTGCCTGAGCAATGCGCACACCCGGATCGTACTGTTCGTCGAAGTGAGCCACGGTGCGGCGGAGACGGCGAGGGAAGTGGCCGCCACGCTGAGCGACTCGGCGGCGGTCACCCACCTCGCGCTGCGTGAACTGAACTCCGAGGACATCTGGCGGTTCAGCCACAGTGCCCGGGCGTCGGACGACGGCGCGATGGGCCTGGTCGAGCCGGACAGGAGCTCGTTGATGGCGGCACACTCCGAGTGGCGACCGTCCGACGTGCGCGAACTGCGGACCGTGTTCCACTCGGCGGCGGACGCGCTGCGCAGCGCGCCGCACCCCTGGCCGATCGACGCCGACGCGCTCAGACCCCACTGGGAGCGGCGGCGAGCCGGCCGCGACGCCCTGCTCCGTGCTCCCGTCCCGCCCCGCTCCGGCGGCTGACGCCCACCCCCGACCGCGCCCTCACAGGACCCGCAAGGAGTGCCATCGTGGCCGCAAGCAGTGCAGACACCTGGTACAGCAACCCCTTTCCCCTGGTGCCGGTCGTGCGGCTCGGCCCGTCGGCGGACCTCGGCGACGCCCCGGTCGAGGCCGCGGACTCGGGCAACGCCCATGTCCCGACCCGGACCCTCGGGGAACTCCAGGGCCTGGTGCGCGACTACCTCCGGGACCGGCCCCGGGGCGGGCGGCGCGGCCGGGCGATCGCCGTGGTGGGCGAGTTCGGGCTCGGCAAGTCCCATGCGGCCCGGGAGGTCTGCAACGCGCTGGCCCGCCCGGACGGCCCGGCCCTGTGGATCGTCGACGAGCCGGCGCAGGACTTCGGCCGGATGTACCGCGACCGGCTGCGCGGCCCCGCCGACAGCCCGGAGGGGCGTGCCGCGTTCGAGGAACTCGTCCGTGACTACTACGCCTACGTGACGGCGGTGCGGGTCGGCGAGCAGAGCTCCGAGTCGCGCCCGGGCCGGCCGGACGACATCCCGCTGGGCGACATCGCCCTCGACGACATCGCCACCGGACTGCGCGACCGCGTCCTCGACCCCGACAAGGTGGTCTCCGCCCTGCGCTACGACCCCGAGGTGATGCACGCCGATCTGCGCGTCACCCTCGGCGAGGTGACGGAGCACCGGCGGTTCGCCACCGCGCTCGCCCTGCTCCAGGACCCCCGGTTCACGTCGATGGTGTGGGCGTGGCTCAGCGGCGACGAGCCCGCGCAGCAGTTGCGGGAACGCGGCATCAAGGACGCGGTCTCCGGCATCGACCCGGTCTTCGACGCGCTGGCCGTCCAGGGCTTCCTGCACGGCCGGGTGGGCAAACCGTACGTGCTGCTGATCGACTCGCTGGAGAAGGTCTTGGACTGGCCGGAGGATTCCCGGCGCACGTTCGTGGACGCCTTCGAGCGGCTGGTCAACGTGTATGTGAGCCGGGGTGGCCTGCTGGTGTTCTGCACCTCGCCGCGCGGGCTCAACGCGTTCCGGCCGTCCCTGCACGAGCGGGTGGTGCAACTGTGGCCGACGCGGTTCGGCGCGGAGCTCACCGGGCGGCTGGTCGCCGAGTACGTCGGTTCGGGGGCCCGGCCGGACGCGTCCGAAGGGGCGGAGGCGATCGAGCGGTGGCCCGCGCCGTTCGGCTCCGAGTCGGTCGGGATCCTCCAGGAACTCACCGGCGGGGTGCCCCGGGAGATCCTCAAGACCTGCCATCATGCCTGGCAGTTGAGCGAGGACGGCGGGGGCGCGGTCCGGGAGGTGAATGCCGCGACCGTGCTGCGGGCGGTGCGTGAGCTGCACGACAACGTCTCCGGGGACCAGGTGGTGTCCACGATCCACGACGCGCTGGCCGAGGGCCAGTGGCGCATCGCGTCGCACGACCCGGTCCCGGCGCGGGGAGCCGACGCCGACCGGCCGCTGGCGGTGGCGTACTGGCTGGAACCGGTCCCCAACGCCTACATCGCGGTCGTGGTCACCGCGTCGGTGCTCGTCGCCGACGACGAGGAACGCATCACGGCGCGGGTCCGGGCCCTGCGCGGCGCCCTGCACCCGGCGCAGGCCGAAGTGCTGCTCGTGGTCAACGGCCATGTGTCACGGACCATGCGGGACCGGCTGGCGCGCTCAGTGGGCTCACAGCCCCTGGTGTACCGCCCCGGAGACTTCGCACAGGCCGTGAACCAGGCCCTGGACCGGCTGCGCGCACGTCTCACCCAGCTGCGCCGGGAGGCCGATCTCGCGGAACTGACCACCGAGTTGCGCAGTGCCCTCGGTGAGCACGGTTCCCAGCTGGGACAGCTGCGGCGGACGGTGAACGATCTGGCCCGACGTGATCTGGTCGCGGCCGCGCCCGGGCCGGCGCGTTCGGCGTTGCCGGAAGCCGTCGAGGGGCGGTTCGAGGAGGTGTTCGCGCTGCTGGACGCATCCGTGGAGCGGCTGGCCGGGCGCCCGCCGGGCGGTGCCGCGACCGGTGGTCCGGCCCTTCGGGTGGGGCCGTCCGATCTGGCGGCACTGGGCTGCGCCACGTTGGTGCGGCAGTTGACGGAGACCTTCCGTTCCGGAGCCGACACCTGGTTCCGCGCCGTCTCGGCCGACGTGCCGAGTGAGGAGCAGTGGGCGCGGCTGCGCGGGGTGTGCCGGGAGTACGAGACGGCGGTGGAGGTGCTGCCCGTGCAGGCTCTCGGCGGGGCGGGCCCGGTGCACCGGCCGACCGTCGCGCGGGCGGTGGAGGCACTCGCCGACGAGGTGTGGGGCGCCCTGGTCAGTGCCGTGCGGTCCGCATGACCCCGCCCACGGCGTCCGCGAGCAGACGCAGCCGGCTCTCGGCGTGGGTGACCTGCCGCTGGTCCAGCGTCACCCCGAGGACATAGTCCCGCGGCGACAGCCAGATCACGTACACGGCGCCCTCCTGGACGTCCAGGACGAGGCGGTCGGCGGGTGGCGGCACCACCAGCCGCAACGCGTCGGTCAGCCGGGCGAGATGGCCGCGCAGGCTGCGGGCGAGGTCGCGGTAGGAGGTGCGGCGGGAGCGCACGCTGGTCTCCAGGAAGCGCGGGCCGAGCTCGGGACTCTCGAAGACGTCGCCCACGCAGACGAGCTTCCAGTCCCGGTAGTAGGCGGCGTACTGCAGGTCCAGGGTGTTGACGTGGGTGCCCCACAGGGCCCGCAGCCGCATCTCGGAGGGGCCGTCGTGCTCGGCCGCCGCCGTCCCGAAGTCGATCCGCAGCCTTCCCTTGTCCTCCGGCAGGGGTTCCAGGGTGTCCGTGAGGCCGCCGGGCAGCTCGTCGGGCAGGTGGTGCACCTGGGTGCGGATGGCGGAGACGAGGCGGTTCATGGCCTCGTCCACGGCGGGCGTCCCACCGGGCGTGTCGGTGTGCGCGGACAGGTACTCCCCCGGCTTGACGCGGCCGCCCCACAGTCCGCCGTGCGCGTTGGCCAGCACGACGCGCATCAGCTCACCCGTGCCCAGCGGCCGCGTCAGCGCGCCCAGGTCCTGGGTGCACAGCAGCAGCCGGCTGCCGGGCAGCGCCTCGTTGGCGATGTCCTCGCCGCCCACGGTGACCATGCTGCTCAGCGGCGGGCAGTCGCGCCGGCGGACCACGAAGTCGATGATCCCGTTGCTGTAGTGCGACACCGACCTGAGGGCGGGGACACCCGCGAAGGCCCCTCGGCACAGCGCTGTTATTCGGCCGTGGCCCTCCGGGGACCAGTGGGACTCCGTGAAGAGCTCGGTATCGGTCTCCGCGTGCGGGGCTGTCGCCACCTGCGCTCACCTTCCGTCGGGGAACCACCCGGGCGCCGGCCCTAGATACCGGGCAGTTCCAGATCGATGTCGAAGTCCCTGGCGGGCGCGGTGGA
The DNA here is from genome assembly GCF_001280065.1 of Streptomyces sp. NRRL B-1140. Lineage (GTDB taxonomy): Bacteria > Actinomycetota > Actinomycetes > Streptomycetales > Streptomycetaceae > Streptomyces. The sequence goes on from NZ_LGEA01000099.1 coordinate 123,659, forward strand.
ACCGGTGGCCCGGGAGGTGAGCCAGGCGTGGTGCGCCCCCACGCGCCGCCCGTCGGGGCGATGCCCCATGTCCAGGTCCCGCAAACGGCGCAGGGCGCTCTCGACGAGCCGGGTCGCCTCCCCGGGCCGCCCCGCCGCCGCGAGGGTGGCCGCGAGGGAGTTCTCCGCGGCGGACACCCAGGCGTGGCTGTCGCCGAGCCGGTCGGACAGCAGGTTCAGCGCGGCCCGGCCGATGGCCTCCGCGTCCTCGACGGCGCCGGAGGCCCTCAGGTACACCGCGTGCCGGACCCCGGCCAGGGCGGCGTAGGGGTGCCAGGCACCGAGGGTGCTCTCCAGGGCCCGGCCGCACAGGCGGGCCTCGTGTTCGGCCTCGTCGTGCTTGCCGAGTGCGTGCAGGTCGGCGGCGAGGCTGAAGCGGCAGCGCAGGGTGTCCAGATGGCCTGCGCCGAACCGGCCGGTGGACTCGGCGAGCACCCGCCGGTCCCGTTCGAGGGCCTTCTCGTAGCCGTAGACCCGCTCGTGGGGGCGGGCGGAGTTGTAGGTGATGCGCCGTTCGCTGACGGCCAGGCCGAGTTCGATGTTCAGCCGCGTGCCGGTGGCGACGTCGCCGTGCCGGTGCAGCCACTGCCGCAGCAGGTCCTGGGACTCCGCGTCGCGGCCCAGGGTCCGGTACACCCAGGCGAGCAGGTCCGCGGACCGCCAGACGGCCGGGTCGTCCTCGCCGCCGACTCCTTGGCGGTAGCGGAACCGGGCGAGGAGCCTGGCCAGGGCGTCGGGGGCTCGTCCGCTCAGGGCCTCCGTGAAGGCGAGGTTGTGCTCGGCCTGCACGGTCGCGGCGTGCTGCGGCCCGAGCAGCAGGGTCAGGCCCTCCAGGACCGGCCGGGCCTGGAACAGCGCGTCGGAGAACCTTCCGAGGGAGCGCAGGTTGGCGCCGTAGGAGTCGGCGGACAGCAGGGTTCGCGGGTGCAGGGGGCCGAGCAGCCGGCGGTGGCCGCGCAGGGCCTGCTCGGACAGCCGGCGGGCCGGTTCGTAGGCGCCGGTGAGGCGGTGGGCCCGGGCGGTGAAGTTGAGCAGGCGCAGGTACTCCGGGGAGGGGTCGTCGCCGTCCGCCGGCGCCCAGGAGGCCTGTGCGCGCTCGGAGATGTCGAGCAGGCGGGCCAGGTCGGCACTCTCGCCGCGCTGGCTGAGGGCGTTGAGGTGGCGCAGCAGGGAGCGCCGGACACGGGGGCGGTGGTCCTCCCACAGGCGCAGCGAGTACACCTCGCGGGCCCAGTCGGCGCTCAGGCCGCGGTTCTCGTCCGGGGTGTACTCGGCGAGGGTGCCGCGCAGCACCTGCTCGATGTGGGTGCGCTCGGCCGGATCCATGCCGGCGCGCAGGGCGTCCCGTACGGCGTGGTGCTGGCCGAGGGGCTGGTCGGGCCGGTCGAAGTCGACCTCCAGGAGCCCGACCCGGGACAGGGCCCACAGGGCGACGCTCACCATGTGTTCGTCGGGCATCCGCGTGTCGGGCGGAATCCGGCGCACCGGCGCGCCGTCCGCGCTGTCGTCGCGGGCGAGTTCGGAGAGGATGCGCCGCGATCGCAGCAGCTCCAGACCCATGCCCCGGCCGGTGAGCAGGGAGGCGGCGTTCAGCAGCCAGCCCAAAGCGTCGCTGGTACGGCTCTCGGCGCGCCAGGCGGCGGCGCCCGGGGTGTGCAGCACGGTCTGCCGTGCCACCCGCACCATGACCGGCACCGGCGGGGCGGTGCCCTCCTGTTCGAGCAGGGCCTGCTGGGCGGTGCGGTACTCGGCGAGGAGGTACGCGACGGCGGCCCGGGCCGCGGCCTGGTCGCCCATGCTGTCGTCGCGCCGGTGGGCCGCGGCGCGTTCGGTGAGGCAGAGGGCGGCGATGCGCAGGGCGAGCGGGACGAAGCCCAGGACCTGGCCGACCCGCTGGGCCTGCTCCTCGTCGATCTCGGTGAGCCGTTCACCGAGGACGGCCCGGCATTCGGCCGGTGACATGGGCGGCAGGGAGAACGCGGCCATGCCGGGCGTCGCCGGGGCGCTGCGGCTGGTGATCAGTACGTGCCCGCGGGAGTGCGGGGTGGGCAGCAACTCCTGCAGTCCGTCGGGGGAATCGGCCCCGTCGTAGACGAGCAGCCAGCTCTGTGTGTCGGTGCGGGAGAGGTGCTCGAACAGGGCCGGGGAGGCCCCGTCGCCGGTGGTGACCAGGTCGAGCCGGCCGGCGAGCCGGGTCAGGCCGCGGCGTGCGCGCGGGATCTCCCAGGAGCGCACCCACCACACGACGTCGTAGGCGGAGCCGAAGCGGTGGCACAGTTCCCGGACGATCTCGCTCTTGCCCCAGCCGCTCGCGGCGTGCACGACCAGCGGGGTGCGGTCCCGGCCCGCCGCGTGCAGTTCTTCGAGGAGACCGCCGAGGACGTCGTCGCGGCCGACGAAGCCGCTGTAGCGGGGGGCCACGTTGGTGACGGCGGGCAGCCGGGGGAAGCGGGCGCCGGGCGTGCCGTCGGTCGGGGGCGGTGCGCCGAGGCCGAGCCCGGCGTACAGGCGTCGTACGGCCTCGTCCTCGTCGGTGCCGCGCAGGTCGATGCGCTCGTGGTGGGCGGCGCCCGGGTCGGGGAAGGGCTCGTCGGCCAGGACGATCCGGACGTCGGGGTGGGACAGGGCGGCGAGCTGGGCGAGGGCGGCGTGGTCCATGTCCGCCGGGGAGAGGAAGAGCAGCGCGGTGCCGGGGGCCGGCCGGTCACCGGAGTAGGCGTCCAGGGGGCGCAGTTCGGTGCGGATGCCGCCGCGCCGGAACTGGTCCTCCAGCCAGGCCGCCCAGGGCGCGTGGCGCTGGGAGTGGACGAGGGTGACCCGGCTCAGCGGCAGCGGACGCCGGTTGCGGAGCCAGTCGGCGAGCCGCTCGTAGTAGGGGCGCAGCCCCGTCACGGAGCCCTCCGGCTCGCTCTCCACGGCGAGTTGCCGGGCGTCGAGGTAGAGCGGGTGGTACGGGACCTCCAGGAAGGCGACCTCGGAGGTGCGGGAGGCCCGCATCAGGGGACCGAACTTGCGGCGCACCCGTTCGCGTGCGCCGCGCAGCCGGTCGTGCGACTCGACGTTGCTCTTCAGGCCAAGGGCAAGCAGCCGCACGGGCCGGCCGGACCGGCCGCCGCTCATCTGCTCGGCCAGGGCGGCTGCGCCGTCGATGGACCAGGCGGTCATGGCGAAGCAGAGCACGAGGGAGTCGGCCAGGGCGCCGAGTCTGCCCTCGGTCTGCGCGCCGATCGCGTCGGGCAGCGGGGCTTCGACGAGGACGTGGTCGTAGGCGAGGGCCCCGGGGTCCGAGGTGAGGGCGAGAAGGGAGGCGGCGTCCGGGCGGGCGGCGGAGTGGACGCGTCCGGGTTCGGGTTCGGGCAGCGGGGCACCGCCCGGCGTGCCGGTCGCCCGGCCGTCCACGACCAGGACGCTGCGGTTGCCGGCGGCCAGCAGGTCCGCGACGTTGTGCACCGTCGTGCTGACGCCGAGGTTCTCCGCGGTGGAGCAGAAGAGGGCGAACCGTCCCGAGCGGTCGGCTGCGTGGATGTCGGGCATGGCCACTCCGCTTCGGACGGCAGGTGCTGGACGGTGGGGGCACGACAGTCAGGGACGGTCAGTATAGGACGGGTTGCCCCTGATCAGACGGTTTCGCGTGAGGGCCGCGTCGGCGCGTGGGCCGGTCATTGGCTCTCGTTGTGGCCGGTGACGAAGGGTTCGTCCGGGTCCCCGCCGGTGCGCAGCCGGCGCAGCGTCTCGCCCAGCGCGGAGGGCGGCAGCGCGGCGAGGTCGTCGAGCGGCACGCCGGTGAGGTCCAGCACGACGGACTCCAGTGCGGCCTCGTCCCGCTCGGCACCCGCTTCCTCGAGCTCTGCCATGGCCCATCCTCCGCGGTGCCCGACGGACCGCCGTCGTGGCGGCTCTCCACGCCCGGCGCCTGGGTGTCCCGGGACTCGGTGTCCAGTGTTGACGTCCCCACGGGCCGCCGCGGGAAAACGGCGACTTTCGGGCGGTGGCGGCCCGGACGACGGATTCTCGATGTTGACGGTCTGTCACCGGCCCCGAATACTGGGCCCACTGGCGTGGACCGGCCGGACGGGCACGGGCCGGGCGGCATGCGAACCGGGGGGTGCGTATGAATCGGCTGCGCCATGCGGAGCCGCCGTGGCCGGTCGCGGCCGACGTCGCGGCCAGGGAGGCGGCCGGCTGGGTGCCCGCGCCGCTGCACTCCTTCGTCCTGAAGGTGCACAGCCGGTGCGACCTGGCCTGCCGGTACTGCTACATGTACCGCGCGCAGGACCGGAGTTGGCGGGAGCAGCCGCGCACCATGGCGCCGGAGACGGTGGACCGCACGGCCGGGCGCATCGCCGAGCACCTCACGGCGCACGGGGTGCGTGAGGCCGGTGTGGTGCTGCACGGGGGTGAGCCGCTGCTGGTGGGTGAGGCCGCTCTGGGACGCGCCGCCTCGGTGCTGCGGGCCGCGGCAGGTCCCGGCGTGCGGCTGCACCTGACGCTGCAGACCAACGGGGTACGGCTGACCGAGCGCTGGCTCGACCTGTGCGCCGAGCACGGCATCCGCGTCTCGGTCAGCCTGGACGGGGATCGGGCGGCGCACGACCGGCACCGCCGTGGCGCGGACGGGCGCGGCAGCCACACCCGGGTCGCCGACGCCGTGCACCGGCTGGCCGAAGGACCCCATCGCGAGCTGTTCGCGGGCCTGTTGTGCGCCATCGACCTGCGCAACGACCCGGTGCGCGCCTACGAGCACCTGCTCACCTACCGCCCTCCCGCCGTGGACTTCCTGCTGCCGCAGGGCAATTGGCACACTCCCCCGCCCGGGCTCGGCCCGGGCACCCCGTACGCGGACTGGCTGTGGCGGGTGTTCGAGCGGTGGTACGGGGCCGGGCGGCGGGAGACCCGGGTGCGGCTGCTCGAGGACATGATGGCGCTGCTGCTCGGCGGTTCCCCGGAGACGGAGGCGCTGGGCGTGGCCCCGGTGCGGTACGCGGTGGTCGAGACGGACGGTTCACTCGCCCAGGACGACACGCTGCGCACCGCGTATCACGGCGCCGCCCGGACGGGACTGCACATCCGCCGCGACTCCTTCGACGCGCTGCTGCGGCATCCAGGTGTGGCGGCCCGGCAGTGGGGCGTCGACGGCCTGTCCGCGCAGTGCCGCGACTGCCGGCTGCGGCTGGTGTGCGGGGGCGGTCACTACGCCCACCGCTACCGCGCGGCCACCGGGTTCGCGAACCCCAGTGTCTACTGCGCGGACCTGGCCGCTCTGATCACGCGGGTGCGGGGGCGGCTGGCCGCGGACCTGGACCGGCTGCGCACCGCCGCGGCGGAAGCGGCATGAGGCGGCCCGTGCCGCTGCGTGTGCCCGGCAGGCTCTTCACCGCGCTCGCGACGGGCGGCGGCGGGGCCGGCGCCCTGCGCCTGCTGGCCCGTGCCGAGCACAGCCGCCGACTGGCCTGCGCACTGGCGGTGAGGCGGGCCGCCGGTGCGGCCGGCGGGGACGTGGCCGACGCGGCCGCGCGGGCGTGGGACCTGCTCGCGACCGCACATCGGACCGATCCCGGGGCCGTGCGCGCGGTCCTGTCCCACCCCTCGGCGGGCACCGCCCTGACGTCCCTGCTGGCCCGGCTGGACCGGGCCGTCGAGGGCGGGAGCGGCGCGGCGTGCGCGCCGCCAATCCACTGGTTCAGCGCCCTGGCCGCGGCCGCCGCGGTCCGCGCGGGCGTGCCCGGCCGGGTGCGGTGGCCGATGACGACGGACCAGGTGTTCCTGCCCTCGCTCGGCGGGGCGCGCTTCCCGGGCGCCGGGCCCGGTGACCTGGCCGAGGTGGTGGTCGACGCCGTGGGCGCGGCCCGGATCGGGGTGGCGGGGCGCGCTTCCCCGCCCGGCCCGGTCGAGGTGCCGCCGGCTCCCTCCGGGCCGTCGGGGCGGTGGCGGGCGGCCCACCCGCTCGTGGTGTCCGGCACCGGCGCGCCGCTGTTCCTGGACGACGCCGACCCCCTGCGCTTCCCCGGCGTCCCGGAAGGGCCGCTGGGGCTCACCCCGGGCGACCTGCACCGGTGGGAGGCCACGGCACAGGGAGCCTGCCGTCTGCTGCGGGACCACCATCCGGGGACGTACGCCGAACTCACCGCCGGTCCACGCACGTTGGTCCCGGTCGACCGCCCGGGCAGCTTCAGCGGCAGCAGCGCGGAGGCGTTCGGCGCCATGGCGTTGTCCCGGCCGCGCTCCGCGCGGGGCCTGGCGCTGTCCATGGCCCACGAGATGCAGCACGGCAAGTTCGCGGCGGTGCTGCACCTGTTCGACCTGTTCGAGGCGGACGGCGAGGAGCTCTACTACGCTCCCTGGCGCCCCGATCCGCGCCCCCTGCTCGGCCTCTTCCACGGAGCGTACGCACACCTGGGCGTGGCGGAGTTCTGGAACCGGTGCCGGGACGTGGAGCAGAACCCCGGGGAACTGGCCCTGGCGGAGGCTCAGTTCGCCCGTTGGCGGACGGGCGCCCGGGAGGCCACGGAGGTCCTGCTGACGTCGGGCCGCCTCACCGCCCTCGGGCAGCATTTCGCGCAGACGATGCTGAGCACGCTCGACGCCCTGTGCCGGCTCCCGGTCCCGGCCGAGTCCCGCCGCCGCGGCATGGCCCTGGCCGCCGAACACCGCGCGCAGTGGGTCCGCAGGAACGGGGTGCCGCAGGCGCAGCTGATCTGACCTGACCGCGCCGGACGGGAGAGGCCGTGATGGGCCTGCGAACGCACCCGGGTGAGTGGCAGATGCCACTCACCCGGGTGCGTCGGCGCGCTCGCAGAACCTCTCAGGACTGCGGACGGCTGCCGTGGTTGGCGCCGTTCTTGCGGCGGGCCTTCTTCTTGCGACGTCGCTTCGAGGACATCGAACCTCCTCTTTCCGGCTCTCGGTCACCATCCACCGGATTGCCGCGTCCGGTGACTACAGAGCCACTTTCCAGCCGACGCGAACGCAAACACACACGCTGCGGATACACACGGGTGGCCTATGTCACGGCCGCGGAGCAGCAGCACGCCCGCACGCGTGAACCCGGACATACCGCAGGGCCGCTTCCGGATACCTCCGAAAGCGGCCCTGACGTGCGACTCACACGAGTCGGGACGACAGGATTTGAACCTGCGACCCCTTGACCCCCAGTCAAGTGCGCTACCAAGCTGCGCCACGTCCCGATGCGTCTCGCGCGGGTGAAACCGCGTGATCACGCAGGTCAACCCTACCGCATGGGGACCCGCTACCGACCCGCTACCCGACCCGCTCCACGACTCGTTCCCCGTCGCGCCCACCGATTGGTTCCCCGGCCCGCGCCGCCGGCCGGTCCGGGCGCCGGGTCCACCCCGAGAGACCCACCGTCGAGACGGCCACGGCGAGAACGGCCCACCAGGGGAGTCCTGCCGTGGTGGCCAAGCCCGCGAAGGCCGCCACCGCCAGGAGGGCCGTGACGACACCTCCGGTCAGTTCGGCTCGCCGGGCGGATCGCTCTCGCGTCTGGTCCACGTCCTGCTCCCCTTCGCCCACACGCCGGCACGCCCCGGCCATCCGCACCGCAGGGCATATGCCGCAAACAATACGCGAGTCCGCGGGAACTCCCGACCAGGGCATAGGGGTTGAGACGGACAACGGGGGCGGGGCCGGTGCGATGCCGGCCGGCGTCGGGGCCGGCCCCCGGCGCGAGCCGGATCGACGAAGTGTCCGCCCGACTCCGCCGGCACCCCACACTCTGTCCAGACCGTTCCCCCGTCGGCCAGGGCTAGGTTCGCCGCATGACGCACAGCTTCGTACTCCACATCCCCGACGCAGAGCTCGAATCCGAGCCCCTCGCGCCCGAGCAGATCGTCTCCGGGACGCCCGAGGTGACCGGGAAGGTGGTCTGGGAGTCGGAGGACGGCCGTCAGGTGCGGGGCATCTGGCAGATCACGCCGGGCGTGGTCACCGACACCGAGGCCGACGAACTGTTCGTCGTGATCAGCGGGTCGGCGACGATCGAGGTCGAGGGCGGGCCGACGCTCACGGTCGGGCCGGGCGACATGGCCGTGCTGCGCGAGGGCGACCGCACGACGTGGACGGTGCACGAGACCCTGCGCAAGGCGTACGCGATCAACCTCTGAGCCGGATGCGTCATCAGGACGCCGGCGCCGTGGTGCCCCGGATCTCCAGCGTGGGCGTGGCGAGTTGGACCCGGCCCGCGCCGCCCGCGTCCTCGAAGCGCTCCAGGAGGCAGCGGGCCGCGCGGCGGCCGATGTCGTGGCTCGTGTTGTCGACCGTCGTGAGCCACACGTGCCGCAGGCGGGCGATGCTCGTGTTGTCGTAGCCCACGACGGACAGGTCGTGCGGGACGCGCAGACCCAGTTCCCCGGCCGCCGAGAGCGCGCCGATCGCGGCGATGTCGTTGACGGCGAAGACGGCAGTGGGCCGGTCGGGGCGGCCGAGAAGCCGGACGGTCGTGCGGTAGCCGCCCTCCTCGGTCATGTCGCTCGGCTCGACCACCGCCTGGTCCGCGAGGCCGTGCCGGCGCATCGTCGCCTCGAAGCTCCGGCGCCGCAAGTCGCCGACCGCGCCGTATCCCGCGATGTGCGCGATGCGGCGGTGCCCGAGGCCGATCAGGTGCTCAGCGGCCAGCCGGGCGCCCCGTTCGTCGTCGCCCGCCACGATGTCGACACCCGGCGGCGCCGGTTCGCGGGAGCCGGCCAGGACGACCGGGATCCGCGCGGCCACGTCGCCGAGGGCCGCCGGGTCGGGCAGTGTGCCGACCACGACCAGGCCGTCGACGCGCAGGTCCAGCAGCGGGTCGGCCGGGTCCTGGCCGGAGCGGCGGTTGAGACGGGCGTCGGCCAGCAGCATGCGCAGGCCGTTGGCGTGCAGCAGGGAGTTGAGGCCGTCGAGGAGGTCGACGAACCAGGGGTTGCGCAGGTCGTTGAGGAGGACACCGATGGTGCGGGTGCGCTGTTCACTGAGGCTGCGGGCGGCGGCGTTGGGCCGGTAGCCGAGCTCCCGGGCGGCCCGGAGCACGGCGTCCCGCTTCTCGGGGCGGACCTGGTCCGAGCCGCGCAGCGCGAGGGAGACCAGCGACTTGGAGACACCGGCCCGCTCGGCCACGTCCCGGATCGTCGGCGGTCTCATGGGATGGACCGTTCCATGAGGCGGCGCGGCTTGTCAAAGGGTTGACAGCGTCGGTGAACCCCGCTCAGGGTGGCCTGGACAGGTTCTGGAACGGTCCAAAGAGGGGCTCTCATGGTGGACACGCTCGGCGTCGCCGTCATCGGATTCGGCTGGATGGGGCGGGTTCACACCCAGGCGTACGCGCGTGTGCGGCACCACTATCCGCGGCTGCCCCTCGTCCCGGAGCTGGTCACGGTCGCGGAGGAGGTGCCGGGGCGGGCCGAGGAGGCCGCCGCGCAGTTCGGATTCGCCTCGACGACCCGGGACTGGCGCGAGGTGGCCGCCGACCCCCGGGTGCGGGCGGTCAGCATCACCGCGCCGAACTTCCTGCACCGCGAGATCGGCGTCGCCATGGCCGAGGCGGGCAAACACATCTGGATCGAGAAACCGGTGGGTCTGACCGCCGAGGACGCCGGCGCGGTCGCGGACGCGGTGGCGAAGGCCGGCGTGCAGGGCACGGTGGGCTTCAACTACCGCAACGCGCCCGCTGTCGAAACGGCCCGCGAGCTGATCGCGAACGGGGAGATCGGCGCCGTCACGCATGTGCGCATCCGGCTGTTCAGCGACTACGCGGCGCACCCCGAAGGCGCACTGACGTGGCGCTACGAGCGGGAGCGGGGCGGCAGCGGGGTGCTGGGCGACCTGGCCTCGCACGGCGTGGACCTGGCCCGGCATCTGCTCGGCGACATCACCTCCCTGACGGCCGACACGGCGATCTTCCTCCCGGAGCGGGCCCGCCCGTCCGGCGCCACGGCCGGCCACAGCCGCGCCGTCGGCGGTGAGGTCGGCCCGGTGGAGAACGAGGACTACGTCGGCTGCCTGCTGCGCTTCGCCTCCGGGGCGCGCGGTGTCCTGGAGGCCTGCCGGGTCTCGGTCGGCGAGCAGAACAACTACGGCTTCGAGGTGCACGGCACGAAGGGCGCGGTGTTCTGGGACTTCCGGCGCATGAACGAGCTGGGGGTCAGCCGCGGTACGACGTACCAGGACCAGTCCGTCACGACGGTCTACGCCGGCCCGGGTGACGGGGAGTTCGCCGCGTTCCAGCCGGGGGCGGCGAACGCCATGGGGTACGACGACCTGAAGGTCGTCGAGGCGTACCGCTTCCTGCGGTCGGTCGCCGAGGGCACCCCGTACGGGGCGACGCTCACGGATGCCGTGCACAGTGCGAGAGCCCTGGACGCCATGGCGCGCTCGGCGCAGAGCGGGAGCTGGGCGGAGGTCACGGGGCGGGACTGACGCCCGGCCTCTGCAGCCGTCGGCCCAGGGCGACCTTCACCGGGACGAGGACGAGCCACAGCCACATGACCCTCGGGCCCGCCACCAGGGCCAGGGGGACGCTGGCGAGGAAGACCACCACCGACGTGGCACTGTCCAGGAGGTAGAGCCTCGTCGCCGCCTCGGACGGCGTGTCGTGACGCAGCCAGGGACGCTTCGCGAGGACGGCGGCCACCCCCAGATGGCAGGCGCCCAGCGCGGCGACGGCGCCCGAGTACACCGCCACCGACACCGGCTGCGTCCCGTACTCGGCGAGCAGCCGGGTCGGGAAGGGCACGAGGGCCGTGACGCCGAGGCCGGCCATCGAGATGCCGATCACCTGGCCGTCGATCTCCCGGACGTCCTGGAAGATCCGCCGGTGGTCCCGCCAGAAGGTCCCCAGCACCGCGACGCTCAGCGCGTACGCCCCGATGTCCGGGAGCAGGTCGCGCAAGGCCCTGCGGTATGCGGCGGGGTCGAGCTCCCGGGGCACGGAGAGGTCCAGGACGAGCAGGGTGACGGCGATGGCGAACACGCCGTCGACCAGGGTCACCAACCGCTCGGGGCCGCCGTCCGGGCGTGAGGTCCACATGGGCCCGACGGTAGAGGCGGGGCAGGGCGTCCCCCCGCACCCACGCCCGGCGCCGCCCACGGATCACACGGCCGCCTGCGGTGGCATGTTGTACGGCGTCACCACCTGGATCGCCGAGGGCAGGGTCACTCCCGCCGGGGGCAGCGCGTCATGGGCCCGCATGACGGTGTGGCAGGCCTCGCGGACGTCCTGGCGGAGGTCGTGGTGGAGCACGGCGGACAGGCGGTGCTCGCGCAGCAGGCGCGTGTTGTCGTGGTCGAGGTCGTGGGCGACGAACACCGCGCAGTCGCGGCCGAGGTCGTCGAAGGCCCGCAGCGTGGCGATGTTGCCGCCGCCGATCGAGTACACCGCGCGGATGTCCGGGTCGCGTTCCAGCGCGGCGCGGACGAGGTCGTACTGGGTGGTGTCCAGACCCTGCCCCTCGGCGATCTCGACCAGGGTGCGCTGCGGGTGGCGGGCCCGCATGGCGCTGCGGAAGCCCATCTCGCGTTCCTCCTCGTTGCGGAAGAACCCGCTGCTGAGGCTGGTGAGGATGTTGCCCGGGCGCTCCCCCAGCCACTGGCCCATCAGGTACGCGGCCGTCGCGCCGGCCGCCCTGTCGTCTATGCCGACGTAGGCGAGGCGGGCACTGGCGGGCAGGTCGGTCACCAGCGTCACGACCGGGACGCCGGCGGCTTCGAGCCGGCCGACCGCGGCGGTGACCTCGGGGACGTCCGGGGCCTTGAGGATCACGCCCTGCGAGCCACGCCGGGCGATCCGGTCGAGGGTCCGCACCAGCTCCGCCGCCGGGCCGGTCTCGCGGAAGTGGAAGCGGGAGCGCAGCACCGCCGGACGCAGGGACGGCAGCTCGGCCTCCAGGGCCGCGCGGATGGCGGTGGTGAACCGCTCGGGCGCCTGCATCACGAGGTCGACCATGAACGTCCGGCCGACGAGCCGCACCTGGGTGCGCTGCCGGTCGAGATCGGCGATGGCCTGGCGGACCTCCCGCGCGGTGCTCTCCCGCACCCCGCCCCTGGCGTTCAGCACCCGGTCGACGGTCGCCTCGCTCAGGCCCGCCTGACGGGCGATCTCCCGGATCGGGAACGGATGTCCCATGCGCCGACTCCTTGAGGGGTTTTTGATGGCTCACTGCTGGTTGTTCGAGGGGTTTGTACTGACAAGAATGACAGGGCTGCGTCGCTCCGTGACCCCGAAGGGACGACGATGTCCTTCACTTCCGTCCACCACCGCGCCTGGCTGTCCGAGCAGGAGTGCGATCTCGACACGTTCCGCGCGCTGGTCGAGCAGACCACCGATCCCGCCGACTATCCGCACGCCTCCGCGGTCGAGCACAACGTGCCCGTCTACGACTGCGGACTGCTGGAAGGCGACCGGGTGGTCCAGGCCGAACTGGTTCGGGCGCTCGCCGAAGGACCCGGCATCGTGGTCTTCCGCGGCGCCTTTCCCGACCCCGGGATCGTGGACCGGGTCACCGGCGTCTTCGAGGCGCTGGTCGCCGAGCAGCGCGCCTCGGGCTCGGCTGCCGGTGACCACTTCGCCGCGCCGGGGGCCAACGACCGGGTGTGGAACGCGCTGGAGAAGACGGCCCTCTACGACCCGGAGGCGTTCGCCGACTACTACGCGAACGACATCCTGGCCCTGATCGCCATCGCCTGGCTGGGCCCCGGCTACCAGGTCACCTCCCAGCTCAACGTGGTCAACCCGGGCGGTGCCGCGCAGATGGCGCACCGCGACTACCACCTGGGCTTCCTGTCGAACGAGGCCGCCGCCGCCTATCCGGCGCACGTGCACCGCCTCTCCCCCGTGCTGACGCTGCAGGGCGCGGTGGCGCACTGCGACATGCCGGTGGAGTCGGGGCCGACGATGTATCTGCCGCATTCGCAGAAGTACGAGCCGGGCTATCTCGCGTGGCGGCTCCCGGACTTCCGGGCGTACTTCGACGCGCACCGGGTGCAGCTGCCGCTCGCCAAGGGCGACGCCGTGTTCTTCAACCCGGCCCTCTTCCACGCGGCCGGCACCAACCGTTCGGCCGGCATCCGGCGCATGGCCAACCTGCTGCAGGTGTCGTCCGCGTTCGGCCGGGCGATGGAGACGGTGGACCGGGAGGCGGTGGCGGGCGCCGTGTACCCGGTGCTCCTCGCGCGCAAGGCCGCGGGCGCCGACCCTGCGTGGCTGGAGCAGGTGATCGCGGCGAGCGCCGAGGGCTACCCCTTCCCCACCAACCTCGACAGCGACCCGCCGGTCGACGGCCTGGCCCCGCCCTCGCAGGCGGACCTGGTACGGCGGGCACTGCGCGAGGCGTGGACGCCGGAGGCGCTCCGGGCGGAGCTGCGGGCCGGTGCCGAACGGCGAGAGAGCTGAGGAACTCGATGGGACTTCTCGACGACAAGGTCGTCCTGGTCAACGGGGGCAGCCAGGGGGTCGGCGCGGCCATCGCCCGGGCCGCGGTCCGCGAGGGGGCGGTCGTGGCCGTCACCGGGCGGCGCCCTGAGCCCGGCGAGGCGCTGGTGGAGGAGCTGACCGCCGCGGGCGGCAAGGCCCTGTACGTCCGGGCCGACCTGTCGGACGCCGCGCAGGCAAAGGACGCCGTGGCCCGGGTCGTCCAGACGTACGGCCGGGTGGACTGCCTCGTGAACTCCGCCGGCCTGACGTCCCGGGGGACGCTGCTGGACACCACGCCCGAGCTGTTCGACCAGCACATCGGGGTCAACCTCAAGGGCCCGTTCTTCGCGATGCAGGCGGCGGTGGCGGACATGGTGGGGCGTGAGACACCCGGCACGATCGTCAACATCATCACGTCGTCGGCGCACGGCGGGCAGCCGTTCCTCGCGCCCTATGTCGCCGCCAAGGCGGGGCTGATCGGCCTGACCCGCAACGCCGCGCACGCACACCGGTGGGACCGGGTGCGGATCAACGGCCTCAACATCGGCTGGACGGCGACCGAAGGCGAGGACGCCACGCAGAAGACCTTCCACGGGGCCGGGGACGACTGGCGCGACGAGGCTGCCGCGAAGCTGCCCATGGGAAAGCTCGGCCAGCCCGACGAGATCGCCGACTTCGTGGTCTTCCTGCTGTCGGACCGGTCCGGGGTGGTCACCGGGTCGGTCATCGACTGGGATCAGAACGTCCTGGGCGGACTCGACTAGAAATCCGCCGCGCTTTGTCCGTCTGTCGCGTGCGGCGCCGTCGTGGCTGGTCGCGCAGTTCCCCGCGCCCCTGAGGGCGTGCACCACACCAAGGAGCAATTCATGCGTATCGGAATCCTCGGCCTCGGCCGTATCGGCGCCTTCCACGCCGAGACCCTCTCCGGACTCGACGCCGTCGACTCCCTCGTCCTGACCGACCCGTTCGCGGACGCCGCCAAGGCCGCCGCCGAGCGGTTCGGGGCCGAGGTCGTGGACTCGCCGGAGGCGCTGCTGGCCGCCGGTGTGGACGGCATCGTCGTCGCCGCCGCCACGGACGCCCACCCGGCGCTGATCCTGGCCGGTGTCGAGGCCGGTGTCCCCGTCTTCTGCGAGAAGCCCGTCGCCAGGACCATGGCCGAGGGGGTCGAGGTGCTCAAGGCCGTGGCCGGCCGGGACGTGCCGATCCAGATCGGTTACAACCGCCGTTTCGACACCGGGTTCGTCAACGCCCGCGCGGCCGTGCAGAGCGGTGAGCTGGGCACGCTGCACACGGTCCGCTCGACCACGCTGGACCCGGCGCCCCCGCCGGCCGGGTACATCGCCGCCTCCGGGGGCATCTTCCGCGACTGCTCGGTGCACGACTTCGACATCATCCGCTGGGTGACGGGCCGTGAGGTGCGGGAGGTGTACGCCGTCGGCGGCAACCGGGGCGCCGAGTACATCAAGCAGGCCGGTGACGCCGACACCACCGGCGCGATCCTCACCCTCGACGACGGCACGATCGCGGTGGTCTCCAACTCCCGTCACAACGGCCGGGGTTACGACGTCCGTATGGAGATCCACGGCTTCGACGACTCCATCGCGGTCGGCTTGGAGGACAAGCTGCCGCTGCGCTCGGTCGAGCCGGGCGTGACCTTCCCGGCGGGCACGCCGCACGACTTCTTCATGGACCGCTTCACCGAGGCCTACCGCGCCGAACTGACCGCGTTCACCGAGGTCGTGGCCGGCACCCGCCCCTCGCCCTGCACGATCGAGGACGCCCTGGAGGCGGGCTGGATCGCCGACGCGTGCACGCTGTCGCTGCACGAGCACCGGCCGGTGACGATCGAGGAGGTGCGGGCGGTCTGACCCACCGTGTGCGCGGCGGGCGGGCCGGGGAACCCCGCCGCGTCATCACTGTCATGCCGCCCTGGCTCAGGCGTGGAAGCCGGCAGGCAACAGGTCCGGCCGACGCCCCCGTTCCGCGGACCCCAGCCGTGCGCCCCAGGCGGGACGCACGGTTCACGCACCCCGCCAGACGTTGGCGAACGCCGCGTTCTCGACGGCCCGTCGCCGGCGGACGGCGTCCAGCTCCGTCACTGCGCCGACCACTGCGGCGAACACGGTCTGGGTGGCGCCGTGGGGCACGGCAAGGTCCTCGGGCACGTCGTCGCGCGCTCCGACGGCGGCGGCGAGTGTGGTGAGCACCGGCTCGTCGGCCGCACGGCGGTCCCTGGCGCGCTGCCGGGCGGGAGAATTGACCGGCACCGGCCCGGCGGTGCCGCGGAAGGGGAGCCAGGAGGCGCGGGGCCGTGCGACCAGTCCCTCCTCGGTCAGGACGGTCAGGTACCGCTCGGCCAGTCCGCGGCCCCTGCGCCACAGCCAGTCCTCGACCGTCTCGTAGGGCTTGTCACGCACGAGCCCGGACGCGGCCTGCTCGAGCAGAGGGTCGTCGAGGGGCGGCGTGAGGCGGGGGACGATGCGGTCGTCGTCCAGCGCCACCGCTTCGACGGCGAGGAAGTCGAAGACCTCGGCCCCGGCCAGTCCGAGCGACAGGTCACCCTGCGTCACCGGACGGCTGGTCGTCCCGTCCAGCGCCACGATCATCAGGTCGCGTGCCGTGCCCATCACCGCTCCCCTCTACGACACTGTTCACGCTACATGCGGCGAGAGGCCGGGGCTGCGTCCGGAAACCCTCGTCACGCGTACAGCGCCGGCTTCTCCGCCAGCTCGATCTCCACCCGGCCGCCGTTCTCCAGCGCCCTGACCCCCGCCTCGCACACCGCCGCCGCGGCGTAGCCGTCCCAGGTGCTCGGGCCGGTGACCTCGCCCCGGCGGGTGGCGTCGACCCAGGCCTGGATCTGCCGGTCGTAGGCCGTCTCGAAGCGTTCGGTGAAGTCCTGGGCGATGGTGCCGCCCCAGCGGCCGGCCGTGTTGGTGACCAGGGCGTGGCCGTCGCCGATGCGGGCCGTGCCGCGTTCGCAGACGACCTCGGCCTGGACCTGGTAGCCGAAGCCGCAGTTGACGAAGATCTCGACGTCGCTGAGGGCGCCGCCGCCGGTCTCGAAGACGACGAACTGGGGGTCCTGAAGAGCGTCCGGGGCGCTGGCCGAGGGGGTGGGGCGCAGTACCGTGACGGCGGTGATCTCATGGCCCAGCAGCCAGCGGGTCGCGTCGGCCTCGTGGGCGACGGAGTCGCTGATCAGCATGGAGCTGGTGAAGAAGGGCGGGCTGGCGGCGTTGCGGTGCCGGTTGTGCACCATGAGCGGGCGGCCCAGCCGGCCCGTGGCCAGCAGCGCCTTCAGCTGCGCGTACTCGGGGTCGTAGCGGCGCATGAAGCCGACCTGGACCCGGCGGTGGCCGAGGCGCAGTTCGGCGTCGAGGACGCGCAGGGCGGAGGCCGCGTCGGGGGTGAGCGGCTTCTCGCACAGGACGGGCAGATCGTGCTCGAAGGCGGCGAGGAGGGTGGCTTCGTGGGCCGGGCCGGGAGAGGCGATCAGGACGGCGTCGACGCCGGGCACGGCCATCGCGGCGGCCGGGTCGGTGTGGGCGGTGCAGCCGTCGACACGGGCGGCGACGGCCTTCGCGCGCTCCGCGTCGACGTCCACCACGGCGGCCACCCGTGCTCCGCTGGTGACGTCGTGGATGCGGCGCACGTGGTCGGCGCCCATCCTTCCGGTACCGATGACCGCGATTCCCAGCGGGGCACGCTCCGTCATGGCCGTCCTCTCGGATCGTCAGGCGCCGCAGGACCTCAGGAACTTGCGGGTTCGCACCGCGATCGGCAGCGGCTTGTCCGGCTCGCAGGGATACATGTCCTGCTCGACGATGGCGAACAGGTCCACGCCGAGTTTCTGTGCGGCCGTGAGGACCGGACCCAGCTCGGGGACGCCCGCGGGCGGTTCGCACATCACACCGCGGGCCACCGCGGGGCCGAACGGCATTTCGTTCTTCACGACCTCGGCGAGGATCTCCGGGTCGACCTGCTTGAGGTGCAGGTAGCCGATGCGCTCGCCGTACGTCTCGATCAGCTTGACGCTGTCGCCGCCGCAGTAGGCGTAGTGCCCGGTGTCCAGGCACAGGTTGACGTGGTCGGAGTCGGTCGAGTCGAGGAACCGCTCGACGTGCTCCTCGGTGTCGATGTGGGTGTCGGCGTGCGGGTGGACGACGATGTCCAGGCCGTAACGGTCCTTCACCTCGCGGCCGAGGCGCTCCATGCCGGTGGTGAGGTTGCGCCACTGCTCGGTGGTGAGCTCCGGCGCCTCCAGGATCTCGGCGGTCTTGTCGTCGCGCCAGAAGGACGGGATGACGACGAGGTGCTTGGCGTCCATGGCCTGGGTGAGCGCGGCGACGTTGCTGACCTGCTCCCAGGTGGAGTCCCACTCGGCGGGGCCGCGGTGCAGGCCGCAGAAGATGGTGCCGGCGGACACCTGGAGGTTCCGCTTGGTCACCTCGTCGGTGAGCCGGGCCGGATCGGTGGGCAGGTAGCCGTACGGGCCGAGTTCGATCCAGGAGTAGCCGGCCTCGGCGACCTCGTCGAGGAAGCGTTCCCAGGGCACCTGCCGGGGGTCGTCGGGGAACCAGACGCCCCAGGAGTCGGGGGCGGAGCCGACCCGGATGCGGTCGAGCGCGAGGGCCATGTCAGGACTTTCCTTCCGAAGAGGAGGCTACGGGGGCGGTGAGGTCTCCCTCTTCGGGGAGCTCGTCGACGTCGACGCCGTGGACCTGCGACAACTCGTGCTTGAGCGAGGCCAGTTCGGCGCCGCCGGCCATGTGGTTGGTCAGTTCCTCGAGGGAGACGTCGCTGCGGGAGGCGGACAGTTCCAGGGTCCCGAGGCGCAGCACGCTGAAGTGGTCGCCGACCATGTAGGCGTGGTGCGGGTTGTGGGTGATGAAGATGACGCCCAGGCCTTTTTCGCGGGCGGCGGCGATGTACTTCAGCACCACACCGGACTGCTTGACGCCGAGGGCGGCGGTCGGCTCGTCCAGGATGAGCACGCGGGCGCCGAAGTAGACGGCGCGGGCGATGGCGACGCACTGGCGCTGGCCGCCGGAGAGCGTGCCGATGGGCTGCTCCAGGTCGTCCAGGACGATGCCCATGTTGCGCAGCTCTTCGTCCGCGGTCTTCTTCATCCGCTCGATGTCGAGACGGCGCAGCGGCCAGGGGCCCTTGGTCATCTCGGAGCCGAGGAAGAAGTTGCGCCACACCGGCATCAGCGGGACGACCGCGAGGTCCTGGTAGACCGTGGCGATGCCCTTGTCGAGGGCCTCGCGCGGGGTGGTGAAGCGCACCGGTTCGCCGTCGACGAGGAACTCGCCCTCGGTGTGCTGGTGCAGCCCTGAGATGATCTTGATGAGGGTGGACTTGCCGGCGCCGTTGTCGCCGAGGACGCAGGTCACCTTGCCGGGGTGGACCTCGAGGCTCACGCCGTGCAGGGCGCGGACGTTGCCGTAGGACTTGCCGGCGCCGCGGAGCTCGACGAGGGGACGCTCGCCTGCGGGCGGGGTGTCCTTCAGGACGGCACCGTGGGTGCCCGTTTCTTCGCTGGTCATCGCGGTCACCTCCGGGTCGCCGTGCGCTGGACCCACAGATTGATGAGGACGGCGCCGAGGAGCATGACGCCGAGGAAGGCCTTGAACCAGTCGGGGTTCCAGCCGGCGTAGACGATGCCCTGCTGCACCATGCCGAACATGAAGGCGCCGAAGACCGTGCCGATCGCGGAGCCGTAGCCACCGGTGAGCAGACAGCCGCCGATGACGGCAGCGGCGATGTAGATGAGCTCCTGGCCCACCCCCTCGCCGGACTGCACGGTGTTGAAGGAGAACAGCTGGTGCATGCCGACGAACCAGGCGCCGAAGCCGACCAGCATGAACAGTGAGATCTTGGTGAAGGTCACGGGGACGCCGACGGCCCGGGCGGAGTGCTTGTTGCCGCCGACGGCGAAGATCCAGTTGCCGTACTTGGTGCGCAGCAGCACCCAGGTGGCCAGGGCCGCGAAGACCAGCCACCACACCACGGTGATCTTGACGTTGACCCCGCCGACCTCGAACGTCGAGGCGAAGAGCTTCTGCGCCTGGGTGAAGCCGTCCATGTCGCTGATGTCGTCGGTGGCGACGTTGCCCGTGACCAGCTTGGTGATCGCGAGATTCACACCTTGGAGGATGAGGAAGGTGCCCAAGGTGACCAGGAAGCTCGGCAAGCCGGTCTTGACCAGCAGCCAGCCGTTGAAGGCGCCGATCGCGAGCGACACGAGCAGGGCGACGATCACGCCGACCCAGACGTTCAGGGTCA
This sequence comes from Streptomyces sp. NRRL B-1140, assembly GCF_001280065.1. Lineage (GTDB taxonomy): Bacteria > Actinomycetota > Actinomycetes > Streptomycetales > Streptomycetaceae > Streptomyces. The sequence goes on from NZ_LGEA01000099.1 coordinate 143,391, forward strand.
GCTGGTAGCTGAGCATCGACGCGGTCAGCGCCGAGGTGACCACGGCGACACCCGCGGAGAGGTCGAACTCGCCGCCGATCATCAGCAGGGCCACGGGCAGCGCCATGATGCCGATGGTCGACGACGAGTACAGGATGTTGGCCATCGAGCTGCCGTCGCGCACCGGCGGTGCCGCGAACAGGAAGAACACGAGCACGGCGACGGCGCCGAGGAACACGCCGACCTCGGGCCGGGCGAGCAGCCGCAGCGCCAGCGGGCGCTGCCGGGTGCGGCCGTCGGTCTCCTTCTGGCCGGGGGCCGGCGGTGTGTCCACCGCCGGCTCAGCCTGCTGGGTCATGCTCATCACCGGGTGCCCTTCGCGGCGAACTCCCCGATCTGGTCGACGTTGGACTTGTCGACGAAGGCCGGGCCGGTCAGCACGGGCTGCTCACCGCCGCCGCTGTAGTTGCCGTTGTTCTTGTAGAGCCACAGGCCGTCGACGGCCAGGTAGCCCTGCAGGTAGGGCTGCTGGTCGACGGCGAACTGGATGTCGCCGCCCTTGATGGCCTTGATCAGGTCCTTGTTGAGGTCGAAGGTGGCGACCTTCGCCTTGCTGCCGGCGTCCGAGACCGACTGCACCGCGGTCAGCGCGAAGGGGGCGCCGAGCGTGACGACGTAGTCGATGGACGGGTCCTGCTTGAGCTTGGCCGTGATCGTCGACTTCACGGACGGCATGTCGGTGCCGTTGACGTTCTGCGGGTCGACCTTGCCGTCGAAGGTCTTCGCGACGCCGTCGCAGCGCTGGGTGAGGCCGACGTTGCCCTGCTCCTGCATGACGCACAGGACCTTCTTGGCACCGACCTCGTTGAGCTTCTTGCCGAAGGCCTCGCCCGCGACGGACTCGTCCTGGCCGAAGAACTCCAGCAGGTTGAGGTTCTTCCAGTCGCTCAGACCGGAGTTGAGGCCGACGACGGGTATGCCGGACTTCTCGGCCTTGCCTATGACGCCCTTGAGGGCGTCCGGCTTGGCGAGGGTGACGGCGATGCCGTCCACCTTCTGGTCGATCGCGTTCTGCACCAGGTTGGCCTGGTTGCCCGCGTTCGGGTCGGCGGAGTAGACGAGCTTGATGTTGTCCTTGGCGGCCGCGGCCTCGGCGCCCTTGCGGACGGTGTCCCAGAAGGTGTCGCCGGGCGCCTGGTGGGTGACGAGGGCGACGGTCATGCGGGGCGTGGTCGCCTTGCCGGCCGAGGCGCCGGCGGCGCCTTCCTCGGACTTCTTGCCTCCGGAACTGCTGGAGCAGCCGGCGAGGGTCAGGGCCGCTGCCGCGGCCACGGCGACGACGGGCGCGAACCTGCGAGAGCGGGGGTGGGAAGAGCGGTCCATCTTTCCTGGCACCTCACTGTGCTACTGCGGGGGAAAGGAAGGGATCACGAAGGGATCCGTGGTCCCGGAGCCTTACGGAGTCCGGATCATGATGCCGCAAGCGGACTGTCGTGATGCCACGGGATACAAGTCCCTGCCGCGCCCGCTGTCAATACTTTGTTAAGACATCATTTCACGAGCAGGTCCGAATGTAAGTACAAACTATTGACAGAGCCGCCCTCCGGGACCTACACCTGGGGGCGGCAGGTCCCGTGGAGCCACGCCCCACCGTGTCAGGGCGCCCCAGGACCCGCATCCCCAGCTTCCCGAGGAGGTCGCGCATGGCCGAGCCAGCCCAGTATTTCGATGTGATCACGATGGGCCGCATCGGGGTCGACCTCTACCCCCTGCAGACCGGCGTCCCCTTGGAGAAAGTGGAGACGTTCGGGAAGTTCCTGGGAGGTTCCGCGGCCAATGTGGCGGTCGCCGCCGCCCGCCTCGGACGCCGTACGGCGGTGATCACGCGCACCGGCGACGACCCCTTCGGAACCTATCTGCACGAGGCACTCAAGGGCTTCGGCGTCGACGACCGCTGGGTCACCCCGGTCGGGGCCTACCCGACGCCGGTCACGTTCTGCGAGATCTTCCCGCCGGACGACTTCCCGCTGTACTTCTACCGCCGCCCCAAGGCGCCGGACCTGGAGATCCACACCGACGAGCTGGACTTCTTCGCCGTCCGCGACGCCCGGATCTTCTGGATCACCGGCACCGGCCTGAGCGAGGAGCCGAGCCGCTCCGCGACGCTCGCCGCCCTCAAGGCACGCGACAAGTCGGGGACCACCGTCTTCGACCTCGACTGGCGCCCGATGTTCTGGCGCGACCCCGAGGAGGCCCGCCCGTACTACCGCGAGGCCCTGCGGCACGCCACGGTCGCGGTCGGCAATCTCGACGAGTGCGAGATCGCCACCGGCGTCCGGGAGCCGCAGGCCTGCGCGGACGCGCTGCTGGAGGCGGGGGTGGAGCTGGCCGTCGTCAAGCAGGGTCCCAAGGGCGTCCTGGCCGTGCACCGCGACGGCACCCGGGCCGAGGTGCCGCCGGTCCCGGTCGAGGTGGTCAACGGCCTCGGCGCGGGCGACGCCTTCGGCGGCTCCCTCTGCCACGGTCTGCTCGCCGGCTGGGACCTGGAGCGGACCATGCGCCACGCCAACGCCGCCGGCGCCCTCGTCGCCTCCCGCCTCGCCTGCTCCTCCGCGATGCCCACCGAGGCGGAGGTCGCCGACCTCCTCGCCGGGGTGCCGTCGCCGAGCACGAGCCACTGAAACGGAGCCTTCCTTGAACATCGGCATCCCCGACCTCACCACGGTCAGAGCCCGCAATCCCGAGGCCGTCGCCGAGGCGGCGGCCCGCCGGGTGCGGCGCCCGCTGATCGGCGACAGCGGTCGCCTGATGATCGTGGCCGCCGACCACCCGGCCCGCGGTGCCCTCGGGGTCGGGGACCGGCGCCTGGCCATGGCCAACCGCGCGGACCTGCTGCAGCGGCTGTGCACCGCGCTGTCGCGACCCGGCGTCGACGGGGTGCTCGCCACCGCCGACATCCTGGAGGACCTCCTGCTCCTCGGCGTCCTCGACGACAAGGTCGTCATGGGCTCCATGAACCGCGGCGGCCTGGCCGGAGCCTCCTTCGAGATGGACGACCGCTTCACCGGCCACCGCGCCGAGGACCTCGCCCGGCTCCGCTTCGACGCGGGCAAGCTGCTGGTCCGCGTCGACTACGACGACCCGGGCTCGCTGACCACCCTGGAGTCCACCGCGCGGGCGATCGACGCCATGGCGGCTCGGCGCCTCCCCCTGTTCGTCGAGCCGTTCATATCCCGGCGGGTCGACGGCCGGGTCCGCAACGACCTGTCCGCCGAAGCCGTCACCCGGTCGATCGCCATCGCCTCGGGTCTGGGCGGCACCTCCGCCTACACCTGGCTGAAGCTGCCCGTCACCCACGACCCGGACGACATGGCCGAGGTCCTGGAGACCTCGACCCTGCCCGTCGTCCTGCTCGGCGGCGAGGTGGGCGAGGACCAGGAGGGCGCCTACGAACGCTGGCGCAAGGCCCTGCGGCTGCCCACCGTCCAGGGCATGGTGGTCGGACGGTCGCTGCTCTACCCGGCCGGGGGCAGCGTGGAGGAAGCGGTCGACACGGCCGTCGGTCTGCTCTGATCCGGAGGATGCAATGACGTACCACCTTCCCGCCGGCAAAGCCCTCGGCGGCCCCTACACCGTCGACGTCACGCCCGAGAGGGCCGGCTGGGGTCACGCCGGCCTGCGCGTGCTGGAGCTGCCGCCGGGCGGCGCGCACTCCTTCGACACCGGTGACAGCGAGTGGATCGTCGTCCCGCTGAGCGGCGGCTGCACGGTCGCCGCGGCGGACGACTTCGGCCAGGACACCTTCGAACTCCAGGGCCGCGCCGATGTGTTCAGCGGAGTCAGCGACTTCGCGTACGTGCCGCGCGATGCCCGGGCGACCGTGACGTCCGCCGCGGGCGGCCGGTTCGCGCTGACCGGCGCCCGCTGCACCCGCCGGCTGCCCGCCCGCTACAGCCCGGCCTCCGAGGTGCCCGTGGAGCTGCGGGGCACCGGGAACTGCTCCCGGCAGGTCAACAACTTCGGCGCGGCCGGGGTCTTCGAGTGCGACAAGCTCATCGCGGTCGAGGTCATCACCCCGGGCGGCAACTGGTCCTCGTTCCCGCCGCACAAGCACGACGAGCACCGGCCCGGCGAGGAGTCGGTGCTGGAGGAGATCTACTACTTCGAGTTCGCCGGACACGACGGCATCCCCGGCCTCGGCTACCAGCGCGTCTCCCCGTCCGGCCCGGGCCGGGACACCGACGTGCTGGCCGAGGTCCGTGACGGCGACGTCGTCCTCATCCCGGACGGCTGGCACGGGCCGTCGATGGCCACGCCCGGTCACCACATGTACTACCTCAACGTCATGGCGGGCCCGGAGGCCGAGCGCGCCTGGCTGATCTGCGACCACCCCGACCACGCCTGGGTCCGCGACACCTGGCCCGACCAGCCGGTCGACCCCCGCCTCCCCCTCTACACCGCCCCGGAGACCTCCGTATGAGCGCCCCCACCCGCCGACTGACGACCGCCCAGGCCCTGGTGCGGTTCCTGTCCGCCCAGTACACCGAGCGGGACGGTGTGCGCCGCCGGCTGATCGCCGGGACCTGGGGCATCTTCGGCCACGGCAACGTCGCCGGCATCGGCCAGGCGCTGGTCGAGTACGCCGATGTGATGCCCTACCACCAGGGCCGCAACGAGCAGTCCATGGTGCACGCGGCCGTCGGCTACGCCCGGCAGCTCGACCGCCTCTCCGCGCAGGCGGTGACGACCTCGATCGGCCCGGGCGCCACCAACCTGGTCACCGGCGCCGCCCTCGCGACGATCAACCGGCTGCCGGTGCTGCTCCTGCCCGGTGACTACTTCGCCTCGCACGCCCCCGACCCGCTGCTGCAGCAGCTGGAGCACCCGGTCGAGGCCGACGTGTCGGTCAACGACACGCTGCGCCCGGTGTCGAGGTACTTCGACCGGATCAACCGCCCCGAGGCGCTGATCCCCTCGGCACTCCAGGCGATGCGGGTGCTGGCCGACCCGGCCGAGACCGGCGCCGTCACCCTCGCCCTGCCCCAGGACGTGCAGGCGGAGGCGTACGACTGGCCGGAGGAGTTCTTCGCCGAGCGCGTCTGGTACGTGCGTCGCCCCGCGCCCGACCCGGTGGAGCTCAAGGCCGCCGTCGAGGCGATCCGGTCGGCCGGGCGGCCGCTGATCGTGGCGGGCGGCGGCGTCCACCACAGCGAGGCCGAGGACGCGCTGAAGGCGTTCGTGGAGGCCACCGGCATCCCCGTCGCCTCCACCCAGGCCGGCAAGGGCTCGCTGCGCCACGACCACCCCGCCGACCTCGGCGGCATCGGGCACACCGGCACCGCGGTCAGCGACGAACTCGCCCGCACCGCCGACCTCGTGATCGGCGTCGGCACCCGCTACACCGACTTCACCACCGCCTCGGGCACCCTGTTCCGGAACCCGGACGTGCGGTTCCTCAACCTCAACATCACCGGCTTCGACGCGCACAAGCTGGCCGCGCGGACCCTGGTGTGCGACGCGCGGTCCGGCCTGGAGAAGCTCGCCGAGGAGCTGGCCGGGCACCACGTGTCCGAGGCCTACGAGGCCGAGTACCGCGCCGGCAAGGAGCGCTGGGACGAGGTCGTCGAGGCCGCCTACCGCGCCGCCGACGACCACGCCGTCCCCACCCAGACGCAGGTGCTCGGCGCGCTGGACGCGACCGTCGGCGACGACGACGTGGTGATCAACGCGGCCGGCTCGCTCCCCGGCGACCTGCACAAACTGTGGCGCTCGCGCAGCCCCCGCCAGTACCACCTGGAGTACGGCTACTCCTGCATGGGCTACGAGATCCCGGCCGGCATCGGCGTCCAGCAGGCGGCCCCGGGCACGCCGGTGTGGGCGCTCGTCGGCGACGGCACCTACCTGATGATGCCGACGGAGATCGTCACCGCCGTCCAGGAGGGCCTGCCCCTCAACATCGTCCTGATCCAGAACCACGGTTACGCCTCCATCGGCGGTCTGTCGCAGGAGACGGGCGGCGAGCGCTTCGGCACCGCCTACCGCTTCCGGGCCGCCGACGGCACCTTCACCGGTGCCCCGCTGCCCGTCGACCTGGCAGCCAACGCGGCCAGCCTCGGCATGGACGTACTGCGCGCCAAGACGGTGCGCGAGCTGCGCGAGGCGCTCGCCGCGGCCCGCGCCTCCGACCGGCCGACCTGTGTGTACGTCGAGACCGATCCGGCGGCCACCGCTCCCCCGGCCGAGGCCTGGTGGGACGTGCCGGTGGCCGAGACCGCCACCCGCGAGGCGGCCGTCGAGGCCCGCGAGCGCTACGACCGGCAGGTCGCCGACCGTCGCCGTCACCTCTGAACTCTCCCTGAACCAAGGCTCCACGAAAGGCGCTTGCGCACCATGAAGACCCTCACCCACTGGATCGACGGCAAGCCCGTCGAGGGCACCTCCGGCCGGTTCGGCCCCGTCTACAACCCGGCGACCGGCGCCCAGGAGAAGCAGGTCGCCTTCGCGTCCGTCGAGGAGGTCGACGCCGCGGTCGCCTCCGCCAAGGCCGCCTTCGAGAGCTGGGGCGAGTCCTCCCTGGCCAAGCGCACGGCGATCCTGTTCAAGTACCGCGAACTGCTGGACGCGCACCGGGACGAGATCGCGGAGCTGATCACCGCCGAGCACGGCAAGGTGCACTCCGACGCGCTCGGCGAGGTCGCGCGCGGCATGGAGATCGTGGAGCTGGCGTGCGGGATCTCCGTCCAGCTCAAGGGCGAGCTGTCCACCCAGGTCTCCACCCGGGTGGACGTGGCCTCGATCCGCCAGCCGCTGGGCGTGGTCGCGGGCATCACTCCGTTCAACTTCCCGGCGATGGTGCCGATGTGGATGTTCCCGCTGGCGATCGCCTGCGGCAACACGTTCGTGCTGAAGCCGTCGGAGAAGGACCCGTCGGCGTCCCTCAGGCTGGCCGAGCTGGCCGCCGAGGCGGGTCTGCCGGAGGGCGTCCTGAACATCGTGCAGGGCGACAAGACGGCCGTGGACCGGATCCTGGAGCACCCGGACATCGAGGCGGTGTCCTTCGTCGGCTCGACGCCCATCGCCAAGTACATCCAGCTCAAGGCCGTCGAGCACGGCAAGCGGGTGCAGGCGCTCGGCGGTGCCAAGAACCACATGCTCGTACTGCCGGACGCCGACCTGGAACTCGCCGCCGACCAGGCGATCAACGCCGCGTACGGCTCGGCGGGCGAGCGCTGCATGGCCGTGTCGGTGGTCGTGGCCGTCGGTGACATCGGTGACGAGCTGGTCGGCAAGATCGCCGAGCGCGCGAAGAAGCTGAGGATCGGCCCCGGTGACGACCCGGCGTCCGAGATGGGCCCGCTCATCACCCGCGAGCACCGCGACAAGGTGGCGTCGTACGTGGCGTCGGCAGCCGAGCAGGGCGCCGAGGTCGTCGTGGACGGCACGGGCTTCTCGGTCGACGGCCACGAGAACGGCTTCTTCCTCGGCGTCTCCCTGCTGGACCGGGTGCCGCTGACGGCGGACGCGTACCGGGACGAGATCTTCGGCCCTGTGCTGGCGGTCGTCCGTACGGAGACGTACGAGGAGGCCATCCAGCTGATCAACTCCTCGCGCTGGGGCAACGGCACGGCGATCTTCACCCGGGACGGCGGCGCGGCCCGCCGCTTCCAGCTGGAGGTCAAGGCGGGCATGGTCGGCGTCAACGTGCCGATCCCGGTCCCCGTCGGCTACCACTCCTTCGGCGGCTGGAAGGACTCCCTCTTCGGCGACCTGCACGTCTACGGCAACGACGGCATCGCCTTCTACACCCAGGGCAAGGTCATCACCACCCGCTGGCCCGACCCGTCCGATAGCGGCATCAATCTCGGCTTCCCGAGCAACTCCTGACACCCGTAAGGGGGTTCATCCATGGCGAAGTCCGGTGACCGGTCCCGCACCACGGCCGCTCCGGTGCTCGGCGCGCTGGACTTCGCCCTGGACCGGAGCAGCCCCGTACCGCTCTACCACCAGCTCGCGCAGCAGCTGGAGGCGGCGATCGAACGCGGGGTCCTCGCCCCGGGGAACCTCCTGGGCAACGAGGTGGACCTGTCGGTCCGCCTCGGCCTGTCCCGTCCCACCGTCCGCCAGGCCATCCAGTCCCTCGTCGACAAGGGGCTGCTGGTCCGGCGGCGCGGCGTGGGCACGCAGGTGGTGCACAGCCAGGTCAGGCGCCCGCTGGAACTGAGCAGCCTCTACGACGACTTGGAGGCGGCCGGGCAGGGGCCGACCACCGAGGTCGTGCGCAACGAGGTCGTCCCGGCCGCCTGCGACGTGGCCGCCGCCCTCGGTGTGCCGGAGGGGGCCGAGGTGACCGTCCTGGACCGGCTGCGCCGCACCCACGGCCGGCCGGTGGCGCTGCTGCGCAACCACCTTCCCGCGTCCCTGCTGGACCTCGACAGCGCGCGCCTGGAGTCGACCGGCCTGTACCGCGTGATGCGTTCGGCGGGCATCACCCTGCACAGCGCCCGCCAGACCGTCGGGGCCCGCGCGGCCACGGCGGACGAGGCGTCCCGCCTGGACGAGGAGGAGGGGGCGGCGCTGCTCACCATGCGGCGCACGGCGTACGACGACACGGGGCGCGCCGTCGAGTACGGAGCGCACGTCTACCGGGCCTCGCACTATTCGTTCGACTTCCAGTTGCTGGTGCGGCCGTGAACGGTGGCCCGCCCCCTCGAAGGCTTCACGAGCGGCTCCGCTGCCGCAGCATCCGGCTGAACGGTGTGTCGGGCCGCTCCAGGCGCTCGCCGTCCAGCGTGATGTCGACGACCTCGTTGAAGAAGGCGACGCGGCCCCGGATCGCCGTCACCGCGGGCAGCGGCTCGGGATAGGTCCACACGAGGTTGGGCGGCACGTCGGCCTCACCGCGCCAGGACCAGTAGGAGGCGGTGCCCTTGTAGGGGCATGCGGTGTGGTGGTCGGTGGCGTCGAACAGGTCGAGGCGGACGTCCTCTCGGGGGAGGTAGTACCGGGTGGGCAGGGACGTCTCGAAGAGCAGGACGGGGGCGCGGCTGTCCGCGACCGCCTGCCCGTCGATCTCGACCCGCACGTGCCGGCTGCTCGGCAGCGCGTCGACGCGTTTGTGCGGGTCGCGGGGGTGGACGAAGATCTCCTCGTCCTCCTCGTACCAGTGGTCGAGGCCGGTGTCCTTGCGCAGGAACCATTCGAAGGCGATGTGGCCGGCCAGGTCGTCGGCGGGGAACGTCCAGGCCGCGTTCTCGCGCACCTCGCCGTCGGCGTCGAGGTCGTAGAAGACCCGGGAGCCGGTGTGGGTGCCCAGGGGCGGGCTCGCGGCCGGGCGGAGCAGGTCGGTGCGGACGTCCGCCTCGGGGAAGGCGTACTGCGGCACGGGCAGGTGGGGCTCCCAGACGAGCACCGGGTGCCGGCTGTCGACGACGGTGACGTCGCCCTTGCGGCCGCGCACCCAGCGCTCACTGGGCTCCCACATGAGGCCTTCCGGGGTGGTCCTGATCGAGCGGTCGGCGGGGTGGGCCGGGTGGGTGGTCATGGCCGGTGCTCCTTCCGGAGGTCCGGATGCCGTTCCCCTCCACGGTCCCACGATGTCAGTGCACGGCGTCCAGCCGGGCGCGCTGCTCCGGGGTCAGCTCGAGGTCGACGGCGGCCAGGTTCTCCTCGAGCTGGGCGACCGAGGAGACCCCGGCCAGCGGCACGACGGGCAGGTCGCCGCCGATCTGCCAGGCCAGCACGACCTGGTTGACGGTCGCGCCGGTCTCCCGGGCCACGTCCCGCAGCACCGCGAGCCGGGCCGGGGTGCCGGGGTGGTCGAACTCGGCGGGCATGCGGTCGGGGCGGGTGTAGGCGCCCCTGAGCAGCGGCGAGTACGCGACCAGGGTCAGGCCGGGCTCGGCCCTCAGGTAGCCGAGCAGGTCGGGGCCCGCGTAGCCGAGGCTGCCGTCGGGAAACAGGCCGTCGGGAACGTCGGCGCGGGGGCGCAGATGGGTGTGGGCGTACTGGAGGACCTCGTAGCCGGGAAGTCCGGCCGCTGCGGCGAGGGCCCGGGCCCGTTCCACGCGCCAGGTGGCGTGGTTGCTCACGCCGAGCAGTCCGACGGTGCCCTCGGCGACCAGGGCGCCGAAGGCCTCGACGGTCTCCCGCGGCTCGACGGTGTGGTCCTCTATGTGCGCGTACAGCAGGTCGACTTTGGCGAGGCCGAGCCGCTCGCGGCTGCGTTCGGCGGCTTCGCGGATCACCTTCGCGGACAGGCCCTCGGGGTTGTCGACGTAGCCGGTGCCGGGGGCCAGGGGGCGGGCGCCGAGCTTGGTCGCGATGACGATCTCGTCGGCTATGCCGCGGCTGCGCCGCCAGCGGCCGAGGAGTTCCTCACTCTGACCGCCCTGACCACCGTCGGTCCAGAAGGCGTAGTTGTCGGACGTGTCGATGAAATTCCCGCCGGCTTCGACGTAGCGGTCGAGTACGGCGAAGGACGTCGCCTCGTCCGTCACCGAGCCGAACAGCATCGCGCCGAGCGCGAGGACACTCACCTCGCGGCGGGTCGTGGGGTTCGTGCCGATCGTGCGGTACTTCACGGGTGTCGCTCCCTCCGGTGCTCCGGGTCTCGGGCACGCGGGGGAGTCTTCATCTTGGAGTGCTCTAGAGGTCAAGGGCCTGCGCACCACTCGTGCGCACAACGAAAGGGTCCCGCAGGCATCGGCCTGCGGGACCCTTCGCACCGTCGGGACGACAGGATTTGAACCTGCGACCCCTTGACCCCCAGTCAAGTGCGCTACCAAGCTGCGCCACGTCCCGGTGCGCGCCACCCGCGGTGAGCCGCGTGATCGCGCGAACAGCACCTTACCCCACACCCCGGGCCGCGCCGAAAACGGGCCGGGCGGGACAATCGGTCCATGGGCAGCACAGGAGAGACCGGCTCGGACCGGCCGGGCGGCGCACGGGACCGCGACGACGAGGGGCGGGCGCGCAACGCCCGGCCCCGGGACGGGCTCGGGCGGCCGCTGCCGTACGGCGCGGACGGTGTGCCCCGGCAGCCCGAGGGCGTCGTCCGTACCCCCGGGGAGACCGTCGAGGAGGCACAGCGGCTGCTGGACGAGGGAAAGCCGTTCCACGCGCACGAGGTCTTCGAGGACGCCTGGAAGTCGGGGCCCGACCGGGAGCGCGAGCTGTGGCGCGGGCTCGCCCAGCTCGCCGTGGGGCTCACGCACACCGCCCGGGGGAATCTGACCGGCGGAGCCCGGCTCCTGCGCCGCGGAGCGGGAGCGGCCGAGGCCTGGGTGTCCGCGGCCGGGCAGGCCCTGCCGCACGGGATCGACGTCGCAGGCGTGGCCGCGTGGGCACGGGAGCTGGCCGGGGAGGTGGAACGGGACGGCCGGGCGGTGGACGCGGGGGCGCGGGCGCCGCGGCTGCGGGGTGGGGCGGCCGGGAGCCGGCCCGCGCACGGGGAGGGCTGAACCCGGGCCCGTGATCAGGCCGTCGAACCCGTGCGGCAGACTCGGGGCGTGCGAAAGATTCATGTCATCGGTATCGGCGCGGGCGACCCCGACCAGCTCACCCTGCAGGCGGTCAGGGCGCTGCGGAACACGGACGTGTTCTTCATCCTGGAGAAGGGCGAGGTGAAGGCGGACCTCACCGGGCTCCGCCGGGACATGCTCGACGCACACGTGCCCGAGGGGACGTACCGCGTCGTCGAGGCGCGTGACCCGGAGCGGGACCGGAGCGCCGGCGGCGCGGCCTACTCCCCCGCCGTCGGGGACTGGCGCAGCGCCCGCGCCGACATCTACGAGCGGCTGATCGCCGAGGAGCTCGGCGAGGAGCAGACCGGCGCGTTCCTGGTGTGGGGGGACCCGTCGCTGTACGACAGCACGCTGGGGATCCTGGAGGAGGTGCTGGAGCGGGGCGCCGTGGCGTTCGAGTACGACGTCGTGCCCGGCATCAGCAGCGTCTCGGCGCTCGTCGCCCGGCACCGCACGGGCCTCAACCGCGTCGCCCGGCCGGTGCAGATCACCACCGGCCGGCGCCTGGCGGAGGGCTTCCCGGAGGGCGTGGACGACGTGGTGGTCATGCTCGACGCCCATCAGACCTTCCGGCAGTACGCACAGGAGGACGTCGACATCTACTGGGGCGCCTACATCGGCACCCCGGACGAGCTTCTCGTCTCCGGCCCGATCTCCGAGGCGGGGCCCCGCATCGAGCGGTTGCGGGCGGAGGCCCGTGAGCGCAAGGGCTGGATCATGGACACGTACCTGCTGCGCCGGCGTCCCCGCGACTGACGGGACCGGCGGGCCCGTCACCGGTCACCCGTGCGGACGTTGCGGCCTGGGCACGCAGCCCACCCGGGCCCGGCCCGAGCCCCAATCGGTCCAGCACGCCCTCCACGTCGGGCACGGCCGTCACGCCGTCCGGCAGCGGCGGCCGCCGTACGACCACGACCGGCAGCCCGAGGTCCCGGGCGGCGGTCAGTTTGGCCGCCGTGGCCGCTCCTCCGCTGTCCTTGGTGACCAGGACGTCGATGCGGTGCTCACGCAGCAGGGCGGTCTCGCCGGGAACCGTGAAGGGGCCGCGTGCGAGCAGCACGTGGGTGCCGGGGGGCAGCGGCGGCTCGGGGGGGTCCACCGAGCGCGCGACGAAGTGGAGGCGCGTCAGGTGGGCGAAGGAGGCCAGGCCGAGGCGCCCGGTGGTGAGGAACACCCGGCGGCCGAGGCGCGGGAGCAGGTCCGCGGCGGCGTCCAGGGTGGGGACCGGGTGCCAGTGGTCCCCGGGGCCGGGCCGCCATCCGGGGCGGCGGAGCACCACGGCGGTGACGCCGGTCTCGGTGGCGGCACGGGCGGCGTTGGCGGTGATCGACTCGGCGAAGGGGTGGGTGGCGTCGACGAGGGCGTCCACGCCCTCCTCCCGCAGCCATCCGGCCAGTCCCCGGGCCCCGCCGAAGCCCCCGACGCGCACCTCCCCGTCGAGTGCGCCCGGCTGGGCGACGCGCCCCGCCAGGGAGGTGGTGACGCGGACGCCGGGGCGGCTGGACAGGGCCGTCGCCAGGGCACGGGCCTCGGTCGTTCCGCCGAGGATCAGGACGTGAGGGGACACGAGGCCGAGCGTACGAGGTCCGGTTCCTCCCGGGGTGGAGCGGGTGCCGACCGGCGAGCACGGCCCCCGGTGGATATCGTCCTGGCATGAGGTCCGTGCGTGCCGTGCTCGTGGACATCGACGGGGTGCTCACCGTCTCGTGGCGGCCGTTGCCCGGGGCCGTCGAGGCGTTGCGGGAGATCCGGGAGGCCGGGTTCGGCGTCCTGCTGGTCACCAACACCACCTCCCGTACCCGCGCTTCGATCGCCGGGACGCTGGCGGAGGCGGGGTTTCCCGTGTCCGCCGAGGACATCCTGACCGCGCCCGCCGCCACCGCCGCGTACCTCGCCGAGCACTGTCCCGGTGCCCGGTGCGCGCTGCTGAACAGCGGCGACATCGCGGAGGACCTGGACGGTGTCACCGTCGTCGAGGCGAGCGACACCGGCAGCGTGCCGGATGTCGTGCTGGTCGGCGGTGCCGGCCCCGAGTTCGGCTACGCGGCGCTCGATCGTGCCTTCGGGCATCTGCAGCGCGGGGCCCGGCTGGTCGCGATGCACCGCAACCTGTACTGGCGTACCGCCGAGGGGCTGCGGCTGGACTCCGGGGCGTTCCTGGCCGGGCTGGAGCGGGCGGCGCGGGTGGAGGCCGAGATCACCGGCAAGCCGGCGCGGGCGTTCTTCGACGCGGCGCTCACCCGGCTGGGCGTCGGCGCGGACGAGGCGGTGATGGTCGGCGACGACGTCGAGTCCGACGTGCTGGCGGCGCAGCGGGCCGGGGTCACCGGGGTGCTCGTGCGGACGGGGAAGTTCCAAGAGGAGACCCTGCGGGCCGCCGACGGCACTCCCGACCACGTGATCGGCTCCTTCGCGGACCTCCCCGCGCTGCTGCCGGAGTCAGCGCAGCAGTAGCTGCAGACCGCCCACGATCGTCGCCGCGATGACGAGCTGCTCGAACAGCCGCTGGTTGATGCGGTGCACGGCCCACTTGCCGAACAGCGCCCCGGGGACGACGAACACCACGAGCGCCAGGTCGAGCAGGAGCGAGCGGCCGTCGATGAGGCCGAGGCCCGCGCTGAAGGGCAGCTTGGAGACGTTGACGATCAGGAAGAAGAAGGCCGAGGTGCCGAGGAAGCCGAGCTTGCGGAAGCCCGCGGAGAGCAGGTACATCGACATCACCGGCCCGCCCGCGTTGGCCACCATGGTGGTGAAGCCGCCGAGGACACCGTAGGAGCGGGCCTTGAGGCGGCCCGAGCGAGTGGTGACCGAGTCGGGTTCCTCCTCCCTGTCGGCCGTGCGCCGGCGCCAGACCGTGACCGCCGCCATCAGCAGCAGGATCGCGCCGATCGAGGTCCGTACGATCGAGTCGTCGGCCCACAGGAGGAACACCGTGCCAACGACCACGCCGGCGGCGACCGCGGGGAACAGCCGCCACAGCGTGGGCCAGTGGGCGTGCCGCCGGTAGGTGGCGACGGCCAGGAGGTCGCCGGCGATCAGGATGGGCAGCAGTACGCCGGTGGAGGCGCGAGCGGGGAGCACCGCCGCGAAGACGGCGAGGCTGACCGTGTTGGCCCCGCTCACGGCGGTCTTCGAGAAACCGACGAGCAGGGCCGCGAAGGCGAGGGCGGCGAACTCCCAGCCGGTGATGTGCCAGAGCGTCATGGTGTTCATGCGAACACCGATGCTATGTGCAACGAACCGGTGCTGTAAGCGCTGTCTCGCCTGGTGGGCCGGGCCGGGGCCGTCAGGGCCGCTCGACGAGGACCGCGCTCCCCTGGCCCACCCCGACGCACATCGTGGCCAGTCCCCGCCCCGCGCCCGTACGCCGCATCCGGTGCAGCAGCGTCGTCAGGATGCGTGCTCCGGAGCAGCCCAGGGGGTGGCCCAGCGCGATGGCGCCGCCGCTCGGGTTGACCAGCTCCGCGTCGATGCCGAGCTGGTCGACGCAGGCGAGGGCCTGGGCGGCGAAGGCCTCGTTGAACTCGGCCTCCTGGAGGTCGCCGACGCTCCAGCGCGCGCGGGCGAGCACCTTGCGGGTGGCGGGGACGGGGCCGATGCCCATGACGTCGGGGTGGACTCCGGCGGAGGCGCCGGCGACGTAGCGGCCGAGGGACTCCAGCCCCAGCTCGTTCAGGGCGTCCTCGCTGACGAGGAGGAGACCGGCGGCGCCGTCGTTCATCGGCGAGGCGTTGCCCGCGGTGACCGTGCCGCCGTCGCGGAAGACCGGCTTGAGCCGGGACAGCTTCTCGGCCGAGGTGTCCTCGCGGACGCATTCGTCGGTGTCGACGACCACCCCGTCGGGGCGTTCCACGGGGAGGAGCTCGTCGTCGAAGTGGCCGTTCTTGCGGGCCAGGGCGGCGAGCTGGTGGCTGCGCAGGGCGAAGGCGTCCTGGCGTTCGCGCGTGATGCCGTACCGTGCGGCGACCTCCTCGGCGGTCTCGCCCATGGCCAGCAGGCCGTGCAGCTCGCGCATGACGGGGTTGACCAGGCGCCAGCCGAGGCGGGTGTCGGCGGTTTCCATACGGTGCGGCAGGGCCTCGTCGGGGCGGGGCAGGACGAAGGGGGCGCGGCTCATCGACTCGGAGCCGCCCGCGACCACGATGTCGGCCTCGCCCGCGGCGATGGTGCGGGCAGCCGTGGTGACGGCTTCCAGACCCGACGCGCAGAGCCGGTTGACGGTGGCGCCGGGCACGGAATCGGGGAGACCGGCGAGCAGCGCGGCCATGCGGGCGACGTTGCGGTTGTCCTCGCCCGCCTGATTGGCGGCGCCCCAGTAGACGTCGTCGATCCGTGCCGGGTCCAGCGCGGGCACGCCGGTGACCAGGGCGCGGACCACGGTCGCGGCGAGGTCGTCGGGGCGGACCGAGGAGAGGGATCCCCTCAGCTTGCCGATGGGGGTGCGGCGGGCGGCCGCGAAGTGGACGGGACGCACGAAGGGCTCCTCACGCCGCGCATCAACGCGCATTAATTAGCACTGCTAGTTTCGGACTATAGTCCTTCGGTCCGCCGCGTGTGAAGATGGTGCGCCTCTCGCGGCTCCCCGCAGCCGTACCGCAGGTCGGACGATGCGCATGCGTCGCGTTTGCACCGTTGCGCCCGGGGCACCCGCGCGTTCATGGAGTGGTTGCGCAGCGCCGCCTGCGTGGGCGAGGACCCCGAGCTGTTCTTTCCCGTGGGCACCGCCGGCCCCGCCTTGCGTGACGTGAGCGCCGCGAAGCGGGTCTGCGCGCGCTGCCCCGTGACCGACCAGTGCCTGCACTTCGCGCTGAGCAGCGGCCAGGCCGCGGGCGTGTGGGGCGGCACCGGTGAGCAGGAGCGCGACGCACTGCTCCGGACGACCAGGAACGACGCGAGAAGGAGAAGCGCCCTATGACGACTGTGAGGAGCACTCTGCCCGACGACGCCCGAAAGGTCGCCTGCGAGGCACTCCAGGACACCTTGGTGGATCTGCTCGGGCTCTCGCTGGTCGGGAAGCAGGCGCACTGGAACGTCGTCGGACCGCGGTTCCGGTCCATCCACCTCCAGCTCGACGAGGTGGTCACATCGGCCAGGGACTTCGCCGACACGGTCGCTGAGCGGTCGGCGGCGCTGGGCGTCCCGCCGGACGGCCGGCCGGAGACCGTCGCCAAGGCCTTCACGCTGCCCGCCCCGCAGGAGGGCTGGGTGCGCGACTCGGACGCCGTACAGGTGATGGTCGACGCACTGCAGGACGCCGTCGCCCGGCTGCGCGAGCGCATCGACGCGACCGAGAAGGCGGACCCGGTCACCCAGGACCTGCTGATCGGCATCACCGCGGAGCTGGAGAAGCAGCGGTGGATGTTCGACGCCGAGAACTTCCCCCGCTGACCCGCGGGCGGACGGGCACGGAGCACCCACGTACGGAAAGGGGCAGGCGATGACCGACGCCCTCGAACTCGACGCGCTGTGGGAGGACTTCCACCGCGTGGTGAACATGACCTCGCAGGAACTCGCGGCGTGGCTGCGGGTCCGCGACGCCGACGAGGACACCGAGCCGCTGCCGGACCAGGCGGGCCCGGCCACCGGGCAGCACGTCCTGGCCATCCTCCAGAAGCGGCGCACCGACCTGACCGAGGACGACCTGCGCGTGATGCGGAAGGTCGTGGACAAGGTCACCGACGAGGTGGACCTCGAGAACGAGCCCGTGCCCGAGGTGACGGCCGAGGACACCCGTCGCCGGCACCGGCTGATGACCGTCGGGCACGACCCGCTGAAGGGGTAGTCCGTGGACCGCCCGGAGCGCGTCATGCGGGAACTCATCGGCGCGCATGGCCGGACGTACGCCGAGGAGGCGGGCATCGGGCTGAAGGACACACCCCAGCCGCTGTACCGGCTGCTGGTGCTGTCCCATCTGCTCAGTGCCCGCATCCGCGGTTCGATCGCGCTGGCCACCGCCCGCGCTCTGCACGAGGCGGGGCTGCGCGATCCGCGGCGCATGGCGCGGGCTTCCTGGCAGGAACGGGTCGACGCGCTGGGCCGGGGCGGTTACCGGCGCTACGACGAACGGACCTCCACCCAGCTCGGTGACGCCGCCGAGCTGCTGACCGAGCGGTGGGGCGGCGACCTGCGGCGGCTGCGGCGGGAGGCGGACGGCAAAGTCCCCGAACTGCGCCGCCTCCTCCAGGAGTTCCCCGGAATCGGGCCCGCCGGCGCCGACATCTTCCTGCGCGAGGCGCAGGGCGTCTGGCCGGAGGCTGCCCCCTACCTGGACGCCAAGGCCCTCCAGGGTGCCGAGCGGCTGAACCTGCCCGGGGATCCGGAGCGCCTCACCGAACTGGCCGGCGACACCGGCCCGGCCGTCCTCGCCGCCGCGCTGGTGCGGGCGGCGGTGGACAAGGAGGTGGCGCAGGACGCACTGCGCCGCGCCGGCTGACACGGCCCTCGCACCCGGCTCACCCCAGCAACCAGCCCCCGTCCACCGTCAGTTCGACGGCGTTGACCGACCGGTTGCGCAGCAGGAAGTCCACCGCGTCCACCACGTCCGCCATCGCGGCGAGCCGCCCCGTGGGTGTCTCGGTGCGCAGGGCCGCGAGCACCTTCTCGGGTTTGGCCTGCCAGTACGGGCTGTCGCCCACGACGCCGGGATGCACGGCGTTGACCCGGACGGGGGCGAGCTCGACGGCCAGGGAGTTCATCAGGCCCCGCACGCCCGCGTTGACCGTCGCCACCGTGGTCGCGCCCGGGTAGGGGCGTTCCTTGGCCTGGCCGCCGAAGAGCACGATGGCGCTGTCGTCGTGCAGACGGCCCCGCAGCGCGTGCACGACCTCCGTGTACCCGACGAGTTTGAGGGTGACCAGGCGCAGGGCGGCGTCGATGTCGTAGTCGGTCACCTTGTTGTCGTCCCGGGAGACGCCCGCGATCACCAGATGGTCGACGCGCCCCATACCGGCCAGGGCCGCCGCGATCTCCAGCGGCCGTGCCAGGTCGAGGGCGAGTCCGCGGGCGCCGACCTCCTTGGCGATGGCTTCGGACCGCTGGGTGTCGCGGCCGGTGAGAACCACGTCGTCTCCGTTTCCGGCGCACGACCGGGCGAACTCGAGCCCGATCCCGGACGTGCCGCCGACGACGAGCACACTGCTCATGACTTCTCCTCCAGTGCCGCGCGCAGGTACTCCCAGTCCCGCGTGAACCGGTACGAGTGCCGTGACGGCGGTTGCGGCGCCTGTGTCTCCAGCCAGCGCAGCGGTTCGTGCCCGGCGTTGACGAACCCGTGCACGCATCCGGCACCCGCCCAGGCCACGTCGCCGGGCTCCAGCCGGTACCGCTCGCCGTCGAGGGTGGCCTCCGCGACGCCCTCCAGGATCAGATACGTCTCCTCGAAGGGGTGGTCGTGGGTGCCGATGACCCCGTCGGACGCGTACTGCACCATGAACATGGTCGAGGCGACCGCGCCCAGATCGCCGTCGATCATCATTTTCACCGTGATCCCGCTGTAGACCAGCAGCGCGGTGCGCATGCTCGCCGTGACGGCCAGCAGATCCTGGGACTGCCTGCCGGGATCCATCTGGGCGGGCTCGAACCGGCCGAAGCCGCGGGTGCGCGGATCGCGTACGTCCACCCGGACCGGTTCGCGCGCGGGCAGGGCCGGTACGGCCAGGGTGTCGTGCCCGTAGCGGGCGCGCGGCACCGGGGCCAGCATCTCCGCCCAGCGGCCGCCGCTGTCCCCGGCTCCGCGCCAGGCGTGCGGGACGCCGGTCGGCAGCAGGCCGTAGTCGCCCTTCTCCAGCCGGTACGAACCCTCGGGCAGGTCGAGGATCGCGGACCCGTCGAGGAGGTGGAAGCTCTCCTCGTACGAGTGCACATGGGCGGGCACCCCGCCGTCCGGGAGCAGTTCGCACAGCCCGAAGCCGGTGTGGACGCTGCCGTCGTCCTCGCCGACCAGCGCCCGGCGCCGGTGCCCGTGGCCGTCGTAGGGCGGCTCGGGCAGGCCGGCGGCGTGGCGCACCAGGTGACTGGTCATGCCGGAGCCTTCGCTTTCTTGGCCTCCTTCGCCGCGAGGAGCCGGTCGCGGGACTCGCCGACGAGCCGCAGGGCGCGGGCGGTGTCGCCGAGGAGCCGGCCGTCGCGTTTGCGGATCACGCCGTCGACGAGGACGGTGTCCACGTTGGAGACGTCGGCGCACAGGGTCACCGCGGCCACCGCGTCGTGCACCGGGGCGACGTTGGGAGCGGTGGCGTCGATGGCGACGACGTCGGCGCGTTTGCCGGGCGTCAGGGAACCGGTACGGTCCTCCAGACCGGCGACGTGGGCGCCGTTCACGGTGGCGGCCTCCAGCATCTGACGCACTGTCAGCATGGTGCTGGGCACCGGCATGTTGGCCTGCCAGCAGTCGGCGTTGACGCGGGCGCGTTCGGCGCCGAAGGCCGCCCGGATCTGGGTGAACATGTCGCCGGGCACGGTGGTGACGACGTCGACGCTGAGCGCGGGCCTCAGACCGTACTCCAGGGCCTGCATCACGGGCGGCCAGCCGTGCCCCATCTGAAGCTCCACCTGCGGCGCGACCGAGATCATGCCACCGCTGTCGGCGACCATCTGCCACTCCTCCCCGCTGAGGTGACAGCTGTGGACGTAGGTGGTGTCCGGGCCGAGCAGCCCCAGACCGTGGAGCTGCTTGACCATGCCGAAGCGGCCGGCGAGGCGCCCCATGGCCACGTGCACGGTGATCGGCAGGTCCAGTTCGCGCGCCATGGCCCACTCGGCGGTGACGACCTCGTCGACGCAGAATCCGGGGCCGCGGGTGGCGAGCCCCATGGTCAGCAGACCGTCGTCGGACGCGAAGTACGTCGACCGGATCCGCCGTACGTCGTCCGCGGGGATCGCTATCGTGCTCTCGAACCAGTACTCGGCGAGGGAGGTGTTGGCACTGCCGTACGCGTACTGCGCCCGGATGCCGGATTCCCTCAGGCCCTGGATCGCCGCGTCCGGGTGCTCGGGGGTGTTGTTGATGTGCGACCAGTCGACGAGGGTGGTGATGCCGGCGTTGAGGCACTCCAGCGCGCCCGCGAGGTTGCCTGCGTACACGTCGTCCGGGGTGTACAGGGGGGCGAAGGTGTCGAGGATGTCGACGAAGTAGTCGTCGAGGGTGGCGTCGGGGGCGACGCCCCGGATGGGGGCCTCCCAGGTGTGGCGGTGGGTGTCGACGAAGCCGGGGATCACGATGCGGCCGCTCATGTCGAGGGCCTCGGCGTCGGCGCTGATCTCCGGTTCGACGGCCGTGATCCTGCCGTCCTCGACGAGGACGTCCCCCTGGGGCAGGTCCCCGATGCCCGGGTCCATCGAGATCACGTGACCGGAGCGCAGCAGTGTCCTGGTGGTCATCGCGCTTCCTCCCATGGGGTGTTCGGTGCGGGTGGGCGGCTCAGTACGCGGCGAGCCGGCGCACCTCCGTGACGATCTTGTCGACGGTGGGAATGACCTGCTCCTCCAGTGCGTCCGCGAACGGCAGCGGGACGCACTCCCCCGCCACCCGCCGCACCGGCGCGTCCAGCAGGCCGAATCCCTCGTCGGCGACGACCGAGACGACGGTGGCGCCCCAGCCGCCCTGGTACGGGTTCTCCTCCACGGTGACGAGCCGGGAGGTCTTGCGCAGCGAGGCGAGGACGGTCGCGGCGTCGAGCGGGACCAGGCTGCGCAGGTCCACCACTTCGGCCTCGATGTCCTCCCCTGCCAGGACGTCGGCGGCCTTGAGGGCCAGGGGGACCGTGGAGGCGAGCGCGACGAGCGTGATGTCGCCGCCCTCGCGGACGACCGCGGCCCGGCCCAGCTCGACGACGTGATCGGGTGGGGGCGGCGGGCCCTTGGCCGCCAACAGTCCCTTGTGCTCGAAGAAGACCACCGGGTCGTCGCTGCGGATCGCCGCGGCCAGCATGCCGACGACGTCGGCGGGTGTCGCCGGCGCCGCCACCTTGAGCCCGGGGACGGTCAGGGCCCAGTTCTCGGTGGCCTGGGAGTGCTGCGCGCCGAAGCCGAGTCCGCCGCCGTTGGCGGTGCGCACGACGAGGGGCACGGTCACCTGGCCGCCGGTCATGTAGCGCACCTTGGGGATCTCGTTGGCGAGGTAGTCCCAGCAGCAGGCCAGGAAGTCGGAGAACATGATCTCCGCGACGGGCCGCATCCCGGTCATGGCGGCGCCCATCGCCGCTCCCACGATGGCCTGTTCGGAGATGGGCGTGTCCCACACGCGCTCGGGTCCGAACTCCTCCAGCAGGCCCGAGGTCGTCTTGAACACCCCTCCGGCGGCGCCGATGTCCTCCCCGAGGCACACCACCGACGCGTCCCGCCGCATCTCGCGGGCGATGCCCTCGGCCACCGCGTCCCGGTAGGTGATCACGTCCGCCATGTGGCACCTCCGTCCGCCCACACGTCCGTCAGTGCCTCACGCGGATCGGGCGGCGGGGCGGCCTTGGCGGCCTCCACGGCCCGCTCCACCACGGCCCGGGCCCGCCCGTCGGCCCCGGCGACCGTCTCCGCACTCACCCCGAGCTCGGCCAGGCGCCCCCGGGCGAGGTCCAGCGGGTCGTGCTTCAGCCAGCGTTCGACCTCCTCGGCCGGACGGTAGGCCGCCGGGTCGGAGCGGCTGTGCCCGAAGTGGCGGTAGGTCTCGGCCTCCAGCACGGCGGGCCCGTCCCCGGCCCGGGCACGCCGTGCGAGCCGCCCCACCGCCTCCTCGACCGCCACGACGTCGTTGCCGTCGACGACCTCGCCCGGGATGCCGTGGGCGGGGGCCCGGTCGGCAGCGGGGCGGGGCACGGCCGTGACGTCGGCGATCGGCGTGTACTCCATGTACAGGTTGTTCTCGCACACGAACAGCACCGGCAGCTTCCACACGGCGGCCAGGTTGAGCGACTCGTGGAAGGCCCCGATGTTCGTCGCGCCATCACCGAAGAAGGCGACCGCCAGTTGCTCGGTGCCCCGCAGCCGGGCCGACCAGGCGGCGCCCACCGCCATCGGGAGATGGGCGCCGACGACGGCGTACGAGCCGAGCATGCCGGTGGCCGCCTTGGTCAGGTGCATGGAGCCGCCCTTGGCCCGGCAGAGCCCGGTCGCCCGGCTCATCAGCTCGGCGAGGCACTCCTCGGGGGTGGCGCCCCGGGCGAGGGCGTGGTGGTGGCCCCGGTAGGTGGCGAACACGTAGTCGTCCGGGCGCAGGGCGGCGCTCGCGCCCACGGCGATCGCCTCCTGCCCGGCGGCGAGGTGCGTGGTCCCCTTCACCAGTTGCTGCAGGAACAGGTCGTGGGCGGCCTTCTCCGTCCGGCGGATGACGGTCATCCGCTCGTACCGGTCGAGGAGCGCGGTGGCGTCCATCAGCGGTCCCCGTGGCTCGTCCGCCGACGCTCCCCGGTGTGCGCGTGTGAGCGCTCCCCGGTGTCCGCGCGTGAGCCGTGCCCGGTGTCCGCGTGCGCGCGCTCCCGGGTGGCCGCGGGTGAGCGGTCCTCAGTGACGGGGTCCGGCCGCACGCGGTCCCCCGTGTTGAGGTGGGACTGCGCCTCGCGCCGGGTGTTCAGTTCTCCGCCCACCGTCCAGTACTTGTGCCCGGCCACCAGCAGTTCCTCCGCGGGGAACTTGGTGATGACCTCGCAGCCCGCGGCGGTGACGACCAGTTCCTCCTCGATCCGGGCGGCGGACCAGCCGTCGGCGGCCGGCCAGTACGTCTCCAGTGCGAACACCATGCCCTCTTTCAGGACCTCGGGGTGGTCGAGGGAGACCAGACGGCTGAAGATCGGCTTCTCCCAGATCGACAGGCCGACGCCGTGGCCGTACTGGAGGGCGAAGGCGGCGGTCTCGTCGGCGAAGCCGAACTCCTCGGCGCGCGGCCAGACCCGCACGATGTCGGCGGTGGTGGCGCCCGGCCGGACCAGGGCGATCGCCTCGTCCATGTACGCCCGGCAGCGCACGTACGCGTCCCGCTGCGCCCGCGACGCGCTGCCCACGGCGAACGTGCGGTAGTAGCAGGTGCGGTAGCCGAGGTGGCTGTGCAGGATGTCGAAGAAGGCGGGGTCGCCGGGGCGGACCAGGCGGTCGCTGTAGACGTGCGGATGCGGTGAACAGCGCTCGCCCGAGATGGCGTTGACCCCTTCGACGTACTCGCTGCCGAGGTCGTACAGCACCTTGCTGACCACGCCGACGCACTCGTTCTCGCGCACCCCCGGGCGCAGGTACCCGTACAGCTCCTCGTAGGCCGCGTCGACCATGGCGCAGGCCTGGGTGAGCAGGGCGATCTCGTCGCCGGTCTTGATGCGGCGGGCCTCCAGGAACACCTGCTGCCCGTCGACGACGTCGATGCCCTCGGCGCGCAGCGCGGCGAGGACCGGCATCTCGGCGACGTCGACGCCGAGGGGTTCGCCCGCGAGCCCGTGCCCGCGCAGCTCGGCGGCGATCTTGGCCGCCACGTCCTCGGCGATCCCGGCGTCCGGGTGGAAGGCGCCGCGTAGGGTGGAGATGCCGGCCCGGGCGCCGGTGGGCGGTCCACCGCCGCCGTCGCCGTAGTCGAGCCACGGGTTGTACAGCTGGTGGTGACGGGCCGCGGAGCCGAAGTCCCAGACGACCGGTTCGCCGTCGCGGACCAGCAGGGCGAAGCGGATCAGCTTGTCCATCGCCCAGGTGCCGATGTGCGTGGCCGTCATGTAGCGGATGTTGGCGAAGTCGAAGCTGAGCACCGCGCCGAGCTCCGAGCGGTTCAGGGATTCGTGCAGCCGGGCCAGCCGCTGTCCCCGCAGCCGGTCCAGGTCGATGCGCTCTTCCCAGTCGACGGCGTTGGGGCCGTATGTGCGGATCGCCATGGCGACCACCCCCACTTCGGAGTGAACGCCCGTGCGCGATGGGTGTCAAGCGTCACTGAACATCGCCGGACACGAACCAGACGCCCACCGCCGGTACCTCTCCATCGTTGCGGTAACGGTGGGGGGTCGTCGACTCGAAGCAGACGGAATCGCCCGGCCGCAGCGTGTACTCCTCGAAGGCGAGGGTGAGGATCAGCTCGCCGGAGGTCAGATAGCCGTACTCGGTGCCGGGATGCCGCATCAGCGCTCCCGAGCCGGAGGAGGAGCCGCCGGGCCGGTACGTCACCAGCAGGAAGTCCGTCTCCGCGCCCGGCACCCTCCCGAGCCGCTCCCACACCACCCCCGAGTCCAGCTCCAGCCTCTCGCGCCCGCCCGCGGCCACCAGCGGCCCGATCCGCCGCCCGGGCCCGGCGGCGAACGCGGCGAGGGCCGGCGGCCCGGCGGGAGACGCAGTCACGGGAGCCGCGGCGGAGGAGGACTCGGCGGAGGAGGACTCGGCGACGCGGGACGCGGTGTGCTGCACCGCCCCGGCGCCCTCCCCGGCCCCCTCCCGCAGACTCTGGCGGATCATCGTCTGCGCAGTCTTCCGGGCGTCGAAGAGCGACTCCACGGAGATCCCCAGCGTCGTGGTGATCGCGTACAGCGTGCTGACGGACGGCTGGCTCTTGCCGGTCTCGATCTGCGACACGAGACTCGCCGACACCCCGATCTCCCGGGCCAGCGCGCGCAGGCTCGTCCCGCGCTCCAGGCGCGCCTGCCGGATGCGTGCGCCGACGGGCGGCACGACGGCGGGGGGCACGGGCGGCTCCTCTGCTGGGGGGAGACGTGCATGTGTGCAGCTTCATTGAACAGCGCGTGCGAGCCCTGACGCCAGAGCCCCGGCGTGCCCGGCCTTCCGGCGGCGCTCACCCGAACGGTCCGACGCCGGTGGTGGGCCGCCGGTGGCGGTGGTGCGCTGAGGGCACGCGTCACGTTCTCAGGAGGCACTCCCGATGGCCCGTCGTCCGTCCAGGCTCGTCCGCGTCCTGTCCTCCTCGCTGGCGGCGGGCACGCTGCTCGGCACCGCCGCCTGCTCGGACGACGGCGGCGCCGAGGGCTCGCGGGTCTCGGGCGTCACCGCGTCCCAGGTCGCCGGGATGCGGCAGACCCCCTCCCCCACCACCACCCTCTCCACCGACGCCGCGCGCACCGCGCTGATCACCGAGGCGGACATCGAGGACGACTGGACGCAGGTCAAGGACACGGAAGCGGAGAACTGGCACGACAGCCTCCTCATCGGCACGGTCGACGTGTCGGACTTCGTGTCCGGCAAGGCCCAGGCGGCCGACTGCCGGCGGCTCATGGACTCCCTGTTCGACGACGATCTGCTGGGCAGGCCGTCGGGCGCGTCCGAGCTGCGCGGCTTCGTGCAGGGCGACTCCCGCCTGCTGTACCAGGTCGCCTCCTACGACCGGACCGATCCGCAGGACTCCCTGAACTGGATGGCGACCCTGCCGGAGAAGTGCGACCAGTTCACCGTGACCGACGGCAAGGACAAGCGCACCGTCCAGGTCATCGAGACCTCGGTGCCCAAGGTGGGCGACGCCCGGCAGGGACTGCGCGTGACGGTGCAGGGCTCGGCCGGCGGCGACGACGCCACCCTGACCCTGGACGTCGCCGCCGTACGGGTCGGCGACGACGCGATCACCGTGACGGCGGGCGGGCTGGACGGAGGCGAGGACGACTCCATGAAGCAGGCGGTGCAACAGGGCACCCAGCGGCTGGAGGACGTCCTGGCCGGGAAGTCACCCGCCGCGAGCCCCACGTAAGGGCTGTCTCTCCAACCGGGGTTGCCGCGGCCCGGCCCGGCAGTGCCGCCCTGGGCCTGATAGGTCAAGACGCGGCGCCCCGCTGCCCGCATGCGGGCAGCGGGGCGCCGAGGGAGCCGGGCGATCCTCTGCGGACCGCTCGCGGGTATCAGCGCGTGATCCCGTAGTGCCTCAGGATGCCTTCCGCTACTGCCACGAGCTCGCTGAGGCCGGGCCCGGTGGGGCCGTCGGCGCGAGTGGCCGAGCCCTCCGGCTTCTGCTGGGTGGGGATGGGTGCGGCGTGGGCGGCCGGGCTGACCAGGGCGAGGGCGGCGGCGGTGAGCGCGGCGGCCGAAATGATCTTCTTCATGCTCTGCAAACGAGCCCAGCGGGTGCAGGGCACGGGCGGTGCGCCCGATCGGCCCACTCCGGACGTACCGCCGAGCCGGTCCGGGAATCCGCCTGGTTCAACCGTCGATGGTGGCCAGCCAGGCGGTCAGCAGGCGGTTGACCTCGTGGGGGCGTTCCTGCTGGATCCAGTGGCCGCAGCCGTCCAGGACGTGGGACGCGGACAGAGCGGGGAGGGTCGTGGGGTAGGCGTCGATGGCGTCGGACATCCAGGTGGTGGAGGCGTCCAGTGCGCCGCCGATGAACAGGGACGGCTGCTTGACAGGCGCTTCGCGGTAGGGGGCGAGGTCTTCCCAGTCCCGGTCCATGTTGCGGTAGCGGTTGAGTGCGCCGGTGATCCCCGTGCGCTCGAACTCTCCGGCGTAGAAGTCGAGATCGTCCTCGCTCAACCAGGCCGGGAGCGGGCCGGTGGGAAAGCGGTCGCGCAACCGGCGTCCCGGGGCGACGAAGTGCGGGTCGGGCTCGCCCTCGGCCGGCATGGTGTCGGCGGACAGGGCCGAGTAGAAGCCCGCGAGCCAGCCCCGGACATCGGGTTCGATCTCCGCCTCGGCGCGGCCGGGCTCCTGGAAGTAGGAGACGTAGAACTCCTGCTCGGGGCCGCCGATCCGGCCGAAGATGTCGGTCGGGCGGGGACCGCCGGGCGGCGCGTACGGGACGCTCAGCAAGCCCACGGCGCGGAAGACTCCGGGGTGAAGCAGGGCGGAGGCGGCGGCGATGTTGGAGCCCCAGTCGTGGCCGACGACCACCGCGCATTCCTCGCCGAGGGCGCGCACGACGGCGACGTTGTCCTCCACCAGTTGGAGCATGCGGTAGGCATCGGTCGCCGCGGGCCTGGAGGAGCGGCCGTAGCCGCGTACGTCGATCGCCACCGCCCGGTACCCCGCCGCGGCGAGAGCCGGGAGTTGGCGGCGCCAGGAGTACCAGGACTCGGGGAAGCCGTGCACCAGCAGGACCAGCGGTCCGGCGCCCTGCTCGGCCAGGTGCAGGCGTCCGGCCGGGGCCTCGACGACGCGGTGGCGGAGTGCTCCTGTCGGCTCGGATCGCATGGGCGACTCTCCTCGGTTAGCGGACGGCCGGCGGGTACCCCTCGATCATGCGGCCCGGCCGCCCCCCGGCGCGATCAGCGTTGCCGTTCCGGCAACCTGGCAGGACAGGGTGGTGAAGTGGCGCGGCAGGAGTGGCCGGTGCCAAGCCATCTGCGTGAAGGGGGCGGGACCATGGTGAGAGTGCGGCTGCGCGGGCGGCGTCGGCGGGAGCGGGGCGAGTTGGTCAGCCTCCACCGGGTGGACGAGCTGCACGCCGACCGGGGTCGTGCGCGGCGGACCGGGGTGTGCTTCATCGCGGCCGCGCGTCTTCTTGCGGCCGTCGCGGTGCTGCTGGGACTGCTGGCCGGGGCGTTGCTGTGGTGCCGGCCCGACCGGACGGGGCAGGAGCAGGCGTTGGCCACGGGCGGTGCGGCGCTGGGCTGCGGGGTGCTGTGGGTGACGGTGGTGTGGCGCGCGGCCTGCTGGCTGAGGCGCGGCATGATCACCGACAGGGATGGCGAGCCGATGGTCGTGGCCGGGCTGGAGCCGGACGATCAGGGGGAGCCCGACTGGCTGTGGAACGTGCTGCGGCTGTCGCACCTGGTGTTGCTGTGTGTCCCGCTGGCCGGGCTGGCGCTTGCGTTGGTCAGCGCGGTGATGCCTGCGGAGGCGGGAGCGTGGTCCGGCTGGGTGCGGTGGGGGATCTCCGGGTTCAGCCTGCTGATGACCGGGCTCATGGGCGGCATCATCGGTGGTCTGGCCTTCGGACTGGTGGCCTCGGGCGAGGAATGCTGGACGCCCCGCGGTGCTGTGCGGCGGCTGCTGATGTACGCGGTGCCCTTCCTGCTCGCCGTGCCGTTGCTGTCCGGTGTGCACGCCCCCTGGTCAGGTGCGCTCGCCGGTGCGGCCGCGCTCTGGCTTCTCATCGGACCGGTCAACCAGGTCGCGAAGCACATACCCGGTGTGGCCTCCGACTGACGAGCCCCGCGCCCCGCGCGGCCGCCCCGCCGGCCCCGCTACGCCGTTCGGCACGCCGGGAAGCTCCTTTCCGGCGCGACCGCACTTCCCGCTCCGCCGTTTCCCGGGACAGCTGATCATCGGAGCGGCACAATGACGGCGATGACCGGCTTGGGTCGTGCGTGCGAGGAGAGGACGAGTCGTGAGTGATGTCCACACCCCTTCGGGAGGGTCGGCGAGGCTGAACACCGGTGTGGCGCACAACGCGCGCGTGTGGAACTACTGGATCGGCGGCAAGGACAACTACGAGGTCGACCAGCGGGTCGGCGAGCACGTCGCCGGCATGTTCCCGATCATCCGGGACATCGCCCGGGCGGACCGCGACTTCCTCGGCCGGGCCGTGTCGTTCCTCGCCGGCGAGCGGGGAGTGCGGCAGTTCCTCGACATCGGCACGGGACTGCCGACGGCGGACAACACCCACGAGATCGCCCAGCGGCTCGCGCCCGACTCGCGCGTCGTCTACGTCGACAACGACCCGATCGTGCTGGTGCACGCCCGCACCCTGCTCACCGGCACCCACGACGGCGCGACCGCCTACATCGACGCCGATGTGCACGACCCGGACGCCATCGTCGAACGAGCCGCGCACACCCTCGACTTCACGGAGCCCGTCGCCGTGATGA
Organism: Streptomyces sp. NRRL B-1140; assembly: GCF_001280065.1. Taxonomy (GTDB): domain Bacteria; phylum Actinomycetota; class Actinomycetes; order Streptomycetales; family Streptomycetaceae; genus Streptomyces. The sequence goes on from NZ_LGEA01000099.1 coordinate 172,591, forward strand.
TGCTGGGCATCCTCAATTTCGTCCTGGACGTCGACAAGGCCCGGGACATCGTGCGCCGGGTGATGGCCGCGGTGCCCTCCGGCAGCTTCCTGGTCCTCACCCACCCGACCTTCGACGACGACCTGGGCGGCGCGGGCCAGATCCCCGCCATGGAATTCTGGAACGAGAACGCCACTCCCCCGATCACGGCCCGCAGTGGCGCGGACATCGCCGCGTTCTTCGAGGGCCTTCGGCTGCTCGAACCGGGCATGGTGTCGTGCGGGCAGTGGCGCGCCGAGCCGGGATCGGCCGTTGTGGTACCGCAGTACGGCGCGGTGGCCGTGAAGCCCTGACGCCGCCCTCGTCGCCGAAGTCCCGACAACCGCGGGAGGACGCATGACCACCCTGGCCGATCCCGTGCCCGGCGGCCGTCCCGGCGATGTCGAGCGGGCCACCGCGCTGAGCGGCGAGCTCGCCGGCCGGGGTGTGCACGGTGTGGTGCTGGCCTACGTCGACACCGCGGGCATCGCCCGGGTGAAGACCGTCCCGACGGCCCGGCTCCCCTCCGCGGCGGCCTGGGGCGTCGGCATGTCACCGGTGTTCGACACGTTCCTGGCCAACGACTCCGTCGTCACCACCGACGTCCTGGGCTCCCCCGACGGCGATCTGCGCCTCTACCCCGATCTGGACCGGCTCGCCGTCCTGGCCGGGCAGCCCGGCTGGGCCTGGGCGCCGGTGGACCGGATCACCCAGGACGGCGACCGGCACCCCGGCTGCACCCGTACGCTCCTGCGCCGGATCGTCACCGAGGCGGCCGAGCGGCACGGCCTCACCTTCGAGGCGGCGATCGAGGTCGAGTGGACGGTGGCCCGGGGCGACGCCCCCCGACGACACGTTCGTGCCCGCGACGACCGGACCGGCCTACGGGGCGACCCGGCAGGTCGAGCTCGGTGACTACACCGCCGACGTGCTGGCGGCGTGCGCGGCCCAGGGCATCGAGGTCGAGCAGGTCCATCCCGAGTACGCGGCCGGGCAGTTCGAGATCTCGGTGGGTGCCGTCGATCCGGTGGCGGCGGCCGACCGCAGCGTGCTGGTCCGCCAGACCGCCCGCGCGGTGGCGGGGCGCCACGGGCTGAGGGTGTCCTTCTCCCCGGCCGTCGTGGGCCGGGGCGTCGGGAACGGCGGACACGTCCACCTGTCCGCCTGGCGCGACGGGGCCAACCTGCACTCCGGCGGACCGGGACGGTACGGCATGACGGCCGAGGCGGAGTCGTTCACGGCCGGCATCCTCGCCCACCTGCCCGCCCTCACGGCCGTCACGGCGCCGAGCCCCGCCAGTTACCTGAGACTCAGGCCCTCCCAGTGGGCCGGGGTGTTCACCGCCTGGGGGCGTGAGACCCGGGAGACCGCGCTCCGCGTCGTCACCGGGACCGCGGGCCTGCGCGACCGGGCCGCCAACCTGGAGATCAAACCCGTCGACCTGGCCGCCAACCCCTACCTCGCGATCGGCTCCCTGATCGTCGCCGGGCTGGACGGCCTGGCCTCGTCCGCCGCCCTCCCCGAGGAGACCACCGGCGACCCGGCCCACCTGAGCGAGGCCGAAGCGGGAGGCAGGGGGGTGCGGCGGCTGCCGGTGTCGCTGGAGGGTGCCGTCGAGGAGTTCCGCGCGGACGACGTCCTGCGTGCGGCCCTCGGCCCGGTCCTGGCCGACGCGGTGATCGCCGTGCGCCTCGGCGAGCTGGCGTCCGTCGCCGGTCTCGACGACGACCGGGTGGCAGCGGCGTACCGCTGGAAGTACTGACGTGGGGGCGGTCCGCGAGGCGCTCGACTCCGTACGGCTGGTCGACCACCACTGCCACGGCACCGTCCCGGCCGACCTCGGCCGGGACGCGTTCGAGTCCCTCCTCACGGAGGGCGAGGCCTGGCCGGGCATCTCGCCCTTCGACAGCCCCGCGGGGGCGGCCGTGCGCCGGCACTGCGCTCCCCTGCTCGACCTGCCCCGGCACGCCGCCCCCGGCGAGTACCTCGCCCGCCGCTCGGACCTCGGCTGGCGCGAGGTGCAGCGCCGCTTCCTGCGGGCGACGGGCACGGACGTCTTCTGCGTCGACACCGGCCACACCCCCGCCCGCCTCACCAGCCCCCGGGACATCGCCGAGGCGGCGGGCGGGGTGTCGTACGAGGTCGTACGACTGGAGGGCGTAGCGGAGTCGGTGGGGGCCGCCGGGGTCGAGGCCGACGCCTACGCGGACGCCTTCCGCGCGGCCGCGCTGGACGCTGTGCGGCGGCCCGGGGTGGTGGCCGTGAAGTCGGTGGCGGCCTACCGCACCGGGTTCGACCTCGACCCGGGCCGCCCGTCGGCCGCCGAGGTCACGGAGGCGGCCCGGTCCTGGCTCGGCAGAGGCGGACGTCTGGACCACCCGGTCCTCGTACGGCACCTGCTGTGGACCGCCGTCGACCTCGGTCTGCCGCTCCAGCTGCACACCGGGTTCGGTGACAACGACATCCGGCTGCACCGCGTGGACCCCGCGCACCTCACGGACTGGCTGCACCTCACCGCCGGGACCGTCCCCATCCTCCTGCTGCACTGCTGGCCCTACCAGCGGCAGGCCGCCTACCTGGCGGCGGTCTTCGAGCAGGTGTACCTCGACGTCGGGCTCACCCTCCACCACGTCGGCCCCGCCCGGGCCGGTGCGGTCCTCGCGGAGGCCCTGGAGATCACACCGTTCCGCAAACTCCTGTACAGCTCCGACGCCTACGGTGTGCCCGAGTTCCACCACCTGGGAGCGCTCGCGTTCCGGCAGGGGCTCGCGGAACTGCTCCAGGAGCGGGTGGACGCCGACGAGCTGGCCCTGCCCGACGCGCTGCGGATCGCCCGCTGGACAGGGCGGGACAACGCCCTGCGGGTCTACCGGTTGCAGGACGAGCCGGCTCAGGACGATTGAACAGGCGTGGGGCCGGTCACAGTTCCCCTGAAGCGGCTACCCAGGAAGTCCGAACGGCTGAAAGTATGATCAAGCGATGTCTGACATGACCGAAACCACGCCCGGCTGGCTGTCCTCCGACGAGCTGGAGATGACACGTGCCCGCATGCCGATCCTGTACGTCGAGGCCGTCCCGGTACGCGTCGACGACAGCGGCGAAGTGACCAGTGTCGGCCTGCTGCTGCGCATCGGGCCCGACGGCACGGTCAGCCGGACGCTGGTCTCCGGCCGCGTGCTGCACCACGAGCGCGTCCGCGACGCCCTGCTGCGCCACCTGGAGAAGGATCTCGGCCCGGTCGCGCTGCCCCGCGTGCCGGCGTCACTCCAGCCGTTCACGGTCGCGGAGTACTTCCCGACGCAGGGCGTCACGCCGTACCACGACCCGCGCCAGCACGCGGTGTCCCTCGCCTACATCGTGCCGGTGACCGGTGACTGCCGGCCTCGGCAGGACGCGCTCGACCTGGTGTGGTTCAGCCCGCAGGACGCCGTTTCGGAGGCCGTGCAGAGCGAGATGCCGGGCGGGCACGGGGTGCTCCTGAAGCAGGCCCTGGCGCATGCGGGCTGCGCGATCTGAGGCCTAAGCTTCTCTCACGTGACCGACCTCCGGCGGGGAGGCGCATGTGATGGCGGCAGGGCACCAGGACCCGTTCCCGGGGCAGCCGCACCTGCCCGAACTGCACGTGCGCCTGCGCAGCGAGCTGAGCCGGATCGACGAGCAGTTGGGCGCCCTGCTGGACGCCATGGACCGGATGCAGGGCCTGCTGGACGCCGTGGTGGCCATCAGCCGTGAGGTGGAGCTGCCCGCGGTGCTGCACCGCATCGTGACCACCGCCATGGACCTGGTCGGCGCCCGCTACGGCGCCCTCGGTGTGCTCAGCGGCACCGGTGAGCGCCTGGAGGAGTTCATCACCGCCGGCCTCTCCGAGCGGGAACGCGCCGACCTGGCCGGGACCGGCCTGCCGACCGGGCGCGGTGTCCTCGGCCATCTGATCAGCCACCCCGAGCCGCTGCGCATCGGCGACATCCCCGCCCATGCGGCGTCCGTCGGCTTCCCGCCCGGCCATCCGCACCTGCGGACCCTGCTGGGCGTCGCCATCAGCGTCCGCGGCGAGATCTACGGCGACCTGTACCTCTCCGAGCGGCGCGACGGGCAGCCCTTCGACGTCCACGACGAGAACGTGGTGATGGCCCTGGCCAGCGCCGCCGGCATCGCGATCGAGAACGTCCGTCTGTTCGAACAGGTGCGTGTCGGAGCCGAGCAGTTCCAGCGGCTTCTGCTGCCCACGCTCCCCGACCTGCGGCCGTTCACCGCGGCGGCCGTCTACCGTCCGGCGACGGAGCCCAGCAAGCTCGGCGGTGACTGGTACGACGCCATTCCGCTGCCCGACGACGTGGTGGCGGTCGTCATCGGTGACGTGGTCGGACACGATCTGCACGCCGCGGCCGCCATGGCCTCCACCCGCAACATGCTGCGCGCCCTGCTCTTCGATCCCGGCAGTTCGCCCGGCGCGGTCCTGACCCGGCTCGACCACACCCTCCAGGCGGTCACACCCGACCCCGTCACGACGACCGCCCTGGCGCGGATCGAGCCGGAGGGGCCGGACTGGCGACTGCGCTGGAGCACCGCGGGGCATGTCCCGCCGCTGCTGATCACCCCGCAGTGCCGGGTCGAGATCCTCTCCGCCGAGCCGGGGCTGCCCCTCGGGGTCGACCCGGAGGAACCCCGCCCCGAGCACTCCCGCCTCCTGCTCCCGGGCACCACCCTGGTCTTCTTCACCGACGGCCTGATCGAGCATCCCCACCGCCCGATCGACGAGAGCCTGGTGGAACTGGCGGACCTTGCGGCGGCCCATGCCGCCCTGCCCCTGCGGGACTTCGTGTGGGCCCTGGCCGATCACCATCCCAGTGACGGTCACGACGACATGGCCATCCTCGCCCTGCGCGCCCCGCCGGGCTGAGGCCGGACATCCCGGGAGGGCCGAACATCCAGCTCAGCGATGCTGTGGAGGATACGTGGGATCCGGCGGATGATGGTCGAGGGGATGTCGATGCGGAGGCCTTTCGATGACGGGCGCGCGGCAGGCACGGTCCCGGCGCGACGTCCGGACGGCCCTGGAGATCTGCGCCGTCGCCGGGTTGTACTACGGTTCGGCCGAGCTGGGGCTGCTCCAGCAACTGGTACGCGGCCAGGTCACCCCGCTGTGGCCGCCCAGCGGAATCGCGCTCGCGAGTCTGCTCCTGCTCGGACCGCGGGTCTGGCCCGGCATCGCTCTCGGCGCGTTCCTGACCAACATCGGCCTCGGGCCGTCGCTGCCCGCCGTCCTCGCGATCGCGGCGGGCAACACGCTCGCACCGGTGTGTTCCCACGCCCTGCTCCGCCGTGCCGGGTTCCGCGACGAACTGAACCGGCTGCGGGACGCGCTGGCCCTGATCTTTCTCGGCGCCTTCACCGGAATGCTGGTCAGCGCCACGATCGGCACCGGGACGCTGGCCCTCACCGGGGTGCTGGACGCCGACGACATCGCGCCGGCCTGGTCGGTCTGGTGGACCGGCGACGCGATGGGCGTCCTGGCCGTCACCCCCCTGCTGCTCGTCCTGCGCCATGCCCGATGGCCCCGGGGCGTTCCGCTGTCCCGATGGGCAGAAGTGATCTTGCTGGTGGCGGCAACGGCCGGTGTCGGTCTCGTCGAGACCAGTAGCACACCACTGCTGTTCCTCGGTTTCCCGCTGCTGATCTGGGCCGGCTTCCGCTTCCGGCTGGCCGGGGCCGCTCCCTGTGTCCTGGCCGTGTCGATCTTCGCGATCGTCGCGGCCGGGCAGCAGTACGGTCCGTTCGCCGGCCATGACCTGTTCACCGACATGATCACCCTGCAGGCGTTCAACGGTTCCGCGTCGCTGACCGCACTCCTGCTCGGAGCGGCGGTCGGCGAAAGGGCCGACACCGAGCGGGAGATCGCGCAGGCGTGCAGGCAGCTCGCCGAGATGGCGACCAGGATCGCCACGAGCGACCACCGGCCGGCCCTCCACAGCGGCCGGAGCGATCAGGAAGAGCAGTACAACGGCCCCTGAGGGGAGAAGGTCGTGAAACGATCGAGCGGCCGTACCGGAAAGTTCCGATACGGCCGCCGACCTGCTGCTTCACATGTCGGGACGACAGGATTTGAACCTGCGACCCCTTGACCCCCAGTCAAGTGCGCTACCAAGCTGCGCCACGTCCCGTTGCCCGTCTGACCTGGGGATTCCCCCCGGCCGAACGCGCAGGGAAACAATACCGCACTCGTACCGGTGATCGCGCACCCGTTTCCGGGGCCGAGGACGGGGTTCCACGCGGCGTGCGGGCCGGTGGCTCAGCCGGCCGGGAGGCCCAGGCGGGGATGGGCCTCCAGGAGCCGGGTCGGTGCCGCCTGGCGCCAGGAGTCGGCGAGGATGTCGCGCAGTTCGGCCTCGTCCTCGATGGCGTCGAGCCGGGCTCGCACCCAGGCGAACTGGGACTCGTGGTCGGCGATCCAGAACTTCCCCGGCTCGGCGAGCACCAGTTCGTTCCGCTCCTCCTTGGGGCAGCGCACGGCGATGGAGGTCTCGTCCTCCGGCAGTGTGGCGAACATCTTCCCCGCGACCCGGAACGTGGGCATGCTCCAGGCGATCTTCTCCGTCGTGTCCGGCAGGGACAGGGCGATCCGTCGTACGTCTTCGGCATCCGGCATGGCAGGCACCGTAGCGGCTCCCGCTGACAATCACCTGGTGAGAGCGGCCGATACGCGCTTGTAGTAGATCGTCGTCGGCCGCAGCACCCCGCCGGGATCGGCCGCGTAGTCGGGGATGGAGCCGATCGGGGTCCAGCCCTCGGACCGGTACAGACGCTCGGCGGGGCTTCCGGTCTCGGTGTCCAGGTGCAGGAGGGTGACACCGGCCGCCGCGGCAGCGGCCTCCGCCGTGGCCAGGAGGCGGCGGCCCAGGCCGCGCCCACGGGCGCCGGGGTGCACCATCAGTTTCACGAGTTCGGCGCGGTGACGGCTGTTGGTCTTGGTGGGGAAGGCCAGGCTCACGGTGCCGAGCACGCGTCCCCCCTCGCATGCGGCCCAGACGGCGAGCCGGCCCGCGGCGACGTCCGCGGCGCGCTCCTCCCACCACGCCAGGGCCTGCGTCCGGGCGAGCGGGGCGAGGAATCCGACCGAGGCGCCGCCGTTCACGGTGTCGGCCAGCAGATCCGCCAACGCCCCCGCGCGTTCCGCGAGGCGGGTCTCGTCCAGCCGGATCACGGCCGCACCACCGCCAGCAGATACCGCACGCCCTCGGAAGCCGCGCACCGGAACCGGGTCGGGCCCCACACGCGCATCCTCAGGCAGTCGCCGGTGGCGAGGTGGTGTTCGGTGTCCTCGGCGGTCACGTCCAAGGCCCCCTCCAGGATCCAGATGTGCTGCTCCAGCCCGGCCAGGGGCGGACGGTCGTAGGCGAGGTCGGCGCCGGGCGAGAGGCGGGCCTCGATCAGTTCGCCGCGCAGGGCGGTGTGCGGAGGGGACACGGACCGGCGCACGAAGCCGGAGGCCCGGTCGTGCCACACGGGCTGCCCCGCGGAGCGGACCACGCTCTCCGGCTCCGCCTCGACCTCGCTGAGCAGCTGGGACATGGTGCGTCCGTAGACGGAGCAGAGGCGGTTCAGCAGTGCGGCCGTCGGGCTGGTCTCCGCCCGCTCGGCTCGGGACAGGGTGGACCGGCTCACCCCGCTGCGCTCCGCCAACTCACCCAGGGACCAGCCGTGTTCGGCCCTCAGCTCGGCCAGGCGTGCGCCCAGCCTGGCATCGACGGGGTCCGTCTCGTCGTCTCTCACATCCGGGTCGCGTCTCATATCCGGGACGCTAGCCCGGATATGAGACGTCTGTGTTACGAGGTGCTCACACCCGGGCCGCGGTGCCGAGGGCGTCCAGCACGGGGCGGATGAGGGGGTGGTTCTCGGCTCCCCTGCGTACGGCGGCGAAGACCCGCCGGGTGGGGGGTGTCCCGTCGACAGGGCGGACGACCACCCCGGTGAGATCCGTCCCGCGCAGCGCCGAGCGCGGCACCAGCGCGACGCCCGCGTCGGCCGAGGCGATGGCGACGACCGCGCGGAAGTCGTCCGAGGAGTGTTCCATGCGCGGCTGGAAACCGGCGTTCTCGCAGGCCAGGACCACCACGTCATGGCAGGGATTGCCAGGGTAGGGCCCGATCCACGCGTCCTTGGCCAGTTCGGCGAGCGGCACCTCGGCCGCGCCGGCCAGACGGTGGGTGACCGGCAGGACCGCGTCGAAGGGCTCGGCGTACAGCGGTGCGTGGGCCAGTCGCGGGTCGTCGGCGGGCGGAGCCCCGCGGTACTCGACGGCGACCGCGACGTCGACCTGCCGGTCCAGCACCATCGGCAGGCTGGCGTCGCCCTCGGCGTCCTGGACGCGGATGCGGATCCCGGGTGCCGACCGGGCGAGAGCGGCGACGGCGGGCGCGACGACGAGGACGATGCCGGTGGCGAAGGAGGCCACCGTGACGGTGCCGGCCGCGCCCGAGCTGTAGGCCGCGAGTTCGGCCTCGGCCCGCTCCAGCTGGGCGAGGACCGCGTTGGTGTGGTTGAGCAGGATCTCCCCGGCCGGGGTGAGCCGTACGCCCTTGGCGCCCCGCTCGACGAGCCGGTGACCGGTCTCCTGCTCCAGGGCGGCGAGCTGCTGGGAGACGGCCGACGGCGTGAGATACAGCGCGGCGGCAGCCGCCGTCACCGTACGGTGGTCGGCCACCGCCCGGAGGATGTGGAGCCGCCGCGCTTCGATCATGCGATCGATTGTCTCAAATGCATCGCTCAGGCCTGCTCGGACTCCAGCTGGGCCCGAGCCGCCACGAACGCGTCGACCGCGCGGTTCACGTCGTCCGTGGAGTGCGCGGCCGACAGCTGTACGCGGATACGGGCCTGGTCCTGCGGCACCACCGGGTACGAGAAGCCGATGACGTACACGCCGCGCTCCAGCAGCAGCTCCGCCATGCGTCCGGCGACCGCCGCGTCACCGATCATCACCGGGGCGATGGCGTGGTCGCCGGGGAGGACGTCGAAGCCCTCCTCGGTCATGCGGCGGCGGAACAGGGCCGTGTTCTCGGCCAGCCGGACGCGCAGGTCGTCCGCGGCCTCCAGCAGGTCCAGGACCTTCAGGGAGGCCGCCGCGATCACGGGAGCGAGGGTGTTGGAGAACAGGTACGGCCGGGAGCGCTGGCGCAGCAGGGCGACGATCTCGGCGCGGGCTGCGACGTAGCCGCCGGAGGCACCGCCGAGGGCCTTGCCGAGGGTGCCGGTGATGATGTCGACCCGGTCCATGACACCGTGCAGCTCGGGCGTGCCCCGCCCGCCGGGGCCGACGAAGCCGACCGCGTGGGAGTCGTCGACCATGACCATCGCGTCGTAGCGGTCGGCGAGGTCGCAGATCTCGCGCAGCGGGGCCACGTAGCCGTCCATGGAGAAGACGCCGTCGGTGACGATCAGGCGGCGCCGTGCGTCGGACGCCTCCTTGAGGCGGGCTTCGAGCTCTGCCAGGTCGCGGTTGGCGTAGCGCAGGCGGCGGGCCTTGGACAGGCGGATGCCGTCGATGATGGAGGCGTGGTTGAGCGCGTCGGAGATGACCGCGTCCTCCGGGCCGAGCAGCGTCTCGAACACGCCGCCGTTGGCGTCGAAGCAGGAGGAGTAGAGGATCGTGTCCTCCTGGCCGAGGAACGCCGCGAGCCTGGCCTCGAGTTCCTTGTGCACCTCCTGGGTGCCGCAGATGAAGCGGACCGAGGCCATGCCGTAGCCCCAGCGGTCCAGGGCCTCGTGGGCGGCGGCGACGACCTCGGGGTGGTCGGCGAGGCCGAGGTAGTTGTTGGCGCAGAAGTTGAGGACCTCGCCGGGGCGGCCGCCCGCGGTGACGTTCACGGTGGCGGACTGCGGGGTGCCGATCACCCGCTCGGGCTTGTGCAGGCCGGCGGCGCGGATCTCGTCGAGGGTGGCGCGCAGGTCGTCGCGCACGGAGTCGAACATGAGGGAAGCTCCTAAGGTGCTTGCGGAGAGGGGGAGTTACGCGGTCCAGTCGAGGATGACCTTGCCGCCGCGGCCGCTCGCCGCGTCCTCGAACGCCGCCTCGAAGTCTCGGTGGCTGTAGCGGCCGGTGATCACGGGTGCGAGGTCGAGACCTGCTTCGAGAAGGACCGACATGGCGTACCAGGTCTCGAACATCTCGCGGCCGTAGATGCCCTTGATGGTGATCATCGAGGTGACGACGCGGGCCCAGTCAACGGGGAACTCCTGCGCGGGCAGGCCGAGCATGGCGATGCGGCCGCCGTGCGTCATGTTGGCGATCATGTCGCGCATCGCCTCGGGGCGGCCGGACATCTCCAGGCCGATGTCGAAGCCCTCTCGGAGTCCGAGGGTGCGTTGCCCGTCGGCGATGGTGGCCTCCGACACGTTCAGCGCGAGGCTGACGCCGATCTTGCGGGCGAGTTCCAGTCGCTCCTCGCTCACGTCGGTGATCACGACGTTGCGCGCCCCCGCGTGCTTGGCCACGGCGGCGGCCATCAGGCCGATGGGGCCCGCTCCGGTGACCAGGACGTCCTCGCCGACGAGCGGGAAGGACAGCGCGGTGTGGACGGCGTTGCCGAAGGGGTCGAAGATGGCGGCCACGTCGAGGTCGACGGGCACCCGGTGCACCCAGACGTTGCCGGCGGGCAGGGCCACGTACTCGGCGAACGCGCCGTCCCGGCCGACTCCGAGTCCGACGGTGGCCCGGCACAGGTGGCGGCGGCCCGCCAGACAGTTGCGGCACTTTCCGCACACCAGGTGGCCCTCGCCGCTGACCCGGTCGCCGACGGAGATGTCGGTGACGTCGCGGCCGGTCTCGACGACCTCGCCGACGAACTCGTGCCCGACCACGAGCGGGGTGCTGATGGCCTGCCGGGCCCAGCCGTCCCAGGCCCGGATGTGCAGGTCGGTGCCGCAGATGCCGGTGCGCAGCACCCTGATGAGCACGTCTTTCGGCCCGACGGTGGGTTCGGGGACGTCCGCGAGCCACAGCCCGGGTTCCGCCTTCTGCTTGACCAGCGCCTTCACCGCTACGGCTCCTGTGGGTGAGTCCCGGCTCCGGGCATACCGAAGGACCCCCTGGACCGGGAGAGGAGTGGGATCGCACTGCAATCTGCCGTACGGCGGCCTGCCGGTCCATCGAGGTTTTCTTAAGCGCCGCCTCAGCTTTCCTTCACGCCCCCGGGGGTTCCATGGGAACCGGGCTTCAGTAGGGCGGCAGGCCCTCGCGGCTCTCCAGCTCCATCACCAGCCGTGCGGCGTGTTCCTTGATCGCCGTCAGGCCGGGCTTGCCCCACGGCCGCGGCACGACGTCCGCCACGCTGACCGTGCCCAGCACCAGGCCCGTACCGTCGATGAGCGGTGCACCGAGGTAGGAGCGGATGCCGAACTCGTCGACCACCGGGTTGCCCGCGAACCGCGGGTAGTCGCCGACGTCCTCCAGGGCGAGGGCCTTGCGGCGCGCCACCACGTGGGGGCAGAAACCGTGGTCGCGGGGCAGGGCACGGCCGAGGAGCGGGCCGGTGCCGTCGCTGCGCACGACCGGGGCGACGGGCGGCACGTACAGCCCCGCGTAGAACTGCCCCTGCTCGCCGGGGAAGTTGACCATGGCGTACGGCGCCCCGGTGAACTCGGCGAGGCGGTGTGCGAAGGCGTCGAGTACGGGTTCGGGGTGTTCCCCCAGGCCCAGCCGGCGCAGTCGGCCGGCGCGGGCGGGTGCCTCCGTGTCCTCGGGGGTGAGCAGCAGACGACCGGCCGGGCGCGGCGGGTCGTACGTCATGGGCATGCTCCTGGGCTGTGGACTTGCGTCATATACGGGCTTCCTGGGGGTGTGAAGGGATCACGTGTGGGCGCCGTACCCCGAAGCGGGGGCCGGCGTGTGGGTGATGAGGTGACGCACCAGGGTCAGCAGCGTCTGGACACCGGAGCTGGAGATCCGCGCGTCACAGCACACGACGGGAACGTCCGCGGACAGGTCCAGGGCACCGCGTACCTCCTCGGGGTCGTAGCGGAAGGCGCCGTCGAACTCGTTGACGGCGACGATGAAGCCGAGGCCGCGCTGCTCGAAGAAGTCGACCGCGGCGAAGCACTCCTGGAGGCGACGGGTGTCGGCGAGGATGACCGCGCCGAGCGCGCCCTCGCACAACTCGTCCCACATGAACCAGAAGCGCTCCTGTCCGGGCGTGCCGAACAGGTACAGCACGTGCCGCGGGTCGAGGGTGATGCGGCCGAAGTCCATGGCCACGGTCGTCTCGAGTTTGTTCTCGATGCCGTCGAGGTTGTCGGTCGCGGCGCTGACGGTGGTGAGCAGTTCCTCCGTGCTGAGCGGCGCGATCTCGCTGACCGCGCCGACGAAGGTCGTCTTGCCCACGCCGAACCCGCCCGCCACCAGGATCTTCAGCGCGGTGGGGAACGGGTCGGCGCCGTGGCCCGGTCCGTCGGTGTAGTCAGAGCTGTCGTCGTAGTCCATCGAGCACTGCCTCCAGAAGGGCCCGGTCCGTCGGGTTGTGGTGGAACGCGGGGGGCTTGGTCGTCAGCGCCCCGCAGTCGACGAGGTCCGCCAGCAGCACCTTGGTGACGGCCACCGGCAGTTCGAGGTGGGCGGCGACCTCGGCGACGGCGACGGGCACCCGGCACCGCTCGATCGCCTGCGCGTGCTCCGGGCCGAGATAGCCGAGGGGGGTCACCCCGGTGGCCATCACCTGCGACACCAGGTCGAGCGCGACGGTCGGACGGGTGCGGCCGTTGCTGACCGTGAACGGCCTCACCAGCCGTCCGGCCGCGTCGTCGAGCCAGGGCCCGTCACCGGCCGCCGTCACGCTCAAGGCCTCATCGCCGGGGAATCCACGGACTGGCGGGGGGCGGTCACCAGGTAGGGGCGGACGCTCTTGACCAGCATCGCCATCTCGTAGCCCAGCACGGCCGCGTCGGCTTCGCGTCCTGCGAGCACGGCCAGACACGTGCCGGAGCCCGCGGTGGTGACGAACAGCAGGGTCGAGGCGAGTTCGACGACGACCTGCCGCACGTCGCCGCCGTCGCCGAAACGGACACCGGCGCTACGGCCGAGGGAGTACAGGCCGGAGGCCAGGGCCGCCATGTGGTCGGCGCTGTCCGGGTCGAGGCCGTGCACGGACTTCACGAGCCCGTCGCAGGACAGGAGCACCGCTGCGGTCGTGTGCGGTACGCGCTGCACGAGGCCGCTCATCAGCCAGTCGAGGTCGGAAACGTGGGCGGTCGGCGCATCGCTCGCCATGGTGGATCGACTCCTTGGGGTACGAAGGTCAGCGGGAGCGCTGGGGGTGGGGGTGGGAAAGGGG
>NZ_LGEA01000100.1 GCF_001280065.1 Streptomyces sp. NRRL B-1140
GGGTGTGGCCGGGCGGGGGCGCGAAGCCCTGCGCGGCGGGCTGGGGTGCGGGGGCCGGGGGCGCAGGGGTGGGGGCGGGCGCGGGCTCCGGAGTGCCGGGAACCCCGAACGCCGGCGGGGCGAAGCCGGGTGCGGTGCCGGTCTGCGGCTGCTGCGGGGCCGGTGCGGGCGCCTCCTCCTCGGCGACCTCGCCACCGAAGTTCTTCAGCAGCGCCTCCAGACCTCCGTCGAAGCCCTGACCGACGGCGGCGAACCGCCAGACGTCCTTCAGGTAGAAGTCGCCGAGCATCACGGCCCGTTCGGTGGAGAACTCCGAGCCGTTGAAGGAGTAGCGCGCCACCTCCTCGCCGCCCGCGACGATACGGATGTAGCCGGAGGCGATCTGCGACATCTGGCCGGCGCCGTCGATCGTCGCTGTGAAGGACAGCTTCTGGATCTGCGACGGGATCCGGTCGAGCGTCACCCGGAAGGACTCGGTGTCGCCCGCCTGCGCGCCCAGGAGCTGAATGGACTCCTCGGGGGACTTCGGCTGGTTGAAGAAGACGAAGTACCGGTCGTCCGAGAGCCGTTCGTCGGCGTCCAGGCCGAAGCAGCTGATGTCGAAGCTCAGTCCGGGGCCGGCGATCTGTACACCTACGTACAGATCCGTACCCGCGGTGAGGTCACTGATCCTGGCCTTGTGGCCGCGTTGGAATTCCCTGGCCATGCGTAACGACCGTCCCCCATCCAGAACGTAAGTGCGTCGCGCCAGGCTAACGGCAAACTCGGACATCCGACGAGGTCGGTACAGAGCCGGTACACAACGCCCACTCAGCCGTATCGGCTGTTCGCTCGCGGAAAGCGGCCGATCACCCCGCGGGGTCGTCGTCCCTGGTGCCGGGCCCATGGGGCAACCGCTCGGCGGCGACCACTCCTTCGAGATATCCCCGGGCCCGTTCCGTGCGCGGATAGGCCTCCAGGAGTTCCCAGAAGCGTGGCCCGTGCCCGGGAACGAGCAGATGCGCGAGCTCGTGAAGGAGGACGTAGTCGACGACGTACTCGGGCATGCCCTGGAGGCGGTGCGAGAGGCGGATGCTGCCCTCGGCGGGCGTGCAGGAACCCCAGCGAGTGTTCTGATTGGTCACCCAGCGCACCGACGCGGGCCGGGCCCGGCCGTCGAAGTACTGGTCCGAAAGACGCCGGGCCCGCTCGGCCAGCTCTGCGTCGCCGAGGGCCCGCTTGCTCTCCTGGGCGGCGAGCTTGTCGAGCATGACGGTCACCCAGCGCTGTTCCTCCGCCTCGGACATCCGGGCGGGGATGAGGACCACGGTGCGATCGCCCTCGCGGTACGCGGAGACCGTTCGGCGTCGGCGGGCGCTCCTGCGTACCTCGATCGCGCTCGCCCTTGAGCCGCTCGGCGGCTGGCTCGTCGTGCTGCGCTGTGCGGTTCCGGCGCGGTGCAGTGGGTCGGCGGGCACGCCCCGACGTTACCCGCTGCACACGGGGAAGTCCCGACTCCGGGACGCTTCGGTGCCGCCGCTGCCACAGGCCGTCGGATTTGTACGATCCGGTCGCCGGGTTCGTATGACACGGGCGCCGGGTTTGTAAGGCTCGGTCGCCGGTCCGGTCGGCAGGACACGGTTGCGGTGTGGCCGGCACGGCCGCAGATCGCAGATCGCAGATCGCAGGTCGCAGGTCGCAGGTCGCCCGGCATGGCACAGCACGGCACGGCACGGCACGGCCACCGGATCACATGAACTGATCGCCGAGTCACACGCACCGTCCGTCGGACAGTACGACTAATTCCCACGCCTGTGGACAACTTTCAGCAGGCCGCGGCCGGGTTGGGCATGCTGGGTCTCGTCGGCGAAGCCATGGCGAGGCCGGTCCGGGACCAGGGGCCGTGCCCGCGCCGGGGGCCGTCGGCGTACGGGGACGATCTACGGCATACGGGGGCCTGGCATGCATCCGATGGTGAAACCCGCGCTCAGGCGCGGCTGGCGCGACCTCAACACCGTGCAGTTCGGGATGACACCGGCGCACGCGATGACGCTCGGCCCGATGGACCTGGCCACGGGCAGCTTCCTCGACCTGCTGAACGGCACCCGAGGGCTGGAGCTGCTCCGCGAGGAGGGACGCCGCATGGACCTGCCCGACGGTCATGTCGACAAGCTGCTGCGGGGGCTGGCCCTGGCCGGCCTGCTGGACGACGCCCGCGGCGGCGGGCCGGCCGCAGACGCGCTGCGGAAGAAGAAGGAGGTCCTCGACCGGCTGCGCCCCGACCTGGCCTCCCTTTCCCTGACGACATCGGCACCCGGCGACGCGATCGGGCAGCTGGCCGCGCGGCGCTCGCAGCACGTGCAGGTGCGAGGCGCGGGCCGGGTGGGTGCCGTGCTGGCCTCGCTCCTGGCCGGAGCCGGTGTGGGCAAGGTGGACGTGATGGACGGCGGCCGTGTGGAGCCGTGGGACGTCGCGCCGGGCGGGCTCCCCCCGGATGCCGTCGGCGACCGCAGGGACGAGTCGGCCCGCCGTGCCGTGCGCCGGGCGGCACCCGACCGGCCGCCGCGCGGCGCGACGGCGCACCCGCCCCCGGGGGACGGCGACCCCGGATTCTCGCTCGTGATCCTCGCCCCGAGGGACGACGTCGCCGTGCACGCGCCCGACCCGGCCGCGGCTGAGCCGCTGATGGCGTCCGGGACACCCCATCTGTACGCCGGTGTCGTGGAGGGCACCGGCGTGGTCGGTCCTCTCGTCCTGCCCGGCGAGACGGGATGCGCGGGATGCCTGCACGAGGACCGCGTCGACCGGGACCCCACCTGGCCGCGTCTGGTCGCCCAGTGGCGCTCGGGCAAGCAGCGGCAGGTGCCGCCCTGCGACCTGTCACTGGCCACGGCCGTGGCCGGACTCGCGGCCGCCCACGCACTCGCTTTCCTCGACGGCCGGGCCCCCTCCAGCTCCGGGGCACGCTGGGAGTGCTCCGTCCCTGCTCTCCACTGGTGTGCGCGGCCGGTCCGGGCACATCCGGCATGCCCGTGCGCTGCGGCGAAGAGAGGAAAAGGGGAGCACCCCTCGGAGGACGCGGAGTCGCACGAGACAATGGCTGTGCAACGGCCGTCGGAGCAGTGCCGTGAGGCAGAGGCGGAGCGGCCGGCTGGGACTTGGAGGGCGCATGTCTGATCTTCCCCGGAAGGCGGTTACCCGGACCGCCAAGCTCGCCGCGCTCCCGCTCGGCATCGCCGGGCGGGCGACCTGGGGATTCGGCAAGCGGATCGTCGGTGAATCCGCCGAGCTCGTCGGCCGCGAACTCCAACAGCGCACGGCCGACCAGCTGTTCAAGGTGCTGGGTGAGCTCAAGGGCGGCGCGATGAAGTTCGGCCAGGCCCTGTCCGTCTTCGAGTCCGCGCTGCCGGAGGAGGTGGCCGGCCCCTACCGGGCCGCGCTGACCAAGCTCCAGGAGGCGGCGCCGCCCATGCCGACCCGGGCCGTGCACGCGGTGCTCGAGGAGCGGCTCGGCGAGGGCTGGCAGGAGCTGTTCCTGGAGTTCGAGGACAAGCCCGCCGCGGCGGCCTCGATCGGCCAGGTCCACCGAGGGGTGTGGCACGACGGCCGCGAGGTGGCCGTCAAGGTGCAGTACCCGGGTGCCGGCGAGGCCCTGCTGTCGGATCTGAATCAGCTGAGCCGCTTCTCCCGCCTGCTCGGCCCGCTGATTCCCGGCATGGACATCAAGCCGCTGATCACGGAGCTGAAGGACCGCGTCTCGGAGGAGCTGGACTACGGCCTGGAAGCCCAGGCCCAGCAGGCCCACGCGGAGGAGTTCACGGACGACCCGGACGTGGTCGTGCCGCAGGTGGTGCACCAGTCCGACCAGGTCCTGGTCACCGAGTGGATGGACGGCGTCCCGCTGTCGGAGATCATCTCGGACGGCACCCAGGAGCAGCGCGACCGTGCCGGTCAGCTTCTGGCCCGCTTCCTGTTCTCCGGGCCCGCCCGCACGGGCCTGCTGCACGCCGACCCCCACCCGGGCAACTTCCGGCTTCTGCCCGGCGGTCCGGAAGGCGAGGACGACTGGCGCCTGGGCGTGCTGGACTTCGGCACGGTCGACCGGCTCCCGGGGGGCCTGCCGGCCACCATCGGCGAGTCCCTGCGGATGACCCTCGACGGCGAGGCCGAGGCGGTCTACGAGCTGCTCTGCGCGGAGGGGTTCGTGAAGGAGACCATAGAGCTGGACCCGGACGCCGTCATGGACTACCTGCTGCCGATCATCGAGCCGGCCAAGGTCGAGGAGTTCACCTTCACCCGGGGCTGGATGCGCAGCCAGGCGGCACGGGTCGCCGACCCGCGTTCCCCGGCCTACCAGCTCGGTAAGCAGCTCAACCTGCCCCCGGCCTACCTGCTGATCCACCGGGTGACGCTGAGCACGATCGGCGTGCTGTGCCAGCTGGGGGCGACGGTGCGGCTGCGCGAGGAGTTGGAGGAGTGGCTGCCGGGGTTCGTCCCGGAGGATCCGGCGGACGGCGAGGAGGCGGTGGCGCAGGCCTGAGTGCCGGCCTCGGGCTTCACCACCGGTCCGGGTCCAGGCGCCCCTCGATGGATCTGAGGTTCTCCCGGGAGCAGGCTTCGCAGTAGTGGCGAGGGGCGCCGTCCTCCAGGGAGTACGTCCAGGACAACGCGCCGCGGGGGCCGGTCCGTTCGGTACGGATCGGCCCCCGCGGTGAGAGGTCGGCGACGGCAGTCCGGTCTCCTGTCCCGGAGAGCCCCGCCTCAGGTGGAGCGGATTACTGCATGACCGCCATGGCGAGCGCCCGGCGGGCACGCAGCGACGCGCGCTCCGCCCTGCGCTGCATCCGGCGGGCGGACGCCAGGCGCACGGCCAGGCGATCCCGCTCCGCCTCTTGCAGTCGCTCGCGCATATGCGCACGAGCCATGGCTTCGGGGATGAGTTGCATCTCTCGGGTCCTGTTCTGACGCGAGTCCTTCGCGCCGCTGGTGGGGAAGTCTTGGGTCGCCGAGCCGGCGGGCTCGTCAGTGGACGGCTTCATCGGGGCCTGCTTCTGGGGGTCGTGCGTGAAGGGACGGTCGATCGTTCCTGCGGTGTTCATGCTGTGACCGGGTTCTTGCGCGGGCGGCCACGCGGCCGCTTCCGGGCGACGACGACACCCTGGACGAACAGCTCGCCACCCCAGACGCCCCAGGGCTCACGCCGCTCCTTGGCACCGGCGAGGCAGGCCTCGACGAGCGGGCAGGTACGGCAGAGGGACTTGGCGTACTCGACGTCCGCGGGCGACTCGGCGAAGAAGACCTCCGGGTCGTAGGAACGGCACGGGACGGGTACGCCGAGGTTCTCGATGGCGTCGTCGAGCGCGGTGAGCGCGGTGAGCGGGGTCAAGGCGGGGTCCTCCGTGGAGCCGGGCTTGGGGATCGTGTCGGAAGGCGGTACGGACGGGGCGTGCGCTTCGAGTTGCACGGTTCGTCTTCCTCGTCAGGTCGTCCGGCCTGTTGGCCGGGGGGTGGTGGTACCGGGTTCTTTTCTTGTCCCGAGGCTCCTTCGGTCCGTCGTCCCTGGTCAGGGACAAACAGAAGGGCCGCGGATCCCGGATGGGGTTCCGCGGCCCTGAAGGCGCCGGCCTGATCGGCGATCAGGCTGGATCACTCCAGGGTTCTGGCCCACGGAAGGCCCACATCTGGTGGTGCTGCGTCGTCTGCTTCCGGAATCCGGCACCGGTCGCCGTAAAGGCATAGGCCTGTGCCTGTGCCGTTACTGCCGCTTCCAGTGCCTTGGTCGGTCGCTCATTGCGCTCACGGACGGGAAGGCCCGCGGGAGCAACGGAGGAGGACGCCGGGAGGACGGCACGAATGCCGGACAGACCGGTGCCCAGGTTCGAAACGCCGAGCATGCACGCGGAGACGGCCGAGCGATCGGTCATTTTCACGATGCTGACGGAGCTGGTGTTGATGCTGATCACTGGACTCGCCTCCTCTCGGCGTCTAAGGGGACTGGGTGAACCAGTCCGACGGATATGCAAGTACACCACGGGGTCAGGGCCTCCGAGAAGGCCGCTGCTCTCGTGCCTAAGAACCTATGGGGATCGCTGGGGCATGCGCAAACTATTTTTTCGACGAGTTCGTGTCAGTCCTCATCCGTGCTCTCCGCGCCTGACTGGCCTGCGCAGATGGCCAGTACGTCGGCCCCGTAGCGGGTGAGCTTGCGCATGCCGACGCCCGGGATGCGGGCGAGCTCGCGTTCGTCGTCGGGGGCGGACTCGGCGATCGCCATCAGCGTCCTGTCCGTGAACACGCAAAAGGCGGGCTGACCACTGCTGCGCGCCTTGTCGGCCCGCCACTCGCGCAGCCGCTCGTACAGGCCCTCGTTCATGTCGGAGGGGCAATCGTCGCAGCGCATCAACTTCATTTCGCCCGGGTCGGTGAGCGTGCGGCCGCAGACGCGGCAGCGGGCGGGAACGCGTGAGGTCCGCCTCGGGGCGGAATCCCTGGTTCCGGACAGTCCGCGCTCGATTCCGCCCGCCCCGCCGGAAGCGGCACGGCCCGTGGTGGCCGTCGAGCCCGGGCGCAGTCCGTCGAGGAAACGGCTGGGACGGCGGCTGGGGCGGCCTCCGGGCGAGCGGGAGAGCGCCCAGGAGACATGGAGGCGTTCGCGTGCGCGGGTGACCCCGACATAGAGGAGCCGGCGCTCCTCCTCGATCTGTTCGTCGGTCTTCGCGTAGGTGATCGGCATCATGCCCTCGGCCACACCCACGAGGAAGACGACGTCCCATTCCAGGCCCTTGGCCGAGTGCAGCGAGGCGAGGGTGACGCCCTGCACGGTGGGGGCGTGCTGGGCGTTCGCCCGTTCGTCGAGTTCGGCGACGAGGTCCGACAGGGTGGCGCCCGGTTTGGCGGCGGCGAAGTCCTGGGCCAGGTTCACCAGGGCGGCCAGGGACTCCCAGCGCTCTCTCACCGCCCCGGAGCCGGCAGGCGGCCGGGACGTCCAGCCCTCTCCCGACAGGACGGCACGCACCTGGGAAGGGAGGTCGACGGCGTCGTCGAGAAGGGAGTCGTTGCCGCCGAAGCGCGCCGCGCCGCGCAGGGCGATGCCCGCCTTGCGCACCTCCGGGCGGTCGAAGAACCGCTCGGCGCCGCGCAGCTGGTAGGGCACCGCGGCGTCGGCGAGGGCCTGCTCGTAGGTCTCGGACTGCGCGTTGGTCCGGAAGAGGATCGCGATTTCGGATGCCGGGACGCCCGAGTCGATGAGCTCCCGGATCCGGCGGGCCGCGCCTTCCGCTTCGGCGGGCTCGTCGGTGTATTCGCAGTAGACCGGCTCGGGCCCCCCGGCGCGCTGGGAGACGAGCTCCAGGCGGTGGTCGGCGGCCCGGCCGCGGGCCTGGGCGAGCAGGCCGTTGGCGAGGTGGACGACCTGGGGGGTGGAGCGGTAGTCGCGGACCAGCTTGACGACGGTGGCACCGGGGTGGCGGGTGCGGAAGTCGAGCAGGTGGTCGGGGGTGGCGCCGGTGAAGGAGTAGATCGTCTGGCTGGCGTCTCCGACCACACACAGGCTGTCCCGGTCGCCCAGCCACAGTTCGAGCAGGCGCTGCTGGAGCGGGCTGACGTCCTGGTACTCGTCGACCACGAAGTGCTGGTACTGGGCGCGGATCTGCTCCGCGATGTCGTGCCGGTCCTGCAGGACGGCCACGGTCAGCAGCAGCACGTCCTCGAAGTCGATGACGGACCGCTCACGCTTGACGTCCTCGTAGGCCGCGTAGAGCTGGGCGATCTCGGCGGGGTCGCGGGGGGACTCACGGCCCGCCTTGGCGGCGGCGGGCGCGTAGTCGGCCGGGACGGTCTGGGTGACCTTGGACCATTCGATCTCGGCGGTGACGTCCCGCAGCTCTCCGCGGTCGAGCCGGATGCGGCAGGCGGCCGCCGCGTCGGCGACGAGCTGTATCTTGCGGTCGACGAGCCGGGGCATGGAGCCACCGACCGCTTTCGGCCAGAAGTACTGGAGCTGGCGCAGGGCGGCCGAGTGGAACGTACGGGCCTGGACGCCGGCGGCGCCGAGCTGGCGCAGCCGGCCGCGCATCTCCCCGGCGGCGCGATTGGTGAAGGTGACGGCGAGGACGCTGGAGGGGTGCAGGATGCCCGCGCGCACTCCGTAGGCGATGCGGTGGGTGATCGCCCGGGTCTTGCCCGTGCCCGCGCCCGCCAGGACGCACACCGGACCGTGCAGGGCCGTGGCCACCTCGCGCTGCTCGGGGTCGAGCCCTTCGAGCACGGCGTCGGCGGAGTCCGGTACCTGTGGGAACAGGGTGGAGTGCGTTGCTGCTGTCACACCGCCATGCTGCCAGGTCGCGCGAGACGGCTGCGCCGGTTGTCCACAGGCAGGCACTGATAGTCGTACGAATGCGGCAGGCGTCACGTCTGCCCGGCCGCGGCCCCGGGAATGGTGGACGTTTCACATACGTTCTGTCACTGCGACCACCCGCCCCGAGCCACCTGAGGAGCACAAGAGACATGCTGGGCACTGTGACGATGTACAGCACCACGTGGTGCGGCTACTGCCGCCGGCTGAAGAGCCAGATGGACCGCGAGGGCATCGCGTACACCGAGATCAACATCGAGCAGGACCCGGAGTCCGCCGCCTTCGTGGAGAAGGCCAATGGCGGAAACCAGACGGTGCCCACGGTCCTGTTCCCGGACGGCTCGACGCTCACGAACCCCTCGCTCGCTCAGGTGAAGCAGAAGATCGGCGCCTAGTCGGTCGTGCGCTTCTGCCCGGAAGGCGGCTCCTGAGGCGGCTCAGGGGCCGCCTTCTCGTGGGCGCTCCCACACCGCGACGTAGCGCCACAACAGCGTGCGGCGGACGGTGCAGCCGGGCAGGAGGCGATGGAGCATCCGCCGGACCTCCGCCCAGGACATGTGCACGTCTTCCATGGGCATGCCGTCGGGGCAGCGCTTGCCGCCGTTCCGGCGGGCGAGGAGCAGGCTCACCGGCACGCCGCAGGCACTGATGATCCAGTCCAGGAGCGTTCGGTTGGCGGCCATGCCGACGATCACGAGGCGCCCGCCGGGCGCGGTGAGCCGGGCCAGGCGGGTGACCGCCTCCTCGAACGGCGCGTGGTGCACCACAGCCACCGCGCTGACGAAGTCGTATCCGCTCTCCGGCAGGTCACCGGCGGTGAGGAAGTCCGCTTCCACGTAGGTGACGTTGCCCGGGCCGCGCGGGTACCGGCGGGCGAGCTCGATCATCTCCGGCGAGCGGTCGACGCCCGTCGTGGACGCCGACCGTGCCGCGAGCTTGCGGGCGAGCAACCCGTCGCCGCAGCCGATGTCCAGGGCCGTGCGGCAGCCGTCCGGTACGGCGGCCAGGATCACCGGATGGTGATGGACATTGTGGTTCCAGTACGGGTCGGGCCCCCGCACGCCCGTCAGACGACGCTCCGCGTCGGGAGTGGCTTGCCGTACCAGAGTTCGATCAGTCGTGCCGCGATCGAGATGCCGTAGGGCGGGAGCACCTCGCCGGACTCGAAGGCGGCGTGCAGTTCCTCCCGGGAGAACCAGCGGGCCTCGTGGATCTCGTCGCCGTCGACCTCGATCTCGGTCGAGGTGGCCCGGGCCATGAACCCCAGCATGAGGCTGGACGGGAAGGGCCAGGGCTGGCTGGCGACGTACTCGACCTGGCCGACGCTGATGCCGACCTCCTCGTGGACCTCGCGGCGCACCGACTGCTCGATGGCCTCGCCGGGCTCGACGAAGCCGGCCAGCGTCGAGAAGCGGCCCTCGGGCCAGTGGACCTGGCGGCCGAGCAGGATGCGGTCGTCCTCGTCGGTGACGGCCATGATCACGGCGGGGTCGGTGCGCGGGTAGTGCTCCGCGCCGCAGGCCTGGCAGCGGCGGATGTGTCCGGCGGCGGCGATGACGGTGCGCTCACCGCAGCGCGAGCAGAAGCGGTGGGTGCGCTGCCAGTTCTCCAGTCCCACCGCGTGCACCATCAGGCCCACGTCGCGGGCCGACAGCAGGGCGCCCGCCTCGCGCAGGCCGGCCGGGCGCGCGGACTGGTCGATCCGTCCGGGCAGGGCGTCCTTCTGGAGGGCGAAGTAGCTGACGCCGTCCTCGTCGATACCGAGGAAGTAGCGGTGCGCCTCGGTCAGGGGAGCTTCGAAGGAGGGGGTCATGACGAGTTCGGTGCGCCCGTCCGCCGTCTCGTCGATGAGGACCTGCCCGCCGGAGACCACGAAGCAGCGCGTCGTGGGGTGGCTCCACGCCGCCGCTAGCCAGGCCTCGTCGAGCCGGTGGTGGGCGGCCCGGTCGATGCCGCTCGGGGCGGTGAGCGAGATGGGGCGGTCGGCGTTGTGGTCGGTCCAGGTGGTCACGGGTGCTTCCAACTCCCCGGTGGAACGGTCGGGTTCGGCGGGCGGTTCAGCGGGACTACGGCGGGGGGCGACCTGGTCCGGCGGGCTCGGGCGGTGCGGGGCGGTGCTTCCAGTGTGCCCCGCGCGCGTGGCCGGCCCGGACGGAACGGGACGCTCAGGGCTCATGGCGCCAGTTCTCGGCGAGGTCACCCCACAGGTACGCGGTGGTCTCGACGCCTTTGAGGAGCAGGTCGAGTTCTACTTTCTCGTTCGGGGCGTGCCAGCCGTCCGAGGGGACGGAGATGCCCAGGAACAGCACGGGGGCGCCGAGGACGTCCTGGAGGTCGGCGGCCGGGCCGGAGCCACCCTCGCGTGTGAAGCGAACGGGCTGCTCGAAGGCACGGCCCATGGCGCGGGTGACCGACTGGAGGGCGGGGTGGTCCAGCGGCGTCAGGCAGGGGCGCGTGGCGCCGCTGAAGGTGATGTCGCAGCGGAGCCCGGGCGGCACCTGCTGCTCGGCCCAGGCGCGGACGGCCTTCTCCACGTGGCCGGGGTCCTGGCCCGCCACCAGGCGGAAGGAGAGCTTCACCATGGCCGAGGCGGGGATGATCGTCTTGCTGCCGTGGCCCTGATAGCCGCCGCCGATGCCGTTGACCTCCGCGGTGGGCCGGGCCCAGATCCGCTCCAGGGTGGTGTAGCCGTCTTCCCCCCGGGCGGCCGTCGACTTGGCCGTGCGCAACCACTGCTGCTCGTCGAAGGGCAGTTGCGCGAAGAGTTCGCGTTCGCGGTCGGTGAGTTCCGCCACGCCGTCGTAGAAACCGGGGATCGCCACGCGCGCGTGCTCGTCGTGCAGGGCGCCGACCAGGCGGGCCACGGCCGTCGCGGGGTTGGGCACCGCGCCGCCGAAGGAACCGGAGTGGATGTCCTGGTCGGGGCCGTACAGGCGTATCTCGCACTCGGCGAGGCCACGCATGCCGGTGCACACCGTGGGGGTGTCCTCGGACCACATGCCGGTGTCGGAGACGATCACGGCGTCGGCGGCGAGCCGCTCGGCGTGCTGCTCGACCAGGTCCCGGAAGTGCGGGGACCCGGACTCCTCCTCGCCCTCGATCAGCAGCTTCAGGTG
The DNA here is from genome assembly GCF_001280065.1 of Streptomyces sp. NRRL B-1140. Taxonomy (GTDB): domain Bacteria; phylum Actinomycetota; class Actinomycetes; order Streptomycetales; family Streptomycetaceae; genus Streptomyces. The sequence continues at coordinate 11,449 of NZ_LGEA01000100.1, forward strand.
CACTGCCGGGGTGGTGCGGCCGGTGGCGGCGAGGTGGGCGCGGACACCCAGGGTGTGGAAGAACACCTGGCCCTTGTCGTCGGCCGCCCCGCGCGCGTGGAGGCGGTTGCCGCGCACGACCGGATCGAAGGGCTCGCTGTCCCAGCCGTCCTCCCGGGCGGCGGGCTGCACGTCGTGGTGGCCGTAGACCAGCACCGTGGGCGCCTGGGGATCGTCACAGGGCCACTCGGCGAAGACCGCGGGGGCGCCCGGGGTCGGCCAGACCTCGGCTGCCGGGAAGCCGGTCTCCTTCAGCTTGGCGGCGAGCCAGTCGGCGCTGCGTCGTACGTCGGGTGCGTGGTCCGGCTGGGCGGACACCGACGGGATGCGCAGCCACTCGGCGAGGTCGTCGAGGAAGGCGGCGCGGTGCTGCTGGATGTACGTACGGACGACGCTGTCCGGGGTCTGGCTCATGGTCACGAGCCTATCGGCCCGCACTGACGTCCTCGGAGTGCGGTTCCTCACCGGCCGCCGCCCCCGTCCGCGCGCTCGTCCGGGCTTCCGTCTCCTCGTCGGCCGGGTCCTCCAGCAGCAGCCGCTCCAGGGCCGCGCGGTCCGGCAGCTCCGGGCGCACGACCTCTCCGCTGCGCACGTACAGGAACGCGGCCGTGACCGACTCCGGCGGCACGCCCCGCTGCTCGGCCCAGGCCAGGCGGTAGACGGCGAGCTGGAGCGGGTCGGCGGTCCGGGTACGGCTGGTCTTCCAGTCGACGATCTCGTACGTCGCCTCGTCCTCCGTGCCCTGCTTGTAGACGGCGTCGATGCGGCCCCGGACGATCCGGCCGGCGATCTCGAGCTGGACGGGAGCCTCCACCCGGTAGGGCGTGCGGTGCGCGTACGGTGTGCGCTCGAAGGCGTCCTTGAGGGCCTCCAGGTCCTGTTCGTCGGCGATCTCGGCCTCGCTGCCGGGCAGTTCCTCCGGTTCCAGCATGGGCAGCGTGAGCGCTTCGAAGCGGGCTTCGACCCAGGCGTGGAAGCGGGTGCCTCGGCGTGCCGCGGGCCGGGGCGGGCGGGGCATGGGGCGGGCCAGCTCCTGGGCCAGGCCGTCCGGGTCGGCGGCCAGGAGCAGCAGCTGGGAGGCGGAGAGCGAGGCGGGCAGGGGGACGTCGGTGACGCTGTCACGGGCGCGCAGGAGTTCGCCGGTGAGGGCGTCGAGGTCGCGGTCCCAGGAGGCGATGGTGCGGGCTTCCTCCGGGGTGAGGTGGGGGTGTTCCGGTCGGCGGGGGTCCGGGGGCTCGGGGGCCCCCGGGTAGGGGTGGACCGCCTGGCGCTCCGGTGGCCCGGCCTGGTGGGGGACGGTGGGGCGGACTGCGGCCCGGGCGTCACCGGCCGCCGGGTCTTTCCCGGAGGCGCTTTCGTAAGGGGCCTCTTCGGCGGAACGCTCACCTGCGACGGGCCCCTCACCGAAGGGGTCATCGCCGAACGGGTCCTCAGTGAAGGGATCCTCCGTAAAGGGGTCCTCCGTAAAGGGGTCCTCGTCGAACGGGTCCGGTTCCTCGTGCGGAGGCCCTTCGTGGGGAGGCGCGTCGTCCTCCGGGGGCGGTGGCCACTCCGGATCGGCGAGGTCGTCCGGGTCGTGCGTGACCGTGGGATGCCCGTCCACACGGGAGGCGAGGTCCTCCAGGTGGGCGAGGACGGTCTCGGCGGCCGCGCGGCGGCGGGCCAGGGCCGTCTCGTCCAGGGGCAGGGGCCAGGCCTGGTCAGCCGTCGCCTGGTGCAGCGCGGGGTTCTCCTCGTCCTCGGCGGGTTCGTCGGCCCAGGCCTCGATCTCGCCGTACCCGGCCTCGCAGTGCTCGTAGAGGGCCTGGAGGAAGGCGGACGGTCCGCGGCGCTTCTTCTGGGTCGGGCCCCACCAGTGGCCGGAGCCCAGGAGGAGGGAGCGGGGCCGGGTGAAGGTGACGTAGCCGAGGCGGAGTTCCTCGGTGTGCTGGTGGTCCTTCATGGCCTCGTGGAAGGCCTTCAGGCCCTTGGCGTCCCAGGACGGCACGTCGGGCAGGGTTTCGGCGTCGCCGCGCAGCCCGTGCGGCAGGACCCTGCCCTGGGAGGTCCACTTCTCGCGGCCCTGGCTGCTGGGGAAGGTGCCGGTGACCAGGCCGGGGACGACCACGACGTCCCACTCCAGGCCCTTGGACTTGTGGGCGGTGAGCACCTTCACGGTGTTGTCGCCGCCCGGGAGGGCGTTGTCGAGCCCCTTCTCGTACTGGGCGGCGGTGCGCAGGAAGCCGAGGAAGGCGAGCAGCGTGGCCTCGTTGTCGCCGGCGGCGAAGGAGGCGGCGACGTCCAGGAAGTTGGACAGGGTCTCGCGGCGGCGGGCGGCCAGGGCGTGCGGGGACGCCGACAGCTCCACCTCCAGGCCGGTGACGGCGAGGACGCGGTGCAGGACGTCCATCAGCGGGTCGGCCAGGGAGCGGCGCAGCTCGCGCAGTTCGGTGGCGAGCCGGGCGAAGCGCACGCGCGCGTCGGGCGAGAACGGCAGTCCGTCGTCGTCCCCGCGGCCGTCCAGCGGAGTCTCGAGGAATGTGTCGAGGGCGTCCGCGAGGGAGATCACCTCGGACGGGTCGACCCCTTCGACGGCCTCGGCGAGGCGTCGGTCCTGGTCGTCGTCGTCCGCCACGCGCGCGTGGGCCACGAGGAGCCGGGCACGCCGGCCCAGGAGGGCGAGGTCGCGCGGGCCGATGCGCCAGCGGGGGCCGGTGAGCAGGCGTACCAGGGAGGCGTTGGCTCCGGGGTCCTGGAGGACCTCGCAGACGGCGACGAGGTCGGCGATCTCGGGCAGGTGCAGCAGCCCCGACAGGCCGACGACCTCGACCGGGATGTCCCGGGCGACCAGGGCGCCCTGGATCTCGGCGAAGTCGGTCGCCGTGCGGCACAGCACGGCGATCTCGCCGGGTGCCGTCCCGGTCCGGACGAGGTGGGCGACGGAGTCGGCGGCCCAGTCGATCTCCTCGGAGTGGGTGCGCAGCAGGGCGCAGCGGACCGTGCCGTCGCGTTCGGCGCCGGGGGCGGGGCGGAGGGCCTCCACGCCCGCGTGCATTGCGCGCAGGGGTTCCGCGAGGCCGTTGGCGAGGTCGAGGAGGCGGCCGCCGCTGCGGCGGTTCTCGCTGAGCGCCTGGCGGGTCGCGGGGCGGCCGTTGGCGTGGGCGAAGTGCTCGGGGAAGTCGTCGAGATTGGCGACGGAGGCGCCGCGCCAGCCGTAGATCGCCTGGCAGGGGTCGCCGACCGCGGTGACCGGGTGGCCGGTGCCCTCGCCGAAGAGGCCTGCCAGGAGGACGCGTTGGGCGACCGAGGTGTCCTGGTACTCGTCGAGCAGGACCACCCGGAACTCGTCGCGCAGGAGGCGGCCGACCTCGGGGACCCCGGCGAGCCGGGCCGACAGGGCGATCTGGTCACCGAAGTCGAGCAGGTCCCGCTCGCGTTTGGCGGCCCGGTAGCGGGTGACCAGCTCGGCGAGTTCGCGCCGGGCGGCGGCCGCCTCGGGGACCTTGCGCAGGTCGGCGTTGCTGAGCTTGGCGCCCCGCAGGGTCAGCAGGAGTTCGGCGTCGTACGCGCGCAGGGCCTCCGGGCGTACGAGGTGCTCGGCGAGTTCGGCGTCGAGGGCGAGGAGGTCGCCCACCAGGTCGGGAAAGGAGCGGGTCAGGGCCGGGTAGGGCCCGGGGGCCTCGCGCAGGACACGCGCGGCAAGCTGGAAACGGGTGGCGTCGGCCAGGAGCCGTGACGTGGGCTCCAGACCGATGCGCAGGCCGTGGTCGGTCAGCAGCCGGCCCGCGAAGGAGTGGTACGTGGAGATCACCGGCTCGCCCGGCGGGTTGTCCGGGTCGATGGCGTCCGGGTCGGTCACGCCGGCCTTCACCAGCGCCTTGCGGACGCGCTCGGCGAGTTCGGCGGCGGCCTTGTTGGTGAAGGTGAGGCCGAGCACCTGTTCGGGGGCGACCTGGCCGGTGCCGACCAGCCACACCACGCGTGCCGCCATCACCGTCGTCTTGCCCGAGCCGGCTCCGGCCACGATCACCTGCGGGGCGGGCGGCGCGGTGATGCAGGCCGTCTGCTCCGGGGTGAACGGGATACCGAGGAGCTCTTTGAGCTGTTCGGGATCGGTGATACGGGCGGGCACATCGAAAGGCTAGCGGCGGCCACTGACAGCGTCGGCCGCACTGGCCCCCGGGAAAGGAAGAAGCGCAGGTCACCGCAGGTGGTGCGATACCTCACTCGACGACGTGACGCCCCTCCTGGCGCGCGGTGCACGAGGCCCGGAACGCGCAGTGGGTGCAGTGCTGCCCGGCGGTCGGCGTGAAGCGTTCGTCGAGGACCTTGCCGGCGGCGGTGGCGAGCAGATCGCCGACCCACTCCCCCTCCAGCGGCTCCTGGGCCTGCACCTTGGGCAGGCTCTCGCCGCCGTCGCGTTTGGCCGCCCCCTGCCGGAGGTGGACGAGTTCGGCGCCGCCCGGTTCGGGACGCACGCCGTCGAAGGCCTCGTCGAGGGCACCCTCGCGGACGGCCAGCTGGTAGACGGCGAGCTGCGGGTGGCGTTCCACCTCCTTGGAACTGGGCGCCTGCTTGCCGGTCTTGAAGTCGACCACATAGGCGCGGCCGTCGCCGTCCGCCTCGACCCGGTCCATCTGGCCCCGGATGCGCACCTGGTAGTCGCCCGCTTCGAGGGTGACGTCGAAGTCGTGTTCGCTGGCCACGGGGGTGCGGCCGGTGCGGTTCATGACGTGCCACTGCAGGAACCGTTCGAGCGCCACGCGCGCGTTGTCCTTCTCCTGGGCCGACTTCCAGGGCGCGTCGAAGGCCAGCGCGTTCCACACGGAGTCGAGACGTTCCATCAGGACGCCGAGATCGGCCGGGGTGTGCCCGGAGGCGACCTCGTCGGCGAGGACGTGCACCACGTTGCCGAAGCCCTGTGCGGCCGTCGCGGGGGCGTCGGCTTTCACCTCGCGGCCCAGGAACCACTGCAGGGCGCAGGTGTTGGCCAGCTGGTCGAGCGCGCTGCCGGAGAGCACGACGGGCTGGTCGCGGTCGCGCAGCGGCACCTTGGACCGGGTCTGCTCGAACATGCCCCACCAGCGGTAGGGGTGCGCGGACGGCACCAGGGGGCGGCCGTCCTCGTCGGCGAGGGCGGCCAGCCGGGCCAGGCGGTGGGCGGCGGCCTCCCGGAGTGCGTCGGAGACGCGCGGGTCGACCGTGGTGGCGCGCAGTTCGGCGACGAGTGCGGCGACGGACAGCGGGCGACGGGGGCGGCCCGAGACGTCCTTGGGTTCGACGCCGAGTTCGGTCAGAAAGCGGGAGGGCTGGTCGCCGTCGTCGGCGGGGGCCTTGACCGCGGTGACGACGAGGCGCTCCCGCGCGCGCGTGGCGGCCACGTAGAACAGGCGGCGCTCCTCGGCCAGCAGGGCGCCGGGGGTGAGGGGTTCGGCGAGGCCGTCGCGGCCGATGCGGTCGGCTTCCAGGAGGGAGCCGCGGCGGCGAAGGTCGGGCCACAGGCCCTCCTGGACGCCCGCTACGACCACGAGAGGCCACTGGAGGCCTTTGGAGCGGTGCGCGGTCATCAGGCGCACGGCGTCGGGGCGTACGGCACGCCGCGCGAGGGTGTCGGCGGCGATGTCCTCGGCGTCGATCTCCGCCAGGAAGTTCAGGGCGCCCCGGCCGCCGGTGCGCTCCTCGGCGCGGGCGGCGGTCGCGAACAGGGCACACACGGCGTCCAGGTCGCGGTCGGCGTTGCGTCCGGCGGCGCCGCCCCGGCGGGCGGCCCGTTCCAGCCGGGCGGGCCACGGTGTGCCGTCCCACAGGTCCCACAGCGCCTCCTCGGCCGTGCCGCCGCCGGCCAGACGCTCGCGGGCCTTGCGCAGCAGCGCGCCGAGGCGCTGGGCGCCGCGCGCGTACGTGGGGTCGTGCACGGCGAGTCGCTCCGGCTCGGCGAGGGCCCGTGCGAGCAGCGCGTCGGAGGGCGGAGGCAGCGGATTGCCGGCGGCGCGCTCCTCGTCGCGCAGGGCGCGGCCGAGGCGACGCAGGTCGGCGGCGTCCATGCTCGCGAGGGGGGAGGTCAGGAGGGTGAGGGCGGTTTCGGTGTCGAGCCAGCAGGCGGTCGGCCCCGCGTCGGGGGCGCCCTGGGCCGCCGTTTCCCTGTCGGGGGCCCCGGCGGCTTTCGCCGCCTCCGCGTCGGGGGCGCCCTCGGGTGCCCTGTACCCGTCCAGCTCGGTGGCTTCCGCCGGCTCCGCCTCGGCAGCGCCGTCGGACGCCGTGTCCCTCTCAGCGGCCCCGGCGGCTTCCGCCGTGGCCACCGCCCGCAGTGCCGTCAGCAGCGGTGCCACCGCCGGTTCGTGCCGCAGGGGCAGATCGTCGCCGTCGACGTCCACGGGAACGCCCGCCGCCGAGAGGGCTCGGCGGAGCGTCGGGATGGTGCGGGAACCGGCGCGCACCAGGACGGCCATGTCCCGCCACGGGACGCCGTCCTCCAGGTGTGCCCTGCGGAGGATGTCGGCGATGTTGTCCAGCTCCGTCCCGGATGTCGGGTAGGTGTACACCTCGACGCGGCCGCCGTCGCGTACCGGGGCGAGTTCGCGATGGGCGCGGACCTTCTCGGCGGGCAGGCGGGTCAGGGGCATGCGCTGGGTGAGGAGCCGGGTGGCGGCCAGCAGGCCGGCACCGGAGCGGCGGGACGTCCGCAGCACCGAGACGGGGGCCGGACGGCCGTCCGCGCGCGGGAAGGCGTGCGGGAAGTCCAGGATGCCGTTCACGTCGGCGCCGCGGAACGCGTAGATCGACTGGTCGGGGTCGCCGAAGGCCACGAGCGTGCGGCCGCCGCCGGCGAGGGCGTCCAGCAGCCGCACCTGGGCGGGATCCGTGTCCTGGTACTCGTCGACGTAGACGGCGTCGTACCGGGCGGCGAGCCACTCGGCGGCTTCGGGGCGGCGGGCGAGGAGCACCGCACGGTGGACGAGTTCCGCGTAGTCGATCACGCCTTGCAGGTCGAGCACGTCGAGGTACTCGGCGAGGAAGGCGGCCGCGGCGCGCCAGTCGGGCCGTCCCGTGCGGCGGGCGAAGGCGTCCAGGGCGTCGGGGCCGAGGCCCAGCTCACGGCTGCGGGCGAGGACCGCGCGGACCTCGTCGGCGAAACCGCGGGTGGTCAGGCAGGCGCGCAGCTCGTCCGGCCAGCGCACGTGCGCGAGCCCGAGCCGTTCCAGACCGGCCTGGCCCGCGAGCAGCTCCCGCACGGAGACGTCCTGCTCGGGGCCGGACAGCAGGCGCAGCGGCTCGACGAAGAGGTCGCTGTCTTGCTGGGCACGGACCAGGGCGTAGCAGAACGAGTGGAAGGTGGTCGCCCGGGGGGCGCGGGCTGCGCCGGTTCGCAGGGCCATGCGGTCGCGCAGTTCGACGGCCGCCCGGCGGCTGAACGTCAGCACCAGGACGCGCTCGGGGTCCCCTCCCCGGGCGACGCGCTCGGCCACGGACTCGACCAGGGTGGTGGTCTTGCCGGTGCCCGGACCCGCGAGGACGAGCAGCGGACCGGATGTGTGATCAACCACGGCACGCTGCGAGGCGTCCAGGAGAGGGGGATCCATGCGGGCAGGAGGGGTACGCACCAGTCGGTAAACGCCACGACTCCCCCGACGCACCCGGGGGTGCGACAGGCCGCTGGCGGAGGAAGAGGAGCTCACGTGGTTCGCCGGTTCTGGTGGAAGTGCTGGGTGGCGGGCCACCGCGCGTGGCGGGCGGTGACCGCGGGGTGACGGGGGTACGCGCAGCCGACGCTACGCCGACGGGTCGGCCGGAAGCAGGGCTTCCCCTTTTTCCCGCCGCCCCCGCGCGGCACTCGCGGCGCTCGTGCCCCTCCTCTCACGAACGTACGTCATGCCCGCACTGTGCCCCGATTCCCCCGTACGGATCACAGGTCACACGGGCGGCTGTCCGATGGCGGAAGCTGTCAGGTGTGGCCCTCCGCGCGATCACCGCCGTCCCACCGCGCCCGTCTCATGTCGATGCGCGGCAGGTGGCCCTCGGCGGCGCGGCTCGCCTCCTTCAGGGGTGTGCCCTCCGCCCGGTAGTGGCCGAGCGCCCGTTGTTCGTGCCCCGGCAGCAGGACGCCGTCCGCGCGGACGACACGCCACCACGGAGCGGCTCCGCCGTAGAGCGCCATCACACGGCCGACCTGGCGCGGGCCGCCCTGCTCCAGCCACTCGGCGACGTCCCCGTAGGTCATGACGCGTCCCGGCGGGATCAGATCGGCGACGTCGAGGACCCGCTCGGCATACTCGGGCAGCGCCTGCGCGAGCTCGTCCTCGTACCGGCCCCCCGCAGGGCTCCTCTGCTCACTCATCCGACCCATCCTGCCCCACCCCACCGACAGCGGCCGGGCGCGCTCCGGAGCGTTTCCCGCACGAGGCGGGGACGCATCGGGCAGACTGTCCGCCCCCGCATGTGCACCCTGATTGCCCCATGTGCCGGTGCGGCATGCCACCATCATGCGGGCGGTGACCGGTGATACGAGACCAAGAAGAGACGATGAAGCAGCAGGGTGCGCACCCCGAGGACACGGAGGGCATCTCTGACGCTTCGTCGCGCCCTGGCACTCCGGACGAGGGCCCGAAGAGGGCGGCGAAGAAGACCCGCGCGGCCGCCGAGGAGCCGGACTTCGCGCACATCGACGAGGTGGAGGGCGACGAACCGCTGCTCCCCGCGCGCGTGCACCGCCCGTCCGACCTGATGCGTCTGCTGGTGGGCGTGCTCGCCGTCGCGGTCCTGATCGGGATCGCCGCGTTCGCGCACGGCACCACCTCGGGCCTCGAACAGGACATCAACAAGGGCACCGGGCAGGCACCCGATCTGCTCATCAAGATCGCGGGGCTGGCCTCCAGCATCGCCATCCTGCTGGTGCCGGTCGCCTTCGCCATCGAGCGGCTGATCAAACGGGACGGGCTCCGCATCGCCGACGGCGTCCTCGCGGCGGTCCTCGCACACGGCGTGACCCTCGCCACGGACCTGTGGGTCGCCCGGGCCGCACCCGACTCCATCCAGGAGGCGCTCACCCAGCCCTCCCCCGGAGACGTCCACGCGCTGACCGACCCCGTGCACGGATACCTGGCCCCGGTCATCGCCTATATGACGGCCGTCGGCATGTCCCGCAGACCGAGATGGCGCGCGGTGCTGTGGGTCGTGCTGCTCCTCGACGCCTTCTCGATGCTCGTCACCGGCTACACGACCCCGTTCTCGATCATCCTGACCGTGCTGATCGGCTGGACCGTGGCCTACGGCACGCTGTACGCCGTCGGCTCGCCGAACGTCCGGCCCACGGGGCAGACCCTGATGGCCGGCCTGCGGACCGTCGGCTTCCGCCCGGTCAGCGCGTCCCGCGAGGACACCACGGACAATCCGGACACCGGGGACCGGGGGCGGCGCTACTTCGTCACCCTTGAGGACGGGCCGCCCCTGGACGTGACGGTGGTCGACCGGGAGCAGCAGGCTCAGGGCTTCTTCTACCGTGCGTGGCGCAACCTCACTCTGCGCGGCTTCGCCACCCGCAGCAGCCTTCAGTCGCTGCGGCAGGCCCTGGAGCAGGAGGCGCTGCTGGCGTACGCGGCCATCGCGGCCGGCGCCAACGCACCCAAGCTGATCGCCACCTCCGAGCTCGGCCCCGACGCGGTGATGCTCGTCTACGAGCACAGCGGCGCCCGCACCCTCGACTCGCTGCCGGACAAGGAGATCACCGACGACCTGCTGCGCGACACCTGGCACCAGGTGAAGGCGCTGCAGTCACGGCGCATCGCGCATCGCAGGCTGGTGGGCGACGCGATCCTGGTGGATCGTTCCGGCACGGTGATCCTCACCGACCTGCGCGTCGGCGAGATCGCGGCCGGTGACCTGCTGCTGCGCATGGACACCTCCCAGCTGCTGGTGACGCTCGGCCTCCGGGTGGGCGCCGAGCGGGCGGTGGCCTCCGCGGTGGGCGTGCTCGGTCCTGACGCCGTGGCGGACTGTCTGCCGATGCTCCAGCCGATCGCGCTCAGCCGCTCCACGCGCGCGACGCTGCGCAGACTGGCCCGGGAGCGGGCACAGCGCGAGCGCGAAGCGGTCCTGGAGGCTTCCCGGCTGGCCAAGCAGGCCCGTCTGGAGGAGCACGCGGACGAACAACCCGGGCCCGTCCAGGAGAAACCCGACAAGAAGGCCGTACGGGCGGAGCAGCGCGCGGAGAAGCGGGCGATCGACGAAGCCCTGGAGGAGGCGCGCGAGGAGGACCTGCTCACGCAGATCCGGCACGCGGTGCTGCGGATCAGGCCGCAGGCACCCGTCGAGCCGGCCCGGCTGGAGCGGGTGCGTCCGCGCACGCTGATCAGTTTCATCGCCGGCGCGATCGGCGCGTACTTCCTGCTGACGCAGCTCACACACATCGAGTTCGGGCCGCTCATCGCGAACGCCGAGTGGGGCTGGGTCGCCGCGGCCGTGCTGTTCTCGATGGGCAGCTACGTCGCCGCGGCCATGGCCCTGCTGGGCTTCGTACCCGAGCGGGTGCCGTTCCTGCGGACCGTGGCGGCGCAGGTCGCCGGGTCGTTCGTGAAGATCGTCGCCCCGGCGGCCGTCGGCGGTGTCGCACTGAACACGCGCTTCCTGCAGCGCGCCGGAGTGCGGCCGGGGCTCGCGGTGGCGAGTGTCGGCGCGTCGCAGTTGTTCGGGCTCGGCTGCCACATCCTGATGCTGCTGTCCTTCGGCTATCTGACCGGCACCGAGAAGACGCCCTCGCTGTCGCCGTCCCGGACGGTCATCGCCGGCCTGCTGACGGTGGCGGTGCTCGTGCTCGTGGTGACCTCGGTGCCGTTCCTGCGGAAGTTCGTCGTCACCCGCGTGCGGTCGCTGTTCGCCGGTGTCGTGCCGCGCATGCTGGACGTGCTGCAGCGGCCGCAGAAGCTGGTCACGGGCATCGGCGGCATGCTGCTGCTGACGGCCTGCTTCGTGATGTGCCTGGACGCGTCGATCAGGGCGTTCGGCGACGAGTCCACCTCGATCAGCATCGCCAGCGTCGCCGTCGTCTTCCTCGCGGGCAACGCCCTCGGGTCCGCGGCTCCGACGCCGGGCGGTGTGGGCGCGGTCGAGGCGACCCTGACGGTCGGGCTGATCGCCGTCGGGCTCCCGAAGGAGGTGGCGGCCCCGGCGGTCCTGCTGTTCCGCCTTCTGACGCTGTGGCTGCCCGTCCTGCCGGGCTGGCTGGCCTTCAACCACCTCTCACGCAAGCAGGCCCTCTGAGACGACCGGGACGCCGGCGCGCCGTTCCGTACAGTGGGCCCGGCAGGCAGGCTCTGTGGTCTCAGGGAACCCTCCTACCTCGTACGGCACGCGTCCCGCGCGCCCCGTCCGGGACCGCCGCAGGATGGAACCATGCCCTCCGTCCTCCGGCTGCGCGCCGCCGCCCTGACCGCCTCCGCCGTGCTGCTGTCCACTGTGCTGGCGGGCTGCGGCGACGACGCCGGGGCGAGGACGTGACGCGGCAGGAACTGAGCTGGAAGGCCTGTCCGGCACCGGACGAGGCACAGGGTGGGGGCGCCTCGCCCTCTCCTCTGCCGGACGGCGGCGAGTGGCAGTGCGCCACCATGAAGGTCCCGCTCGACTGGGGCGATCCCGACGGCGACACGATCGGCCTTGAGCTGATCCGGGCCAGGACCACCGGCGACGACAGCGAACGCATCGGCTCGCTCATCTTCAACTTCGGTGGTCCCGGCGCCTCGGGCGTCACCACCCTGCCCGGCTTCGCAGACGGCTTCAACACCCTGCGCACCCGCTACGACCTGGTCAGCTTCGACCCCCGCGGAGTCGGCCGCAGCGACCCCGTCCTCTGCGAGAACGACCAGCAGCTCGACGCGTACTTCCAGCAGGACACCACGCCCGACGACGCCGCCGAACGCAGTCGGCTCGTGGACAACACCAAGGATTTCAACGACGCCTGCGAGCAGAAGTCGGAGAAGATCCTTCCGCACGTGCGGACCACCGACGCGGCCCGCGACCTGGACCTGATGCGCCAAGTCCTCGGCGACGACAAGCTGCACTACTTCGGGTTCTCCTACGGCACCGAACTCGGCGGTGTCTACGCCCATCTGTTCCCCAAGCGGGTCGGCCGCGCTGTGTTCGACGCCGTCGTAAACCCCACCCTGAAACCCGAACAGAGCTCGCTCGCGCAGGTCAAGGGCTTCCAGCTCGCGCTCGAGAACTTCGCCGAGGATTGTGTGTCGAAGACGGAGGAGTGCTCCCTCGGCGACAGCGCCCAGAACGTGACGGATCGTATCGCCGCGCTGCTGAAAGACCTCGAACGCAAGCCGATCCAAGGCGTCTTCCCGCGCGAACTGACCCAGAGCGCGGCAACGAACGGCATCGTGCAGGCGCTTTACTCAAAGGACTTGTGGGAGACCCTCACCGAGGGCTTGAAGCAGGCCTACGACGGTGACGGGAGCATCCTGATGCTGCTGTCCGACTCATTGAACGGGCGCAGTGAGAACGGCGAGTATGACAACTCGACCGCTGCCAACACCGCAATCAGCTGTGCGGACACCAAACCGCGCTACGACACCTCCTACGTGGAGCGGAAGCTGCCCGAGTTCCGAGCCGCGTCCCCGCTGTTCGGAGAATCCTGGGCCTGGGGCATGATCGGCTGCACCGACTGGGCCGTGCCGGGCGCGGCCGACCACCCCGACGTCAGCGCTCCGGGCGCGGCGCCCATTCTGGTCGTCGGCAACACGGGTGACCCGGCCACACCGTACGAGGGTGCGAGAGCGATGGTGAACGCGCTGGGCAAGGGCGTCGGAGTCGAGCTCACCTACCGGGGTCAGGGCCACGGCGCCTACGACAGCAAGAACCCGTGTGTGCAGGGCGCGGTGAACGGCTATCTGCTGGACGGGAAGGTGCCGCCGGCCGGGACCGTCTGCGCCTGACACCGCCAGCGCTCCGGACAAACTCGCAGGTCACAGGGTTATCCACAGGCTGAGACGGTCGATGCGGGATGTGCCTACCATGGCCGGACCGCCTTCCGCTGCACGAAGCGGACGGCCTGCGAGGGGGGATGGGCAATGGCACACTTTGTTCGGTGGACCGCTCTGGCGGCCGCATCGGCCCTGCTGGCCGCGGGCTGCGGAGGCGGTCCGTCCGACGACAAGAGCGGGCTGTCCTGGGGGCGTTGCAAAGCCACGTCCGGCGGCCCCGCGCCGAGCAGCGACTGGCAGTGCGCGACGCTGAAGGTGCCGCTGGACTGGTCGAAGCCGGACGGCGAGACGATCGGCCTGGGTCTGATCCGCGCCAAGGCACGCGGCGGCGACCGTGTCGGCTCGCTGCTGTTCAACTTCGGCGGCCCGGGCGCCTCGGGTGTGTCCATGATGCCGTCGTACGCCCCGGCCGTCTCCTCACTGCGCGAGCGGTACGACCTGGTGAGCTGGGACCCCCGCGGGGTGGGTGCGAGCGAGGGGGTCCGCTGCCGGGGCGACAGGGAGATGCAGGCAGCCGAGTCGGTGGACCTCACCCCGGACACCCCCGCCGAGGAGAAGGCGTACCTGGAGGACGCCACCGACTTCGGCAAGGGCTGCCAGAAGGACGCCGGGGAGCTCATGTCCCACGTCTCGACCGCCGACTCGGCCCGTGACATGGACCGCATCCGTGAAGTCCTCGGCGACAAGAGGATGAACTACTTCGGCATCTCCTACGGCACCGAACTGGGCGGCACCTACGCCCATCTGTTCCCGAGGAAGGTGGGACGCATGACGTTGGACGCGGTCGTCGACCCCGGCGCGGACACCGTGGGCCACGCCGAGAACCAGGCTCTGGGATTCCAGCGCGCATTGAACGATTACCTCGAGTCCACCGGCCAGGACCCTCAAAAGGGCTCGCGGAAGATCGCGGCCCTGTTGCGGCGGATCGACGCCCGGCCCCTCCCGGCCGGCGTGCCCGGGCGCAAGCTGACCCAGAGCCTCGCGGTGACCGGCATCATTCAGCCGCTGTACAGCAAGGACAGCTGGCCGACGCTGACCAGCGCCCTCGACGCGGCCGAACGGGGTGACGGCTCGGAGCTGCTGACCCTCGCAGACCGCTACAACGAACGTGACCTGTCGGGGCGCTACGGCACGACGAGCCACTCCCAACGGGTCATATCGTGCCTGGACGACCGGCAGCGGCCGACGGTGGCCGAGACGAAGCGGCTGCTGCCCCGGTTCGAGAAGATCTCCCCGGTCTTCGGGACGTTCCTCGGCTGGGACACGGCCGGCTGGTGCCACGACTGGCCGGTGCCCGGACAGCACGACACCCCGGAAGTGAGCGCGCCGGGCGCGGCACCCGTCCTGGTGGTCGGCAACACCGGCGACCCGGCCACCCCGTACGAGGGCGCGCGCAGGATGGCCGACGAACTGGGCAAGGGCGTCGGAGTGCTGCTCACCTGGCGGGGCGAGGGGCATGGCGCGTACGGCAGCGGGAGCGACTGCGTCGACTCAACGGTCAACGCCTACCTGCTGGACGGTTCGGTGCCGAAGGACGGCAAGGTCTGCTCATGACGACGGCGGGGGCCCCGGACACCCGTGGTGCCCGAAGCCCCCGCCGTTCGGGAAGGGAGGCCGGATACGGCTCAGTACACCGGCTTGGACGGCTCGATCTGGTTGACCCAGCCGATCACGCCACCGCCGACGTGCACCGCGTCCGAGAAGCCCGCGGACTTCAGCACCGCGAGGACTTCCGCACTGCGGACACCCGTCTTGCAATGCAGGACGATCTTCTTGTCCTGCGGGAGGCTCTCCAGGGCGGTGCCCATGAGGAACTCGTTCTTCGGGATCAGCCGGGCGCCCGGGATGGAGACGATCTCGTACTCGTTCGGCTCGCGGACGTCGATGATGTCGATGCTCTCGCCGTCGTCGATCCACTCCTTGAGCTGCTTGGGAGTGATCGTGGAATCGGCGGCCGCCGCCTGGGCCTCCTCGGACACGACACCGCAGAAGGCCTCGTAGTCGATGAGCTCGGTGACGGTAGGGTTCTCGCCGCAGACCGCGCAGTTCGGGTCCTTGCGGACCTTGACCTGGCGGTACTGCATCTCCAGGGCGTCGTAGATCATCAGTCGGCCGACCAGCGGGTCACCGATGCCGGCGAGCAGCTTGATGGCCTCGTTGACCTGGATGGAGCCGATGGACGCGCACAGCACGCCCAGGACGCCGCCCTCGGCGCAGGAGGGGACCATGCCGGGCGGCGGGGGCTCCGGGTACAGGCAGCGGTAGCAGGGGCCGTGCTCGGACCAGAAGACCGACGCCTGGCCGTCGAAGCGGTAGATCGAGCCCCAGACGTACGGCTTGTTCAGCAGCACGCAGGCGTCGTTGACCAGGTAGCGGGTCGCGAAGTTGTCCGTGCCGTCGACGATCAGGTCGTACTGGCTGAAGATGTCCATCACGTTGTCGGCCTCGAGCCGCTCCTCGTGAAGGATCACGTTCACGTACGGGTTGATGCCCTTGACGCTGTCGCGGGCGGACTCCGCCTTGGGGCGGCCGATGTCGGCCTGGCTGTGAATGATCTGGCGCTGCAGGTTCGACTCGTCGACCTCGTCGAACTCCACGATGCCGAGGGTACCGACGCCCGCGGCGGCCAGGTACATCAGCGCCGGCGAGCCCAGGCCGCCGGCGCCCACACAGAGCACCTTGGCGTTCTTCAGCCGCTTCTGCCCGTCCATGCCCACGTCGGGGATGATCAGGTGGCGGGAGTACCTGCGGACCTCGTCTACGGTGAGCTCGGAAGCCGGCTCGACCAGGGGTGGCAGCGACACGGGGACTCCGTTGGTCGGTCAATCACTACGGTTGTTCTCCCCGTAACAGTGCCACGCGCTTTTTCATTCCGAGACACCTGTTCCGACACGCGAGACGAATTCGTCCCAGTAACCGGGCATGGCCTCCCAGGGGTCGGTGTGACCGCCCCCGTCCGTGTGGTCGGTGATCCAGACCGTCGCGGCGCCCTGCCACCGGGCGATGCGCAGTGCCTCGCCCAGGTGCGGGCGGGGCACGCCGTGGACGAAGTGGCAGAAGCGCTCGGGGGCGTGGTCAGCGGTCCACTCGGCCACCTGCGACCAGCGGTAGTCGCTCCAGGGCCCGGAGAAGGTGACCAGTTGGTCGGCGAGCTCGATGTAGCCGGGGTGCGGGTGGATGCCGTGACCGAGGACGATGTGGGCAGCGTCACGGATCACCCGCAGCGTGGCGACCGTGCGGCGGACCTCGGGCAGCCCGGCGTGGTCGGCCGGGCAGCGCTCAAGGAGGAAGCCGTCGACCTGGTACCAGTCGACGAACCGGTGGGCCTCCGAGATCAGCTCGCCGAAGTTGCGGGTGCCATACCGGGTGTCGAGGTGGCCGAGGACGCGGATGCCCGCGTTGCGCAGGCGGCCGGCCGCCGCCAGGCAGTGCGGGTCGGGGCGTGCGCCGGGACCGTCGGCCACGTTGAGGACCACCCAGTGCAGTGGGGTGCCGGGGCGGGTCAGCTCGCCCCATTCGGTGGGGGCGAGGAGGGGGTGTGCGTAGCCGGGCACCCCGACGCCGGGGCGGAGTTCCGTGTCCGAGGTGCGCCGCAGGGATCTGGTCAGATGCGGCATGCCGCCTCCATCCAGATGTCGGCGAGTGACTCCTCCAGGCCGATCCGTGGACGCCAGCCGAGACGGTCGCGCGCGGTGCGCACGTCGGCCTGCTGCCAGCTGCCGCAGCCGTCCGGATACGGGTACGCGACGGGGGGCGCGTGGTCCGGGTCGGGGCGGGGATGGCCGATGGCCGAGCGCAGGGCGCCGGGCGGACCGTCGAGTTCGTGGAGGGCGCCGCCGTATCCGGCGACGCGGGCGAGGACCGCGGCGGCGTCGCGCAGGCGCACGGCGCGGCCGGAGCCGATGTTGATGACACCCTGCGCGGCGGAGAGCGAGGCGGCGTGGACGGCGCGGGCCACGTCGCGGACGTCGACGAAGTCGCGCTGGGCGCCGAGCCCGCCGAGTTTCAGCTCGCCGTCGCCGGACTGCATGGCGCGGCGCATGGCCTCGGCGAGACGGCCCAGCGGGGAGCCGGCAGGGGTGCCGGGCCCCGCCGGAGAGAAGACGCGCAGGACGACGGCGTCCAGACCGGAGCCGAGGACCAGTTCGGTGGCGGCGAGTTTGCTGACGCCGTACGGGCCGCCGGGCCGGGGCACCGCGTCCTCGGCGGTGGAGGAGCCGGGCTGGCTCGGACCGTACTCCGCACTGCAGCCGATCTGCACCAGCCGGGCGCCGCAGCCGCTGCGGCGCAGGGCCTCGCAGACGGTGGCGACGGCGACGGTGTTGTGGCGGGTGAGCTCGCGGGCCCCGCCGCGGGTGGCGCCCGCGCAGTTGACGACGACACCCGGGTGGACGGCGTCGAGGAAGCGGGTGAGGGCACCGGGGCTGCCGGAGGCGAGGTCGAAGCGGACGTCGGCGTCGTCGCCGCGGCCGAGGGCGGTGAGCTGCACGGCCGGGTCGGCGAGAAGACGGTCGGCGACGAAGCGCCCGAGGTAGCCGTTGGCTCCGATCAGCAGGACTCTCATCGCGTGGCTCCCCGGGTCGCCGGGGTTCCTGGGTGGGCGATCATGCGGGTTCTCCTCGAGGCGGAAAGGAAGGGGAAAGAGGGACAGACAGCAGGAAGGGACGAAACGGGGCGGGAGCCGCCCGCGGCTGCGGGGCCGGTGTCGGCTTTGGGCCCTTGTCGGCGGCGGGGCCGGTGTCGGCTGCGGTCACCGCGTGGGCTCCGACCGTGCGTGGGCCGAGGCCCGGGTGAGCTTGCGGGTCGCGTGGAACAGCAGGGCCAGGGCCGCCGCTCCGCAGGCGAGGGTGGGGACGCTGCCGGCACCCCAGGTGGTGGCGAGGGTGTGGACGGGAGTGGCCATGATGGCGAGACCGGGGAGCCGGGAGGCGAAGACCGTGGCGAGGGCGACCGCCTCTGCCGTGGCCGTCGCGGTGAGCACCACGGCGGGGGCGTAGGTGAAGCCGTGCACGGTGAGGAGGCGGGCCAGGAACAGCAGCGCTCCCAGGGCCAGGGCCTGAGCGGAGGCACCGGACTCGCCGAGGACTTCCCCGCAGAGGGCGAGCAGGGCCGCCAAGGCACCCAGGAACAGGGCGAACGTGCCGAGCAGGAGGGGCCGTACGGCGGCGGCGAAGTCCTCCAGGCCGCGGCTGGAGGCGAGTCTGCGGCGGGCGCGCACGGTGAGGACGTGTGTGATCCAGGCGGCGGGCGCGCAGGCCAGGGTGAGAGCCAGGACCGGGGCGGCGGTGAGGGGCCAGGGGCCGTCGGGCGCGCCGGTGGGCAGGGCGTCGGGGCCTCCGGCGAGGGCGTTGCGGAGCAGCCCGTCGCCCAGGAGGGCGTAGAGGACGAGCCACAGGGTCCACGGGGTGGTTCTGCCGCCGGCTGCGCCCGGTCGCGGCCCGGGCCGGTCCGTGCCGGTCCTGCTCAGGGGCCCTCGGCGCAGGGCCGCACGGAGCCCCAGGGCCACCGCGAGGGCGCCCGCCGCGACCGCGAACAGGCGCGGCTGCCCATGAGTGAGGTGCACGGCGGCCAGGGCTGCGGCGCACAGCGCACCGGGCAGGAGTGTCAGGAACGCCCAGTCGGCGCGCACCCGGGGAGGGGCAGGCGGGACGGGTGGGGGTGTGTCCCCGTCCCGCGCGACGCGGGCGTACATCTCCTCGGCGAGGGAGAAGACGTCGCGGTGGCGGAAGCGGGCGGCGGTCCGGTCGGTGATGCCGTGCGCCTCCAGTCCCGCGGCGATCTCCAAAGGGTCGACCGCGCGCTCACAGAGTTCACGGTGCCGGTGCATCAGCGCCTTGACCGGATCGGCAGCACCCCGTCGCGGGGCGGAAGCCTTCTGGGCCGCACTGAACTCCCCCACGCCGGGCACCGCGCGCTCGGCTGCGGGCTCTCGGCTCTCGGCCGTGGGTTCCGCGAGCGCCTCCGCGGTTGCCTCCGCGGTTGCCTCCGCGACAGGGATTGCCGCGATTTTCTGGGCTTCCGGGGCTCCCGAGGCCAGTTCGTTCAGGTCGCTCATCACGCACCCTCCCGGGCGGGCACGGGAGTGGTCGCCCGCACGGGTCCGCCCGCCGCCCGGCCGGGGCCGCTGCGGGCGGCGGCAAGGCGGGGTGAGGCGGCACTCCAGCGGACGGGCACATGGGCCTCGGCGGGCACCGCGAACGGCAGGGGCGCTCCCGCACCGTCGAGGAGGCCAGGGCGGACGGGCGCGCGCGAGACGATCTCCAGGTACAGGCGGTGGAACGCCTCGATGTTCTGCTCGACCGTGAACAGTTCGAGGGCACGGGCGCGAGCCGCGGCGCCCAGGCGCGCACGGCGCTGGGGGTCGCGCAGCAGCGCCACGCACGCGTCGGCGAGCGCCCGCGGATTGCGCGGCGGTACGACGAGGCCCGTGCCGCCGATGACCTCCACGACCGCGCCGACGTCCGTCGACACCGTCGCGCGCCCGCAGAGCATGGCCTCGACGAGGCCGCCGGGGAACCCCTCGACCACGCTGGACAGGACGGTCACGGCACCCGAGGCGTGGGCGTCGGCGACGGACGGGATTTCCGGGCCGCCGATCTCCTCGAAGGACACCGGATTGTCGCCGGCGGTGTGCGGGCCCTCGGCCTCGTCGGGGAAGAGCTGGGCGGCGAGCGTCCTGCAGTGACCGAGGTAGGCGACCCCCTCCGGACCGGCGGGGGCACCCACGATGCGCAGCCGCGTCCCCGGCTCCTGCTTGCGCACCTCCGCGAAGGCGTGCAGGAGCGAGACCAGGTCCTTGGCGGGCTCGACGCGGCCGACCCAGACCAGCGTGTCCGGGTCCGCGCAGTCCGGGGTCTCTCCCACCTCGGCGAAAGGCCGGGCCTCCATGCCGGGGTGGACCGTGCGGAGCTTGTGCCGGTCGGCACCGCAGCGCTCCTGCCAGCGGCGGGTGTGGGTGTTGCCGGCGGTGACGACCTCCGCCCGCCCGTAGGCCTCGGCCGCGAGCCGGCCCTGGAAGGCCGCCAGCAGGGACCGTACGGCGGGTGGGGCGTCCGGGGCGGTGAGGTAGTGCGCCCGCAGGCTCACGCCGTACTCGGTCACCATCAGGGGTACGCCGGTGAAGTGCCGGGCCAGCAGGCCGGGCAGGACGGCCGTACCGCCGGACGAGGCGTGGCAGAGGTCGACCGCGCCGAGCCCGTCCTCCTCGTACCAGTCGAGGGAGAGGGGGCGCAGGGCCCGTGCGAGATGGGCCGCTACGGCGAGCAGATCGGGTACGCGTGCCTCACGTGCGGCACGATGGGCGCCGGGCGCACGACAGGCGCGTTCCAGGGTGCGAACGGTGGCCTCCGACCGGAGCGTTCCGGCCAGGCCGCCCTCCTCGCGGGCGAGTTCGGCGAGCCCGTACAGAGCGTTGGCGAAACGGTCCGCCTCAGAGGTGAGCGCGCCCTCGGAGGGTCCCCCGGCGACGCCCGCGACACCCCCGGCCCCTGGCCCCTCGCACAACACCGCGGCCAGTTCCCCGAAGCATTCCGTGAACCGCCGGCGTGCGCGGCGCCCGAGCACCGCCTCGTCGTCCTCGGCCATCCACAGGGGCGCGGTGCGCACCCGGCGGACGTTCGGTGACAGCGGGACCCAGCCGTCGTCCTCCTGACGCTCGCTGCGACTGAGCGCGTAGACGTCGAACTCGTGCTGGGCGAGCCCGCGCACCAGCCGGTCGCACCAGAGCCTGGCGTCACCGCTCACATACGGATAGCCACCTTCCGTAAGCAGTCCGATGCGCACGTGTGCACCCCCGATCTCCCCTATGGAGAGCCGCCGTTGCCCGGCGGCTCGCAGCGGGACGAACGTATGCGGACAAGGCGGTGGTGCGATGGACGGTTGTCCGTCGCACCACCAAAAGGGGTGAACGGTCGTAACTTTCCCGTGCGGGTCGCGTTTTGTCGCGCTAGGAGATCAACCGGACACGGATCGTCATGCCGCGGTCGACCCGAGTGGCCCGGCCCGGTGTCGGGCCGCGACCCACCCGAGTCGCCCGCCCGGTGTCATGCCGCGGCCAACTCCCGTCGCTCCGCCCTGCGTCGCGCGGCGACCTGCGGATCGAGCGCCGGTACGGCGGCCAGCAACTGCCTGGTGTAGGGGTCGCGCGGCGACTCGTACACCCCCGCGGCGGGCCCTTCCTCGACGATCCTGCCGCGACGCATCACCGCGACCCGGTCACTGACCTGGCGCACGACGGCCAGGTCGTGCGCCACGAAGACCAGCGCGAGCCCGAGTTCACGCTGCAACTCCCCGAGCAAGCCGACCACATGGGCCTGGGTGGTGACGTCGAGGGCGGAGACCGGCTCGTCGCAGACGATGACCCGGGGGTCGGCCGCGAGCGCCCGGGCGATGCCGACCCGCTGGCGCTGCCCG
The DNA here is from genome assembly GCF_001280065.1 of Streptomyces sp. NRRL B-1140. Taxonomy (GTDB): domain Bacteria; phylum Actinomycetota; class Actinomycetes; order Streptomycetales; family Streptomycetaceae; genus Streptomyces. The sequence continues at coordinate 32,856 of NZ_LGEA01000100.1, forward strand.
CCGCTGAACTCATGGGGGTACCGGTCGTGATGCGCTGCTTCGAGCCCCACGCGCTCCAGCAGTTCGCCCACGCGCTCGCGGATGCGCCCCTCCTCCCGCTCGCCCCGTGCGCGCAGCGGGTCGGCGATGGACTCGCCCACGCTGCGTCGTGGGTTGAGGGAGGAGACCGGGTCCTGGAAGACCATCTGCACGGCCGGGTTCACCCCCTTGTGCGGGCGGTCCTCGAAGGTCAGCGATCCCGCCGTCGGCTCCAGCAGCCCGACGAGCATGCGCCCGAGGGTCGTCTTGCCGCTGCCGCTCTCGCCGACGATCCCGAGGGTCTCGCCGCGCCGCAGGACCAGCGACACGTCGTCCACGGCCGTGAAGGCCCGCTTTCCGCGCCCGAACTCGCGCCTGAGGCCGGTCGCCTCCAGGACGACCTCCTCGACGACCTGCTCGGGGGCCGCCGGGGCCTTCCGCGGTGCGTCCAGCCGGGGGACCGCGGCCAGCAGTTCCCGGGTGTACGGCTGGGCCGGTGCGCCCAGCACGTCGGCGACCGGGCCGTGTTCGACCGCCCTGCCGTGCCGCATCACCAGCACCTCGTCGACACTCTCGGCGGCGACGCCGACGTCGTGCGTGACGAGCAGCAGGCCCATGCCGGTCTCCTCGCGCAGCGTGTGCAGCAGGTCGAGGACCTGGGCCTGGACCGTCACGTCGAGGGCGGTCGTCGGCTCGTCGGCGATCAGCAGCCTGGGTTCGCACGCGAGCGCCATGGCGATCAGGGCGCGCTGGCGCATGCCGCCACTGAACTCGTGAGGCCGGGACCGGGACCGCCGTGCCGCGTCCGGGATGCCCACCCGGTGGAGAACCTCCACGGCACGCGCGCGTGCCGCCCGCCGGGACACACGCGCGTGCACGCGGTACACCTCGGCGATCTGGTCGCCGATCGCGTAGTACGGGTCCAGGGAGGACAGCGGATCCTGGAACACCATGGCGGCCCGCCCGCCGCGCAGCCGCCGCAGCTCCTCGTCGGAGGCGCGCCGCACGTCGGTGCCGGCCACCTCGACCGTGCCCTCGACCCGCGCGCCGGTGCCGCGGTGGAGACCGAGCAACGCGGACGCCACCGTCGACTTGCCGGAGCCGGACTCACCGACCAGGGCCAGGGCGGCGCCCTCCTCCAGGCGGAAGGAGAGTCCGTCGACGGCACGCGTCGCGCCGAAGTCGACGCGGAGGCCGGTCACGTCGACCAGGCTCATGTCAGCACCACCCGTCGGTCGGCCACCGCGTACAGGACGTCCGCGACGGCGTTGGCGAGGACCACGAAGAATCCGATGACCAGGACCATGCCGACCACGACCGGCAGGTCGACGACGTTGACGGCATGGACGAGTTCCTGTCCGATGCCGGGCAGGCCGAACAGCGTCTCGGTGAGCACCGCGCCGCCGATCGCCGACCCGACGTTGTTGGCGTTCAGCGCGATGACCGGGGCGAACGCGCCGCGCAGTGCGTGCCGCCCGACGATCGACCGTTCGCCGACGCCGTACGCGCGGAAGGTGCGGATGTGGTCCTCGGCCAGCGTCTCCAGCATCGAGGCCCGGGTCAGCCGGGCGAACGAAGCGGCCTCGATCAGGGCCAGCGACAACCAGGGCAGCAGCAGGTTCCACGCCCACTGTTCGGGGTCGTCGCCGAGCGCCACGTACTGCGGGAAGGGCAGCAGTTGCAGTTCCCCGCAGACGACGATCATCAGGACCAGGCCGATGACGAAGACCGGGGTGGCCGTGCCGGCGAGGGTGATGGCGGTCAGCACCCGCTCGGAGAACCGGCCGCGCCGCCAGGCGGAGAGCACGCCGGTGCCGACGCCGAGGACCAGCCAGATGACCATCGCACCGGCCACCAGGGACAGACTGACCGGGAGCTTGGCCAGGATCAGCTGAGTGACCTGCCGGTCGCTCTGGTACGACAGGCCGAGGCAGGGAGCGGAGCAGTGCTGGACCGACGTACCGGTCGAGTAGTCCTGGCCGGCGACGAGGCCCTGCAGGAAGTGCCCGTACCGCACGAACAGCGGGTCGTCGAGGTTCAGTTGCCGGGCCACCTGGTGCACCTGTTCCGGTGAGCAGCGCGGGCCGCAGGTGATCTGGGCGACGTTGCCGGGCGTGGCGTAGAAGACGACGTAGACGATCACCGAGATGACGAACAGGGTGAGGACGGCGCCGACGGCGCGGCGCAGGACGAAGCCGGTGAGGCCGCTCATGCCGTGCCTCCCTGGTCCGCCTTCGACTCCCGCCTGCGGCCCGTCCCGACGCGCAGCCGGGAGGCCGCGCGCGGGTCGAGGGCGGTGCGGACGCCGTCGCCGAGGACCGTGAGGGCGAGCACCGTGACGAACAGGGCGCCCGCGGGCAGCAGCAGGTACTGCGGGGCGGCCTGGTACCAGACGTCGGCGCTGGTGAGCATCTGCCCCCAGGAGGGCGTCGGCGGCTTCACACCGACGCCGAGGAAGGACAGGGCGGCCTCGACGGTGATGTTCATCGGGACGAGCAGCGCGGCGTACGTGATGACGGGGGCGGCGATCCCGGGGAGGAGCTCGCGGCGGGCGATGCTCCACGTGCCCCAGCCGCTGAGCCGGGCCGCGGCGACGTGGTCGAGTTCCTTGAGGGTGAGCGTCTGCGCCCGCACGATCCGGGCGATGTTGCCCCAGCTGATCAGGCCTATGACGAGCGCGACGAGCACGGGCCGCGGGAAGCTCGCCGGGACGATCGCGAGCAGGGCCAACGACATGATCATGAGCGGCATGGCGACGAAGACGTCCGTGAACCGGCTCAGCAGCTGGTCGACCCACCGCTTCCCGAGTGCGGCCGCGACGCCCACGGTGATCCCGAGAGCGACCTGCACGACGGTCGCGGCCAGGGCGACGCCCAGGGACACGCGGGCGCCGTACACCAGCCGCGCGAAGAGGTCCCGGCCGGTCTGCGGTTCGACGCCGAACCAGTGGTCGGCGCTCGCTCCGCCGAGGGACCCGATGGGCACGCCGCCGCGCGCGGAGTCCACCAGGGAGGGGTGGTAGGTGGTCGGGTCCTGGCCTTCCAGCGCGGTGAGCAGCGGCGCGGCGAGCGCGACCAGGACGAGCAGCGCGACGACTCCGGCCGCGACGAGGGCGGCGCGCTGCGTGCGCAGCCGCCGCCAGAACTGACGGGCCCCCGAGGCGGCCGGGACGGTCGTGTCCGTCCCGGCCGCCTCGGCGGCGAGAAGTGCCTCACTCACGGTGTCACTTCACCGCGACCTGGGAGATGTCCAGCACGCCGGTCCAGTCGCTGATCACGACGTTCTTGACGTCCTTGCCGACCAGCCGCTTGTAGACGGGGTGGAACAGCGGCACGGTCAGGGCCTGCTCGCCGATCTTCTTGTCCAGCGCACCCCACCTCTTGGCGGCCTGGTCAAGGTCGGTCAGCTTGTTGATGGCGTCGATCTCGGCGTTGACCGACGTGTCGTTCAGCAGGCCGGTGTTGAAGTTGGCGCCGTCCTTGACGATCTGGCGGCCGTCGAAGATCGGGGCGAGGAAGGGCCCGCCGGAGGGCCAGTCGGCACCCCAGTGGGCGAGGAAGAAGCCGGGCTCGGACTTCACGTTGTGGATCTTGTCGGAGTAGTCGTTCTCCTCCAGACCCTGCAGCTTGACCGTGATGCCGGCCTTCTTGAGCGCGTCCTGGACGGCGGTCGCGATCTCGGGGCTGGTCTCGAAGTCCCTGGCGTTGGAATGCGTCAGCGTGACGGTGAGGCCCTTGGCGTGCCCGGCCTCCTTGAGCAGCGCCTTGGCCTTGGCCGGGTCACCGGTCTTGCCCGCCGGGAAGAGGTCGTAGGGCGTGTAGCCGAAGGACTTCTGGTCCGGCAGGAAGGTGGTGGCGGGCTCGGCCAGCGCGGACCCGCCCGCGGCGTTCACCACGGACGACCGGTCGATGGCGTACGAGATGGCCTGCCGCACCTTGGGATCGTCGAACGGCTTGACGGTCGGGTTGAACGCTATGTAGTTGGTGTAGCCGAAGTGCCCGGTGCCGACGCGGGAGGCGAGGTCCTTGTCGCCGGTGACCTTGGCCAGTTCGGCCGGGCCTAGGTTGGTGTCCGTGGTGACCGCGGCGGCGTCCGCTCCCTGGGACGCGGACAGCCGCTGGTTGATGACGGACGAGTCGAGCCCGGACCGCACGTCGATCTTGTCCGGGTAGGCCTTGCGTTCCGCGTCGGTCGCGGCGGACCAGTGCGTATTGCGCTCCAGCGTCAGCCGCTCGCCGTCGTTGTCGTTCCGCACGACCTTGTACGGCCCGGAGGAGACCGGGTGCTCCTCGTACTTGGTGCCCGTGTCCTTGCTCTTCGGGACGGGGGCGAACTGCGTCTGCGTGGCGAGGTACGGGAACTCGCCCTCGGGCTTGTTCAGATGGAAGACGATGGTCCGCTCGTCGGGCGTCTCGATCGCGTCGAGGCCCTTCTTGTCCTTGTACGGGCCCTGGTAGTCGGCCGCCCCGACCAGCCAGTCCCGCAGGTAAGGGGCGCCGCCGGAGAGCTCGGGGGCGAAGGAACGCTCGATGCCGTACTTGATGTCGGCCGAGGTGATCGGGGTGCCGTCCTCGTACTTCAGGCCTTTCTTCAGCGTGTACGTCCACACGGTCGCGTCCTTGCCGGGACGCCCGGTGTCGGTGGCGAGGTCGGGGACGACCTTCGCGCCGGCGGCGCCGTTCTCACGGTTGCGGGTGGTGAGCGTGCGGAAGACCAGGGACGGGACGTTGCCGCCGCCGGAGGTGTAGAGGCGGGCCGGGTCGAAGTCCTGCTGGGGCTGGGCGTTCAGCACGGTGAGCGTGCCGCCCTTGTGAGGCGTGGAGTCGCCGCCGGCGGCCTTGGCATCGTTGTCCTTCGGCCCGCAGGCGGCGGCGCCCGCTGCCAGGACCAGGCTGACGGATGCCGCGGCCACGCGGCGCGCTGTGACGGACGGTTGGCGCATCGGAATGACGACCTCTCGGAAGGCGTCCCGGACCAAGATTTCTCGGATCGCGAGACGAAAAGACGAAGGGTGAGACGGAAGAAGACAGACGTCTGCCCGGCGCCGAGTCGTCGGAAAGCCGTGACCGAGTCACGGGGAGAGTGAGCGACGCGCGCCGGGGGCGGGCGTCAGCAACAGTGGATGTCGGCCACGCAGAGCGGGGTCACGCCGATGAGCGCCAGCTCGATGGCGGCGCGAACGGAGGCGTGACGGGGCGACATGCCCAGAAATATGAACGATCATTCCGCGCGTGTCAACGCGAGCCGCGCCACATCCCGCGGCGTACCGGTCAACTCTCCGGATACGCCCAGGCGTTGGGGCGGCAGTGGATGCCGTCGTGGTCGAGGAACTTGGTCTGCTGCTGCATGACCGGGGCCAGGTCGCCGTCCTTGTCGCAGGTGACGTGATTGAAGCCGAGACGATGGCCGACCTCGTGGTTGATGAGCATCTGCCGGTAGGCGTGGATCTGGCTGTCGCCGTAGGTCTCCGAGCCCTGCGCCCACCGGTAGGCGTTGATCATCACGCGCTCGGTCGCCGCCGAGTCGCAGGAGACGTTGTCCTGGGTGGTGTCCAGGCCCGACTTGGCGCACCAGTCGGCGGTGGTGCCGGGGCTGGCGAGGGTGATCACGAAGTCGGGCTTGCCGGAGTAGATCCGCTCGAAGGTGCGCGCGCCGTTGTGGGCCCAGCTGCGCTGGTCGTTGAGGGTTTTCTGCACAGCCTCCGCGAAGAGCGCGCCGTCGAGTCCGAGGCCCTGCTCCACGTCGACGCGGTAGGTGAACTTCTGCCCGGAGCCCGGCGCCTTGGCGATGCCGGGGACGGCGTCGAACTTCCCCGAGCCCTTGAGGCCGGCGCCGAGCGGATACGTCCTGCCCATCTTCTCGTCGTACGTCAGCAGCTTGGCCTCGGGAGCGGGTGCCCGGCCGTCCGCACGGGACGCGGAGTCCCGGACGTCACGGGCCTGGTCACCGGCGGACTGCGACTGCACCCCGGCGGCGCCGTGGTCGTCGGCGACCTGCCCCGCGACCACCACGGCCAGCACCGTGGTGACGGCCGCGGCCGCGATTCCGGTGAACGTACGGCCCTTGCCGCCCCGGCCCGGCGCGGGCGCGCCGGTGGGCCCCGCGTCGTCGTGGCCGGACCCGGAGCCGGCAGGGCTGCCGACACTCCAGTCCGCCACGGAGGCGTAGGCGTCCGCGGCGTGCGCGGAGGCGGGCGTACGGGGCGCGAAAACGTCGTCCTCCTCGTTGACGAAGGCATCGATGTAGTCCTGCCGCGGCCCGGGCACGGGTGCCCGGCGCTGCCGCGGTATGGGTACGCCGACACCGGCGGTCCCCCCGCCGCTCGCCCTCGGCTCGCCCCAGCCGCCCCCGGCTTCCCGCTGCTCGGGATGCCCTCCGCGGGCTTGCGGGAAGCCGCGCGCGGGGGTGCCGTCCGGCAACCGGGGAACACCCCTCGCCGGAGTTCCGTCGGCCATCCTCGGAACACCCCTCGCCGGAGTTCCGTCCGGCGACCGGGGAACGCCGTGCGCGGGGTGCCCGTCAGTCCGCCGCGGAACGCCACGCGAGCCGGCATCCTCGGCGAGGCGGGGCACTCCCCGTACCGGCGTGCCGTCGGGCAGGCGCGGCACGCCCTGGGCCGGTGTGCTGTCGGGGTGCCAGCCGTCGGGCAGGCGCGGCATGCCGCGCGGCGTTCCGTCCGCGGGTGCGGGCCTCGGCCCCGGCACCCTGCGCGCGCCCTGCGACGGCGCACCGCCCTGCGGTGTGCCGGGCGGTGCGGTCCTGGCTCCCCGGCCGGCGTCAGGCGTCTGGCCCGGCCGCTGGCTCTGTGCGGCGCCGGTCCGGCCGTCCCGTGCTGCGGTCGTGTCCGCGCCGTCGTCCTTGACGACCGGTCCGCGGCGGCTGTGGCGTCCCACGTCGCGCCTCAGCCCCCCATGCTGTCGTCGGTGCCTGGTCCGCCTGCGGTGCCCCCGTCAGCCGGCCGGTCGGCCTGCCCGGCCCGCCGTGCTCCCAACGCTTCTGCGTCTTCGAGCAGTTCACGAAAAGCCAGGGCCACGGTCTCCGGGTACTCCATCATCGCCACATGGCCCGCGTCGGGCAACGTCACCATCCGGGAGCCCCGGAAGGCACGGGCCGCCTTCTGAGCCATGCGGAAGCCGACGAGCTGGTCACGGCCGCCGTAGACGAGGAGGGTCGGCGCGAGGACTCGTTCCGCCTGGCGCCACAGCCCCTGCTCGCCCCCCAGTGTGTAGGCGTTGACGATCCCGCGCGCGGAGCGCGCCATCGCGTCCCAGAAGTACGGCAGCCGCAGGCGCCGCTCCATCTCCTGCACGGCGTTGCGGAATCCTTCCGGCGTCACCCGCCCGGGGTCCCCGTAACACAGCGCCATCACGCCGCGGACCCGCTGCTCCGCCGTCCACTCCCGGGTGAGCCGGGTGAAGAGGAGGGCGACACCGGGCACCGCCAGCAGCCCGGTGGGCACGGCGGTGCGCTGCACTCGGATTTCCGGCAGAGCGGGCGACACGAGCGTCAGCGTACGGACCAGATCGGGTCGAACCGCGGCGACACGGGTGGCGATGGCGCCGCCGAGCGAGTTCCCGAACAGGTGCACGGGGCCGCGTCCGGCGGCGTCGAGGTAACGGATGACCGCGCGGGCGTGCCCCGTGACGGAGTAGTTGCCGTCGTCCGGCGGCGGGGAGTCGCCGAAACCGGGCAGGTCCAGGGCCTCGCCGTCGACGGAGTCGTCCAGCAGGGCCATCAGCGCGGACCAGTTCTGCGAGGAACCGCCGAGCCCGTGCACGAACAGGGCCGGAGGCAGCCCCTCGCGCGCCGGAGGCCTCGCCCGCATCGTGAGCGTGACGCCGGGCAGCTCGACCGACCTCAACCGCTCGCCCTCCGCGACCCGGACGGTCCCCACCTTGGGCAGCACATTGGCGGGCGGCACGAACGGCAGCTCGGTCGAAGACATGCGGCAATGTTACGAGACGATCACGCAGTGACTCATGTGTTCGCCTGTGTTCGCCGTCACAGGAATCGGCCGTTGGAGACGCGGAAGAACAGGCACCCGGTCACGGAGGGGCGGCAGTCGGCGGCGGCAGCACCGCGTCACGTCCCGGACGCGGATCGCATAGCGTCCGGATCGGGTGTCTCCTAGGCTCGTACAGAGGGCACCCGCGTGTGGCCCCTGCATTCCCAGGGACGTTCGTAGGAAGGGAGCCCAGCATGGCCGTAGACCCCACCGACCCGGAGACGTTCGAGGCCGAGGACGCGCCGGAGGCGCAGGAGTTCGACGTCGAGGCGCCCGAGGTCGACGCGGCCGAGCAGCAGGCGGACATCGCGCCGGACCGCGACGACCCGCTGACCGCTGTCGACCCGGACCGCGCGAACGAGGCGGATCTGGTGGAGCAGGCCCGGATCGTCTCGCTCGACGAGGACGACTACCGGTGACGATCGCCGCCGACGGGCGACGGACCGCTCCACAGAACAGGAAAGAGGCAGCCTTTTGCCCGCTCTGACCCTGTTTAAAACCTTCGCAACCGCTTTCGCATCCGTCCGGTCCGTGAAATTCTGCGCTCTCACCGCGCACACCACGGTTACCGAAAAGTACGATGGCGACGCGGCCAGATCCGCACGTGGACGATCATGGGAGGCGGCGTGACAGCCATCGAGCAGACAGAGGCGGTTCGCCCGCGGGGCACACGCCTGCCACGCCGTGCCCGACGGAACCAGCTCCTGGGTGCCGCCCAGGAGGTCTTCGTGGCCCAGGGCTACCACGCGGCCGCGATGGACGACATCGCGGAACGTGCCGGCGTCAGCAAGCCGGTGCTCTACCAGCACTTCCCGGGCAAGCTCGACCTCTACCTCGCGCTGCTGGACCAGCATTGCGAGTCGCTCATCCAGTCCGTCCGCAACGCGCTGGCGTCGACGACCGACAACAAGCAGCGCGTGCGGGCGACGATGGACGCCTACTTCGCCTACGTCGAGGACGACGGCGGTGCCTTCCGCCTGGTCTTCGAGTCGGACCTGACGAACGAGCCCGCCGTGCGCGAGCGCGTCGACAAGGTCACGAACGAGTGCGCGGAGGCGATCTGCGACGTCATCGCCGAGGACACCGGCCTGTCGCGCGCGGAGTCGATGCTGCTCGCCTCGGGCCTGGGCGGCCTCGCCCAGGTGGTGGCGCGGTCCTGGCTGCACAGCGACCGCAGCGTGCCGCGCGACCAGGCCGTGCAGCTGCTCACCTCGCTGGCATGGCGCGGTATCGCGGGCTTCCCGCTGCACGGCATGGACCAGCCGCAGCACTGACAGGCGTCTTTGTTCCCGCCCGATGTTCGCTCGTGGCGTTCTCGGGCGGAGCATGTACGTCCCCTCACCGGGCTAATGTGTGCTGCGTACGGCGCGGAAGGTCGCGCACATCACTGACCGTCGGAGGGACATAGCCGTGGAGGTCAAGATCGGCGTGCAGCACGCGCCCCGCGAGATCGTTCTGGAGAGCGGTCAGACTGCCGAGGAGGTCGAGCGCGTGGTCGCCGAGGCGCTGGCCGGGAAGTCGCAGCTGCTCAGCCTCGTGGACGAGCACGGCCGCAAGCTCCTCGTCCCGGCCGACCGTCTCGCCTACGTCGAGATCGGCGAGCCGGCCCCGCGCAAGGTGGGCTTCGGCGCGCTGTAGGGCACGCGTGGAGCGGGGCGGGACGGCTGCGGCCGTCCCGCCCCGCTCGCGTTGCCGACGCTATCTCCGACCCTTCGCCGACGTTTTGGCCCGTTTGCGTCACGCTCTCTCGGACACCCCTCCCATGTGGCCCTCGGCTTCCCCTTGCACCGCACCGGTTCCTCCACGGATGGAGCACAGGTCGCCCACAAGGGTGGATTGGATTTCGCAGGTCAGGGGTAAGACGGGCTACGACCGATTTGGGCAGGCCGGCCGTGTGGGAGGGACCCCGACATGCTCCTGGAAGCGCTGAGCTCCGCGATCCTCGGCCTGGCTCTGGCGTGGGCGGCCGCACACCGCCTGCCGCACCGTCTCCCGGCCCGCTCCATGGTGCTGTCGACCGGCGTCGCCGGCGCGCTCTTCGGGGCCTTCGTCATGCACAGCGCGCTGGAAGCGGGACATGTCCTGCTCGTCCTGCTCGGCGCGGCGATCGTCTCGGTGGCCTCGCTGTCGCTGCTGCTGCGCCCCGCGGGAAGAATGCGCCGCCGGTCGGCGACCGCGTGACGGGTCGCCGGTGGTGGCGCTTGCGAGGACGCGGGCCGGCCGAAGGACGGCCGGGCCCCGTCCGGCCGGATCGTCCCGGCGTCGCGGGGACCGGTCCGGCCGAAGGCACTGAAGGCACCACGTCCGACCGCCCGCCCCTGGCAGACGACGGCGAGTAGGCCGTTTCTAGGCGGCCAGCCCCAGTGCGGCCATCCGCTTGGTGTGGGCCTCGGTGATCCGGGAGAACATCTTGCCGACCTCGGCGAGGTCGAAGCCGTCCGCGACGCCACCCACCAGCATGGTCGACAGCGCGTCCCGGTCGGCGACCACCCGCTGGGACTGCGACAGGGCCTCACCCATCAGCCGCCGCGCCCACAGCGCGAGACGCCCGCCCACACGCGGGTCGGCGTCGATCGCGGCCCGCACCTTCTCCACGGCGAAGCCGCCGTGCCCCGTGTCGTCGAGCACGGCCAGCACCAGATCACGGGAGTCGGAGTCCAGCCGGGCGGCGACCTCCCGGTAGAAGTCGCTGGCGATGGAGTCGCCGACATAGGCCTTCACGAGGCCCTCCAGCCAGTCCGAGGGGGCCGTCTGCTTGTGGAAGCCGTCGTAGGCGGCGACGAACGGCTCCATCGCCCGCGTCGGCTCCTCCCCGATCTCGGCGAGCCGGTCGCGCAGCCTCTCGAAGTGGTGGAACTCCGCCGACGCCATCTTCGCCAGCTCCGCCTTGTCCGCCAGTGTCGGCGCCAGTTTGGCGTCCTCCGCGAGCCGCTCGAACGCCGCGAGTTCCCCGTAGGCGAGCGCACCGAGCAGATCCACGACCGCGGCGCGGTACTGCGGGTCGGCGGAGGCCGTCGCCCAGTCCCGGGCGGCGACGGAGGCGGGTTCGGCGGCGGCGGTGTCCGAGGCGTTGTCAGGCTTGTCAGAGCTCGTCATGAAGCGCACAATAACCCGCTTGCCGGGGGCCGTAAGTCCCTGGTCAATCACTGTGACGACGACTACGTGACCGAATCGGCCATCGCATGTGCGCGATTCCGGGGTATGGTGGTAATGCGCCTGCTGGTACGTCGACGTACCTCGACAGGCCGCACGTATGAGGATGCCCGGTCGGTGGCCCGATCGGCTCCGACCCGACAGCCCTCCCCGGCCGTCCGCCACAGTGCGTACGAGACCCGGAGGGGGACACCCTCAGCGGCACGAGCGCTAGAGCGTCGGCGCGGTCCCGTGCTCTACGGTCCGCCCGTAGGCAGCCGACGTCCCCGGCACGGTCTGACACGACCCCGCGCTCGCCTCGCGCCGCCCACACAGAAGAGGCAGCACCCTGACTACGTTCCGAGAGCTCGGAATCCTCCCCGAGACCGCCGAAGCCCTTGAGGCCGTCGGCATCACCACTCCCTTCCCCATCCAGGAGATGACGCTCCCCGTGGCCCTGTCGGGCACGGACGTCATCGGCCAGGCCAAGACCGGCACCGGCAAGACGCTGGGCTTCGGCCTCCCGCTCCTCGAGCGCGTCACCGTCCCCGCCGACGTCGAGGCCGGACGCGCCGCGCCCGAAGCCCTCACCGAGGCCCCGCAGGCGCTCGTCGTGGTCCCCACGCGCGAGCTGTGTCAGCAGGTCACCAACGACCTGCTGACCGCGGGCAAGGTGCGCAACGTCCGCGTCCTCGCCATCTACGGCGGCCGGGCCTACGAGCCGCAGGTCGAGGCCCTGAAGAAGGGCGTCGACGTGGTCGTCGGCACCCCGGGCCGGCTGCTCGACCTCGCCGGTCAGAAGAAGCTCAACCTGAAGCACGTCAAGTGCCTGGTCCTCGACGAGGCCGACGAGATGCTCGACCTGGGCTTCCTGCCCGACGTCGAGAAGATCATCAACATGCTGCCGGTGCGGCGCCAGACGATGCTGTTCTCGGCCACCATGCCGGGCGCGGTCATCGGCCTCGCCCGCCGCTACATGTCGCAGCCCACGCACATCCGCGCCACGACGCCGGACGACGCGGGCGCGACGGTCGCGAACACCAAGCAGTACATCTACCGCGCGCACAACATGGACAAGCCCGAGATGGTCGCGCGCATCCTCCAGGCCGAAGGCCGCGGTCTCGCCATGGTCTTCTGCCGCACCAAGCGCACCGCGGCCGACCTCGCCGACCAGCTGAAGCAGCGCGGCTTCGCCTCCGGCGCGGTCCACGGCGACCTCGGCCAGGGCGCCCGTGAGCAGGCGCTGCGCGCGTTCCGCAACGGCAAGGTGGACGTGCTCGTCTGCACCGACGTCGCCGCCCGCGGCATCGACGTCGAAGGCGTCACGCACGTCATCAACTACCAGTCGCCGGAAGAGGAGAAGACGTACCTGCACCGCATCGGCCGGACGGGCCGCGCGGGTGCGAAGGGTACGGCGATCACGCTGGTCGACTGGGACGACATCCCGCGCTGGCAGCTGATCAACAAGGCGCTGGAGCTCGACTTCAACGACCCGCCGGAGACGTACTCCACCTCTCCGCACCTCTTCTCCGACCTCGGCATCCCCGAGGGCACGAAGGGCATCCTGCCGCGCTCGGAGCGCACGCGCGCCGGGCTGGACGCGGAGGAGCTCGAGGACCTGGGCGAGCCGGGCGGCCGCGGGCCGCGCGGGCGCGGCGGCCGGGGTGGCCGGGGCGAGCGGGAGGAGTCCCGTTCGGCCGACCGTGAGGGCTCGTCGCGTACGCCGCGTCGCCGCCGTCGTACCCGCGGCGGAGCCGCGGTGGACGGGGCTCCCGCGTCCACCGGCACCACCGCGCCGGGCACGACGGCCGCCGACGACGCCGCCGAGGCGGACGCCGTGACGGCTCCGCGCACTCCGCGCCGCCGTCGCCGCACCCGCGGCGGGGCCCAGTCCCAGCCGGCTCCGGCCGCGGCGGTCGAGTCCGCCGCGTCCGAGCAGGCGGAGAGCGCCGTCGCGACGGCGGAGGGCACGGCCACGGAGGCCTCCGAGACGGCCGCGAAGCCGCGACGGCGCCGTACGCGCCGTTCGGAGACGACTGTGGCGGAGACCGAGGCCGCGCTGACGCCGTCGGCCGCGGAGTCGGCGGTCGTCGCCGAGACTCCGGCCGCGGACACCGCACAGGCCGAGACCGCTGCCAAGCCGCGCCGTCGCACCCGCAAGGCCACGACGGCGTCCGCGGCCGAGTCGGCGCTCGACACGGCCGCCGGGACCGCCGAGCCCGCGTCGGAGCCGGCGGAGACCAAGCCGCGCCGCACCCGCAAGGCGGCCACGAAGGCCGAAGCGAGCGTCGACACGGCCGAAGGGACCACCGAGTCCGCCCCGGAACCGGCCGCGACCAAGCCGCGCCGCACCCGCAAGACGGCCACGGCGGCGCCGGGCGCGGAGGACGCCGTCGAGGCGGCCGAGGCCAAGCCCAGGCGTACGCGCAAGGCGGCGGCTGCGGCCGAGACCGCCGTCGACACGGCGGAGGCCGCCGAGGCCAAGCCGCGCCGCCGCACCCGCAAGACCGCCGAGAGCGCGGCCACGGCCACGGCCGAGTCTGCCGAGGGCGCGGAGACCAAGCCGCGCCGCACCCGCAAGGCCGCCGCTCCGGCGGAGGAAGCCGTCGACACGGCCGAGGGCGCGGAGGCCAAGCCGCGCCGCCGGACCCGTAAGGCCGCCGAACCGGCCCCGGCCGTAGCGGGGATCCCGGCCCAGGCGGCCCAGGAGCCGGAGGCCGCCGAGGCCAAGCCGCGCCGCACGCGCAAGACCGCCGCTGCCGTCGCGGAGGCGGAGACGGAGACCGCCGAGGCGAAGCCGCGCCGGACGCGCAAGACGGCTGCCGCAGCCCCCGAGGCGGAGACCGCCGAGGTCAAGCCGCGCCGGACCCGGAAGACGGCAGCGGCGGCCGAGGCCGCCGTCGACACGGCCGAGGGCACGGAGGCCAAGCCGCGCCGCCGCACCCGCAAGGCCGCCGAACCGGCCGAGATCCCCGCGCAGGCGGATCAGGAGCCGGAGGCCGCCGCGGCCAAGCCGCGCCGCACGCGCAAGACGGCAGCAGCGGCCCCGGCTGCCGCTGCCGAGGACGCGACGGAGCCGAAGCCCAGGGCGCGCCGCACCCGCAAGGCCACCGCCGCCGCGGAACCCACGGAGGGCTGACCCGCTCCTCCCAGACGGCCCGGCTCCCGAACAGGGAGCCGGGCCGTCGGCGTTCGGCCAGGCGACACGTCCGGCCCATGCCCGAAGCCACCGCCACCCCCCGCCCCGCGAAGACCTGACACACCTCTCCATGACGGCCGTGCGCCCGGCCCTCGCGGCACGGTTCCCCGAGGTCATGTCGGCCACCCCCGGCCGGACCCGGCAGACAACCGGGCCGTCGGCGTTCGACCTGGTGGCGCGTCCGGCCCCGCCCCCGAAGCCACCGCCACCCGGAGCCCATGACGAGGTGTCGCAGCCGGGTCACACGGCCGGCCGCACCCGCTACCCTCGCCCCGTGACCAGCCACCACCCCGCCTTTCCCCCGCCCCCGGGCGCCCGCGCCTACCCCCTGCGCACCTCACGCGGCGAGTTCGCCGTCGTCGACTCCTCGCCGAAGCCGGGTGCACAGGTCAGGGGAGTCGTCCTGATGCTGCCCGGATTCACCGGGAGCAAGGAGGACTTCAGGCTGCTCCACGAGCCGCTCGCGGAGCGCGGGTACCGGCTCGTCGCCGTGGACGGGCGGGGGCAGCACGAGTCGGAGGGGCCCCTGGACGACGAGTCGGCCTACGCCCAGCGGGAACTGGCGCGGGACGTGCTCGCACAGGCCGAGGCGCTGGGCGGCCCCGTGCACCTCGTGGGCCACTCGCTCGGCGGGCAGATCGCCCGTGCGGCCGTGCTGCTCGACCACTCGCCCTTCGTCTCGTTCACCCTGGTCTCGTCCGGTCCGGCGGAGATCTCCGTCTCCCAGCAGCAGCGCGTGAAGCTGCTGCGGGACGCGCTCGCCGTCATGTCGATGGCGGAGGTGTGGGAGGCCATCCAGGCGATGGGGCCGCCGGAGGAGGTCGGCGGGCCTGCCCGGGGCCTCGGTGACCAGGACCAGTTGCGCCGCCGCTGGCTGGGCCACAGCCCGGCCCAACTGCTCGCGACGGGGCGTCAGTTGTGCACCGAGCCGGACCGCGTGGCCGAACTCGCCGCGGTTCCCCTGCCGTTCCACGTGCTGTCGGGGGCGCACGACGACACCTGGCCGGTGGCGATCCTCGACGACATGGCCCTTCGGCTGGACGCACACCGCACGGTCATCACGGGAGCCGAGCACTCCCCCAACGCCGACCGGCCGCTGCCGACGGCCCACGCTCTCGCGGACTTCTGGGACGGCCTCGGACAGGGCGGGTTCCGGGCAGATCCCGGGACGGCCTAGTACTGCGACCGCAGGTGCTCCCAGAACCCGTCCCGCAGCGCCCGTCGCAGATCCGCCTGGCCGCGCAGCGAGTACTGCAGGAGGCCCTCCGCCTCCACGAGCAGGTCCTGGTCGACCGAGCCCGGCAGGTAGGGGTGCCCGGGCAGCAGCTCGACCAGCGCGTCCCGGCCGCGTGCCGCCAGCCACTTCGCCGCGATCTGCGCGCCCACGAACCGCACGTTCTCGCGGGTGGGCCGCTCCCCCGTCGTCTCCTGGGCGGCGGCCGTGCGGCGGGAGACGTAGGGCTTGAAGAAGTCGAGGTCGAGGGTGCGCTGGCTGTCGACCTCCCACAGCAGCGGCTCGGCCTGGTTGCGGCCCTCCGGCGCCTCGATGCCCCAGAGGTGGACCCGGGCACCGTACCCCTGGGCCGCCTCGACGGCCGAGACCAGGTCCTCGTCGCCGCCGAGCAGGGCCGCGTCGCTGATCGCCCGGTGCCGGGCGAGGGACTCCAGGTCGGAGCGGATGAGCGAGTCGACGCCCTTCTGCTGGTTGTTGGCGTTGAGGTTGCCGAGCCGCACCTTGACGTCCGGCAGTTCCGCGATGGTCTGCTGTTCGGCCGTGTGGATGCGGCGCCGGGCGCCGTCGTACCAGTAGACCCGCAGCAGCCTGCTGTCCGCGAAGATCGTGCGGGCCTTGTCGATGAGCGCGTCGATCAGGCCCTCGGCGTCCACGTCGAAGGCACGGCGGTCCTCCGTCCCGGCGACGAGGCGGCCGGCGGCGGCGTACAGATACCCGGCATCGACGAAGATCGCGTGGGTCGAGGGCGTCTTCGCCACCTCGGCGAGCATGCGCTGGAGCAGCTCGTTGGTGCGGTCGATGCGGGCGCTGAGGGCCGCGAGGTCGTCGTTCATCACCTCCATTGTCCCGGCGGTCACGCTGCGAACACAACCGGTCCCGGTCGGTCCCGTAACAACACTCTTACGACTCAGTAATTAGTCGTTCGAAAAATTTCCTTAGCGTAGGGAATGTTTCACCCACGCATCCCCGTTGACTCATACGGAACACCGAGTAGTTCTCCTCAGGAGGATGACCAGACGAAGGGAGAAGCCCTTGCGCTTCGAAATCATGCGACTCGACGACGTCGACGGCACGCCTGTGGACTCGACCGTTGTGGACGCCGCCTCCGTCAACCGCATCGTTCAGCAGGCCGCCGCCATCGGGCAGCGCCTGTGGATCCGCCCGGCCGAGACCACGGCCTCATAACGCGCGCGGCTCTCCCGCACAGCGGAGCCCCCGCCCGGCATCGGCCGGGCGGGGGCTCCGCTGTTGCGGACATCCCTGGTCGGGGGCGTACTGGCTGAGAGGACAGTGCGAACCAGAACAGGACGGTGGGACATGTCGGTGACGGACCGGGCGCACAGGGAACTGCACCAGCAGGCCGCCGCCGAGGCGGCGCGGCGCTACGAGGACTCCACCGCGGAGCGCGAGCGGGTCGAGGGCCGGATGGCGGCCGGGGTGCGCTACCCGGACTCCCCCGACGCACTGGCAGTCCGCGCGGACCGGATCCTCGACCGGGGCGGCCTGTCACCCTCGGCGGTGGTGGCCGACATCCACCGCGAGGCCATGGACCTGCCCGACGCCAACGAGCGGATCATCGACCTGTCCAACGAGCTCCAGGCCTGGAGCTTCCTGCCGCGCGGGGTACGGGCCGGGGCCACGGTCGCCCGGATCACCCGGCGGCGCGACGGCCGCGAGCTGCCGCACGGCACCGGCTTCCTGGTCTCGCCGCGGCTGCTGATGACCAACCACCACGTCCTGCCCGACGAGAGCTTCGCGCGGACCTGCTTCGCGGAGTTCAACGCCCAGGTCACGGCGGACAACCTGCCCGACACCGTCGTCCGGATGGAGCTCGACCCGCAGACCTTCTTCGCCGCGGACCGGCGGCTCGACTTCGCCCTCGTGGCGCTGGCGCCCACCGCGGACGGCCCCGCGCCGGGCGAGGTCTTCGGCTGGAACCGGCTGAGCGTGCAGACCGGCAAGCTGGTGCTCGGCGAGAAGGTGAACATCATCGGCCACCCCTCGGGGCGGCTGAAGGAGATCGCGCTGCGCGACAACGCGGTGCTGGTCCGCCTCGACGACTTCGTGCACTACACGACCGACACCGAACCGGGGAACTCCGGCTCCCCCGTCTTCAACGACCAGTGGGAGGTCGTGGCGCTGCACCACAGCGGCGTCCCGAAGAAGGACGACCAGGGCCGGGTCCTGCGCAAGGACGGCCGGCCCTGGCAGCAGGGCGACGGCGACGACGCCATCGAGTGGATCGCCAACGAAGGCGTCCGGATCAGTTCGATCCTCAGGCACCTGGCCGGGCTGGACCTCGGCCCGGGGCGGCGCGCCCTGCTGGCCGAGATGGGCCCGGACGCCGGCCTGGACCAGACCTTGACCACGGCATCGGCCCTCTCCGCAGCGGCCCCGGCGGCACCGCCCGAGAGGGCGACCGCGGTACCGGGCGTCACGACCCCGCCGGTCCCCGGCCGTCCGGCGACGGTCCCCATGACCGAGAGCGAGACCGGGACCGAGCGGCCCAGGGTCGGGCTCCGGGCCCGCAGCAGCGCCTTCGGCGGCAGTCGGCACCTGGTCTTCCTGCACGGCCGGGACCAGCACGAGAAGTACCCCGACGAACTCCGCCTGTCCTGGACGGCCGGCCTGAACCGCGGTCTCACCCTCGCGTCCATGCCCACGCTCGACCCGCAGGACGTGTGGTTCCCGTTCTACGGCACGAGACTGCACGACCTCGTGAGCGGCCGGGAGAGCACGGCCGAGCCCATCGGTCTCGACCGGGTGAGCGCCGCCGCTGCCGCCGAGGTCTTCGCCGCGGAATCCCCCACGGGCTCCTACGAGCGGCTGCTCCACGAGGCGGCCGCCCGGGCCGGCATGCCGCAGAACGGTCCGGCGACCACCGAGGGCTTCGGTGCGGGCCTGGCGGGGGCACTGCACCGGCCGCTGAGCTGGCTCGCCGCCCGGTCGGACCTGGACGAGTGGACGATCGCCACGTTCCTGCGGGACGTCGACCTGTACCTCGGCGACAGCGCCGTGCGGCAGGCGGTGCTGGACAGCGTGATGGAGACGATGCCGACCAGCGGCGAGCTGGTGCTGGTCACACACAGCCTGGGCACGGTCGTGGGCATGGACCTGCTGACCCGGATCCCCGAGAGCCTGGACCCCGTGCTGCTGGTCACCGCGGGAAGCCCGCTCGGTCTGGACGGCGTCAACGAACGGCTCCTCACCCGCGGCCCGCACCAGCCGCCCAGGGTGCGCAACTGGGTGAACGTCTGGTGCCCCACCGACGCGGTGGCCATCGGCTGCCCCCTGGAGGACGAACGGTGGGGAAAGCTCGACCAACTGGCCGTCCCCAACGGCCGCGAGCGTGCGCACAAGATCGAGGAGTACCTCGGCCACCCCGGCCCCGCCCGGGAGATCCGCAGCGTACTGCCCCAGTAGCCCGGAAGCGGGCCTCAGCTCCCCTGGATGACCTGCGTGACGCCGTTGATGATCTGCTGCACGGCGATCGCGGAGAGCATCATGCCGGCCAGGCGGGTCACCAGGACCACACCGCCGTCCTTGATGATCCGGATGATCACCAGCGAGTAGCGCATCACCAGCCACAGCACGACGTGGATGGCGAGGATCGCCGCCCACACGGACACCTGCGTGGCGACGCTGTGGGCCTTCTGCACGGCGAGGATGACCGACACGATCGCCCCGGGTCCGGCCAGCAGCGGCATGCCGAGCGGCACCAGGGCGACGTTGACGTCCTTGGTCTGCTTGGGCTCGTCCGTCTTGCCGGTGAGCAGGTCCAGCGCGATCAGGAGGAGCAGCAGGCCGCCCGCGATCATCAGCGCGGGCACGGACACGTGCAGGTAGTCGAGGATCTGGTGGCCGAGCAGCCCGAACACGGTGATCACGCCGGCGGCGACGCAGACGGCCTGGAAGGCCATCCGCTTCTGCACCTTGCCGGGCCGGCCCGCGGTGAGGGCGAGGAAGATCGGTGTGATCCCCGGGGGATCCATGATGACGAAGAGGGTCAGGAACAGGGAGCCGAAGACGGCGAGGTCGAACATGAGTGAGCCTTGCGCAGGGGGCTGCCGCCGCGGGCAGGCGGTGCGCAGGGCGGAACGCCTGGGCGCAGCGGGCAGCGCCGGGTGAGAGAAGAAGACGGGGAGAAGGAAACCGGCTTACGGGAGGGGAATCTCAGACGGCCCCGCCGGCCCCCGGCACGGGAAACGCCCCGAAGGCCCGCCGTGTGATCTCCCCGTACACCTCGGGATCCGTCGTGTACTCCCCGAGCACGCAGGTCTTACGGCTGCCGTGATAGTCCGAGGACCCGGTCACCAGCAGCCCGAGCTCCTTGGCCAGACCGCGCAGCCGTGCCCTCGTGTCCGCGTCGTGGTCCATGTGGTCGACCTCGACGCCGTCCAGCCCGGCCGCGGCCATCTCGGCGATGGCGGCCTCCGGCACCGTGCGCCCCCGCTTGCTCGCCCCGGGGTGCGCGAAGACCGCGACCCCGCCCGCGCCCTTGATCAGGCGGATGGCCTCGAAGGGGTCGGTCTCGTGCTTCTCCACGTAGACCCGGCCGCCGTCGGCCAGCCAGTCCTGCGTGAAGGCGTCGTTCACGGTCGGCACGACACCGAGCTCTACGAGCGCGCTCGCCACGTGCGGGCGCCCGACGGACCCGTCGCCGGCGATCCGTGCCACCTGCTCCCAGGTCACCGGCACGCCCAGCTCCTGAAGCTTGGCGATCATGCCCCGGGCACGCGGTACCCGGTCGTCCCGGACCAGCTCCCGCTCGGCGAGCAGCGCCGGCTCCTCGGCATCGAAGAGGTAGGCCAGCATGTGCATGCTGATGCCGTCGATCCGGCAGGAGAGCTCGGCCCCGGTCACCAGCGTGAGGCCCTCGGGCAGCGCGGCGATGGCCTCGGCGTGCCCGCGCGTGGTGTCGTGATCGGTGAGCGCGACGATGTCGAGCCCGGCCACAGCGGCTTTCCGCACCAGCTCGGCGGGCGAGTCCGTGCCGTCGGAAGCGGTGGAGTGGGTGTGCAGATCGATACGCACGACACGGACTCCAGACACAGCGACACGAACGGGGCTGCTCAAGGATAACCGCATTTTCAACACCCGGTGTCACACCTGAACCCGCCAAGCACCCCCTACATGAACGCACCCCGAAGGGGCGCGGGGAACTGCGCGACCAGCCACAGCCAGCCGGCAGCCGCCAACGCCCCCCCCCAGGCGCTACGGCTGAAGCAAGCGCGGTGACAACGCCCCGCACGGCACCAGCTCCACCTCGGCCCCCGCCTCCCGGAGATCCGCCAACACCAGTTCGTCGTACATCAGCAGACCGGACTGCTCGGGCCAGACCACGGCCCACAGCCACATCCCGAGGGCCTCGCCCGCGAACACCGCCCGGTCGCCCGGCGCCCCGGCCACATGCCAGAGCGGTGTGGGGCGCCCGGCTGCCAGCACCTTGGCCTGCGGCGGCTTCCCGACGTCCATGTGCGGCCCCGGGTCGGGACCGTCCATACCCGCGTAGCGCGCCCCGAGGCCGACGCCGAGCTCCTCGGCCACCAGGATCAGCTCGCCCATGCCGCCGAGCGGCCCGGGGCCCGTGCAGGCCACGGCGGTCGCGCGGCCGCCGGTGCGGTCGTCCCCCGCGCAGGCCACCCCCGTGAACAGCCACCCCACCGGCAGCGGCCAGGGCATCCACAGCGGCACCCGGGTGCGGTGCACCACGACGTTGAGGGCGTCGACGCTGGGCGGTATCACGGGCTGCACCGGGTGAACGGTGCCGTGCACATCGCACTGCCACGAGTCGGAGAAGAGGCCGGGAGCCCTGACCCGGCCACCGCACTTCGGGCAACTGGGTTCGCCCCTCATAGGGCCCCACGGTCCTACCCGCGCCCCGCCGCGTCAAGGACGATCACCCATCCGGACGGAAGCCTTCACCACCCACACTAGATGTAACTTGCATTAATTAGCTTGGCTAACTTAGTGTGTGTATATACCAACTACCCCGTCTCGGGAAAGGGAGCAAGCAATGGACCCCTTCGACGCCGGAGCGCGCGGCCTCCTGAAGCAGCCCAAGTCCGTGTGGGCGACCGCCGGGGCCTCGGTCGTCGCCTTCATGGGCATCGGGCTCGTCGACCCGATCCTGCCGTCCATCGCCCAGGGTCTCGACGCCACGGCCGGCCAGGTCTCCCTGCTCTTCACCTCGTACTTCCTCATCACCGCCGTCGCGATGCTGGTGACCGGATTCGTCTCCAGCCGGATCGGCGGGAAGAAGACCCTGCTGCTCGGCCTCGCGTTCGTCGTGGTGTTCGCCGGGCTCGCCGGCACCTCCGGATCCGTGGGCGAGCTGGTGGGCTTCCGGGCCGGATGGGGCCTCGGCAACGCGCTGTTCGTCTCCACGGCCCTCGCCGTCATCGTCGGCGCGGCGGCCGGCGGCAGCGGCGCGGCCATCCTGCTCTACGAATCGGCCCTCGGCCTCGGCATGGCCTGCGGCCCCCTGCTGGGCGCCCTGCTCGGTGACGCCAGCTGGCGCTACCCGTTCTTCGGCACCGCGTTCCTGATGGCCGTCGGCTTCCTGTGCATCACGGTGTTCCTGAAGGAACAGCCCAAGCCGGCCCGCAAGACCTCGCCGCTGGACCCGCTCAAGGCCCTCGGCCACGGCGGTCTCGCCTCCGCGGCGGCCTCGGCGTTCTTCTACAACTACACGTTCTTCACCGTGCTGGCCTTCACGCCGTTCGTGCTGAACATGAGCCCCTACCGGTCCGGGGCGGTGTTCTTCGCCTGGGGCGTGCTGCTCGCCGTCTTCTCGGTGATCGTCGCCCCGCGACTCCAGAAGCGGTTCGGCTCACTGAAGGTGCTCGGCGGTTCGCTGGTGCTGCTCGCGGCCGACGTCCTCGTGCTCGGCTACGGCTCGCACACCACCGCGGTCGTCTGCACGATCCTGTCCGGCGCCTTCATCGGCGTGAACAACACCGTCTACACCGAACTGGCCCTCGGCGTCTCGGACGCGCCCCGGCCGGTGGCGAGCGCGGGCTACAACTTCGTGCGCTGGTTCGCGGCGGCCGCTGCCCCCTACTTCGCGCCGAAGATCGAGGAGTGGACCGACGTCCACATCCCCTTCGTGGTCGCGGCGGTCACCGCGGTCGTGGGCGCGGCGGTGGTCGTCGTACGGCGCAAGGCCCTCACAGCCGAGGCCGAGGAGCTGGAGCCGCGGCACGCGACCGAGGACGGCGTCGCCGTCTTCGCCAACTGAGGCCACGCAGCCGGAGTTTGGTGAGCTTCCTCACTCCAGCGGGACGGACTTCCGGGACGGATCCCGGAGGTCCGTCCCCTGGTTCAGCCACCTCTCCTGGAGTGCCTGCGCGCCGTGCACGCGCTTCCAGGCGGCCTCGTTCGGGGTCATCGGCAGCAGCGGCAGGAACCGCACGGGGTCGAGGGGCTCGTCGAGCTCCAGGTCCTCGACCAGACCGCCCGGCTCGGCGACCAGGACCGAGGTGAAGGGGGCGCCCGGCCACAGCGGCTCACCGACGTCGAGGGACGCTCCGGGGGCCACGACCAGGCCCTCCACCTGCGGAGACGCGGCGAGCACGGCGAGCGGCCGGAGCACCTTGTCAGTGTCGGCCAGACCGGCACGGACCGACAGGACCAGCTCGGCACGCGGCCCCTTGACCGGGTCGGCGACCACCGCCGTGGGGTCCGTCATGGGGTGCGCGGACATGCCGAGCGAGGCGTAGCGGACGATGCCGCCCTCCTGGAAGCGGAGCACCTCGATGCGGTCCGTGCCGAGGAAGGTGACCGCCGCGCGCGCGTCCGGTTCACCCAGCGCGCTGCGCAACCGGGCTTCGACCAGAGGGAGAACATCTGCCATGCGGCGAGCATAGAACTCGTCAGTAGCGGGCAAAGCAGCACCTTGACAGTTGTGTCGGCTGCTACTCTTGCCCGGTGGTTCGGGGCAGCACGCAGAAGCGTCGCGATCAAGCCCCGACGCCGAAGGAACTCCCTTACGAGGGACCGGCCGGAGGAGGTGGGGCTGCAATGGATCGAAGTCGACCGTGCAGTAGCACCACGCTCTTCGCGCCGCCGATGTAGCCGCTTCTGTCTCTGGCTGCCACCTCTCGCACTCGCTTCACCGCGGAAGAGCGCTTCGTTTCGCTTTGCCTGATCTGCCTCAGTAGCTGAATCAGTGACGAAACCGGCCACCGCGACGATGCGGTGCTCCCCGCTTTGTGGACGTGCGAAACATCCGTCGTCACAACGTCCTCATTCCGGGTAGTTCCACCCGTCGCCGGCGCCGTTCGTCGCCCGCCCGCGAAGGAGCCCGCCATGTCGATGATCCGCGACCTGCGCGCCGTTGTCCGTCCCTCCCGTGTGTCGCTGCGCAAGGAGAGCGGGACCTACGACGCCACCCGCAGCCCCGCCGCGGCCACGGCCGTCGTCGACTGCGCCGTCTACCGGGACGGCCGCCGCGTCGAGACCGAGGCCGCCCTGACCCCGCACGAGGCGGTGCGCCTGGCGCGCCGCGACGGTGGTTTCGTGTGGATCGGCCTGCACGAGCCGACCGAGGCCGAATTCTCCGGTATCGCCGGTGAGTTCGGGCTGCACCCGCTGGCCGTGGAGGACGCCGTCCAGGCGCACCAGCGGCCCAAGCTGGAGCGCTACGACGACTCCCTGTTCACGGTGTTCAAGACCATCCACTACGTCGAGCACGACCAGCTCGACGCCAACAGCGAGGTCGTCGAGTCCGGCGAGGTCATGTGCTTCACCGGACGGGACTTCTTCATCACCGTCCGGCACGGCGGTCAGGGCTCCCTGCGGGCTCTGCGGCACCGCCTCCAGGACGACCCCGAGCTGCTCGCCAAAGGCCCGTCGGCCGTGCTGCACGCCATCGCGGACCACGTCGTCGACGGGTACATCGCCGTCGCCGACGCGGTGCAGGACGACATCGACGAGGTGGAGACCGAGGTGTTCTCCCCGGGGCGCAAGGGCTCGCCGCGCGGTTCGGACGCCGGCCGGATCTACCAACTCAAGCGCGAGGTGCTGGAGTTCAAGCGGGCCGTGTCACCGCTGCTGCGGCCCATGCAGCTGCTGAGCGAGCGGCCGATGCGGCTGGTCGACCCCGACATCCAGAAGTACTTCCGGGACGTCGCCGACCACCTGGCCCGCGTCCAGGAGCAGGTCCTCGGCTTCGACGAGCTGCTCAACTCCATCCTCCAGGCCAATCTGGCGCAGGCGTCCGTCGCCCAGAACGAGGACATGCGGAAGATCACCTCGTGGGCCGCGATCATCGCCGTGCCGACCATGGTGTGCGGCGTGTACGGCATGAACTTCGACCACATGCCGGAGCTGCACTGGCGCTACGGCTACCCGGTGATCCTCGGCTTCACGGTGGTGGTCTGCCTCGGCATCCACCGCACCCTGAAGCGGAACGGATGGCTGTGAGCGGCCTGGTTAGGCTGGGCCCATGACAAGCGAGCTGCTCGACAAGGCCCTCGTCGAGGAGGCCACCAAGAAGTCCGGCCTCGTCTGGGTCCAGGGCCCCGACGGCCCGGCGCGCGCCCTGTGGCACGTGTGGCACGAGGGGGCCGCGTGCCTGGTCGGCGACGGGCCGGGCGAGCAGCCGCTGCCAAGTCTCGCCGACGGCGCCGAGGCGAAGGTGACGGTCCGCAGCAAGGACAAGGGCGGCCGGCTGGCCACCTGGACGGCGCGGGTCACGGAGCTCGCCCCGCGCTCCGAGGCGTGGGACGCGACGGTCGCCGAGCTCAAGGGCAAGCGGCTGAACGCACCGGACGGCGAGGCCATGACCGACCGCTGGGCCCGCGAGTGCCGGGTGCTGCGCCTGGAACCGACGGGGGCGACCGCGCCCCTGCCCGACGGCTCGCTGTCCGAGCCTCCCCTGCCGTCCCCGGCGATCACCCGCCGGCCGGTCCCGGCGGGCCTGCCCCGCCTGCTGCTGAGGAAGCGCAAACGGACCTGACGGCCTACGAGGACGGCAGCTGCTTGCCGTAGTCCACGGTCTCGTTCCTCTCCGGCTTCCTGAGCGAGAAGTCCTCTCCCCAGGCGGAGAAGGTGAGGGTTCCCGCCCCGCCGGCCCGCTCCAGGCGCAGCGGGTACGGCTTGCCCTCCAGGGAGACCTCCAGAGTGCCGCCGGAGCCCTTGTCACCGGTGACGCGGATGGTGCGGACGCCCGCCTCCTCGTCGTGGCCGTCCGTCGCGAGCGTCCCGTGCAGGGTCAGCAGACCGTCGAGGAGGAGAGCCTTGTCCGTGAAACCGCTGAACTTCTTGTACGCGGGATCGCCCTGCGGCACCTTCACGAACTTGCCGTCGAGCTTGGAGGCCGCCGCCGCGTCCGCCTTGCCGCTCCCGCCCCGGCCGCTGCCGTGAGTCCAGAACTCGGCGTCCGCCATGACGTAGAGCTGCTCGCCGATGCGCAGCAGCTTGAAGGTCGCGCCCTTGGCGGTGACCGAACCGTCACCGCCGTCGTCCTTCAGCCGCATGTCGAGCGCGTACGTCCGCCCGCCGCTGACGACGTTGCCGTGCACCCGGACCGCGTCGGCGGCCTCGGCGGCCGACCGGGTCTTGCCCTGGATCTTGGCGGCGGGGAGTCTGCCGACCCCGTTGGTGCCCTCGTTCGGATCCTCCGCACAGCCGGTGAGCACCGTTCCCGTCACGAGCAGGGCGCATGTCGCGCTCGCGAGCGCGGCACGGCGGCCACGGCTCTGGCGAATCGGAGTCACAGGTGGGGCTGCCTCTCTGACGGGAGACCTGAACGGCGTACCGCAGGGTACCGGGGTCGTGCGGGCGGATCGGAGCCAGTCCGTCCGGACCGGCCGCCGACGCGCCACCGATCAGGACGGGCTAGCCTGAAGCCCACCCGAGCGGGCAATTCGGAAGACACAGGCACAAAGAAAGCCCTCCACACAGGACCCACGAACCACCCCGCACGAAAAGGAGCCGCGGCCATGGCAGCGGGCGCCCCCCGGATCTTCGTATCGCACCTCCAAGGTGTCGCCGTCTTCGACCCAGCCGGCGACCAGGTGGGGCGGGTGCGCGATCTGGTCGTCATGCTGCGGGTGGGGCAGCGGCCGCCGAGGCTGCTCGGCCTCGTCGTCGAACTCGCCACCCGCCGCCGTATCTTCCTGCCGATGACCCGGGTCACCGCCATCCAGTCCGGCCAGATCATCACCACCGGAGTGCTCAACGTCCGGCGTTTCGAGCAGCGGCCCACCGAGCGGCTGGTCTTCGGGGAGCTGCTGGACCGGCGCGTGACGCTCACCGAGACCGGCGAGGAGGTCACCGTCCTCGACCTGTCGGTGCATCAGCTGCCCGCCCGCCGGGAGTGGGAGATCGACCGGGTCTTCGTCCGCAAGGGCAGGAAGGGCAGTGCCTTCCGGCGGGCCAAGGGCGAGGCGCTGACCGTCGAGTGGACCGCCGTCACCGGCTTCTCCCTGGAGGAGCAGGGGCAGGGCGCCGAGAACCTGCTCGCCACCTTCGAGCAGCTGCGCCCGGCCGACCTGGCCAACGTCCTGCACCACCTCTCCGCCAAGCGCCGGGCCGAGGTCGCCGCCGCACTCGACGACGACCGGCTCGCCGATGTGCTGGAGGAGCTGCCGGAGGACGACCAGATCGAGATCCTCGGCAAGCTGAAGGAGGAGCGCGCGGCCGACGTCCTGGAGGCCATGGACCCGGACGACGCGGCCGACCTGCTGGGCGAGCTGCCCACGGACGAGCAGGAGCGGCTGCTGAGCCTGATGCAGCCCGGCGACGCGGCCGACATGCGGCGCCTGATGTCGTACGAGGACCGCACGGCGGGCGGTCTGATGACCACCGAGCCGATCGTGCTGCGCCCGGACGCCACCGTCGCCGACGCCCTGGCCCGGGTCCGCAACCGCGACCTCTCCCCCGCCCTCGCCGCCCAGGTCTACGTCTGCCGGCCCCCGGACGAGACGCCGACCGGCAAGTACCTGGGCACGGTCCACTTCCAGCGGCTGCTGCGCGAGCCACCGCCGTCCCTGGTCAGCTCGATCGTGGACACCGATCTGCAGCCGCTCGACCCGGAGGCAGAGCTGCCGGCCATCGCCGGTTTCTTCGCCACGTACGACATGGTCGCCGCACCCGTCGTCGACGAGGCCGGGTCGCTGCTGGGCGCGGTCACCGTGGACGACGTGCTCGACCACATGCTCCCGGAGGACTGGCGAGAGCAGGAGTTCCACCTGGACGAGGAGGTGGCGACCGATGGTTCCTGAGCGCGAGGGCCCGCGGGAGCGCACGCCGGCGGGCGCCACTGCCGCCTCCCGGCCCCGCACCACCCGCCTCGACCAGCCGCTGCCCCGCCGGCGCCGGTTCCTGCCCGAGTACGACCCGGAGGCCTTCGGGCGGCTGTCGGAACGCATCGCGCGCTTCCTGGGCACCGGGCGGTTCATCGTCTGGATGACGGTCGTCATCATCCTGTGGGTGGTCTGGAACAGCCTCGCCCCCGCCCACCTGCGGTTCGACGAGTACCCCTTCATCTTCCTGACGCTGATGCTGTCCCTCCAGGCCTCCTACGCCGCCCCGCTGATCCTGCTCGCCCAGAACCGGCAGGACGACCGGGACCGGGTCAACCTGGAGCAGGACCGCAAGCAGAACGAGCGGTCGATCGCCGACACCGAGTACCTGACGCGGGAGATCGCCGCCCTGCGCATCGGCCTGGGCGAGGTCGCCACCCGCGACTGGATCCGCTCGGAGCTGCAGGACATGGTCAAGGAGATGGAGGAACGGCAGAACGGACACCGTCACGACCCCGTCGTATTCCCGGCGGAACGGTCAGGCGGACGTGACGCAGACGACCGCTGAGACGCTTTCCTACGCACCGGTACGGCGCCGTACCATCGTCCTATGGCTACGGAAGACGCGGTGCGCGAGGCACTGGCGACGGTGAACGACCCCGAGATCCACAAGCCCATCACCGAACTCGGGATGGTCAAGTCGGTGGAGATCGGCGCGGACGGTGCGGTCGCGGTCACCGTGTACCTCACGGTCTCGGGCTGCCCGATGCGGGAGACGATCACGCAGCGCGTGACGGACGCGGTCTCCGCGGTCGAGGGCGTCACCCGCGTCGACGTCACGCTCGACGTGATGAGCGACGAGCAGCGCAAGGAGCTGGCGTCCGCCCTGCGCGGCGGCCAGACCGAGCGCGAGGTCCCCTTCGCCAAGCCGGGCAGCCTGACCCGCGTCTACGCGGTCGCCTCCGGCAAGGGCGGCGTCGGCAAGTCCTCGGTGACGGTCAACCTGGCGGCCGCGATGGCGGCCGACGGCCTCAAGGTCGGTGTCGTCGACGCCGACATCTACGGCCACTCCGTACCGCGCATGCTGGGCGCCGACGGCCGTCCCACCCAGGTCGAGAACATGATCATGCCGCCGTCGGCGAACGGCGTGAAGGTCATCTCCATCGGCATGTTCACCCCGGGCAACGCCCCCGTCGTCTGGCGCGGCCCGATGCTCCACCGCGCCCTGCAGCAGTTCCTGGCGGACGTGTACTGGGGCGACCTGGACGTCCTGCTCCTGGACCTGCCGCCCGGCACCGGCGACATCGCGATCTCCGTCGCGCAGCTGGTGCCGAACGCCGAGATCCTGGTCGTGACGACCCCGCAGCAGGCGGCGGCCGAGGTCGCCGAGCGCGCGGGCTCCATCGCCGTGCAGACCCACCAGAAGATCGTCGGCGTGGTCGAGAACATGTCCGGCCTGCCCTGCCCGCACTGCGACGAGATGGTCGACGTCTTCGGCACGGGCGGCGGCCAGCTGGTCGCCGACGGCCTGACCCGCACGACCGGCGCGACCGTCCCGGTCCTCGGCAGCATCCCGATCGACGTGCGCCTGCGCGAGGGCGGCGACGAGGGCAAGCCGGTCGTCCTCACGGACCCCGACTCCCCGGCGGGCTCGGCCCTGCGGGCGATCGCGGGCAAGCTGGGCGGCCGCCAGCGAGGCCTGTCGGGCCTGTCGCTCGGTATCACTCCGAGGAACAAGTTCTGAACCGACCTCAGGGGCGCGGGGAACTGCGCGGGCAACCACGCACGACCCGCAGCCGCCCGCACAGCGGAACCCCCACGGCGATGGGGCGCCGAAACTCACGGCGCCCCGGGCGGACTCACGCGTACGCGGCGATGTCCTTCACCACGGCGAAGCCGAGCCCGTACGCACTCATGCCCCTGCCGTACGCGCCCACGTGGACACCCGCGGAAGTCGACCCGGCCAGCACCCAGCCGAACTCCGACTCCCGGTAGTGGAACGCCGTCGGCACCCCGTCCACGGGCAGCGACAGCGTCGACCAGTCGTCCCCGTCCAGGTCGTCCGCCAGCACCCACGCCGTCTCGGTCTGCTGCTCCAGCCAGTCGTCCCGCAGCGCGTGGTCCATCTGCCCGGGCCAGGTGAAGGACAGCAGTCCGACGCCCGCGAGCCACGCCGCGGAGGACACCGAGGTGGCCTCCAGGAGCCCCGTCCCGTCCGCCGTACGCCGTGAGGGATGCGCCGCCACCGTCACCACGACCGCGAACTTCTCCTTGGCGTCCTGATCGCTCCCGGCCGCATGTTCGTTGCGGATGGTGGGCTCGTCGCCGTGGCCGATCGACCCGTGTTCCACGGCCCCGTCGGCCGTCGTACCCACCTGCATCAGCCGGCGCGGCCCCGTGAAGGCCTCGTCGAGGCCGTACCACGGGAAGGGCGCACGCAGGTAGTCGTCGACCGTACGCCGGGCGAAGGGAGCCTGTTGCCCGCCCTCCGCGGCCGGCGTCTGCGCGACAGCCCGACTCGTCGTCTCCATGTGCCCGGACGCCTCCTCGCTCTAGTCGGACCGCTACGGCCCGCCCCCCTTCGGGCGTACTCGTCACGGTCCGCACAACAACTCGGCAGCATAGCCACACCGCTGCGAGCAGCAGGGAAACCGCCCGGCGCGTGGGCCGCACGGGCGCCCCGTTCAGGCCCTACACAGCCCGACCGGAGTATGAAACGCGTCACGCACCCGCGGCGTACGCCCCGGCCGTGTGCGTCAGGTGGCGTCGGCGTCGAAGGGCGGCCGGTCGTCCGGGCCGGGCGCCTCGGGCTTCTTCGTCATGTCGATGCGACCACCGGAGGAACCGGCGGAACCCGCGGACGACGAAGCGGAGGAGGTGTCGGAGTCACGGCTGTGGACGGCGTCGGTGACCTCGGCCATCTCCTTCTTCAGGTCGAAACCGTTGCGGATCTCCTTGAGCCCCAGATCCTCGTTGTCCAGCTGCTTGCGGATGAACGTCTTGGGGTTGAGGTCCTCGAACTCGAAGTCCTTGAACTCCGGGCCGAGTTCTTCCCGGATGTCGTTCTTGGCGCTCTCCGAGAACTCACGGATCTTCCGGATCGTGCGCGTCACGTCCTGGATGACCTTGGGGAGCTTGTCCGGACCGAAGACGAGCACGGCAAGGACGATGAGCGTCACCAGCTCGAGTGGTCCTATGTCATTGAACACCTGAAGCTCCTAGCGATGTCCTCGGTCCTCGGCCCTCGTGGTCGGTGCGGGTCTTGCCGTGGTCCGGGCCGGATCCACGGTACCCGGCGATCCTGTCCGACCGGTACTGTCCCGGGACCTCCGAGTGCGGGAGGTGTGAGCGCTTTCCCGATTGTTTGCCTTGTGGGTCCGTTGTGCGGCCCGACGGGACGCCGTCCCATGGCGCGGACCTCATGTCTCAGCCATCGGATGACCCGAGGACGAGCGAGACCTCACGGTCCTTGCCGCCGCGCTGCACGGTCAGCTCCAGCCGGTCGCCCGGTCGGTGCGCCCGGGTCTTGACGATCAGCTCCTCGCCGGAGTGCACCCGCACGCCGTCGACCTCCGTGATGACGTCGCCCGGCTTGATCCCCGCCTTGGCGCCCGGGCCGTCCGCGGTGACGGGCGGTCCGCCCTCGCTGCCCTCGGCGGCGACGCGGGCGCCGTCGCCCGTGTAGTCCATGTCGAGGGTGATGCCGATGACCGGGTGGGTGGCCTTCCCGGTGTTGATCAGCTCTTCGGCGACACGTTTGCCCTGGTTGACGGGTATGGCGAAGCCGAGGCCTATCGACCCCGACCGGGCGCTGTCCTGCGCGGAGCCGCTGTCCGCCGAGCGGATGGCGGAGTTGATGCCGATGACGCGGGCCCGTGCGTCGAGCAGGGGGCCGCCGGAGTTGCCGGGGTTGATGGGCGCGTCGGTCTGCAGCGCGTCGACGTAGGACACGTCGCTGCCGTCGCCCTTCTCGCCACCGGCCGTGATGGGCCGCTCCTTGGCGCTGATGATGCCGGAGGTGACCGTGCCGGCCAGGTCGAAGGGGGCGCCGATGGCCACGACCGGGTCGCCGACCTGCACGTTGTCCGAGTTGCCCAGCGGCAGGGGCGTGAGTCCGCTGACGCCCCTCACCTTCACGACGGCGAGGTCGTAGCCGCTGTCCCGGCCGACGACCTCGGCCTTCGCGGTCTGCCCGCCGTTGAACGTCACGGTGATCTCGCCGCCGGATCCGGCGGGCTGCACGACGTGGTTGTTGGTGAGGATGTGCCCGCGGGTGTCGAGCACGAAGCCGGTGCCCGTGCCCTGCTCGCCGGAGCCTCTGACGTGCAGGGTGACGACACTGGGCAGGGCCCGTCCGGCGATCCCGGCCACACTGTCCGCGTCCCGCGCGGAGGCCTCCTTCCCGGCCTGCGGCAGTTCGACGGTCCCCATGCCCCCGTTGCGCTCCATATACGTCCCCACGGCCCCGCCGATGCCCCCGGACACGAGCGCGAGCAGTACGGCGCCGAGTACCAGGGACTTCCTGCCCCGCCTGCGCCGCTGCTCCGTGCTGAGCACGGCGGCGCCGTTCTGCTGGAAGGGCCCCGGTAGCCCGGCCGCACCGGGGGCCGCCCAGGGGTCGTAGCGCTGCCAAGGGCCGGGGGCGGAGGCGGGTGCGGGAGCACCGGGGTGCGGCATCTCGGCCGACGGGTGAGCGGAGGGGGCGCTCTCGCCGGTGGCCGGGGCGGACGGTGCGCCGTGCGGCTCGGGCGGCGACGGCACGGCCGCGGTGCCCGGCACGGCCGGCTGTCCCGGTATCGCCATGCCCTGCGCGGGGATCGTCGCAGGGTGCTGCACGGGCGGCGCGGGCGCCCAGGGGCCGGGCTCGCCGTAGGGCGGGGTGCTGTACGGGTCGGGGTCGTGCAGCGGCCGGGGAGCATCCTGCACCGGCCCGGCGGGTGAGACGGAGGCGACGGGAACGCCCTGCCCGGCCTCCGCCGCCCCGGGCTCCGATGCCGTCGGCTTTCCCGCGCTCTCGGCCGGGACCGCCTCGGGGCGCCGCAGCTCGTAGTCGCCGTCCGCGTCCTGCCGGGGCGCGGGACGGGGCAGCTCGAAGTCCCCGTCGGAGCCGGCCTGGCCCGGGGCCGTCACCGGCCCGTGCACACCGCTCGCACCCGGGGCCTGGGCCACGGCCTGGTCCGTGCCCTCCGGCTCCCCCGCAAGGTCCTGCGGCCGTGGACGGCTCCACCACTTCGCTTTCGTGGGCTTCCCCTCGTTCATGCTCTCCCCACAGCCGCGGCACGGCTCGTCGCGGTGGCCGCGGTTCCTCGAACCGGCGCCCGGCCTCACCTCGGCCACGGGCGACTACCCCCGGATTCAATCAGGTTCGCGGGCCGGTGCGCAGAGGCCGGTCAGTGAGCCGTACGCGAGGAAGCCGGGGACGAGGAGGAAGGAGTCGGGTCCGAGAGGGGCACGGCGAGCAGCGGAGCCCTGATCTCGGGGACCGCGGACCACGAGGTCAGAGCGACCGGAGTGGCCGCTTCGAGCGGACGTATCAACGGGGACATGGCGGCGGCTCCGGCCACCACCGGGGCGGTCAGCGCGTGGAACGCGTGGTGCTGTGCGGCGGACGGCACCCCTGGCAGCAGCGGGGCCGAGACCTCGGTCGGGGCGACCGGGGGGCGGCCGAGCATGCTCTCGCCGTGGACCTGCCCGAGCTGCGGGGCCGTCCGGCGGCGCTGCGACTCGGGTGTCGCGGCGCCGGTGCCCTGGGTGCGCATCGGGGTGACGTTGCTCCCCGTGCCCTGGCCGCCGCGGGCCTCCGTGTCGGCCGGGATGCCGGTGGTGACGCCGCCCAGCGCGATCGCCGCCAGGGACACGGCACCGGCGGCCACGAACGCGATGCGCAGCCGTGAGGAGGACCGGTCGCCGTCGTGCCGGCCCACGTCGTGCATGCGGAAGCCCCGCTCCGAGGGCAGACCCCGGTGGCCGGGCAGCGGACCGCCGGAGGGAAGGCCGGGGGTTCCACCCGGGGACGCGGGCACCACGGGCAGGTGGGACCGGGACGGGGCGTACCCGAATTCGAACCGCTCCTCGCGCTTCACACCGAAGGCCCCGGACGACCCGAACCGTCCGGACAGTCCTCCGGGCAGTCCTCCTCCGCCCGGCGGTGTGATCTCACCGTCCGGGCCGCCGCCCGCGGGTAGTCCCTGCAGGCGGGCCAGGAAACTCTCGGAGGGGGGCGGCGGGGCCGCCTCCGCGAAGACGTTCTTCAGCCGGCGCTGGGCGTCCACTTCCGCCTTGCACTTCGGGCAGGTGGCCACGTGCGCCAGTACGCGCTCACGCGCGTCATGACCGAGCTCTCCGTCCACCAGGGCGGAGAGCCGGTCTCCCAGATGCTGCTCTGCGAGGTGACCCTCGGAGGCTTTCGGCCGAGATCCGCTCACGCGCTCGCGCCCCCTCCTCCCAGGGCGGCAACCCGGGGCACGAAGGAGCGGCGCTCGGCGCGCGCCTCCGGGGAGCGGTGGGCGAGAGCCTTGCGCAGCTGGGAGCGTCCGCGGTGGATCCGGGAGCGGACCGTGCCGAGCTTGACGCCGAGGGTCGCCGCGATCTCCTCGTAGGACAGTCCTTCGATGTCGCACAGGACGACCGCGGCGCGGAACTCGGGGGCGAGGGTGTCGAGGGCCTGCTGGACGTCCGCGTCGAAGTGCGCGTCGTTGAAGATCTGCTGCGGCGTGGGCTCCTTGCTGGGCAGGCGCTCGGCCGCGTCCTCGCCGAGCGCGTCGAAGCGGATGCGCTGCTTGCGGCGGACCATGTCCAGGAAGAGGTTCGTGGTGATGCGGTGCAGCCAGCCCTCGAAGGTGCCCGGCGTGTAGGTCGACAGGGAGCGGAAGACGCGGACGAAGACCTCCTGCGTGAGGTCCTCCGCGTCGTGCTGGTTGCCGGTCAGACGGTAGGCGAGCCGGTAGACCCGGCCGCTGTGCGTGCTGACGATCTCCTCCCACGTGGGCGGAGTCCACGCCTGCCCGTCCGCGTCGGTGGTGAAGGTCGCGGTCTGGGCGAAGTCGGTGGCGTGACTGTGGTCAGCAGCGGTGTCGTTCACAGATGTCGGCCTGCCTGCCGGTCCGCGGAAGCGCCGGAACACTCCTCCGCGATCCACAGGCGCAGCCGCACCTCCCCTGTCAGCTCTGGTGGTGTCCAGTGGAGCCCCTACCATAGCCACCTCGCCCGTTAGGACCGGATAAGTGGTTTTACGAGAATTTGATCTGGGCTGATACGCCTCGTACTGCTGCGTCAGCCCTTGCTCGGCGTCCTGATCCACTGCCCGTCCCCCCGCCCCGGCCCACGCCGCTCGCTCATCTCTTTGAACGACCGGTCCCATCTGCGGGTTCCCGTGCCCAACGGATACAGTCACGCCCAGGCATTCACGGGGACAGGAGAGGGTCATTACCGGCAACCGGCAGACGAGCTGGGCGTTCGCCGACGCCTATGTCGCCGAGGACGAAACACTGCACTGGGCCCGGGACCGGGCCCGCGAGGCAGGGTTGCGCTCGGTGACGCCCGGCACGGGCGCCGCGCTGCGGTTGCTGGCCGCGTCGGTCGACGCCAAGGCCGTCGCGGAGATCGGGACCGGCTGCGGTGTCTCCGGGATCCACCTCCTGCACGGTATGCGGCCGGACGGTGTCCTGACGACCGTGGACCCCGAGCCGGAGCACCAGCAGTTCGCCCGTCAGGCCTTCCGCGCCTCCGGCTTCGCCAGCAACAGGGCCCGCTTCATCCCGGGCCGCGCCCTGGACGTGCTGCCCCGCCTCGCCGACGCCGGTTACGACCTGGTCTTCTGCGACGGTGACCGTCTGGAGGTCATGGACTACCTCGCCGAATCGTTGCGTCTGCTGCGCACCGGAGGGCTGGTCGTCTTCGAGGGAGCCTTCGCGAACGGCCGGACGGTGGACTCCGGCCCGCAGCCCACGGAGGTACTGCGGCTGCGGGAGCTGCTGCGCGCGGTGCGCGAGAGCCAGGAGCTGGTGCCGTCACTGCTGCCGGTGGGCGACGGGCTGCTGTGCGCGGTGAAACGCTAGCCGGGTCGCACGTTAGCCGGAGCGGGGGCCGGGGCAGGCGAGTGTCATCGGCCGGAAAAACAGCCGCCCCGGCACCGAGGTGATGCCGGGGCGACTGAAAGGGTATGGTCGCTTGCGCGTCAGCCGACGACCTTCTTGAGGGCGTCGCCGAGCGCGTCGGCCTCGTCCGGGGTCAGCTCGACGACGAGCCGACCGCCGCCTTCGAGCGGAACGCGCATGACGATGCCCCGCCCCTCCTTGGTCACCTCGAGCGGGCCATCACCCGTTCGCGGCTTCATGGCCGCCATGCTCGTTCCCCTTCCTGAAACCCAGCTCATCGTCAAAGCCGACGGCCCCTGAGAAGGGCACACGTGCGGTCCTTGTGGCAGGACACGCGACACCGGCATCGAACACATTGCTTCCAAGCCATTATCCCGCATCTCAGGACCCGATGACCAACATCGGTCGGCATCGCTTGGGCAACGCACGCGAGCAAAACCACTCAATTCGGCGATGAGACTGCAATACTCCGCCACCGCACACACTTCCTCCGAACCGATCCGGACGAGAATTGTTTGACGCAGGTCACACGTCCGGTCCGGTTACCGGCCCGCGATCTCCGTCATGCTGTCCTGCAGACCCGGGGCGTACCGGCCGGTACGTCCCCGTTCCGCGACCTGGAGGGGATACGCCATGGCCGACACCGTGCTCTACGAGGTGAGCGACGGGCTCGCGACGATCACGCTGAACCGCCCGGAGGCGATGAACGCGCTGAACGTGGAGACCAAGGTCGCCCTGCGGGAGGCGGTCGAGTCGGCGGCGGGCGACGGTGCCGTGCGGGCGGTCCTGCTGACCGCGGCCGGGGACCGGGCGTTCTGCGTCGGGCAGGACCTCAAGGAGCACATCGGGCTGCTGGTCCAGGACCGGGAGACCGGCTCGGGGCAGACCATGAGCACGGTCCGGGAGCACTACAACCCGATCGTGCGGGCGCTGGCGGGGGCGGCGAAGCCGGTCGTCGCCGCCGTGAACGGGGTGGCGGCCGGGGCGGGCTTCGGCTTCGCGCTCGCCGCGGACTACCGGATCGTGGCGGACTCCGCGGCGTTCAACACCTCGTTCGCCGGCGTGGCACTGACCGCCGACTCGGGGATCTCCTGGACGCTGCCGCGGGTGATCGGCCCGGGCCGCGCCGCCGATCTGCTGCTCTTCCCGCGCAGCATCGGCGCCCAGGAGGCGTACGAGCTGGGCATCGCCAACCGGCTGGTGCCGTCCGCCGAGCTGCGCGCGGAGGCCGAGAAGGTGGCGCGGGCGCTGGCCGAGGGGCCGACGGTGGCGTACGCGGCGCTGAAGGAGTCGGTGGCGTACGGGCTGACGCACTCCCTGGAGGAGGCCCTGGAGAAGGAGGACGAGCTCCAGACCCGGGCCGGCTCCTCCGAGGACCACGCGATCGCGGTGCAGGCTTTCGTGAACAAGGAGAAGCCGAAGTATCTGGGCCGGTGAGCTCGGGGGTTCAGCGCCGTCGGGAGCTGCGGGTTCTACGTGGTGGAGCGCGCAGTTACCCGCGCCCCTTTCGGGGCGCCCCTCGCCACGCACGCTTCCAAGTGATCGTCCACCAGGCCGCACGCCTGCATCAATGCGTACGCCGTCGTCGGGCCGACGAAGCGCAGGCCCCGCTTCTTCAGGGCCTTGGACAGGGCCGTCGACTCGGGGGTGACGGGCGGGACGTCCGAGAGGGTCTTCGGGACCGGGCGGCCGGCCGGGTCGGGGGCGTGGGACCAGATCAGTTCGTCCAGCTCGCCCGGGGCCCATTCGGCCAGCGCACGGGCGTTGGCGAGGGTCGCGTCGATCTTGGCCCGGTTGCGGATGATGCCCGCGTCGGCCAGGAGACGCCCGCGGTCCTCCTCGGTGAAGGCGGCCACCGACGCGATCTTGAAGTCGGCGAAGGCGGCGCGGAAGCCGGGCCGGCGGCGCAGGATGGTGATCCAGGACAGGCCGGACTGGAAGGCCTCCAGGCTGAGCCGCTCGAAGAGGGCGTCGTCGCCGTGGACGGTGCGGCCCCACTCCTCGTCGTGGTAGGCGACGTACTCCGGGGCGGACAGGGCCCAGGGGCAGCGCGGTGCGCCGTCCGGGCCGGCCAGGGCGGAGCCGTCGCTCACGGCCGGTCCTCCCGCTTCGGCTTGTCCATGGAGACATGGTTCTCCCCGGCCGGCGCCGGCCCGTGGGCGGCGGACGACCGGGCACCGGCGAGGGCGGACTCCAGGTCGGCGATGCGGGCGTCGCGCTCGGCGAGCTCGGCGCCCAGGCGGCTCAGGGCGTCGTCCACGTCGGCCATGCGGTAGCCGCGGGCGGCGAGTGGGAAGCGCAGGCTCTCGACGTCCGCGCGGTCGACCGGCCGGTCCGGGGGCAGCGGGTCCCGCAGCCGCTCGGGGGCGGCCTCGGGCAGCGGGCTGCTCTCACCGCCGCCCACCACGGCGAGCGTCACCGCGCCGACCACGACGGCGAGCGCGACGACCAGGAACAGGAACATAACCATCGCGGGGCCCCCACGGTCGGATGCATCGGACGCTGCGCACGTCCTCCGAGTCGGATGTTGTCAGGCTCCGATCGTGCCATGCGAGTCCGACCGTTAGGGTCGCAGGCGGCGGAAGACGGGACGTATCCAGGAAAGGTCACAGGGGATGCTCAGGCTGGGCAAGCGGGAATTCGGATCGCACGAGCCGGTGATCATGGCGATCGTGAACCGCACCCCGGACTCCTTCTACGACCGGGGCGCCACCTTCCGCGACGAGCCGGCCCTGGCGCGTGTGGAGCAGGCGGTGGCCGAGGGGGCCGCGATCATCGACATCGGCGGAGTCAAGGCCGGGCCGGGCGAGGAGGTCACGGCCGAGGAGGAGGCCCGGCGCACGGTCGGGTTCGTCGCGGAGGTGCGGCGGCGGTTCCCGGACGTGATCATCAGCGTGGACACCTGGCGGGCCGAGGTCGGCGAGGCCGTGTGCGAGGCCGGGGCCGATCTGCTGAACGACGCCTGGGGCGGGGTCGATCCGGGCCTGGCGGAGGTCGCCGCACGGTACCGGGTGGGGCTGGTGTGCACGCACGCGGGCGGGGCAGAGCCGAGGACGCGGCCGCACCGGATCGAGTACGACGACGTCATGGCGGACATCCTGGACGTGACGGTCGGCCTGGCCGAGCGGGCGCTCGCGCTGGGGGTGCCACGGGAGTCGATCATGATCGATCCGGGGCACGACTTCGGGAAGAACACCCGGCACAGCCTGGAGGCGACGCGGCGGCTGGACGAGATGGTGGCCACGGGGTGGCCTGTGCTGGTGTCGCTGTCCAACAAGGACTTCGTCGGGGAGACGCTGGACCGGCCCGTGAAGGAGCGGGTGGTGGGGACATTGGCGACGACGGCGGTGTCCGCGTGGCTGGGGGCGCAGGTGTACCGGGTGCACGAGGTCGCGGAGACGCGGCAGGTGCTGGAGATGGTGGCGGCGATCGCGGGGCATCGGGGTCCTGCCGTCGCCCGGCGGGGGTTGGCCTAGCCCTGGTACCAGGGGGCTCCGCCCCCTGGACCCCCGGGATCCATGCCCGCCCGCCGCCCGACACGGTCGGACAGGAGGCCGGGCTCGCAAAGCGCCTCAGCGCCCCGCCTCCTTCGACACCAGCGCCACCGCCTCGTCCACGTCGTCCGTCACGTGGAACAGCAGCAGGTCCTTCTCCGCCGCCTTGCCCTGGGCGATCACCGTGTCGCGGAGCCAGTCGACCAGGCCGCCCCAGTAGTCGCTGCCGAACAGGACGATCGGGAAGCGGGTGACCTTCTGGGTCTGGACGAGGGTGAGGGCCTCGAAGAGCTCGTCGAGGGTGCCGAGTCCGCCGGGCAGGACCACGAAGCCCTGGGCGTACTTGACGAACATCATCTTCCGGACGAAGAAGTAGCGGAAGTTCAGGCCGATGTCGACGTACGGGTTCAGGCCCTGTTCGAACGGCAGCTCGATGCCGAGGCCGACGGAGATGCCCTTCGCCTCCAGGGCGCCCTTGTTGGCCGCCTCCATCGCGCCCGGGCCGCCGCCCGTGATCACCGCGAAGCCCGCGTCGACCAGACCCTGCCCCAGCCGCACACCCGCTTCGTACTCGGGCGAGTCCGCCGGGGTCCGCGCCGAGCCGAAGACGCTGATCGCGGGCGGGAGTTCGGCGAGCGTGCCGAAGCCCTCGATGAACTCCGACTGGATGCGCAGCACGCGCCAGGGGTCGGTGTGGACCCAGTCGGAGGGGGCCCGCTCGTCCAGCAGCCGCTGGTCGGTGGTGCTGGCCTGCACCTGGTCCCGCCGCTGGAGGACCGGGCCAAGGCGCTTCTCCTCCGGCGGCTGCTTCTTCCCCTCGGGGTTGCCGGTCGCCATGTGCGCTCCCTCCGTGGTGCCTGTCTTTCCACCTCAGCGTAGATCTACGCGGGTTACGAACGAGGGACGTGAGCATGTCCGCGATGGAGCGGCGTAAACCCGAGGGGCGTCCGGCGGGCTCAGGCGGTCAGCCAGTTCCGCAGCCGCTCCTCGCCCGCGAGGATCTTGGCGACCTCCACGCGCTCGTCCCGCTTGTGCGCCAAGTGGGGGTTGCCCGGGCCGTAGTTGACCGCGGGCACACCGAGCGCCGAGAAGCGGGAGACGTCCGTCCAGCCGTACTTCGGCATCGGGGTGCCGCCGACGGCCTCGATGAACGCCTTCGCCGCCGGGTGGGACAGTCCGGGCATCGCCGCGCCGCTGTGGTCGACGACCTCGAACTCCTCCACCCCGCAGTCCGCGAAGACCTCCCGGACGTGCGCGACAGCCTCCTCGGGCGTGCGGTCGGGCGCGTAGCGGAAGTTGACGGTGACGACGCACTCGTCGGGGATCACGTTGCCGGCCACTCCCCCGCTGATGCCGACCGCGTTCAGGCCTTCGCGGTACTCCAGGCCGTCGATGACCGGCCAGCGGGGTTCATAGGCGGCCAGCCGGGCGAGGATCGGGGACGCGGCGTGGATCGCGTTGGAGCCCATCCAGCCGCGCGCGGAGTGGGCCCGCTCGCCGGTGGTCTTCAGAAGGACCCGCAGCGTGCCCTGGCAGCCGCCCTCGACCTGGCCGTCCGACGGCTCCAGAAGCACCGCGAAGTCGCCCTCCAGCCATTCGGGGTGCGTCTCGGAGACGTGCTTGAGGCCGTTCAGCTCGGCTGCGACCTCCTCGTTGTCGTAGAAGACGAAGGTCAGGTCGCGGTTGGGGGCCGGGACCGTGGCCGCGATGCGCAGCTGCACGGCGACACCCGACTTCATGTCACAGGTGCCGCAGCCCCACAGGACGCCGTCCTCGTCGAGCCGGGAGGGGACGTTGTCCGCGATCGGCACGGTGTCGATGTGCCCGGCCAGGATCACCCGCTCCGAGCGGCCGAGGTTCGTGCGGGCCACGACGTTGTTGCCGTACCGGTCGACCGTCAGATGGGGCAGAGCGCGCAGCGCGGTCTCGATCGCGTCGGCGAGGGGCTTCTCGGTGCCGCTCTCGGAGCGGAAGTCGACGAGCCGGGCGGTGAGCTCCGCGGCGTCCAGCGTGAGGTCAAGCGAGGTGTCGGCCATGCCGTCGACCCTAACGCGCCAGGCCCCGGCCGCACTCTTCCCACCTGGCTCATGTCACTGCGTACTCTCCAGTACCTTGTACGGCGTGCCAGAGTCGTCCTCCCCCAAGCGTCGTGGCCGCCTCTTCCGATGCGGAGCCGCGTTCGTGGCCCTGCTCGCGGTCGCCGGTTACCTCGTCGTGCAGTACGTCACCGGGGGCTCGGGCGGGCCGGGCTGCAAGGTGGTCTCCGGCAAGGGCGACGGGGCGTCGTACGAGTTCACGCCCGAGCAGGCGGTGAACGCGGCGACGATCACCGCCGTCGGGACCGGGCGCGGTCTGCCCGAGCGGGCCGTGACCATCGCCCTGGCGACCGCGCTGCAGGAATCGGCCCTGCGCAACATCAGGCACGGCGACCGTGACTCCCTCGGCCT
Organism: Streptomyces sp. NRRL B-1140; assembly: GCF_001280065.1. Classification (GTDB taxonomy): domain Bacteria; phylum Actinomycetota; class Actinomycetes; order Streptomycetales; family Streptomycetaceae; genus Streptomyces. Next base: position 74,732 of record NZ_LGEA01000100.1, read on the forward strand.
GTTCCAGCAGCGGCCCTCGCAGGGCTGGGGAACGCCGAAGGAGATCATGGACCCGACGTACTCGGCCGGTGAGTTCTACGACCATCTGGTCAAGGTGCCCGGCTACACCCGGCTGCCGCTCACCGTCGCGGCGCAGCGCGTGCAGCGCAGCGGCTTCCCGCAGGCCTACGCCAAGCACGAGCCGGACGCAGCGCTGCTGGCCGCGGCCCTCACCGGGCAGTCCGCGGCCACGCTGACCTGCGACGGCCGCCCGGCCGCGACCCGGGCATCGGGCCCGGACGGGGTGCGTGCCGCACTCGTGCGCGACTTCGGGCGGGACGTTCTGGACCCGGCCGGCGCCGAGGTGGACGGTACGTCGGGGGGCACGCCCACACCGTCCCCGAGCGCCACGGACGGGAGCGGCGGGCGGACCGTGACACTGCCGGTGAGCGCGGACGCCCCCTCGGCGGCCGGGCGGGGCCCGGGCCTGCGCGGCTGGCAGCTGGCGCACTGGGCCGTGGCCAACGCCTCCGAGCTGCACATCGCGCGCGTCACCTACGCGGGGCGGGAGTGGGTGGCGGGGAACACCGCCAGCCAGTGGCGCACCATCGCGCGGAAGGGCACCGCGGGTGCGGAACGCACCGCGGACGCCGTCCGTATTGTCACGATGCGCTAGATCGCGCAGGGGTACGGGAACTCACCCTTGGGCGTTATCCGTGCGGCCCCGCACGGAGGGCGTGGCCAGGTTTTCGCCCCCTCCCCCGAAAACTCCCGAAAACCCTTGGGCGCACAGGGCCGGAAGGGGCGCGGCGGGCTTTCCGGCGGAGGCCTTTTCGCCCGTTTGTCCGCAGCCGATTATGCGACGCATTACCAACTCTTTACGTTCCGGCGCCGCAACCTTCGTGGGTTTCGAGCGGTAGTCACTGCGTCCGAGCCCGGGGTCGATCACAGCCAGTCGATCAACGCCCGGTGCCGGTCGGACACTTCACGAACCTCTGTTCTCTCCCGTTGAAGGAGCACCATGTCCCTCCCCCTGACCCGCCGTATCGCCCGTGCCGCGCTGATCGTCGCTGCGGGAGCGGCTGCCGGGGTCGGTGCGGCCGGCTCCGCCAGTGCGGCCCCCGAGCTGCCGGCCGCCCCGAACCTCGGCGGGCTGACCGCCCTGGACACGGCGAACGCCGGCAAGACCGTCGACACCGCGACGACGGACGTCTCCAAGACCGCGGGTGACACCGGCGGCAAGGCCGTCAAGAAGGCGGTGCCGACCGCGGGCAAGCTCAGCGGCAAGGCGGTCAAGAAGGCCACGCCCGTCGCGCAGAAGGCGGCCGGTGAGGCGGCGGGCACCGCCGGGAAGCTCGTCGGTGAGGCAGCCGGTTCGACCAAGGGCGGTCTGCCGACGGACTCCCTCGCGAAGGGCGGCCCGGGCGCCCTGCCGACGAAGGGCCTGCCGGTCGGCTGACGCCGAGCCCTCTGTCCGAGGCCTGAGGGGCCCGGGGAAGCTTCCCCGGGCCCCTCAGGCATGTGCTCACCGCGGCACCGGCTACAGGCGCCGTACCGCCGCCGCGACCCTCTCGTCCGACGCCGTCAGCGCCACCCGGACGAACTCGGCGCCGGCCGGACCGTAGAAGTCGCCGGGGGCCACGAGGATGCCCCGCTTGGCCAGGTGGTCGACCGTGTCCCAGCAGGATTCGCCCCGGGTGGCCCACAGGTAGAGGCTGGCCTCGCTGTGCTCGATGCGGAAGCCGTGGGTGACCAGGGCCTCGCGCAGCAGCTCACGGCGGGAGGCGTAGCGCTCGCGCTGGACCCGGACGTGGTCGTCGTCGCCGAGCGCCGCGATCACCGCCGCCTGGGTCGGAGCCGACGTCATCATGCCGCCGTGCTTGCGGATCTCCAGCAGCGGGCCGAGGACCGCCGGGTCGCCGGCCAGGAAGGCGGCGCGGTAGCCGGCGAGATTCGAGCGCTTGGAGAGCGAGTGGACGGCGACGATGCCCTCGTGGGAACCGCCGTTGACGTCCGGGTGCAGGACCGAGACCGGGTCGGCCTCCCAGCCCAGCTCCAGGTAGCACTCGTCCGAGAAGAGCAGGATGCCGTGCGAGCGGGCCCAGGCCACGATCCGGGTCAGCTCCTCCTTGGCGAGGACCTTGCCCGTGGGGTTCGACGGGGAGTTCAGCCAGAGCAGCTTCAGGCCCTCGGGATCGAGCTCCGTCGGGTCGTCGTAGACCTCGTACGCGGCACGCGCGAGCCGGGCGCCGACCTCGTACGTCGGGTAGGCCAGGCGCGGGAAGGCCACCCGGTCGCCGGGGCCGAGGCCCAGCTGGGTCGGGAGCCAGGCGACGAGTTCCTTGGAGCCGACGATCGGCAGCACATGGCGGTGGGTGACGTCCCGGGCGCCGAGGCGGCGCTCCACCCATCCGGTGATCGCGTCGCGCAGCTCGGGCGTGCCCCAGACGGTCGGGTAGCCAGGCGAGTCGGCGGCGGCCACCAGCGCTTTCTGGATCAGCTCGGGCACCGGGTCGACGGGGGTGCCGACGGACAGGTCGACGATGCCGTCCGGATGGGCGGCAGCCGTGGCCTTGTACGGGGTCAGCTTGTCCCAGGGGAAGGTGGGCAGGCGGTCGGAGACTGCGGACACGGGTTCTGGCTCACTTTCTGGTACGTACGAGCCGGTGACGGCAAACGCCTCGGCCCCGTACGGCGATCAACGGGTGATCGGGCCGTACGGGACCGAGGCGGCACGCAAGTGCGGGCCGCTCCTACTGGTTCTGCGGCGGCAGCGCGGCGACGAAGGGGTGGTCGCGCTCGATCAGCCCCAGCTTGCTGGCGCCGCCCGGCGAGCCGAGCTCGTCGAAGAACTCGACGTTCGCCTTGTAGTAGTCCTTCCACTCCTCGGGAGTGTCGTCCTCGTAGAAGATCGCCTCGACCGGGCAGACCGGTTCACAGGCACCACAGTCGACGCATTCGTCCGGGTGGATGTACAAGGACCGCTGGCCCTCGTAGATGCAGTCGACCGGGCACTCCTCGATGCACGCCTTGTCCTTGACGTCGACACAAGGCTGCGCGATGACGTAGGTCACGCTGTCGTTCCTCCTCGATAGGGCGCTGGCGGGCCTCCTCAGGCTCCGCCGCCTGGCGCGCGGGAGCGCGGCGTCGTCGATGCCCGCCCCTAGTATCTCCGTTCCTGGGCATGATCCGAACAGGAGGGGTGAACTGACCTGTGGAAATCTCTGCCGCCGGGCGACTCGAGGTCCGTATCACGCCTGCTGACGTGGGCAAACGGGTCTCCGTGCGGAGCTTGATCGAACATCCGGTTCCGGTGGAGAAGTTCACCGACACGGTCGGTGTTCTCACATCATGGGACAACGGTGTGCTGCTCATCACACGCAGGAGTGGCGAGAGCGTCCGTATCGCGGAATCGGCGCTGGTCGCGGGGAAGACCGTGCCCTCCGCACCGGCGCGTCGCCGTGGCCCGGCCGCCTCCTACGAGGAGCTGGCCCGGGTCGCCGCGCGGGCCTGGCGGCCGGTGGAGAGCGAACGGCTCGGCGAGTGGGAGCTGCGGGCCGCGTCGGGGTTCACCCGGCGGGCCAACTCGGTGCTGCCACTGGGCGAGCCGGGCGTGCCGCTCGACGAGGCGCTCGGTGCCGTGCGGCGCTGGTACGGCGAGCGCGGACTGCCGGCCTACGTCCAGACCGCGACCGGCGCCGAGGGCACGCAGGAGCTGCTCTGCGCCGAGCTGGAGCGGCGGGGCTGGGTGCGGGAGGTGACCGCCGAGCTGTGGACCGGGCCGCTGGCGCCGGTCGCCGACCGGGGGGACACTGCGGGGGTCGTCCTGTCCCGGGAGGCCGATGAGGCCTGGCTGGGCCGGTACCAGCGCAAGGGCGTGAGCGAGGTGGCGTTGCGGGTGCTGCGGAGCGGGTCCTCCGTGTGGTTCGCGAGCGTGCCCGGGCCGGCGGGGCCGGCCGCCATCGGGCGGTGTGTCGTCGACGGGCGGTGGGCCGGGTTCGCCGCCGTCGAGGTAGATCCGGCGCTGCGGCGGCAGGGTCTCGCCACGGCCGTGATGGCCGCGCTGGCCCGCCGGGCGCTCGACGAGGGCGCGTCGGCCGCGTGGCTCCAGGTCGAGGCCGGCAACGCCGGAGCGCGGGCGCTGTACGCCCCCATGGGCCTCGAAGTGCACCACGCCTACCACCACTACCGGGCGCCGGACGCCGGCGGCACCGGCCGGTAGACGATCGTCGCGAGAGGGCACGAGCCAGCCATGCGTCCCCCGTACCCCCCGTCCCCCGGGCGTTCCGCCGAGCTACGGCGGCGGTTCGCCGAGGAGGCCAGGTCCGAACGGCCCGATCTGTCGACGCTGTGCCTGCTGGTGGGCGCGGAGGCGGACAGGGAGCTGGACGAGGCGGGCCTGGACGCAGCGCAGGTCGAACTGGACCGGTTGGCCGGTCTGCTGCCCTACCGGCCCGCCGGACCGCGGGCCTGGGCGGTCGCCCTGCGGGATCTGCTCGGCGACCGGATGGGGTTCCACGGCACCGCGGGTGACTATCAGCGCCTGGAGTCCTCGCTGCTGCACGAGGTGCTCGTGCGGCGCAGAGGGCTGCCGATCCTGCTGTCGGTGGTGTGGATGGAGGTCGCCAGGCGGGCGGGGGCGCCGGTGTACGGGGTGGCCCTGCCGGGGCATTTCGTCGTCGGGTTCGGGCCCGAGGAGGGGCAGGTTCTCGCCGATCCGTTCGACGGAGGGCGGGTGCTCAGCGGGGCCGACGCGCAGGTGCTGGTGGCCGGGGCGACGGGGGCGGGGATCGATCCGTCGATGCTCCGGCCGGCGGATCCGCTGGATGTGGTGCTGCGGATCCTGAACAACGTACGGGCGTGGGCCGCGGCCCGGCCCGAACGGTCGGATGTGGCGTTGTGGGCGGTGGAGTTGTCGTTGCTGCTGCCGTCGCATCCGGCGCGGTTGCGGTACGAGCGGGCGCAGTTGCTCGTGCGGCGGGGGGAGTTTCTCGGTGGGGCCTTGGAGTTGGAGGCCTACGCGGAGGTGGTGGAGGCCGTGGATGAGGGCGCGGCCGAGCGGGTGCGGGGGGAGGCTTTTGCGGCCCGGGCGATGCTCAACTGACGCCTTCCCGCCCTAGGGGCTCGTGTGGTCTTGCGTGCGGGTGCGTGGACCTGCTTCGCGCAGTTCCCCGCGCCCCTGACGGGGCGCTCTCACAACCAGCCTTTCTCCCGTGCCACCCGGACCGCCTCCGCCCGGTTGCGTACCGCCAGCTTCTGAATGGCTGTGCTGAGGTAGTTGCGGACCGTGCCCTGGGAGAGGTGCAGGGTCGTGGCCAGTTCGGCGTTGGTGGAGCCGTCGGCTGCTGCCCGCAGGACCTCTCGCTCCCGGTCCGTCAGCGGGTTGGCGCCCTCCGCCAGGGCCGCTGCCGCGAGGGTCGGGTCGATGACCCGTTCCCCGGTGAGGACCTTGCGGACGGCCTCGGCGAGCTGGGCGGCCGGGGCGTCCTTGACGAGGAAGGCGTCGGCGCCGGACTCCATGGCGCTGCGCAGGTAACCGGGGCGGCCGAAGGTGGTGAGGATGACCAGCTTCACCGCCGGGAGCTCGGTGTGCAGGCGCGCCGCGGCCTCTATGCCCGTCGCGCCGGGCATCTCGATGTCCAGCAGGGCCACGTCCACGGCGTGCTCGCGGGCCGCCTCGAGGACCTCGTCGCCGCGGGCCACCTGGGCCACGACCTCGATGTCCTCCTCCAGGCCGAGCAGGGCGGCCAGGGCTTCGCGGACCATCGACTGGTCCTCGGCGAGCAGGACCTTGATCGTGCGGCTCATGCCCGGGATCCTACGTCCGCCGCTCCGGCCGCCGGCACGCGGGCGACCAGGCGGAAGCCGTGCTTGGACGGGCCCGCCTCCAGGGTTCCGCCCACCTTGGTGAGGCGTTCGGTGAGCCCGGCGAGACCGTTTCCCGCGACGGTTCCCTTGCCGCCCGAGCCGTCGTCCTCGACGGTGAGTTCCAGGACCGGCCCGTCGAGGGTCTGGCGGCGCACCAGCTCGACCGTGCAGCGGCGGGCGCCGCTGTGCCGTACGACGTTGGTGACCGCCTCGCGCAGCGCCCACGCGAGGGCCGACTCGCGCTCCTCGGGCACATCGGCGAGGCCGGGTTCGGCGGGCAGTCCGGCGGTGACTCCGGCCGCGGTCAGGGCGACGCGGGCACCGGCGAGTTCGGCGTTCAGGCGGGGGCGGCGATAGCCGGTGACGGCCTCGCGTACGTCGACGAGGGCCTGGCGGCTGACCTGCTCGATGTCGGCGACCTGCTGGGCCGCCTTGTCGGGCTGCCCGGGCAGCATCCGCCCGGCCAGTTCGCTCTTGAGCGTGATCAGGGAGAGTGAGTGGCCGAGCAGGTCGTGCAGGTCCCTGGCCAGGCGCAGGCGCTCCTCGTTGGCGGCGAGCTGGGCGACGGTCGCGCGGGCCTCTCGCAGGGCGATGGTCGTCCGGACGAGTTCGCGCACGCCGGTCATCGCGAAGCCGCCGAGCAGGGCCGGGATGAGCAGGCCGGCCAGGTAGGAGTGTCCGCCCGGCACGGCGAACGCCACGGCGGTCAGCAGGGCGCAGGCGCCCGGGATGGTCCAGCGGGCCATGCGCAGCGGCAGGGCGGCGCCGGACGCGATCGACACGTACACGAACAGCACCAGCCACTCGCGGCCCAGGGTGAGGGCGAGGAGCGTGGACTGGGCGGCGAGGACCCCGAGCGAGCCGAGCACCAGGCCGTTGCGTTCACCGCGGCCGGTTCGGAAGACCAGCAGCATGTACCAGGCCACGAAGGCGGCCAGGCCGAGCCAGCCGAGGATCCGCACGCCCGTGCTGTGGCCGCCGTGCAGCAGGTCGGTGACGGGTGCGCCCAGGTAGACCAGCCAGATGCCGGTCCACAGGGACTTCACCACCTTCTGCCTGCGGTTGACCGGGCGCTGCCCGATCCCGACGCCGACGTCGTTCACGCCTTCAGGGTGTCCTTCCGGTACAGCCAGGCCGCGCCGCCCGCGAAGAGGACGAACGACACCACGAGGACGGCGAGGTCCTGCACGTGCGGGGCCCGGCTCTGCTCGATCGCCTGTCCCAGGGCAGCGTACGCGTGCGTGGGCAGCCACTTCGCGATGTCCTGGAGCCAGCCCGGGAAGGTCGTCGTGGGCATCCACAGACCGCCCAGCATGGACAGGCCGAAGTAGGTGATCATCGTGATCGGGCGGACCGCGTCCCCGCTGGCCAGGTAGCCGATGGCGACGCCGAGCGCGGCGAAGACCAGGCTGCCGGCCCAGATCGCGCCGGTGAGGGCGAGCCACTGCCAGGCGTCCAGGGTCACGTCCTTCACGGCCGCAGCCACGGCGAAGACGATGACGACGGACGGCAGGCTCACGACGGCGGCGCTCGCGGTCTTGGCGAGGACGTAGCCGCGGCCCGGCAGTGTGGTCAGGCGCAGTTGCCGCACCCAGCCGCCCTCGCGCTCCTTGGCGATGCGCTCGCTGTTGCCCATGAGGACGGCCGTGAGGGCGCCGAAGGACGCCATGGAGACCATCATGTAGGTCGGGAGGGTCAGGTCGCTGCCGGGGACCTTCGTGGTGCTGTCGGCGTTGCCCGCGATGATCAGGAACAGCACCGACGGGTAGATCACGGAGAAGAACAGGAACTTGCGGTTGCGCAGGGCCCGGGTGAGCTCCAGCTTGATCAGGCCGTTCACTTGGACTTCGCCTCCTCGGCGGTGGTGATGGCGACGAAGGCCTGTTCCAGGCCGAGTCCGGCGACTTCGAGGTTGCGGGGGTGGACGCCGAGGCCGTACAGGGCGTGGACGGTGGCGTCGGCGTCGGCGGACTGGATGCGCACGGTCCGGCCGGAGATGTCGATGCCGGTCAGGAAGGGCAGGGCGTGCAGGGCCACCTCGTCGACGGTGCCCTCCACGTCGAAGGAGATCCGGCGGGCCCCCGCCTTGGCCTTGATCTCGGCGGCCGTGCCGTCGGCGAGGAGGCGGCCGCGGTGCAGGACGAGGACCCGGTCGGCGACGGCGTCCGCCTCTTCGAGGTAGTGGGTGGCGAAGAGGACGGTCCGGCCCTGGTCGGCCTGTTCGCGCATGGTGGCCCAGAAGGCCTGGCGGGTGGTGACGTCCATGCCGGTGGTGGGCTCGTCCAGGACGATGAGGTCGCTGTCGCCCGCGGTGGCGAGGGCGAAGCGGACGCGCTGGGCCTGTCCGCCGGAGAGCTTGTCGACCTTGCGGTCGGCGATCTGCGCGATGCCCGCCCGGGACAGGACCTCGGAGGGCCGGTACGGCTTGGGGTGCAGGTCGCAGGCGAGCCGCACGAGTTCGGCGACCGTGACCTCGTCCATGAGCCCGCCGCTCTGCAGCATGGCACCCACGCGCCCGGCGACGATGGCCTCCCGGGGGCTGGTGCCGAAGAGCCGGACGGTGCCGCTGTCGGGGTTCTTGAGGCCGAGGAGCAGGTCGAGGGTGGTGGACTTGCCGGCGCCGTTGGGACCGAGCAGTGCCACGGTCTCCCCCGGCCTGAGGGCGAGGGTCAGCCCGTCCACGGCCCGGACGGCGTCGTAGGCCTTGCTCACCTGGTCGAAGGCGACCACCGAAGCTGTCGTTGTCATACGGACATCGTGGCTTCGGGGGCGCCGGCGGGGGCAGTGCCGGGTGTCCGGAGTGCCGCATGACAGGTGTCATGCCGACGAGGTGACGGCGAGAGCCCCCGCCCTCGCCGGGCAGGGGCTCTCGAACGGCGCGTGGCCGGGTGTCAGTTCGGCTTGGTGTCGATGACTCCGACGCGCTCCGCGGGCGTCTTGCCGCGCAGGGCCTTGCGCAGGGCCGTGACGACGTCCTGCGGTGTGACGTCGCGCTTGCCGCTCGCGCCCTCGATCTGCACGCCGTCGAAGGTCGTGCCGTACGCCTCCTGGAGCGCCTTGAGGTTGTACGTGTCCACCAGCTTGCCGTCGACGGCCTTGAAGCTCAGGATCTTCGGCAGCGACAGCGCGCCGAACGGGATGCTGTGCGCGGGATCGGTCTGCACGATGGCCTTGGCCGACATCGCGGGCTGCGCGAAGTCCTTCAGCACCCGGTCGACCTCGGCGTTCGAGACGGTCGGCTGCCGGGTGGTGGTCGGGAGGTTCACCGTGCCCGCGGTGCCGGTCTCCACCTGGGTGCGGTACGCCTCCTCCACCACCGTCGTCGACTTGGCGAGGTCGATGCCCTTGCCGGTCTTGCCGTACACCGGGACGGCCTTGCCGTTCTTGAACTCGATCGTGCCGTCGGTCGTCGCGCCGGAGCCGCCCGCCGCGGTCTCCAGGGAGGCGTGCAGCTTCTCCTCGTCGACGGGCATGACGGGCGTGACGACACGGTGGTCGCCGAAGAGCGAGCCGATCACGGAGACCGGGTTGTAGTCGCTCTTCGCCGCCGCGTCGGCCGTGGCGTCCATGTCGAACTGCAGGCCCGCCTTGTCCGGGTCGAGCGGGACGGTCTTGCCGCCCACCGACACCTTCAGCGGCGTGCCGACGCGGCCGTCGAAGGCCTCGTCGAGCTTCCTGACGGCGCCGTCGCGGGTGGTGCCGCCGATGTCGACACCGAGCACGGTGGTGCCCTTGGGCACGTCGGTGCGGTTCATCAGCAGACCGGCGCCGTAGACGCCACCGGCGAGGACGACCACGCCGACGGCCACCAGCACGAGCTTGCTGCGCCCCTTCTTCTTCGGCGCCTTCGAGGAACTCGCCGGGGGCGGGGAGACCGGCTCGGGCAGCTTCGGGGCCGCGTGGGGCACCGGGCCGTCACCGGGTGCGCCCGGGGCGAACGGCGAGGCCGCCCCGGACGGTACGACGGGGATGCCGCTGGTGACGGTGTGCCCGGAGACGTTGTCGTGCCGGGGACCGTGGCCCGGGCCGTCCGACGGCTCGGGAGCGGGCTTCTGCGGGGTGAGGATGGCGGTGTCGTCGCTCATGCCACCGCCGGGGCCCGCGGTGCCGGGTGCGGAGGCGCTGCCGGGGGTGCCGGTGCGCGGACCGAGGCCCGCGGGACCGCCGGGGCCGCCCGGGCCGCCACCTACGACGCCGGGGCCGCCGGGAACACCGGGGCGGCCGGGCTCGTGAAAGGCACCAGGGGCCCCGGCGCCACCGGGGCGGCCGGGCTCGTCGAACGCCTCGGGGCCACCGGACCTGCCCGGGCCACCGAAACCGCCGGGGCCGGTGGGGGCGCCGGTCGGGCCGGGCCCGTCGAACGCCTCGGGAGCACCGGGCCTGCCCGGGTCACCGAAACCGCCGGGGCCGGGGACGCCAGGGCCGCCGGGCCCGCCGGAGGCACCGGGCCGGCCGGCGGTGTCGAAGGCATCGGGACCGCCCGGTGCGTTGAACCCGCCCGGGCCACCCGGCCCGCCGGCCGGCGGCAGCATCGGGCCGTCGCCCGTGACCGGTCCGCCGGTCGGGCCGGCCGGGCCCTGCGATCCGGGACCGCCGGAGGGGCCGCCGTAGCCACCCTGCCCGTTCTGGCCGTTCTGCCCCTCGCGGCCGTTCTCGGAGAAGTACGGCAGGTCGTCGCGGCGCGGTTCGCCGCCGCCCGGGGCGGGACGCGAGCCGTTGCCCAGCGGGCCGGCGGCCAGGGCCTCGGTGACGTCGAAGGAGCCGGTGCCGCCACCGTGCCCGGGCGCGACAGGGCCACCGGTCGCGCCGCCCGGAAGTCCGGCGCCGTTGGTACCGCCGGACCGAGAGCCGCCCGGCGCGCCCATGGAGCCGACCACACCTCCGGGCCGCCCGGTGCCGGGCCGCGCCCCACCGGAAGCACCGGGACCCGGCGCCGCGGCAGCAGGAGCGCCCGCCGCCGGGCGCGAACCACCCGGCAGACCGGCCCCGTTGGTCGAGCCGCTGCCCTGACCGCCCTTGCCGCCGCCCGACTTGCGGGGCGCGAACCAGTCGCTGGCCGGCTTGTCATCGCCCGGCTGACCGGGCTCGGCGGGAGGCTCGGCCGGTGACGGGGACGGGGCGGTGCCCGGCGCCGCCGGGGCCTCACCGCGGGTGTCCGTGTCGGGGGCCGTACCCTCCGTCTCGGCGACGGGCTTGCGCACCACCACGGGCGGAATGGGCCGCGACCCGGGGATGTTGATCCGGATCCGGGTCGTCAGCGTGGTCTCGGTCTTGCGTTCCTCCGGCCGCGTGGCGGAACGGCCCGCGTCCGTACCGGCGTCGGGGACCGCCGGAATCCCGTAAGGCGGCGTACCCGACGGGTAGGCGGCTCCGCCGCGCCCGTTGGGCCCGGAGGACGGAGTGTCAGTTTCACGACTCAAGGCAGGTTCTCCCGGTTGGCTCCGCCGCCCGACACGACCTCACGCGGGCAGCTCGGCGGCGCGCACCACCATACTGGCCACTTCTCGCCCGTATCCCATGACCGCCGTGGAAACCCACACCGGACCCCCACGGCCACGCCTGGCGAAGTGGTACGTCACTTGGCAAGTCGGACGGGACCGCCGTCCGGTTGCCGCCCCGGGGCGAGGGTGGCGCAGATCACAGCCACGGCGATGCCCCCGAGCAGGAAGAGATAGGAGCCGCTCCCCGCGGCGAAGAGGAAGTCGCCCTCGGGGCGGCTGGCGGTGAGCAGGACGACCGCGAGCATCCAGCCCGCGGCGGCCGCGACGCCCCCCGCGCGGCCGCGGACGGCCCATGAGGCGCCCAGGACGGCTCCGGCCTCCGCGAGAAGGGCGAGCAGCAGCCCGCCCGGGAACCACCCGGGCTGCACCAGGGCCCCGGCGACGCCGACCACGGCCCCGAGCACGAACAAACCGAGGCAGGCGGTGACGCGTCCGGCGGTGGGCGGGCGCATGGGCTGGGCCAGCATCGGCGTCCGGTCGCTCATGAGGCCTCCCCGAGGCCGGCGAAGAGGTCCGTCTCCCGCTCACCGGGGCCCGCCTCGCCGCGCACCAGTTCGTAGTACTCGGTGGTGAGGATGGGCTGGGCGAGTTCGTTGGACAGGACGAAGTAGGGCCCGTCCACGGTGATCTGGGTGGCGTGGGCGCGCATCGCGGCGGTCTTGGCGGCGGCGTGGGCGGTGCCGTCGATCACGGTGGTGATCCGTTCCCCGGGTACGACACCCGGGACGTCGTCGACGTCGGCGGCCTTGGTGAAGGCCGTGCCGGGCAGGTCCTCCCTCAGCCGCGCGAAGGACTCCTCCACAACCGGCCGGGGGACCCGGTTCCAGTACACCTTGGGGATCGGCAGGCCGGCGTCGGCGGACAGTTCCGCGGCGCGCATGGCGACGCGGTGGGCCTGGATGTGGTCCGGGTGACCGTAGCCGCCGTGGTCGTCGTAGGTGACGAGAACCTGGGGACGCACCTCGCGGATCACCTCGACGAGGTGCGCGGCGGCCTCGTCGACGTCGGCCTGCCAGAAGCAGCCGGGGTCGTCGTTGTCGGGCAGGCCCATCATCCCGGAGTCGCTGTAGCGCCCGGCGCCGCCGAGCAGGCGGACGTCCTGGACACCGAGCTCGGCCATGGCGGCGGAGAGCTCGCGGCGGCGGTGCTGACCCAGGGCGGCGCCCGTCAGATGGGCGAGCCCGGGCGGGATGACCTCGCCGCGTTCGCCGAGGGTGCAGGTGACCAGGGTGACGTGGGCACCCTCGGCCGCGTACCTGGCCATGGTCGCGCCGTTGTTGATCGACTCGTCGTCCGGGTGCGCGTGCACCAGCAGCAGACGCCGGTCGGGCAGTTCCGTCATGGGGCCAGCCTACGAGGTCCCACGGCGCTCAGAACTTGATGCTGCCGATCATGCCCGCGATGTTCGTCGTCAGCTCGCTGATCGTGGGAGCGACGGTCGAGGAGGCCAGGTAGAAGCCGAGCAGCATGCAGACGATCGCATGCCCCGCCTTCAGTCCCGACTTCTTGATCAGCAGGAAGACGATGATCGCCAGCAGCACCACCGCCGAAATCGAGAGTGCCACGGCGGTTCACCTCCAAAGATCCACGAGGGCGCGGGGGGTCGGACTATGGGGGCATCAAATCCGTACAGCAGCCAGCAGGTTCATACCCACTATGCGACATTGATCATAACTATCCCTCTGCGCGCATCGATCGGCGCACGGCCGCACAAGGGGGCGCATGGCCAATATGGTCAGGGCATGACGACCGAGCCTCACTCCTTCCCCCGACGGCACGCCCGTACCCAGCGCTTCACGCTCGGCGCGCCGCGTTCGTTCACCGTGGCACCGGACGGTTCACGTGTCGTGTTCCTTCGCTCCGGTTCCGGTACGGACCGGGCGAACGCGCTCTGGGTCCTCGACCCGGAAGACGGCACCGAGCGCGTCGCCGCCGACCCGCGTGCCCTGCTGGGCGGCGCCTCGGAGGACCTGTCGCCCGAGGAACGGGCCCGGCGTGAACGCAGCCGCGAGGGCGGCGCCGGCATCGTCGGGTACGCCACCGACACGGCCGTCGAGTTGGCCTCTTTCGCCTTGTCGGGACGGCTTTTCGCGGCCGAACTGCGGGCCGGGACGGCGCGCGAACTGTCCGTGCCGGGGCCCGTGATCGACCCGCGCCCCTCGCCCGACGGGCGGCACGTCGCGTATGCCGCGCAGGGCGCCCTGCGGGTGGTGGGCGCGGAAGGGGAGGGCGACCGGGCGCTCGCCGAGCCGGAGTCGGAGAATGTCTCGTTCGGACTGGCCGAGTTCATCGCGGCCGAGGAGATGGGGCGTTCGCGGGGCTTCTGGTGGGCTCCGGAGTCGGACCGGCTGCTCGTGGCGCGGGTGGACGACACGCCGGTGCGGCGCTGGTGGATCGCCGACCCCGCCCATCCGGAGCGGGAGCCGCAGCGGGTGCCGTACCCGGCGGCGGGCACCGCGAACGCGGAGGTGCGGCTGTTCGTGATCGGCCTGGACGGGGTGCGGACGGAGGTCGTCTGGGACCGGGCGCGCTACCCGTACCTGGCGCATGTCCACTGGTCAGGGGCGGGCGCGCCGTTGCTGCTCGTGCAGGCGCGCGACCAGCGCAGTCAGCTGATCCTGGCCGTGGATCCGGATTCCGGCGCGACACGGATGGTGCACGCCGACGAAGATCGAACATGGCTTGATCTTTTCCCCGGGGTGCCGTGCTGGAGCCCGTCCGGCCGGCTGGTGCGGATCGCCGACGAGGGCGGTGCGCGGGTGCTGGCGGTCGGGGACCGGCCGCTCACCGGGGCGCAGCTGCACGTCCGGGCCCTGCTGGACGTCTCCGAGCACGACGTGCTGATCTCGGCGTCGGCGGGCGCGGAGGCCGCCGGAGAGGTGGAGACGGGCGAGGTGCACGTGTACCGGGTGAACGAGCTGGGCGTGGAGCGCGTCTCGCGGGAGCCGGGTGTGCACGCGGCGGTGCGTTCCGGGGAGGTGACGGTCCTGGTCTCGGCGACACTGAACCGGCCAGGTTCTCTGGTGCAGGTCCTGCGCGACGGAAAACCGACCAGGACTGTCCCCTCGTACGCCGAAGATCCCGGTATGTCCCCCCGCGTGACGCTCACCGAGGGGGGCGCACGTCGCATCCCGTGCGCCGTGCTTATGCCTCGGGACTACGACGGTGACACCCCACTGCCGGTGCTCATGGACCCCTACGGAGGTCCGCACGGCCAGCGGGTGGTGGCCGCGCACAACGCCCACCTCACCTCGCAGTGGTTCGCGGACCAGGGATTCGCGGTCGTGGTCGCGGACGGCCGCGGCACCCCGGGCCGCTCCCCCGCCTGGGAGAAGGCGATCCACCACGACTTCACGCTGTCGCTGGACGACCAGGTGGAGGCCCTGGAGGACCTCGCGAAGCGCCACCCCCTGGACCTGTCCCGGGTGGCGATCCGCGGCTGGTCCTACGGCGGCTGGCTGGCGGGCCTGGCGGTGCTGCGCCGCCCGGACGTCTTCCACGCGGGCATCGCGGGGGCTCCGGTGACGGACTGGAGTCTGTACGACACCCACTACACCGAGCGCTACCTGGGCACTCCGGCGGAGCACCCGGAGGCGTACGCCAAGAGCTCCCTCGTCACGGCCGAGGGGCTGTCCTCCCCTGCCGAGCCGCACCGGCCCCTGATGGTCGTGCACGGCCTCGCCGACGACAACGTCGTGGTCGCCCACGCCCTGCGCCTGTCCTCGGCCCTGCTGGCCGCCGGCCGCCCCCACGAGGTGCTGCCCCTGTCCGGCGTCACCCACATCACCCCCCAGGAACAGGTCGCCGAGAACCTGCTCCTCCTCCAGGTCGACTTCCTGAAGCGCTCCCTGGGTCTCACGACCGGCTGAAGACGACGACGGGCCGGCACGCCTTGGCGGCGTCCCGGCCCGTCTACGGCACCCGCACGGCCGTACGCTGACCAGCCTGACGTGTCCGTATATCGGAACCGGGTCGGCGAAGTTGCCTGCGTGTTAACGCAGTTGGCGGGAGCTCGCGGTGCGGGAGCCCGGCCCGGACAGCAGCGTTTCCCGGCACCCCTGGGGATACCGGGAAACGAGGTGGCGCGGTCAGGCCGCGTGGACCACGTCCTTCTCCTCCGCGAAGTGGCAGGCGGACTCGTGGGCCGCCGGGGTGTCCGCGCCCTGGAAGCGCTCGGGGATCGCCAGGAGGGGGACCTCCTGGGCGCACTTGTCCTGCGCCTTCCAGCAGCGGGTGCGGAAGCGGCAGCCCGAGGGCGGGTTGGCCGGGGACGGGACGTCGCCGGTGAGGATGATCCGCTCGCGGCCCTCACGGGACTCCGGGTCGGGGACCGGGACGGCCGACAGCAGCGCCTGGGTGTAGGGGTGCGTCGGGTGGTCGTAGATCTCCGTGTCCGAGCCGATCTCGGCCATCTTGCCGAGGTACATCACACCCACGCGGTCCGAGATGTGCCGGACGATCGACAGGTCGTGCGCGATGAAGAGATACGAGAGGTTGAACTCGTTCTGCAGCTTCTCCATCAGGTTGATGACCTGGGCCTGGACGGACACGTCCAGCGCGGAGACCGGCTCGTCGCAGATGATGATCTCGGGGTTGAGCGCGAGGCCGCGGGCGATGCCGATGCGCTGGCGCTGACCGCCCGAGAACTGGTGCGGGTAGCGGTTGATGTACTCGGGGTTGAGGCCGACGACGTCCAGGAGGTCCTGGACCTTGCGGCGGCGGTCGCCCTTCGGCGCCACCTCGGGGTGGATCTCGAAGGTCTCCCCGATGATGTCGCCCACCGTCATACGGGGGTTGAGCGAGGTGTACGGGTCCTGGAACACCATCTGGATGTTCCGGCGGACCGCCTTCAGCGCACGCCCGGACAGCTTGGTGATGTCCTGGCCCTTGTAGAAGATCTCGCCCGCGGTCGCCTTCTCCAGCATCATCAGGAGCTTGGCGACGGTGGACTTGCCACAGCCGGACTCGCCCACGATCCCGAGGGTCTCGCCCTGGTAGAGGTCGAAGGAGACCCCGTCGACGGCCTTGACCGCACCGATCTGACGCTTGAACAGGATGCCCTGGGTCAGCGGGAAGTGCTTGACCAGGTTGCGCACCTGCAGGATCGGCTCACCGCGTTCGACCGGCGCCTCGATGGCGGCGACGGCCTCCTCGTCGGTCGCGGCCTCCACCGTCTCGACCTCGGTGACGTTGGGGGTGGCGTCCATGGACTCGTCCGTCTTGTCCAGCTCAGCCATGGATCGTCTCCTTCCAGAAGTGGCACGCGCTGCCGCGGCCGGCCAGCTCGCCGCCGTCCCGCTCGGTGACCGGGAGCAGCGGCGGGACGTCCGTACGGCAGATGTCCTGCGCCATCGGGCAGCGCGGGTTGAAGGCACAGCCCGACGGGATGCGCGTCAGGTTGGGCGGCAGGCCCTTGATCGCGTACAGGTCCTGGCCCTTCTGGTCCAGGCGCGGGATCGATTCGAGCAGACCCTTGGTGTAGGGGTGCGCGGGCCGCTTGTACAGCTCGTGCACGGGCGCGGTCTCCACGATCCGGCCCGCGTACATCACCGCGATCTTGTCCGCGACGTCGGCGACGACGCCGAGGTCGTGGGTGATGAGGATGAGGCCCATGTTGTACTCGCGCTGCAGCTCCGCGAGCAGGTCCATCACCTGGGCCTGGACCGTCACGTCGAGGGCCGTGGTCGGCTCGTCGGCGATGATCAGGTCCGGCTCCAGGGCGAGCGCCATCGCGATCATGATGCGCTGGCGCATACCGCCGGAGAACTGGTGCGGGTAGTCGCCGACGCGCTCCTTCGCGGCCGGGATCTTCACGCGGTCCATCAGCTCGATGGCCTTGGCCTTGGCGTCCTTCTTGCTCAGGCCCTGGTGGACGCGGAACATCTCGCCGAGCTGGTAGCCGACGGAGAGCACCGGGTTCAGCGCGGACAGCGCGTCCTGGAAGATCATGGCGATCTTCCGGCCGCGGATCTTGCGCCGGGCGTCGCCGGACATGGTGAGCATGTCCTCGCCCCGGTACAGGATCTGGCCCTGGGGGATCCGCCCGGGCGGCATGTCGAGGATGCCCATGATCGCCTGCGCGGTCACGGACTTGCCGGAACCGGACTCACCGAGCACGGCGAGGGTCTCGCCGGAGTTCACGGTGTAGTTGACGCCGTTGACGGCCTTGGCCACACCGTCACGGGTGTGGAACTCGACGTGCAGGTCGCGCACTTCGAGCAGGGGAACGTCGCCGTCGGCCGCGCCGCGCGGCTCGGGGACGTTCCGGGTCTTGTCGATGGTGGTCACGTACGCCCTCCTCAGCGCAGCTTCGGGTCGAGGGCGTCGCGCACCGCGTCGCCGAGCATGATGAACGCGAAGACGGTGAGGCTGAGCATGCCCGCCGGGAACAGCAGCGTGTGCGGGTTGTCCCGGATCACCTTGCTGCCCTCGGAGATGTCGATGCCCCACGAGATCGTCGGGTCGCTGAGGCCGAGGCCCAGGAACGACAGGGTCGCCTCCGCGGAGATGTAACCGCCGAGGGCGATCGTGGCCACGACGATGGTGGGCGCGACGGCGTTCGGCATCACGTGGCGGAACAGGATCCGCGGGGTGCCGGCGCCCAGCGCCCGGGCCGCCGTCACATAGTCCGCCTGCTTCGCCGTGATGACGGAGCTGCGCATGACCCGCGCGATCGAGGTCCAGCCGAGGAAGGCCAGGGCCAGGATGACGACGTACACCTTGCGCTCGGTGAAGGCGTTCAGGACGACCATGGTGCCGAGCAGGAACGGCAGGCCGAAGAAGATGTCGACGACCCGGGAGATCACCGAGTCGACCCAGCCGCCGAAGTAGCCCGCCAGCATGCCGAGCAGACCGCCGATCAGGGTGACGGCCGCGGTGACGCAGACGCCGACGAGGATCGAGGCGCGGGTGCCGTGGATGACGCGCGAGTAGATCGAGCGGCCCTGCTGGTCGTAACCGAACCAGTCGGGCTGGAAGAAGTGACCCAGCTCCGGCTTGCCCAGGTAGTGGTGGACGAGGTCGCCGTCGCGCGGGTCGACGCTGGTGAACCAGCCGGGGAACGCGGCGATCACCAGCAGCAGGACCAGCAGCACCGAGGAGATCCAGAACATGGGCCGGTGCCGCAGGTCGTACCAGGCGTCGCCCCACAGGGAGCGGGGCTTGTCGCTCTTCTGCGCGCTCTGCTTGCCGGGAGCGTCGACGGCCGGCGGGGCCACGGCGTCCACGGTCGCGGCGTCGGTGGTCTGGGCCTTGGTCACGTCAGGCATACCGGATCCTCGGGTCCAGGACCGCGTACAGCAGGTCGATGAGCAGGTTGATCAGGAGGATGACGAGGACGAGGACCGTCACCACACCCGTGACCGTGGAGCCCTCGCTCGTCTGGATCGCCCGGTAGAGGAGGTTGCCGACACCCTGGATGTTGAAGATGCCCTCGGTGATGACCGCGCCGCCGATGAAGCCGCCGACGTCGGTGCCGACGAAGGTGACCACGGGGATCAGCGAATTGCGCAGCAGGTGGACCCCGATGATGCGGCGCCGGGGCAGGCCCTTGGCCAGCGCGGTGCGCATGTAGTCGGCCCGCAGGTTCTCGGCGAAGGTCGTCCGGGTCAGCCGCGCCACGTACGCCATGGAGAGCATGGCGAGGACGAACGCGGGCAGGAACAACTGCGAGTAGTCCGTGGAGTCCTGGACGTTGGGCGGCAGCCAGCCGAGTTCGTCGGCGAAGATGAAGCGGGCGATGAAGCCCAGCACGAACACCGGGATGGAGATCACCGTCAGGGTGAAGACCAGCACGCCGGTGTCGGCGGCCTTACCGGCCCGCAGACCGGCCCACGCGCCCAGGCCGACACCGATGATGATCTCGATGGTGATGGCCAGCAGCGTCAGCCGCAGGGTCACCGGGAAGGCCTCGCTCATGAGGTCGATGACCGGGCGTCCGGCGAGGTTGTTGCCGAAGTCTCCCTTGAGGAGATTCAGCATGTAGTGGAAGTACTGCTCGAGGACGGGCTTGTCGAAGCCGTACTCGCGCTTGATCTGCGCGATCTGTGCGGGATCGGGAGCCTTGTCCCCGTAGATGGCCCGGACCGGGTCGCCCGGCAGGATGTGGACCATCAGGAAGATCAACAGAGTTGTCCCGATGAAGATCGGGATCATCTGGAGCAGTCGCCTGGCGGCGTAGCGCCCCATCTTGCGCCTCCATGCCGTGAGGGGTCGGCGAGGCCTGCGCACTCATCTGCACCGCAGGTTGAGGGGTGAGGTGGAGGCCTGTGCCTACGGACCGGTGCCGCCGCTCCCCTTTCTCCGGGAGAGGCGGCACCGGTCTGCGGTCGTCTACTTACTTCTGCTTGACCTGGATCTGGTCGAAGATCGGGTCACCGTCCTGGCCGTACTTGATCTTGCCCAGGATGTGCGTGGACTGACCACTGTTGACCTTGTAGAACCAGAGCGGGATCGCCGGCATGTCCTTGGCGAGGAGCTGCTCCGCCTCCTGGTACTTGGCCACGGTCTCGTCGATCGAGCCGGCCTTGTCCGCCTCGGAGCTCAGCTTGTCGAACTCCTTGTTGGAGTAACCGCTGGTGTTGCCGGCCGCCGTGGAGCCGTACAGGTCGCGCATGAAGTTCGAGTTGACCGGGTAGTCGAGCACCCAGCCACCGCGGTACATGGACTTGACCTGATCCTTGTCGCGGGCGTCGAGGTCGGCCTGGAAGGTCGGCTTCGGGTCGCCCGTGCACTCCACGCCGGTGGACTTGCGGATCGAGTTGCAGACCGCGTCGACCCAGGGCTTGTGGTCCTGGTCGGCGTTGTACTGGATCTGGATCTTGTTGCCCGGGACGCCGCCACCCTCCTGGATGAGCTTCTTGGCCTGGGCCGGGTCGAACTTGACGATGTCGCCGAGCGCGCCCTTCTTGTAGCCGAGGACGCCCGGGGCGACGTAGGAGTCGGCCGGGGTACGCGTGCCCTGGAGGACGGTCTTGGTGATCGTCGCGCGGTCGATCGCCATGGACAGACCCTGGATGACCTTGGGGTCGATGTCCTTGAACTGCTTGGTGTAGAACGCCGGGACGATCGACTGGACGGCCGAGTACGGCTGGTCGATGGCGCGGTCGCCGAGGTCCGACTTGTAGTTCGTCAGCGCCGTGGTCGGGACCTGCTCGATCCAGTCCACGTTGTTGGAACGCAGGTCCGAGTACGCGGCGTCGGCGGTCGTGTAGTTCTTGAAGTCGATACCGCCGTTCTTGGCGGCGTTCGGGCCCTTGTAGCCCGCGAACTTGCGGACCTTGATGAGCTTGTTGTGCTCCCAGGACACGAACTTGTACGGGCCGTTGCCGACCGGCTTCTCGCCGAAGCCCTTCGGGTCCTTGAAGAAGGCCTCGGGCAGCGGCGCCCACACGTCGTAGCCCAGCTTGTACGCGAAGTACGAGACCGGCTGCGTGAGCTTGATCGTGAAGGTGTTGTCGTCGACGACCTTCAGACCCGACATCTTGTCGCTCTTCGGGTCACCCTTCTCCGGGTGCACGTCCTCGAAGCCGACGATGTCCGCGAACCAGCTGGAGTTGGTCTGGTTGTTCTTGATGTTGGCGGACCAGTTCCAGGAGTCCACGTAGGACTTCGCGGTGACCGGCGTGCCGTCGTGGAACTTCCAGCCCGGCTTGAGCTTGACGGTCCACTCGGACGAGTCGTCGTTCGGCGTGACCGACTCGGCGTTGACGTACTCGAGCTTGCCGGTGCCGGGCTCGTAGTCGACCAGGCCGGCGAAGATCGTGCGCAGCACGCGGCTGCCCTGGCTCTCCTTGGCGTTGGCCGGCTGCAGCGGGTTCTGAGGTTCGCTCAGCTGCGCAGTGACGATGCCGTTCGGGTCGGCCTTCCCCTTGTTCATGTCGTCGCCGGCACTGTCGTCGCCGCCGCCGCAGGCAGTGGCGGCCAGGGCGACGACTATCGCCCCCGCGACCCACTTGGCGCTCTTGGCACCGCGCATGGGTTCCTCCTAGAAGTCATTGGTTCACCGCGAAGGGAGCACACGACACATCACGGCCCCCGCCCGTCGCCGGTGCCGGAATTCGTCGAGTGCCCCCGCGCTCGTGAGTCGCGCCGCTGCCGGCTACTGACCCGTACATCCGAGCTCTACGCGCCTAACTATCTGCCAAACACCGAGACCGAACCACACCCTCGAGGTCTCGGTTCGATCACAGCTCGCGTATACATCTTCCAAAATCCGGACAAAGGGTTTGGTGAAAGATCCCTGCGAAACGGACTTGTTACACATCTATCGGTGCCGACTGTCCGCATTCCGGACGCGAGAGTGAGATAAACCGCTTGCGGCGTACCGTGGAATCCGTGCAGGGTTCCCTCGGTGTCTGTCGCGCGCTCAAGTAGCTTGTGCGGCAAGGCCGTTGCGCGATCCCCGAGGCCGGGGGCGCGTGGCGCTTCCGGAGCAGGGTAGTGGGAGAGAACCGCTCCGGACGGCCGTCGCGGGCAAGTCGAGGGTTTTCCCTACCCTTGCCTTCGCGTGCCCCTCCTTCAGACAACAGCACCGGGCACCCCGCCTCGCGGGGTGCCCGGTGTCGTCGTCGCAGCGGCGGGCGTCAGCCGTGCTTGGCGCGGCTCGCGGCGCGGGCGCGCTCGCGGGCGTCCAGGTTCACCTTGCGGATGCGCACGGCCTCCGGGGTGACCTCGACGCACTCGTCGTCGCGGCAGAACTCCAGGGACTGCTCCAGCGACAGCTTGCGCGGCGGGACGATCGACTCGGTCACGTCGGCCGTGGACGACCGCATGTTGGTGAGCTTCTTCTCCTTGGTGATGTTGACGTCCATGTCGTCGGAGCGGGAGTTCTCGCCGACGATCATGCCCTCGTACACCTCGGTGCCCGGCTCGGTGAACAGCACGCCGCGCTCCTGGAGGTTGGTCATCGCGAACGCGGTGACCGCACCGGCGCGGTCGGCGACCAGGGAGCCGTTGTTCCGGGTCTGGAGGGGGCCGAACCAGGGCTCGAAGCCCTCGTGGATGGAGTGGCCGATACCGGTGCCGCGAGTCTGGGTCAGGAACTCGGTCCGGAAGCCGATGAGGCCGCGCGAGGGCACGACGAACTCCATGCGGACCCAGCCGGAGCCGTGGTTGGACATGTTGTCCATGCGGCCCTTGCGGACGCCCATGAGCTGCGTGACGGCGCCCATGTGCTCCTCGGGCACGTCGATCGTCATGCGCTCGACGGGCTCGTAGGTCTTGCCGTCGACCTCCTTGGTGACGACCTGCGGCTTGCCGATCGTCAACTCGAACCCTTCCCGGCGCATGGTCTCGACCAGGATGGCCAGCGCCAGCTCACCGCGGCCCTGCACCTCCCAGGCGTCCGGCCGGTCGGTGTCCAGCACCCGGAGGCTGACGTTACCGATCAGCTCGCGGTCGAGGCGGTCCTTGACCTGGCGGGCGGTGACCTTGCGGTCCTTGACGGCCGCCTTGTTGTCGGCGCCCTTGCCGGTGGCGCCACGGCCGACCAGCGGGGAGGTGTTGGTGCCGATGACCATGGAGATCGCGGGCTCGTCGACCGTGATCAGCGGCAGTGCGACCGGGTTCTCCGGGTCGGCCAGGGTCTCGCCGATCATGATGTCCGGGATACCGGCGACGGCACAGATGTCACCGGGGCCGGCCATCTCGGCCGGCTTGCGGGTGAGCGCCTCGGTCATCATCAGCTCGGAGATGCGGACGTTGCTGACGGACCCGTCGCGCTTCATCCACGCGACCGTCTGGCCCTTGCGCAGCTCGCCCTGCTCGACGCGGAGCAGCGCGATGCGGCCGAGGAAGTTGTCGGCGTCCAGGTTGGTGACGTGCGCCTGGAGCGGGGCGTCCTCGTCGTAGGTCGGGGCCGGGATGTGCTCCAGGATCGTGGAGAAGAACGGCTCCAGGCTGGTGGAGTCGGACGGGACCGTGCCGTTGTCCGGCTTGGTCAGCGAGGCGATGCCGTCGCGGCCGCAGGCGTAGACGATCGGGAACTCGATCTGCTCCTCGTCGGCGTCCAGGTCGAGGAAGAGGTCGTAGGTCTCGTTGACGACCTCGTCGATCCGGGAGTCCGGGCGGTCCGTCTTGTTGATGCACAGGATGACGGGCAGGCGCTGCTGGAGCGCCTTGCGCAGCACGAAGCGGGTCTGCGGGAGCGGGCCCTCGGAGGCGTCCACGAGCAGGACGACGCCGTCGACCATCGACAGACCGCGCTCGACCTCGCCACCGAAGTCGGCGTGGCCGGGGGTGTCGATGATGTTGATGGTGATGACGTCCCCCCCGTCCTTCGGGTGGTACTTCACCGCCGTGTTCTTGGCCAGGATCGTGATGCCCTTCTCACGCTCCAGGTCGTTCGAGTCCATCATGCGGTCGTCGACCGAGTCGAGCTGGTGCGCGGCGAAGGCGCCGGCCTGCTTCAGCATGCCGTCGACGATGGTGGTCTTGCCGTGGTCGACGTGGGCGACGATGGCGACGTTGCGGATGTCGTGGCGCGTGGCCATAAAAGGCTTACTCCCGGAGTAGTGAATGCCCTGCGCGTACGTCGGTGGTGCGCGGGCCCTGCCGGGCTCAACATGCCACGGCCTCACCCCATGGTACGGGGCTGCGGGCGCAGAGGTTAGCCGGGCTCCGTCAGTGCAGGTCAGGCCCTGGAGCTACGCGGAGCAGGCGGTCCGGGCGACCTCCCTGGCCAGAGCCGAGTCGGGGCGCTCGCCACAGTCGGTCAGGCCGGTGATGTCGATCGTCCAGTTCCGGGCCCGGCCGGAGACGGTCCGGCCGTCCGGGCAGGTGTAGCGGAAGTCGGCCGTCACTTCCCGCACACCCGCGTACTGGACGAACCTTCCCGGCGCACCGGGCCTGATGCGCTCCTCGTCGAGCCTCGGGGCCGGTTGCCGGACGTCGGTGAACGACCAGGTGTCGCCGCCCGCCTCCGCCAGGGTGCGCGCGTCGGAGTCGATCTCGCCGATCTTCTTGCCGAGGGAGAAGAGGATCTCCGCGGCGGAGGGGGCCGGTCCGTCGGCGCGTACCGAGGGGCTGGGGGTGTACACCCGCCGCATCGGGTTCTGCAGGGTGCCGCTGCCCTTCCTGAGCCGCTCGGGGCCGGAGACGCCGGTCAGGCGGTCCCGCTCGGTGAGGTGGGACCAGGTGAAGGTGCCGTTCGCGCAGGCCGTCGCGACGCGTCTGTCCGGCTTACGGCCCTGGTCGGCCTCGTTGCCGCCACCCGCGCTCCCCGTACACGCCCCCACCCCCGCCACCAGCACCCCGACGACCAGCCCTGCCCTGCAGGCCCGTCCCACCATGCCGTGCATCCGCCCGCCCCCGTCCCCCGCGCACGGACGCCCGGCGCCCGCACCATGATCACTGCTGGTCTCATGGTGCGGGCGCCGGGCGGGGGCGGCAAGGCGTTTGAGCGTTCCCAGAGCTACGGGGCGGTCGAGCCCTTCACCGACGGCCCCGCCGCCGGCTTCGCGCCCTTCTTCAGGAAGCCCATGTCCTCGTAGACCGGCGTGCCGAAGCCGAACGCGCCGGTGTTGACCAGGTTCTTGCGGGCCGCCAGGAGCTGGGGGCGCTGGAAGAGGGGGATCGAGCCGGCCGCCGCCCAGATCCGGGAGTCGGCCTTGCGGAGCAGGGAGTTGGACTCGCCCTCGTCGAGCGTGGCCACGGCCTCGTCGAAGAGCTGGTCGACCTGGTCGGTGCCGACCCGGGTGTAGTTCTGCTCGACGTTCAGCGAGCCGTCGGCGGCCGGGACGGGCTTGGCGTAGACGGGGCGGGCGTCGGTGGCGGGGAACGCCGTGGCGGGCCAGGAGTACAGGGCGAGGTCGTACTGGCCGGAGGCGATGTGGTCCTTGAAGTAGGACTCGTCGGAGACCTTGGAGATCTCGGTGGTGATGCCGACGCGCCCCAGCATGCGGGAGACGCGGTCCGCGACCGTGCGCAGTGTCTGGGAGCCGGGGCCGGAGGGCAGCACGAAGCGGAGAGTCAGGGGCTTGCCGTTCTTCGCGAGCGGGGCGGCCTCCTGGTTCGCCGGGGCGGCCGTGCCCTCCGGGGCGTACGCCCCGGGCGCGCCACCCTGGTGCCCGGGGGCGTGCTGCTTGCCGTCCCGGGCGAGGTGCTCGGCGGGGTCCGGTCCCCGCCGCGCCTTGTCGTCCTCGCCGGTGCCGTCGGCCTTGTCGCCCTCGGGTCCGGCCGCCTTCTCCTTCTTCTTCTCCTCCTCGACCGGGCCGCCGCGCACCCACCCGGCGTCCGCGAGCAGGGCCTGGGCCTCCTTGGTGTCCTGGCCGCCGAGGGCGCCGCTGTTGTCCGCGTAGGCGGCCTGGCCGGACAGGGCCAGGTGGCTGCCGACCGGGACGGCGGGCAGACCGAGGGGCCTCAGGACGACCCGGGCGAGTTCCTTGCGGTCCAGGGCGCGGGCGACGGCCCTGCGGACGCGCTCGTCGGTGAGCGGGCCCTCGGCGCCGTTCAGGGCGAGCTGGGTGTAGGCGGGCTCCAGGGACTTGCGGACCTCGAAGCCGCTGAGGGCCTGCTGCTGCCGGGCGTACGTGGCGGCCGCCTTGCGCAGCTTCTTGCGGGCGGTGATCTCCTCGTCGGCGGCGTCCTCGTCGGAGCCGTTGGCGCGGGCCCAGGACTCGAGGGAGTCCGCGGCGGACCGGTCCGCGCCGGGGCCCATCAGGGCGCTCGCGGAGCCCTGGGGGCGGGCGGCGACGGTGATGCGGCGGGCCGCCGTGGGATCGATCTCGGCCAGGTCGAGCTCGCCCGCGGCCAGCTCGGCGGCCCGCTTGTCGCGCGGGACGGTGCGCAGCACGATCTCGGAGAGCTTGGCCGGCTTGCCCCACCAGCGCGGGCTGCGGGCGAGGGTGATCGTCTCGTCCTTGCGGTCGACCTTCTTCACCGTGAAGGGTCCGGCGGTGACCTTGAGCTTCTTGCGGGCCCCGTCGTTGAAGGAGTCCGGGGTGCCCATGACGTCCTTCGGGTACAGCGGGGAGAACAGCGAGCGCCAGTCGGCGTAGGGGCGGCTGAAGGTGACCCGGACCTCCAGGGCGTTGTCGCCGCGCTCGACCTTCTGGATGCGGTCGTAGCCGGCGTTGCGCGCGGTCCAGTAGGCGGTGTTCTTGCCGGACAGGGCGCGCCACTGGGCGGCGAAGTCGGCGGCGCCGATCTCCCGGCCGTCGCTCCAGACGGCCTGCTGGTTGAGCTTGTACAGGACGACCTGCTTGGGCTCGGTGTCGACGACCTCGGCGGACTCCAGGTAGTCGGGGTTGCGCTCCGGGCGTCCGGAGGCGTCCATGCGGAACATCGACGGCAGGACGGCCTGGGCGACGCGGGCGGTGGTGGCGTCGGCGTCCGACTGGAAGGTGTTCAGCGTGTCGGGCACGGAGTCGACCGCCCAGCGCAGGGTGCCCCCGTCGGTGATCCGGTCGCGGGGTGCGGGCTGGATGTCCTGCCCGGCGAGCGGCTTGCCGGACGGGTCGTCGGAGCCGCATCCGGCGAGCGCGGGCACCGCGAGCACTCCCGCGGTGAGGAAGGCGACCGAGCGCATGACCGCGCGCGGGCCGACGCCGTGCTGGGACATCTGTGCTACCTCCGGGAAGCCGCGGGCGTTACGATCACTTTTGGCGGTATTTGGCGTTCATCTGATGTATGCGGCCACTGAAGAGGAAAGGGTTCGGCAACACAGGGCGACACGGCGGCCACGGACGGGAAGTCACCCGTGCGGCGCAACGCACCGCGCAGTGCACCCGTACGCCTCGGCCAATCGATGCACATCCCTTCACAGCACAAGGTGTGACGCGCAACACTCGCAGGCGCATGAGCGTTGCCGCCTTGGGCCATGAAGGACCCGCGGAAGTGAGGGCAAGTCATGTCCGTTCACGACGAACTGATGTCAGTCCAGCGCAGCCTCGACGAGGTGTTCCGGTCGCTGGGACGCCTGGAGAAGCAGCTCGGCACCGGCGGTCTGGAGATGCGCCGCGTCCGTGCCGACGCGAACCACCTGCGCGAGAGCGTCGCTCTCCTGCGCGACGCCGCCGCGTCACCGGCCGCGCCGACCCGTCCCGAGCTGGTCACCATCTCGGACACGCCGTACGACTCCGCCCTGTGGAGCGACTCGGACGACGAGGGGCTCGGCGCCCGGGACCGGCGCGCTCCCTGATCCGGGGAGGAGTCGAGCCCGACCGGCATCTCCCCCGAACCCGACCGGAGTCGTCACGTGGCCACTGGTACGGAACCCCCTGCCACCGAACCCAGACCTGAGAGCGGCGGTGTCCGGGGCGGCGCGCGGGCCGCGATCGCCGCCCCGCACCTGCGCACCGACCGCTGGTGGCTGGCCCCGGCCGGCACCGCCGCCGGCCTGCTCGCCTTCATCGTGTACTCGACCTGGCGGGCCTTCGCGAACACCGACTACTACGCGGCGCCGTACGTCTCGCCCTTCTACTCCCCCTGCCTGGCGGAGAACTGCGAGACCATGCGGGGCGGCCCGAACTGGGAGATCTTCGGAAGCTGGTGGGGCATCTCGCCCGCCATCATCATCCTGATCTTCCCGCTCGGCTTCCGCCTGACCTGCTACTACTACCGCAAGGCCTACTACCGGGGCTTCTGGGCGTCCCCGCCGGCCTGCGCGGTGGCCGAGCCCCACAAGAGGTACACCGGCGAGACCCGCTTCCCGCTGATCCTGCAGAACATCCACCGGTACTTCTTCTACGCCGCGCTCGTGGTCGCCGGAATCCTGACCTACGACACCGTGCTCGCCTTCCGCGACGAGAGCTACGCCTGGGGCCACATGGGGCTCGGCACCCTCGTGTTCCTGGTCAACATCGTGCTGATCTGGGCGTACACGATCTCCTGCCACTCCTGCCGGCACATCGTCGGCGGCAAGCTCAAGCACTTCTCCAGACATCCGGTGCGCTACCGGATGTGGCAGTGGGCGGGGAAGCTCAACGCCCGGCACATGCAGCTCGCCTGGGCGTCGCTGGTGAGCGTGGCGCTCGCCGACTTCTACGTCTACCTGGTCGCGTCCGGTGCCTTCGACGATCCGCGCTTCTTCTAGAGGGATGGAGCCTTATCGATGTCCGTGGTCGACCGGCAGGAGTGGGACGTCGTCGTGGTGGGCGCGGGCGGCGCGGGCCTGCGCGCCGCCATCGAGGCCCGGGAGCGGGGCGCCCGTACGGCCGTGATCTGCAAGTCGCTGTTCGGCAAGGCGCACACGGTGATGGCCGAGGGCGGCATCGCCGCGGCGATGGCCAACGTCAACAGCGGTGACAACTGGCAGGTCCACTTCCGAGACACCATGCGCGGCGGCAAGTTCCTCAACCAGTGGCGGATGGCCGAGCTGCACGCCCAGGAGGCGCCGCAGCGGGTCTGGGAGCTGGAGACCTGGGGCGCGCTCTTCGACCGTACGAAGGACGGCCGGATCTCCCAGCGCAACTTCGGCGGCCACGAGTACCCGCGCCTCGCGCACGTCGGTGACCGTACCGGCCTGGAGCTGATCCGCACCCTCCAGCAGAAAATCGTCTCCCTCCAGCAGGAGGACCACAAGGAGACCGGCGACTACGAGTCCCGGCTGAAGGTCTTCCAGGAGTGCACGGTCACGCGCGTGCTCAAGGAGGACGGCCGGGTCTCCGGGGTCTTCGCCTACGAACGCGAGTCGGGCCGCTTCTTCGTGCTGGAGGCACCGTCCGTGGTGATCGCCACCGGCGGCATCGGCAAGTCCTTCAAGGTGACGTCGAACTCCTGGGAGTACACCGGCGACGGCCACGCCCTGGCCCTGCTCGCGGGCGCTCCCCTGCTGAACATGGAGTTCGTGCAGTTCCACCCGACCGGCATGGTCTGGCCGCCGTCGGTGAAGGGCATCCTCGTCACCGAGTCGGTGCGCGGCGACGGCGGGGTGCTGCGCAACTCCGACGGCAAGCGGTTCATGTTCGACTACATCCCCGACGTCTTCAAGGACAAGTACGCCGAGACGGAGGAGGAGGGCGACCGCTGGTACGACGACCCGGACCACAACCGGCGCCCGCCCGAACTGCTCCCCCGTGACGAGGTCGCGCGGGCGATCAACGCCGAGGTGAAGGAGGGGCGCGGCTCGCCGCACGGGGGCGTGTTCCTGGACGTGTCGACGCGGATGCCCGCCGAGACCATCAGGCGCCGGCTGCCGTCGATGTACCACCAGTTCAAGGAGCTGGCGGACGTCGACATCACGGCGGAGGCGATGGAGGTCGGTCCCACCTGCCACTACGTGATGGGCGGGGTCGCGGTCGAGTCCGACACGGCGGCCGCGCGCGGGGTGCCCGGGCTGTACGCGGCCGGTGAGGTGGCCGGCGGCATGCACGGCTCCAACCGGCTCGGCGGCAACTCCCTGTCCGACCTGCTGGTGTTCGGCCGCCGGGCGGGCCGGCACGCGGCCGAGTACGCGGCCGGCCTCGCCGGGGCGCGGCCCGTCGTGGACGACGGACAGATCGACTCGGCGGCGGCGGAGGCCCTGCGCCCCTTCTCAGCCGAGGCGGAGACCGAGGAACCGGCGGGCGGCCCGCCGGAGAACCCGTACACCCTGCACCAGGAGCTCCAGCAGACGATGAACGACCTGGTCGGCATCATCCGCCGGGAGCCGGAGATGGAGCAGGCCCTGCAGAAGCTGGCCGAGCTGCGGCTGCGGGCCCGCCGGGCCGGGGTGGAGGGGCACCGGCAGTTCAACCCCGGCTGGCACCTCGCGCTGGACCTCAGGAACATGCTGCTGGTCAGCGAGTGTGTGGCGCGGGCAGCGCTGGAGCGCACCGAGTCGCGCGGCGGGCACACCCGCGAGGACCACCCGTCGATGGACCGCGCGTGGCGGCGGATCAACCTGCTGTGCGCGCTCACCGACCCGACGGGCGGGCTGGCGGCGACGGACCCGGTCCGCGGCCAGATCGCCCTCACCCGCGAGACCACCGAACCCGTCCGTGCCGACCTGCTCGCCCTGTTCGACAAGGAGGAGCTGGTCAAGTACCTCTCCGAAGAGGAGCTCTACGAATGAGCGGCTACACGGCCCACTTCAAGGTGTGGCGCGGGGACGTGGGAGGCGGCGGCCTGGAGGACTTCGAGGTCGAGGTCAACGACGGCGAGGTGGTGCTCGACATCATCCACCGCCTCCAGGCCACCCAGGCTCCCGACCTCGCCGTGCGCTGGAACTGCAAGGCGGGCAAGTGCGGTTCCTGCTCGGCGGAGATCAACGGCCGGCCGCGGCTGCTGTGCATGACGCGCATGTCGGTGTTCGGCCGTGAGGAGACGATCACGGTGACGCCGCTGCGGGCGTTCCCGGTCGTCCGCGACCTGGTCACCGACGTCGGCTTCAACTACACCAAGGCGAGGGAGGTCCCGGCGTTCGTCCCGCCGGCCGGTGTGGCTCCCGGCGAGTACCGCATGATGCAGGAGGACGTGGACCGCTCGCAGGAGTTCCGCAAGTGCATCGAGTGCTTCCTGTGCCAGGACACCTGCCATGTGGTGCGCGACCACGAGGAGAACAAGCAGGCGTTCGCCGGGCCGCGTTTCCTGATGCGGGTGGCGGAGCTGGACATGCACCCGCTGGACGCGGCGGCGGAGTCGGGCCTGGACCGCAAGACCACCGCCCAGGACGAACACGGCCTCGGCTACTGCAACATCACCAAGTGCTGCACGGAGGTGTGCCCGGAGGGCATCAAGATCACGGACAACGCGCTGATCCCCCTGAAGGAGCGGGCGGTCGACCGCAAGTACGACCCGCTGGTGTGGCTGGGCTCGAAGATCAGGAGGCGCTCTTCAGCAGGCTGAGGGCCTGGTGGAGGTTGTGTTCGGCGATCTCCCGCATCCGTTCCGGGTGCGGGAAGTCGCCCTCGATGAGGGTCAGCGGGCCCGAGACCAGGCCGATGTGCATCGCCAGGCGGTACAGACGCAGGCGCGCCTCGTCCAGGCCGGGGGCGCGCAGGGCGTCGTAGTGGGGGCCGAAGCGGAGCCGCAGGAAGACGTGTTCGTGCTCCGCGTCGAAGTACATCAGGCCCTCGATGTCGATGAGCGCCGGATGTCCGTCGGGCGTGAGCAGGATGTGGTCAGCCCCGAGTTCGCCGTGCACGAGGGTGTGGCTGTCGCGGGGACGGACCTCGGCGGCCAGGGTGTGGATCTCCGCCTCCAGCTCCCGGCGTGCGGCGGCGGCGCGGGGGTCGCGTGCGGCGGCTTCGGCCACGGCACGCAGGGCTCCTTCGGTGACGCGCTGCTCGCAGGAAACGCCGTACGAGGAACCACCCTGGTCGACGACGGCGACCTTCCCGAACCGGGGACCGGTGTGGCTGTGCAGGGTGGCGACCAGTTCGGCAGTCCGCTCCATGGCTCGCGGGGCGTGCTCCGGGTCGCGGGTCAGGGCGTCCTCCAGGCTGCCTCCCGTGAGGTCCTCGACGACGGCCGCGTCTGCGGGCAGGTGCGTGTGCGTGGAGTCGGCGTACCGAAGGCGGGGGGTGCGGACACCGGCGGCGGTGAGCCGGTCGTGGGCCGCCGTGAACAGGCCGAGGCCCGTGCCGTGCGAGAAGACGTCCCGGGGATCGGGGTCCGGCTGATCCCAGTAGTCCTCGTCGGCGGACCAGACGTAGGCGACGGCGGTGGAGTCGTCGTCGAGGGTGAGGCGGTAGACGCCCTTCTTGGTGCCGCCGCGCAGGCGTTCCACGCCGGTGAGCGCGCGGGACCGGCCCAGGGCGGCACGGGCGAGGGGGGCGAGGTCGGCGGTGGTGAGGGGGCGTCTGGGCGTCGTCACCGCACCCAGTCTTCCTTGTAGGAACGCCAGTCCGCCTCCGTCGCGGCGAAGTCGATGTACAGCGCGACACCGAAGTTGGCCCGGTCGGCGTCCGTGCGGGACAGGCCGAGCCGGACGCCTCGCACGGCGGCGGGGACGGTTTCGGCGTGGTTCCAGTGCCCGAAGCGGTTCTCGTGGAAGAAGGGCAGCCCCATCAGCAGGTCGGTGGAGGGCGGGGTGACCTCCAGGGCGAGGGAGGTCTGCTGGGCGACGTAACCGCCGTAGGTGCTCTGCAGGGGCTGCATCGTGTCGTACGACATCATGGCGATCTGGTCGACGCGGCGGGCGACCTGCCCGAAGAACTCCTGCGACCACCACTTGGGGTGGCCCGTGATGCCGCCCCAGACGGTGTGGAAGGCCGGGAGCGGGTCGATCTGGTGGGCGGCGACGGACAGTTGCGCGTCCCGGGAGCGGGTCTCGCGGCGCAGGGCGTCGAGGAGGGTGAGGTAGTCGCGGTCGCCGGAGTGCAGGGGCTCCAGGTCCAGGTGGACGCCCTCGTAACCGGTGTCCAGGACCTGGCGGGCTGAGCGGACGACCGCGGCGCGGGTCTCCGGCTCCTCCAGACGCATGCCGTCGGGCGTCTCGGTGGCGAGGACATCGCCGAGGAACGCCTGGACGCGGACGCCGGGGATCTTGTCGTTGACGGCTTCGATGAACCAACGGGCCTTCGGGTACACCGACTTCGGGAGTGTCCCGTCGTGCTCCAGCGGGCCGGAGTGGACGTACAGGTCGCGGATGCCGGTGCCTCGCAGGCGGCGGGCGAGGGCGGTGACGTCGGAGTCCTTCTTGCGGCCGTCGACCCAGGCGTGGCCGAGCCAGAGGGCGTCGCGGTCGCGGGTGCGGGTGCCGTCGGCGAGGTCGCCCGTGTAGTTGATCCGGAGGGCTGTCAGGGCGGAGAGGAGCGGGAGCAGGAGGATAAAAGGGAGGCCGATGGCCGTGCGTCTGATCCAGCGTCGGCGCCTGGTGCGTCGAGGGCGGTCGGGTGCCGGGGCAGAGTCGGGGACCCCAGGGACGGCCTCCTCGTCCTCGGCGGCTGCGGCTTCGCTCGGGAAAGTGCCCTCCGTGCGTTCCATACCGTCTCTCCCCGGTGATGTGGTTGGTGTTGCCGGGGAGGACGATCAGCACTGACGTTCGGTTGCGGTGGACGAGCGATCCCCTCGGCCGGCGAGCCCTCACCTGTAGGGATTCCGTGACGGGCTCCCCAACCAGCCTCACCTCATTTATATGATGATCCAACTTGCCAAGGCTCGGGGGAACTTGCCGAGCTGATGGTGACGGAGACACGGGGGTGGGAGAGCAGTGATCCAGCCGGAGAAGATCCCGCAGTTCACCGGGAATCTGGAGCAGCTGGAGACGGATTACGCGGACCTGAAGAAGGACGCGGGTCATGTCCGGGACGCCGGCGGCGACATCCACTCCCGGTTCCAGGGCCTGTCGGCGTATTACGAC
>NZ_LGEA01000101.1 GCF_001280065.1 Streptomyces sp. NRRL B-1140
GACCACCGCCCCACCGGCCCCCGAGCCCCCGGCGCCGACGACACCGCCGCCCCCCTCCCAGCCCCCCGGACCGGCCCCGGCCCCCCGCTCCGTGGCGCCGTCCACGGCCACCCTCCTGCCCTCCAGCCCCTCGGCGGCCGAGGCTCCCTGATGCGGCGCCGCCCTCACCGGCCACCCGGCCCCTCGCCCAGGCCGCCCGGTCCGCGGGAGACGCGAGTGCCCCTGTCGCCCCGGCACCGGTTCCGCCTCGTCGTGCCCCTCGTCCTGCTGGCCTTCGTCGCCTCGGTCCTCCTGATCGAGGGGTACACCACGCGGGGATTCACCGCTGACCAGGAAGGACGCGCCGGGCGCCCCTCCTCCGGCGTGCCCCGCGTGATCGCCGGCGGCGGCCCCGTCGTCGACACCACCCACGATCACCTGCGGACCTATCGCCCGCCGGCCAAAACCGTCGTGCTGACCTTCGACGACGGCCCCGACCCCACCTGGACACCCCGCATACTGGCCGTTCTCGACCACTACGGCACGCCCGGCACCTTCTTCGTCACCGGGCAACAGACCGTCCGGCACCCGGGAGTTCTGCGCCGTGTGATCCGTTCCGGTCACGAGGTCGGTGTGCACACCTTCTCCCACCCCGACCTGGCCACCCAGTCCGCGAGCGCCGTCGACCGTGAGCTCGCGCTGACCCAACTCGCCCTCGCCGGGGCCGCGGGCATCAACACGTCGCTGATGCGGATGCCCTACTCCTCGACCATCTCGGCCCTCGACGACCGGGCGTGGGCCGTGACCCGGCGCCTGGGGGAGAAGGGATACGTCCTGGCCTTCATCGACCAGGACACCGACGACTGGCGGCGGCCGGGCGCGCGGGTCATCGCCGACGCGGCCATGCCCGACCCGCCGGCCGGCGGCGTCGTCCTCCTGCACGACGCGGGAGGCGACAGGTCGCAGACCGTCGAGGCCCTCCAGAGCCTGATCCCCCGGCTGAAGGCCCAGGGGTACCGCTTCACCACCCTCGCCGGCCTCGTCGGCACCGACAGTTTCACCAGTCCCGTCGGGACGGGGGAGCTGTGGCAGGGCCGCTTCTTCGTGGCCGCTGTCACCGTGTCCGGGACAGCGGTGTCGGCGGTCAGCGTGCTGCTGCTGGTGGTCGGCTCCCTCGTCCTCGCTCGGTGTGCGCTCCTGCTCGTGCTGGCCGGCCGGCACGCCCGCCGGTACCGGCGCCGGCACACCGCGGCCCACCGGCCCGTCACCCGGCCCGTCAGCGTCGTCGTGCCCGCCTACGACGAGGAGTTGTGCATCCCCAAGACCCTCCGGTCGCTCGCCGCGAGCGACCACCCCGTCGAGATCATCGTCGTGGACGACGGGTCCCACGACCGCACCGCCGACCTCGCGCAGTCCCTCGCCCTGGAGAACGTCACCGTCGTCCGGCAGCCCAACGGCGGCAAACCGTCCGCCCTCAACAACGGCGTCACGCGGGCCTCGCACGACCTCGTCGTCATGCTGGACGCCGACACCGTCTTCGCCCCCTCGACCGTAGGCCGCCTCGTCCAGCCGTTCGCCGACCCGCGCGTCGGCGCCGTCGCGGGCAACGCCAAGGTCGGCAACCGCCGGCGTCTGCTCGGCCGCTGGCAGCACATCGAGTACGTCATGGGCTTCAACCTCGACCGCCGCATGTACGACCTGCTGCACTGCATGCCCACCATTCCCGGTGCCGTGGGGGCATTCCGGGTCGAGGCCCTGCGCGACGCCGGGATGATGAGTGCGGACACCCTCGCCGAGGACACCGACATCACCATGGCCCTGCACCGGGCCGGGTGGGAGATCCGCTACGCGCCGGACGCCCTCGCCTGGACCGAGGCACCGGCCTCGCTGCGCCAACTGTGGCGCCAGCGCTACCGATGGAGCTACGGCACGATGCAGGCGGCGTGGAAGCACCGGCACGCTCTGGTCGAGCGTGGCACGGCGGGCCGCTTCGGCCGTCTCGGTCTGCCCTTGCTGACCGTCTTCCAGATCCTCACCCCGCTGCTCGCCCCGCTGATCGACATACTGGCCCTGTACGGCCTGGTGTTCGGGGACCCGCTCACCACGGTGCTGGCCTGGAGCGGGGTGCTGGCCGTGCAGGCCGTCTGCGCCGCGTACGCCTTCCACCTCGACGGCGAACGGCTCCGGCCCCTCTGGGCGCTCCCGCTCCAGCAGGTCGTCTACCGCCAGGTGATGTACCTGGTCCTTGTCCAGGCCTGCCTGACCGCGATCCACGGCTACCGGCTGCCCTGGCAGCGGCTCAACCGCAGCGGAGAGGTGATGCTGCCGCCACAGCCCTCCACCCGCCGGACGTGAACCGGCCTCGGGTGGTGGGTCGGGCGGGTACCTCCTGGGCCGGATGGCTCACCCGGTCCGTCGAGGGCATCCAGGTCACCGAGGCGCCCTGACGCCGTCCTTGCCGTCGACCGGCTCGCTCGGTCGCCATCGGCGCATCGCACGATCGGGTTGAGTCGGCCCGCCCCTCGGGGCCGTCAGTCTTTCTCCCGGGCGCTGTCCGTTCATAGTGTGATCATGAAAACTCCCCGACTGCACTCCGTGTACCGTTCGCTCGCCCACTCGGCCGGCGCGACCGTCATCGTCCTGGCGGCGGCCCTGGCCTCCGCCGCCCCGGTCGCGGCCGACCCCGCCCCGCCGGCCGACGGCGACCAGAACCACATCTCCTCGTGCCAGACCACCCGCGTACAGAGGCAGGGCCTCCAAGACATCGTCTGGGGTCTGCTGTTCGGGCCCCAGGGCGTGCAGATGCAGGAGACCCGGTGCGAGGAGGGCACGGCGACGAACATTGAGCAGAAACAGACCGACAACGTCCTGCGGCCCGTGTTGATCCCCTGACCTGCCGGCGCGCGTGCAGCCGACGTGGTGCGGGCGCTCGGCGCCCCTCCCCGCCGTTTCGGGTACGGTGCCGCCGGACGGCGCCGTACCCCTGACTCACCTCACCGGATGCGCCCCCGGAGCCGGCGGGTCAGCAGATGTGTCAGGGTGCCGTCGGCCTCGACGATGTCCCGGGTGTGCCCGAACCCGATCTTCCCCAGCAGACGCAGTGACGCCTCGTTCCGCGCGGCCACGGTGGCGTGCACCTCGGTCAGCCCGAGCGCCTCGAAGCCGTAATCCACCAGCGCCTCCGCCAGCTCCGTTCCGAGCCCGCTGCCCCAGACCTCAGGTCCCAGGGCATAGACGATCTCGTGCCCCCCGGCCTCTTCGGTCCGCTTGATCTCCGCGTGCCCGACCAGGAGCCCCCCACGCCGGACCGCCCACACGTCGAACAGGTTCCCCGCGTACACCTTGCTGAAGATCCGCCCGAAGAGCGCCCGGTCCTCCGCCTCGGTGACCGGTCCGTCACCCATCCACCGGGACACCCTGGTGTCCTGGAACAGAGCGACGAAGCTCTCCTCGTCGTCCGGGACGTAGGGGTCGAGCAACAGGCGTGGAGTGCGCAGTGTCGGAGGCATGCCGGGGGACAGTAGTCACGGGGATCGCGGAGCGGCAATCGACTTTCGCCCGCTCAGCGCGCGTCCTCACCGCCGCAGGCTGTAGCTCACCATGGACGCCCCCACCACCGATCCGAACGCCGGCAGCAGGAACTGCGCGAAGGCCTCCCAGCCCCAGACGATCCCCGCGCACGCCGCCGTGACGTTGATGGCCAGGGACATGATCCACAGGGCGACGCTCTGGGCCTGGGGTGACATCGTTCCTCGTCGTCGGTCGTCGGTCGTCGTCATCGGGGGGCGGGCAATGGGGCGGCCGAGGCGGAACAAGCCGGTCCCTTACCCGGAAGGGGGCGGGAATCGCGGCGGTGGTGCCCCATACGACGGGGGAGGGCCGTGCGTGCTCCCCTTCGGCGTGGAATTGCCGGGAGCCACGATCGCGTGATGCCCGGACATCGGAGCCGTCACGAGCAGGGCCAACGTGCCGACGGCGCACAGGCCGACGAGCAGCGTGCCCGCCGCGTACGCGCGGCCGGGGGTGCTCGGGCCTGGCGGGCGCATCGGTATCACGGTCGCTCCGGAATCGAGTCCGCCCCCCTTTTTCATGGACCTCTGAATTCTTCCACGGGGTGTCGTCGCACAGCCGGAAGGCGTGATGCTTGAAGCGTAAAGTTTCTGCCTTTCTTGTGGATTCACCGTGAAAGGCGAAGCCGCGACCGCATACTGATCGGTCGCTTTACGGGAAACCCCGCTCCGAAGGTCCGGTCCCGCCGCGCTGTCGTACCCGGGCGGTACGGTCGGATCATGAGCGATCAGGCGGGGGCCGCCCAGACGGGCGAGCGGCGACTGGCCACGCTGGAAGGCGTACTCGAACGCATCACCTACGCCAACGAGGAGAACGGCTACACGGTCGCCCGGGTCGACACCGGAAGAGGGGCCGGTGACCTGCTCACGGTCGTCGGTGCCCTGCTGGGCGCACAGGTCGGTGAATCCCTGCGCATGGAGGGCCGTTGGGGGTCCCACCCGCAGTACGGCAAGCAGTTCCACGTGGAGAACTACACGACCGTCCTGCCGGCCACCGTCCAGGGCATCCGCCGTTACCTCGGCTCCGGCCTCGTCAAAGGCATCGGCCCGGTCTTCGCCGACCGCATCACCCAGCACTTCGGCATGGACACCCTCCGGATCATCGAGGAGGAGCCCAAGCGCCTCATCGAGGTCCCCGGGCTCGGCCCCAAGCGCACGAAGAAGATCGCCGACGCCTGGGAGGAGCAGAAGGCCATCAAGGAGGTCATGCTCTTCCTCCAGACCGTCGAGGTGTCCACCTCCATCGCCGTGCGCATCTACAAGAAGTACGGCGACGCCTCCATCTCGGTCGTGAAGAACCAGCCCTACCGGCTCGCCTCCGACGTCTGGGGTATCGGCTTCCTCACCGCCGACAAGATCGCCCGGTCGGTCGGCATCCCGCACGACAGCCCGGAGCGCGTCAAGGCGGGCCTGCAGTACGCGCTGTCCCAGTCCACCGACCAAGGCCACTGCTTCCTGCCGGAGGAGCAGCTCATCAAGGACGCGGTAAAGCTGCTCCAGGTCGACACGGGCCTGGTCATCGAATGCCTGGCCGAGCTGGCCGAGCCGCAGGAGGACGGCGGGGACCCCGGCGTCGTACGGGAGAAGGTGCCCGGTCCTGACGGCGGCGAACCCGTCACCGCGATCTACCTCGTCCCCTTCCACCGCGCCGAACTCTCCCTCTCCGCCCAGCTGCTGCGCCTGCTGCGCACCGGCGAGGACCGGATGCCGGGCTTCCGGAGCGTTGCCTGGGACAAGGCGCTGAGCTGGCTGAAGGGGCGGACCGGCACCGATCTCGCCCCGGAGCAGGAGGCCGCCGTCAGGCTGGCGCTGACCGAGAAGGTCGCCGTCCTCACGGGCGGTCCGGGCTGCGGCAAGTCCTTCACGGTCCGCTCGATCGTGGAGCTGGCCCGCGCCAGGAAGGCCAAGGTCGTGCTCGCCGCCCCGACCGGCCGGGCCGCCAAACGCCTGTCGGAGCTCACCGGCGCCGAGGCCTCCACCGTCCACCGCCTGCTGGAGCTCAAGCCCGGCGGCGACGCGGCCTACGACCGGGACCGCCCCCTGGACGCCGACCTGGTGGTCGTCGACGAGGCGTCCATGCTCGACCTGCTCCTCGCCAACAAGCTCGTCAAGGCCGTCCCGCCGGGGGCGCACCTGCTGTTCGTCGGGGACGTCGACCAGCTGCCCAGCGTCGGCGCGGGCGAGGTCCTGCGGGACCTCCTGGCCGACGGCGGCCCGATCCCCGCGGTCCGGCTCACCCGCGTGTTCCGGCAGGCCCAGCAGTCCGGGGTGGTGACCAACGCACACCGCATCAACGCCGGCCAACACCCGGTCACGGACGGCATGAAGGACTTCTTCCTCTTCGTCGAGGACGACACCGAGGAGGCCGGCCGGCTCACCGTCGATGTGGCCGCCCGCCGCATTCCGGCCAAGTTCGGCCTGGACCCGCGCCGGGACGTCCAGGTCCTCGCCCCCATGCACCGCGGACCCGCCGGTGCCGGCACCCTCAACGGCCTG
The DNA here is from genome assembly GCF_001280065.1 of Streptomyces sp. NRRL B-1140. Taxonomy (GTDB): domain Bacteria; phylum Actinomycetota; class Actinomycetes; order Streptomycetales; family Streptomycetaceae; genus Streptomyces. The sequence continues at coordinate 6,045 of NZ_LGEA01000101.1, forward strand.
CTCCAGCAGGCCGTCACCCCCGCCCGCCCCGACCTGCCCGAGAAGAGATTCGGCGGACGGGTGTTCCGTGTCGGCGACAAGGTCACCCAGATCCGCAACAATTACGAGAAGGGCAAGAACGGTGTCTTCAACGGCACCGTCGGCGTGGTCACCTCGCTCGACCCGGTCGACCAGCGCCTGACGGTGCTCACGGACGAGGACGAGGAGGTGCCGTACGAGTTCGACGAACTCGACGAGCTGGCCCACGCGTACGCCGTGACGATCCACCGCTCCCAGGGCAGCGAGTACCCGGCGGTCGTCATCCCGGTCACCACGGGCGCCTGGATGATGCTCCAGCGCAACCTGCTCTACACGGCCGTCACCAGGGCCAAGCAGCTGGTCGTCCTGGTCGGCTCGCGCAAGGCGATCGGCCAGGCGGTGCGCACCGTTTCGGCAGGCCGGCGGTGCACGGCACTCGACTTCCGGCTCGGTTCCGCGAAAAATGATCGATCAAATGAGTCGTGAAGGTCACAAGGCACTTCCGGAAGGGGAGTCCAGGGGGCAGGATGAGCAAGTTGACGGCACTCAGTGCCGTCAATAGGCCCGATGGTCGACCCCGAGTGCACTCTCCTGAGCCAAGTGGGGGATGGTAGAGACAGTCAGGGCAACCTCGAAGATGAGGCACAACGTCGGTGAGGGAAGACGTGAGCGACAACTCTGTAGTACTGCGGTACGGCGACGGCGAGTACACCTACCCGGTGATCGACAGCACCGTCGGTGACAAGGGCTTCGACATCGGAAAGCTCCGCGCCCATACCGGTCTGGTGACGCTGGACAGCGGTTACGGCAACACCGCCGCGTACAAATCCGCCATTACCTACCTGGACGGCGAAGCGGGCATCCTGCGGTACCGCGGCTACCCGATCGAGCAGCTGGCCGAGCGCTCCACCTTCCTGGAGGTCGCCTACCTGCTCATCAACGGCGAGCTGCCGACCGTCGACGAGCTCTCGGTGTTCAAGAACGACATCACGCAGCACACCCTGCTGCACGAGGACGTCAAGAACTTCTACAAGGGCTTCCCGCGCGACGCCCACCCGATGGCGATGCTCTCCTCGGTCGTCTCGGCGCTGTCCACGTTCTACCAGGACAGCCACAACCCGTTCGACGAGCGCCAGCGCAACCTCTCCACGATCCGCCTGCTCGCCAAGCTCCCGACGATCGCGGCGTACGCGTACAAGAAGTCGATCGGTCACCCGTTCGTCTACCCGCGCAACGACCTCGGCTACGTCGAGAACTTCCTCCGCATGACCTTCTCGGTCCCGGCGCAGGAGTACGAGCTGGACCCGACCGTGGTCTCCGCGCTCGACAAGCTGCTGATCCTGCACGCGGACCACGAGCAGAACTGTTCGACCTCCACGGTCCGTCTGGTCGGCTCCTCGCAGGCGAACATGTTCGCCTCGATCTCCGCCGGCATCAACGCGCTCTGGGGCCCGCTGCACGGCGGCGCCAACCAGTCCGTGCTGGAGATGCTGGAGGGCATCCGCGACTCGGGCGGCGACGTCGACACCTTCATCCGCAAGGTGAAGAACAAGGAGGACGGCGTCCGCCTGATGGGCTTCGGCCACCGGGTCTACAAGAACTTCGACCCGCGCGCCAAGATCATCAAGGCCGCCGCGCACGACGTGCTGTCCGCTCTCGGCAAGTCCGACGAGCTGCTGGACATCGCGCTGAAGCTGGAGGAGCACGCGCTTTCCGACGACTACTTCGTCCAGCGCAGCCTCTACCCGAACGTCGACTTCTACACGGGTCTGATCTACCGGGCCATGGGCTTCCCGACCGAGATGTTCACGGTCCTGTTCGCCCTCGGCCGGCTGCCGGGCTGGATCGCCCAGTGGCACGAGATGATCAAGGAGCCGGGCTCCCGCATCGGCCGCCCGCGCCAGATCTACACGGGCGTGGTCGAGCGCGACTTCGTTCCCGTCGAGGAGCGCTGAGCCGCCCCACCGCGTCAGTCCCCGTATCCGGTTGCCGGGTGCGGGGGCTTTTGCGTGCTGTCGCGTGATCTCTCACGGGATTTCTCACGCAATGAAGAAGGCGCCCCGGCGTCGGTCCCCCCACGGGCCGACGACCAGGGCGCCTTCCCAGTCCCGGTACGGATTCCCCCCACGGGATCCGGCCGGGCGTCTGTGAGGACAGCGCCTGAATCGCTGTTGAGCCAAACGAGCAGAACTCGCCGTACTTCTGTGAGGTGCGATCTGCCGGGACAGCGCACGCCCGGGAGGGCCGCTCAAAGCTTCCCGGTGTACGTGCCCCGGCAACGCTCCCCCAAGCTCTCAACTCCGTTCGAGCCGGGAGGTACCCCCACCTGAGGAAGTCCCCCAAGACATCCCCAGATGCCAGGTGGCGCCCCCCAAGACGCTCCCCGACATCGTCAACTTAGACCTTCGAACCCCTCGGATGGTTACGTTCACATCACTGTGATCTGCGTCTCTTGCATATGTCCCTTAGATACGCAAGAGCCTCGGATATCCCGTCCGGGACCCAAGCGTAAGGATGATGCGCGAGCCTTGTGAAGAGCTTATGTGAGCCGGGCCCGGGACTCCAGAGGGGCTCAAATCACGTTCGCCGTGAACTTGGGGCAATTCGGGTGACTTTACCGGAACGTCCGCAGCCTCAGGCTGTTCGTGACGACGAAGACCGACGAGAAGGCCATCGCGGCTCCGGCGATCATCGGGTTCAGCAGGCCCGCGGCGGCCAGCGGCAGCGCGGCCACGTTGTAGCCGAAGGCCCACACCAGGTTGCCCTTGATCGTGGCCAGGGTCCGGCGGGCCAGCCGGATCGCGTCCGCGGCCACCCGCAGATCGCCGCGGACCAGCGTCAGATCACCGGCCTCGATCGCCGCGTCCGTGCCGGTGCCCAGGGCCAGCCCCAGATCGGCGGCGGCGAGCGCGGCCGCGTCGTTGACGCCGTCGCCGACCATGGCGACGACCCGGCCCTCGGCCTGCAGCCGCCGTACCGCGGCGACCTTGTCCTCGGGCAGCACCTCGGCCACCACCTGCTCGATGCCGACGGCCGCGGCCACCGCCTGGGCCACCGTCCGGTTGTCCCCGGTCAGCAGCACCGGCGTGAGCCCCAGCGCGCGCAGCTCCCGTACGGCTTCGGCGCTGGTCTCCTTCACCGCGTCCGCCACGGCCAGCACGGCCCGCGCCGACCCGTCCCAGCCGGCCAGGACGGCCGTACGCCCGGCCCGTTCGGCCTCGTCCCGCGCGCGAGCCAGCTCCGGCGGCACGTCGTCGAAGAGCCGCCCGACGGCGACGTCACGGCCTTCCACACGCCCGCGTGCGCCCCGCCCCGGCACGTTCTCGAACCCTTCGACGTCCGGGAGCGGCCCGGTGCTCTCCTCGGCCCCCCGCGCGATCGCCCGGGCGACGGGGTGCTCGGACGCGTGCTCGACGGCGCCCGCGAGCCGCAGCACCTCCTTCTCGTCGGTGCCCTCGGTGACGTGCACCTCCTGGAGGGCCATCCGGCCGGTGGTGACCGTGCCGGTCTTGTCGAGGACGACGGTGTCCACCCGGCGCGTGGACTCCAGGACCTCCGGCCCCTTGATGAGGATGCCGAGCTGCGCGCCCCGCCCCGTGCCGACCATCAGCGCGGTCGGCGTGGCCAGGCCCAGCGCGCACGGGCAGGCGATGATCAGGACCGCCACGGCCGCGGTGAACGCGGCGACACCGTCCCCGGTCACCCCGAGCCAGGCCCCGGCCGTCGCGACGGCGATCAGCAGGACCGCCGGCACGAAGACCCCGGAGACCCGGTCGGCGAGCCGCTGCACCTCGGCCTTGCCGCTTTGCGCGTCCTCCACCAGCTTCGCCATCCGCGCGAGCCGGGTGTCGGCGCCTACCCGGGTGGCCTCCACGACCAGCCGCCCGCCCGCGTTGACCGTCGCGCCGGTGACCGCGTCCCCGGCCGTCACGTCCACCGGCACGGACTCGCCGGTCAGCATCGAGGCGTCGACCGCGGAGGCGCCCTCGACGACCGTGCCGTCGGTGGCGATCTTCTCCCCGTGCCGTACGACGAACCGGTCGCCGACGGCCAGCCGCTGGGCCGGGATCCGCACCTCGCGCCCGTCCCGCAGAACGGCCACGTCCTTGGCGCCCAGTTCCATCAGCGCCCTGAGCGCGGCTCCGGCGCGGCGCTTGGAGCGGGCCTCCAGGTAGCGGCCCAGCAGGATGAAGGCGGTGACCCCGGAGGCCACCTCCAGGTAGATCGAGGAGGCGCCGTCGCCGCGCGAGACGGTGAACTCGAACGGGTGCCGCATGCCCGGCATGCCCGCGTCACCGAGGAACAGCGCCCACAGGGACCAGGCGAAGGCGGCAAGCGTGCCCAGCGAGACCAGTGTGTCCATGGTCGCGTTGCCGTGCCGGGCGTTCGTCCAGGCGGCCCGGTGGAAGGGGAGTCCGCCCCAGACCACGACCGGTGCGGCGAGCGTGAGCGAGAGCCACTGCCAGTTGTCGAACTGCAGGGCCGGGACCATGGCCGCCAGGATGACGGGCAGGGCGAGGACGGCGGAGACGGTCAGGCGTCGCCGGAGGGCCGACAGCTCGGGGTCCTCCCCGGCGTCGGTGGTCTCCTCCCGCGGCGGCGCGGGCTCCTCGGCGGTGTAGCCGGTCTTCACCACGGTGGCGATCAGATCGGCGACCTCGGTGCCCTCCGGACAGGCGATCCGTGCCTTCTCCGTCGCGTAGTTGACCGAGGCCGTGACACCGTCCATGCGGTTGAGCTTCTTCTCGACGCGGGCCGCACAGGAGGCGCAGGTCATCCCGCCGATGAGCAGCTCGACCTCGGTGAGCGCGGGCTCCCGGCCGGTCGGCGCCGTGGCGGTGGTGCTGGTCATGTCCTCACTCCTGGAGACGGGGCGCCCGGAAAGCGGAACGGGCCGTACGGACCGGGGCGGCGCCGTACGGCCCGTACACGAGTACGAGTGCCAGGGCCGACGGGTCTCAGACCTGCCGGCCGCCGGCCGGGGTGGCTCAGGCGCGGCCGGCCAGTTCGAAGCCGGCCTCGTCGACGGCGGCGCGCACGGCCTCGTCGTCGATCGGGGCCGCGGAGACGACGGTGACCTCGCCGGTCTTGGCGACGGCCGTCACCGAGCTCACGCCGGAGATCTGGGAGATCTCGCCGGAGACCGCGCCCTCGCAGTGTCCGCAGCTCATGCCGCTCACCTTGAAGACGGTGGTGACGGGGCCCGTGGTGTCGGTCTGGGCGGTCATGTCGTTACTCCTCGCAGAGGCATGTGGGGCTGTGGGGTCCGCTGGGGATCCGCACCACCAACTGTACCCCTAGGGGGTATCAACGCACGACGCCCCCGCCAGTGGTCGCAGGTACCGCAGAAGGGCGTCCTTCAACTCCTGGATGTACGCGTCCCGCTCCGCGCCCTCGTGGGCCAGGACCAGCTCCAGGCCGGCCTTGTAGATGCCGACGCACATCCGGGCGGTGCGGGTGACGGCCGGGGCGGACGCGTCGGGCACGAACGGGACGAGGAGCGCCTCGACCCGGGCCACCAGTGTGGTGTGCAGTGCGTCGTGCTCCTCGGCGATGCGCCCCGGAATGTCGGGGCCGTGCATCAGCGCGAAGAAGGCCGGGTGGCGGCCGTTGAACTCGATGAAGCGGTCGACCGCCCCGGTGATCACCTCCTCCAGCGGGGTCGCCGCCGGGTCGATCGGGGTCAGGATCTCGTCGTACGACTGCCGCATCTCGTGCATGAGCCGGCTGCCCAGCTCGATCGCGATCGCTTCCTTGTTCGGGAAGAACTGGTACAGCGTGCCCGGCGAGACGCCCGCCTCGCGGGCGATGGCGTTGGTGCTGGCGGCCGTGTAACCCGTCGTGGAGAAAACCGCCGCGGCGGCCTCGAGCAGCTGGGTGATGCGGCGCTCGCCGCGGGCCTGGCGGCGGCGCGGCCGGTCTTCGGTGGTCGCCGCCGTCGTCTCGGTTCCGGCTTTCTCGGGCTTTTCGGGCACGCGTCATCCCCAGGTCTCATCGCGCGATTGACAAACACGAGCGGTCACTCGCATTCTGGATCCGGAAATGCGAGCGATCTCTCGTGTTTGCCAGTCTATGGCAGCTCCGTGCTGTCAGGCTGCGCCTGGGCACGGGTCACGGTGAAGGGGACACCGCACGATGACCGAAGTCAACGCATCACCGCGCGTCGGGGGCTGGACCCGTCTCGTCACCGCCCGGCCCAGACTGTCGCTGCTGGTGGCGCTGGTGGTCACCGCGCTCGCGGTCCTGGCCGGCAGCGGCGTCGCCGACCGGCTCGGCGCCGGAGGCTGGGAGGACCCGGCCGCCGAGTCCACACGCGCGACCAAGACCCTGGAACGCGAGTTCCCCGGCTCCCAGCCCAACTTCCTGCTCCTGCTCGACGCGGGCGGCGCCTCGGTCGACGACCCGGCCGTCGCCGCAGAGGCCGAGCGGCTCACCGAGCGGCTGGCGGGCGAGCGGGGCGTCACCGGCATCGGCTCCTACTGGCGGTCCGGCGCCCCGGCCCTGCGCTCGGAGGACGGCCACGAGGCACTGATCGCCGCCCGCATCACCGGCGACGAGAAGACCGCCGGCGAGACCCTGGAGCGCATCGCGCACCACTACCGCGGCGTGCACGGCCCGGCGGAGGTCACGGTCGGCGGCCCGGTCGCCGTGCGGCACGAGATGCAGGCGATCATCCAGGAGGATCTGACCCGGGCCGAGCTCATCGCCCTGCCGGTGACGCTCGTCCTGCTGGTGATGGTCTTCGGCAGCGCCGTCGCGGCCCTGCTGCCGCTCGGCATCGGCATCGTCGCCATCCTCGGGACCAACGCCATCCTGCGCGGCCTCACCGAACTCACCGACGTGTCCGTGTTCGCGATCAACCTCACCACGGCGCTCGGACTCGGCCTCGCCATCGACTACGCCCTGTTCATCGTCCGCCGCTTCCGCGAGGAACTGTCGACGGGCGCCGACCCCGTGACAGCGATCGGCACCACCCTGCGCACGGCGGGCCGCACCGTGCTCTTCTCCGCCCTCACGGTCGCGGTGTCCCTGGCCGCGATGCTGGTCTTCCCGCAGTACTTCCTGCGGTCGTTCGCCTACGCCGGGATCGCCGTCGTCCTGCTGGCCGCGGCGGCCGCGCTGATCCTGCTCCCGGCCGCGCTGGTGCTGCTCGGGCACCGGGTCGACTCCTGGGATCTGCGACGCGCGTTCCGGCGGGGACGGCGGCCGAAGCCGGCCGGGGAGGAAGGCAGGGCCTGGGCGCGCACGGCGACCCTCGTCATGCGCCGCGCCCCGTTCTTCGCGCTGGGCACCACGGCCGTCCTCGTCCTGCTCGGACTGCCCTTCCTGGGCGTGAAGTTCGGCACCGCGGACGACCGCCAGTTGCCCTCGTCCTCCGAGTCCCATGCCGTGCAGCAGCACATCCGGGAGGGCTTCCCGGGCAGCCCCGGCGGCGGCCTCGAAGTGCTGGCCGAGGGCCGTGCCACCAAGGCGCAGTACGGCGCCTACAAGGAGCGGATCGCCCGGCTCCCCGATGCCGCGCGGGTGGACGGGCCGCTGGTGAAGGGCGACTCCGCGTACTTCACGGTCCTGCCGAAGGGTGAGGCGGTCGGCGAGCCGGCGCAGCGTCTCGTCGGCGAACTGCGCGAGCTCCGGGCCCCCTTCGGCACCCAGGTGACCGGCACGGCCGCCGTCCTGGTCGACTCCAAGGACGCCATAGGGAAGCGCCTGCCCCTCGCCGCCGTCTTCATCACGATCGTCACCCTGCTCCTGGTCTTCCTCCTCACGGGCAGCGTGCTGATTCCGGTCCAGGCGGTCGTGCTGAACGCGCTCAGCCTGACGGCCATGTTCGGCGCGGTCGTCTGGGTCTTCCAGGACGGCCACCTGTCCGGCCTGCTCGGCTTCACCAGCCCCGGATCCATCGAGACGACCCTGCCGGTCCTGATGTTCTGCGTGGCCTTCGGCCTGTCCATGGACTACGGCGTGTTCCTGCTCTCCCGCATCAAGGAGGAGTACGACCACACCGGCGACCACGACCGGGCCGTCCGCCACGGCCTCCAGCGCACCGGTGGGCTGATCTCGGCGGCGGCGGTCATCCTGGCGGTGGTGATGGTCGCGATAGGCACCTCCCGGGTGACCAACACCAAGATGCTCGGCCTGGGCATCGCCCTGGCGGTCCTGATGGACGCCATGATCGTCCGCAGCCTCCTGGTCCCCGCGGTCATGCGCCTCACGGGGGGCGCCACCTGGTGGGCCCCGGGCCCCCTGCGCCGCTTCCACGCACGCTTCGGCCTGACCGAGGGGGAGGAGCCGGCACCGGCGCGAGAGGCGGAACCGGCCCGGGACAAGGTCGGGGCCCGGGGCTAGCGTTCGGCCCCCGGGGCGCGACCGACCGGTCCGGGCGCGTGACCGGCCGGCGGGCGAGGATGGTCGGCGTCCCGAACACGAACGGAAGGCGGGTGGGTCCATGCGGGCCGTGGTGTTCGAGCGGTACGGGGAGACGGCCGAAGTGCGGGAGGTCGCGGACCCGGAGCCCGCGGAGCACGGGGTCGTCGTACGCGTCGAGGCCACCGGGCTGTGCCGCAGCGACTGGCACGGCTGGCAGGGCCACGACCCGGACATCGCCCTGCCGCACGTGCCCGGGCACGAACTGGCCGGAGTCGTCGAGGCCGTGGGCGACCGGGTGACCGGATGGCGGCCCGGCGACCGGGTCACCGTGCCGTTCATCTGCGCCTGCGGCACCTGCCCGTCCTGCGCGGCGGGCGACCACCAGGTGTGCGAGCGCCAGACCCAGCCCGGCTTCACCCACTGGGGATCCTTCGCCCAGTACGTGGCCCTGGACCACGCCGACGTGAACCTCGTGGCGCTGCCCGGGGAGCTGTCCTTCGCGACCGCGGCCTCGCTCGGCTGCCGGTTCGCCACGGCATACCGGGCGGTGGTGCAGCAGGGCCGGGTCGCGGCCGGGGAGTCGGTGGCGGTGCACGGATGCGGCGGGGTCGGGCTCTCGGCGGTGATGATCGCGGCGGCGTCGGGCGCGCGGGTGGTCGCCGTCGACGTGTCGGCCCGGGCCCTGGAGCTGGCACGGACGTTCGGGGCCGCCCAGTGCCTGGACGCCACGTCCGTGCCGGACACCGCGGCGGCCGTCCGGGACCTCACCGGAGGCGGTGCCCACCTCTCCCTCGACGCCCTCGGCTCACCCGGCACCTGCGCCGCCTCCGTGAACGGCCTGCGCCGCCGCGGCCGGCATGTCCAGGTCGGCCTGCTGGCCTCGCCGGACGGCACGACACCCGTGCCGATGGCCCGCGCGATCGCCCTGGAGCTCGAACTCCTCGGCAGCCACGGCATGGCGGCGCACCGTTACCCGCCGATGCTGGAGCTGGTCCGCAGCGGCGTGCTGCGCCCCGACCTGCTGGTGACGTCGACGATCGGGCTGCAGGAGGTTCCGTCCGCTCTGGCGGCGATGGGGACCGCGCCGGGAGCGGGGGCGACGGTCATCGAGCCGTGGAGTTGACGCGTCGGCGGACGGCCGTGCCCCACCCGGAGGCGGGGCACGGGCAGGGCGGGGCCGGGTCAGTCGGTTCTTCGGCCGCGGTTGCCGGGCCTGGAGGCGACCCAGGCCCGGACGGTGTCGGCGTACCAGTACGGCTTGCCGCCCTCGACATGGTCCGGCGGGGGCAGCAGCCCGTGTTTTCGATAGGACCGCACGGTGTCCGGCTGCACCCGGATGTGCGCCGCGATGTCCTTGTAGGACCACAGTCTCCGGTCGGTCATGAGGTGCACCTCCCCGCGCGCACCACGGCGGCGGCCGTGGACGGCCGTCCGGGGGAGCCGGGCGCTGCGCTGGCGATCAACAAGCCTGTGTCCGGTCAACGACGCCCGGCGGGACCGGGCAGGGCCTGTGCGCCGGGTGTGACGGAAGACCCGCGTACACGCGACATGTGTGACGGGGGAGGGGCGTTTGTGACACAGCCGGGGCAAAGACGCGGGCCCGTGCGGCGGCGGGGCGCCTTGACGCGGCGCCCTGGCAGGGTCTCAGTCGTCCAGCAGCCGCCAGGCCATGAGGGCGAGACCGGCCCGCATCAGGCCGTGGGGCTCGGTGAGCTCGAACCCAAGGGCCTTGCCGATCTGTACGAGGCGCCGGGCGACGCTGCTGTGGTGCAGGTGCAGCAGGTCGGCGGCCCGGCGCAGGGAGCCGGTCGCACAGTAGGCGTCCAGAGTCTCCACGTCATCCGGGCAAGCGGCCAGTCGGGCGATCGCGGCCACGTCGGCGTTGTCCCGCATGACGTCCGGCGGAACCTGCGCGAGCAGGGCCGGCGCCCCGAGGCTGCCGTGATCGACGACCGGCCGGCGGGGCGCGGTGAAGCGTAGAGCGATGCGGGCCTGCTGCCAGGACCGGTCGGGGCGCTCGGCGGCGCCTATGCCCGCGCGCACCCCGTCCGGAAACCGGCTCGGGTCCACGGTCGTGGCCAGGATGACACCCACGTCGCCGACCGGCGCGGCCTTGACCGGGCGGGCCGGGCAGAGCAGGACGCCGAGCCGGTCGAGCGGGAGTTGCGACCGTACGGCGACCACGCGGACGGGCAGTCCGGCCGCGAAGCCCAGCAGTCGCAGCGCCCGGGCCCGGGCCGCCTCGTCGGTCTCGGAGCTGACGGCCAGCTCGACGAGGGCGGGATCGGCCATGGTGGTCCGGGCGGGACCGTACCGCTCGACGACCGCGGCGGTGGCGAGGGCGAGCCGGTCCAGCAGGACCTCGTCCAGCGGCAGGGGCGTCCCGGGCCGTTCCAGCCACACCTCACCGATCTCCTCGTCATCGAGGGTGACAGGCGTCGTGCCCGGCGAGGGTATGGGGCCCGGCGCGGGCGCCTCCCTGCCGTCGGGCGCCATGCGGATCGCCCGCCCGGTGCCGTGCAGCCGGATGCCTGCCGCGCACTGGGCCAGTCCCGCCGAGGCCCGGGCGAGTGCCGGGAGGTCCACTCGCCGGCGCATCAGGGTGTCGTAGAACATGACGACGCGAATGGCGCCCTCGACCTGCGCGTCCAACTGCGACAGCCGTACGGCCAGTGCCTCCATGGCATGAGGATAGGCGCCGATCGGTGCACAACGGGAGCCGAACGAGCGACAGTTGGCGGATGCCCGGGGCGGGGGCCGCCGTGAAGATGAGCGGCATGGACCCTGAACTCGAGGCATTCATCCCGTTGTTCCCCCGCGCCGACCTCACCGACCCGGTCGTCGAGCGCAAGAGCTTCGCCGAACTGGCCACCGCCGTACCGGCACCGGACACGTCCGGCATGGAGGTCGAAGACCACCAGGTGCCCGGCGATCCGGCGGTGCCGGTGCGTGTCTACCGCCCGCACCAGGCGCACGGCGCCGTCATCTGGCTGCACGGTGGCGGATTCGTGATGGGAGACGTGGACACCGAGCACCCCTGGGCCGCGCGGCTGGCCGACAGTTCCGGTGTGGTGGTGATCTCGGTCGGCTACCGCCTGGCGCCCGAGCACCGCTTTCCGGCTGCCCTGGACGACGCGTACGCCGTGCTGACCTGGGCCGCCGGGCGGGCGGCCGAACTCGGCTTCGATCCGGAACGGATCGCGGTCGGTGGGCACAGCGCCGGGGGCGGCCTCGCGGCCGGGCTGGCGCTGCGGGCTCGTGACGAGCGAGGTCCACGGATCCGTTTCCAATTGCTCAACCAGCCCGGGCTCGACGACCGGCCGGAAACGTGGTCGCGGCGCAACTTCACCGACACACCCTGGATGAACAGCGACAAGGTCGCCGCGTCCTGGCGGCACTACCTGGGCTCGACGCCCGCCACGCCGTACGCCGCCCCGGCCCGCGCCACCGATCTGACCGGCCTGCCGCCCGCCTATGTGGCCACCGCTGAGCTCTGCCCGAACCGCGACGAGGACATCGCGTACGCGCTGCGCCTGCTCCAGGCCGGCGTGTCGGTGGAACTGCACCAGTGGCCGGGTACCTTCCACGGCTCGCAGGCGATCCTCTCGGCCGACGTCTCGCAGCGGCAGATCACCGAACTCGGTGTCGCCCTGCGCCGCGCACTCACCGACTGACCCCCCGACCTCTCGGCAACGGAAAGGGCACCCGCCATGACCGAGCTCACCCCGATCGGCCTGTTCACTTCGTTCATCCGTCTCGGCGAAGGCGGTGAGGTGCGTGCCGAAGAGCCCGCGTTCGACCCCGAACAGGACAGCTGGCAGATGATGACCTTCCACGTGGAGACCGACGACGACCTGCACGCCGACCACTGGGAGATTCACACCGCCGCCGACGAGGTCGTCTCCTGCCTCACCGGCGGGATACGCCTCATCCTCCGCCCCGAGCGGCCGGGGGAGCCCGAGGCGCAGACCAGGCTGACGCCGGGCACGGCGGTCGTCGTGCCCCGCGGGCGCTGGCACCGCATCGCGCTGGACACCCCCAGCGACATCATGTCCGTCACTCTGCCGCGCGGCAGCCGCTTGGAGAGGCGGACCGACACGTAGAGCCGAAGACTCGAGGGGCCTATAGGAAGGGAGACGGGAGCGGGACGAGGAGGGCGCGGACCAGGTCGGGCGGAAAGCGCTGTCATGATCTGGTCCGAATGTCTGGACAAAACATTGACAGGGCTTCACGAAGGGGGCTACAACACCGGGGAGAGCCGACACCAAGGGGAAGCCGATGTCGTACGACCTGATCACCATGGGGCGGATCGGAGTGGATCTGTATCCGCTGCAGACCGGCGTCCCGCTGCCGCAGGTCACGTCCTTCGGCAAGTTCCTCGGCGGTTCGGCGAGCAACGTCGCGGTCGCGGCGGCCCGTCTGGGGCGCCGGACCGCGGTGATCACCCGCACCGGTGACGACCCCTTTGGCACCTACCTCCACCAGGCACTGCGGGACTTCGGCGTGGACGACCGCTGGGTCACCCCGGTCCCCGGCCTGCCCACCCCGGTCACCTTCTGCGAGGTCTTCCCGCCGGACGACTTCCCGCTGTACTTCTACCGCCGCCCCAAGGCTCCCGACCTGGAGATCGACGCCCATGAGCTCGACCTCGACGCCGTCCGTGACGCCCGGGTCTTCTGGGTCACGGGCACGGGACTGAGCGAGGAGCCCAGCCGGACGGCGACCCTCGCGGCCCTCGCCCACCGCGCCAAGTCCGGCACGACGGTCTTCGACCTCGACTGGCGCCCGATGTTCTGGACCGACCCCGACGCGGCCCGCCCCTTCTACGCGGAGGCCCTGCGGCACACCACCGTCGCCGTCGGCAACCTCGACGAGGTGGAGGTCGCCACGGGGGTGCGCGAACCCCACGCCGCCGCCCGCGCCCTGCTCGACGCGGGCGTCGAACTCGCCGTCGTCAAGCAGGGCCCCAAGGGCGTCCTCGCCGTGCACCGCGAGGGGGAGAGCGCCGAGGTCCCGCCACTGCCGGTGAACGTCCTCAACGGCCTCGGCGCCGGCGACGCCTTCGGCGGCTGTCTCGTCCACGGCCTGCTGGCCGGCTGGGACCTGGAGAAGACCATGCGGCACGCCAACGCCGCCGGGGCGATCGTCGCCTCCCGCCTGGAGTGCTCCTCCGCGATGCCCACCCAGGACGAGATCGAGGCGGCCGTCACCGCGGGGGCCGTCCGGTGACCGTCGACATCTCCGAGCTCGTCACCCTGCGCAGCAACCGCCCGGAGGCGATCGCGGAGGCCGCCGCCCGCCGCACCCGCCGGCCGCTGCTGAACACGAGCGGCCGCCTGATGATCGTCGCGGCCGACCACCCGGCCCGCGGCGCCCTGGCCGCCGGCGGCCGCAGCATGGCCATGGCCAACCGCGAAGACCTCCTCGAACGCCTCTGCCTGGCCCTGTCCCGCCCGGGCGTCGACGGTGTCCTCGCCACCGCCGACATCCTCGACGACCTGCTCCTGCTCGGCGCCCTCGACGGCAAGGTCGTCCTCGGCTCGATGAACCGCGGCGGCCTCCAGGGCGCGCGCTTCGAGCTCGACGACCGCTTCACCGGCCACCGCCCCGAGGACATCGAGAGCCTCGGCTTCGACGCGGGCAAGCTGCTCCTGCGCATCGACTACGACGACCCGGGCTCCCTCACCACGATGGAGTCCACCGCCCGGGCGATCGACGCCATGGCCGCGCGCCGGCTCCCCGTCTTCGTCGAGCCGTTCCTCAGCCACCGCACCCCCGAGGGCAAGGTCGTGAACGACCTCTCCGCCGAGGCCGTCACCAAGTCGATCGCCATCGCCTCGGGCCTGGGCGGCACGTCCGCCTACACCTGGCTGAAGGTGCCGGTCACCGAGAACCCCGACGACATGGCCGAGGTCATGGCGACCTCCACCCTGCCCGCCGTGCTGCTCGGCGGGGAGGTCGGAGGCTCCGCCGAGGAGCAGGCCGGGGCCTACGAGAAGTGGCGCGGCGCCCTGCGCCTGCCCACCGTGCGCGGCCTGGTGGTCGGCCGCTCGCTGCTGTATCCGGCGGACGGCGATGTGGCCGCCGCCGTGGACACCGCCGTCGGACTGCTGTGAGGGCCGCGTCATGATCACCCCCACACTCACGACGGGCGACGGCACGGAAGACCGAGCGTTCCCCCTCCCGGGCAGGCCCCGGGTCCAGATCGCCTCCGGCGCGGGAAGCCGCTTTGCTTTGGCAGGAGCGAAGAGCGAGCGACAACTCCCCGCCCGCTACGGCCCCGCGCCGGAGGTCTCGACGGCGAGGCGAACGCGGCCCCGCCCGGTGAACGCCCGGTGCGGGCGTCGCGTATCCGTGACCACCCAGAGGGAGGGACACCGATGACCTCGACGACGCGACTGACCGTCGCACAGGCGCTCGTGCGATTCCTGGCGGTCCAGTACACCGAACGCGACGGCGTCCGGCAGCGGCTCATCGGCGCCACCTGGGGCATCTTCGGCCACGGCAACGTCGCCGGAATCGGCCAGGCGCTCCTCGAGCACGCCGAGGAGATGCCGTACCTCCAGGGCCGCAACGAACAGGCCATGGTGCATGCGGCGGTCGGCTACGCCCGCCAGTCCGGCCGCCTGTCCACGCACGCGGTGACGACGTCCATCGGCCCGGGCGCCACCAACCTCGTCACCGGCGCGGCCCTAGCGACCATCAACCACCTGCCGGTGCTGCTCCTGCCCGGTGACATCTTCGCGACCCGCCCCGCCGACCCCGTCCTGCAGCAGCTCGAAGTGCCGTACGCGGGCGACGTGTCGGTCAACGACTGCCTGCGCCCGGTCTCCCGGTACTTCGACCGGATCACCCGGCCCGAGGCCCTGATCCCGTCCGCGCTGAACGCGATGCGCGTGCTCACCGACCCCGTCGAGACCGGCGCCGTCACCCTCGCCCTGCCCCAGGACGTGCAGGCCGAGGCGTACGACTGGCCGCAGGAGTTCTTCGCCGAGCGCGTGTGGACGGTACGGCGTCCCGGCGCCGACCCGACGGAACTGGCCGAGGCGGTGGGGATCATCCGCTCGGCGAAGAGGCCCCTGGTCATCGCGGGTGGCGGCGTCCACCACAGCCGCGCCGAGGAGGCCCTCGCCGAGTTCGCCGAGGCGACCGGCATCCCGGTCGCCTCCACCCAGGCGGGCAAGGGCTCCCTGCGTCACGACCACCCCCAGGACGTCGGCGGCGTCGGCCACACCGGCACCGCCACCGCGGACGAACTCGCCCGCACCGCCGACCTGGTGATCGGCGTCGGCACCCGCTACACCGACTTCACCACCGCCTCCGGAACGCTGTTCGGCAACCCGGAGGTCCGCTTCCTCAACCTCAACATCGCGCCCTTCGACGGTCACAAGCTCGCCGGGCAGCCGTTGGTCGCGGACGCCCGCAGCGGCCTGCAGGAGCTCACCGACGCCCTCCGGCTGCACGCGTACCGGGTCGCCGACCCGTACGCCACGGAGTACACCGAGGACAAGGAGCGCTGGGAACAGCGCGTCGACGCCTGCTACGAGGTGGATGAACCCGACACCCGCCCGACCCAGCCCCAGGTCCTCGGCGCCCTGGACGAGATCGCCGACGCCTCGGACATCCTGATCAACGCCGCCGGCTCCCTCCCCGGCGACCTGCACAAACTGTGGCGGACCCGGTCGCACGACCAGTACCACCTGGAGTACGGCTACTCCTGCATGGGCTACGAGATACCGGCCGCCATCGGCGTCAAGATGGCCGCCCCCGACCGGCCCGTGTGGGCGCTGGTCGGCGACGGCACCTATCTGATGATGCCGACGGAGATCGTGACGGCCGTGCAGGAGGGCATCGCGATCAAGGTCCTGATCATCCAGAACCACGGCTACGCCTCCATCGGCGGCCTGTCCGAGTCGGTCGGCGGCGAGCGGTTCGGCACCGCCTACCGCTTCCAGGCCGAGGACGGCTCGTACACCGGGGCGCCGCTGCCCGTCGACCTCGCCGCCAACGCGGCCAGCCTCGGCATGCGCGTCCTGCGTGCGAAGACCGTGCGGGACCTGCGCGAGGCCCTCGCCGAGGCCCGGGCCGCCGACACTCCCACATGTGTCTACGTCGAGACCCAAACGGCAGACACAGTGTCGGGCGCGCCTCCCGCGCAGGCCTGGTGGGATGTACCCGTGGCCGAGACCGCGACACGGCCGTCCGCGGTCAAGGCACGTGAGCTGTACGAACGGCACGTCTCCACCCGACGCCGCCATCTGTGAAGGAGTTCCCGGCCATGACGAAGATCGTCAACCACTGGATCGGCGGCAAGACCGTCGAAGGCGCCTCGGGCACGCACGGGCCGGTGACGGATCCGGCGACCGGCGAGGTGACGACGAAGGTCGCGTTCGCCTCGGTCGACGAGGTGGACGCGGCGGTCGCCGCCGCCAAGGAGGCCTACCTGACCTGGGGCCAGTCCTCGCTGGCGCAGCGCACCTCGATCCTGTTCACGTTCCGCGCCCTGCTGGACGCCAACCGGGACGCGATCGCCGAGCTGATCACCGCCGAGCACGGCAAGGTCCACTCCGACGCCCTCGGTGAGGTCGCCCGCGGCCTGGAGATCGTCGACCTGGCCTGCGGCATCAGCGTGCAGCTGAAGGGCGAGCTGTCCACGCAGGTCGCCAGCCGCGTCGACGTGTCCTCCATCCGTCAGCCGCTCGGCGTCGTCGCAGGCATCACGCCGTTCAACTTCCCGGCGATGGTGCCGATGTGGATGTTCCCCCTCGCCATCGCGTGCGGCAACACCTTCGTGCTGAAGCCGTCCGAGAAGGACCCGTCGGCCTCGATCAAGATCGCCGAGCTGCTCGCGGAGGCCGGCCTGCCGGACGGCGTCTTCAACGTGGTCCACGGTGACAAGGTGGCCGTCGACCGCCTGCTGGAGCACCCGGACGTCAAGGCGGTGTCGTTCGTCGGCTCCACCCCGATCGCCCGCTACATCCACACCACCGCCTCCGCCAACGGCAAGCGCGTCCAGGCCCTCGGCGGAGCCAAGAACCACATGCTGGTGCTGCCGGACGCCGACCTCGACGCGGCCGCCGACGCAGCGGTGAGCGCCGCCTACGGCTCCGCGGGCGAGCGCTGCATGGCCATCTCCGCGGTCGTCGCCGTGGGCTCGATCGGCGACGAACTGGTGGAGAAGATCCGCGAGCGCGCCGAGAAGATCAAGATCGGCCCGGGCAACGACCCGGCCTCCGAGATGGGCCCGCTGATCACCAAGGTCCACCGCGACAAGGTCGCCTCCTACGTCGAGGGTGCCGCGGCCGAGGGCTGCGAGGTCGTCCTGGACGGCACCGGCTTCACCGTCGACGGTTTCGAGGACGGCCACTGGATCGGCATCTCGCTGCTCGACAAGGTGCCCACGACCGCGAAGGCCTACCAGGACGAGATCTTCGGCCCGGTGCTGACCGTGCTGCGCACCGAGACCTACGAGGAGGCCCTGGACCTGATCAACGCCTCCCCGTTCGGCAACGGCACCGCGATCTTCACCCGGGACGGCGGCGCGGCCCGCCGCTTCCAGCTGGAGGTCGAGGCCGGCATGGTCGGCGTGAACGTCCCGATCCCGGTCCCCGTCGGCTACCACTCCTTCGGCGGCTGGAAGGACTCGCTCTTCGGCGACCACCACATCTACGGCAACGACGGCACGCACTTCTACACCCGCGGCAAGGTCGTCACCACCCGCTGGCCGGACCCGGCCGACGCCCCGGCGGGCGTGGACCTGGGCTTCCCGCGCAACCACTGACCGGCATCGGCATCGGCCCCTCCCTGGACCAGCGGGGAGGGGCCGTCGCGGCTCTGCGCCGAGCTGTTGCCGTTCATTGACGAAGTGTTGTGTTACCCATACGTTCCTTCCATGAGCCCAGTGAGTCATCGCGAGGGAATGCGGATCTACAACCGGCTGAGGGTGCTCCGCGCCGAGCGGGGGCTCAGCCGCGTCGCGCTGGCCGCGCTGGTGGAGGTGCACCCGCAGACCATCGGTGCCATCGAGCGGGGTGACTACTTCCCGAGTCTCGACCTGGCGTTCCGGCTCAGCGACGTGTTCGAGCTTCCCGTGGAGGCGATCTTCAACCGCGAGCCCTTCGCCCCCCTCTCCGCCCAGCTGTACAACAAGCAGGCCGGCTCGTGAGCCGGGACGGTGCCGACGGGGCGGATCCGGCGCGCAGTCCCCTGCGTCCTGTGGTGCTCTCCCTCTGCGCGCTGAGCCCGGCCATGGTGGTGCTGTCACTCATCTCGGACGGCAACGCGTTCTCCGACGCGTGGTGGCTCGTGGCCTTCGCGCTCTGGCTGTTGCTGTGGGGCGTGCTGCGTTCCATGACCCGCGGTGTGGCCGAGCGGCCCCGGGCAGGACTGGACGAACGGGAACGCGGGCTGCGCGACCGGGTCTCCTTCATCGGCTACCAGTGCGCGGTCGGCGCCGGCATGGTCGTCGTACTGCTCATGGTCGTCTTCCAGAACCAGCCCGACATGATCGAGCGGATGCCCGCGCTGCTGACGACCCTCATGCTGACGGCGTCCGCCGTACCGTCCCTCCTCCTGGGAATGTCCGGCGAGGGCGTCGAGCAAGCCGACGAGGACGAGTGATCCGGCCGGGCGAGCCGGCCGGGCGGGTCAGCCCCGGTTCTTCTTGACGCCCGCGACGACGGCGACGACCAGGGCGATACCGATCGCGATCCAGAGGGCGGTGCTCATGAGGTGCTCCTTCGGGTTCTTGGCATGCCATGCCTCTAGGTCGATGCGTTAGCCCAACGAAGTATTGTGTTAACACATCACCCCGTCAAGGTAGTCATATGTTCTGCCTCTCCACGGCCCGGACGGGCCTCCCGGCCGCCCCGAGCGCGTCGTGAACGGCGCGCGGGTACCGCGCTCGCGGTATGCCGAGGCGCCCCGTACTCCTCTGGGAGGGGGGCCGGTTCGACCTGCGGTCGACAACTGTTCGACAGCTTCACCCCGTACGGTTGACGCATGGATCTTCGACTGCCCGGACTCCACGGGCTGCTGCGGAGGCCCCGGAGGCTCCTCGCCGCCGGGGCCGCCGTCGTCGTCCTCGCGGGGGCGGGCACGTGGACGGCCGTCGCGAACGACGAGACGCCCCCGGTCCACCGCCAGGACCGGTTCCTGGCCACCGGCGAAGGCGTGCGCGTCGACACCTCGTTCTTCACCTCCGGAGGAGACCGCCGCCGCCCCGCCGTCCTGCTCGGGCACGGCTTCGGCGGCAGCAAGAACGACGTACGGCAGCAGGCCGAGGACCTCGCCCGGGACGGCTACGCGGTCCTGACCTGGTCGGCCCGCGGCTTCGGCAAGTCCGGCGGGAAGATCGGCCTCAACGATCCCGAGGGTGAGGTCGCCGACGTCTCGAAGCTCATCGACTGGCTGGCGAAGCAGCCCCAGGTCGAGCTCGACAAGAAGGGCGACCCCCGCGTCGGCATGGCGGGCGCCTCCTACGGCGGCGCCATCGCCCTGCTCGCGGCGGGCCACGACGACCGTGTCGACGCCATCGCCCCGGCGATCACCTACTGGAACCTCGCCGACGCCCTCTTCCCGAACGGCGTGTTCAAGAAGCTCTGGGCCGGCATCTTCGTCAACTCCGGCGGCGGCTGCGAGAAGTTCGAGCCCGCGCTGTGCCGGATGTACGAGCGGGTCGCCGAGTCGGGCAAGCCGGACGCCGAGGCGCGCAAGCTGCTTCAGGAGCGGTCGCCGTCCGCCGTCGGCAGGAACATCGAGGTGCCGACGCTGCTCATGCAGGGCCAGACCGACTCCCTCTTCCCGCTCGGCCAGGCCGACCAGGCCGCGAAGACGATCCGCGCCAACGGCGCCCCCGTCGACGTCGACTGGATCGCCGGCGGCCACGACGGCGGCGACATGGAGACCGGCCGGGTCGAAGGCCGCGTGGCCTCCTGGTTCGACCGCTACCTCAAGGGCGACAAGGGCGCCGACACCGGCCCCGCCTTCCGCGTCACCCGCACCCTCGGCACGGGCTCCGGGGACGGCGAACCCCGCCTGACCGGAGTGACCTCGGACCGTTACCCCGGCCTGGAGAGCAAGCAGCGTTCCGTCTCCCTGGCCGGCCGCGAGCAGAGCTTCGACAACCCGCCCGGAGCCAGCCCGCCCGGCGTCTCCGCCCTGCCCGGACTCGGCGGCGCCGGCGGCCTCAGCCAGCTCTCCACGCTCGGCATCGGCGTCTCCCTCGACTTCCCGGGCCAGTTCGCCGCGTTCGAGTCCGCGCCGATGCGCGAGGACCTCCAGATCACCGGCTCGCCCACCGCCACCGTGCACGTGAAGTCCACCAGCGACGACGCCGTCCTCTTCGCGAAGCTCTACGACGTCGGCCCCGGCGGCGGCACCCAGCAGGTGCTGCCCTCCCAGCTCGTCACCCCCCTCAGGGTCGAAGGCGCCAAGGCCGGCAAGGACGTCACCGTCACGCTCCCCGCGATCGACCACGAGATCGACGACGGCCACCGGCTCCGCCTGGTCCTCGCCTCCACCGACCTCGGTTACGCCTCCCCGGCCGCCCCCGCCACGTACACGGTCTCCCTCGACGGCGACCTGAAGGTCCCCTCGGCCCTCGGACAGCGCGACACCCGGGACGGGCTGCCCGCCTGGGTGTGGTGGCTGCCGCTCGCCGGCGCGGGCATCGCGCTCGCGCTGATCCTCACGGGCCGCCGCCGCACCGCCGCACCCGCCCCGCCGGACCCGGCCCTGGCCGAAGTCCCCCTCCAGATCACGGACCTGACCAAGCGGTACGCCAAGTCCACCGACCGGTACGCCGTCAAGGACCTCTCCTTCCGCGTGGAGCAGGGTCAGGTCCTCGGCCTGCTCGGCCCCAACGGAGCGGGCAAGACGACCACCCTGCGCATGCTGATGGGCCTGATCAAGCCCGACGGCGGCGAGATCCGCGTCTTCGGCCACGCCATCGCGCCCGGAGCCCCGGTCCTGTCCCGGGTCGGCGCCTTCGTCGAGGGCGCGGGCTTCCTGCCCCACCTGTCCGGCCGCGAGAACCTGGAGCTGTACTGGCGCGCCACGGGCCGCCCGGCCGAGGACGCACACATGGAGGAGGCCCTGGAGATCGCGGGCCTCGGCGACGCGCTCGCCCGGGCGGTGCGCACCTACTCCCAGGGCATGCGCCAGCGTCTCGCCATCGCCCAGGCCATGCTCGGCCTGCCCGACCTGCTCATCCTCGACGAACCGACCAACGGCCTGGACCCGCCCCAGATCCGCGAGATGCGCGAGGTGATGATCCGCTACGCCGCCGCCGGCCGCACGGTCATCGTCTCCAGCCACCTCCTCGCGGAAGTCGAGCAGACCTGCACCCACCTCGTCGTGATGGACCACGGGCAGCTCGTCCAGGCGGGCCCCGTCGAGGACATCGTCGGCTCGGGCGACACCCTCCTCGTCGGCACGGCCACACCCGTGGACGAGCCCGTCGTGGAAAAGGTCGCCGCCCTGCCCGGCGTCGCCTCGGCCGTGCGCGCCGACGAGGGCCTCCTCATCCAGCTCGACGCCGACGGCACCCCGCAGCGCCTGGTCGCCGACCTCGTCCGCCTGGACGTGGCGGTGCGCTCGGTCGGTCCCCACCGCCGCCTGGAGGACGCCTTCCTCACCCTGATCGGAGCCGAAGCATGAGCACGCTCGCCGAGCCGCCCGCCGAGGTCGCCGACGGCTACCGCGCGGGCCGCACCCTGCCCTTCCGCGTCGAGCTGGCCCGGCAGCTGAAACGGCGGCGCACCCTGGTCATGGGCGGCGTCCTGGTCGCCCTGCCGATCATCCTGCTGATCGCCTTCCAGGTCGGTGGTGATCCGGGCGGCAACAACAACCGCGTCAACCTCATGGACACGGCGACCGCGTCCGGGGTCAACTTCGCCGCGGTCAACCTCTTCTCCGCCGCGGGCTTCCTGCTCGTCATCCCCGTCGCCCTGTTCTGCGGCGACACCGTCGCCTCCGAGGCGAGCTGGTCGTCCCTGCGCTATCTGCTCGCGGCCCCCGTGCCCCGGGCCCGGCTGCTGTGGTCCAAGCTGGCGGTCGGACTCACCCTCAGCCTCGCCGCGCTCGTCCTGCTCCCGGTCGTCGCCCTGATCGCCGGCACCGCCGCCTACGGCTGGGGGCCGCTCGAACTCCCCACCGGCGGCAGCCTGTCCACCGGCACCGCCGCCCAGCGCATGCTGATCGTCGTCGCGTACATCATGGTGTCCCAACTGGTCACCGCCGCCCTCGCGTTCTGCCTCTCGACCCGGACGGACGCCCCGCTCGGCGCGGTCGGCGGCGCGGTGTTCCTCACCATCATCGGCAGCGTCCTCGACGAGGTCACGGCCCTCGGCGACTGGCGCCACTTCCTGCCCGCGCACTGGCAGTACGCCTGGCTCGACGCCGTCCGGCCCCGGCTGGAGTGGACGGACATGATCCAGGGCACGTCGGTCTCCGTCACCTACGCACTCGTGCTGTTCGCCCTGGCCTTCCGCGGGTTCGCCCGCAAGGACGTCGTCTCCTGAACGCCCCGTACCGCCCGTCCGCTCCGCCGGACGGGACGCGGGCCAACCGGGTGAACCTGCGGAACCAATTCTTCTGCACCGGGTTGATGAGGCAGTAGAGCATGCGGCGCCACGAGAAAGGAACGCGCAGTGCTCAAGGAGGCCATGATCGCTGCGGCGGCCGCCGCTTCCGCCCTTGATGTGCCGGTGACGGCCGCTGTCCCGGCACGCGCCGGCGGACCGGCCGTCGCGCAGGGCAACGGCGAGTAGACGCTTCCTCCGCAGCCCCCGTGCCGCGAGACAGCAGTCCACACGCCTGGTTCCTGTTCAGCGCTGCGACCTGTTCATGCCGCCGCACCGTCGGCCCTGGATGTGGACCCCCGCACCGAGGCCGGCCGCCCCGATTCTTCAAGCAGGAGGACAACTGCAATGCGACAGACCCTGAGCAAGGGAGCGTTCGCGGCGGCCGCCGCCACGGGGATTCTGTCCCTGTACGGCAGCCCCGCCCTCGCCGACTCCGACGCGTCGGGAGTGGCGAAGGACTCTCCCGGTGCGCTGTCCGGGAACAGCGTGCAGGTGCCGGTCGAGGTGCCGGTCAACGTGTGCGGCAACACCGTCAACGTGCTCGCGGCGCTCAACACCGCGTTCGGCAACTCCTGCAGGAACGTCTCGCACAAGTCGTCGGGCCACTCGGGCCACGACGCGGACGCGGACGCGTCGGCGATCGTCAAGGATTCCCCCGGCCTGGGTTCCGGGAACAACGTGCAGGTGCCGCTCGATGTGCCCGTGAACGTGTGCGGCAACAGCGTCAACGGGGGCGCGCTGTTCAACGACGCGCTCGAGAACGACTGCGAGAACGGCTCCCGCGACGGCGGCCACGGCGACGACGACAAGCCGTCGAACGAGGAGAAGCCGAAGCCCCCGGCCAAGGACGGTTCCCTCCCGCCGGACAGCGAGAAGCCGCGTTCCACCACCCCGGACACCGAGGACTCGTCCGTCACCGAGGAAGTGGCGGAGCAGGAAGAGTCCAGCAGCGTGCCCCAGCTGGCCGAGACCGGCAGCGAGGCCCTGGCCGCGGCGTCGGCCGCCAGTGCCGTCCTGATCGCGGGCGGAGTGCTGATGTACCGCCGGGGCCGCGCCACCTCGTCCCGCTGACCCTTCCCGGGGCGGCCGAGCACGGCCGCCCCGGACCGCACCACCCGCACCCCCCGCCGACCACGGTCCGGGGGGTGTCGGCCGTCCTGCGGCACCGGCTTGCCCGACCGCCTTCCCGGCACGAGAGCGGGCCGCCGACGACGCCGTCGCCGTCAGCGGCCCGCCTGCCACCGTGTGAGTCGCCCGTCAGCGGTGCACGGGCGACGGCGACTCGCTCCGGCTGCCGTCCACCGGAGCGGGGACGACGCCGCCCACCGGCATCGCCCCGAGCCGGCGGCGTACGCCGCGGACGAGAGTCGACGCCGTGAACGACGCGCCCTGCACGAACCGCATGGCCGGGCCGAAGCCCGAGGCCGTCACCAGACCCGCGAAGAACAGGCCGGGGCAGGAGGACTCGAAGCTGCGCCCGACCGCCGGGGAGCCGTCCGGCAGTGCCGTCAGTGTCCCGCGCAGCTCCGGGGCGAGCAGGCCGAGCCGGTCGCAACGCGCCCGGAACCCCGTGGCGGCGATGACGTGTTCGGTCTCCAGGCTGCGCAGGGCACCCGTGCGGCTCGCCATGTCCAGCCGCACCCCGCCCGGCACCGCACAGGCCGCGGTGACCTCATGGCCCGGCAGCAGCTCCACGACGCCCTCCACCCGGTCCCGCACCCACCACGCGCCCGCCGGCCCCAGCGCCGTGGTCGCGATGCGGGCCCGGGTCGGCTCCGGCAGTCGCCGGAACAGGTTGGGACGCTCCGCGTAGAACCAGTTCTTCCACCCGGGGCCGAGGCCGCTGTGCGGGGAGCGGACCGACCGCCACAGTGGGCGCTCCCAGGGCGGCGGCACGTCGTTCCACACCAGCCGGTCCGCCCGCGCCAGCACCCGGACCTTCGTACCCTGCTCGGCGAGCAGGGCCGCCGTTTCCAGGGCCGCCTGCCCGCCACCGATCACCGTGACGTCCTTGTCACGGAAGCGGTCGAGGTCGCTGTGGTGACTGCTGTGCGTCACCAGGGCGGGATGCAGTCCGCGCAGTGCCTGCGGTACCTCGACGAACGGCATCACACCGACCGCCAGGGCCACCGTCCGCGCCTGCACCTCCTCTCCGTCCTCGGTGACCGCCGTGAAACCGCCCGGCCCGGCCGCCACACGGGTCACCGTGCGTTCGTCCACCTCCGGCACGGCATTGCGCGCGAACCACAGGCCGTACTCCGCGAACGCCTCGACGGGGATCGGCTGCGCATGGCGTGCCGTCAGTCCGTGCTGCGCGCAGTAGACGTCCAGACGCCACTGGCCGGCCGGGTCGGAGAGGTTGGACGCCCACGGTTCCGACTTCAGGAACATGCCGCGGGGCATGTTGTCCCGCCAGGACGCCATGGGACGGCCGAACACGCGCAGGCTCAGTCCGGCGGCCGCGGCGTGGGACGCGATCGACAGACCGTAGGGGCCTGCGCCCACCACCAGAAGGTCGTACACCATCAACTGCTCGCTTTCTCGTTGTCGGTCAGGGAGGGCGAGGCCGCCCGGGGGATCCGCCGGGGCGTCGGCACCGTCGTCGTGCCGAGCCGCTCGTACAGCCGGCGGGACACATGCCGGCACCACTGGGCCCACATGACCCGTCCGGGGGAGCGGTCGTCCGCCGCGTACCAGGCCAGTTCGCGCCCGCCCGGCGCCGCACGCAGCGCCGCCATCGGCGCGTAGTTCTCCACCACGAACTCCCGCCCGGCCATCGGAGCCCCGTCCGGCAGCGAACGGCCCGTCAGGTCCAGGTGCAGGGCCCGTACGACGTCCAGGCCCGTGCTGTCGGCGAAGAGCCGGAACTGGGCGCCGGCACGCGGGTTGAAGTCGAGCAGGTGGTAACGGCCCGTCTCACCGCAGCGGCGGAAGTCGAGGTCGAAGATGCCCCGGTAACCCAGCTCGCCGGTGAGCCGCTCGGCCAGCGCCTGCACCTGGGTGTTGGGAGTCCAGCGGCCCACCGCGGTCAGGCCCGCCCCCCGCGGCCAGGCCAGCTGCTTGCGGCCGGGACCGCCCGCGCGCACGGTGCCCGAGCGGTCGGCGTACCCGTGGAAGAACCAGTCCCGGTCCGGCCCGGGTGACAGGTATGCCTGGAGCAGCAGCCGGCTGCCCGCTTCCTCGGTGCGCAGGAAGAGCTCCCGGGCCTGCGGTGCGGACCGCACCAGCACCGTGCTGCGCAGCCCGCCGCCGGTGGGCAGCAGCCAGGGGCGGCTCCACTTCGCCACCAGCGGCAGCCCGAGCCGTCGCAGGGCATCGTCGACCCCGGCCGCACTGTCCGGGATCAGCGTCTGCGGGTGCGGGACCTCGGCGGACGCGCACACGGCGGCCAGTTCCGCCTTGTCGGCGACGCGCTCGGCCAGGGTGCCGGGCAGCTCCGGCAGCAGGTAGGAGGAGGTGAGTTCGTCCCGTGCCCGCCCCACGGTGATGGCGCTCGCGTCGTCCATCGGGACCAGGACGGCGGGCCGCGCGATCCGGTCGGCCACGCGGCGCAGCACGGCGAGGATCTCCTCCGCGGACGCGCCCGGGGGCGGCGGCGGATGCATGTGACGTACGTAGCGTGACGCTCCGACGGGACTTCCCGCGGTGTCAGCGACGACGTGCACCTCCACTCCCGCCCTGCCGAGCGAGCGCACCGCTCCCAGCGTTCCGTGGTGGAAAGGATTCCGGTCGATCCGCAGCACAACAGCGGGGACGCGGATGTCGAGCAGCGACACGAATTCTCTCTTTCTCTTCGACCGGCTCACCCGCACGGGCGAGCCCGGCACTCGAAAGCCGCAACGGCACTGGCGCTCCAGGCTTTTCTGTGACTCACTAATATGACTGCCCGTCAATAACACCAATTGCGGCAGCACTCCGGACGAGAGCGAACAAAGGAGCAGGCATGGCCCCACGGCACAGGCGGGCCAAGGTCCGCCGGCTGACCCTGGGCGCGGCAGCGGTCGCCGCGTCGGCCGCCCTGGCGTCCGTCCTCGTGGCGGAGGTGGGGGTGGCGCAGGCCGCCGAGCCCGGGGCACCGGCGCCGACCCCCGTGGTCCCCGCCGCGACGCCCTCGGCCCTGACATCTCCGGCCCTCACGCCCCCGGAGCCGACACCGCCGGCCCTGACGCCTCCGGCCGTCGCCCAGCTCCCGGTACCCGCACCGGCCCCCACCACCGCGGCGGCCGGTGAGGGGATCCCCGCCTTCGGTGTCTTCCTCAAGTCCGACGCCCGTGGCGTGGCGCGGATGCCGCTGTTCAGCCACTGGCTGGGCGGCACGGAGCTCCGCGTCGGCCACACCTACCTGCCAGGACACCGCTGGCGGGACATCGAGGGCGCCGCCGACTTCCTGGACGTGTGGGCGCACTGGCGCAACAAGAAGGCCGACCGGATGCTCGTCCTCAACGTCCCCATGCAGGAGCGCAACGAGGAGGGCGTCTCCGACAACGAGGTCCGGCAGCTGCTGCGGCGCGGAGCGGCCGGGGAGTTCGATCACCACTTCCGTGTCCTCGCCGAGCGGCTGGTCGAGCTGAAGGTGCCGGACACGGTCATCGTGCTCGGCTGGGAGATGAATGGCACCACGTACACCCATCGCTGTGGGCCGGACCCGGAGGCCTGGAAGAAGTACTGGAACAGGATCGTCGCCACCATGCGTTCCGTGCCGGGCCAGGAATTCCGATTCGATTTCACGCCGAGCCGTGGCCATGATGCCGTTCCCTGGACGAAGTGCTACCCGGGGGACGACACGGTCGACGTCATCGGCATGGATTCCTACGATCAGCCGAACGGAATGTCGTTCGATCAACAGGTGAAAGAGCCCTACGGGCTGCAGCACCATGTGGATTTCGCGAAGGCTCACGGCAAACCCATTTCCTATCCGGAATGGGGTCTCTTCCGCAACGGTGACAATCCCGAGTACATGCGGCGCATGCTCGCCTGGATGGACGAGTACAGGCCGCTCTACAACACGCTGACCGACTACTGCCCGCACGGCGTGTGGCAGTGCGGAGCCAACCCGAAGTCCTCCCACGTGTACCGGTCCGCCCTGTTCGGCCGCGGCGACCAGGCGGCCCCGCCCCTCACGCCCACACCCACGCCGAAGCCGACCCCGCCCGGCACGACGCCGCCCCCGGACTGCACGCCCCTGGACCTGGGCAGCTGGGTCGAGGAGTGGCTCGGCGGAAAGCTCTGCCTGCGCTTCGACTGGTGGTGATCCGCCGGCCCGGCGAGACACCGCTCCCCGGTGCCGGACCGGGCCCGCCGTCGTCACCGCTTGCCGCGCACATCGGCGGCGGCGGCCGGGCCGGGCACCGAGGCGGCCGGGGCGCCCTCAGCGTCCCGGCCGCTCTTGCGGGGCCGAGCCAGCAGGGCCAGGCCGCCCAGCAGACCGCCGGCGCTCGCCCCCACCAGACCCGTCACCACCGGTGACGCGGACGTCGGCTCGCGCGGCTCCACCGCCCGGGAGAACCGCACGAGCCGCACGTGGGTGCTGTCACTGCTGTCCTCCGCGTGGCGGGTCAGCGAGCGGGTGACCGCGTTGGCCATGTCGACGGCGAGGCCGGGGCGCGAGGACGTGGCCGACACGGCGACCATCGGCGCGTCCGGCGACGTCGCCGTGCGCACACTGTGCTGCAGGGTGCGCACCGGAACGCCCGCGTACACCTGAGCGTCCCCGAGCACCGCGAGCTGCGTGGCGACCCGGCCGTACGCCTGGGCGAACCCGAGGGCGGCGTCCGGCGTGGACTTCTCGGTGGGTACGGCGATGACGTAGCTCGTGGCCGTGTACGTGGAGGGTGTGAGCACGCCGTAGGAACCGCCGAGCAGACCCCCGACGACGGTGCCCGCCGCCAGCACGGACCACAGGGGAAGGCCCCTGAGACGAGCCGGGGACAGGCGGTGCTGACGGGGCGGAGTGTCGGTCATGAGGAGGTGGCTCCCAGAGGTGAGAGGGACGGCGAACTGGAGACCGCTGTCGCGTACACGTCGGTGAGACGGGCCGCGCAGTGGGTGATGCTGTAGTGGCGGGCGACCTCCGAGACCCCGCGCGGCCGGGCGCCGGCCGCGCGGGCCTCGGTCATCGCGCGGGCGTAGGCCTCGGGACCGCCGCGCACACACCGGGCGCCGGCGGCGGCGGACGGCCGCACGTCCTCGATGGCCGGGCAGGAGGCGTAGAGCACCGGCAGCCCGGCCGCCAGAGCCTCCACGGCCGCCAGCCCGAAGGCCTCCTCCGTGGACGGGGACGCCAGCAGGTCCATCGCCGAGGTGAGCGACGGCAGGTCCGGACCCGGCGAGTCGTCGCGCACGTAGGGACGTTCGCCGGTGAAGACGACGCGCTCGGCCACGCCGGCCTCGTGGGCCGTGCGACGCAGCGCGTGCTCCTCGGGGCCGCCGCCCACCAGCAGCAGCCGGCACTCGTCCGGCAGCAGGGCCAGCGCGCGGACCAGGACGTCGAACCGCTTCCCCGCGGTGAGCCGGCCGACTCCGCCCACGACCCAGGCGTCCTCCGGCAGGCCGAAGTACCGGCGGGCCTGCGCGCGCCGCTCCGGGTCGAAGCGGAACCGGTCGAGGTCGATGCCGTTCGGGACGACCTCGATACGGGGCGCGGGCACGCCCCAGTGCTTCAGGCGCTCGGCCACCGTCGGGGAGACGGCGACCGTCGCCGAACCGAGCCGCTCACTGGCGAGGTACAGCCCCCGCACGCCTGCCGTCAGGTCGCGGCCCTCCATCTGGGAATCGCCCAGGGAGTGTTCGGTGGCGACGACCGCCCGGACCCCGGCCAGGCGTGCGGCGAGACGGCCGTAGACGCAAGCCCGGTAGAGGTGGGTGTGCACCAGGTCGTAGCCGCCGGCGCGGATCAGCCGGACCAGGCGCGGCAGGGCGGCCAGGTCCCGGTTGCCGCCCATGCCGAGATGCGTGACACGGACTCCGTCGGCGGTCAGGCCCTCGGCGACCGCGCCGGGGTTGGTGAGCGTCACGACGTCGCAGTCGACGGGCAGATGACGCAGCAGCAGCCGCAGCTGCTGCTCGGCCCCGCCGACACCGAGGCCGGTGATGATGTGCAGAGCCCTCATCTCACAGGCCCTCCACCGGGCGCCGGCGCAGCCGGTGCAGCCAGTGCTTGAGGTGCAGGCGCCACGCCGTGTCGTCCTGGCCGACGTACACCCGCGGCAGGGCGTGCGGGCCGGTCAGCGGGCCCGGGTCGATGGCGCAGGCGTAGGTGTAGCCCGCTTCCCGTACGGCCTCCACGGCGCGGGCGTCGATCGTGCCGTACGGGTAGCAGAAGCCCTCGACCGGGGCGCCGGTCAGCTCCTCGAGCTGTGCGCGGCTCTCGGCGACCTCGGCCCTGAGCGTGTGGTCGTCCGCCTTGGTGAGGTCGACGTGCGTCAGCCCGTGCGAGCCGATCTCCACGCCTTCGGCGGCCGCGCGCCGGATGCCGTCCCCGGTGAGCAGCGGCTTGCGCGGGCCGAGCGGATCCCAGGCGTTGTCGCCGCCGAGCCGTCCGGGCAGCACGAAGAGGGTCGCGCCGCAGCCCCAGCGGTGCAGCAGCGGCAGGGCGTCGGTGACGAAGTCGGCGTACCCGTCGTCGAAGGTCAGCCCGACCAGGTCGTGCCCCTCGCCCCGGGCGCGGGCGGCGAGCAGCTCGGTCACGGACACGCCCCGCAGCCCGCGCCGGCGCAGCCAGGCCAGCTGCGAGGCGAGTCGTCCGGGCGTGACCGTGATGCGGTACGGGTCGTCCGAGCAGTCGCCGACCGAGTGGTACATCGCCACCCAGGGGGCCGGGCCCCTGCGCGGGGCCCGGGGTCTGCCGGTGTCGAGGGAGTCAGCGGAAACGGCCATGTGTGAGCCTTCGTGTGACGGCGCGTAGGGAGCGCAGAGCGGACGCGGAACTCTGGGCCCCGAAGGCCCAGCTGAGCGGGACGAAGACGAAGGTCACGGTCAGGAGGCCGGCCGTGAGGCCCGCCGCCGGGGACGCCGGCCGGCTCGCGGCGAACGCCCCCGCGGCCGTGGCGACGGCCGCGGCGGACACCAGCCTGCTCAGCTCGGCCAGGACCGGCCGGACCCGGACCGAGACGCCGTGAGAGCCGTTCCGCCGGCCCGATCGCAGCCCGGCGAGCAGCAGGCCCGCCGTGACGGTGATGCCGAACGCGTTGGCGGCGGCGATCCCCGCCACGCCCCAGGAGTGCACGGAGCCGGCGCCGATCCAGGACGTCACGGTGATGCCCGCCGCCATCGCGCCGAGCGGGTACCAGCTCGCCCGGCCCGCTGAGAAGTAGGACCGCACGAGGGCGCCCACCAAGGTCTGACCCAGCAGCCCGAGGGCGTACACGCGCATGACGTCCGCTGTCGCGTCGGTGTCGCCCGGGGTGAACGCCCCCCGCTGGAAGAGCAGTCCGATCATCTGGGGGGCGCAGGCGACCACCGCGCACATGCCCAGCAGCACCAGCCACGAGGCGAGCGCGAGGTCCCGTTCCACGCGACTGCGGGCCCGCGCGGTGTCCCCGTCCGCGAGAGCCCGCGCCACCACCGGGAAGGTGACGGTGCACACCATCAGCGACAGCGTCATCGGGATCTGGGCGACCTTCTGCGCGTAGTTCAGGTGCGAGATGGCACCGGCGGGCAGGCCGGACGCGAGGAAGCGCTCCACGAGCACCTGCGACTGCCGGCACAGGGCGAAGAGCAGCACCGCGGCGATCAGGGCGAGTTGCACCGGCCGCTCCTCCGCCACCGCCCGGGCCTTGGCCAGGTGCGGCGTGGGCGACGCCAGCCGACGCCACAGCGACGGCAGTTGCACCGCCACCATCAGACAGCCGCCCGCCGCGACCCCGACCGCGGCGGAACGCACGCCCCAGCCCTCACCGAGCAGGAACATCGCGGCGATGATGCCGGTGTTGTAGACGACGTAGATCGCCGCGGGGGCGAGGAAGCAGCGGTGGGCCCGCAGGGCGGCACTGCAGTACCCGGCGAGCCCGAAGGCCAGCACGCAGGTGGCCGTGATCCGGGTGCAGTCGGCGGCGAGCGCCGGGTCGGGCAGACCGGGAGCGAGCGCCTGGACCAGGTGGGGAGCCGTGCCGGCGATCAGGGCGGCCACCGCGGCGAGGGCGAGACAGAGCCGGGGCAGGGTGGCGCGGACCAGGGCGCGGACCGGGTCGCCCGGGGCGCCCCCGGCACGGCGGGCCAGCGCCATGCTGAACGCCGGGATCAGCGCGATCGCCAGCCCGTCCTCGATGAGCAGCGTCGCGGCGAATTCCGGAACCGTCCACGCCACCAGGAAGGCGTCGGTGTCGCTCCCGGCACCGAACAGCCGCGCCAGCGACTGGTCGCGCACCAGGCCGAGCAGGGAACCGGCGATGGACAGCGACGCCGTGACGAGCGCGGCCCTGGCCAGGAAGCTTCCGGAGACCGGCGACGGCGCCGAGGGCTGCTCGGTACCGTCGCCGGTGCCGGTGGCGGCCCGAGCCGGGGGCACGGTCACCGCGTCGTCCGTGTCGGAGCCGGGGGAATGCGAGGGCACCACCGTCATCGGACCAGGGCCTCCTCGGCGGGCTCGGGCACCGCACTGCGGGGCGCGTCCGCGCGCGCGTCGCCGGTCAGCGCCCACCAGGCCCCGAGCCCCATCGCCACGGCGATCAGCACGGTCGAGGGCCCGCCGATGTCGCCGTACATGAAGTCGGTCAGCAGCCAGATCAGCAGCCCGCAGGCGACGAGCCCGCAGTCGGCTCCCGGGCCGCGGTCGCGGACGCGCACAAGCCGCCGCATCCCGCACACCAGCAGCGCCAGCCAGCTTCCGGCGAGCGCCAGCAGCCCGATCAGGCCCTGCTCGCTCAGCACCAGCAGGTACATGTTGTGCGGAGACAGCAGCGGCTGCCGCTGGTACACCGCTCCCGCGCCCCCGGTCTCGCTGCCCGACGACAGCGCGAGCGTGGCGTGTCCGTCCCGGTACTCCGGGAAGCCCTTCAGGCCGACCCCGGTCAGCGGGTGCTGCCGCCACATGTCCGTGGCGGACGCCCACAGGGTGTACCGGTCGACGACGGACTGGTCGGGGGCGTCGGCGACCTGGGCGATGCTGCCGATCCGCTCTTGCAGGAGAACCGAGCCCACACCGAACCCGCCCACCAGGATCACACCCACGGCGGCGGCGGCCGCGGCCACCTTCAGAGCGCGCCGCCATCCGGTCAGGACCAGCTGTACGGCGCAGGTCAGGAACGTCGCGATCCAGGCTCCCCGGCTGAAGGAGAGCGCCAGCGGCAGCAGCAGCACCGAAGCGCACGCGGCGGCGGCCACCCGCTGCCGAACGGACACCCGGCCCAGCGCGATACCGGTCGCGCACACCAGGCCGAGGGCGACCGCCGTCGCCATGCCCATCACGTCGTGCGATCCGAAGGTGCCCACCGCCCGGATGTTCGCGCCCTGGTAGGACGCACCGGTCCCGGTGACGAACTGGTGGACGCCGATGGCCCCCTGGCACAGACCGAGTCCCACGCAGGCCCAGGCCACCATCCGGAAGCCGGTCCGGTCGCGCAGCAGCAGCAGGACCGCCGCCGGAACGAGGACGAAGGTCTGCAGATAGCGTCCCAGGCCGGCGAGCCCGGCCTCGGACGAGAACGCACCCATGGTGGAGAGCGCGAGCCCCACGACCGGCAGACCCAGGATCACCGCGGCGGCGGGCGACAGCGGGCGCCGCCGTTCGAGCAGGAGACGGATCACGCAGTACACCACCACCAGCCCGGAGAACACGTCGGCGGGCCCCGCTCCGTCCGATGTCAGGGGCAGCGCCAGCAGGGCCGGTACGGCCACCACGAGCAGGGCCGGGGTCAGCGCGGCGTCGCGGCGGGGGAGGGGCGTCAGTGCGAGGCTCACCGGTTCTCAGCTCCCCGTGGGGCGTACCACCGTGGCGGCGGTGCGCAGCAGAATGCAGACGTCCTGCCACAGGGACCAGTCGTCGATGTAGGCGTTGTCGAAACGGCAGCGGTCCTCGATCGAGGTGTCGCCGCGCAGGCCGTGGATCTGGGCGAGGCCGGTGATGCCGGTGCGCATGCGGTGGCGGACCGAGTAACCGGGATAGGCCTGGCCGAACTGAGCGACGAAGTAGGGGCGTTCGGGCCGGGGCCCGACCAGGCTCATGTCGCCCCGGAGCACGTTCCACAGCTGGAGCAGTTCGTCGAGCGAGGTGCGCCGCAGCATCCGGCAGAACCAGCGCATCTCGGTTTCCGTCGCCACGCTCCACCGGGTCGCCGACTCGTGCTCGTCGACCGGGCGGTGCGTACGGAACTTCAGCAGGGTGAACGGCTCGCCGCCCCTGCCGATGCGCTCCTGCCGGAACACCACGCCCGGCCCGTCGCTGATCCGCAGCACCGCGGCGAAGGTCAGCAGCAGCGGGCTGAGCAGCAGCAACAACGTCCCCGACACCAGGATGTCGAGGGCCCGCTTGGCCGCGCTGTCACGCCGGGCGGGGGCCATGTCCAGCCGGCGGCAGGAGAACCCCGCCAGCCGTTCCCGCGCCGCGTACGACGGGGTGTCGGCGTCGATCTCCCAGACCACGCAGCCCGAGCCGGCCAGCGCCCGCAGCAGTGGCTCCTGGTCGGCGCGTACGGAGGGATGCACGGCCAGCACCGCCCGTACCCCGTTCTGGATGACCGCCCGCTCGACCTCCTCGGCGGTCGTCAGCACCGGCAGCGTCTCGGTGCCCTCCGGCTGCTCGGCGACGATCCCCACCGGCCGGACCCCGCAGCGCGGGTGACGCAGTACGGCGGCGGCCACCCGCTGCGCGGTCGTGACCGGGCCGAGGACGAGTGCCGTGCGCGGGTGGCGCAGCAGCGCTGCACGGCGCCGCGCGTGCACGGCTGCGCGCAGCGCGCAGCCCGCCACCGTGTGCAGGGCGAGGCCCGTCAGCACGGTTGGCAGGGACAGCGCGTGCTCCGGCCGGTACGCCGCCACGAGAGCCGCGAGGGCCAGCCACGCCACCGCGATGCGGCCGCACAGGGCGGGCAGTTCGTCCAGCAGCCCGGGCACCGGCGGCCGCCCGTCACGGCGGCGCAGCAGCAACGAGCCGGCGATCAGCAGGGTGACGAAAAGCGGGTGGCGCTGGGACCCGGTGAGCGCGAGCGTGCCCGCGAGGGCGGCGAGGCCGTCCGCCGCGAGCAGCGGGACGGATGAGGCGGACCGGGCCGGGGGCCGCGGGGCGGACGAACGGAAACCGGTGGTCGTGCCGCGCGGGGGCATGACCGAGACTGGTGAGGATCCGTGCTCCCGCGGCGATACGCCGGGGGAGGGCACGGTACGTTCGGCGGTCACGAGTGGATGGACTCCCTGTACTCGGTGGGCTCGACGCGCTGGACCGGCCGGTTCGCCTCGGCGCCACGTCCGGTGTCGAGCGGCTGACCGTGCGCAGCGCTGAGGGGGGTGGCGGTCCACGGGCCGAGCAGATCGCGATAGACGTCCGAGACGGCTTCGGCGGTGTGCCGCACGTCGTGGGCGGACAGCACGTGCCGGCGGCCCTGGTCGCCGAGCGATGCGCGCAGCAGCGGGTCCGCCAGCAGCGCGGTGACGGCTTCGGCCAGCGCCGCCGGGTCCTCCGGCGGAACCAGGCACCGGGTGGAGGTGGAGGAGGGCAGACTCTCCCGGGCGCCGTCGACGTCCGTGACCACGACCGGCCGCCCGCAGGCCATCGCTTCCAGCGGCGCCAGCGCCATGCCCTCCCAGCGGGACGGCAGGACGACGAGATCGGCGGCCTGGTACCAGGGGGAGGCGTCGGCGACGGCTCCCGCGAACACCACGGATCGCGGGGCGTTTTCGCGCAGCCGGTCGTGGTCCGGCCCGTCGCCGACGAGGACGAGACGGGCGTCGGGCACCTGCTGTTCGACTGTCTCCCACGCCTCCAGGAGGACGTCCTGCCCCTTCTGCCGGCACAGCCGCCCCACGCACACGGCGAGCGGTGCCGTGGGGTCGATGCCGGCGAGCGGGGCGAGTCCGGCCCGGACGGCCCCGGGGGCGGCCGGACGGAAGCGCTCCGGGTCGATGCCGTTGGGGACGACGGTCCAGCGGCCGGTGATCCTCGCGCCCATGCCGGTCGCGCGCTCCGCCTCGCTCACGCACACCACGCGTGAGGCCCACCGCGCCGCCCAGCGTTCCCACAGGAGCGCCAGGGTCGCGGTGCCCCCGCCGACCGCCTCGAACGACCAGGCGTGCGGCTGGAAGACCGTCGGGATCCGCCCGCGTACCGCGAGCCGCCCGGCGAGCCCGGCCTTCGCGCTGTGCGCGTGGATCAGGTCCGGACGTACCTCGTCGATGACCTGTGCCAGGTGCCGTACTTCCCGGATGAGCGAGGTGCCGGGAGACCGTGTGGCGTGCCAGTGCCGTACACGCGCGCCGAGCGTCCGCAGTTTCGTGGTGAGCGCGCTGTCGGGGCAGGCCACGGTGACGTCCAGGCCGTCCGACAGCTGCGCCTGGACCAGGTCCGTGACGACGCGCGCGACACCGCCGTCCACCGGCTGGGTGAGGTGCAGGACTCTGGGATGAGGTGCGGTGGGTGACACGTGCATGTGCGCGGGTTCCTCGCTCGCGAAGGCGTTCGGGGCGGACGGCGACGTACTCACCGCCGTGCGTCGACGGCGGCGTAGAACACACCGGCCCACGCCGCGTCCTGCTGAGACTGGAGCCGGAAGGTGGCCCGGTCACCGCCGTGCTGCAGGGCGCCTGCGAGGTCGAACACGTCGGAGTCGTAACCGAGGGTGTTGCCGTGGGCGGGCGTCCGGGCCGCGTCCGTGCCGGGCTCGCTGATGGTGGAGTTGAGGACGTCGTCGCGGGGGTTGGCGGAGTTGCCGAGGGCGGTCGTGGCCTGACCGGCCGTCACGGTGAGCGAGTCTCCGCCGGTGCCGCGGTCGCCGTTGTACGCCACCAGGCCCGCACGGCCCCACGCGTCCGCGGCGAAGTCGAGGCCGCCCATGCCGATCTCCACGGCCCCCAGCGGGGTGAAGCCGTCCCAGACCGCGAGGTGCCGCAGCGGCTCCGCGGGGTTCTCGTAGGCCACCACGAGTGTCCAGCCGCCCCAGGCTCCGGCCGTGGATCTGCCCATGGCGATGTTGATCTGCGCCACGGTGTACAGGCCGGCTCCGGCCTCCCGCACCAGCCGTGTCACGTCGGCCGAGGCCTGGAAGGCGTCCATGCCGTCCATGACGCGGTGTCCGACCGTGGTGTCCGCGATCAACTCCTTGTACTCGCCGCCCGGTTCGGCGATCAGCACACGCTCGTTGTCCTGCGGCGGCTTCTGTTCGCCCACGCGCAGGTTGCCACCCCAGTAGAGGCGCGCGTACGTCACCCGGGAGCCACTGGGCAGGCGGACCTCCCCGCGGGAGGAGTTGTACGTGTTGGCGTCGCGGTCGACGTCGACGTAGAACATGTCGAAGTCGCCGTTCACACCGGGGCCGCCTGCCTGCGTCTCGGAACACGAAGAGCTCTCGGCCGCGCGGCAGGTGATCGATGCGTTGGCAGCGCGTACGATGCCGCCGTGCTGGAGCGCG
Organism: Streptomyces sp. NRRL B-1140; assembly: GCF_001280065.1. GTDB lineage: Bacteria > Actinomycetota > Actinomycetes > Streptomycetales > Streptomycetaceae > Streptomyces. Next base: position 43,570 of record NZ_LGEA01000101.1, read on the forward strand.
CGATACCGCTCGGTGAAGCTGAGACGCTCGGCTTCCGGCACGGGCGCGGCCGCCGGTGCGGCGGAGGGTGAACTGCCGGCCGCCCACACGGCGGCAAGAGCGAGGACGCCCACGGTCGCGCGGCGGAACAGCGGGCCCAAGGAATGACGCATGACCGGTCGTTGCCTTTCGGAACGGGGAGTCGTGGCAGAGCGCCACGGCTGCGATGTGTCCGCGCTGAGAGTGCGTCGGGCGGTTCGCAACTCTAGTCATCAACCGGACATAGTCGATGAAATCCGATGAAATCTGACAAGTGTGTCGGAATCGTGAAACCGCATTTCCTTGCCGCCTCCGGCCGCCGACTCGCCCTCGGGGCGGACTTCCGCTCGGCGCGGGCCGTCGCCTTGCGCCATCAGGTGCCGTGCAAGTGCGCCCTGACAAACCGTCTGATCAGGCGGGACGCGGCAAAAGGAGGAATTGGGAAATCCCGAAAAGAGTATGAACGGTTGCGGGAAGTCGTGGGTGCTTCCACGGTGGGATCAAGATCCAACGCCGTCGAAAGGAATCCCCATGAGTGCTCTGTCCGCACGGCGCATCGTGTCCGGCGCGCTCTGCGCCGCCCTTCTGGTCGGGATCACCGGCCCCGTCGCCATGGCGGCCGAACCGTCCCGGGGGCACGGTCACCGTGCGGCGCCGGAGGCCCGGCTTCCCGGCGCGGACGCGCGGCTCGCGCAGGTCGCGAGAGTGAACTGGGGCGAGCTCACCCCCGTCGCCGATCTGCTGAACGCCGTACTCCGGGACAGCGACGGGACGCTGCCCCCGGCCGAGGCCCAAAGGCTGGCAGCCGCCGCGAAGGCCGCCCTGGCCGAGTCGCACGCCAGGGACACGCGGACCTCGCTCGTGTCGACGGTGGTGCGGCTGCCGGCTCCCGCCCTGCCCGCCGCGGTACCCGGCGTGTCGGTGCCGCGCGCCGCCGACCCCGTGACCGACCTGCTGGACCTCGTGGCCGGAGCGGTCGACGGCCTCCTGGAGACGATCACCTCCGGTGTCGGCAGCGTCCTTCCCTCGGTCGACGACCTGCTGGGCGGGGCCGGCGACCTCATCGCCGCGCTGACCGGGGGCGTCCCGTCACTCCAAGAGGAGCCGGCCGTGTCCACACCGTCCGACGAGGTGGCCGACGAGTCGTCCGAGACCTCGTCGACAGCAACCCCGGAGGAGACGGCCGTCACGCTCCCCGGTGTGCCGCTGCTGGAACCGGTACTGCCACCGGCATCCTGAGCCCCGCCCGGTCGTGGCGCCGCCCCCAGGGGAGCGGCGCCACGACTGTTGTTCTTCAGTCTTTTAATAGATTTCGTATGAGGTATTGGCAATCTTCGGCATCTCCGGTTTCCGCCCAGGCCAGGGCTCGTTAGGCACGGCGACAGAATTCCCTCCGGCGACGCGCGTTGCCGAAGAAAGGAACACGATGAAGTCTCTGAAGGCTGCCGCCGTCTTTGCCGGGTCTCTGATCGCCGCCGGTTCCGCCACGCCCGCGTTCGCCTACGAAGCTCCTCAGCAGGGCCCGACCGGCTACAGCGCCCCCGACCAGGCGCCGGCTGCTCAGAGTGCTCCATACCAGGCGCCCGCCCCGCAGCAGGCTGCGCCGTACCAGGCACCGGCTCCGCAGCAGGCTGCGCCGTACCGCTCCGCAGCAGGCTGCGCCGTACCAGGCGCCCGCCCCGCAGCAGGCTGCGCCGGCCCCGCAGCCGGCTCCGGCCCCTCGCCCGGCCGCGGAGCAGGCGCCCGCAGCGGCGGAGGGGCACCGTGCCCGGGACCTGGCAGCCACCAGCATCAGCGGCGACGCGACCACTCGCGTTCCGCTCGACGTGACTGCCGAAGGTTCGAACGCCCTGCTGCCCACGGCCAAGGAAGCCGTGTCCGCCCTGAACGACGCCAAGCCGGCACACGGCAACCTGTGGCTGTAGGGCCGAGACCCCCCCAGCCAGGAGGCGGTCCCCAGCGGCGCTGGGGACCGCCTCCTTGTCGTTCCCCCTGGTGCAGCTGATCGGAGGACTGCCTCTCATGTCACTGCAATGGCCGGAAGGGCGCGGCCCGTCACCGAGGCCGAGCGGCACCGCGGACTACGAGCACGGACTGCGCGCACGGACTGCGCGCCGTGCACAGGGCGCCGTCGTTCCTCACCGGTCCGTCAGCTCATCGAGAGGGCAACTGGACCGTCGCCGCAGGAGAGACGGACCCGAATCCGGAAGGCTGGGGTGGGGAACGACGCGGCACCTGCCGGCGCAATCACAGCAGGGTGCACCGCTGGGACGGCGGTGCGACCCCCGACCGGGCCTCCGTCAACGACCCTGTCCTCCCGGAGAACGTCAGCCACATGTACCGGTACGCGAGATGAGGGGGCTGCACGGCGAGAGCCCCGGCGCTGGGGGCGCCGGGGCTCTCGGGGGGAACGGCAGGCTCAGTGGCCGTGGCCGTGAGAGGCCTTCTTGCCGGCCTTCTTCTTGTCCTTCTCGTCGTCGCCGTTCTTGCAGACGTTGCCGGAGGCCTCGTTCAGTGCACCGATGATGGTGACGGTGTTCCCGCACACGTTGATCGGCACGTGGAGCGGAACCTGGACCACATTGCCCGACAGGAAGCCCGGCGAACCGATCGCCGCACCCTTGGCGCCGGCGTCCGCCGAGGCCAGACCGGCCCCGCTGAGCACCATGGCGCCCGTCCCCAGTGCGACAGCGCCAACCTTCGCGATGTGAGACATCACGTTCTCCTTAACGATTTGGATGAGTGCGGCAGCAGCGCGCGACCGCACTGCCCCTTCAACGCGATGGCCAGGGACCGGTCACGGCTGCCGAGAAGATGGTTTTTTCATGAAAGTTGCGCGTGTGCGCGTTTTGTCTGTGAAGAGCGGGAAAAAATCGTCTACCGTCAGCGACTGTAAGTGACCGATCCAACACGGAAGGTGTTGGACCGAGAAACGGAGAAGTAATGCGCAAGTACCAGAAGGCCGCGGTCGTCGCGGCCATGCTCGGCAGCGTCAGCTTCCTCGGTGCTGGCGTCAGCCAGGCCTACGGTGGCGACAAGCCGAACGTGGACATCGACAGCGTCCAGAGCAACGCCTGTGGCAACGAGTCGCAGTCGGGCGTTCTGAACATCGGCCGCGCCAACGTCCAGATCCTGGACATCCTGGTCAACCAGCCCGTGGACCAGTCCACGTCGGTGACCTGTGGCAACGCCTTCGGCATCGGTAAGTGAACCGTCGCTGACCAGGTGATCTGAGCGGGCCCCGGGTCCGGACCTCGTGTCCGGACCCGGGGCCCGCTCGCCGTTGTGCGGTCCTGTCGGCCCCGCGACGCCGCAGGTTCCTCACGGGCATTTGAAGAAAATGGCGCGACTCGGCGTTTCGGCTGTCAAAAGCCGCGAACGTCTCCTAGGTTTAACACTGTCGGTAAGCGGTCCATCACGGCCCGTGTTCGACGTGAGAAACGGAGAGGTAATGCGCAAGTTCCAGAAGGCCGCGGTCGTCATGGCCGCGCTCGGCACCGTCACCTTCCTCGGCGCCGGCGTCAGCCAGGCCGGCGACGGGTCGTCGCTCGAGGTGGACAGCACGCAGTCCAACGCGTGTGGCAACGAGTCGCAGTCGGGCGTCCTCAACATCGGCCGGATCAACGTTCAGGTCCTGGACATCCTGGCCAACCAGCCTGTGGACCAGTCCAAGTCGGTTACCTGCACCAACGCCTTCGCTCTGGGCGGCGGTCACTGAACAGGTGATCCGGGCGGGCCTTGAGACTCGAACGATGTTTCGGGACCCGGGGCCCGCCCCCGGCTTTTGCCGATGAAAGTTCTCGAAGGTCCCCGTCGTCCACGCGGGGAATCGCCGTAAAGGAGTATGGACATGCCGAATGCAAAGAGGATCGCAGTCGTAGCGGGGGTTCTGTGGAGCGTGGCTCTCATCGGAGCCGGGGCCGGTCAGGCCTTCGCCCTTGACGGCTCGGGCGGGTCCAGTGGCTCCGGCAAGTGCGTCGATGACGGCAAGGGGAATGTTCGCTGCGTGCACGAGGCCGTATATCGCGACAAGAACGGGGACGTCCACGTCGTCGCGAGCCAGGCGCAGAGCTGTTCGAGCGAGGGCTGCAGCAGCAGTGTCGTCATCGGCGGCAAGGACCACTGACGTCCGAGGCAGCGGGGCGCCTTTGTTCACGTCGGCGCCCGTCTCGCTGGTCCACCCTTCGGTCGGGAATGGCCGGGACCCGTTACCGGGTCCCGGCCATTCGCATGTGCGGAGGGCCGCCCGCTCACGTGCGGCGCCCGACGGGCGGGTTCAAGGCAGCCGTCGCACCGGCGCGCCATCGAGGAACGCGCGGATGTTCTCGACCGCCTGCCCGTAGTAGGTCGCGTAGTTGGCCCGGGAGACATAGCCGAGGTGCGGCGTGGCGAGGAGGCGGGGTGCCGTGCGCATCGGGTGGCCCGCGGGAAGGGGCTCGATGTCGAAGACGTCCACGCCGGCGCCGGCGATACGGCCGCTGTGCAGGGCGTCGAGAAGGGCGTCCTGGTCGACGATCGCCGCGCGTGAGGTGTTGATCAGGTAGGCCGTCGGCTTGAGGAGGGCAAGTTCCGACCGGCCGAGCAGGCCACGCGTACGGTCGCCGAGGGCGAGGTGGACCGACACGAAGTCGCTGTCCGCCAGCAGTTCCTCTTTGGAGGAGGCGAGTTCCACACCGACCTCGGCGGCGCGCTCCCGGGTGAGGTTCTGGCTCCAGGCCCCGACCCGCATGCCGAAGGCGAGCCCGACCTGCGCGACCCGGCTGCCGATCTTCCCCAGGCCGAGCAACCCGAGACGCCGGCCGTGCAGATCGGCACCGACGGTGCTCTGCCAGGGACCGCCGGAGCGCAGGGCGTTGCTCTCCTGGACGAGCCCGCGTGCGAGGCCGAGCAGCAGCGCCCAGGTCATCTCGACCGGCGGGGTGGAGGAGCTGGCCGTGCCGCACACCGTGACGCCGTGGGCCTCGGCGGCCGCGTAGTCGATGACGGAGTTCCGCATGCCGGAGGCGACGATCAGTTTCAGCCGGGGCAGCCGGGCGATCAACGACCCGGGGAACGGCACGCGCTCGCGCAGGGTCACGACGATGTCGAAACCGGCCAACGCGGCGGCCAGATCGTCCTCGCCCTCGATGTGCCGGTCGAAGGCCACGACCTCCACGTCGTCCGCGACCCCCGTCCAGTCGGCGACCTCGGTCGCCACCTTCTGAAAGTCGTCCAGCACAGCACAGCGCAGCCGCACGGCTTGCCCCCTCCTGGTCCAGGGTTCGGGTCCGGATTGGTCCGGGTGGGCGATTCTGGCTCGGGCCCGGTCCGGGATGGCGTTGACGTTGGCAGACCATGATCGCGCCTGCCGTGAGCCGCCCGCTAGTGACAGATCCTCCACCACCGCCTCGCGCCGCCCCCTTCGTGCGGACTCCGGGCCTCCTCCATCGCAGTCATGGGCGGAACCCCTACGCCGAGCGTGACCCGCGGAAAGCCCTGTCCAAGGGAGGGCCCCTCGCCATGGAGGTGGAGTCGTGGGCGGGGAACTGCACATCAAGGTAAGCGCGTCAGATGATCGTGACGACTTCCCAGACCTTGCTGCGAACGGCGAATCTCGACGACCTGGACCCGGTCGTTGACCTGCATACTCAAGCGCGCACAGCGTATTACCAGGCAGGAGGATTATCGGAGGCGGAGCTCACCTCTCCTGAGGCACGCTCTGTTCGACGAGAAATGTGGATGCGTGCCGTGCAGGACGACGCCCGGACAGTTCTGTGCGCCGTGAGCGACAGTGAGATCGTCGGCATCTTGGCGATGGGCCCTCCGCTGGAGGCTGACCTGGATGCCTCGGCCGTCGGCCAGCTGCACCAGATCCACGTCCGCCCCGGGCGCTGGGGGCAGGGGATCGGTAGCCAGTTGCACGCCGCCTTTCTGCAGCTCCTTCGCGATGCTTCTCTGACGAGCGGGGTGCTCGAAGCATGGGAGCGCAACAGCCGAGCCCAGGCCTTCTACGCCCGGCATGGATGGAAACCCGACGGGCACCGCCGGCCCGGCCCCGGCCACGCGAACTATGTGCGTATGCAGCTGGTCTTGGGGCCGTCCTCCTGAGAGCCTGTGCGTCGCCAGGCGGCCGTCGGAGCGACTTCGGGCTGGAGTTGCCACGGGCGAGTGATCATGGGGCCGTGAGCTTCCGGCGCGTCGGGCAGTCTGTGGACCTGCCCGTCTTCGACGGTGGTGCAGCGCAACGTCGCCAAGCTCGTGTAGGTCCAGGCCCCTCGATACCGGGTTGGTCGCGGTCTGCCCGTTGCCGAGGGGGAGCAGTGGCGGGAAACCGGCCTGGTCTCTGACGGAGCAGCGGCCGCACTGGACAAGCTGGGAGACCTGCTGTCCGGCGAGGACGGGGTCGTTGCCGTCAGCGTTGCCGTCAGAGACACGAAACGCCCTGGAGGGGAGATCCCCTGTGGGGCGTTTTTGCTGGTGAGAGGTGGCGCCCCCGGCAGGACTCGAACCTGCGGCCAAGCGCTTAGAAGGCGCCTGCTCTATCCACTGAGCTACGGGGGCCGGGTGTGGTGGCCTCTGTCTGGTGCCCTGGTGTGGGCCGAACCGTGACGTTGCCGGGGACAAGGATAGGGCTCCCGCGTCCTTGCCCCTGTCGCTTCGCCTCCGTGGCTCGATGTGGAGGTTCGGTGAAGCGGTCCTGATAATCGCAGGCAGGTACGAATCGTGCACCGCTTTTGGCGTCAGACGCATCGGGTGTTGTGCACTCGTTATGCCTGGAGTGTGCCCGTGTCCCAGTCGTCCCTTCCGTCCCTTGTGTCCTATCGGCGCGCAGACATGCTCATATGCTTCAGAATTCCCCTAAAATTGGGCATTCTGCACATGTGGTGACCTTGGACGTACGGCCTCAGCTGCTCGACGCACTCTCCGCCCTGCGCGACCGTGTCGCCGCCGCACGCTTCCCGCTGCCCCTGGCGGGGGCCCCACGCGCGCGTGCCAACCGCGACGAACTTCTCGCGCAGCTCGACGACTACTTGGTGCCCCGCTTGAGGGACCCCGAAGCGCCGCTTCTGGCCGTCGTGGGCGGGTCGACCGGAGCCGGGAAATCGACACTGGTGAACTCCCTCGTGGGGCGGCGGGTCAGCGAGGCGGGCGTGCTGCGGCCGACGACACGCACCCCCGTGCTGGTCTGCCATCCGGAGGACCACCACTGGTTCAGCGGGATGCGGGTGCTGCCCGATCTCACCCGTGTGTGGGTGCCCCAGCAGGAAGCCACCGAAGACCTCCTGCTCCCCGGAGAGGACCCCGCGCGCGTGCTGCGCGTCGAGTCCGCCGAGACCCTCCCGCCCGGCCTCGCCCTCCTCGACGCACCCGACATCGACTCCCTGGTGTCCGACAACCGGGTCCTGGCCGCCGAACTCATCTGCGCCGCCGACATCTGGGTCATGGTCACCACCGCCGCCCGCTACGCCGACGCCGTCCCCTGGCACATGCTGCGCACCGCCAAGGAGTACGACGTCACCCTCGTGACCGTGCTCGACCGTGTACCCCACCAGGTGGTGAACGAGGTGTCACGGCAGTACGGTGCCCTGCTCACCAAGGCCGGGCTCGGCGAGGTGCCGCGCTTCACCGTGCCCGAACTGCCCGAGTCCGCCTTCGGCGGTGGCCTCCTGCCCGCCACCGCCGTCGCCCAGTTGCGCGGCTGGCTGATCCACCAGGCCCAGGACCCCGCGGCCAGGCAGCACGTCATCGCCCGCACGGCGTACGGCGTCCTCGACTCCCTCAAGTCCCGGATGCCCGAACTGGCCGGTGCCGCCGCAGCGCAGTACGCCGCCGCACTGCGGCTCACCTCCGCCGTCGAGACGGCGTACGACAGCGAACACACGCGCGTGCGGGGCCGGCTGCACGGCGGGGCGGTCCTCGCCGGGGACGCGCTCAAACGGTGGCGTGCCTTCCCCCTGGACTGCACCGCCGGTGAACTCCTCGACGCGCTCGTGGAGAGCCTCGGCGCGCTGCTGCTGTGCGCCGTCACCGCCGCCGACGAGCGCATCGACGACGCCTGGCGGCGCGAACCGGCGTCCGCCGCCCCGGAACTCGCCGCACGCGACGCGGCGGCCGACAGCGCAGAACAGCGCATCGGGCTGGCCGTACGGCGATGGCGGCGGGAGCTGGAGGAGCACGCCGAGGACGAGGTGCGCGAACTCGACCGCACTCTCGCGCCCGACCCCGAACTGGTCGCAGCCCTGGTCGCCACCTCCCTGCTCGGCGGCCGCCGGGGCCGGATGGCCGGGGAGGGGCTCGCCGAGCGCATCGGCGCCCACGGCGCGCTGCGGCTGCGCGACCGGGCCGGGCGGCTGCTCACCGACCACGTGGACCGCGTCCTGCACGCCGAACGCGAGCGCCGGCTCGCCCCGCTCGACGCGCTGGACGTCCACCCCGAGCCACAGGCCGAACTCATCGCCGCGCTGTCCGTTTTGCAGAAGGAGAGGTGACCGGTGACCGCCGTCACTGACCAGGACCCCACCGAGCACGCCGATCAGCCGGACGACGACGCCCGCAAGGCGGCGGGCACCGCCGGCCGGCCCGCCCCGGACGGCGAGCGCGCGGCGCGCACCGACTCCGCCGAGACCTGGGACGACGGGCTCATCGCGCGCCGGGTCAACGAGACAGCCGAAGGAGGCCGGTTCCCCGTGACGGACAGCCGCTCCGCCGCCCCGCCGACGGTGACCCCACTGGTGTACGAGAAGTCGCTGCGCTCCAGGCTGGAGGCGCTGCGCCAGTTGGTGGGGCTCTCCCGTACCCGGCTCGACAGCCGGACGCTGTCGCAGGCCGGCCGGGTGCTCGACGAGGCGTCCGCGCGGCGCAGGCTCTCCGGGCAGCACACCGTCGTCGCCATCGCGGGCGCCACCGGAAGCGGCAAGTCGCAGCTGTTCAACGCGCTCGCGGGGGTGACCATCTCGGAGACGGGCGTACGCCGTCCGACCACCGCGGCGCCCATCGCGTGCAGTTGGAGCGACGGGGCGGCCGGCCTCATCGAACGGCTCGGCATCCCGCCCCGGTTGCGCCGCCGCCCGCTGCCGTCCGGGGACGGCGAGTCGCCGCTGCGCGGACTCGTCCTGATCGACCTGCCCGACCACGACTCCGCCGCCGTACAGCACCGTCAGCACGTGGACCGCATCCTGGGGCTCGTCGACGCGGTCATCTGGGTCGTCGACCCGGAGAAGTACGCCGACGCCGTGCTCCACGAGCGTTATCTGCGGCCCATGGCGGCCCACGCCGAGGTCATGTTCGTCGTCCTCAACCAGATCGACCGGCTGCCCGGGGAAGCCGCCGAACAGGTCCTCGACGATCTGCGGCGGCTCCTCGACGAGGACGGCATCGCCCTCGGGGAGTACGGCGAACCGGGCACGACCGTGCTCGCGCTGTCCGCGCTCACCGGAGACGGCGTGGGCGATCTGCGGGAGGCCCTCGGGCAGTTCGTCTCGGAGCGCGGCGCGCCGAACCGTCGTATCTCGGCCGATGTGGACATGGCCGCGGCACGGCTGTGGCCCGTCTACGCCACCCAGCGGCGGACCGGGCTCAGCGAACAGGCCCGGGAGGAGTTCTCCGACCGGCTCGCGGACGCGGTGGGTGCCACGGCGGCGGGCGAGGCGGCCGAGCGGGCGTGGCTGCGCAACGCCAACCGGGCCTGCGGTACGCCCTGGCTGCGGCTGTGGCGCTGGTACCAGGACCATGGCGAGCCCACCACGGGGCGGCTCCCCGGACGCACGCAGGCCGACGAGGAGGCGACCGCCCGTCAGCGCGTCGAGCAGGCGGTGCGGACGGTGGCCGACCGGGCGTCGGCCGGGCTGCCGGCGCCCTGGGCGCAGGCGGTGCGCGAGGCGGCCGTGCGTGGCTCGCAGGGGCTGCCGGAGGCGCTGGACGAGCTGACCGCGCGTGCGGGCGTGCCGGCGGGGCGGCCGCCGCGGCCCGGGTGGTGGCCGGTGGCCGTACTCATCCAGGCGTCGATGACGATCCTGCAGTTCCTGGGCGGCTTGTGGCTGCTGGGCCAGATCATCGGGGTCGTGTCGCCCAACCTGGGGGTGCCTGTGCTGCTGATGGTGATCGGCATCGTCGGCGGTCCGCTCATCGAGTGGAGCTGCCGGATGGCGGCCCGCGGCCCGGCCCGGCGCTACGGCCTGGAGGCGGAACGCCGATTGCGGGAGGCGGCGTCCGGATGCGGCAGGGCCCGGGTGCTGGACCCGGTGGCGGCGGAGCTGCTGCGCTACCGGGAGGTCCGGGAGCAGTACGCGAGGGTGGTGGGTACGGGGCGGTGATGTTCCTGGGACCGGTGAGGCTGTGGGTGGAGCAGTGGGCTAGGGGTGGCCGGTGAGGCTTTGGGGGCCGGTGAGGCTTTGTTGGGTGGACCAGTGAGCCTCTGCCTGGTCTGGTGAGGCCCCTGGAGGGGGGAGGGGCGGGGAGGCCGGAGGGTGCGGCTGTGCGTGCCCGGGGTGTCGCTGTCGCTCCTCCGGCGGCGCGCGCATTCGCCGTCACCCCTGCGAGTGGCGGCGTTGTCCACAGGCCGGCCGTGGTCCACAGCGCTCAGCGGGCCCGGCCCGGCGGCGGCAGTCTGGCAGACGCAGCCGTACGGGACGGGCCCGTACGCGTGTCGGCCCGGTGCGTAGCCGTAATCCGGGCGAGGGAGGGTTCGCGATGAACGAGACGATGGTCTGCGCGGTGGGCAGGGTGGCGACGCAGCCGGTGTACCGGGAGATGGCGTCAGGCCCGTCGGCGAGGTTCCGGCTGGCGGTGACCGCACGTTACTGGGACCGCGAGAAGAACGCGTGGACCGATGGGCACACCAACTTCTTCACGGTGTGGGCCAACCGCCAGCTGGCCACGAACACAGCGGCCTCCTTGACGGTCGGTGAACCCGTGATCGTGCAGGGCAGGCTGAAGGTACGGACGGACGTCCGCGAGGGGCAGAGCTGGACATCGGCGGACATCGACGCGGTGGCGATCGGTCACGACCTGGCGTGGGGCACGGCGGCCTTCAGGCGCGCGGGCAAGACGGAGGCAGCCGCCCCCACTCCGACGCAGCCCGAGCCCAACTGGGAGACCCCTTTGGAGGGTTCGGAGGAAGAGGCGGCGGCTCGCGCACAACAAGCAGCAAATGCAGTTGTTCTGACATAACGTCAAGCAGCAGGGCCCGCCCGGACTGCGGCTTATCGGCGAGTGCGCACCGAACGACCAGGGGCGATTTGTCGATAAGCCCTGCTCGCCGGGGGTGTTGGCGATAACGATTCCGAGTCGGATCACTCGTCCGACCGTCTGACCGGCGGGCGAGGTCTCCCGCGTCCCTAGGATGCCGGACATGGCTCTCGGGACTTCTGTGTCCGGTGAGGCTTCTGATTCTGCAGGTGGGACCGTCCCCCCACATCAACAGGTCCTGCTCGAAGGGGAATTTGGTGTTTGCTTCGTTCTCTGAGCTGTTCGTACGCAGGCGAGGCGCGGCCCGCCTCGCCACCGCCACGGTGGTGTCCGGCCTTGTCGCCGCGGGCGGGCTGGCCGGTGCCGACCGGGCGGCCGCCGACGATACGACGCAGAGTCAGGGCGGGGCGGCCGCGACGATAGGCGGCCTCAAGACGTTCGGCGCGGCGGTGATACACGCCGGCACCGGTGACCAGGAGATCTCGGCGGGCCTGTTCGAGATGTCCGTCGACGGCGGCGGCATGCTGCAGACGTACTGCGTCGATCTCCACAACCCCACGCAGCGGGACGCCAAGTACCACGAGACGCCCTGGAGCGGCACGTCCCTGGGGGCCAACCAGGACGCCGGCAAGATCCGTTGGATCCTGCAGAACTCCTACCCGCAGGTGAACGACCTCGCGACGCTGGCGCGCAAGGCGGGCGTGCGGGGCGCGCTGACCGAACAGGACGCGGCGGCCGGCACACAGGTGGCGATCTGGCGCTACTCGGACGACGCCGCCGTCGACGCCCTCGATCCGCAGGCCGAGCAGCTCGCGGACTATCTGGAGAAGAGCGCCCGCAACCTTCCCGAGCCCCGCGCCTCGCTCACCCTCGAGCCGTCCGCGGTCTCCGGTCGGCCGGGCGAGCTGCTCGGACCCGTGACGGTGCGCACCAACGCCGGCAGCGCGACGGTCACCCCGCCCGCCGACGCCGCCACGAGCGGGGTGCGGGTCGTCGACAAGCAGGGCAAGGCCGTCACCTCCACGTCCGACGGCGGTCAGGTGTACTTCGAGGTGCCCGAGGACGCGGCGCCTGGCACGTCGGAACTGACCGTGCAGGCCTCGACGACCGTGCCGGTCGGCCGGGCCTTCGCCTCCGAGAGCCGCAGCCAGACGCAGATCCTGGCCGGTTCCAGCGAGTCGACGGTGTCCGCGACGGCCGGGGCGACGTGGGCGAAGCAGGGCGCGGTCCCGGCGCTGTCGGCGGCGAAGAACTGCGCCGAGGGCGGCGTCGACATCATCGCGTCCAACAAGGGCGACGAGCCGTTCACCTTCGAACTGGCCGGGCTGCAGCACACCATCGCCGCGGGCGAGTCCCGCACGGTGACGGTCCCGCTCCAGGAGGACCAGGCCTACGACTTCACCATCCACGGCCCCAACGGTCTCGAGAAGCGCTTCACCGGCATGCTGGACTGCCGGACGCGTGGCAGCGACACCGGCACGACCACCCAGACCCTCAGCGAGCCGAGCCCGATGACCGTGGGCGGCACGGCCTCCGACACCAACCTCGCCGAGACGGGCAGCTCCGGCATGACCCCCCTGATCGCGGGCGTCGCGATCGGCCTGGTCGTGATCGGTGGAGCCACCCTGATCGTGCTGCGTCGCAGGGAGCCGACGTCGGGGGAGTGACCCGGGCGGACACCGGCCCGGCACCTGACCGGGAGTGTTCGGGCGCCGGCCGATACGGACGGCACGGAGCCACGCGGCGAGGCGGTCCACGGCGCTGATCTCGTCGTCGATCCAGATGGACGGCCGCTCACTGTCACCCGGCGTGCAGCCGAGAGCGGAAAATCGAATCTCGGATTGATCCCTGCTCGGCTTCGCTCATGCCGGTGTTCTTCACATCGGCTCCCAGCGCGATCGAGGATGGGCCAGCCGTTTGCCGATTCGCGCCTGGTCCAGGCGTGCGCGTCGGCAGTAGGGGCGGCCTGAGCCGGGCCGGTGGTCGCGAAGGCTGATGCTGCCCCGGTCCCGAGGCCGAGACCGAGAACCCGTCTACGCGTCAAGCGCGTTGCCACGGGGGGCCCTTCTGCGCTTCGAGCGGTCGATGAGTATCAAGGTGAAGCAGACGGTCGCGCAGGCCAGCCCGGCGTAAAGCAGAGGCGTGGTCCAGAACGCCCCATCGTTGGTGCTGTATCCGCTGCTCCAATGGCAGGTGACGGATGGGGGGAAGTGATGGACGGTCGCCGACTCCAGGCTGTAGTCCCGCCCGGTGTCCACGTAGTCGCCATTGGCGGTCCTCGTGGCACAGAGGTCGAGCGGATTCGCGTAGGCGAGACCGTAGAAGGTTCCGGCACCGTAGGCGGCGAGAGCTGCTGCGCTTCCCACCGCAGCCAGACGGGCCTTCCGTGAGGGCTTCTTCCTGGTGACCCACAGTGCGTACGGGAACACTCCGATGAGGAAGAGGAGGAGCGTGATCGCGGGCGGGCCGAAGAGAGCGAAGAGGGCCATGCGTCCTGACGCTACTTCGATCCAAGGAGACGCTGCTGGTTGGCCTGATACTGAGCTCGCCTGTTGACGCTGCTCTGACGGGGGTCGCTGCCGATTCGGTGAGCGTCTCGTTCCAGCCAGAAGGTGTCTGTTCCGTCGGTGCCCTTGTATTCCTCGATCTGATTGAAGGACAGTTCGCCGGCGGGTGCTTGGGTGTATCCGTTCCCCCAGTAGTACTCGGCCAGGGAACTGCCGTTGTCCTGGAAGATCGGAAAGACCCGGAGCCCGCCATTGAAGATGGTGGAGAGTTCGCCTTCGTCGAGCATCTTCGATCCGCCGTCGGCCGACGCCTCTTTAAGATGCCTGCCGACGTATCGGTAACCGTCGTTAGGAGAACCGCTGGAAGGTGGTGACGAAATCCGTCAGATTGCTTCCGTCCGCGGTCGACAGGGCCTCCCCCCGAGGGGCCAGGCCCTGTCACGCGTTGGCGTAGTCAGCCGCGCACGGTCAAGAGTGAAGCGCTCGCCCATGCGAAGGCCGTGAGGGACGGCACGCTGGTACGCGGACACCCGGACGTGGTCAGTCGCACGGTGCGACGTACCGGGCTCGGTCGATGATCGCTACGCCGTCCGACCACATGATCGCGGTCACTCGGGAGCAATTGTTCCAGCCGGCGTCGTGGTTGCCCTCGCCTTTGACCGGGCCTGCGTACTGCGAAAAGGTCCCCTCGTCCACCTTGCAGTCCACACCGGTTTTGTTCGGGCACAGCTTCAGCTTCATGCGCTTCGCCGTGCCGAGGTTGTTGTCGAACACCGCGCAAGCCCCCGACACTCTGGTCGTGGACCTCGTGTACGTGAACAGGGTGCCGAATCGACGGGCGTCCGGGAGCTGCTCGGCGGACTCGAGTTCGTACCCGGATCCGCAGAGAGTCGCAGTGGCGCGGACAGCGGCAGGGTTCTCCGCCGCGACAGCACGGGTACGGGGGTCACTGGATCCGTTCTCGGAGAACTTCACGCTGGTCCCGGGCACGATCATGCTGCTGCCTGAGGGACCGTGGTCATCGGCCATGGCCTGCGGAGTGAAGGCGAGAACAGAGAAGAGAGAGGCCGACAGGGCGAGATTGCGTATCAGTCTGCGCATGGAAAGTCAGGTTTCCTCATCGAGAGAGAGCAGGTTCACGACCGTAAGCGGCTTCTTGAGGCGCTCACCGGGAGTTGGGCATGGGCGCACACCGGCGGGGAACTGCACAGGTCGCATCGGTGGGCACGAAAGACCGGCGAAAAGCCATGAGCGATGTGTCCCCCTGGTAGTGGCTCCCGGTCGTTGAGTGGTCGCCTGGTCGGGCAGCTTGGTCCGGCTGCCTCATGCGGGCATCACAATAGGCATAAACCCGAGCCGAAGTGCAGTGATATATGCCGGTCGACGGAAGGGATGGCCTGAACGCCTCATGAAGGAAGAAGGCCGCAGCGGTTGACGTATTCGCTGGGTACCTCGGCAATTGAAGGTGTGCCGCATGTGAAACCCGGGTGAAGCAACAGTGATTGTTGGCTGGTTTCCGCCCCCTGAGTGACCGGTATCCGGAGAGTCCTCTCAGACCTCTCCGGTCGCAACGCGCCTGAGCGGTCCCTGAGCTGCAGCGGAGCGCTGTGCGGGCGACCGTCGAGAGGGGCCTCACTTCTCGGCATCCGGACGGCCCCACGCGTCACACCTGCCCGGCGCACGTACCACAGTGACGAAGGGCGGCTTGAAGATCCGGCACGCGCGGCGGCTCACGAGGCGCTCGGCAGGTCCTGCGGCGGGCTGACGACCAAGGTCCGTCTCGCCTGCGACGGCCGGGGCCTGCCCCTGGCCGTCGTCGTCGCCCGGCCAGGGCACCGCCGAGGGCGGAGACATGGGCGGGGGAATCCAGAAATTGCTTGTGCTCGCGGGATGCCCGTGCGGAAGGATGTGCGCATGATGCGACCCGCGCGTGCGCTGCTCCCCCTTCTCTTGTTGCCGGTTCTCCTTACAGGATGTGACGCGGACAAGAGCGGTGGTACGGCCGCCGACAGCGCCGATCTGGACGCCGCCGCGGGCGACTGGGGCGTCGCGCCGGAACTCGTCTATGTCACCGAGGTCTCCGGCTACAGCGTGTTCCAGGAGTCGGTTGGCGAGTACAACGGCGAGTTCGCTGCCGCGTATCGGTCCGAGAAGGGGTCCACCAAGTTCGGCCTCTTCGTAGGACGTGGCACGATGACGGCAGAGAGCTGCCCCAAGCAGCCGCTGGGCGAGGTGTCGGAGAAGCAGGTCACCTGTGAGCACGACGGCGACGCCTGGTACCGGAAGGCCGGTGGCAGCCACGAATACGCGGTACCCGGCGACGGCGTGGTGATCCATCTGATCGCTGATGTGGACAAGGTCGACCGCGCCGTTCTGCGTAAGGCAGCCGAGGCGGCCCACCGTCCGGACAACGCCGAATTGGCCGCACTCCTGCCGACCACCGACGGCGCGGACACCTGAGAGGACGGCATGAAGGACGGCCGGCCCCGGCCCGGTCATCGACCCAAGGCCCTGGCTGTCTGACGGGCGCGGCGGGCAGTCCCTTGCCCGATGACTACCTGGCGCCTGCTTGAGCGCAGTGACAGCATTCCCCGGCTGCCCCCGGTGCTGCCCTGGCACTGGCAGGATCCAGCAGACGGCAGTTGCAGAAGGGCTTCGCAGGCCTCACGCACTGTTCCGCTGACATCCAACGCTGCGGTCACGGCGAGTGAGCGAGCCGCTGCCGAGTCGGATGCGCCCTGAGCTGGGGTGAGGTGAGCTCCAGAGCCCGGTTGTCCTGCCCGGCAGCCATGTGGTCGAGCCATCGTTCATACCAGGCGAGAAAGTCCGGGGCTGAGGAGACGTTCGGGCCCCAGAAGCCGTCGGCGTTGCCGATGAGCATGCGCCCGGTGAGAGGGCCGGTCATGCCTATGAGGACGAGATCGCTGCAGCCGCGTTCGATGACGTGCAGGAACAGGTCACCACGGCGGGTGGGGCGATAGGCCCGGCTGAATCCCCTTGAGCCCGTGCCGGCGTCTCCGGAGTTCATCGTGAAGAGCGTGCAGTCCTCCAACGGGATCAGTCCGTAGTACGGAGACGCACCACTGCCGCCCATGTTGGTGAGGAAGTCTCGATAGGGCTGCGGAAGTTCCACGTCATGCTCGGCCTGAAAGGCATCTGCCTGCCCCTTGGTGAGGCGGGGGCCGAGACGAAATTCGTGCTGCTCCTCCCCGAAGGAGTGGCTTCGGTTCGGCGCGTAGGGGATGCGTGCCAGCTTGCGTCGCAACCGCGGGATGCGGGAGTCCATGCGAGCTCTTCTCTCGTGTCGCACGCAATCTATCGCACGGCACCAGAGCTCATCCTGCGAGCAGGACTCGCTTCCCCAGCAGCTGGAAGCCCGCCCGGCCGAACATCCGGCGCCTGAGCGTCTTGATCCGGTTGACGTCGACGCCGGAACTCCACGGCAGGACCGGACAGCAGATGTCCACCGCCGGCGGACATCGTCGTGCCCGCCGCTCACTGCGAGATCGTCTGCGAGATCCCGCGCCTGAAACCGACCAACGGCGATCGACAGTGACAGGCCAGTCTCAGCAGTCCATCACAAAGACCCAGGTCAGGACCGCCCAGCCATACGCGTTTCCGCCCAGCCCTGGCGGTACGGCAAGATGGGGTGTATCTGCCCACTGCCAGTTTCAAGCTGCCGGACGGTTTCTCTTGGCTGAGTTCATTTACACCATGCGCAAGGCGCGCAAAGCGCACGGCGACAAGGTGATCCTCGACGACGTGACGACGAGCTTCCTCCCGGGAGCGAAGATCGGCGTCGTCGGCCCGAACGGCGCCGGCAAGTCGACGATCCTGAAGATCATGGCCGGCATCGAGCAGCCGTCCAACGGTGACGCCTTCCTCACTCCCGGTTACACGGTCGGCATCCTGCTCCAGGAGCCCCCGCTGAACGAGGAGAAGACCGTCCTGGAGAACGTCCAGGAGGGTGTCGCCGAGATCAAGGGCAAGCTCGACCGGTTCAACGAGATCGCCGAGCAGATGGCGACCGACTACACCGACGAGCTCATGGACGAGATGGGCAAGCTCCAGGAGCAGCTCGACCACGCCAACGCGTGGGACCTCGACGCGCAGCTGGAGCAGGCCATGGACGCCCTGGGCTGCCCGCCCGGCGACTGGCCCGTCACCAACCTCTCCGGTGGTGAGCGCCGCCGCGTCGCGCTGTGCAAGCTGCTGCTGGAGCAGCCCGACCTGCTGCTGCTCGACGAGCCCACCAACCACCTCGACGCCGAGTCGGTGAACTGGCTGGAGCAGCACCTCGCGAAGTACCCGGGCACCGTCGTCGCGGTCACCCACGACCGGTACTTCCTCGACAACGTCGCCCAGTGGATCTGCGAGGTCGACCGCGGTCGCCTCTACCCCTACGAGGGCAACTACTCCAAGTACCTGGAGACCAAGGCCGCCCGCCTCAAGGTCGAGGGCCAGAAGGACGCCAAGCGGCAGAAGCGGCTCAAGGAAGAGCTCGAGTGGGTGCGCTCCAACGCCAAGGGGCGCCAGGCCAAGTCCAAGGCGCGTCTGGCCCGCTACGAGGAGATGGCCGCCGAGGCCGACAAGATGCGGAAGCTGGACTTCGAGGAGATCCAGATCCCGCCGGGCCCGCGCCTGGGCAACGTCGTCGTCGAGGTCAACAACCTCAGCAAGGGCTTCGGCGACAAGCTGCTGATCGACGACCTCAGCTTCACGCTGCCGCGCAACGGCATCGTCGGGATCATCGGCCCGAACGGCGCCGGCAAGACCACCCTGTTCAAGATGATCCAGGGCATCGAGCAGCCGGACTCCGGCGCCATCAAGGTCGGCGACACCGTCAAGATCTCCTACGTCGACCAGAGCCGCGAGAACATCGACCCGAAGAAGTCGCTGTGGGCCGTGGTCAGCGATGAGCTCGACTACATCAACGTCGGCCAGGTCGAGATGCCGTCCCGCGCCTACGTGTCCGCCTTCGGCTTCAAGGGTCCGGACCAGCAGAAGCCGGCCGGCGTGCTCTCCGGCGGTGAGCGCAACCGCCTGAACCTCGCGCTCACCCTCAAGCAGGGCGGCAACCTGCTGCTCCTCGACGAGCCGACCAACGACCTCGACGTCGAGACCCTCTCCAGCCTGGAGAACGCGCTGCTGGAGTTCCCGGGTGCGGCCGTGGTCGTCTCCCACGACCGGTGGTTCCTGGACCGGGTGGCCACGCACATCCTCGCCTACGAGGGCGAGTCCAAGTGGTTCTGGTTCGAGGGCAACTTCGAGTCGTACGAGAAGAACAAGATCGAGCGGCTCGGTCCGGACGCCGCCCGTCCGCACCGCGCCACCTACAAGAAGCTGACCCGGGGCTGATCGATCTTGCGGCACATCTACCGCTGCCCGCTGCGCTGGGCGGACATGGACGCGTACGGCCACGTCAACAACGTGGTGTTCCTCCGCTACCTGGAGGAAGCCCGTATCGACTTCCTGTTCCGCCCGGAGAAGGACTTCAAGCAGGGGTCCGTGGTGGCACGCCATGAGATCGACTACAAGCGGCAGCTCGTGCACCGGCACCACCCGGTGGACATCGAGCTGTGGGTCACCGAGATAAAGGCCGCGTCCTTCACCCTCACCTACGAGGTGAAGGACGACGACCAAGTCTACGTGCGGGCCTCGACGGTGATCGTGCCGTTCGACTTCGAGGCGCAGCGCCCGCGCCGGATCACCGCGGAGGAGCGGGAGTTCCTGCGCGAGTACATGGATGACGCCGAGGAGGAGGCCGTCGCCGCATGACGGTGCTCCACCTCGCCGACGAGGGGGAGGCGGCGGATCTCGCCGCCTTCCTCTCCCGGCTGCTTCACTACGACCGTGGGGCCGCCGTGCGTCTGCAGGCCGCCGGAACCGCACTGGCCGTCTTCGGCCGGCCGCCGTCCTTCGAGGTGCTCGCCGTGCGGGCGGTGCGGCTGGCGAAGCCGTACGAGAAGGGTCTCGACGTCACGCTGGACGTGACCGTGTCCGCCGGTGAGTTCCTGGAGTCGGTGGACGAGAAGGCCGGCACGGCCGTCGTGCCGGGAGCCGTGACCGGGCCGCCGTGGGCGGGTGTGCTGCCGCCCCGGGGCGACTGGCGGGCCGAGCCGGGGCTGCCGGCTCCCAAGGCGCTGCGCGAGCTCGTGGGCTCGGTGGTCGCCGAGTTCCGCTCGCGTACGCAGGCGTTGCCCCCCGAGGGGCGGACGCGGGCCGAGCTGGACCGGATCGGCCGGGACGTCTGGTCCCGTACGGTCGGGGACACCCCGCTCCCGGTCCGGGCCGTGCACGCGGCACAGTCCCTCGGTTTCCTGCGGCCCGGTGTGCCGCCGGCGCTGTTCTCGTCGGGCGCGTGGCTGCGGCTGCGCACGCCGTACGGGTCCGTCGCCGTACGACGTGCCGGGCTCGGGGCGCTGGACGTCAGCGTCCGCTGAGCAGCCCCCCGGGGCGTTACCGGCAGGGCCCCGCAGGCGTCAGCCCGCGGTGTTGACCATCGAGGCCGCCGCGTACGTCAGGTAGTTCCACAACGTGTGCTCGTGCTCCTCGGACAGGCCGAGTTCCTCGACGGCGACCCGCATGTGCTTCAGCCACGCGTCGTGCGCCGCCCGGTCGACGGCGAAGGGAGCGTGCCGCATCCGCAGCCGGGGATGGCCGCGGTTCTCGCTGTACGTCGTGGGGCCGCCCCAGTACTGGATGAGGAACAGCACGAGGCGCTCCTCGGCCGGGCCCAGGTCCTCCTCGGGGTACATCGGCCGCAGCAGCGGGTCCTCGGCGACACCCTCGTAGAAACGGTGGACGAGCCGACGGAAGGTCTCCTCCCCGCCGACCTGCTCGTAGAAGGTCTGCTCCTGAAGCGTGCCGCGCCGAATCTCATTCACGCGATCCATGGTCTCAGACGCCCCGGCATAGGACTCAAGACCTAGGACCCGCCCTTCCTGCCAGGACCCTGCCCCTACTGTGGAGACATGGGCGCACCCGGCAGGGACACCGACTCTCGCGCCGCCGTCGCGCGGGCGGCGCTGGTGCGGCGCATCGAGGCGAGTGGGGCCTGGGCCGCCGACCCACGCTGGCGGGAGGCCTTCGCGGCGGTCCCGCGGCACCTCTTCGTGCCGTACTACTACGTCGGTGTCGCCGGCGGCTACGAACGCCGCTGGGGCGAGAGCGCCGACCCCGGGGCGCGGGAGCGGTGGCTGCGCGGCGCCTACGAGGACACCCCGCTGGCCACCCGGCTGCGCGACGGCGAACTGCTGTCCTCCAGCAGCCAGCCGTCCCTGATGGCCGACATGCTGACCGCGCTGCGCGTCGAGGACGGTCACACGGTCCTGGAGATCGGCGCCGGCACCGGCTACAACGCCGCGCTGCTGGCCCACCGGCTGGGCGACGACAAGGTCACGACCGTCGACCTCGACCCGGAGATCACCGAGTCGGCCCGCCGGCACCTGGACGCGGCCGGATACCACCCGGCGGTCGTCACCGGCGACGGCGCGCGGGGCGTGCCCGAGCGGGCGCCGTTCGACCGGATCATCGCCACCTGCGCCCTGGGCGGCGTCCCGCGCGCCTGGGTGACGCAGAGCCGCCCCGGCGGCCGGATCCTCATGCCGCTCGCCACCGGCCTGATCCTGCTCACGGTGACCGGAGCGGGGCGCGCCGAGGGACGCTTCCTGCACACGCCCGCCTACTTCGTGCCGCTGCGCGGCGCCGGCCGGCCCGGGGGCGAGCCGGTCCAGTTGGGCGGGGTGCCGCACCGGGCCCGCGAGGACGACCTGTTCCGGTTCCTGCTGGCCCTCACCCGGGGCAGCCTGGACCCGCAGGAGGCGCACGCACTGTGGGAGCAGGAGGGCAGGCCACAGCGCGAGCGCTACGGCATCACCGTCGGCGAGGAGACGGAGTGGGCCTGGCTGGACGACCCGGAGGGGCCGTACGCCTGGCCCCTCCCGTCGTGAACGATCTCAGTGACTCCCCAGCGGCCTCAGCCGCGGCGGATCGTGATCGTCGTCCAGGCGCCCACGTGCACCCGGTCGCCGTCCTGCAGGGGAACGGGGACGAAGGGCTGGATCGGTTCGTCCGAGCCGTTGACCGTCGTGCCGTTCGTCGAGTTCTGGTCGACGACCGCCCAGCTGCCGTCCGGCTGCTGGACCAGCACCGCGTGCTGGTGCGAGACGCCCGGGTCCTCCGGCGGCGTCGACAGGTCGATGTCGGGGGTGTCACCGGTGGAGTGCCGGCGGCGGCCGATCGTGAGCTGGTTGCCGGTGAGCGTGCGCTGCTGCTCGGGCGAGTACGCGGGCAGGTTCAGGCCCGCGGCCTCGGGGCCGGAGCGCTGCATCATCGCCATGAAGTAGTCGCGGTCCGGGCCGATGGTCGCGGTCCACGTCGAGGGTCCCTGCGGCGCCTGGGGCTGCTGCGGGAAACCGCCGGGGCCGGGAGGTGCCTGGGTCGCGCCGGGCTGCGGGTAGCCGTAGCCGCCCTGACCGGGGCCGCCGGGGCCGCCCTGGCCGCCCGGGCCGGACGTCGGCGGGGAGATCACCCAGTCGTCGTCACCGCCGCCGAAGGACGGACCGCCCTGCTGCGGGGGACGCTGGGTCTCCTGCGGGAATCCGGGCGGGGCCGGCGGAGCGGATTGGTGGAACGCCTGCGGAGCACCGCCGGGTCCGCCGGGTCCGCCGGGTCCGGGCGGGGGCGGGACCGGCCGCGAGGGGTCGGCACCGAAGCCACCGGGCCCGCCGGGACCACCCGGGCCACCGGGACCACCCGGGCCGGGAGGGCCGCCGAAGCCGCCGGGGCCACCCGGGCCACCGGGACCGGGCGAGGTCGGGGCACCGCCGGGCTGCGGGTAGCCGTAGCCACCGCCCTGAGGGCGGCCGGGGCCACCCGGGCCGGGCCCACCGGGGCCGGGGCGGCCGGACGGGTCGCCGCCGAACGGCGGGATCGGCTCGGCCGGGCGGTTGATCTGCGACGGGCGGGAGCCCTGGTAGTCGAAGGAGTCACCGCCGTACGACGGGCCGGGGGGCGGGCCGCCCTGCCGGCCCGGCGGCTGGAAACGCCCGCCCGGGCCCGGCGGCGGGGCGGCGGGGGTGTACGACGTCGCCGTGTTCGTCAGGAAGTTCCACCGGCACTCCTCGCAGAACGGCGCGCCGCCCTCACGGGGCGTGCGGCACTGCGGGCAGAGCTCCGGCTCGGCGTTCGGTACGGCGGACAGGTGCGGCGGGCGTCCGCCGGGCCGGCCGCCGGGGCCCTGCGGGCCACCCTGGCCTGCGGGGGGCGGGAAGCCGTAGCCACCGGGCGGCGGCGGGGGAGGAGGCGGAGGCACGGCACCCGCCATGCGGTGACCGCAGACCTCGCACCAGTCGTCGGAACCCGACTGGTGTCCGTTCGGGCAGGTCGGCATGTCGGCGCGTCCCTCCTTCGATCTCTTCTAGGTCACTTCTTGACGCGAACGGTCTTGGTGGAACGGGTTTCGAGCGTCATCTCGTCAGCCTCCGCGACCTTCGCCTTCAGTCGCACAGTACCGGTCGCGGCATCGACCACGTCCACCACCTTCGCAAGCAGTTTCGCAGTATCGGCGTTCCCGGAGGCACTCGCGAGCTGAACGGCCCTGCCCAGTTTGGCCGTCGCGCCATCCATATCTCCGGACTTGCGAAGATCCAGCCCCTGTTGGATGACTTGCGCCAGTTCGGCCTGCCCGGTGTAGTGGGCGACCTGAGGGTTGATCGACGTCGAGGCGACCATGTCGTCCGTCCACACGGCCCGTACGAGACCCTGCGCGCCGAGGTTCTGGACGCTGCCGTCGGGCTGCGGAACCACCAGTGAGATCCGGCCCGCCAGCATCTCCTGCCCGATGTTCGCGACCGGGACCTCGACGCAGACGTGGTAGTCACGCGACTCGTCCCCCCAGGAACCGAGGGGGTAGTCGCCCGCGCGCGGACCCGCGTCGGTGCGCCGGCCGGTCAGGTCCTCGACCGTCGGCGCGACCTGCTTGACGAACTTCACGCTCGTGTTGACGGGGGTCCACAGCCGCAGGGAGACGTCCGCGACCTCCTTGCCCATCGCGGTCTCCATCATCCGCGTGAAGTCCGCGGCGAGACCGGCCGGGTCGGCGACGATGTCGGCGGTGCCGAGCAGGGCGGAGGCGATCCCTGTGACTTCTTTCACTTCCCAGTCGGTGCCCACACCCCGCGCATCACAGGTGAAGCGTCCGGCGCACGCGTCGAGCGCGGCCTTCAGGTCCTGGGGCGACTCGTGCTCGTTGCGGCCGTCGGTGAGCAGGATGCCGTGCCGGATCGCGACGTCCGCGGAGGACAGCAGGCGGTCGGCCAGTTTCAGCCAGGTGCCGATGGCCGTGCCACCGCCCGCGCTCAGCGAACGCAGCGCCTGTTTGGCCTGCTCGCGAGTGGTGGCGTCGGCGACCGCGACGCGTCCGCCGCCCGGGTAGACCTCCTTCGCCACGTGCGTCCCGCCGATCACCGCGAAGTGCACGCCGTCGCGCAGGGTGTCGATCGCGGCGGCCGTGGCGTCGCGGGCGTTGCGCATCTTGGTCGGCGGGTAGTCCATCGAGCCCGAGCAGTCGACCATGACCGCCACGGCCGCGGACGGGCCCTGGCCGGGCGAGTAGAGGTGGGGCGCCGCGACCGCGCTGCCGATCGTGCCGCCGCCGGTCGCCGTCACCGTGACGATGGCGTTGACCTCGCCGGCGCCCTCCGGCAGGTACTCGTTCTGGTAGACGTCCACCGAGAACTGGGGCACGTTCGATTTCGAGAAGTTGGCCATGCCTGCTTCGCTCCCCCTCCAAAGCCCCCGCCGCGGCGGGGTGATGACGGTAGGCGGACCGGTCCCCTCCGGTCCGCCGAGGCGTCCGGCGTACGTGGCCTCAGGCCGATCCTGCCCCCTGGGGCACGGCCGGGAACGGCACGAGCGCCACTGTTACGTTGTCGTGGCCCCCGCCGTCGAGGGCGTGGCCGAGCAGCACCCGGGCACTGTGCAGCGGATGGGTGGCGGCGTCGAGCGGGACGACCCGGGCCATCTCCTCGGCCGCCTCCGCGTAGTTCCACAGGCCGTCCGTGCAGACGACCACCACGCCGGGCCGGTCCGGCTTGAACGCGGCGGTGTGCGGTTCCAGTTCGTAGGCGTCCGCGCCGAGCCAGCCGGTGATCGCGTGGGCGCGGTCGTCGGCGTAGGCCTCGGCCTCGTTCATCAGGCCCGCGGCGACCATCTGGGCGGCCCAGGAGTCGTCCTCGGTGAGCCGGGCGGGGGGAGCGCCGCGGTCGACCGGGACCCAGTAGGCGCGGCTGTCGCCGACCCAGCCGACGATCAGCAGGCCGGACGTCACCACGGCGCCGACGATCGTGCAGGCGGGGGCGTTCTGGTGCGGGGCCTGCTCCAGCGCCGTGGCGGGCTCCGCGGCCAGCGAGTTGACGGCGCGCGAGGCGGCGAGGATCGCGTCGTGCATCGCCTGCTGCGGGTGGGTGCCGCGCGGCAGGGCCGCCAGCAGCGTCTCGCTCGCCGCCTTGCACGCCGCCGCGGAGGCGTCGTCGGGGCGGGTCGCCGAGGAGACGCCGTCGCAGACGATCGCGACGGAGGCGGGGGAGCCGTCGGGCAGCGCGGTGGTGCCGATGGCGAACGCGTCCTCGTTGCGGTGGTGGCGCAGGCCGCGGTCGCTGACCGCGGCCACCGGGCCGGACTCCTGCTCCATGTGGTCCCGTTCGCGCGGCTGGGCGTGGCCGCAGTTCTCGCAGTAGCCGTCGTCGTCCACGCGGCCGGCCCGGCAGGCGACGCAGACCTTGCCGCCGGTGCCCGCGGCCTGGGCCGCCGGCTCAGCGGACGCCCGTGGGTCCGGCGCCTGGAGGAGGTACTCGTCGGGCTGTGTCTGGTAGATCTCGGGTGACGCGGCGGGCCCGTCGGCCTGCTGCGGCCGGTCGAACCGCACGCCCCCGCCCGCGGCCGGCGGGGCGCTCGGCGGCGGGGGTGTCTCCGGCGGCAGGGCGGAGCCGCCCGAGTCCGTGCCGGGGAGGTCCGCCGGCAGGTGCACCGCGTCCGGGGCGCCCGCGCCGTCCGGGCCGGGCGCGGGCCACGCCGAGCCGGCGGGGGGCGCCGACGGCGGCTCGGGGTACGCACCGGCCGGGGTGCCCTGGGCGGGCACCGCGCCGTTCATGGCGATGGTCGGGTTGTCCTGCGGCCGCTCCGGCACGGCGGACAGGTCGTATCCGCACGCACCGCAGAAACGGTCACCCGACTCGAGGGGTTCCTCGCAACTCGGGCAGGCGGACAACTGGGGCATCTGCGACATCAACTACACCCACGTCCGGGGGCGGTAACGATTGGCACGTTCCACCAGGTCGATCCTCTCCTCGCCGCCCCGCGCCAGCCGGGCCAGCGTGCGGTACGAGCGTTCCAGACCGAAACGCAGGCCCCGCTCGTCCAGGCCGCTGCCGAGCAGCGTCCGTCCCCCGGCGGCGGGAGGGGCGGAACCCTGGCCCCCGGAGAGTACCCAGTCCAGCGCGCAACCGAGGACTTCGGCCGCCAACTGTTCCCGGCGCGCCGGATCCAGACCGTACGCCTCCAGCGCCTCGACCTGCGCGGCGGCCGCCGCCAGATCCCCCGGGAACGCCGCGTCGGCCGCGGTCGCCGAGCGCTGCCGCAGCCGCGCCCGGACGGCCGCGACGCGCGCCGCCGTGTAGTGGATGGAGGACTCCGGGACCGACTCCAGCGTGCGTACGGCGCCGTGCCGGTCGCCGGTCGCCAGCTGGACGCGGGCCAGGCCGAACGCGGCGCTCACATGGCTCGGGTCGGTCGACCACACCAGCCGGTAGTACTCGGCGGCGTTGTCCGACTGGCCCAGCACCTCCGCGCACAGGCCCAGCGCCAGCTTGGGCGCGATCTCGCCCGGGAAGGCGTCGTAGATCGCGTCGAAGGCGAGGGCTGCCCCCTCGTCGTCGCCGGTCACCAGGGCGGCCAGACCCCGGTACCAGACCACCCGCCAGTCGTCGGGCCGCTCACCCTCCAGCGAGACCAGCGTCTGCAGTGCCGCGGCCGGATCGCCGGTCTCCAGCCAGGCCCGGATCCGCCGCAGCCGTGTCTCGATCGACGGGGCAGGGGCGGCCGCCAGGGCGCCGAGCAGCTCGCCCGGCGCCGAGGTCATCAGACCTGCCAGGAAACCGGCGTTGGGGTCGGTCGGGTCGACGCGCGGGACGGGCAGGGCGAAGGCGGCGGCCGGGGCGTCGACGGGCTTCACGAGGCTGTGCGCGGGGCCGGGCCGCTGCGGGTCGGGCAAGGCGGCGGGAGGCGCGCCACGAGTCCGGGCCCGCGGAACCCGGGCCCCCAGGCGCGACACCTCGCCGTCCAGCCTCGGGAACAACTCCGTGTCCGTGACGCGCAGTTCCGGACCGAAGAGCGTGGACAGGGCGGGGCGGGCGCGGCCCGTCTGGAGTGAGACGACCTCCCGCAGCACACCCGTCAGCTGCTCGGACATCTCCTGCGCCGAGGCGAACCGGCGGGCCGGGTCGGGGTCCGTGGCACGGACCAGGAGCCGGTAGAACGACTCGTACTGCCGGAAGACCTCGATGTGGTCGGGATCGGGCAGGGAGTCGGCGTAGACGTTCGTGTAACCCTGGAAGTCGAAGGTCATGACCGCGAGGGTGCGGGCGACGGTGTACAGGTCGCTCGCCACCGACGGGCCCACCTCGGCCACCTCCGGGGCCTGGTAGCCGACCGTGCCGTAGATGGCCGACTCCTCGTCGTCCATCCTGCGCACCGCGCCCATGTCGATCAGCTTGAGCTGGTCCTCGGTCTGGATGGCGTTGTCGACCTTGAAGTCGCAGTACAGCAGGTTGCGGCTGTGCAGGTGCCCGAGCGCCTCCAGCGCCTCGATGCCGTACGCGCAGGCCTGCTCCACCGGCAGCGGGTCGCGCCTGCCCTGCGGGGTGCGGCGGGCGTTGGCGATCTCCTTGAGCGACTTGCCGCCGACGTACTCCATCACGATGTAGCCGTCGAGGGAGCCCGTGCGCTGGTCCAGGTGCTCCACGAAGTTGTAGATCCGCACGATGTTGGCGTGCTCGATCTCCGCGAGGAACCTCCGCTCGGAGATCGCCGCGGCCATCGCGTCCTGGTCGCCGGTGTCCAGCAGGCCCTTCAGGACCACCCACCGGTCGGACACGGCCCGGTCGACGGCGAGGTAGATCCAGCCGAGCCCGCCGTGCGCCAGGCAGCCGACCACCTCGTACTGGCCGTGCACGACGTCCAGGGCCTTCAGCTTCGGCACGAACGAGTACGGGTGCCCGCACTTGGTGCAGAAGCCCTCCGTGCGGCCCGGCCGGTCGCCGCGGGCCCGGCCCACCGGGGCGCCGCAGTCGGAGCGCGAGCAGAACCGCTTCCGCTCGGGCACCTCGGGGTTGTCCAGGACCATCTCGCGCGGGTCGGGCCGCGGGATCGGCGGCACCTGCACCAGCCCGGCGCCCAGCCGGCCCCGGGATCCCGAGCCGGTGGACGAGCCGGAGCTGCGCACCGACACCGAGCGGCCCGTCGACTTGCCCGACACAGACCGCGACAGACGCCCCGATACCGAGCGGCGGGACTTCGACGACTGGGACGACGTCCGTGAACTGCGGCCGCTGGAGCGGGAACTGCCGCTGCCGGCGGATCCTCCCCGGCCCCCTGCGGTGACGCCGGTGGGAGGCGACCCGACCATGCCCGCGCCGGAGGGGGGACCCCCAGCCGCGACGACCGGGGCCAGACCGCAGGTGTCGCAGTACAGTTCACCGCCGCCGACGTCCTCGTACGTGCCCTCGCAATCCGGCCGCTGACAGGTGCGTGGCGGCCCGCCGGCCGGCTCGTGCGGTGCCCGGCTCATGGACTCCCCCTCGTCGCTCATGCGCCCGGCCCCCTCCGGTCGTCCTCCGGCACGCCCTGCTCCGGCGGCCGCGGGCCCCCGCCGAGCAGCTCCGCTGCCGCGTGCTGGAAGCGCAGCACCGCCTGCTCCGCGGCGCGCAGGTCGCACGGCGCGCTCCACAGCATGCGGCGCGCCTTCTCGTACCGCTCCACCAGCAGTGTGTCCTCGGCGAAGCCGTGCCGGGCGACCTTCGCCTTGTACGCGTCGAGACGGCCGCGCAGCTCGGCGCGGACCGCCAGCGGTGCGGTGACCGCCGTCAACGACTCCCGGGCGCGCAGCAGTTCGTCCTCGGCCTTCTGCTCCAGCGACTCCAGCAGCGGGGACAGCCGGTGCCACTGTGCCTGTCTGCGGTACTCGGCCGCCGCCGCCAGCTGCTCCTGCAGCACGGTCGGCGGTCCGCTGACCACCGGCACCTCCGTCGCCGCGATCTTCGCGAGGACCTCGCCGCGTGCCGTGCGCGCCTCGGCGAGCGTGCGGTCCGCGCGGCTGAGGATGTCCCGCAGCCGCACGATCCGCTTCTCGGCGTCCTGGCGGACCGTCAGCACGGCGTCGATCTCCCGGCGTACGTCCTCAAGGGCGCGGGCCTCGCGGTCGTACACCGTCGTGTCCGGTCTGCCGCCGCCCGGCGCCGAACTGCCCTCCGCGGCCAGCCAGAACGCCAGCGGGTCCGAGACCACCTCCTCGCGCAGCCTGGTCAGGACCCGTGTGATGCGCTCCAGATCGTCACCGGCGGGGTGCTCGCCGGGGCGCACGCCGACCGAGTGGGCGAGCCGGCGGGTGCGCTGGAGCTCGGCCGCGAGCAGGTCTATCCGGGCCGGCAGCGCCGACCAGACCGCGTCCGCGGCGACCACCATGTCCAGGCTCGCCGCGTACAGCTCGTTCATCCGGTCGACGAGGGTGCGCAGCGAGTGGCGTTCGCTGAGCTTGGTCGGACCGGCGTGCAGGGTCGGGGCGTTGGCCGTCGCCGTGGCGCTGCCCGCGACGGTGACCGAGTCGCCGTTCAGGAGCTCCGTCAGCTCCACCAGGTCCTCGCGGCTGGACCAGCGGCGGCGGGCCCGGATGTCCCGGGCGGAGCGCAGCGCGCCCGTGTACGCGTCGAAGTAGGTCCACAGCAGCGTGATCGACGCCTCCGTGGACGTCCAGTGCTCCTTTGTGACGCCGGTGAGCTCGGCGCCCTCCAGGAGTCTGCGGCCCGCGTGGTCCTGCAGGGCGAGGAGCGAGGTCTCGATCGCCTCGTGTTCCGCGCCGAGCCGCGCCAGCGCACGGTCCACCTCGTCCCGGTCCATCACCGGCCCGGTGGGTCCCGTGACGCCCATCGATCACCTCTCGCTGCGGTCGTGCCCGTCGGGGCGTTCTCGGTCGTGGTCCGGCTGCGTGCCGGTCATCAGCTCGTGCGGAGGTATTGCGGTGCCGGTGGTTCCGACTTCTTCGCATCCTTGCCCATGGTGGCCGCCAGCCATCGGTTGTACGACGCCTGCCAGCCGTTCGCGGTGTCCTTGCGGTAGTCGACCAGGATCTGGTTGACCCGGCGTACCAGATCGTCCGCGTCCCTCTTCATCGCCACGCCGTAGTAATCGGTAGTGAAGGCGTCGCCCTTGAGCTGGACCGTCGGATCCTGTGCCGCCTGGCTCGCCGCGAGCGCGCCGTCGGTGACGACGGCGTCGACCTCACCGAGCTGCAGCCTGACCAGACAGTCGAGTTGGTTCGGGACGGCGGTGGATATGTCGGTGTCGGCGGGCAGTTCGCGGGCGTCCTTGTCCGCCTGCAGCCTGGAGTGGGCCGTGGAGCCGGACGCCGTGCAGATCTTGCGGCCCGTGAGCGTGTCGTCGTAGCCCTTGACGGGCGAGGTCTTCGGGGCCAGGACCTGCTGGCCCGTCTTGAAGTAGGGCGCGGAGAACGCCACGTCGTCGATGCGGTCGCATGCGATCGTCATCGTGCGGACGACCATGTCCACGCGGTCGCCCTGGATCGCCGGGATGCGCTGGTCGGTGGGGATCGCCTTGAACTGGACGGCGTCCGGGTCGCCGAGGATGTCCTCGGCGATGCGGTGGACCAGGTCGATGTCGAAGCCCTCGAGCTCCGCGGACTTGCCGCTGTTGGGGTCGCGGTAGCCCCACCGGAAGCTGTTCTGGTCGACGCCCACGATCAGTTTGCGCTTCCCGCCCTCGCGGTCCTTGATCTTCCGGATGGTGTCGCCGTCGGCGGAGGAGGGGGAGAGGGTCTGTTTCTCGGGGTCCTTGCAGTCCTTTTCCGCCTTGGTCTCGGCGGTCCAGGTGGTCGCGGTGGTGTTCCGGGCCGGCGTCGCGTCCGTGGTGAGCGGCAGGCAGAGGGCCACCAGCGCCACCAGGGCGCAGACGACTGCCATCGCGGTCACCCCGCCCCAGCCCTTGAGCGTGTCTCGCACGGTCGTTCCTCCCTTCGCGCCTGGCCCGTTCACCGGTACTCCGACAGTCTGCGGCCGATGCCCAGGACCGCGCCGGCGGCGCCCAGCACCGCCAGTACGGCCACACCGGCCGGCATGCCCGTCAGCGCGTCGCGGCCGTCGCCCGCCGCGCGCTTGAACTCCGTCTCCTCGTGCGCGAGTGCCGTGCGCAGGTTCTCGTCGACGCTGTCGAAGCACTCTCCGGTCGTGTCCTTGTCGCCGATGACCCGTTTCAGCGCCTGCTGGTAGTTGCCGTACTCGTCCTGCTGGCGGGCCGCTGCGTGGCGCTTCTTCCACACCCGCATGTTGCCCGTGGCGGCGCTGACGGGACGCTCGCCCGAGGTGTCGTCGGCCAGCTTCTCGGCTGCCGCCAGGTGGGTGGCGAGAGCCTTGATGTCCTCGCCGAAGTCGTAGTCGTAGGCGTCGTACGTCTTCTCGCCGACCTTCTTCGTCTCCGCGCCGCGGGCCACCAGGGTCAGGTTCTCGTTGCCCCGGGCCTTCAGGGAGGCGATGCGCGCGTCGTGCAGCACCTTCAGTGAGCGGACCCCGTGGTCGAAGGAGTCGTTCAGGCCCGCGCGGGCGACGGTGTGGCCGACGACCAGCCACAGCAGCACGACCGTCGCCGTGGCGGTGGCGGCCACCAGGCCGTGGTTCAGGACCCTGTTCGTGCGCTGGTAGTTGCGGTGCTGGGCCCAGGCGAGGGCGGCCAGGGCGGCGACGCCGAGGGCGATGGCGGCCCAGGGGTAGGGCGTGGCCGCGGCGTAGTCCGCGCCGAGGCGCTGGTTCTCCTTCTTGTACAGGTCCTCCGCCGCCGGGAGCATCTGCTCCTGCATCTTCTCGTTGGCGTAGCGGAGGTAGGCGCCGCCGACGGGGAAGCCCTGCCGGTTGTAGGTGCGGGCGCGCTCCACCAGGCCCTTGTACTCCGGGAGGAGTCGGTTGAGCTCGGCGATGGTCGCCGTGGACGGCGAGTTCGGTTCGGCGTTCGCGGCGGCGTTGACGAGCTTCTCCGCGGCGGTGCGGATGTCGCGCTCGTAGCGGTCGCGGGTGGCGGCCGGTTCCTGGCCGCCGGCGAGGAAGCCGCTGGATGCGGCGGTGTTGGCGTCCGCGAGGGAGCGGTAGATGTCGGCGGCGTCCGAGCTGAGGGGCTGGCTGCGGGTGAGGACGTCGTCGGCGGCGGCCGCCCGGTCGGTCATCTGCCAGGCGGTGACGGAGCCGAAGGCGATGACGAGGAGGGCCAGCAGGGCGCCGATGATGCGCAGGCGTCCGGGCTCGGTGGTGGCGGCGGAGCGGAGTTGGTCGAGACCCTCGGCGAAGGCGGTGCGGCGGGGGCCTGTCGGGGGGCTCGGGGGCGCGGGAGCGTTTCCCGTGGGCCGGGTGGGGGGCGCTGCCTGTGCCGGGACCGCCGGCAGGACGGGCAGGGCCGGACCTGGTGGTGGCGGGCTGCTCTTCGGCGTGTGCGTCACTGTGACCTCCCCCGTGGTCATCCGTCGCCGCAAGTATCGCTGCCGGGACTGACATCCGCACCGGCCTTGCCCTGATCTTGATCGGATCGCAGCGTGGCGCACCACCCCCAGGCGCCACGCCTTGTCCTGGAACACGAACGGGGAGGGTGTTCGGTTCCCGTGGCGCCGGGTGGGGGTGCGGGTGGCCGCGCGGATCGCCGGGTGTGGGTCGGGGCCGCGCCGGGGGTGTCCGTCCTCGGAACGGCGCGATGGGGTGTCACACCGACTGACTGGTGTTGACGCGCCAACCGCTGCGGGCGGACACCCTCCCCGGCACGGCCCCTTCTCGCCGTACGCGGGTGCGGGCGCGTCTCGGCTCGGACCGGCCACACGGACGACGGCCCGGGTGACTCACACGCCGTAGTACCTCCGCAACCGCTCCTGCGCCCCCTCGCCCGGGCCCACCGTGTCCAGGCCCAGCAGCGCCGCCCCCAGGACCGGGCTCGCCGTCACGACTCGGGGGACCGCCTTCGGTGCGCGGTCGGTCAGCAGGCGTTCGATGGGGGCGTTCAGTCGGGCGTGCCGGGCCGCCAGGACGCCGCCACCGAGGAGGACCGGTGCCGGCTCGTCCAGGAGGTCCAGGCGGGTCAGGGCCACCACGGCCATGGAGACCACCTCCTCGGCCTGGCGCCGGATGATCGTCCGGGCGATCGTGTCTCCGTCGGCGGCCGTGGCGAAGAGGACGGGGGTCAGTTCGTGACGGCGGAGTGCGGGGATGTGCCCCAGGTGCAGCGCCTCGACGAGCGCGTACATGGAGGGCAGGGCGAAGTGGGCGGGGAGGGTGTGGGAGAGGGCGGTGGGGGCGCCGCGGCCGTCCTCGGCACGGGACGCGTGCCAGAGGGCCTCCTCGGACAGGCCCCAGCCGCCGCCCCAGTCGCCCGAGACCCTGCCCAGGGCCGGGAAGCGTGCCGTGCGGCCGTCGGGGCGCATGCCCACGCAGTTGATGCCGGCGCCGCAGACGACCGCCACACCGCGGGGTTCGGTGACTCCGGCCCGCAGGATCGCGAAGGTGTCGTTGCGGACCGTCACCGTCGCGCCCCAGGAGCGTGCCCGCAGTGCGGAGGCCAGGCTCTGCTCCTCGACGGGGAAGTCGGCGTTCGCCAGGCACGCCGAGACGTGGGTGACCGACGTGAGTCCGGCGGTGGTGAGGGCCCGCCCCACCGTTTCCGCGAGGGTGTCCATCGCCGTGTCGATGCCCACGGCCGGGGGGCGGAAGCCGCCTCCGCGTGCCGTGGCGAGGACGTCCCCCTCCGCCGTCACGACCGCGACGTCCGTCTTGCTGTTGCCCGCGTCGATGGCGAGGACACGTGCGGTCACGCCCACGTGAGGTGCTCCCGGTTGTGTGCGATCAGCCGGTCCGTGAGCGTCTCGGCGTACGCGTACTGGCCGACCAAGGGGTGGGAGAGGAGGGCGCGGAAGACGCGGTCCCGGCCGCCGAGCAGGGCGGCCTGGAGGGCCAGGTCCTCGTAGGCCGTGACGTCGGCCGTCAGGCCCGCGTAGAGCGGGTCCACGGGCGGGACGGGGAGCGGGGTCGCGCCCTTGGCCCCCACGGCCGCCTGGACCTCGATCACCGCGTCGTCGGGGAGGAACGGCAGCGTGCCCCGGTTGTACGTGTTCACCACCTGGTACGGCGAGCCACCGCCGCCCAGCAGGGCCGCCGCCAGGTCCACCGCCGCCTCCGAGTAGAAGGCACCGCCCCGCTGGGCGAGCAACTCCGGCTTCTCGTCCAGGGCCGGGTCGGCGTACATCGCGAGCAACCGGCGTTCCATCTCGGCGACTTCCGCCGCCCGGGACGGCTTCGTCCCCAGTTCCCGTACGACCTCGTCGTGCGCGTAGTAGTAACGCAGGTAGTAGGAGGGGACCACGCCCAGCGTGTCCAGCAGGGGGCGGGGCAGGCGGAGGTCCGCCGCGATCGTGTCGCCGTGCTCGCCCAGCAGCTTCGGCAGGACGTCCTCGCCTTCCGGGCCGCCGAGGCGTACGGCCGTCTCCCAGGTGAGGTGGTTGAGGCCGACGTGGTCCAGGTGGATCGCGGAGGCCTCCACGGAGAGCAGGGCGGCGAGCTTGCGCTGGAGGCCGATCGCCACGTTGCACAGGCCCACCGCCTTGTGGCCCGCCTGGAGCAGGGCGCGGGTCACGATGCCCACCGGGTTCGTGAAGTCGATGATCCAGGCGCGGGGGTTGGTGCGGCGGACGCGGTCCGCGATGTCCAGGACGACCGGGACCGTGCGCAGGGCCTTGGCCAGGCCGCCGGCGCCGGTGGTCTCCTGTCCCACGCAGCCGCATTCCAGCGGCCAGGTCTCGTCCTGCTCGCGCGCCGCCTGTCCGCCCACGCGCAGTTGCAGGAGGACCGCGTCCGCGCCGTCCACCGCCTCGTCGAGGTCGGAGGTGGTGGTGATGCGGCCCGCGTGGTCCTGGCGGGCGAACATGCGGCGGGCCAGGCCGCCGACCAGGTCGAGGCGGTCCTGGGCGGGGTCCATCAGGACCAGTTCCTCCACGGGCAGGGTGTCCCTCAGGCGGGCGAAGCCGTCCACGAGTTCGGGGGTGTAGGTCGAGCCTCCGCCGACCACGGTGAGTTTCATGTCTAACCCTTCACTCCGGTGAGCGTGACACCCTCGACGAACGCCTTCTGGGCGAAGAAGAACACGAGGATCACGGGGGCCATGACCAGCACGGTGGCGGCCATGGTGAGGTTCCAGTCGGTGTGGTGCGCGCCCTTGAACGACTCCAGGCCGTAGGAGAGCGTCCAGGCGCCCGGGTTCTCCGAGGCGTAGATCTGGGGGCCGAAGTAGTCGTTCCACGCGTAGAAGAACTGGAAGAGCGCCACTGCGGCAATGCCCGGCCTGGCCATCGGCAGAACGACCTTCAGCAGCGTGCGCAGGTCGCCGCAGCCGTCGACCCTCGCCGCGTCCAGGTACTCGTCGGGGATCGTGGTGAGGAACTGGCGCAGCAGGAAGATCGAGAACGCGTCGCCGAACGCCATGGGGATGATCAGCGGCCAGAGCGTGCCGGACAGGTCCAGCTGCTTCGCCCAGAACAGGTACATCGGGATGACGATCACCTGCGGCGGCAGCATCATCATCGAGATGACCAGCATCAGGGCCAGGTTGCGGCCCCGGAAGCGGAACTTGGCCAGGGCGTAGGCCACCGGGAGTGAGGAGACGACCGTGAGGACCGTGCCCAGGCCCGCGTAGATCAGGGTGTTCTTCCACCAGGCGAGGAAGCCGGGGGTGTCGAAGACGGTGGCGTAGTTGCCCCACTCCCAGGTGTGCGGGATCAGGTCGCGGCTGAGCGCCTGGCTGTCGCTCATGAGGGACGTGAGGAGGACGAACACGAAGGGGAGCGCGAAGAACAGGGCCGCCGCGATGCCGAGGGAGTGGATCGCGATCCATTGCAGCAGCGCCCTGTGGCGGGCCGTGCGCTGCGCCGGCGACGGGGGTGTCGCCGGCTCCAGGGGCTTGTCGAGCACCTGCGTCATCGTTCACCTGCCTGGATCAGGCCGCCCCGGCGGCGCATCAGGAGTGCCGTGAAGGCCATGGAGAGGGCGAAGAGGACCAGGGCGACCACACAGGCCGAGCCGTAGTCGAAGCGCTGGAAGCCCAGGTTGTAGACGAGTTGGGGGAGGGTGAGGGTCGACTTGTCGGGGTAGCCGGGCTCGAACAGCGTCCCCGCGCCCTGGATCACGCCCGAGGCGACCTTCCCGGCGATCAGCGGCTGTGTGTAGTACTGCATCGTCTGGATCACGCCTGTGACCACCGCGAACATCACGATCGGCGAGATGGTCGGGAGCGTGACGTAGCGGAAGCGCTGCCAGGGGCTCGCGCCGTCCAGCTCGGCCGCCTCGTACTGCTCCTTCGGCACGTCGAGCAGGGCCGCCATGAAGATGACCATCAGGTCGCCGATGCCCCACAGGGCCAGCAGGGTCAGCGCAGGCTTCGACCAGGCGGGGTCGTTGAACCAGCCGGGGGTGGGGAGTCCGGCCTTCTCCAGGATCGAGTTCACCGGGCCCGTGCCGGGGTTGAGGAGGAAGGCGAAGGCCATCGTGGCCGCCACGGGCGGGGCCAGGTACGGCAGGTAGAAGAGGGTGCGGAAGACGCCCGTGGCCGTCTTGACCTTGGTGATGAGCAGGCCCACGCCCAGGCCGAAGGCGACCCGGAGCGTGACCATGACGACGACCAGCCACAGGGTGTTGCGCAGGGCGGGCCAGAAGAGGGGGTAGTGCTCGACGACGTACACCCAGTTCTTCGTGCCGCTCCACGTGGGCGGCTTGAAGCCGTCGTAGTGCATGAAGGAGAAGTAGACGGTGGAGAGCAGGGGATAGGCGAAGAAGACCGTGAAGCCGATCAGCCAGGGGGAGAGGAAGGCGAGGGTGCGCAGGGTCGAGCGGCGGTGTTTCGCCCGCAGTGTGCAGGTGCTCATGGGCTACTTCGCCTGCGCGATGTCCGTGTCGATCTGCCGGGCGGTTTCCCGGAGGCCCTTCCTCAGATCGGTCGCCTTGCCGCTCTCGTAGTCGTAGCCGAACTGCTGGATCGTGGTGAGGTACACACCGCCGTTGACGGAGGCGGGGGCCGTCGTGGAGTCCGGGTTCGCCGCGATCTCCAGGAACGTCTTGAAACGCGGGTCGTACTTCAGCTTCGGGGACTTCAGGGCCGCCAGCGTCGAGGGCACGTTGTGGATGGCGTTGGAGAAGTTCACCACCGCGTCGGTGTTCGTGGAGATGTACTTCACCAGCTCCCAGGCGGCGTTCTGCTTCCGGCTGGTCGCCGCGATACCGGCGATGGTGCCGGTGATGTAGCCCTTGCCGTACTCGTCGGCCCGGTCGTCGGGGACGGGCAGCGGGGCGACGCCGATGCCGAACTTCGGCTTGGTGGCCAGGGCCATGCCCAGGCGCCACTCGCCGTCGAGCTGCATGGCGACCTGGCCGGTGTGGAAGGGGTGCTTGGGGCCCCATTCGTCGCCGAGCTTCGAGCGGTAGGTCTCCAGCTTGCGGTAGCCGCCGAGTGAGTCGACCAGTTTCTTCTGGACCGTGAAGGCCTGGGCGAAGGCGGGGTCCTTCGCGACGTTCGACTTGCCGTTCCTGTCGAAGTACTTCGGGGAGAACTGGCCGAGGTAGTGCTCGGTGGTGGTCTCCCAGCCGTGGTAGTTCGGCATGAAGCCGAGCTGCTGGTAGGTGTCGCCCTGGGGGATCGTCAGTTTCTCGGCGTCCTTCTCGAATTCCGACCAGGTCTTCGGCGGGCTGGTGATGCCGGCCTTCTTGAACGCTGTCTTGTTGTAGTAGAGGCCGTACGCGTCGCCGAGCAGGGGGACCGTGCAGCGGTTGCCCTCGAACCGGGTGTATTCGCTCATCGCCTTCGGGAAGGTCCGCTGCGGGTCGATGCCCGACTTCTCGAAGAACGGGTCGAGATCGACCAGGGCGCCCGAGGAACAGAACTTTCCGACGCTGTTCGTGGTGAACGACGAGATCACGTCCGGGGCCTTGGCGCCCCCGGTGCGCAGGGCCTGGTTCATCTTGTCGTCCGTCATGTTGCCGACGACGTCGACGTGGATGTGGGGGTGCGTCTTCTCGAATCCGGCGACCAGGTCCTTGACGGCCTTCACCTCCGAGGGCGCGCTCCAGGCGTGCCAGAAGGTGAGGGTCGTCTCCTTGGACGCGTCGTCGCTCGCGCCCGCGCCCGACTGGCCGGTGCAGGCCGTGGCGAGGAGGGCGAGGGAGGAGCAGGCGGCGAGCGCAAACTTCGCTTTTCTGGATTTTCCGGGCATGGCGGAGCTCCCTGGGGCACGGGGGAAGAAGGGGATTACCGGGAGGGGGTGGGTCAGCGGGAGGTGTCGAAGACCTCGTCGCGGGTGGTCGCGAGCGCGCTCTCCAGCGCGCCGCGCAGCACGGGGTGTTCACGGACGTCGCCCACGACCAGGCGCGGGCGGGACGCGGCCAGCTCTTCCAGTTCGGCCTGGACGAGGGCGCGCAGCGGCTCACCGCCCGAGGTGAGGACGGCTCCGCTCAGCACCACGAGCTCGGGGTCGAGGATCGAGACCAGCGAGGCCAGACCGGTGGCCAGCCGGGTCGCGTAAGTCTGCAGGAGGTGCCGGTGGGCGTCGTCGCCCGACCGGGCCGCCCTCGCCAGCAGTTCGGCGGCCGCCTCGGCGTACGGGCCCTGCGGGGCGCCCTCGATGCCCAGTTCGCGGGCCAGGCGCGGGACGACCTGGGAGCCGGCCAGCTCCTGGTAGCCGCCGCTGTTGGCCTTGGTGACCCGGCGGACCAGGGGCGTGCCCGGCACCGGCAGGAAGCCGACCTCGCCGGCGCCGCCGGTCCAGCCGCGGTGCAGCCGGCCGCCGAGGACCAGGGCGGCGCCCAGGCCCTCCTGGTTCCACAGCAGCACGAAGTCCGCGTGGCCCCGGGCCGCCCCGAGGCGCTGTTCGGCGAGTGCGACCAGGTTGACGTCGTTCTCGTACTCGAACGGCATCGGCAGCGCGGCGGCGAGCTCGTCCAGCAGGGTGGGGGAGTGCCAGCCCGGGAGGTGGGCGGCGTAGCGCAGCCGGCCGGTGGCGGGGTCGAAGGCGCCGGGGGTGCCGATGACCAGGCGGTGGATGTCGTCCCGGGCGAGACCGGCCGCCTTCACCGCGCCGTCCAGGGCATCGGTGACCTGCTGGACGACCGGGGTGCCGGTGCGCCTGCCGGGGGTGGGCAGCTCGTGGCGGCCGACGGTGCGGCCGGTGATGTCGGCGACGGCGGCGAGGATCCGCTGCGGGGTGACGTCGAGTCCGGCGGCGTGACCGGCCGCTGGGTTGACCTCGTAGAGCTGGGCGCTCGGGCCGGGCCGGCCTTCGGTGGTGCCGGTGGCCAGCACGAGACCCGCCGCCTCCAGGCGGGCCAGGAGCTGGGAGGCGGTCGGCTTGGACAGGCCGGTGAGCTTGCCGATCCGGGTGCGGGACAGGGGCCCGTGCTCCAGCAGCAGGTCCAGGGCGGCCCGGTCGTTCATGGCGCGCAGGACGCGCGGGGTGCCCGGCGTGCCGGCGGTTCCTGCCATGCGTGTCCACACCTGCCCTTCGGCTGCTCAGCTTCTCAGTGATCGGGCGGGGAAGTCCATCGGGGAGCAACCCGCCCGACCACTGTTAGGAAAGTTTCCTATCGATGGGAGGAAAGTAGGCCCCCGTCGTGCGGGCGTCAAGAGGGGACGGCCCGTCGCCATCCGGACACACCGGAGGGCGGTGTCCGGCCGGACCGGACACCGCCCTCTCCGCGTACGGGCGGGTGCCGCTACTTCGTGGTGCTCGTCGGCGCGGGGGGAGTGAGCGGGGACGCCGCCGCCGACTGCGGGGACCCCGTGTTCGCGTACACCGACGGCGCGGCCATGCCCGCCGTCGGGTCGACGGGCTGCTCCTCCACCGAGGCCGTGGCTCCGCCGACGATCCGGATGTCCGCCGCGTCGAAGGCACGCTTGACGCGCCAGCGCAGTTCGCGCTCCACGGTCAGGGATTTGCCGGGCATCGTCTTGGCGGTGACGCGCACGACCATGGAGTCCAGCAGCACGCTGTCCAGACCGAGGACCTCGATCGGGCCCCACAGCAGTTCGTTCCAGGGCTCCTCGGCGCTCATCTTCTCGGCGACCTCGTCCAGGGTGGCCTTCACCTTGTCCAGGTCCTCCCCGGCGTGGACGGTGACGTCGACGTTGGCCGTGGCCCAGCCCTGCGAGAGGTTGCCGATGCGCTTGACCTCGCCGTTGCGGACGTACCAGATCTCGCCGCCGTCGCCGCGCAGCTTGGTCACGCGCAGGCCGACCTCGATCACCTCGCCGGAGGCGACGCCGGCGTCGATCGTGTCGCCGACGCCGTACTGGTCCTCCAGGATCATGAAGACGCCGGACAGGAAGTCCGTGACGAGGTTGCGGGCGCCGAAGCCGATCGCCACACCGGCGACACCGGCCGAGGCGAGCAGCGGAGCGAGGTTGATCTGGAAGGTGCCGAGGATCATCAGCGCGGCGGTGCCGATGATCAGGAACGACGCCACCGAACGCAGCACCGAGCCGATGGCCTGCGAGCGCTGTCGCCGGCGCTCGACGTTCACGAGCAGGCCGCCGAGCGCGCTGCCGTCGACGGACTGCACGGTCCGGTTCATGCGGTCGATCAGCTTGGTGATCGCCCGGCGTACGACGACCCTCAGCACCGCGGCTATCACCACGATGAGCAGGACCCTCAGCCCGATCGCCAGCCACGTCGACCAGTTCTGCTCGACCCAGCCGGCGGCGTTCGTGGCGCTCTCCTGGGCGTCCTGGAGCGAAGGCACTCTCGGGGACTGGGATTCCGAGGGGGTCGGCGACGGTGACGGGTCGGCGGCCATCAGGACGGCGTCCGCGAGGGACAAGGACACGGCAGGTACCTCCAGGTGCAGCGGTCCGCCCCGGTGCGGTGATTCAGGGGGTCAAGGTCACGGCAGGGTCACCGAAGGGGCAGAACCACCACACTAACGGGGCATTGTGTGTGCTCTCGCGGAATGTGTGAAGGAGAGACCGTGCTCACCTGGGCTTGAACGGGCCATGATCCGGGGGATGAATGGGATGTGGTCGAAAACACTCCCAGCCCGTTACGGGGACATGGTGGCGCTTCCACCAGGCATGAGGGGAGACTGGCTACGAATCGTCCCGGCGCGAGCCACGCGCCGCCGGCGTCCAAGGAGGCATCCGTGCCGCATGTCCTGGTCCTCAACGCGTCGTACGAGCCGCTAGGTGTCGTACCGCTCCGCCGCGCGCTCGTCCTCGTCCTCGAGAACAAGGCCGTCTGCCTCGAGGAGTCCGGCGCCTATCTGCACAGCGCGACCGTCACAGTCCCCGCACCCAGCGTGGTCCGGCTCAAGCGATTCGTCCGGGTTCCCTATCGGGGGCCCGTTCCTCTGACCCGCCGGGCGCTGTTCGCCCGCGACGGGGGCCGGTGCATGTACTGCGGTGGCGTCGCAACCAGCGTCGACCACGTCATCCCGCGCAGCCGCGGGGGCAAGCACGTCTGGGACAACGTGGTGGCGTCCTGCCGTCGCTGCAACCACGTGAAGGCCGACCGGCACCTCTTCGAGATCGGCTGGCGGCTGCGCCACAAACCCGCCCCGCCGTCGGGTCTGGCCTGGCGCATCATCGGGACCGGCCACAGGGACCCGCGCTGGCTGCCGTACCTGCAGCCGTTCGGCGCGGACGACGCCATGGCCCGGATCGACGGCATTTCCGCCTGACGAGGATCCGGGCCTTCGTGCAGCCGCGCACCCGTGAGCCGGCCCCGGGGGTCCCCTGTTCCCCCGGGGCCGGCCGGTCATGGGCCGGCTGTGCCGGCGCTCACGCGTACCGCAGCTCCGCCGGTCGCACCGAGCGGCCCAGCAGCGGCAGCGAGGTCGCCGCGGCGAGCAGGCAGCCGGCGTAGACGGCGACGGGCACCAGGGCCGCCGCCCACGGGAACGGGTGACCGGTGAGCAGCGCGTACCAGGCGGCGACGGCCGTCCCGCCCAGGCCCGCGAGGAGCACCGCCGGTGCCAGCGGCAGCGCGGTCTCCAGCAGCAGGGCCCGGCCGAGGACCGCGCGCGGCACTCCGGCGGCGACCTGCGCGGCCAGACCGCGGCGGCGGGTGGCCAGGGATTCGGCGGTGCCGACGGCGAGGCCCGACAGCGTGATCGCGAGGGCGACCGCGAGGGCGACGCCGGTGAGATCGAGGCCGGTGATGTAGTAGTCCGGGTTCTCGGAGAGCTGCTTGCTGGAGCGCACTTCGGCGAGGAGCACCGCGCGCACGCCCATGAAGCCGCCCCCGATGACCGTCACCAGCAGCACCGCCGCGTGCGTGCGGGCAGCCGCCCACGGGTCGTCACGCAGCCGCTCCGCCGCGATCAGCGCCGCCGCCGACCGGGCCCGGGTCGCGAGGACCCGTCCGGTCACCTTGGCCGCGGCCCCGGAGAGCCACACCGCGCCCGCACCGACCGTGAGCACCACGCCCACCATCATCAGCGGCGGCCCGGCGTACGGCCGGTTGGGGGCGGCCGA
The DNA here is from genome assembly GCF_001280065.1 of Streptomyces sp. NRRL B-1140. Taxonomy (GTDB): domain Bacteria; phylum Actinomycetota; class Actinomycetes; order Streptomycetales; family Streptomycetaceae; genus Streptomyces. Next base: position 86,079 of record NZ_LGEA01000101.1, read on the forward strand.
GGACGCGCCGAGCACGGCTACCAGCGTCACCACCCCGACCAGCATCACCCCCGCCAGGAACAGCAGCCCCGGCCCCCGCCCGGAGCGCGGCCCGAGCCGGCGCACCCAGCCGAGGGGCGAGGCCACCACCCGGCGCAGCGCCAGCGCGCCCGCCGCCGCGCCCAGCAGCGGTACGGCGACCGCGACCAGGGCCATCCCCGCCCAGGCCAGGACGGTCGGCCGGCCCCACAGGCGCAGCAGGAGCAGCACCGAGAGGACGGTGGCGACCGCCGAGCCCAGCAGACAGGCCAGGCCGGTCTCCAGCGCGGCGATCCGCCGCACCTGCCAGGCCGTCGCCCCGGCCAGCCGCAGCCCGGCCAGCCGCCGGTCGCGGTGCACCGCCCCGATCCGGGCGCACTGGCCGAGGAACCCGAGCACGGGCACGAGCAGGAGCATCAGGCTGACGATCACGCCGGACCGCGTGCCGGGCTGGTTCAGCAGGCCCGCGGCCACGGGCACGTTGTACTGGCCGCGCAGCGACGCCAGAGCGACGGCGGCCAGCGTGAACCCGGTCGCGAGCGCGGCCCCCGTCGCCGTGAGGGTCACGCGCCACCACTCGCCGCGGTCGGAACCGCGGGTGAGTTCCCAGGCGAGACGCAGATCGGCCTTCAGCGACGTCACGCCGTCACCCCCAGCGCCGTCACGGCCCCGTCCCGCAGCTGGACCTCGCGGTCCGCGTACGCGGCCACCTGGGCGTCGTGCGTGATCAGCAGGACGGCCGTGCCTGCCTCACGGGCCGTGTGGACGAGGGCCGTCATGACCTGTTCGCCGGCCAGGGAGTCCAGCGCGCCCGTCGGCTCGTCGGCGAAGACCACCCGCGGGCCCGTGACCAGGGCCCGGGCCAGTGCGGCCCGCTGCGCCTGGCCGCCGCTCAGCTCGCCGGGCCGCAGGTCCTCCTGGCCCCGCACCCCGAACCGCTCCAGCCACTCACCGGCCCGGGCCCGGGCCTCTGCCCGGCCGGTGCCCGCCAGCAGCAGGGGCAGGGCGGCGTTGTCCAGGACCGTCAGCTCGGGGATGAGCTGCCCGAACTGGAACACCACGCCGAACTCGGTGCGCCGCAGCTCGCTCAACTGCTTCTCTGGCAGGTCCTCCAGCCGCCGGCCGTCGTAGGTGACGGAGCCGGCGTCCGGGCGGACGATGCCGGCCAGGCAGTGCAGCAGCGTCGACTTCCCGCTGCCGCTCGCACCGGTCACGGCGAGGATCTCGCCGGCGTGCAGTGCGACCGAGGCGCCGCGCAGGGCGGGGGTCCGGCCGTGCGCCTTGGTGAGACCGGCGGCCGTGAGAAGGGGCACGGGTCTGCTCATGCTGCGTCGACCTCCGCGGTCAGGGTGGTGAGCCGGGCCGCCGTGGTGTTCATCCAGCGGAGGTCGGCGTCGAGGTGGTTGAGGGCGTAGTCCGCCGAGAGCACGGTCGCGAGATCGGCTCCCTTGGCGGCCTTGACCGCCGTGAGTTCGCGCATGCGCTCCATGTGCGCGACGCGCTGAGCACTCAGATACCGGGCCGGGTCACCGCCCGACAGGATCGCGACCACGACCTTGGCGAAGATCTCGTTGGCCACGAAGGGCGCGGGTGGTGCGATCTCCTGGGCCCACCGGGCCAGTTCGCGGGTCCCCTCGTCGGTCGTCCGGTACGCCGTGCGCTCCGGCCCGCCGTCCGAGGCGGTGCCGTCGACCTCGGCGAGGCCGTCCCGCACGAGGCGCTGCAGGGTCGTGTAGACCTGCCCGTAGGCCAGTGGGCGGGCCTGCGGAAAGCGTTCGTCGTGGCGTCGCTTCAGGTCGTAGCCATGGCTCGGCCCCGTCGCGAGCAGGCCCAGCAGGATGTGGCGGGTGCTCATGCCGATCATTATGCACTGAGTACATGTACTGAGTGAATAGTGATCGGCGGGGAATTGCCGGGCCGATTCTCACGATGCTCACTCCGAGACGGCGTACGCCTCCGCCGACCACAGCGAATACCCGTACTGCGTCGCCCGCTTGTCGCCCTGCACGCGCACGAAACGCACGTCCGGCTCGTCCATCGGGACGTTCTCCCGGCCGCCCCCGCTGTCCCGCACCGTCGCGGCGGTGCGCCAGCGGCGGCCGTCCGGGGAGACCTGGACGCGGTAGGACGAGGGGTGCGCGTCCTGCCAGTGCAGCGCGACCCGGCCGAGCCGCGCCGGGCGGGCCAGCTCGACCTGCCACCAGGCGCCGTCGTCGGCCGGCGACGACCAGCGGGTCTCGGGGTCGCCGTCGTTCGCCGCCGACGCGGGGAAGTCGGGCGTCTCGTCGCCCGAGGAACGGGCGGTGCCGGTGCGGGCCAGGTCGGGGCCGCCGGTGGGCGGGACCGCACGGACGGTGAGGGTGCGGTCCGCTCCCGCGAATCCCAGCCGCACCTCGTACGACCGCAGCGGGGCGCCGCGCGCCACGCTCACCTCGACCGGGACCTCCACCGTCGTGCCGCGCCGCACGGTCAGCTCGCCCTTCGGCACCCGGACGCGAACGCCTTCGGGCGCCTCGGCGGTGAGCCTGCCGCGGGCGTCGGCGGGGCGCAGTGAGCCGAGCCGGGCGGTCAGCCGCTCGGTCCGCCCGGTCTCGACGTCCGCACGGTCGCGGGGCAGACCGAGGGAGGCGGCGGGGGCTTCGGCGAACCAGGGGACGAGGTGGTGGACGCGGGACGGGGCGGGGCCGGTGACCCGCAGGGCGTCGGCGCGTGCGGCCGGCCGCACTTCGGTCGCCCCGGACCGGTCCAGCCGGCCCGCCGCCCGCCAGCCCTGCCCCGGCACGTGCACCTCGACGACCCCCTCGGTGCCCGGCTCGGTCAGGGCCGTCACGGCGGTCAGCGCCCGCGCCCGCGGGAAGCGCAGGGTGCGGCCGTCGCCGGGATTGCGGGGCGGCTCGTGATGGATGCCCGACCAGGCCGCGTACGACTTCTGCGCCCGTCGCAGAAAGGGGTCCAGCACGTCCGTGCCGACCTCGACCTGCGCCGACTCCAGCCGGGCCCGCAGCGCGCCCAGCCTGCGGTACGCGCTCCAGGCCGCCGCCGCGTCCCCGGCACGCTGCGCGTCCAGCATGCCGAGCGCGACCGTGCCCGCTTCCCCGTAGGAAGCCAGCTGCCGCGCCCAGGGGGCGACCTCGGAGCCGAGGCCGGTTCCGGACAGGCGGCGGGGCAGCTCGCGCAGCACGGTGAAGGCCTCACGCAGCCGCCGCGCCGCCTCGCGGTCGGTACCGGTCCCACCCGCCGGGCCGGACGCCCAGTACGCCTCGGTCAGCGGGCGCAGATACGCCGACTCCGCGTCGTCCAGGACCGACGAGGCGTCGTTGCCGGCCAGCGCGGCCAGGGCCTGCTCGCGGTGCCGGTCCCCGTCCGCGAGGTCGGCGATCGCGGCACGCCAGGACTCTCCGGGCCGGTAGGCGCGCGGATTCCAGGCGTAGTCGGCGGCGGTGAACAGCGGGATGCGGGAGGCCTCCGGCTGCTGCATGGCGTTGGCGAGCAGGGCGGCCGAACCGGTCGCGACGGCCGGCTCACGGCCCCGGTACGGGCCGAGGAACAGGCGGCCGGGGTCGTAGTCGTTGACCGGGTAGTTGTCCATGGTGACCAGCGGATGCCCGAACGCCTCGCGTGCGTCGGCCAGTTCGCCGCCCGTGATGGTGCGGGGCACCACCCCGACGCCCGTCCAGGCCACCTCGACGGGCGCGGCCAGCTCGCTCGCCAGCGCGCGCCGGTAGTCGGTCGTGCCGTCCTCGTAGTACTCGGTGGGCATCAGGGACAGCCGGGCGGTGCCGGGGTGCCGCCGCGCCAGGTGCCCGGCCACCGCGTTCGCCACCCGGGCCTGCGCCCGCGCCGCCGCCTTGGGGCCCGAGCCGAACCGGTCGGCGTCCTCCCCGCAGTGCCACTCGCTGTAGCTGACGTCCTGGAACTGGAGCTGGAACGCCCGGAAGCCCAGCGCCCACATCGCGTCCAGCTTGCGCGTCAGCGCCCGCACATCGGCGTCCGAGGCGAAGCACATCGCCTGGCCCGGGGCCACCGCCCAGCCCAGCGACACGTGGTTGCGGCGGGCCCGCTCGGCCAGCTCCCGGAACCGGGCCCGCTGCTGTGCCGGGTAGGGCTCACGCCAGCGGGCCTGCCGGTAGAGGTCCTCCCCGGGGGAGTACAGATAGCGGTTCTGCTTGGTGCGCCCCATGAAGTCGAGCTGCGCCAGCCGCTGCCGGTGCGTCCAGGCGGTGCCGTAGAAGCCCTCGGTGATGCCGCGTACGGCGGTGCCGGGCCAGTCGCGTACGACGGCCGACGCGATCGTGCGGTCGGGGCGCAGGAGCTGCCGCAGCGTCTGCGCGGCGTGGAAGAGACCGTCCTCGCCGGTGCCGGTGAGAAAGATGCCGCCCCGGCCCACGGACAGCTCGTACCCCCCGGAGGGCAGGGCGTGGCGGTCCCCCGGGCGGACGGGTTCCGTGCGCGCGCGCACGACCAGGGCGCCCGGCCGGGCCGTGTCCGTGATCCGGCGCGCCCCGGCCTGTCGCAGCAGCTCGCGCAGGGCCTCGATCGCATGGGGGTCCCCCCTGCTCGAGCGAAGCCGAGAGCTTGAGGGAAGGTCCGCCTGCGCGTCGGCGATCAGGGCGACCTCGTCCGGCACCGCGACCGGGGCGCCGTTCGCGCGCAGCGACTGCGGGCGCGGCCAGACGGAGAGGTCCGGTCCGGCGGTGTCGGGGGCGGGCGTCGCGGTCGTGCCCGGGGGAGAGGGAGCCGCCATGGCGGCGGGCGGGGCGACCAGGCTCCCGGCGACGACGGCGGCCGCGAGGGCCACGGTCCGCTTCCCACGCCGTAGTCCCACAGGCCCCCTCCAGATGTGTTCGACCGGCGGAACGAGCCCACCACCCCTCCGGCGGGGGTGTCAACGAGAGTGGCCGTTGTAACCGAAATGCCGGAATCTTGACTGTGTGGAGGGGAGTGGAATGTGAGCAGAAGCACGATGTCGGGCCCAGGGCGTCTGCCTTCGCGTCGACTGGGTAGGGCTGCCATGACCCATTGAGCAGAAACCGACAAGGAGGCCCCCGTGGCTGCGATGACTTTCCTTCCGCTCCCGGCCCAGTCCAAACCCGTGGCGGACCCGTCCGCCGACCTCGACGACACCCACCACGACGACCCGCGCTACTGCGTTTTCAGCTCCGAGAGCACCCACACCGAACTGCCGCTGACCAGCGAGCCCCCGCTGCCCGACGCCGAGCCCCTCACCAGTGAGCCGCCGCTCGCCGAAGCCGCCCCCCTGACCAGCGAGCCCCCGGCCTTCGTCCCGGACTTCACGAGGATGTAGATGACCGCACCCCGGCCGGCCGACCCGCCCTCCGAGGACCTGTCCCGCCTCGCCGTCCTGCACGGCGTCGCCACCTCCTACAGTCCGTCCCCGGACCGCACGGTCGCGGCCTCGGCCACCGCGGTCACCCTGACCCTGGCCGCCCTCGGCGTGGACGCGAGCACGCCCGGCGCCGTCCGCGCCGCGCTCGCGGCCCGCGAGGGGGAACGGGCCGAACGGCTGCTGCCGCCGACCGTCGTCGGCTGGGGCGGCAGCCCCCCGGCCGCCCTGGCGGCGCTCCCCGAGGGGACCCGGCTGCGCGTCGACACCGAGCAGGGCGAGAGCCGCACCACGGCGGACGGCCTCCCACCCGGCGTCCACCATCTGACGGCCACCACCCCCGACGGCCGCACCGCCACCGCACACCTGATCGTCGCCCCGCCCCGCCTGCCGGCCCCGCCCGGACGCTCCCACGGACTGCTCGTCCAGCTCTACTCCCTGCTGTCGCGCCGCTCCTGGGGCATGGGCGACCTCGGTGACCTCGCCGAACTGGCAGGCTGGGCCGGGCGGTCGCTGGGCGCCGGATTCATCCAGGTCAACCCGCTGCACGCGGCCGTGCCCGGAGCCCCCACCGACCCCTCCCCCTACCGCCCTTCCTCGCGCCGCTTCCCCGACCCCGTCCACCTGCGCATCGAGGACGTCCCCGAGGCCGCCTACGTACGGGATCCCGAGCGCCTGCGCGCCCTGCTGGAGAGCTCCGGCCGGCTGCGCGACGCGGTGCTGCGGCAGGGCGCCCTGATCGACCGGGACGCCGTGTGGGAGCTCAAGCGGGAGGCGCTGGAGCTGCTCGGCGAGGTCCCCCTCGGGCCCGGCCGGCGCGCCGCCTACTGCGACTTCCTCGCGGCACAGGGCCAGGCCCTGGAGGACCACGCCACCTGGTGCGCACTCGCCGAGGTGCACGGCTCGGACTGGCACCGCTGGCCGACGGGCCTGCGCGACCCGCGGTCGGACGAGACCGCCCGGGCCCGCAACGGCCTCATGGACCGGGTCGACTTCTGGTCCCGGCTCGCCTGGCTCACCGACACCCAGCTGACCGCCGCGCAGCGCGCCGGACGCGAGGCCGGGATGCCGGTCGGGATCGTGCACGACCTCGCGGTCGGCGTGCATCCCGGCGGCGCCGACGCCTGGGCGCAGCAGGAGTACTTCGCCTCCGGTATGTCGGTGGGAGCCCCGCCGGACGCCTTCAACGCCCTCGGCCAGGACTGGGGCCTGCCGCCCTGGCGGCCCGACCGGCTGGCCGCGTCCGGCTACGCCCCGTTCCGCGAGCTGCTGCGCGCCCTGTTCCGCTACGCCGGCGCCCTGCGCATCGACCACGTCATGGGCCTGTTCCGCCTCTGGTGGGTCCCCCAGGGCCACCCGCCCACCGAGGGCACCTACGTCCGCTACGACGCCGAGGCCATGCTCGCCGTCCTCGTCCTGGAGGCCTCCCGGGCCGGGGCGCTGGTGATCGGCGAGGACCTCGGCACCGTCGAGCCCGGCGTGCGCGAGACTCTGCGCGAGCGCGGGGTGCTCGGCACGTCCGTGCTGTGGTTCGAGCGCGACTGGGACGGCGACGGCCATCCCCTGCCCCCCGAGAGCTGGCGCGCCGACTGTCTGGCCACCGCCACCACCCACGACCTGCCCTCCACGGCGGCCCGCCTGACCGGGGAGCACGTCGAACTCCGCGACAGCCTGGGGCTGCTGACCCGCCCCCTGGAGGAGGAGCGCGCCGAGGCCGCCGCCGACGCGGGGGAGTGGCTGTCCGTGCTGTCCCGGCTCGGCCTGCTGGAGGGCACCGGCGGCGGCAGCGACACCTCCTCGGAGGAGGCCCAGATCCAGGCCGTCCACCGCTTCCTGCTGCGTACCCCGGCCCGCATGGTCGGCGTCTGGCTCCCCGACGGTGTCGGCGACCGCCGGCCGCAGAACCTCCCGGGGACCTGGGACCAGTACCCGAACTGGCGGCTGCCGATCGCGGACGCGCAGGGGCGGCCCGTGACGCTGGAGGACCTCGCCGCCTCGCCCCGGCTGCACGCGCTGATGGAGGTGCTCAGGGAGGGCGGCGCATGAGGCGGGGGCTCTTACGGCACCCCGGGCGCGCGGGCCCGGTCGGCGTTGGATATTTTGACACCGTGGACAAGAAGAACGCCCTGCGCGCCGGCGCCCTGGCAGCCGGTACGACGCTGATGATGCTGCTCATGTCGTCCCCCGCGAGCGCGCTCACCCGCGACGACGGTGACGACCCCGGCCCGGGCCTGAGCGTCATCGAGACGCTGGGCCTCTTCGTCGTGGCCCCGATCGTGCTGTACCTGGTCATCGCCGGTCTGGTGATGGTCGGCGACAAGACGCACAAGAAGAAGGACCCGACCAGCTCCAACATCGCCACCAAGGCCGAGGCGAAGAGCGAAGTCAAGGCCTGATCAGCGTTCCTCTTCGAGGGCGTCGTCGCGAGTACCGCGGCGACGCCCTCGTTTGTCGTCAGGGCCTCTCCGTCCCCGCCAGCAGTTCCCGCAGGAGGCCGGCCAGGAGGGCGGCCCGTTCCGCGTCCAGGGCGGACAGCGCCTCCGTCTGGACGGCCAGGCCCGCCGCGACCGCCTCGTCGACCACCCCGAGGCCCTTGTCGGTGAGCGTGACCCGCAGCCCGCGCCGGTCGTGCGGATCGGGCGAGCGGCGCAGCAGCCCCGCACGCTCCAGCTTGTCCAGGCGCCCCGTCATGCCACCGGTCGTGAGCATCAGCGTCGCGGACAGCTGACGGGGGGAGAGCGTGTAGGGCTCCCCGGAGCGGCGCAGGGTCGCCAGGACGTCGAACTCCCCGCGTGAGATCCCGAACCTCGCGTACGCCTTCTCCATCCGGTCGCCCATCGCGAGGGAGAGCCGGCCGACCCGGCCGAAGACCTCCATGGCGGCGGTGTCCAGGTCGGGCCGGACCGCGGCCCACTGCTCGATGATCGCGTCGACGGGGTCCTTGCGCTGCTCGGGGCGTTCGCTCATGGCACGAGTATCGGCCGCACCTCGGTCACCCGCAAGAAAGTAGCTTGACGGAAAGTTGCTTAGCGGTAAGCTACTTTCTGCTGACCTACTCAGAAGGGTGTCTCCCATGGCCCTCTCCCGCCCGGTCCTCATCACCCTCACCGCCCTCGCGCCCGTCTCCTGGGGCACGACCTACGCGGTCACCACCGAGTTCCTCCCGCCCGACCGCCCCCTGTTCACCGCCCTGGTGCGCGCCCTGCCCGCCGGTCTGCTGCTGCTCGCCCTCGCCCGGGTGCTGCCGCGCGGCGCCTGGTGGTGGAAGGCGGCGGTGCTCGGCGCGCTGAACATCGGCGCCTTCTTCCCGCTGCTGTTCCTCTCCGCCTACCGGCTGCCCGGCGGCCTGGCGGCGGTCGTCGGCTCGGCCGGGCCGCTGTTCGTGGCCGGTCTCTCGGCGCTGCTGCTCGGCCAGCGGCCGTCGGCACGGACGCTGGTGACCGGGGCCGTGGCCGCGTTCGGGGTCAGCCTCGTCGTCCTGCGGGCGGCCGGGGCGCTGGACACCCTCGGCCTGCTGGCGGCCGTCGCCTCCACGGCGTCGATGTCCACCGGCACCGTGCTCACCAAGCGGTGGGGCCGCCCCGAGGGCGTCGGACCGCTGGCGCTGACCGGCTGGCAGCTGACCGCGGGCGGCCTGATCATCGCGCCGCTCGCCCTCCTCGTCGAGGGCGCCCCGCCGGCGCTGGACGGCCGGGCGGTCGGCGGCTACCTCTACCTCGCCCTCGCGAACACGGCCCTCGCCTACTGGCTGTGGTTCCGCGGCATCGGCCGCATGACCGCCACCCAGGTCACCTTCCTCGGCCCGCTCTCCCCGCTGACCGCGGCCGTCGTCGGCTGGGCGGCGCTCGGGCAGGCGCTGACGCCGGTGCAACTGGTGGGCATGGGGCTGGCCTTCGGGGCGACGGTGGCGGGGCAGTTCGTGTCGCGGCCGTCGCGGGCGCTGGACCGCACGCGGCGGAACGTTCTCCCGAAGCCGACGGACGTGCGGGGCGCTGCGCTGCGATGATCGGTTCATGCGCGCGGCCCGGCTCCTCTCCCTCGTTCTCCTGCTGCAGAACCGGGGCAGGCTGACGGCCGGCGAGCTCGCCGAAGAGCTGGGTGTGTCGACCCGGACCGTCTACCGGGACATCGACTCACTGAGCAGTGCGGGCATTCCGGTCTACGGGGACGCCGGGCACCGTGGTGGCTACCAGTTGCTCGGCGGCTACCGGACCCAGCTCACCGGCCTGCACGCCGACGAGGCCGAGTCGTTGTTCCTGGCCGGGCTGCCCGGCGCGGCGGACGACCTGGGCCTTGGCGAGGTGCTCGCGGCGGCACAGCTGAAACTGTCCGCGGCGCTCCCGATCCCCCTGCGGGACCGAGCCGACCGGATCCGGGAGCGCTTCCACCTCGACGCTCTCGGCTGGTACCGGGAACAGGACTCCCCGCCCGCTCTCGTAGCGCTCGCCCATGCCGTGTGGAACCAGCGGCGCATCCGGGTGCGCTACCGCCGCTGGGCCGAGCCGCAGGAGGTCGAGCGCGAACTCGACCCCTACGGCCTGGTCCTCAAGGCGGGCGTCTGGTACCTCGTCGCAGCGGTGGACGGCTCGGTGCGGACCTATCGGGTGTCGTCGATCCTCCGCCTCGAGGTCGGGGAGGACGGCTTCGAGCGCCCCGACGGCTTCGACCTGACCGCACACTGGCAGGACTACCTCACCGCCTACGACGCCCGCCGACTGCGGCTTCAGGCCTCCCTCCGGATCGCTCCGGCGCTGCTCGCCGCACTGCCGGACCGCCTGGACGCGGCACTGGTCCGCGCGGTCGAAGTCTCGGCAGGCCCGCCGGACGGTGACGGCTGGGTGACGGCCACGGTGCCGCTCGAATCGGTCGACCTGGCGGTTCCCGTACTCCTGTCACTGGGTCCGGACATCGAGGTGCTCGCCCCCGAGGAGCTCCGCCGCAGGATCGCGGAGACGGCGGCGGCCGTGCTCGACCGGTACCGGCCGGCGGACGCATCGGGCCGGGACGTGGCAGGCGACCTCAGCAGCAGTCCGGCGGACAGGGTGGCCGACAGTGCGAGGGCGGCGAGGACCCCGAAGCCGTAGCGCGTGTCACTGTGGTCGGTGACCATCCCGACCAGGAACATCACCCCGACCGTAGCCGCCAGCCCGCCACCGTTCGCCAGCCCGAAGGCCCTGCCCACCGAGGCATCGTCGGCCGAGGCCATCAACATGGTGCGGGAGGCGATCCGGGCCTGCCCGAAGAAGAACGCACCAAGCGGCACCCCCACGAAGTATCCGACGATCCCGAACTGGCCCTGGAACACCAGGCAGACATCGCAGAGCAGAAAGCCCACGACGGCGATGTGAAGGTCCGCGCCGCGTCTGCTGACGACCCGGTAGGCTCCGGCGGCCGCCAGGAAACCGAGGCTCCCCAAGGCGTCCACGACACCGAACGTCCCTGCTCCCAGGCGGAGTTCACCGATCACCGCGGTGGGCAGCAGAGCGTTGAAGACCGTGACGACCACGCTGCCCTGGGCGTAGAGCAGGATGAAACGCCGCATCCGCAGCGGCCCCCGTGCAGCCGCCCGGACCGGCGCCTGCTCCGCGGCCGCGGTGGCCGTCGGTACCCGCTCCGGGCAACGCCCCACCGCAGCGGCGCAGAGCGCCGAGACCAGGAAAGTCCCGGCGTTGAACACCAGCAGCGGCACGGCACCGAACGCCTGGACGCACAGCCCGCCGACAGTCGCCGACAGCAGCATCCCCGCCTGGGTCGCCATCTCGTAGCGGGCGTTGAACCGCCGCAGCCCGTCCGCCTGAATTCGTTCCTTGATCAGCGCGGAGCTGGCCGGAAAGAACAGGGCGGCGACCATGGCGAGCGCCAGATTGGCGCAGTAGACCCCGGGTTCCGGGGCACCACCGCAAGCCAGCCACAGCGGCAGCCCGAGAGCCAGCGCCGCGCTGGTGACATCGCACCCGATCCACAGGGCTCGCCGGTCGAAGCGGTCGGCCAGCCGGCCGAAGAACGGCGACAGCAGCGCCTGCGGCCCGGCGACGGCGATGAACAGCCAGCCGACGGCCATCATGGTCCGCTGCTCCCTGATCAGGAGCAGCGCCCCGACGACAAGCTGGACATTGTTGCCGAGAGCGGTGGCGAAAGCAGCGGGCACAAGCAGCCGCTCGGCGCGGCGGGAGTGGTGGTTGAGGATCACGGCACCACTATCCGGAGGTTCGCTGACACCTTCTGTCAGTGAAGTCGTCGCACAACGGCTTCGGTTGGGCGAGGAGGAGTTCGTCGTCCGTCCGTGGTGGATGCAGGGCAGACGAAGGGGCGCCCGGTGCACCGGACGCCCCTTCTGTCACCGAGGGAAGACCCGCGGGGTTACTCCCCGGCCGCCGCGTCCGCCCGCTGGGCCCGCAGGGCGCGCTCGACGCCCGCGCGGGACTCCGAGACCAGGCGCCGCAGGGCCGCGCTCGGCTCGGCGGAGTCCAGCCACGCGTCCGTCCTGTCCAGGGTCTCCTGCGACACCTGGACCGTCGGGTAGAGACCGACGGCGATCTGCTGGGCCATCTCGTGGGAGCGGGACTCCCAGATGTCCTTGACCACCTCGAAGTACCGGTCCGCGTACGGAGCGAGCACCTCACGCTGGTCGGTCTGGACGAAGCCGCCGATGACCGCCTCCTGCACGGCGTTCGGCAGCTTGTCGGAGTCCACGACCGACGCCCACGCCTCGGCCTTGGCCTCCGCGGTCGGGCGGGCCGCACGGGCCGTGGCCGCGTGCCGCTCACCGGCGGCCGTCCGGTCCCGCTCGTACTCGCCCGCGATCTCCGCCTCGTCGAACCGGCCGACCGCCGCGAGCCGCTGCACGAACGCCCACCGCAGCTCCGTGTCGACGACCAGACCCTCGATCGTCTGCGAGCCGTCCAGCAGCGCGTCCAGCACGTCCAGCTGCTCCGGCGTGCGGGCCGTCGCCGCGAACGCGCGCGCCCACGCCAGCTGGTGGTCGCTGCCCGGAGCCGCCGCCCGCAGGTGCGCCAGCGTCGCGTCCGTCCAGCGGGCCAGCAGCGCCTCGCGGGCGGCCGGGTCGGCGTACAGGTCGATCGCCAGCTTCACCTGGCGGTGCAGCGACTGCACGACACCGATGTCGGACTCCTTGCCGATGCCGGACAGCACCAGCGACAGGTAGTCACGGGCCGCGAGCTCGGCGTCCCGCGTCATGTCCCAGGCCGACGCCCAGCACAGGGCGCGCGGCAGGGAGGACTCGAAGTCGCCGAGGTGCTCCGTGACGAAGGCCAGCGACTGCTCGTCCAGACGGACCTTCGCGTACGACAGGTCGTCGTCGTTGAGCAGGACCACGGCCGGGCGGCGCTCGCCCACGAGCTGCGGCACGGCGGTCAGCTCGCCGTCCACGTCCAGCTCGATCCGCTCCCGGCGGACCAGCTTGCCGCTCGCCTCGTCGAGGTCGTACAGGCCGACGGCGATCCGGTGCGGGCGCAGCGTCGGCTCGCCCTTGGCACCGGCGGGCAGGGCCGGGGCCTCCTGGCGGATGGCGAAGGCCGTGACGACGCCGTCGGCGTCCGTCTCGATCTCCGGGCGCAGCACGTTGATGCCGGCCGTCTCCAGCCAGGCCTTCGACCACGACTTCAGATCACGCCCCGAGGTCTCCTCCAGGGCGCCCAGCAGGTCCGACAGGCGCGTGTTGCCGAACGCGTGCGCCTTGAAGTACGCCTGCACGCCCCGGAAGAACTCGTCCTCGCCGACGTACGCGACGAGCTGCTTGAGCACGCTCGCGCCCTTGGCGTACGTGATGCCGTCGAAGTTGACGAGCACGTCGTCGAGGTCGTTGATCTCGGCCATGATCGGGTGCGTCGACGGCAGCTGGTCCTGGCGGTACGCCCACGTCTTCATGGAGTTGGCGAACGTGGTCCAGGAGTGCGGCCAGCGCGACTCGGGGTGATCCGCCTGGCAGGCGATGGACGTGTACGTGGCGAACGACTCGTTCAGCCACAGGTCGTTCCACCACTCCATGGTCACGAGGTCGCCGAACCACATGTGGGCCAGCTCGTGGAGGATGGTCTCGCCGCGCACCTCGTACGCCGCGTCCGTGACCTTCGAGCGGAACACGTACTGGTCGCGGATGGTCACCGCGCCCGCGTTCTCCATCGCGCCGGCGTTGAACTCCGGCACGAACAGCTGGTCGTACTTCTCGAACGGGTACGCGTAGTCGAACTTCTCCTGGAACCACTCGAAGCCCTGCCGGGTCACCTCGAAGATGGCGTCCGAGTCCAGGTACTCGGCGAGGGAGGGACGGCAGTAGATGCCGAGCGGGACGGACTGGCCGTCCTTCTCGTACACGCTGTGCACCGAGTGGTACGGGCCGACGATCAGCGCCGTGATGTATGTCGAGATGCGCGGCGTCGGCTCGAAGACCCAGACGTTGTCCTGCGGCTCGGGCGTCGGCGAGTTGGAGATGACGGTCCAGCCCTCGGGGGCCTTCACGGTGAACTGGAACGTCGCCTTCAGATCCGGCTGCTCGAAGCTCGCGAACACCCTGCGGGCGTCCGGCACCTCGAACTGGGTGTAGAGGTAGGCCTGGTCGTCGACGGGGTCGACGAACCGGTGCAGGCCCTCACCGGTGTTGGTGTACGCGCAGTCGGCGACGACCCGGAGGATGTTGCGCCCCTGGAGCAGGCCGGGCAGGGCGATCCGGGAGTCCGCGAAGACCTCGGCCGGGTCGAGGGAGTCTCCGTTCAGGGTCACCTCGTGCACGGCCGGCGCCACCAGGTCGATGAACGACTCCGCGCCGTTCCCGGCGGTCACATCGAAGCGCACCGTGGTCACGGACCGGTAGGTGCCGCCCTCCTGCGCGCCGGAGAGGTCGAGTTCGATCTCGTACGAGTCAACGGCGAGCAGCTGCGCCCGCTGCTGCGCCTCTTCGCGGGTCAGGTTTGTGCCAGGCACGCGGTCATCTCCTCGTTATGGGTGGGTTGCGTCATCTTTCCACGGCGGCTCGGCGTCAGGCGACGACCCGGGGTTCTGCTAGGGATACCCCTCGGGAGGCCAGGGCCCGGGCGGGGCTCGCCTGATCCACGGAGGCGTCCGGGTCCGCCCCCGGGTGCGGGAACGCGACGTCCGGATCCCGCCGGTGACACGGCCCCGTGCGAGCCAGTCTGAGGAGTATGACGACGACCACGTACACCGCACGCGCCATCCCCCCGCGCGCCCTGAAGGAGCTGCGCTCGACGGACGACGCGGGCCGCCCCGCGGCCCCCTTCACCGACACCGAGGGCGGCGCGCCCCTGCGCTGCTGCCTGCGACGCAGCGAGCCGGGCGAACGCATCGCCCTGGTGTCCTACGCCCCGCTGCGCCGCTGGGCCGCGGAAACGGGCGCCGCTCCGGGCGCCTACGACGAACAGGGTCCGGTCTTCCTGCACGCCGAGGAGTGCGAGGGCCCGGCAGGCGACGCCCTGCCCTTCACGAACAGCCATCGCACGGTGCGCCGCTACTCGGCCCAAGGGCACATCCTCGGCGGGAGGCTGGTCCGGGAAGCCGGCGCCTTCCAGCAGGCCTTCCGGGAAGCGTTCGACGACCCGGCCGTGGCACTCGTCCACGTCCGGGCCGTCGAGTACGGCTGCTTCCTCTACGAGGTGCGAAGGGCCCCCGCGAGGGACAGGGACTAGCCCTTCAGCTCCGCCGCCACCAGCTCCGCGATCTGCACCGCGTTCAGGGCCGCGCCCTTGCGGAGGTTGTCGTTGGAGACGAACAGGGCCAGGCCGTTGTCCACCGTCTCGTCGCGGCGGATGCGGCCGACGTAGGACGGGTCCTTGCCGGCGGCCTGGAGGGGCGTCGGGATGTCGGAGAGCTCGACGCCCGGGGCGTCCTTCAGCAGCTCCGCCGCGCGCTCCGGGGAGATCGGACGGGCGAAGCGGGCGTTGATCTGCAGGGAGTGGCCGGAGAAGACCGGGACGCGCACGCAGGTGCCGGAGACCTTGAGCTCGGGAATCTCCAGGATCTTGCGGGACTCGTTGCGGAGCTTCTGCTCCTCGTCGGTCTCGTTCAGCCCGTCGTCGACGATGTTGCCGGCCAGCGGCAGCACGTTGAAGGCGATGGGGCGCTTGTAGACGCCCGGCTCGGGGAAGTCGACCGCTTCGCCGTCGTGGGTGAGCTTCTCGGCGTCGGCGACGACCTTCTGCGTCTGCCCGTGCAGCTCGGCGACGCCCGCGAGGCCGGAACCGGAGACCGCCTGGTACGTGGCGACGACCAGGGCCTGAAGGCCCGCCTCGGCGTGCAGCGGACGCAGCACCGGCATCGCGGCCATGGTCGTGCAGTTCGGGTTCGCGATGATGCCCTTGGGACGGTTCTTGATCGCGTGCGGGTTGACCTCGGAGACGACGAGGGGCACCTCCGGGTGCTTGCGCCACGCGGAGGAGTTGTCGATCACCACGGGACCCTGGGAGGCGACCTTTTCGGCCAGTGCCTTGGACGTGGCGCCGCCCGCGGAGAACAGCACGATGTCGAGGCCGGTGTAGTCGGCGGTCGCCGCGTCCTCGACCGTCACGCCGTCCAGCTGCGACCCCGCGGAACGGGCCGAGGCGAACAGGCGCAGCTCGGTGACCGGGAAGTTCCGCTCCGCGAGGATCCTGCGCATGACCGTGCCCACCTGTCCGGTGGCTCCGACGATTCCGACCCTCACGGTGACTCCCTCTCCTGCGTCTCTTCACGTACTCGTTGCTTGGCCGAGGCTTTTCCATCATGCGGCCGACCACGGCCCGCCTGTCCACTTCTTTCCCCGGTCTGCCCGGAGAGTGGGACGGCTCGTCCCACTCCATGGTTGCGGACCTGCGGTGTCGACCCCGCTGAGCTGGAGGAATTCGTCCGGCAGGGGTCGTGCGCCGCAAGCTCGCCTGCCCATGCCGGTCCCGGCCACACGGAAGTGTGATGTACGCCTCGGCCCAATCCGGCCGGATCCGGGCGGGCCGCGACGGAACCAGGCCGAAAGACCACCGAACGTTCCGGGCCGTCCCGGCGTCGTAGGAGAAACACGGCTAGGGGGTGGCTTGTGCTGTTGCGCGGGAGGGCCCGGCGCGCCCGGGAGGCGCACGCCGGGTCCGGCGACGTTCCGCCGAGACAGGGCGATCGCCGCGGCGAGACCGATCCGCTGGACGCGGCACAGGAACGCCGGGTACGGGCGGTGCTCGCGCTCGGCGGGGTGCCGCAGGCGGACCTGCCGGACGGGGTGCAGCAGGTCCGCCTGCGGCTGCTGGAGCGGGCCGCGAGCGGCCGGGAGGCGCCGCGGGACGTCTCGGCGTGGGCGGCGGTCGTCGCCTCCAACCTCGCGATGGACTGGCACCGGGCCAAGCGCCGCCAGGAGCGGCTCGGGGAGCGGCTGGCCGCGCTGCGCCAGACGGAGCATCCCTCCGGCGAGGACAGCAGCGTGCTGTCCGTCGCCGTCGCCCAGGGCCTGGACGAGCTGCCCGACGCCCAGCGGCAGGTCGTCGTCCTGCGCTTCTACGCCGACCTGCCGGTCCGGTCCATCGCCGAGCAGCTCGGCATCCCGGAGGGCACGGTCAAGAGCCGGCTGCACACGGCGGTACGGGCCCTGCGCGCCCGCCTGCACGAGGACGAGGTGGTGTGACATGACCGCCCCACAGGACCAGGCCGGGCGCGACGGGACCGATGCGCTGATGGCGGCGATCACCGGCGAGGCGCCACCGCGCGAGGCCCGTGCGAGCGAGGCGTTCATGGCCGAGTACCGGGCCGTGACCGCCGACGTGGGGGTGCTGCGCGAGCAGCTGGGCCTCCTCGGGCACGCCCTCGCCGAGCCCGCGCAGGCACCCGGAACCGAGACCGGCGGCGGCGCCTCCGTGACGCCACTCGCCTCGCGCCGCAAGCGGCCCGAGCCCCTGGCCGTGGCCGTGAAGGGCCTCGTCGCCGCCGTCGGGGCCAGTCTCGTGATCGGCATGGGCTGGCTCGTCGTCCAGAGCGGCGGCATGAGCGCCGGGAGCGATCAGGGCGGGTCGTCCGCCGCCGACAGCAGCGCCGGGCGGCCGCACGCCGAAGCGGGCGCCAAGCTCGGCCACGCCGGGTATCTGGCCTGCGCCCGGCTGGTCGTCGAGGGCACAGTCGCCGAGGTCGAGACCGTTCCCGGTACCGGCCAGGACCGGATCACCCTGGACGTGACGCGCTACTACAAGCCCGACAAGGGCCGGGCACGGATCACCTTCCCCATGGAGACCGGCTCCGAGCCCTCCCTCCGAGCAGGTGACCACATGCTCGTCGGTGTCTCCGGCGACCAGGCCCACCCGGACATGTGGGCGACGGGGGAGAAGGAGATCGCCCGCGACCGGGCGTGGATCACCGACGCGCTGCCCGCCTCGCGCGCCGTTCCGTGCCCGTGAGGAGCAACAGGAAGGGCGGGCGCCCCTACGGACGCCCGCCCCACCGATGCCGTGTTGCCGTTACGGCAGAACCTTCTCGATCTTCACGCTGCCCAGGCCCGCGACCGTGCCGCGGGCGTTGACCAGCTGGACCTGGCCGAAGAACTCACGCCCCTCGGGAGCGGCCGCCGCGGCGGTGACGCTGCCCGAGACCGTGGCGGAGTCGCCCGTGCCGAGCTTCACCGGCGCCGACCCGTCGACCGTGACGCTGCCGAGGGAGGGGGAGAAGAACACGTCCCGGTAGTCGTACGCGGTGGTGCCGGCCGGCACCGAGTAGCCGACGACCTCGATCGAGTACTTCCCGGCGGCCGGGGAGGGGATGGAGACAGACTCCTCCGAGTCGCCGTCGGCGGAGCTGCCGACCTGCGTGCCCGACGCGTCGTACACGGCGAGGTCCAGGTCCGCGGCGTTGTCCGAGACACCGCCGATGGCGACGTCCAGCGACTTGGCGCCCGCGGGCACCTCGACCGTCGTGGTCTGCTTCTCGCCCTGCTTGATCGAGGGGCGGGCCACCTTGGCCGAGCCGAGCGGACCGCCCGCCAGCTTGCCGTCGAGTGCGGCGAAGCCGTTCGTCACCTTCCAGGAGGCGGTGGCCGGGGTGCCGACCTTCGCCTCGGGCACGGTCACGGTCTCCGGGTCGAAGGCCGCACCGAGCACGGCGACGTCCAGCTTGTACGGGTTGTCCAGCAGCGGCGACGTACGGCGCGACTCGACCTCGATCTCCCAGACGCCCGGCTGCGGGTCGGCGTACGAACGCACGTCCGGGCGGCAGGTGTTGGCCGGGTTGTTGTAGTTCGGGTAGCAGTTGACCGTCGACGCCGGGTCCGACGGCGTGCCGTGCGGGTGGATGGAGATGAACCGGGTCTGGCTCTTGTCCTTCAGCCCGCTCATCGCGACCTCGAGGGTCTTGGCGCCCTCGGGGACGGTGACGAAGTAGTGCTGGGTGCTGTTGCGCTGCACGGAGTCCGAGGCGGAGAAGGTGTACTTCAGCGGCGCGGAGACCACGACCGTGCCGAGGACCTGCTCGTCGATGCCCTCGGTCTTCGGGTCGTCGACCTCCAGGATCGCGCTCTTCAGGCCGGCGGACTTCGGCGCGGCCTGGACCTTGACGGTCACCGGCTGGTTCAGCGGCAGCCTCACCTCGTCGGAGCCGACGATGCGGAACGTGCCGCCCGCGTTGTTCTCGAAGTGCAGCTCGTGGCGGATCGCCTTGTCGGCGCCGGACGTACGGGTCAGGGTGATCTCGTACGTCTTCTTCTGCCCGGCCTTCAGGCCGCCCTCACGGTCGTACAGGCCCGTGCCGAAGCCCGGGGTCTTCAGGAACTGGTCGATCGCGGTGTCGACCGGCGCCTTGACCGAGTAGGTGTGGGCGGTGGCGTCGTCGCGGATCGCGTCCCAGGCGTCGGGGATGTTCATGAGGCCCACGCCCTCCTCGTACGCCTGCACACCCTTGATGTGGTCGGCGGTGGAGGTGAGGGCCGTGCGCAGGGTCGCCGGCGTGAGGTCGATCTTCTTCTGCTTCGCGGCCGAGATCAGCAGCGCCGCGGCGCCCGTGGCCTGCGGGGAGGCCATCGAGGTGCCCTGCAGCATCGAGTAGCCGGCCGGCAGGGAGTAACCCGCCTCTGCGACCGGGGAGCCCGGCAGCCAGGTCTGCGTGGTGTTGATCGCGGCGCCCGGGGCGACCAGGGTCGGCGTGAAGCCGCCGTCCTCACGCGGGCCGCGCGAGGAGAACGGCATCATCGCGTACTTCTTCTCCACGACCGAGCCGTAGTTGGCGGCCCAGGTCTCCTTGGAGACGGACGCGCCGACCGAGATGACCTTGTCGGCCAGGGCCGGGTCGCCGATGGTGTTGGCGCCGGGGCCGGAGTTGCCCGCGGAGATCACCAGCTGGACGCCGTAGGTGTCGATGAGGCGTGTGTACAGCTCGGCGCGCGCGTTGTTGCCGTCGTTCAGCGCCGGCAGACCGCCGATGGACATGTTGACGATGTCGACGCCGCGCTTGGTGACGAGGTCGATCATGCCCTCGGTGAGCGCCACGTTGGTGCAGCCGCCGGACCAGGTGCAGGCGCGCGAGGAGACCAGCTTGGCGCCGGGGGCGGCACCGTCCATCTTCCCGCCGAACAGGCCGTTGGCGGCGGTGATGCCGGCGACGTGCGTGCCGTGCTCGGACTCGATGACGCCGATGTTCACATAGTCGGACTTCTTGCCGACCCAGGAACCGCCCAGCGGGTCCATGGGCACGTCCTTGCGGATCTCCACGACGAACGGCTGCCGCTCGGCGACGTCGGTCTTCGGGTCGTCGGTGCCGAACCACCCGACCTGCCGGCCGTCCTTGTACGGCTTCATCGGCTCGTCGTCGGCGAAGTCGTTGTTGTTGTTCAGGTCGACCCGGACCGTGCCGGTCTTGGCGTCGTACAGCACGCCCCAGGCGTCGGTGGTGTCGCCGTCGCGGTTGGCGTCGCCCTTGGCGTCGCCGCCGGCGGTGTACGACTCCTTGAAGAGGCTGACGGCGTAGGAGCCCGCCGGTGCCTTGTACGACTGGCCCTGGTAGCTGAAGGCCGGGCCGGACACGGCCGTGACCATCGGGCGCCAGGTGTTGTCGTTGTCGATGATCGGGTCGGTCGCCGTCACCCAGTCGACGATCTTCCGCTCACCGGTCGTCGTCTTCTGCAGCGCCGGGTGGCCGAGGTCCACGCCGGAGTCCAGGATGCCGATGGTGACGCCGCGTCCGTCGGCCTTCGGGTGATCCTCGACGAAGTCGACCGCGCCCGTCTCGAACGAGGGGTTGTACGGGTTCTCGGCGGGCGTGTTCTTCCCCGGTGCCGGGTACGTGCCCTGCGCGGCCTTCGCACCCTTGGCCGTGTCCGCGCTCGGCGTCGGGTCGTCCAGCGGGATCTCCTCGCGCAGGTCGATGCCGTGCACGGAGGACAGCTTCGCGGCGGCGGCGATCGCCGAGTCCGCCTTGGCGGTCGGGACGGTGGCCCGGACGTAGCCCAGCTTGTCGTCGGCCCGGCCCACCGAGCCGCCCTTGACCGCGTCCAGCTCTCCGGCGACCTGCTCGGTCTTCCCGGGCGCGGTGGCGATCATCATCGTGACGGTCTTGTCACCGTCGGCCTTGGCCTCCGCGAGCAGATCCGCGTCGTCCGAACCGAGCTTGGTGTGCGCGGACTTGACGCCGGGGTCGGCGGGGGCGTCCGCGCCCGGTCCGTCGGCGGAGAAGGCCATCGGGATCGGCCCGGCCGCGGAGAGCGCGGCGACGAGACCGGCGGCCACGGCGATGCGGGCCACACGTCTCGGGCCCGATATCTGATCGCGCGGGGTGGGAGGGGTCATCGGCATCCCTTGTAGGTAAAGGAACGAGCGGGAAACGACCGGGGTCGATCGGCCCTGGTCGCACGGGCCCGAACGGCAGGCCCGGACGATCGCACAGCTTTACGCAAGGTGAAGTCCTTTGGGGAGGGTTGACCCAAACGAAATGGATGTATGGGGAAAACCCGCGATGCGATTTGTGGACATCAGTCCCGAAGGTGGTGAAGAAATCGGTTAACGTCCCGGAGTGAGACAGAAGTTGAGGGTGGCGGCCTACGCCATATGCGTCCGGGACGGACAGATCCTGCTCGCCCGCTCGCCCGCCTGGGACGGCACGCTCGAATGGGTCGTGCCGGGCGGCGGCATGGAGCACGGTGAGGATCCCTACGACACCGTCCGGCGGGAGGTGGAGGAGGAGACCGGGTACCGCATCGAGGTGACCGGGCTGCTCGGCGTGAACTCCTCGCACAGCGTCTTCCGCAACGGCTTCGGAGCCCCCGTCGACCACCACGGCGTCCGGCTCGTCTACGAGGGCCGCATCATCGGCGGTGAACTGCGCAACGAGGTGAACGGCTCCACCGACCTCGCCGCCTGGCACGACCTGGACGCGGTCCCCGGGCTGGTGCGGATCTCGATGGTCGACATCGCGCTGCGGATGTGGCGCGAACGCCCGGTCACCGGACGGCTGGCGGACGCCGTGGAGTAGGTGCGGTACCCCGGAAGATGAACGCCGCGTGACCGGCTCCGGGCCGCATCCGGAGCAGGCGGCGACGTGCGGGGCGGTCCGAGATCCACGTTCGGTGATCGGCGCTGCGCGTTGCCGCCTCGTTCACGCGCAGGTCATTCCCGCTGCGAACGATCCAGTACGAGCGAGGTGTTCACGTCGTGAGCGCCCCGCGACCACTGCCGACGCGTTCGCACTCGGGGAGAGAAGCGCATGTCGCGCACACGCTCAGTCGCCGGCTCCGGCCAGGGCATCCACCGTCGTTCCGTCCTCGCCGCCACCGGTGCGGTCGCCCTGGCCGGGGGTGTCGGCTACGCCCTGCGGCCCAGCGACAGCCAGGCCGCCACGGGCACCCAGCAGGCGACCGAGGCCGTCGCCGCCTCCTCGCGGCAGGCACCGGCCGCGCCGCTCGCCCCTTACACCAAGGGCACCACCGTGGCGAACGTCGCCACCCCGCGCGGCGCCTCCGGCTACCGGCGCCTCGGGGACGGCCCCGGCTGGAGCAGAGTCGTCCGCTCCGACCTGGCCGCGCCCCAGTCGGGCCGTGCCGGACGCCGGACCGCGCTCGCCGCGTTCGTGCAGCTCACCGATCTGCACATCATCGACGCGCAGCACCCGCTGCGCCTGGAGTACCTGCGCTCGGCCGACATCCACGCCTGGCGGCCGCACGAGGCGCTGACCGTGCAGGGCGCGATCGCGCTCGTGGAGCGGATCAACGCACTGCGTGGCGCCCCCGTCACGGGCGCCCCGCTGCACTTCGCCATGACCACCGGCGACAACACCGACAACAACGCCAAGTCCGAGCTGGACTGGTACCTGAAGATCATGAGCGGCGGGCGCATCACACCCAACACCGGGGACCCGCGCCGCTACGAGGGCGTCCAGAACAGCGGCCTCAAGCAGTACTGGCAGCCGGACGCCGCCGTCCGCGACAGCGACAAGCAGGCGGGTTTCCCCCACCTCGACGGTTTCCTGAAGGCGGCGATCCGTGAGGTGCGCAGCCCCGGCCTCAACCTGCCCTGGTACTCGACCGTCGGCAACCACGACACCCTGCCGATGGGCTGCTACGCCTCGCACGGCGACTCCTACCTCACCGAACTCGCCGTCGGCGGCAAGAAGCTGATGAACGTGACCGCGGCCGAGGCGCGGCAGCTGCAGGCGCAGATCAAGCAGGCCGCCGACCCCAAGGGCGTCCGCTACCACGACTTCCTGAAGTCCCACGCCCGCTCCATGCGGTCGGTCACCCCCGACGAGAGGCGCGCCCCTTTCACCCCGGCCGAGTACGTCGAGGCGCACCTGGACCCGGCCCACCGCGGCCTCGGTCCTGCCGGACACGGCTACTCCTCCGCCAACCTGGACGCGGGCACCCAGTACTACGCCTTCCGCATCTCCGACGACGTCATCGGCATCAGCCTGGACACCACCGACTCCGGCGGCCACTACGAGGGGTCTATCGGCACGGCCCAGCTGAAGTGGCTGGACAAGACGCTGCGGGACAACAAGGACTCCTACGCGGTGATCTTCAGCCATCACACCAGCAAGACGATGACGAACCTGCGCAGCGACCCGGCGAGGCCCGACGAGCGCCGCCACGACGGCCAGGAGGTCCTCGCCCTGCTCGGCGGCCACCCCAGGGTGCTCGCCTGGGTGAACGGGCACATCCACAAGAACGTGATCACCCCGCACGCCCTGGCGGGTGGCGGCTCCTTCTGGGAGATCTCCACGGCCTCCCATGTCGACTTCCCGCAGCTCGCCCGGGTCATCGAGCTGACCGACAACAAGGACGGCACCATCTCCCTGTTCACGACCCTGGTCGAGTCCTCGGCCCCGCACCGCACGGACTTCTCCGACCTCTCCCAGACCGGCCTCGCGGCGCTCTACCGCGAGCTGTCCCTCAACGCCCCCGGCGCGAGGACGACCCTCGGCGGCGACCCGAAGGACCGCAACACGGAGCTGGTGCTGAAGAAGGCCTGAGACCCGTTGCGTCGAGGCGGAGTTCTGCGGCCGGTAGGGCCCCGGGCACGAGGAGGGGCCGCCGGTGTGCCCCGGCGGCCCCTCCTCTCCCCTCCTGGTGTTGTCGCGGCTCGTCACTACCGGGGCAACACCACGACACACGCGGCCGGTTCGCGGTCGGCCGAGGCCATCAGGGCCGTGCGGATCACCGTCGCCTGCTGCTCCGGGGCGTCGCGCAGCTTCCTCGGCGTGATGTGGACGACCGTGATCCCCAGCCGCTCCAGGTGCTCGCGCTTGCGGGCGTACTCCGACCACAGGGCGTCGTCGTCCTGCCGGGGCGCCCGGGTGTCGAGCTCCACCGCCACCGCCTGGTCGGGCCAGTACGCGTCGACCCCGCCGAGGTAGGGGCCGCCGGGCAGGCGCAGGTCGACGTTCCAGACCGGGTCGGGCAGGCCGTACTCGCCGATCATGCGGTACAGGCGGTCCTCGGCGCGGGCCCGGCCCTCCGCGAGCAGGGACTCCACCGCGTCCACCACGTGCGGGCGGCTCAGCAGCTGGGCCCGGTTCAGCTCGCGGACCACCGCCGTCGGGTCGCAGTGGGCGCCCCGGACCGCCTCCGTGAGCAGCCGGCGCACGGTGACGGCGTCGGCCAGTTCGGCCACCGCGTCGGCCAGCGCGCGGGCCACGGGTGCCACCGGCACCCCCGTGACCTGTTCCGGGTCGGGCACGACGGGCGTGCGGACGATGCGCGCACAGCCCGTGGAGCGCAGCCGCCGCATCCGCGGGACCAGGACGTCGATCGCCTCCAGGGACGGCAGCGGGGGAGTGGAGGAGAAGCCGTGCAGCGTCAGCGCGGCCAGGCCGGTGATCATCACCTCGGGGTAGGCGGGGGCGTGCGGCCGGCTCGCGCCGGGCTGGGCGGGCACCCCGGTGCCGCGCTCCCGCGCCGCGTACATCAGCACCGCGTGCAGCCGCTCCTCGCTGGTCGGCGGGCCCGGGTGGAGCAGGACGACGCCCGGGAGGAGCTGCTGCCAGGGGCCGCCCGCACGGCACTGCTCGTTCGTCTCGGCCGTGGAGACACCGTGCGCGCGGAGCTCGGCCGTCGTCAGCACGCGGGGGCGGCCACCGCCGGACAGGTCGTGCAGCGGGCGGGGGGAGAGCGGGGTGTTGTGGGTCATGACTGGCAATTTCCCGCGTTCCGACCCTCTTTGAACCGCTGTTACGAGTCCGTCGACAATTACGGACAACCCGGCACTAAAGGACGGATGTTCGGTTGCCGAAAGCCCCTGGTCCGTTCGGGTGCGGACCAGGGGTTACGGCTCGGAGGCACTTGTCTCGTAACGAAGGCGGAACGCCCCGATCTCAGGCCAAAGCTACTGGTCAGCGGCCTCGTCGCACGCCTGTCCGCGCAACGCGCGTGCCAGATCGTCACGGGATTCCAGCACCAGCCGACGCAGCGCCGGGGCCGCCTCCTTGTGGGCGTCCAGCCACGCGTCCGTGGCGTCCAGCGTCTCCTGCGACTGCTGGAGTGAGGGGAACAGGCCCTGCACCACGTGCATGCCGATCTGGATCGACCGCTCGGCCCACACCCGCTCGATCGCCGCGAAGTACTTCCCGGCGTACGGCGCGATCAGCTCCCGCTGCGAGCCCTGGGAGAAGCCCGCGATGGTCGCCTCGACCATGGCGTTGGACAGCGCGTCCGACTCCACGACCTGCGCCCACGCCTGCGCCTTGACCGCCTCGGACGGGCGGGCGGCCAGACAGCGCACCTGGTGGCGCTTGCCGGAGGCCGTGTCGTCCCGGGCCAGCTCCTCGGCCAGGGCCTTCTCGTCCACCACCCCGTGCGCGGCCAGCGGCTCCAGGAACACCCAGCGCAGCTCCTGGTCCAGTTCGAGGCCCTCGACCGTCGCCGTGCCCGCGAGCAGGTCCCCCAGCAGTGCGAAGTCCGCCTCGGTGGTGGCCGTCCGGGCGAAGAAGCGCGCCCAGGCGAGCTGGTGCTCGCCGCCCGGCACGGCCGCGTACAGCTCGCGCCGGGCGCCCTCGGCCAGCAGCGCCGCGGCCGTCTCGCGCCGGGCGGACGCCGTGTAGTGGGTGACCGCCGACTCCGCCCACGCGTGCAGCATCTGCACGACGCCGATCTCGGACTCGCGCCCGCCGAACCGCAGCACCATGTCCACGAAGTCCCGCGCCGGGAGCAGCGCGTCACGCGTCATGTTCCACAGCGCCGACCAGCACAGGGCGCGGGCCAGCGGGTCGGTGACCGCTCCCAGGTGCTCGCGCAGGGTCGCCAGCGAGGTCTCGTCGAAGCGGATCTTGCAGTAGGTCAGATCGTCGTAGTTGACCAGGACCAGGTCGGGAGCCTCGGCGCCGGCCAGGTCCGCCACGATCGTGCGGGCGCCGTCGACGTCGGTCTCCACGCGCGCGTAGCGCTCCAGCGTCCCGCCGTCCGTGACCCGGTACAGGCCCACGGCCACCCGGTGCGGCCGCAGCTCCGGGTGCGACTCGGCCGCCTCCTGGACGACCGCCAGTTCCTCGACGCGGCCGTCCGCGTCCAGCAGTACCTGCGGGGTCAGCGCGTTCACCCCGGCCGTCTGCAGCCAGGACCGCGACCAGGTGCTCATGTCCCGGCCGCCGGTCTCCTCCAGCACCGACAGCAGGTCACCGAGGCGCGTGTTGCCGTACGCGTGCCGCTTGAAGTAGCGCCGGGCGCCCTCCAGGAACGCCTCCTCACCGACGTACGCCACGAGCTGCTTCAGCACCGACGCGCCCTTGGCGTACGTGATGCCGTCGAAGTTGAGCTTGGCGTCCTGCAGGTCGCGGATGTCCGCCGTGATCGGGTGCGTCGATGGGAGCTGGTCGGCGCGGTAGGCCCAGGCCTTGCGGCGGTTGGCGAAGGTGATCCAGCCGTTGACGAAACGGGTCGCGCCGACCAGGGAGAACGCGCCCATGAAGTCCGCGAAGGACTCCTTCAGCCACAGGTCGTCCCACCACTCCATGGTGACCAGGTCGCCGAACCACATGTGCGCCATCTCGTGCAGGATGACGTTGGCCCGGCCTTCGTAGGACGCCTGCGTCACCTTCCCGCGGAAGATGAACTCCTCCCGGAACGTCACCAGCCCCGGGTTCTCCATCGCGCCCAGGTTGTACTCGGGCACGAACGCCTGGTCGTACTTGCCGAACGGGTACGGGAAGTCGAAGTGGTCGTGGAAGAAGTCCAGGCCCTGCTTGGTGACCAGGAACACGTCGTCGGCGTCGAAGTGGGGCGCGAGGCCCTTGCGGCACAGGGCGCCGAGCGGGATCTCCAGCGTCGTGCCGTCCGCGAACGTACGCGCGTAGGAGTCCGTCACGTAGTGGTACGGGCCCGCCACCACACAGGTGATGTACGTCGAGATCGGCTTGGTCTCGGCGAACCGCCACACCCCGTCGGTCTGCTCACCGGCGCCGTTGCTCCACACCGTCCAGCCCTCGGGGGCCCGCACCTCGAAGCGGTAGGGGGCCTTCAGGTCGGGCTGCTCGAAGTTCGCGAAGACCCGGCGGGAGTCGGCCGGCTCGTACTGCGTGTACAGGTACACCTCGCCGTCCTCGGGGTCGACGAAGCGGTGCAGACCCTCGCCGGTGCGGGAGTAGGCGCACTGGGCGTCGACCACCAGCTCGTTGTCCGCGGCCAGGTCCTCCAGCGTGATCCGGGAGCCGTCGAAGACCTCTCCGGGGTCCAGATCACGGCCGTTGAGCGAGACGGCCGTCACACTCGGCGCGATCAGGTCCGCGAAGGTGCTCGCCCCGGGCTCGTTGCAGCGGAAGCGGACCGTCGTGACGGAGCGGAAGGTGCGGGGCCCGTCACCCTGGTCCTCGCCGACCGCCGAACGCAGGTCGAGGGACACCTCGTACCCGTCGACGCTCAGCAGGGCGGCCCGCTCCCGGGCCTCGTCGCGGGACAGATTCTCACCGGGCACGGGCGGCACTCCTCAGATGTCGTGGGGCACGGCTGAACAGGACCGATCCTGCCACGCGCACCTGACACGGGGCAGCCGGGAATGAGGCGAGCGCACACCGGCGTTGCCGGAGAAACGGTTGCCTTTCGAGGAGAGACATGTCGGACAAGACCCCCGTCGACTTCTGGTTCGACCCGCTGTGCCCCTGGGCCTGGATGACCTCCCGCTGGGTGCTGGAGGTGGAGAAGGTCAGGGACATCGAGGTCCGCTGGCACCTCATGAGCCTCGCCGTCCTGAACGAGAACAGGCTGGACGAGCTGCCCGAGGAGTACCGCGAGCTGCTGGAGACCAAGGCGTGGGGCCCCGTCCGGGTCGTCATAGCGGCGCAGCAGGAGCACGGCCCCGAGGTCCTCGGCGACCTGTACACCGCGCTCGGCACCCGCATCCACAACCGGGCCGAGGGCCCCGGCAAGGAGACCGTCGCCGCGGCCCTGAAGGACGTCGGCCTGCCCGAGTCCCTCCTGGAGCACTGGGACTCCACCCCGTACGAGGCGGAGCTGCGCGCCTCCCACAAGGAGGGCATCGACAAGGTCGGCCAGGACGTCGGCACCCCGGTCATCGCCGTGCCCGGACCCGACGGCGAGCAGATCGCCTTCTTCGGCCCGGTCGTCACCCCGGCCCCGCAGGGCGAGGAGGCCGGCCGCCTGTGGGACGGCACCCTCGCCGTGGCGTCGGTCCCCGGCTTCTACGAGATCAAGCGCACTCGCACCAAGGGCCCGGACTTCTCCAACCTGTAGGGATCACCGCGAGGCGTCGGCTCCCGGGTTCTGCAACTCCTCCGGGAGCCGGCCCCCGCCGGCCTGGTGGTCCCAGGGCTGATACCACCGGCAGCCCGCGGCGGTGCAGCGCCACAGGTCCGTGCGGTTCGTCCCGAGTGCTTTGCGCTCCTCGGGCTTGAGCGGTGTGAACACTTGCGTGCCGCTGCCCTTGCAGGTCGGGCAGTGCTTGTCCTTGAAGAACATCAGCTCCTCCTCGCGATCACCGCCAGGTCCGGGAAGTCGGTCACGACCGCATCGACCCCCATGCGGTAGTACAGCGCGTATTCGGCGAAAGCGTCCCCGAAATCGTTCGCTCCGCTCCCGCGCCGGAACCGCTCCGGCAGGAACTGGTTCTCCGCGCGGAAGGTGTACGGCCCGATCCGCAGCCCCGCCGCGTGCGCGTCCGCGACGAGCGAGGTGCCGACGAGCGACGCCTTGTCCGGCCCGATCCAGTCCGCGTACGCGGCGATCTCCGCCAGACCCGTCGGCGTCATCATGTCCCGGTAGGTCCGCCCGGGCAGGTCGTACGGGCCGCCCGTGGTCCCCAGGGCCTGCCACAGCGGTACGCCGAGGTCCGTCATGCGCCGCAGGCTCGTCGGCTCGAAGGACTGCACCACGCACTCGCGCCGGCCGAGCCGGTTGCGGCGGATCGCCGCGGCCAGCTTCGGCTCCAGCGGCAGGCCGATGGACCGGAAGTACGTCGGGTGCTTCGTCTCCGGGAACACCGCGATCGTCCGGCCGTGCTCCCGTGACAGCCGCCGTGCCAGGTCCACGACCTCCTGGAAGGTCATGACCTGCGCACGCCCGTCGAAGACGGTGTTGCGGTTGCGGACCGCGGGCAGCCGCTCCACCGCCCGCAGCGTCTTGAGTTCGGCCAGCGTGAAGTCCTCCGTGAACCAGCCGGTGACCGCCCGCCCGTCGACCGTCTTCGTCGTACGGCGGTTCGCGAACTCCGGGTGCCGGGCCACGTCGGTGGTCTGGGAGATCTCGTTCTCGTGCCGGACCACCAGCACATGGTCCTTGGTCGGCACCAGGTCCGGTTCGATCCAGTCGGCGCCCGTCTGTACGGCGTACGTGTACGAGGGCGCCGTGTGTTCCGGGCGCCAGCCGGCCGCGCCGCGGTGACCGATGACCACCGGGCCGCCGCTCTCGCGGGGTCCGGCCGCCGCCGCGGTGGCCGTCGCGGCCGTGGCGGTCCCCGCGGCCGCCGCCAGCAGGAGGGATCTCCGTCCGAACTGCATGCAACTCCCCTTCGTCGAAGGCAGATTCACCGACGTGCCCGGGCCCGCGCCCCGGCCAGCCGGTCCAGGTGCTCCTCGTAGCCCCTCGCGTAGAACGCGGCCCGCTCCGGGTCCGGCTCGACCACCGCCGTCGGTGCCGTCCACGCCTCGGTGTCCAGCGGCACCCCGTACCGTCCGGCCGCCGCCAGGACCGCGCCCCGCGCACCCACCTCGCCCTCGACGACCCGCAGCGGACGCCCGAGCACGTCGGCCAGCAGCCGCATCCAGGCGGAGCTGCGGGTGCCGCCGCCGCAGACCGCCAGGCTCCCGGTGAGTCCCGCCGCCTGGAGGCAGTGCCGGGCCGCGTACCCGATGCCCTCGCAGGTGGCGCGGACCAGGTCCCCCCGCGTCGACTCCAGGCAGACGCCGGTGAGTTCGGCGCGCAGCCGCGGTTCCACGAACGGGGCGCGTTCGCCGGAGGGCGCGAAGTACGGCAGCACCGAGACGCCGTTGGCGCCCGGCGGGGTCCCGGCCAGCAGACCGTCCACCTCGTCGTGCCGCACTCCGGTCGTCGACAGCACCCAGTCCAGCGCCGCCGTGCCGACCATGGCGGGCATGGCGCGCAGCCAGTCCCCGGGCCGGTCGGTGGAGATGTACAGACCGGCCGGCTCCCCGGTCAGGTCGAGTTCGGTCGTGGCGACCAGACTGGCCAGACAGGTGCCGACGATCAGCAGACCGTCCCCCGGGGACGTCACCCCGGCGCCCAGCGCGCAGGCCGGCAGATCGTACGGCCCGTTCGCGATGCGCGTGCCCGGCGGCAGCCCCTCGCCGCGCGTCTTCGCGGTCGCCACCGGGTCGCTGACCGGGGCGAGCAGGCCCCGGCGGTGCGCCAGCCCCAGCACCTCGACGACCCGGTCGTCGTACGTCCGGGTCCGCGGGTCCAGGAAGGGCATGGAGGCGTCCGACACATCCGTCGTCGCGGCGGCTCCCGTCAGCCGCTGGAACACCATGTCCTTGCAGTACAGGGCGGCCTTCGCGGCATCCAGCGCCTCCGGTTCGTGACGGTCCAGCCAGGCCAGCAGCGGCCCGGGGCAGCCGGGGAACATCGCGCTGCCCGTGCGCCGGAACACCGTCTCGACCGTGCCGTCCGCCAGCCAGCGGCCGACGAGTTCGTGCGCCCGCCCGTCCATCCAGGAGGCGGCGGGCCGCACCGGCCGGCCCTCGCCGTCCACCAGCCACACCCCGTCGCCCTGCCCGGTGAGCCCGGCCAGCTCGACGGGCTCGTCCACGGCGGAGGTCAGCGCCTCCAGGACCGCGACGACCGCCCCGTACACCTCCTCCATGTCCTGCTCGACGACCCCGCCGTGCAGGTCCAGGCTCACCGGCCGGCACTCCACGCCCAGTTGCCGGCCCGTGGTGTCGAAGGCCGCCGCCTTGACCATGGACGTCCCCACATCGATGCCGACGTACATGCGGCTCTCCTCCCGGTCCTCAGGTCAGACAGTGCGCGAGCGGCTCCCCGCGCACCCAGCGGCCCACCTCTTCGGCGGCGATCCGGGCGGCCTTCTCCGCGACCGCCCGTGACGCCCCGCCCAGGTGGGGGGTGAGGACCACACGGTCGGCGAGTCCCAGCAGCCGGGACCGCGCGGGCAGCGGCTCCCGCTCGTAGGTGTCGAGGGCCGCCGCCGACACCCGGCCGCTCTCCAGCGCGTCGCACAGCGCCTCCTCGTCCAGCAGCGGGCCCCGGGCCACGTTCACCACCACCGCGCCGGCCGGCAGCAGCCCCAGCTCCCGGGCGCCGATCAGCCCCCGCGTCTCGGGGGTGAGCCGGGCGTGCAGGCTGACCACCTGGGAACGGCCCAGGAGTTCGTCCAGCGAGCTGACGCGCAGACCGTGGATCTCGCCGTGCACATACGGGTCGTGGACCATCACCCGCGCCCCGAACGCGCACAGCACGCGCGCGACCCTGCTGCCGACGGCCCCGTACCCGACGAGCCCGACGGGCAGGTCCTCCAGCTCCAGTCCGCTCCGCTCGTACGTGTAGTACGTCGCCCCTTCCCAGCTGGCCCGCCCGGCGAGCGGCTCGTGGGCCTGGGGGATGCGGCGCAGGGCCGCCAGCATCATCCCGACGGTGAACTCCGCGGTGGCGGCGGCGTTGCGCCCCGGCGCGAAACACACCCGCACATCACGGGCTTTGGCCGCGTCCAGGTTGACGTTGACCGGCCCGCCCCGGCACACCACGACCAGCCGCAGATCGGGGCAGGCGGCCAGGACCTTCTCGGTGACCGGTCCCATCTGCGTGACCAGGACCTCCGCACCGGCCAGCGCCTCGATCACCGCGTTCTCGGCGTCACTGGCCTCCTGCACCTCCGCGACCGGCCCGAACGGCTCCAGCGGCCAGCCGAGCCGCAGTTCCGTCACATCGGCCCGCTCCACCTCGTGCTCCACCGCCCGCGTGATCAGCGACGGCAGGACGAAGTGGTCACCGGCGGCCACGACACGCACGCTGTTCCGGTCGGTCATCGCAGTGAGTCTCCTGTCTCGGCGTCGAAGACATGGGTGTGCCGGGGGTCGGCGGCGACCTCGACCCGCTCGTCGTGGGCGAGCCGCACCTCGGGGTCGGTGAGGACGACCAGATGCCGTTCGACCCCGTCCAGGGCGAGGGTCGCCAGGCCCGACTCCAGGAGCGGCTCGTGGGCGACGACCCGGGCGGGCAGCCCGCCCTCCCCGGTGAGCCGGACGTCCTCGGGGCGGATCCCGACCACCACCTCCCGCCCCCGCTCCACCGGCACGGGCAGCGCGACGTGCACGGAGTCGGAGAGGCGGGCGTGGCCGTCGCCGCCGGAGATGCCGGGCAGCAGGGTGATCGCGGGCTCGCCGACGAAGTCCGCGACGAACACGTTGGCCGGGCTGTCGTAGATCTCGTAGGGGGTGCCGAGCTGCTGGATGACGCCGTCCTTCATCACGGCGATCCGGTCGGCGAGGGAGAGGGCCTCCTCCTGGTCGTGGGTGACCAGGATCGTGGTGTGGCCCAGGTCCTTCTGGATGCGCTTGAGTTCACGACGGGTGGTATCGCGCTGGGCCGCGTCCAGGTGGGAGAGCGGCTCGTCGAGGAGCAGCACGTCCGGTTCGCGGATCAGGGCCCGCGCCAGCGAGACCCGCTGCTTCTGGCCGCTGGAGAGACCGGCCGGGCGGGCGTCGAGGAGGCCGGTCAGACCGACCCGCTCGGCGATGTCCTTCACCCTGCGCTCGACGTCCCCCCTGGAACCCCGGGCGGCCTTGCGCCGGGCCTTCAGGCCGAACGCCAGGTTCTCCGCGACGGACAGCGGCGGGTAGAGGGCGTAGTTCTCGAACGCGACCCCGATGTTCCGCTCCTGCGCTCGCCGTTCGACGACCGACGCCCCGCCGACGAGGATGTCCCCGCCGGTGACGGACTCCAGCCCGGCGATCATCCGCAGGGTGGTCGACTTGCCGCAGCCGGAGGGCCCGAGCAGCCCGAGCAGCTCCCCGGACCGCAGGCTCAGGTCGATGCCGCGTACGGCCTCCACGGACGGCCGCCCCCGCGACCGGTAGGTCTTGCGCAGCTCACGTAGCTCCAGTCCCGTTCCGCTCGCCATGGTCGCCCTTCGTCGCGCAAACCTCGTAACGGACCTTGTGCTCGTCCAGATCCCGCAGTGCCTCCGGCGTCGCCCCGTCGCCGACGAGGACCGTGTCGAAGCGGGACAGCGGGACGACCCGGTGCAGGGCGACCCGGCCGAGCTTGGTGTGGTCGATCAGCAGGACGTTGCGTGCCGCCGCGTCGAGCATCGCCCGCTTCACGGACACGATGTGCTGCTCCTGGTGGTAGGCGTACCCCCCGTGCACGGCCGACGTCGACGCGAAGCACACGTCCACCCGCAACTGCTCGACGGCCTCCACGCACGACACCCCGAGGAACGAGGAGTGCAGCGGGTCGTAGTCGCCGCCGAGCGCCATCAGATGGATGCCCCGCTGGTCGGACAGGAGGTTGATGGCCTCCAGGAAGTTGGTCACGACCGTCAGCGGGGTGACCTCGGCCGTGCGCAGCCGCCTGGCTATCTCCAGCGTGGACGTGGAGTCGTCCAGCAGGATCGCCATGCCGGGCTCCACCATGCGCAGGGCGTGCTCGGCGACGGCGGCCTTCTCGGCGCGCATGGTCTTCAGCCGGTACTGCACGTTCGACTCGAAGACCCCCGAGGGCTGCGCGGTCACCCCACCCCGGAACTTCCGTACGATGCCCTGCCGTTCCAGCTCGTCGAGGTCCCGGTGGATGGTCATCAGGCTCACCCCGAACCGCTCGGCGAGCTCCGAGGCCGTCGCCGAGCCGTCGGCGAGCACCTGCTCGGCCATGGCGGCCTGGCGTGCCGCCGGCCCCTGCTGTCCACCACTGCTGTTGCTGCTCATGACTCGGTCTCTATCCGTCGTCCCGGTCGCTCCGGCCGGTCGGCCTCGAACAGCAGCAGGTTCTCAGGCCGCACCACGAGCCGTACCGGATCGTCCGTGCGAAGGCGCGCCGCGTCGTGCCGGGGGGCCACCAGCGACACCCGCTGCTCCCCGGTCCCGAGCCGGACGGTGACCTCGACGGACCGGCCGAGCACCTCGGTGACGTACACGGTCCCCGTCAGCTCGTGCCCGTCGCCGTGCAGGGCGATGTCCCGGGGCCGCAGACCGACCAGGACGTCCGTGCCGGGGGCGGCCCGGGGGCGGACCGGCAGTTCGACCCCGCCGTCCGCGCGCACGCCGCTCTCCGTCACCACACCCGGCAGCAGATTGATCCGGGGCCGGCCGAAGGCCCGGGCGACCTCGGTGTCGTGCGGCGCGTACCAGATCTCCTCCCGGGTGCCGGTCTGCACGATCCGGCCCTCCCGGATGACCCCGATCCGGTCGCCGAGCGCCAGTGCCTCGACGGAGTCGTGGGTGACGTAGAGGGTGGTGGTGTGCTGCACGGCCCCGATCGCCTTCAGCTCGGCCCGCATCTGCTGGCGGAGCTTGGCGTCCAGGTGGGACAGCGGCTCGTCGAGCAGGAAGGCCCGGGCGGGCCGGACCAGGACCCGGCCGAGGGCGACGCGCTGCCGCTGACCGTTGGACAGCTGCCCGACGGGCCGGTCCAGCAGCCCGGAGATGCCGAGCAGTTCGGCGATGGCGCCGATGCGCTGCCGGGCCTCGGCGGCGGGCAGCCGGTGCCGGGGCGAGCGCAGCGGCGAGGCCAGATTGTCGTAGGCCGAGCGGTGCGGGTAGAGGGCGTAGCTCTCGAAGCACATCGCCACGCCCCGGTCGTACGGTTCCACCCCCCGCATGTCGTCGCCGTCGAGCAGGACGGTCCCGGAGTCGGGCTGTTCGAGTCCGGCGACGGTCTTCAGGGTGGTGGTCTTGCCCGCGCCGGACGGTCCGAGCAGACAGAAGAACTCGCCTTCCCGCACGTCCAGTTCGAGGCCGTCGAGCGCGAGCGTCTTCCCGTACGCCTTGTGTATCCCGCTCAGCCGGATCAAGACTTCACCGCCCCGAACGACAGCCCCCGCACCAGATACCGCTGGATCGTCAGCGCCAGCAGCAGCGGCGGTACGACCGACACCAGGGCGGCGGCGGCCGTGAGGTTGTACTTGGGCCGGTCCCCGCCGAGGAACGACAGGGCCCCCACGGTCACCGTCTGGGCCTCGTTGGAGGTGAGGATCAGCGGGAAGACGAAGTTGTTCCAGGCGAAGATGAACGCCAGCAGCGACACGGCCGCGATGCCCGGCTTGACCAGCGGCAGGGCCACCTTGAAGAAGGCCTGCTTGCGGGTGTAGCCGTCCAGCAGGGCCGCCTGTTCCAGCTCGGGTGTCAGGTCGGCGAAGTAGGACCGCATGATCCACACGATCAGCGGCAGCGTGACGAGTTGCAGTACCCACACCATGCCGACGTACGTGTCGAACAAGCCGAGCTTCTGGTACAGCACGAACAGCGGGATGATGACCGTCAGTTCGGGTGCGAAGCGGAACGACAGCAGCGTGAACATCAGGTTCTCGGAGCCCTTGAACCGCCACCGCGCCGAGGCGTACGCCGCCGGCAGCCCCACCACCAGCGACAGCGCGACCGCTCCGACCGACACCACGAGGCTGTTGACGAAGAACCGCACGAACGGGATGCCCTCGCTGTCGCCGAGGACGGTCCGGTAGCCGTCGAGGGTGGGGGAGAAGGAGAAGTAGGTGGAGAAGAGCTGGTCGGCCGGCTTCAGCGACAGGATCACCATCCAGGCGATCGGGAACAGAGCGAAGACGAAGTAGAGGATCAGGGCGGCGTCGCCGAGCCACCCGAGGAGGCGTCTGTTCATGTGGTGACCTCCGCGGCCTTCCGCTGGATCTTCCCCAGGTGCTTCACCAGCACCATCGCGGCCAGGTACACCACGGCCCACAGCACGATCGTGTAGCTGATCCCGAAGGAGTACCGCTGGAAGCGGATGGCCTCCAGGTAGGCCCGGATCTGCAGGACGACGGTCGCATCCCCCGGCCCGCCCTCGGTCAGGGCGTAGATGATGTCGAACACCTTCAGCGAGTCCATGAACCGGAAGATCACCGCGACCAGGACGTACGGCCACAGCATCGGCAGGGTGAGCCGCCGGAAGGTGTACCACCACCCCGCGCCGTCCACGGCCGCCGCCTCGAACGGGGAGGCGGGCAGCGACCGCAGACCGGCCAGGGCGAGGATCGCCACGAACGGCGTGTAGACCCACACGTCCACGGCGATCGACGACAGCAGTGCGCCCGTCGGCGTGTCGGTCCACTGCACGCCGCCCAGGCCGACGGGTTTGAGCAGGTGGTTGACGACACCGACCGACGGCTGGAGCATCAGCTTCCAGATGATCGCCGCGATCACCGGCGCGATCATCAGCGGCAGGATCAGGATCTTCTCCAGGACCCGGCCGATGATCGTCGACCGGTGCAGCAGCAGGGCGACGGCCACGCCGAGCACGGTCTCGGCGAGGGCCGCCCCGACGGCGTACAGCACGGTCACCCATGCCGAGTTCCAGAACGCCTCCTGGGTGAAGACGGCTCTGTAGTTCTCGAACCGCACCATGTCCGGCTGCGGTGTGCTCGCCGAGAAGTCGAACAGCGTGTAGTACAGACCGAGCCCGAAGGGGTAGAGGATCCCGCAGGTCAGCAACAGGGCCGGGACGATCAGGAGGTACGGCCGCAGCGCGAGCCGCATGGCTAGCCCACCTTGCCGGCGAGGTCGTCCGCCAGCCCGTCCAGGACCGACTTCGCGCCCTTGCCGCCGTAGATCTCCTGGAGGGCCGCCGCCCAGCTGGTCGTCGCGTCGAAGAACTGCGCCTGCGGGGTGAACTGGATCTTCGTCTGGTCGACGACTGTCTCGAAGGTCTCCAGGAAACCAGGCAGGTGCCGCATCTTGTCCTTGTACGCGGCGTCGTTCGCGACCGACTTGCGCACCGGGTCGATGTGGTTGTGCCTGATCGCGCCCCTGCGCAGGTGCTCCTTGCCGGTCGCCCACTGCAGGAACAGCCAACTGGCGCTCTTCTTCTTGCTCTTGGCGTTCATGCCGAGCGACCAGATCCACATGTTGGTGGCGAGCGAGCCGTCCGGTCCCTTCGGCCCGGGGTGGAAGGCGATCTTCCCGGAGGCGGGGCTCGCGCCCTTCACCGCCTGGAAGTAGGCGGCCGTGTCGGCGTCGAACAGCATCCCGGCCTTCTTCGCGCCCAGGTCGCTGGAGCACTGGTACCAGGTGTACGACGTCCAGGACGGCGGCCCGCCCTGTTTGACCATGCGGGCCCAGTCCTCGGTGAAGGCGACGGCCTCGGGGCTGTTCATGGCGGGGGTGAGCTTGCCGCCGTCGACCGTGAAGTCCTTCAGCCCGTTGCGGGCGTACATCGTCATGAAGCCCGGGTGGATGGTGGCCCAGCTCCTGGACCCGCGTACGGCGATCCCGTACATCCCGTCGAAGCCGGCGCCCGGCGCCTTGCGCTTGATGGTCCCGGCGAGTTCGGTCAGCTCGTCGAACGTCTCGGCCGGCTTCACGCCGAGTTTCCCGAACACCTCGGTGTTGTAGGCGACGACGTTCGTCTCCCAGCCCCACGGCAGGGCGTACTGCCCGCCCTTGCCGAGTGGCGCGCCCGCCTTCAGGGACCACTGGTCGGCCTGCAGCAGGTTCGGGAAGAAGTCCGCTTGGTCCCATTCGGAGGCCGTCGCGGAGGAGTTGCGCATCCAGGGCCCGAGGTCCTCCAGCCAGCCCGGCGGCCCGTACTGCCACACCATGTACGCGCCGAGCATGAAGACGTCGTAGGAGGCACGCCCGCTGGACAGGTCCACGGTGAGCTTGTCGAAGTAGTTGTCCTCGGGGAAGACGTCGTACTCGACCTCGATGCCCGTCCGTGCGGTGAACGACTTGAGGTCGGCGATGAGGGCGTCGGTGTACGGGTGCTTGTTGAGCAGGGCTTTGACGGTGGTGCCCTTCTCCCGCTTCCAGTCGAAGGAACCGGTGACGTCGTCCGCCGCCGAGCCGTCGCTCTTGTCGTCGTTCCCGCCGAAACCGGCGCCGCAGGCCGCGAGCAACGGGGTGGCCGCCGCCGCGGCGGCGAGGGTGAGGAAGCGTCGGCGGTCGTGCACGTGCGTGTCCATCCGTACCTCCGCGTGGAGCCTGGTTAACACGTCGAGTCGACTCGTTAACAGAGGGTGGAACGGCTGAAGTTGGGCGTCAATCCCTCGCGCACGGGAAAATATCGGGGCACAGTGAGAAGTTCACAGATCCGGCTGCGACGGCGTGGGAGGTTCCGGATGGTGAACGACGGTGCGGGCGAGGGCGAGGCCGCGGACACGGGTGCGGGCTGGCTGGGCATCGATCTGGGCACACAGGGCGTCCGCGTACTGCTCGTCACCGCCGACGGCACGGTCCTCGGCCGCGGCTCGGCCCCGCTGACGGGACGGCGGGACGGCGTGCGGCACGAGCAGGACCCGCTGCTGTGGTGGGCGGCGCTGTGCGATGCCTCGCGGGCGGCCCTGCGCAGCGCGCCCCCGGGCCGGCCGATCGGCGGACTCGCGGTGTGCGGCACGTCCGGCACGGTCCTGCCGACGGACGGCGCGGGCCGCCCGGTCGGCCCCGCGCTGATGTACGACGACGGACGGGCGAAGACCCAGGCCGCCCGGGCCCGGGAGGCGGGGCTCGCGGTCCAGGACACCTGGGCGCTGCCGAAGGCGCTGTGGCTGCTGGAGGAGTACCGCGGCACCTCGCTGCGCCTGGCGCACCAGCCCGACCTGGTCGTCTCCCGCCTCACGGGCGAGCCGCCCCCGGCCGACTCCAGCCACGCCCTGAAGACGGGCTACGACCTGGAGCGCGCCCGCTGGCCGCAGACCGCCCTGGCCGCACTGGGCGTCCCCGACGGCCTGTTCCCGGACGTCGTCCCGCCGGGGACGCGCCTCGGCGAGGTCGGCCCGGCCGCCGCCGACGCCACCGGCATCCCCGCCGGCACGCCGGTGTTCGCGGGAATGACCGACGGCTGTGCGGCCCAGATCGCGTCGGGCGCGCTGCGTCCCGGCTCCTGGAACTCCGTGCTCGGCACCACGCTCGTGCTGAAGGGCGCCGCCCGCGACCCGGTCCGCGACCCGGCCGGCGTGGTCTACAACCACCGTGCCCCGGACGGCACCTGGCTGCCCGGCGGGGCGTCGAGCGTCGGGGCCGGGGCGCTCGCGGCGCACTTCCCGCGGGCCGACCCGGCCGAGATGGACGCACAGGCCAGGGCGTTCGAGCCGTCGAATGCGATCGCCTACCCGCTCGTCTCGCCGGGGGAGCGGTTCCCGTTCCGGGCACCCGGGGCGACCTCGTTCGTCCTGGGCGATCCCGTGGAGGACGCCGATCTGTGGGCCGCGCTGCTCCAGGGCGTCGGCTTCGCCGAACGTCTGTGCCTGGACTACCTGCACCACCTCGGCGCCCCTCTGGACGGCCCGCTCACCTTCACCGGCGGCGGTGCCCGCAGCCCGTACTGGAACCAGCTGCGCGCCGACATCCTGGGCCGCCCGGCCCGCGTCCCCGAGCAGACCGAACCGGCCCTGGGCATGGCGGCGCTGGCCGCGTACGGGGCGTCGGGGACCGGCGCGCTCGCGGACGTCACCGCACGCATGGTCCGCGTCCGCACCGTCGTCGCGCCCCGCCCGGGGCGCACGGCAGCCTTCGCCGAGCCGTACGCGCGTCTCGTCGACGCCCTGCGGGAGCGCGGCTGGCTGCCCGGCCCGGTCGCCGCGCACGCGTACGGCCGGCTGAACCGGGATACTTCCGCCTCATGAGTACGACCCTCCTGCTGGTCCGCCACGGACAGACCGTCTGGCACACCGAGAACCGCTACGCCGGCATCAGCGACATCGACCTCACCGACACCGGCCGCGCCCAGGCCGACGCCCTCGGCCGGTGGGCCGCCACCCACCCGGTCGACGCGATCTGGACGTCTCCGTTGTCCCGCGCCGTCGCCACCGCCGAGCCCGCCTGCCGCGCCCTCGGCCTCACCCCCCAGAGCGAACCCCACCTGCGTGAATGCGACTTCGGGGTTCTGGAGGGCCGGACGCTCGCCGAGTTCGAGGCCGAGGACCCCGAGTGGGCCGCGGCCTACCGGGCCGACCCGGTGGAGCACTCCTTCCCCGGTGCCGAGGACCCGCTGGCGGCGGCGGCCCGCGGCGTGCGCGCCCTGCGGGACATCACCGCCGCCCATCCCGGCGAACGCGTCCTGGTCGTCGCCCACAACACGCTGCTGCGGCTGGTGCTGTGCACCCTGCTGTCGATCCCGGTGAGCGAGTACCGCAGAGTGCTCCCGCGGTTGCGGAACGCGGCGATCAGTGAACTGCGCATGAACCCCGACGGTTCCGCCGCACTCCTCTCACTCAATGTGCCGTGCGAGACCGAAGTGCCGTAGCAGTATGGGCACATGACGCAGATCGACACGTCGGTGCCGCACTCGGCCCGGATCTGGAACTACTGGCTGGGCGGGAAGGACAACTACCCGGTGGACGAGGCGGCCGGTGACGCGTACACCGCCGTCTTCCCCGGCATCGTCACCATCGCCCGCAGCAGCCGCGCCTTCCTCGGCCGCAGCATCCGGTACCTCGTCCGGGAGGCGGGCGTGCGGCAGTTCCTCGACGTCGGCACCGGCCTGCCGACCGTCGACAACACCCATGAGGTCGCCCAGCGGCTCGCCCCCGAGGCGCGGATCGTCTACGTGGACAACGACCCGCTGGTCCTCGCGCACGCCCGCGCCCTGCTCACCTCCACCCCCGAGGGAGCGACGGCGTACGAGCCCATCAGCCTCTTCGAGCCCGAGGAGGTCCTCGCGGCCGCCGGCAAGACCCTCGACCTCACCCGCCCCACGGCCCTGATCCTCAGCGGCATCCTGGGCCACGTGGCCGACTACGACCAGGCCCGCGACCTGGTCCGCCGTCTCCTGGCCGGCCTGCCCTCCGGCAGTCACCTCTCCCTCAACGAGGGCTCACGCGGCACGGACCCGGCCTACGAGCAGGCACAGGACGCCTACAACGAGACGGGCGCGGTCCCGTACTTCCTGCGACCGGTCGAGCAGATCGAGGCGTTCTTCGAGGGCCTGGAACTGGTGGCACCGGGCGTGGTCTCGGTACCGCTGTGGCACCCCGAGCCGGGCGCCCCCACGGACCCGATCGGCCAGCACGGCGGCCTGGGCCGCAAGCCGTGACGCGCACGGCTGCGCGCTCCGGGGGCCCGAAGTGGACGCACGGCGCATAACGGGCCGTCCGGATGGGCAGAGCTGCCCCATGTCCGGCACGAGCGACCCCACCGCCCCCGGAGTGCAGGTGTGCTCACTGAAGGTCGACACACCTCAGCTGATCGCGCCCGGCACCACGTACAAGGTGGTGCGGTTCCCCTTCGGCGCGGCCGAGCCCACCGATCGTTTCGAGATGCACCAGGCCGTGCAGCCGGACGGCTACGTGGTGTCCAACTGGGCGACGGACGACCGCAGCGGGCTGATCTGGCCGTCGAAAGCCGGCTGGGGCCAGCTCCACGCGATGATCCAGTGGGAGGCGGCGAGCGCCTCCAACGGCTACACGGAGCTGCGCGACCAGTTCGTGCGCGACCCACTGGGGCTGACGCCGACTCCGAACGACACGACGGCGACCGAGCATCGGCCGCCGTCGCCGGGCGGGCAGTTCTTCGTCAAGAGCCACGGCATCTTCGTCGACCCGGGCATGCCGCTCGCCCTGCGGGTCACGCACGACGACGCCACGTCGAGGCTGCTGACCTTGGCCGAGTTCAAGCTGGTCATCCACCACGCCGCCTAGGCACGGGAGACCCCCGCGAGTCACGTCCTCGCGGGGGTCTCCTTCTCTCCGCCTGCCGTGCGTGAAGGGTGAGAAGACGATCACGAGGCAGGACGCTTCACGGCCTCAGGGGGCCAGCAACAGCACATCCGATCGGGACTTGGCGGCCTGGTGACGACGGGCCACATCCTGCCAGTTGACGACCTGCCACATCGCCTCGATGAAGTCGACCTTCTGGTTGCGGTACTGCAGGTAGAAGGCGTGCTCCCAGGCGTCGAAGACGAGGATCGGGGTGGCGCCCTGGCCGACGTTGCCCTGGTGGTCGTAGACCTGCTCCACGATCAGCCGCCCGCTCAGCGGCTCGTAGGCCAGCACTCCCCAGCCCGAACCCTGCGTGGTGGCCGACGCCTTGGACAACTGCGCCTTGAACCGCGCGAAGGAGCCGAAGGACTCCGTGATCGCGTCCGCGAGCTCACCCACCCCGTCCTGCGCCAGCGGCTCCCCGCCACCGTCCTTCGGGCCGGTCATGTTCTGCCAGTAGATGCTGTGCAGGATGTGCCCGGACAGATGGAAGGCCAGGTTCTTCTCCAGCCCGTTGATCGACCCCCACGTCTCCTTGTCCCGCGCCTCGGCCAGCTGCTCCAGCGTGTCGTTGGCGCCCTTCACATAGGCGGCGTGGTGCTTGTCGTGATGCAGCTCGATGATCTCGGGGCTGATCACGGGGGCGAGCGCGGAGTAGTCGTAGGGCAGTTCAGGCAGCGTGTAGACGGGCATGGGCGGGATCCCCTCCGGACCTTATTGCAATAGGCTTGCAACTGCACGCTAGCAGCAGGAGGGCCTCTGGTGGGGCCCGGGCACGTGAAAGGCCCCCGCGTGTGTCGCGGGGGCCTTCGGCGGTGGGCTTCCTACTGCTTGGCCCGGGCCTTCTGCCACGCGTACCCGACCGCCGCCAGGACCAGGATCATCCCGCCCGTCGAGTACAGCTGCACCCGCGTGTCCGGCTCCCGGGCCATCAGGACGAAGACCGCGGCCATCGCGGCCAGGGCGACCCAGGTCAGCCAGGGGAACGCCCACATGCGCACGGCCAGCTTCTCGGGCGCCTCGCGCTCCAGGCGGCGGCGCAGGCGCAGCTGCGAGACGGCGATGAAGATCCAGACGACCAGGATCACCGCGCCGATCATGTTCAGCAGCCAGGCGAAGACGTCGTTCGGCCGCCAGTAGCTCAGCAGCACGCACAGGAACCCGAACACCGAGGACGCCAGCACGGCGATCCGCGGCACCCCGCCCGAGACCCGGCCCAAGCCCTTCGGGCCCTGCCCGCGCTCCACGAGCGAGTAGGCGATGCGGGAGGCGCCGTAGACGTTGGCGTTCATGGCGGACAGCAGGGCGACCAGGACGACCACGTTCATCAGCTGGCCGGCGCCGGGGATGCCGAGCTGGTCGAGGGCGGCGACGTACGGGCCCTTCTCGACGACCGCCTTCGAGTCCCAGGGGACGAGCGTGACGATGACGGCCATGGAGCCGACGTAGAACAGCGCGATGCGCCACATCGCCGTGCGGACCGCGCTCGCGACGCCCTTGACGGGGTTCTCCGACTCGGCGGCGGCGATGGTGACCGTCTCCAGACCGCCGTAGGCGAAGACCGAGGCGAGCAGGCCGATGACCAGGCCCTCGCCGCCGTTCGGCAGGAAGTCGGTGAGGTGACTCGCGCCCGGCGAGTCCGTGCCGGGCAGGACGCCCGCGATCGCCAGGACGCCGAGCACCAGGAACAGGGTGATCGCGCCGACCTTCAGCGCCGCGAACCAGAACTCGAACTCGCCGAAGTTCTTCACGGCGGCCAGGTTCGTGCCGCAGAAGACGACCATGAACAGTGCCACCCACGCCCACTCCGGCGTGCCCGGCAGCCAGCCGTGGACGATCTTCGCGGCGCCGATGCCCTCCAGGCCGACGGCGGTGCAGAGCAGCACCCAGAACGACCAGCCGGCGGTGAATCCCGCCCAGGGGCCGATCGCCCGCTCGGCGTGCGCCGAGAACGACCCCGACGACGGATACGCGGCCGACATCTCGCCGAGCATCCGCATCACGAGCATCACGAGGGCACCGGAGAGGGCGTAGGCGACCACGATCGACGGACCGGCCGCGGCGATACCGGCACCGGAGCCGACGAACAGACCGGCCCCGATCACCCCGCCGAGGGCGATCATCGACAGGTGGCGCTGCTTCAGGCCATGGGAGAGGGAGACGTCGTCCGCGCTGGGCGGCGTCCCCGTGGTGGTGCTGCTGGGCATGGGCGCGACTCGTCCTATGCGTGAGGGGCGTACGAGGGCAAAACGCCGCCAGTGTCGGATGCCTCTCCGCCTGACGGAGAGGCATCCCAGCATGTGGACGGTCGTGTCGCTCTGTGTGGCTATGCGGCGACCGGCGTGTAGTGCGAGGCGTCGCCCTCGATGACGTAGCTCTCCTTGCCCTCGATCCCGACGGGGATGTCACCCGCGACGGTGACCCGGTGCAGGCGGCGCGGCAGGCCGTCGTAGTTGTCGATGGCGTAGTGCTGGGTGATGCGGTTGTCGAACAGGACGAGCTGGTTCGGCGACCAGCGGTGGCGGAGGATGTTCTCCGGCCGGGTGACGTACGCCTGGAGCAGGTCGAGGATCTTGCGCGACTCGCCCGGGGAGAGGCCCACGATCCGCTGCGCGAAGCCGCCGATGAACAGGCCGCGCTCGCCCGTCAGCGGATGCACGCGGACCACCGGGTGGACCGTGCGGTACCTGATCGAGGTGAACTGCGCGCGCCGGGCGGCCTGTTCCTCGTCGACTTC
This sequence comes from Streptomyces sp. NRRL B-1140, assembly GCF_001280065.1. Lineage (GTDB taxonomy): Bacteria > Actinomycetota > Actinomycetes > Streptomycetales > Streptomycetaceae > Streptomyces. Next base: position 130,909 of record NZ_LGEA01000101.1, read on the forward strand.
CTCGTCCGGGACGGCGTAGTCGTAGTCGTTGGTGTGCTCGGCCCACAAGGTGTCGGCGAGGCTGCGCAGCGACTCGGGCAGGTTGCGGTACGCGGCGGCCGAGCTGGCGATCAGCGTCTCGCCGCCGTACGGCGGGATCGTGATGCTGCGCAGGGTGCTGGCCTGCGGCGGGTTGAGGACGAAGGTGACGTCGGTGTGCCAGTGGTTGGCGGCCCGGCCCCGCTCGCTGTCGACGGGCAGTACGTTCGGGGCGTCGGCGATGGACGACACCGTCGGGTGAGCGGTGGTGATGTCGCCGAAATGACGGGCGAAGGCCTGCTGGCCCGCGTCGTCGAGGCCTTCCGCGTCGAAGACCAGGGCCTTGTGGGTGTTGAGCGCGTCCCGCAGGGCGGCGTAGGTCTCCTGGCCGAGGGGCCGGGTGAGGTCGACGCCCTCGACTCGGGCGCCGATGTTCGCGGTGACCTTGTGGATCTCGATGGCCATGACGGGTTCCTTCCGGAGGACGGGGGTTCGGACGAGGGCGGGGGCTCAGACGAGGGCGGGGGCGTTGACGTGCTGGTTGGCGGGGCGCGGGAGGCCGTAGCGCTCCCGCAGGGTGCGGGGGGCGCCGCCGTACTCGGTGCGGAGCAGTCCCCGGGCGCGCAGGATCGGGACGACGTGGTCGACGAAGGCCTCCAGGCCCAACGGCAGCACCGCGGGCATGATGTTGAAGCCGTCCGCGGCGCCCGAGTCGAACCACAGCTCGATGGTGTCGGCGACCTGTTCGGGCGTCCCGGCGAAGGTGAGGTGCCCGCGGCCGCCGCCGAGCCGGCCGATGAGCTGCCGCACGGTGAGCCGGTCGCGCCGGGCCAGCTCCACCACGAGCGTGTAGCGGCTCTTCGCGCCCTCGACGGCGCTTTCCGGCGGCAGGTCGGCGGGGAGCGGGCCGTCCAGCTCCAGGGTGCCCGGGTCGAGCTGAAGCAGCCGCTCCAGGCGGTCCACGCCGTGCGCGTGCACGATGTGGTCCTCCAGGAGCCGCTCGTTCTCCAGCGCCTCGGCCTCGGTGGAACCGATCACCGGGACGATGCCCGGCAGCACCTTGATGTGCCCGGCGTCCCGGCCGGCGGCGACGGTCCGGGACTTGAGGTCGGCGTAGAAGGCCCGCGCGTCCTCGATGGTCTGCTGGGCGGTGAACACCGCCTCCGCGTACCGGGCGGCGAACCGCTTGCCGTCCTCGGATGAGCCGGCCTGCACGAGCAGCGGGTAACCCTGGGGCGTGCGCGGCACGTTGAGGGCGCCCTCGACGCTGAAGTACCGGCCCCGGTGGCGGGGCGGGTGGATCTTCGCGTCGTCGCCCCACACGCCCGCCGCCTTGTCGGCGACGATCGCGTCGTCCTCCCAGCTGTCCCACAGCTTCAGCGCCACGTCGAGGAACTCGGCGGCCCGCGCGTACCGCTCGGCGTGCGCCGGCTCGGCGTCCAGACCGAAGTTGCGGGCGGCCTCGGCACCGGCGGTCGTGACGATGTTCCAGCCCGCCCGGCCACCGCTGAGGTGGTCCAGCGTGGCGAACTTCCGGGCCAGGTTGTACGGCGAGTTGTACGACGTGGAAGCCGTGGCGATCAGGCCGATGTGCTCGGTCGCCGTAGCCAGCGCGGTCAGCAGCGTGATCGGCTCCAGCGCCCCGGCGGGCCGCTGTGCGAGGTTGTTCCACAGCTGTGGGCCGTCGGCGAGGAACAGCGAGTCGAAGGTGCCGCGCTCGGCGATCCGCGCGAGCCGCACGTAGTGGGCCAGGTCCACGTGCGCGTACGGGTCGCTCTCCGGCAGCCGCCACGACGCCTCGTGGTGGCCGGTGTTCATCAAGAACGCGTTCAGGTGGAGCTGTCTGCGGGTCATCGGTGGTCCTCCGTGACACCGAGCGCGGCCAGCAGCCGCTCCCGGTATTCGCCGAGCAGGGGGTCGCGGTACGACCGCGGGTGCGCGCGGTCGATGGTGAGGTCGAGGCCGATCCGGCCCTGGTCCAGGACGAGCACCCGGTCGGCGAGCACGATCGCCTCGTCCACGTCGTGGGTGACCAGCAGCACCGAGGGCCGATGGCGCTCCCACAGCTCGCGGAGCAGGCCGTGCATCCGGATCCGGGTGAGCGCGTCCAGCGCCCCGAACGGCTCGTCGGCCAGCAGCAGTTCCGGCTCCCGTACGAGCGATCGGGCCAGGGCGGCGCGCTGGGCCTCCCCGCCGGACAGCTGGCCCGGCCAGGCCCGCTCGCGGCCCTTCAGCCCCACCTCCTCCAGGGCCTCCCGCCCCTTGCGCCCGGCGTCCTTGCCCTCCGCGCCGAGCAGCACGTTGTCGAGGACCCGCCGCCAGGGCAGCAGCCGGGAGTCCTGGAAGACCACCGACACCCGCTCGGGGGCCGTGAGCTGCCCGGAGCCCGTGACGCCGTGGTCGAGCCCGGCGATCGCCCGCAGCAGGGTGCTCTTGCCGGAGCCGCTGTGCCCGAGCAGGGCGGTGAGCTGTCCGGCGGGCAGGTCGAGGTCGATGCCGTCGAGGACCGTGCGCCCGTCGAACGACCGGGTCAGGCCGCGCAGTCGGACGGCGGGCCGGGTCAGCTGCTCAGTGTGCGGCGCCATGACAGCACCCTCCGTTCGATCAGACGGACCGCGCTGTCGGAGACCAGGCCGAAGACGCCGTAGACGACCAGGCCGACGAGGATGACGTCCGTCTGGCCGTAGTTCTGCGCCTGGAACATCATGTAGCCGAGGCCGCTGGTGGCGTTGATCTGCTCCAGCACCACCAGGCCCAGCCAGGAGCCGGTGACGCCGAGCCGCAGCCCGACGAAGAAGCCGGGCAGGGCGCCGGGGATCACGACCTGCCGGATGAACCGGTACTTCGACAGGCCCTGGACTTCGGCGAGTTCGACGAAGCGGCTGTCGATGCCGGACAGCGCGGCGTGCGTGTTCAGGTAGATCGGGATGTAGACGACGATCGCGATGATGGCGATCTTGAAGGTTTCCCCGATGCCCAGCCACAGGATGAACAGCGGGATCAGGCCGAGGGTGGGGATCGCCCGGTTGAGGTTGACCGTCCCGTCGATCAGGGCCTCGCCGGTCCGGGTCAGCCCGGACGCCAGCGCGAGCAGGATGCCCACCACCAGACCGATCGAGAAACCGGTGGCCGCGCGCTGCAGCGACGTCAGGATGTCGTCCGGCAGCGTGCCCGCGGTCCACAGGCGGCTGCCCGTCTCCAGCACCGTCCACGGGGCCGGGATCGCGCCCGGGTCGAGCAGCCCGGCGGCGGAGGCGGCACTCCACAGCCCGAGCACGGCGGCCGGCCCGACGAGCCGGGTGGCGGGCAGCCGCTTGCCGGGAGCCAGCCGCCGGCGCCTGCGCACCTGGTGCGTCCCCTCCACCGGGGCGAGCGCCGCGGGAGCCTGCGCGGTCGTGTGCGCCGTGTGCGTCGTGTGCGTCGTCGTGGTCACGGCGGTCACCTCCGGTACTCCGCGGGTACGGCCTTGGCCGCGAGGGACTCGAAGCGGTGGTCGAAGAGCTCGGAGACGTCGAACTCCTTCACGAAGCCGCCCTCCGCGAGCAGGTCGGCGGTCTCCTGCTCCCACCTGATGGCCTCGTCCCAGCGGGGTGGGAACAGCGGCTTGTTGGCGAGCGCGGTGACGGCCTTCGCCTGGGGGAGCGTCAGGTTCTGCGTCCCGACGTAGAACTGCTCGTTCCACTCGTCGGGGTGCTCGTAGGTCCACACCTGGCTCTTCGCCCAGTACGGGATGTACGCGGCGATCGCGGCGGCCTTCGCCTTGTCGTTCAGCACGGAAACCGGCGCCCACAGCAGGTTGAGCAGGTCCACCACGTCGGTGGTGATGGTCCGGGCCGACCTGTACTTCGCCAGATACGCCGGCGCCTGGGTGTTGGCGAGCGGGGCGATGTCCACCTGCCCGGACTGCAGGGCGGTGAGGAACTGGTTGCTGGTCAGCGACACCAGCTCCACGTCGTCGTACGCCAGCCCGGCCTTCTTCAGCGCCCGCAGCAGGACCACGCCCTGTGCCTGGCCCTGGGAGAAGGCGAGCCGCTTGCCCTTGAAACCGGCGACCGTACGGATGTCGCTGCCCGGCTTGGTGGCGAAGAGATAGTTGGGCTTCCGGGTGATGTTGATCGCCACGATCTTCGCGTCGAAGCCCTGATAGTGCGCCTGGATCGGCGGGATGCCCGCGTTGTTGGCGACCTCCAGGGACTTCGCGCGGAAGGCGTTGATGACATCGGGACCCGCGCCGATGTTCAGCCAGTCGGCGACCTTGAACGGCAGATCCCGGAACCCGGCCAGCTTGAACTGGAGTTGCTGCGCGTCCTGGTACGAGGCGATCTTCAGGCTCGTACCGGCGGGCACCTTGGAGGCCAGGGGAGCGTTCGAGGCCTCCTCGGCGGCGGCACTGCTGTCCGCGCAGCCGCTCAGTCCGGCAGCCGCGGCCGTCACGCCGAGCAGTGAGGTCAGGAACAGACGCCGGTCGAGACCGGGCAGGGGAGGAGAGGGCATGGGAGGACTCCCTGATCATGGAAGACGGCACGGCACACGGAATTCCGCACGGGAATGGCCGGCAGGGGAATTCACGTGAATTTCACACGGGGAAGAAGAAGGCGCTCCGTGAACGGGCGCCTGGGCGCGTCAACGGGTCAGCAACAGAGAGTGCGACAGCTCGTGAGCGGGGTCATGAACAGGATGTTCCTGGTCATCGGGCCTTCCTGTCAACATTCCGAGTTTCTGAATTAAATAGCCTCAGGTGACGCGGCCAGCGGATCCCGGTAGAGAACGTCGAGCGCCACCGAACCGCCGGCCACGGCCAGTACGGAATCCGTGAAACTGATCGGTGAGACGGTCGCGGCGCGATCCGCTCCGACCTCTTCCCGCAGCGCGGCGAGACAGTCCGCCCGGTGCATGGCCCCGACCTCCGTCACGACCACCCGCTCGGGGTTCAGCACGTCCTGCAGCAGCCCGACGGCACGGCCCACCCGCCGCGACCGCTCCCGCAGCAGCCGCCCCGCCACCGGGTCTCCGGCCGCCGCGGCGGAGACCACATGCATCGGGTTCACCCCGTCGACGACCCCCGCCTCCCGGGCCAGCCGGCACAGCGTCCGCTCGCTCAGCTCGACCTGGAGGCAGCCCACCCGGCCGCACGCGCAGGGCTCCGTCCCACCCGGCACCGGCAGATGGGCGATCGACCCCGCCTGCGAGCGCGGCCCGTGGTGCACCTCGTCGTGGGTGGCGAACGCCGAGTCGACCACGTTGCCCGCGAACAGGTGCAGCACACTGCGGCTGCCCCGCGCCCGCCCGAACAGCCGCTCGGCGTTCACCAACGCCCGCGCGTGCCCGTCGACATGCACGGGCAGCCCGGTACGCGCCCCGAGCACCTGGCGCACCTGCACCTCGCGCCAGCCGAGCAGTGGATGCTCCACGACGGTGCCCGAGTCCCGGTCCACCCAGCCGCCCGTCGCGAAGCCAACCCCCAGCGCCCTGCTGCGGGGAGACCCGGCGAGCAGCGCCGCCAGCGCGTCGGCGGCCCGTCCCAGCACCCGCGCGGGCTCGGTGCCCGCGTGCTTCACCTCGCTGCGGGCCACCACCTGCCCGCGCAGGTCCAGCAGCGCGACCGTGGTGTACGGCACCGCCACGTGCACGCCGCCCACCACGAACCGGGAGTCGTCCAGGTCGACCGGCAGGTGCGGTCGGCCCACGCCCTTGGAGCGCCGCAGCTCGGCGGACTCACGGATGAGCCCCAACTCGGCGAAGCGGGAGCAGTAGTCGGTCACCGACGCGGGCGACAGCCCGGTCAGCCGGGCGATGGTGCTGCGCGCGACCGGCCCGTGCTCCAGCACGGACCGCAGGACGACGCTCGCGCTGGTGCGACGCCGGTCGCTGTCGGACGCACGGGGGACGGGGGACGTGAGAAGGGGAGCCGCGGTACGGGGCATGGGATTCTTCCTGGAGGCCGGTCCGACACTGCGCCGTTTCGATCGGCGGGCCGGATCCCTCCGTCCCGCCTCACCGAGGGCGGCGACAGGTGGCCGTGCCCTGGCGTCGCAGGTCGACATAGCGACGCGACGAGAAGTACCGGGCCTGGGCAACCATGTCCGCGACGCTAGCAAAGCGGTGCCGGGCTGCCCAGCCGGCGACCGACGGGCGAGACGGTGCGCACTGCGTCTTTGGGGGAAACTTACAGACACCTCTCGGCCCGTTCCGGTGCCACGCACCACCTCACCACCGTGACCGGAGTCACCTCGAACCCGATGTAGGAGGCACCCTTTGTCCGAAGCCAACCAAGAGCGTGTTCGTGCCTTTGTCGAGCGCTGACGGTGATCAGGGTGAGGGCGCTGGGATAGCGTCACGGTGTCCCACCGGCCCTCACTCTCGCGGAGTCCCCATGAGCACCGCTGCCGCCACACCGTCCCGCACCGGACAGGTCCTCGCCGACCTGCTCCCCGCCTCCCGTGTCCGGGACGCGGCCCTCGTGCTCGGCGGCGCCGCGCTCACCGGCCTCGCCGCCCAGATCTCCGTGCCCGTGCCGGGTTCCCCGGTGCCGGTGACCGGCCAGACCTTCGCCGCGCTGCTCGTCGGCACGTCCCTCGGCGCCGGCCGCGGTTTCCTCGCGCTCGCGCTGTACGCCGTGGCGGGCATCGCGGGTGTGCCGTGGTTCGCGCAGGGCACCTCGGGCGTCGCCCCCTCCTTCGGTTACATCCTCGGCATGATCCTCGCCGCCACCGTCGTCGGCGCCCTGGCCCGCCGCGGCGCCGACCGCTCGGTGCTGCGCACGGCCGGCGCGATGCTGGTGGGCGAGGCGATCATCTACGCCATCGGCGTGCCCTACCTGGCCCTCGCCACCGGCATGTCCGCCACCGCCGCGATCGCGGCCGGCCTCACCCCGTTCCTCATCGGCGACGCGCTGAAGGCGGCTCTGGCCATGGGTGTCCTGCCGACGGCCTGGAAGTTCGCGAACAAGCGCTGACACCGCAGGCGTTGCCGTGAGGCCCGCCGGGGGCGCGATGCCCCCGACGGGCCTCACGGCGTCCGTGCCCGCCCGGCAGCCGTCGGATTCAGGCCTCCTGAGTTCCCGGTCGCCGCCGTTGCGACCACCACAATCCGGCCACACCCGCCGCGAGCAGCGACGCGCCGGTCGCGCCCAGCGGCAGCAGATCGCTCGCCGGACCGGTCTTCGGCAGTTCCTTCCCGCCCGGCCCCGCCGGCTCGTTGTCGGTGCCGAGCAGCAGGGGTGTGGCGGGGGCGTCCGGCGACGGGTTGCTCGTGCCGAACGGCACGGGGCCCTGCTGCCAGAACGTCTTCTTCCCGTCGCCCGTCTGCACGGGCAGGCAGATCCTCCCGCTCTTGCCGAGGTCGAACGTCGCGTCGACGGCGTACGACTTCGACTCACCGGCCGCGAGATTGTCGATCGGGCATGCGAATCCGCTGTTCGAACCTTCCGGAAGTTCCTTCTCGGGTATCTCCGAACACCCGCCGACCCCCTTGACGGCAAGCCCGTCGAAACCGACGACCAAGAGCCTGATCTTCCCGCTGTCCTTGTTCCCCTCGTTCTTCACCGAGGCGGTAATCGCCGTCTTTTCTGAACTGTTGTCGACCGAGATCTTCCCGGGCAGTGTCGTGGTCGGCTTCACCCCTGCCGGGGCTGCGTCAACCACCTTTCCCCCCTTGCTGCTTGCGGGTCCGTCGTCTTCCGCGCCGGCTGTTCCGGAAAGGATCATCACCGCCGAGAAAGATGCCATGACCAGCGATGCCGTGATCGACATCGTGTGACGAGAACTCATGTTCGTCCCCCTTGCGTCCCCCTGGGCTGCGCCTGAATTCGCAGCACTGAAAGAGGTACCACAAGATTTCCCCGCACTATCCTGGTACGGCACGAAGTGTGACCGTTGTGTTTCACTGGAGACGGTCGCGGCGTCGTGGAGGGGGTGCAGCGAATTGCCGGGGAATGCGAACAGCGGTGGTGTTCCAGGGGTATTGGTGGCGGGGCGCTATCGGTTGGTCGAGAGTATCGGCCAGGGGGGAATGGGACGGGTGTGGCGAGCCGTCGACGAAATACTCGACCGGCTCGTCGCCGTCAAGGAAATGCGGATCGACGGACTCGACGCGGAGGACAGCAGGACCCGCCGTGAACGCACCCTGCGCGAGGCCAGGGCCACGGCCCGGATCGACCACCCCAACGTCGTACGGGTCTACGACGTCGTCGACGAGGGCGAACGCCTGTGGATCGTCATGGAGTTGGTGGCGGGCCGCTCCCTGGAACGGATCCTCGCGGAGAGGGGTTCGCTGAGCCCCGGAGAGACGGCCCGCATCGGACTCGGTCTGGTCGCGGCGCTGCGGCAGGTGCACGAACGGGGCGTACTCCACCGTGACATCAAGCCCGGGAACGTCCTCGTGGAACACGCGGACGGCGTGGCCGGATCCGGACGCGGCAACGGCAGCGGTTCCGGCCCCGGACGGCGCGTCGTCCTCACGGACTTCGGCATCGCGGCGATCCAGGACGCCAAGGCACTGACCATGGTGGGCATGCTGGTCGGCTCGCCCGACTACATGGCCCCCGAGCGCATCTCAGGCCGCCCCCAGGGCCCGCCGTCCGACCTCTGGTCGCTCGGCGCCACCCTCTGTGCGGCCCTGGGCGGCCGCTCCCCGTTCTCCCGCGACACCACACTGGCGACCCTGCACGCGGTCCTGTACGAGGAGCCGGAACTCCCCGCCGCCTCAGGCCCGTTGCGGGACATCCTGACGTCCTTGCTGGCCAAGGAACCGTCGGCCCGCCCGGACCTGGAGACTCTGCAGACGGCACTGGAGCCGGTGGGATTCCCGGCCTCCATACCTACGGTGGCGGATGAGGAGCGCTCGCCCCGTCCGGATCCCGCCCCCGACCTGCCCACCACCCTCGGCGGACAGCGGGCAGCCCCGGAACCGCAGCCACAGGCAACGTCCCCCGCACCTCCACCCGCGCCCGCACCGGACCCCGCCCCCCTCCTCCCCGCGCCCCGGGACCCCCGCAGCCCTGCCCCCGTCCCGGAGCCGCACCACCACCCGCACCCCGCACCCACGACGACGTCCGCGAATTCCCAGACCCCCGTCTCCCTGACGCGCGCCCAGGCGGAGACCGAGTGCCGCCCTCAGCCCACGCCCCAGCCGATGCCGCCGGGCGAACTGCCCGGCCCGCCCACTCCGGCCGCGCCCCGCCGCCACCCCGGTCGCCGTACGGCGCTCACCGTGGCGGCGGCCACTCTCGCCGCCGCCGGAACCGTCGCGGCGATCCTGCTGGCGACGTCAGCGGGACCACCAGGCGACGGCGACGAGACTCCCCGCGCGGGATCCTCGGCGTCCGCACCGGCCACCACAAGCGACACCACCGGGAACACCAGTGGAGCCACCACCGCGGACACCACCCCCTCGCCCACCGTCGAGGGCACCGCCAGGCCGCAGACCCTGCCGCCCGGCACGCACCGGGAGGCCGGTGGTTTCGCCTGGGCGACACCCGACGGCTGGCGGCGGGACGTGAAGACGGGCGCGGAGGTGCACTACACCTCCCCGGACGGCTCCCAGGAGCTGGTCGGCAAGTCCTCCCTGGCCCGCGGCGACCTGCTGGAGACCTGGCAGACCTCGGAGCGCAACGCCCAGCAGGGCCAGGACTACCGCAAGATCCGCCTGGAGGAGACGACGTTCCGCGGCCACCCGGCGGTGGTGTGGGAGTACACCTTCACGCTGAAGGGCGTCCACTGGCACGCCCGCCTGCTCGGCTTCGACGTGACCGGCAAGTCGTACCAGGTCAACACGTGGTACGAGGCCGGGATCGAACAGGAGGCACTCGCCACCTACGAGAAGGTCAGGAACAGCTTCACGGTGCTGTAGGCACGGCTCGGGGCTCGTGAGGGGCAACGAAAAGGGGCCTGTGGTGCGCGCGACAGCACACACCACAGGCCCCCGTCCGAGACGAACGGCGAGCGGCCGCGGGATCAGCCGGCCGACACCTCGTTCCGCTCCTCACCCTGGGCCTGCGGGACGTCGGCGGCCGTACGCTCCCCGCGCACCCCCTTCTTCACGAAGGCGATGACGAGCACCACCGCAGCGACGAGCAGCGACAGCAGGATGGTCTGACGCCCGTCGTGCTCGGTGTCGGTGAGCATGTAGCCGAGGATGAACACGATCAGCGCGGCGGTCGCCCAGGTCAGGTACGGGTACAGCCACATCTTCACGACGAGCTTCTCGGGCGCCTCGGCCTTGATGATCTTCCGCATGCGCAGCTGGGAGAAGCAGATCACCAGCCAGACGAACAGGGCGACCGCGCCGCTGGAGTTCACCAGGAAGAGGAAGACGGAGTCCGGGAACTTGTAGTTGAAGAACACGGCCACGAAGCCGAAGGCGACCGACGCGAGGATCGCCGTGCGCGGCACACCGTTGGAGGTCGTGCGGGCGAAGGCCTTCGGCGCGTCACCGCGCTGACCGAGGGAGAAGGCCATGCGGGAGGCGGTGTAGAGGCCGGAGTTCAGGCAGGACAGCACCGAGGTCAGCACGATGAAGTTCATGATCTGACCGGCGTGCGCGATGCCGAGGGAGTCCAGCGCGGCGACGTAGGAGCCGTCCTTGGTGATGGACTTGCTGTCCCAGGGCAGCAGGCACACGACGACGGCGATCGAGCCGAGGTAGAAGACGGCGACACGCCAGATGATGCTGTTGGTGGCCTTGGTGACGGCCTGCCGCGGGTTCTCGGACTCACCGGCGGCCAGGGTGGCGATCTCGCTGCCCATGAAGGAGAAGACGACGAGCAGCACACCGGTGAGGATGGCGCCGGCCCCGTTGGGCAGGAAGCCGCCGTGCGCGGTCAGGTTGCTCACCCCCGCCTGCTCGCTGTCCACGCCGGGCAGCAGCCCGAACACGGCCAGTCCGCCGATGACGATGAACGCCGCGATCGCGACGACCTTGATGCCCGCGAACCAGAACTCGAACTCACCGTAGGAGCCGACGGACACCAGGTTGGTGGCGGTCAGCACCAGCATCACGATCAGGGCCCAGCCCCACTGGGGCACGGCCGGTATCCAGCCCTCCAGGATCACCGCACCGGCGGTCGCCTCGACCGCCAGCACGACGACCCAGAAGAACCAGTACAGCCAGCCGATGGAGAAACCGGCCCAGGACCCGAGGGCCCGGTCGGCGTGCGCGGAGAAGGAACCCGAGGTGGGGTTGGCGGCCGACATCTCACCGAGCATCCGCATCACCAGCACCACGAGCGTGCCGACGAGGGCGTACGACAGCAGGATGCCGGGCCCGGCGGTGGCGATACCGGAGCTGGACCCCACGAAGAGTCCGGCGCCGATGACACCGCCGATGGCGATCATCGACAGATGCCGGTTCTTGAGCCCGGCCTGCAGTCCGGAGCCCTCGGCTCCGGGTTCTCCGGGCCCTCCGGGGTCGTTTCCGGTCTTGTTCAGAGTCGGCTGCGAGGTCATGGAACGGATTTCCTTTGCGCCGGGGAGCTGTACTTCCGTACGGCGCCGCACCAGCCGCACGAAAGGGGTGTTTCGCGGCAGCGCGGTGTACGGGTGGCTCGTACGAGCGGTGTACGAGCCGGTCCAGTGAATCGGAGGCGAACGAATAGGAGAACCTTTGAATCCAGATTGTTACTTGAGGTTTTCCTGAGGTTCAGTAATGGGGCTCACAGTCGCCTCAGTTTTTTGTGAGCGCCACCCCGCGCGCCTTCCCCGAAACACCCGTGTCACACTCGTCCCATGCGCGTGTACCTCGGCTCGGACCATGCGGGCTACGAACTCAAGAACCACCTCGTCGAGTGGCTGAAGGCGGCGGGTCACGACCCCGTCGACTGCGGCCCGCACATCTACGACGCCCAGGACGACTACCCGCCCTTCTGCCTCCGCGCAGCGGAGCGCACGGCCGCGGACCCCGACGCCCTCGGCGTCGTCATCGGCGGCTCGGGCAACGGCGAGCAGATCGCCGCGAACAAGGTCAAGGGTGTCCGGGCGGCCCTCGCCTGGAGCGAGGAGACGGCGTCCCTGGGCCGCCAGCACAACAACGCGAACGTCGTCGCGGTGGGCGCGCGCATGCACTCGCAGGACGAGGCGACGAAGTTCGTGGAGACCTTCCTCGGCACCCCGTTCTCCGGTGACGAACGTCACATCCGCCGGATCGACATGCTGTCGGCCTACGAAACGACCGGCGACCTCCCCCCGATCCCTCCGCACCACCCGCAGCAGTAACCCACCGGACCCCGCGCCCCGGCCCGGAGAAGCCGGGGCGGCCGCGGGGGCAGGGGCCGACTCCGGGCCCGGCAGGGAGTGGGGGCGAACCCCCCGAGGGGTGCAGGGGACGCAGGCCCCGCCGGGGTCCGGGGCGGAGCCCCGTGACCCCGGCCTCGTGAGTAGCTGTGTCCGGTGGGCGGGCAGAACCCGGGGTCCGGGGCGGAGCCCCGTGGCCTCGGCATCGTGAGGAACCGTGTCGGCCGGGCGGGCAGAACCCGGGGTCCGGGGCGGTGCCCCGCGACCTCAGCCTTCCGCCCCCGCAGGCCCGGCCGGGCAAAGGCGACGTTCACAAGGAGCACCCGTGCCGGAAGGCCACACCATCCACCGCCTCGCCCAGGACTACGCCGCCGCCTTCCTCGGCACACACCCCCGCGCCACCAGCCCCCAGGGCACATTCGCCCCCGCCGCCACCCTCCTCACCGGCGCCGAACTCACCCGCACGGAAGCCCACGGCAAGCACCTCTTCCTCGGCTTCCGCGACACCGACTGGATCCACATCCACCTCGGCCTGTTCGGCAAGGTCACCTTCGGCCCGGCCCCCGAGCCGCCCCCCACCGGCACCGTCCGCCTCCGCCTGGCGAACGACACCACCTACGTCGACCTGCGGGGCCCCACCACCTGCGCCCTCATCACGCCCCCGGAGAAGCAGGCGATACACGACCGCCTCGGCCCCGACCCGCTCCGCGGCGACGCCGACCCGGACCGCGCCCACCGCCGCATCACCCGCAGCCGTACGACGATCGCCGCCCTCCTCATGGACCAGAAGGTCATCGCCGGCGTCGGGAACGTCTACCGCGCGGAGGTCCTCTTCCGGCACGGCATCGACCCGTACCGCGCCGGCAAGGACATCACCCCCGCCGAGTGGGACGCGATCTGGACCGACCTCGTCGACCTCATGCACGAGGGCGTGCGCAACAACCGCATCGACACCGTCCGCCCGGAGCACACCCCGGAGGCGATGGGCCGCCCGCCGCGCGTGGACGACCACGGCGGCGAGGTGTACGTCTACCGCAGGGCCGGTCTGCCCTGCCATGTCTGCGGCGGCGAGATCCGCACCGCCGGTCTCGCCGCCCGCAACCTCTTCTGGTGCCCGGCCTGTCAACGCCCCTGAAAGGAGCGGGCGTCCGTCAGAACCCGTGCGGCAGCCACGGCGCCACCGCCGACCCGAACCCGAGCGACGCCTCCGCCAGCGCCCCCCGCCGGATCTCCCGCACCCGGCCCGCCGCCGCCAGCGCGGCCAGCGACACGCCCCCAAGGTACGCCGCTCCCAACTCCCGCACGGACAGGGCGAGATCCGCCGCATCCGTCGTACGCTCGCAGGACGCCCCCTTCGGGTCTCCGGTCAGCCGCCAACGCCCGGCGTTCCACGGGCAGAACGCGTCCTCCACCTCGAACACCACATCCACCGGGGCCTGATACGTCCGCGCCTCCAGCGCGGCGCCCACCTCCACCGGCCGCACGTACAGCGAGTCCCGGAACCACGGATGACAGCGTCGCTGGTCGGACACCAGGTACTGCCACGCGTCGTCCACCGGACGCGACCGCACGGTCACCTTCGAGGTCAGGTCGATCCCGAACAGGAAACGCCACAGCGCCGCTTCGGCCGCCGGGGCCAGCGCCGCCAAGTCCTCCACGACCACCTTGCCGTTGGACCCGGACAGTTCCCATTCGGGCTTGACCCGGTACCGCGCGTACCCGACCGTCTCCCCGTCCCGCTCGGCGAGCACGCACTGCAGAGGCGACGCCCCCTCCCGTCCACCCTCCGGATCGAGCACCCCCAGCCGCTCCCAGCCGGGCCGCCGGGCCAGCATCCCGGGCCGCTCCGGAACCAGCCGGGCATACAACGCCTCGCACACGTCGAGAACATCGGCCGGCGCCGCGTACCGCACCCGTACGTCATCCGTACCGTCCGGCACCGACAGCCCGACCCGGGTGGTGTCGATCTCGGCGGCCAACGACAGGGTCGCGTTGCCGTATCCGAACCGCCCGTAGATCGCCGGCTCGGAGGCGGTGAGTACCGCCAGCGGCTCTCCCCATGCCCGCACGTCGTCCAGCTGCCGCCGCATCATCGACGTCAGCAGGCCGCGCCGGCGGTGCGTGGCGGCCACGCCGACCATCGTGACGCCCGCGACCGGCAGCGACGCGCCGCCGGGCACGGTCAGCCGGAAGCTGAAGGCCCCGGCCGTCCCCACGCACTCGTCGCCGTCCCAGATGCCGAGGGAACGGTCGTACTCGGTCAGCGAGCGCCACAACTCCCGCTCCTCGGCTGACTCCGGCACCCCTCCGAAGGCCCGGAGCAGGGTGTCGTACCACTTGTCCCAATCGTCCTGCCGCAGGACCCGCAGACCGGGCGAAGGGGCGTTCCCGTCAGTTGCCATGAGCCATGCCTACCAGGACGATGCGGGGCGGGCGAGGCATTTTCCGCCGGGCGGAGGCAGGGCCGAGCACGGTGAAGTTCACTGTGATGTCGGCCCTCGGACGGGGGACAAGTGGGACCTCCCGTGCCAAGGGGCTGGTCCGATGGATAGGGTCCCGAACTAATGGCATCAGGACGAGAGCGGCGCGCGGAAGCCGAGACGTTCACGGCCCGGTTGAAGAAGCAGTGGCACCGGGTCCGTGTCGGCGTGCGCCGGGCCGCCGTCGACTACTTCCGCGGCAACGGCTCCGACTGGATCGCCCTGGCCGGTCTGCTCCTGACCGTCCCGCTGATCGCGGCGGCCACGCTGGGTAACTCGGTGTGGTTCTCACCTGCCGCGCTGGTACTGCCCGTGGTCGTGGGCGGTCTGCTGCTGCGGCCCGCCAGCCTCCTCGGCCTCTACGCGGCCGCGGCCACGGCACTGATCGTGGAGTCGGTGCAGCTCGGCCCGTACACGGAGGGCCCGTCGAGGGTCACCCCGGGTGTCGTGCTCGTGGTCGCTGCCTGCGGCTTCTTCGGGCTGCTGCTGGCCCAGTTCCGCAGCCGGGTCGGCGTGCCCTGGCGGCGCGGCGGCACCATGCTCTTCGACCTGCGCGAACGCATCCGGGTGCAGAGCAAGTTGCCCGACCTGCCGGCCGGCTGGCACCGGGAGATGGCCCTGCGCCCGGCCGGCGGCCAGTCCTTCTCGGGCGACTTCGTGGTGGCGGCGCGCACCAACGGCGGCCGTACGCTGGAGGTCGTCCTCACCGACGTCTCCGGCAAGGGCATGGACGCGGGCTCCCGTGCCCTGCTGCTGTCCGGCGCGTTCGGCGGCCTGCTCGGCTCCCTCCCGCCGCACGCCTTCCTCCCCGCCGCGAACGGCTACCTGCTGCGCCAGGACTGGGACGAGGGCTTCGCCACCTCCATCCACCTGGTCCTCGACCTGGACTCCGGTGACTACGAGCTCTACTCCGCGGGCCACCCGCCGGGCCTCCAGCTCAGCGCCGGCACCGGCCGCTGGGAGGAGAAGGCCGCCGAGGGCCCGCTGCTCGGGGTGTACGACGGTGCCCAGTTCGACCCGGTGAAGGGCTCCCTGCGGGCCGGGGACGTCCTGATGCTGTTCACGGACGGCCTCGTGGAGACCGCCGACCGCGACATCGTCGAGGGCATCGACCGCCTCACCGGGGAGGCCGACCGCTATGTGGCCGGAGGCTTCCAGGGCGCCGCCTGGCACCTCATCGAGGCCGTGGCCAAGGACGTCAACGACGACCGGGCCCTGCTGCTGATCTGCCGCGAGGGGCCGACGTCCGCCGCGACCCGCTGACGCACGGTCCACATTCCCCCAGCTCGGTGGCAGCGATGAGGCGTATTGACATCGACGACCCCGAAGTCGACATGGACAGCTCGGAGCGCTTGTACTGCAACGGCGAACCGTTCACCGGTGAAGTGACCGAGCACTTCGGCGAGAGCATGATCGGCCTCGACGCCTACGTCGACGGTTACAAGGACGGGCCGTCCCGCGAGTGGTACAGGGACGGCACGCTCCGGTCGGAGGGAGTGCTGCGGGGAGGGCTGCCCGTCGGTGAGTTCAGAGAATGGCATTCCAACGGCGTGCTTGCCGCCAAGCAGGTGTTCGCCGAAAACGGGATGACGCTCTTGGAAGACCGCAGCTGGGACGAGTGCGGGCGACCGACTCGGCTGCGAGAAGGATGACCGGGGACGCCGGGTCGTCCGGCACATCCCACAGCTGGGCTCCGGCGCGAGCTTGCCCGATGTGAGTCTGTACGGGCGGAGTTGTACCGGTCGGACGCTCAAGGGGCCGATCTCACCGGGGCCGATCTGACGGGCGCCTCCCCCGTGCGCATGAACCTGAGAACAGGTGGTCTCCGGATGTGGGCCGCGCAGCAAGTGCGGTTGCTTGGCGCCCTGTTGTCGCCCTGGGTGTCGGGCTCCTCGCGAACATGTGGTGCTTCTGTGAGTACCCCGGACCCCGATTGCACGGGCAACTGCCGTGTTGATACTGATGATGGAGAGACTTGAGGCGGCCGAGAGCGGTCGCCGAGGTAGCCCACACGGGGGAGGCGAGTCAGCGGTATGAAGTTCGACATGGGTGCGCAGACGTTGTCGTCGTTGCAGCGTGACACGCGTGGTTCGACGGATGATCTGGGTGGTCTGGTCCGTCAGTTGGTGGCGGCGGCGCAGCCGCTGGAGGGCAAGTTCAACGGTTCGGGTCGTGTGATGTTCGACCAGTTCAAGACGCGGGCGGACCGTATCGCGTCGGATCTGAACTCGTCGTTGTCGGCGATTCTGGGCGGTCAGTCGGGGATGGACTCGGCGTTCTCGTCGGGTGACCAGGAGCAGGGTGACAACGCGCGTCAGCAGATGTCGGCGGCGAATTTCGACGCGGCGCGTTTCCGCTGATCGGTGCCGGTGTTCGCCGGGCTGGTTGCTGGTGTTTTCTTTCTCGGGGAGTGGTGTGTGATGGCGGGTGCGGGTTCGGATCGTCGGTCGTACGACATGGGTGCGTCGTCTGATGCGCAGTCGAACATCCAGGTGGTGATCGGCCGTCTGGAGTCGTTGATCGCTCAGCGTGACAAGCAGGTGAAGGCGGCGATGGCTGACTTCACGGCGGACGGTGTCGCGGATGAGTACCACGGCAAGGAAAAGCGGTGGAACAACGCCTCGCAAGAGGTGAAGAACATCATCCACCTTCTGAAGACGACGCTGGAGAAGAACGACGGCACGGCGCAGTCGACGATCCAGCGGGCGAAGGCGGCCGTCGACAACATCGGCTGATATCGCCGCTGTTTGTCGCGTCGCGAGTGTCTTGTCTGTTCTGTTCGGTGTGGTCGGTAGTGGTGTGTGACGGGGGTTTGTGGTGCCCGGCTGGGAGTTGAAGCCGCAGGGTATTTCTCATGTGCTGAAGACGACGGGTGATGCGGCGTCGAAGCTGGAGAAGTACGCGAAGGCGTTCGGTGAGCATCTGACGTCGGCGGCGTCCAGTGCGGGCACTGTTTCCGCCGAGGGCGGCGGCGAGGGCGGCGGTGAGAAGGCGCAGGGTGGCCTGGTGGCCCTGGCGTTGTCGCAGTACGCGGAGCACGCCACGAAGGATCTGAAGTTCGTCGCGGCGCGGGCGGGTAAGTCGTTGCAGGGCGTGGTGGACGCGACCACGGCGTATCTGAACGGTGACGAGGAGATGGCGGCCGAGGCACAGCGCAACACGCTGAAGGCGCCGCCGGTGGATCTGCCTGGAGTGGGAAAGAAGTGATCCAGCCGGAGAAGATCCCGCAGTTCACCGGAAACCTCGAACAACTCGAGACGGATTACGCGGACCTGAAGAAGGACGCGGGTCATGTCCGGGACGCCGGCGGCGACATCCACTCCCGGTTCCAGGGCCTGTCGGCGTATTACGAC